>NZ_BORO01000094.1 GCF_018333215.1 Oceanobacillus sp. J11TS1 | reverse complement strand
GAGGCTGGGACAAAACCCAGTAAAAACAGAAAAGTGACTTTCTACAAAGATAAGTAGGAAGTCACTTTTTTAATTTGATTAAAAAATAAAATAAATGTACAAAAAAAGGATACCTTCTGATAAAGTTAAAGTACCACTACAAAAACAGAATCGAGGTATCCTTATGTTTAAATATTATAACGTAAATCAAGTTGTTTTGCCATTAGATTTCGAGATGAAATTA
>NZ_BORO01000093.1 GCF_018333215.1 Oceanobacillus sp. J11TS1 | reverse complement strand
CGAATAGTTCTGTAGAAAATTCCCCGCTGCGCGTACGTGGAACCTTTAATTTTACCTTTCCAACACTCAGCATATACTCTCTATCGTAGTATCCATTTCTGTAATCATGGCGATCTTCATTGCGTTCGTGGGAAGTATTTTTCATATATTGATCTCTTTCCATCTCCATGTACTGATTAAATAAAATAACGATAGAAGATTTTACGACATCATTTAGATCAGATTGCAGCACTTCCT
>NZ_BORO01000092.1 GCF_018333215.1 Oceanobacillus sp. J11TS1 | reverse complement strand
TATACGTATTTTCCCTAATGAAGAATCAGCATTTCGTCTGATTGGTTCTGTATTGATGGATTGTGAAGAGAGAATGGATACAGGTGGAAAGAAATTCATTTATCGCACAAAAAGCTAACCGTGGCACCCCGCGCCACGCGAAAATTTTATTTGTTAGGAAGGGGTACCCCTTCCTAACAAATAAAATTCAAACAGTACTTAATGTAGGTTGAAAACATATAATCAATTTTACACATAAATAAGGACTTGACT
>NZ_BORO01000091.1 GCF_018333215.1 Oceanobacillus sp. J11TS1 | reverse complement strand
AAAAAAAAAAAAAAAAAAAAAAAAAAAAAAAAAAAAAAAAAAAAAAAAAAAAAAAAAAAAAAAAAAAAAAAAAAAAAAAAAAAAAAAAAAAAAAAAAAAAAAAAAAAAAAAAAAAAAAAAAAAAAAATAAAAAAAAAAAAAAAAAAAAAAAAAAAAAAAAAAAAAAAAAAAAAAAAAAAAAAAAAAAAAAAAAAAAAAAAAAAAAAAAAAAAAAAAAAAAAAAAAAAAAAAAAAAAAAAAAAAAAAAAAAAAAAA
>NZ_BORO01000090.1 GCF_018333215.1 Oceanobacillus sp. J11TS1 | reverse complement strand
CATGGACTTCGACACTTTTTCACCACAAAGCTGTTCTACGACTTTAGTCACTTTACGCGTAGAAACACCATTTATCACCATTTCCAACATCGATAGCAAAAAGGCTTTATCACAACGTTTATACTTCGCGAATAGTTCTGTAGAAAATTCCCCGCTGCGCGTACGTGGAACCTTTAATTTTACCTTTCCAACACTCAGCATATACTCTCTATCGTAGTATCCATTTCTGTAATCATGGCGATCTTCATTGCGTTC
>NZ_BORO01000089.1 GCF_018333215.1 Oceanobacillus sp. J11TS1 | reverse complement strand
TTTCCGTTTCTTGGTATCTAGCGTACATATCCGATATTTCATAACCACATTTATCGCATGAATAAAAATGATGGTAGAAAGGAACACCCGCGTTATCGTGTATATCTGTTCTTAAATAAGACAATTCGTTCACCTTTCCTTGTTAAAATTACTTGTCTAATCTCTGTTCTACCGGTACAACTAGGTGAATATCTTTAAATTCAAACGCTCTATTCGCGCCCGGAAAACAAATCAGGTCACTTTCTATCTCTTCAT
>NZ_BORO01000088.1 GCF_018333215.1 Oceanobacillus sp. J11TS1 | reverse complement strand
TACCATTGGCGCTGAAGAACTTAACTTCTGTGTTCGGCATGGGAACAGGTGTGACCTCTTCGCTATCGCCACCAGACCTAAAATATTTAATTGGGATTTTGCACCCTGAAAACTAAATAAGAGTAACTTGACATGAAAAAACTTAGATAAGTCCTCAATCGATTAGTATCCGTCAGCTGCACGTGTCGCCACGCTTCCACCTCGGACCTATCAACCTCATCGTCTCTGAGGGATTTTACTCACTTAAAGTGATGG
>NZ_BORO01000087.1 GCF_018333215.1 Oceanobacillus sp. J11TS1 | reverse complement strand
ATGAAGAGATAGAAAGTGACCTGATTTGTTTTCCGGGCGCGAATAGAGCGTTTGAATTTAAAGATATTCACCTAGTTGTACCGGTAGAACAGAGATTAGACAAGTAATTTTAACAAGGAAAGGTGAATGAATTGTCTTATTTAAGAACAGATATACACGATAACGCGGGTGTTCCTTTCTACCATCATTTTTATTCATGCGATAAATGTGGTTATGAAATATCGGATATGTACGCTAGATACCAAGAAACGGAAA
>NZ_BORO01000086.1 GCF_018333215.1 Oceanobacillus sp. J11TS1 | reverse complement strand
TGAAGAAGCATTGGAAATTTTAGAAGAACGTAACAGCTATTCCAAGACGGATCATGACGCAACCTTTATGCGGCTGAAAGATGACCATATGAAGGATGGGCAGTTGAAAGCTGCTTATAATGTGCAACTGGCAACGGAAGGACGTTACGCATTAGCATATGATATTTTTCCGAACCCTACCGATACACGAACATTGATTCCTTTTTTAGATCGAATAGAAAAGGATTATTTTGCGTTGCCTGATTTCCTTGTAGC
>NZ_BORO01000085.1 GCF_018333215.1 Oceanobacillus sp. J11TS1 | reverse complement strand
TTCCGAACCCTACCGATACACGAACATTGATTCCTTTTTTAGATCGAATAGAAAAGGATTATTTTGCGTTGCCTGATTTCCTTGTAGCAGATGCGGCTTATGGAAGTGAACAAAATATAGAAGATATCATCTCGAATCGGTTACGCACCGCCCTAATCACTTACAATATGTATCGTAAAGAAAAGAAGAAAAAATATAAAAATAATCCTTTTAACACCGCTAACTGGGAATATGATGCCAAAAAAGATGCCTTTA
>NZ_BORO01000084.1 GCF_018333215.1 Oceanobacillus sp. J11TS1 | reverse complement strand
GGGGGGGGGGGGGGGGGGGGGGGGGGGGGGGGGGGGGGGGGGGGGGGGGGGGGGGGGGGGGGGGGGGGGGGGGGGGGGGGGGGGGGGGGGGGGGGGGGGGGGGGGGGGGGGGGGGGGGGGGGGGGGGTGGGGGGGGGGGGGGGGGGGGGGGGGGGGGGGGGGGGGGGGGGGGGGGGGGGGGGGGGGGGGGGGGGGGGGGGGGGGGGGGGGGGGGGGGGGGGGGGGGGGGGGGGGGGGGGGGGGGGGGGGGGGGGG
>NZ_BORO01000083.1 GCF_018333215.1 Oceanobacillus sp. J11TS1 | reverse complement strand
CGTCCTCAAATTTATACGACAAACACCATAGAACGCACCATGAAAGAGATAAAAAAACGCACAAAAACAATGAACAGTTTACCAAACGAAAAAGCTGTAGAAAAAATCGTTTACTTGGTAGCGATAGGCTACAACGAGAAATGGAACAAAAGAGGGATTACAGAGTTTCTATCAGCTAAATCAGAGGTTCAAAAAATGTTTGATGAAAGATATGGAAAGAAAATAACAACTAAATAAATGATTAACTATTGGTAA
>NZ_BORO01000082.1 GCF_018333215.1 Oceanobacillus sp. J11TS1 | reverse complement strand
TTGGCATTGGCTTCAATTTTTGTTCCATCAATAAAGATAGCTTCCGCATCAATCAACTCTTTTTCCACCAGCTGACAACGAAACTGGACGAAGCACTGACGCAATAGTTCTTTTACTTCTGGATTCACACGAAAACGGTTGATGGTACGATAACTGGGCTCATATCCCTGCGCAAGCCACATCATCCGCACGCTGTCCTTTAGTAATGCTTCGATTTTTCGGCCAGAGAATACCGACTGGGTATAAGCACATAAA
>NZ_BORO01000081.1 GCF_018333215.1 Oceanobacillus sp. J11TS1 | reverse complement strand
ATTTCCTGAGTAGCGGCGAGCGAAACGGAAAGAGCCCAAACCAAGAAGCTTGCTTCTTGGGGTTGTAGGACACTCCATTGGAGTTACAAAGAAATTCTTTAAATGAATCGACTTGGAAAGGTCAGCCGAAGAAGGTAACAGCCCTGTAGTTGAAAAGGAATTTCCTCCGGAGTGTATCCTGAGTACGGCGGAACACGTGGAATTCCGTCGGAATCCGGGAGGACCATCTCCCAAGGCTAAATACTACCTAGTGAC
>NZ_BORO01000080.1 GCF_018333215.1 Oceanobacillus sp. J11TS1 | reverse complement strand
TCAGTTTTGAGAGAGCAATTCTCTCGAATGGAAGCTTGTACCTTGAAAACTAAATAAGAGTAACAACGACATCAAACTTTAGAAATAAGGCAAAAAGCTATAATATAGCGACACAATTGATTACTTTCAGTAATCAACAAACTTATTCTTAACTTAGTTAAGTGAATAAGGGCGCACGGTGGATGCCTTGGCACTAGGAGCCGATGAAGGACGGGACTAACACCGATATGCCTCGGGGAGTTGTAAGTAAACTTT
>NZ_BORO01000079.1 GCF_018333215.1 Oceanobacillus sp. J11TS1 | reverse complement strand
TATCAGAAGGTATCCTTTTTTTGTACATTTATTTTATTTTTTAATCAAATTAAAAAAGTGACTTCCTACTTATCTTTGTAGAAAGTCACTTTTCTGTTTTTACTGGGTTTTGTCCCAGCCTCTTTTTAAATTTGCCTGGCAGCGTCCTACTCTCGCAGGGGGAGAACCCCCAACTACCATTGGCGCTGAAGAACTTAACTTCTGTGTTCGGCATGGGAACAGGTGTGACCTCTTCGCTATCGCCACCAGACCTAAA
>NZ_BORO01000078.1 GCF_018333215.1 Oceanobacillus sp. J11TS1 | reverse complement strand
TGGTTCATAGGCCAAGACCCAACTATGGAAAAAAGCGTTGGCCTTACCACCAAGGCTACCATGCCCACTACTCCATGTAAAACCGGTGCACTTCCTGGGAATTTACACATACTTATTGACAGTACCCCGAATGATTAAGTCCATATAATTGTGTAAAAGGGGAAATAAAAAAAGAGCCATATTAATTCCTTATGATACAATGTTTTCAACGACGATAAACAAAGTAGGAGGAATTAATAATGACTCAATTACAGTTTAA
>NZ_BORO01000077.1 GCF_018333215.1 Oceanobacillus sp. J11TS1 | reverse complement strand
TGGTGATAAATGGTGTTTCTACGCGTAAAGTGACTAAAGTCGTAGAACAGCTTTGTGGTGAAAAAGTGTCGAAGTCCATGGTCTCAGAGCTTACAAAAAAGCTAGATCCAGTTGTAAAGGAATGGGCTAACCGTCCTTTAGATCGGCAATATTATAATTATATCTATGTGGATGCGATGTATATTAAGGTCCGTGAATATCACCGGGTTGTTTCTAAAGCAGTTTATATTGCCTTGGGAGTTAATAGCCAGGACCGGCGT
>NZ_BORO01000076.1 GCF_018333215.1 Oceanobacillus sp. J11TS1 | reverse complement strand
GAACGCAATGAAGATCGCCATGATTACAGAAATGGATACTACGATAGAGAGTATATGCTGAGTGTTGGAAAGGTAAAATTAAAGGTTCCACGTACGCGCAGCGGGGAATTTTCTACAGAACTATTCGAGAAGTATAAACGTTGTGATAAAGCCTTTTTGCTATCGATGTTGGAAATGGTGATAAATGGTGTTTCTACGCGTAAAGTGACTAAAATCGTAGAACAGCTTTGTGGTGAAAAAGTGTCGAAGTCCATGGTCTCAGAGCTTACAAAAAAGCTAGATCCAGTTGTAAAGGAATGGGCCAACCGTCCTTTAGATCGGCAATATTATAATTATATCTA
>NZ_BORO01000075.1 GCF_018333215.1 Oceanobacillus sp. J11TS1 | reverse complement strand
TCGTAGAACAGCTTTGTGGTGAAAAAGTGTCGAAGTCCATGGTCTCAGAGCTTACAAAAAAGCTAGATCCAGTTGTAAAGGAATGGGCCAACCGTCCTTTAGATCGGCAATATTATAATTATATCTATGTAGATGCGATGTATATTAAGGTCCGTGAATATCACCGGGTTGTTTCTAAAGCAGTTTATATTGCCTTGGGAGTTAATAGCCAGGACCGGCGTGAAATCTTAGGCTTTCGAGTAGCTAATAGGGAGTCCAAAGAAACTTGGATAGAGTTCTTTGAATCCTTAAAATCCAGAGGGTTACAACCTCCTAAATTAGTGATCTCTGATGCTCATGAAGGCCTGAAAGCTGCGATAACTAAGTCTTTTCTAAATA
>NZ_BORO01000074.1 GCF_018333215.1 Oceanobacillus sp. J11TS1 | reverse complement strand
ACTCTCTATAAAAGTTTTTTGTTTCTTAGCTTTCAGAAGTCAACTTCTGACTTATTTAATAAGAAAAACGAGGTTGTCTTTCTTCTTTCGTACTGGTTGTTTTGTTCAGTTTTCAAAGAGCAATTTCGTTGTCACTTTTTTAAAGCGACCAAACTAGCATAACATACTCCAAAATCAATGTCAACAACTTTTTTTAATTTTGTTGAATGGAGCCTAGCGGGATCGAACCGCTGACCTCCTGCGTGCAAGGCAGGCGCTCTCCCAGCTGAGCTAAGGCCCCGTAATATTTTAATGATTTGTATAATGGTCGGGAAGACAGGATTCGAACCTGCGACCCCTTGGTCCCAAACCAAGTGCTCTACCAAGCTGAGCTACTTCCCGATGGCGCGCCCGAGAGGAGTCGAACCCCTAACCTCTTGATCCGTAGTCAA
>NZ_BORO01000073.1 GCF_018333215.1 Oceanobacillus sp. J11TS1 | reverse complement strand
CATTATCAGTTATACTAGTAGACATAGGTAAGGTCTCCTCTTCTTAGTTTTTGTGATGATTAACTAATGGGTAGGATAACCTTACCTTTCCTATTTATTCAGCTTACACAGACTATTGTACGTCATCGAAAGCGCTCCAACCAAGTCCAGCTTCGCTCCGAAATAGAAGAAAAGCGCTCCAACCTAGTTCAACTCCGCTCCAAAATAAGCAAAAGCGCTCCGCCCCAGCCCAACCCCGCTCCAAAAAAGAAGAAAGCGCTCCGCCCCAGCCCAACTCCGCTCCAAAATAAGCAAACGCGCTCCAACCAAGATTAAGTCCATATAATTGTGTAAAAAGGGGAAATAAAAAAAGAGCCATATTAATTCCTTATGATACAATGTTTTCAACGACGATAAACAAAGTAGGAGGAATTAATAATGACTCAATTACAGTTTA
>NZ_BORO01000072.1 GCF_018333215.1 Oceanobacillus sp. J11TS1 | reverse complement strand
TTTTAATTTTTCAAAATCTAGGTTAAACTGTAATTGAGTCATTATTAATTCCTCCTACTTTGTTTATCGTCGTTGAAAACATTGTATCATAAGGAATTAATATGGCTCTTTTTTTATTTCCCCTTTTACACAATTATATGGACTTAATCTCCAAAATAGTCAAAAGCGCTCCACCCCAAGCTGAACCCGCTCCAAAATAGGAAAAAGCGCTCTACCCTAAGCTCAACGCGCTCCCAATAGTAAAAAAGCGCTCCACCTCAGTCACACCCCGCTCCAAAATAGGAAAAGTCGCTCCATCCCAAGCACACCCCGCGATGACGTACAATAGTCTGTGTAAGATGAATAAATAGGAAAGGTAAGGTTATCCTACCCTTTAGTTAATCACGACAAAAACTAAGAAGAGGAGACCTTACCCATGTCTACTAGTATAACTGATA
>NZ_BORO01000071.1 GCF_018333215.1 Oceanobacillus sp. J11TS1 | reverse complement strand
AATGATTGGGGTGAAGTCGTAACAAGGTAGCCGTATCGGAAGGTGCGGCTGGATCACCTCCTTTCTAAGGATATATAACGGAATTCGTACTTGGTTGTTTGGTTCAGTTTTGAGAGAGCAATTCTCTTCAATGATTTTAGATGGGCCTGTAGCTCAGCTGGTTAGAGCGCACGCCTGATAAGCGTGAGGTCGGTGGTTCGAGTCCACTCAGGCCCACCATCTAAAATATATATACGGGGCCTTAGCTCAGCTGGGAGAGCGCCTGCCTTGCACGCAGGAGGTCAGCGGTTCGATCCCGCTAGGCTCCATTTTTGTACCTTGAAAACTAAATAAGAGTAACAACGACATCAAACTTTAG
Source organism: Oceanobacillus sp. J11TS1 (assembly GCF_018333215.1). Taxonomy (GTDB): domain Bacteria; phylum Bacillota; class Bacilli; order Bacillales; family Amphibacillaceae; genus Oceanobacillus. The sequence continues at coordinate 80 of NZ_BORO01000071.1, read as the reverse complement.
AAATAAGGCAAAAAGCTATAATATAGCGACACAATTGATTACTTTTAAGTAATCAACAAACTTATTCTTAACTTAGTTAA
>NZ_BORO01000070.1 GCF_018333215.1 Oceanobacillus sp. J11TS1 | reverse complement strand
ACCCCGCGCCACGCGAAAATTTTATTTGTTAGGAAGGGGTACCCCTTCCTAACAAATAAAATTCAAACAGTACTTAATGTAGGTTGAAAACATATAATCAATTTTACACATAAATAAGGACTTGACTCGGACATCCGCCGAACCCGCTCCAAAACCGGCCAAAAGCGCTCGAACATCCGCCGAATCCGCTCCAAAACAGGTCAAAAGCGCTCGAACATCCGCCGAACCCGCTCCAAAACAGGCCGGGAGCGCTCGAACGAGGCTCGAATCCGCTCCGAATCCGGCCAAAGCGCTGAACATCCGCCGAATCCGCTCCAAAACCGGTCAAAAGCGCTCGAACATCCGCCGAACTCGCTCCGAATCCGGTACTGTCAATAAGTATGTGTAAATCCCCAGGTAGTGCGCCGGTTTTACATGGAGTGGTGGGCATGGTAGCCTTCGTGGTAAGGTCAACACTTTTTTTCATAGTTGGGGCTTGGCCTATGAACCA
>NZ_BORO01000069.1 GCF_018333215.1 Oceanobacillus sp. J11TS1 | reverse complement strand
GAGGTTGTCTTTCTTCTTTCGTACTGGTTGTTTTGTTCAGTTTTCAAAGAGCAATTTTTTTCTGTCGTTTTTTGCGACAAGATATAATTTATCATGTTTTGTTTATGTTGTCAACACTTTTTTTGAAAAAAGTTATTGAGTGGGCCTGAGTGGACTCGAACCACCGACCTCACGCTTATCAGGCGTGCGCTCTAACCAGCTGAGCTACAGGCCCATAAATTCATTATGGAGCGGGTGAAGGGAATCGAACCCTCATCATCAGCTTGGAAGGCTGAGGTTTTACCACTAAACTACACCCGCATATTTTTCAAAATTAAACTGTCTGTCTATATAAAAAGCATATAAAAAGAGCTAAACAGGAGCGCTTAACTCTTTTTTATAGCCTGGCAACGTCCTACTCTCGCAGGAGGAGAACCCCCAACTACCATTGGCGCTGAAGAACTTAACTTCTGTGTTCGGCATGGGAACAGGTGTGACCTCTTCGCTATCGTCACCAGACAATAAACT
>NZ_BORO01000068.1 GCF_018333215.1 Oceanobacillus sp. J11TS1 | reverse complement strand
GAGAAGATTTTTAACAAAAGAGGGCAATATGTCACGACGATTGAAGAAACGTACTACGAGGCGGTTTATGTTAAGGAGAGAGTGAAATGATTAAATTCGTTATTCCATTGAAGCCTGTTCCGGCGGTCAGAATGACACAAAAGAGCATGTATAAAAACAAATACGCTAAGCGTTATCTCCAGTATAAAAAGCAAGTAGCCTGGATAGCTAAAGCGAGTATGAAAACAGATTCGATTGACGGGGATGTAGGCGTCAAATTAACGCACTATGCGCACGGTAACAGGGCAGATATAGATAATCTATTTAAGGGTGTGACAGACGCTCTCAACAAGGTCGTATACAACGATGACAGGCAAGTTAAACATATGGAATCAAGTATTATTAAGTGCAGCAAAGATGAAGAGCGCACAGAGGTTGAGGTTTATCGATTGGAGGGGGTTAAACAATGAACGAAATACGGCTTCAAGTAATGAAAGGGGTATTAGAAATACAAGGATATAACGGTAATTGGAATTATGACGAGTATATGCACGGCATGTA
>NZ_BORO01000067.1 GCF_018333215.1 Oceanobacillus sp. J11TS1 | reverse complement strand
ACGCCGGTCCTGGCTATTAACTCCCAAGGCAATATAAACTGCTTTAGAAACAACCCGGTGATATTCACGGACCTTAATATACATCGCATCCACATAGATATAATTATAATATTGCCGATCTAAAGGACGGTTGGCCCATTCCTTTACAACTGGATCTAGCTTTTTTGTAAGCTCTGAGACCATGGACTTCGACACTTTTTCACCACAAAGCTGTTCTACGACTTTAGTCACTTTACGCGTAGAAACACCATTTATCACCATTTCCAACATCGATAGCAAAAAGGCTTTATCACAACGTTTATACTTCTCGAATAGTTCTGTAGAAAAATCCCCGCTGCGCGTACGTGGAACCTTTAATTTTACCTTTCCAACACTCAGCATATACTCTCTATCGTAGTATCCATTTCTGTAATCATGACGATCTTCATTGCGTTCGTGGGAAGTATTTTTCATATATTGATCTCTTTCCATCTCCATGTACTGATTAAATAAAATAACGATAGAAGATTTTACGACATCATTTAGATCAGATTGCAGCACTTCCTCTTTTAATTTTTCAAAATCTAGGTTAAACTGTAATTGAGTCATTATTAATTCCTCCTACTTTGTTTATCGTCGTTGAAAACATTGTATCATAAGGAATTAATATGGCTCTTTTTTTATTTCCCCTTTTTACACAATTATATGGACTTAATC
>NZ_BORO01000066.1 GCF_018333215.1 Oceanobacillus sp. J11TS1 | reverse complement strand
TCAGAGACGATGAGGTTGATAGGTCCGAGGTGGAAGCGTGGCGACACGTGCAGCTGACGGATACTAATCGATTGAGGACTTATCTAAGTTTTTTCATGTCACGTTACTCTTATTTAGTTTTCAGGGTACAAAATTTTACATATTTTAAAATTAGTACTTGATTTTTTCACAAAAACGTGTATAATATTGATTGTTACTGATTTTTAAACTTGTCTGGTGGCGATAGCGAAGAGGTCACACCTGTTCCCATGCCGAACACAGAAGTTAAGTTCTTCAGCGCCAATGGTAGTTGGGGGTTCTCCTCCTGCGAGAGTAGGACGTTGCCAGGCGAGAGTATTCTCTTATGAAGTCCTTAAGGACAAGCAGATTACTTCTTTCTTTATTGTTATGGATCATTCCACAGTAGCTCAGTGGTAGAGCAATCGGCTGTTAACCGATCGGTCGTAGGTTCGAATCCTACCTGTGGAGCCATATGGAGAGCTGTCCGAGAGGCCGAAGGAGCACGATTGGAAATCGTGTAAGCCGCTACCGCGGCTTCGAGGGTTCGAATCCCTCGCTCTCCGCCATTAAAACTTTAAATGGCCCGTTGGTCAAGCGGTTAAGACACCGCCCTTTCACGGCGGTAACACGGGTTCGAATCCCGTACGGGTCACCAAATGGAGGATTAGCTCAGCTGGGAGAGCACCTGCCTTACAAGCAGGGGGT
>NZ_BORO01000065.1 GCF_018333215.1 Oceanobacillus sp. J11TS1 | reverse complement strand
GTGCCACGGTTAGCTTTTTGTGCGATAAATGAATTTCTTTCCACCTGTATCCATTCTCTCTTCACAATCCATCAATACAGAACCAATCAGACGAAATGCTGATTCTTCATTAGGGAAAATACGTATAACGGCTTCGCGCCTTCTTATCTCTGAATTTATGCGTTCTAGCACATTGGTTGTCTTAATATGGGTATGCGTGTCCGGATCTTCTGCATAAAACTGAATCGCATCCTCATAGCCTGCATCTAACGTCTCAATCGCTTTTGTATACCTTTTATCATCCTCATATTTCGCAATAAACTCGTCTTTTAACATGCGAGATATATCTAGGGTAGGTGCTTTGAAAATTTCTTTTAAATGGGTTTTAGCTTCTTTGGAATCCTTCTTAGGAAAAACATCGATAATATTTCTTAAAAAGTGTACCGTGCAACGTTGCCAGCTTGTATTTAGAAAAGACTTAGTTATCGCAGCTTTCAGGCCTTCATGAGCATCAGAGATCACTAATTTAGGAGGTTGTAACCCTCTGGATTTTAAGGATTCAAAGAACTCTATCCAAGTTTCTTTGGACTCACTATTAGCTACTCGAAAGCCTAAGATTTCACGCCGGTCCTGGCTATTAACTCCCAAGGCAATATAAACTGCTTTAGAAACAACCCGGTGATATTCACGGACCTTAATATACATCGCATCCACATAGATATAATTATAATATTGCCGATCTAAAGGA
>NZ_BORO01000064.1 GCF_018333215.1 Oceanobacillus sp. J11TS1 | reverse complement strand
AATGATTGGGGTGAAGTCGTAACAAGGTAGCCGTATCGGAAGGTGCGGCTGGATCACCTCCTTTCTAAGGATATATAACGGAATTCGTACTTGGTTGTTTGGTTCAGTTTTGAGAGAGCAATTCTCTCGAATGGAAGCTTGTACCTTGAAAACTAAATAAGAGTAACAACGACATCAAACTTTAGAAATAAGGCAAAAAGCTATAATATAGCGACACAATTGATTACTTTCAGTAATCAACAAACTTATTCTTAACTTAGTTAAGTGAATAAGGGCGCACGGTGGATGCCTTGGCACTAGGAGCCGATGAAGGACGGGACTAACACCGATATGCCTCGGGGAGTTGTAAGTAAACTTTGATCCGGGGATTTCCGAATGGGGGAACCCGCTGTTCGTAATGGAACAGTACATCTATCTGAATACATAGGGTAGATGAGGCAGACCCGGGGAACTGAAACATCTCAGTACCTGGAGGAAGAGAAAGAAAAATCGATTTCCTGAGTAGCGGCGAGCGAAACGGAAAGAGCCCAAACCAAGAAGCTTGCTTCTTGGGGTTGTAGGACACTCCATTGGAGTTACAAAGAAATTCTTTAAATGAATCGACTTGGAAAGGTCAGCCAAAGAAGGTAACAGCCCTGTAGTTGAAAAGGAATTTCCTCCGGAGTGTATCCTGAGTACGGCGGAACACGTGGAATTCCGTCGGAATCCGGGAGGACCATCTCCCAAGGCTAAATACTACCTAGTGAC
>NZ_BORO01000063.1 GCF_018333215.1 Oceanobacillus sp. J11TS1 | reverse complement strand
GACCCCTTGGTCCCAAACCAAGTGCTCTACCAAGCTGAGCTACTTCCCGATGGCGCGCCCGAGAGGAGTCGAACCCCTAACCTCTTGATCCGTAGTCAAACGCTCTATCCAATTGAGCTACGGGCGCATTATGGTGCCGAGGACCGGAATCGAACCGGTACGGTAATCACTTACCGCAGGATTTTAAGTCCTGTGCGTCTGCCAGTTCCGCCACCCCGGCAATATCTGGAGCGGAAGACGGGATTCGAACCCGCGACCCCCACCTTGGCAAGGTGGTGTTCTACCACTGAACTACTTCCGCATATTGCTGTATATGCTTTTCTATTTTATTAAAGTAATGGTGCGGGTGGAGGGACTTGAACCCCCACGCCCGGAGGCACTAGATCCTAAGTCTAGCGCGTCTGCCAATTCCGCCACACCCGCAAATGGTGAGCCATGAAGGATTCGAACCTTCGACCCTCTGATTAAAAGTCAGATGCTCTACCGACTGAGCTAATGGCTCCTAAAAAGGAAAGTGGTGCCGGCCAGAGGACTTGAACCCCCAACCTACTGATTACAAGTCAGTTGCTCTACCAATTGAGCTAGGCCGGCGAATGGTGGAGGATGCAGGGCTCGAACCTGCGACCCCCTGCTTGTAAGGCAGGTGCTCTCCCAGCTGAGCTAATCCTCCGAATCATATGCCTGGCAGCGTCCTACTCTCGCAGGGGGAGAACCCCCAACTACCATTGGCGCTGAAGAACTTAACTTCTGTGTTCGGCATGGGAACAGGTGTGACCTCTTCGCTATCGCCACCAGACAATGAATTATGTACTTGAATATGTTTCTGAAAAACAAGGACAAGTTATATTATATACTTTTTATAATGAAAATGCAAGACTTTTTTAAAAAAAGTTTGCACCCTGAAAACTAAATAAGAGTAACGTGACATGAAAAAACTTAGATAAGTCCTCAATCGATTAGTATCCGTCAGCTGCACGTGTCGCCACGCTTCCACCTCGGACCTATCAACCTCATCGTC
>NZ_BORO01000062.1 GCF_018333215.1 Oceanobacillus sp. J11TS1 | reverse complement strand
GATGACGTACAATAGTCTGTGTAAGCTGAATAAATAGGAAAGGTAAGGTTATCCTACCCATTAGTTAATCATCACAAAAACTAAGAAGAGGAGACCTTACCTATGTCTACTAGTATAACTGATAATGATTTTTCTAAACAAATGGAAGAGCTAGTTTTAAAATTTGTTAAAGATAACCTGGAGTCTATTTTAAAAGAAGAAATGAAAAACTTCTTTGAAGTGGAACACCCTGAGTTGAAAAACAGTAAGAATGGTTTTTACGAACGTATTCTAGACACAAAATATGGTCGTATTGATGATCTAACGGTTCCTAGAGACCGTAAAGGACACTTTCAGACGGCTCTATTTGACCCTTATCAGAGGCAGGAAAGATGGCTGGGAGAGACCATTATTACGATGTATCAAAAAGGATTCAGCACGCGCGAATTAGGTAATTTTATTGAAAGGATATTAGGCAAATCTTATTCTCCTGGGACTATAAGTAATATTACCGATGTGCTTGTTGAAGACATTAAAGAATGGCAACAGCGCCCTTTACCGAAACGGTATACTGTTCTCTATTTAGACGGTACTTATTTGAAATTACGACGTCAGGATGTCGATAGTGAGGTTGTTTACGTCGTTGTTGGCATTACAGAGGATGGATTTAAAGAAATTGTTGGGTTTTATATCGGAGGAAAAGAAAGCTCTTTAGGATGGAAAGAAGTTCTGTTTGACCTCCGTGATCGAGGACTTAAAGAGGTTCTATTGGGCGTCTTTGATGGTCTCACCGGACTGGAAAGTGCCTTTAAAGAAATCTATCCTCAAGCCGATGTACAGCGCTGTGTTGTGCATAAAGTTAGAAATACACTGCACAGTATACGCAAAAAAGACAAAGAGGAATTAACAAAAGGATTAAAAAATGTGTACAAAGCTGGGTCAAAGGAAGAGGCTCATGAACAGTTTGAGATATTTAAAAAGAATTGGAAAAGTATCTATCCAAAAGTTGTTCAATCGTGGGAGGAAGACTTACCAGTACTATTGACATTTCTTAAATATCCAAGGATTATCCGTCCTCAAATTTATACGACAAACACCATAGAACGCACCATGAAAGAGATAAAAAAACGCACAAAAACAATGAACAGTTTACCAAACGAAAAAGCTGTAGAAAAAATCGTTTACTTGGTAGCGATAG
>NZ_BORO01000061.1 GCF_018333215.1 Oceanobacillus sp. J11TS1 | reverse complement strand
TGTCTGAAAATTAGCTCGTTTCTTACCTACTCCCCGTAGCGCTCTTCAAACATGTTTTGTAATGCTTGATATGCGCTTGCGAATCCTCTTAACTTACGTTCTCCCCATCTTTGGTTATAATCTGTTACTTTAAGGTACACTACTTTCTCTGTTGCTTTTTCGCTCGGTAAGCTATTCATGGTTTTGGTACGCTTCTTGATTTCCTTCATGGTTCGTTCAATGATATTCGTCGTGTATATGATGCGCCGGATAGAAGAAGGGTAGTCTAAAAAAGTGAGGAGGACATCCAGATCTTCTTCCCATGATTTCACGATTTTGGGATGTTTCGTCTGCCATCCCTTTTTAAATGCTTGAAATCGATCTTTTGCTTCTTCTTTTGTACTTGCCTCATAAATCTGTTTTAAATCCTCTGCAATGGCTGTCTGATCCTTCTTGCGTACCGCATTCAACGCATTGCGGACTTTATGCACGACACAGCGCTGGACATCTGCTTTGGGATACACTTCTTTCATCGCTGCCTCCAGACCGGGAAGCCCATCAAATACACCAAGCAACACTTCCTTCGCTCCACGTTCATATAAATCTTTTAAAATTTCCTTCCAACCCAGAGAACTTTCCTGCCCGCCTACATAGAATCCTAAAATTTCACGATAACCATCCTCATTCACACCAATGACGATATAGACCACTTCATTAGCGACATCATCCCGACGCAGCTTCAAATAGGTTCCATCTAGATAGAGCACGGAGTAACGCTTGTTTAGCGGACGCTTTTGCCATTCCTCTATGTTCTCTACAGTCGCTTCCGTGATATTGCTTACTGTCGCTGCCGAGTAGGATGAACCCAGCATATGTTCAATCATTTGCCCGATTTCACGTGTGCTGACTCCTTTTTGATACATACGTGTTACGGTTTCACCGACCCATTGATCACGACGCTGATAGGGATCAAATAATTCCGTGTGAAATTCTCCGTATCGGTCTCGAGGAACGGCCAGATCATCAATGTGTCCGTGTTTGGTATCCAGACTCCGTTTATAATAACCATTTTTTACTTGCGTTAATTCTGGGCGCTCTTTCTCAAAAAATTGCTTTCTTTCCTCTTCCATAATGGTTTCCAACTGTTCTTTGACAAAATCGCGTACAAGTTCATCTAGTTGATTCATAAAGGTATTTTGATTTATACTTTGAGACATGGTAGGGTCTCCTTTCTTGATTTTTTGTCCAATTTCGAGGGTACCCTACCTCTTTTTTTATCTCAACTATTTTACACAAACTATTTTACGTCATC
>NZ_BORO01000060.1 GCF_018333215.1 Oceanobacillus sp. J11TS1 | reverse complement strand
GATGACGTACAATAGTCTGTGTAAGATGAATAAATAGGAAAGGTAAGGTTATCCTACCCTTTAGTTAATCACGACAAAAACTAAGAAGAGGAGACCTTACCCATGTCTACTAGTATAACTGATAATGACTTTTCTAAACAGATGGAAGAGCTAGTTTTAAAATTTGTTAAAGATAACCTGGAGTCTATTTTAAAAGAAGAAATGAAAAACTTCTTTGAAGTGGAACACCCTGAGCTAAAAAACAGTAAGAATGGTTTTTACGAACGTATTCTAGACACAAAATATGGTCGTATTGATGACCTAACGGTTCCTAGAGACCGTAAAGGGCACTTTCAGACGGCTTTATTTGACCCTTATCAGAGGCAGGAAAGATGGCTTGGAGAGACCATTATTACGATGTATCAAAAAGGATTCAGTACACGCGAACTAGGTAATTTTATTGAAAGGATATTAGGCAAATCCTATTCTCCTGCAACTATAAGTAATATTACCGATGTGGTTGTTGAAGATATTAAAGAATGGCAACAGCGACCTTTAAAGAAACGATATACTGTACTCTATTTAGACGGTACTTATCTGAAACTACGACGTCAGGATGTCGATAGTGAGGTTGTTTACGTCGTTGTGGGCATTACAGAGGATGGATTTAAAGAAATTGTTGGGTTTTATGTCGGAGGAAAAGAAAGCTCTTTAGGATGGAAAGAAGTTCTGTTTGACCTCCGGAATCGTGGACTTGAAGAGGTTCTATTGGGCGTTTTTGATGGGCTCACCGGACTGGAAAGTGCCTTTAAAGAGATTTATCCTCAAGCCGATGTACAGCGCTGTGTTGTGCATAAAGTTAGAAATACACTACACAGTATACGCAAAAAAGACAGGGAGGAATTAACAAAAGATTTAAAGAATGTATACAAAGCTGGATCAAAGGAAGAAGCTCTTGAACAGTTTGAGATATTTAAGAAGAATTGGAAAAGTATCTATCCAAAAGTTGTCCAATCGTGGGAGGAAGACTTATCTGTGCTTTTGACATTTTTCAAATATCCAAGAATTATCCGTCCTCAAATTTACACAACGAACACCATAGAACGTACTATGAAAGAGATTAAAAAACGCACAAAAACAATGAACAGTTTACCAAGCGAAAAAGCCGTAGAAAAAATCGTTTACCTGGTAGCAACAGACTACAACGAGAAATGGAACAAAAGAGGGATTACAGAGTTTCTATCAGCTAAATCGGAGATTCAAAAAATGTTTGATGAAAGATACGGAAAGAAAATGATAACTAAATAATTGATTAACTATTGGTAACCCTTACCTGACTAGCTATGATAAGGTTTTAGATGGAAGAGGTTTGACATGGAGACCCCTGTGGGCATGGTTCATAGGCCAAGACCCAACTATGGAAAAAAGCGTTGGCCTTACCACCAAGGCTACCATGCCCACTACTCCATGTAAAACCGGTGCACTTCCTGGGAATTTACACATACTTATTGACAGTACC
>NZ_BORO01000059.1 GCF_018333215.1 Oceanobacillus sp. J11TS1 | reverse complement strand
GAGGCTGGGACATAACTAGCCAAAAATAAAAAAGATGGATTTCACATTGAGTTTTGAAGTGAAATCCATCTTTTTTGAAATCATTTATAAGTAGATACATAAAAAAGCGGCTAGAGGCAGTGTATCTTCTCAGATTCACTGCCATTAAGGCGAATCCCAATTCATTTTTCACTTTGGTTTTTCCTCGTACAGAGAAACGAGTGAAACCCAAATTAGCCTTCAAGAATCCAAAGAAAGGCTCTACATCTATCTTACGTTTTCCGTAAAGCTTGCCCATTTCTTCATCTGAAAGCTGTTCTCGTATCATCTTTTTTTGTGCTTCCCATTTCTCATTATAAAATATTTTTCGATTGTTTCCTTCCTTTGCCTTGGTACATTGCTCTCGCAAAGGACAGCCTGTACAATCCTCAGATTCATAGACCTTAAATTGTCGCTGGTAACCATACTTGTCTGTCCGTTTGGAATCATAGCGATAAGTAACAGCTTGACCATTCGGGCAAGTAAAGGCATCTTTTTCGGCATCATATTCCCAGTTAGCGGTGTTAAAAGGATTATTTTTATATTTTTTCTTCTTTTCTTTACGATACATATTGTAAGTGATTAGGGCGGTGCGTAACCGATTCGAGATAATATCTTCTATATTTTGTTCACTTCCATAAGCCGCATCTGCTACAAGGAAATCAGGCAACGCAAAATAATCCTTTTCTATTCGATCTAAAAAAGGAATCAATGTTCGTGTATCGGTAGGGTTCGGAAAAATATCATATGCTAATGCGTAACGTCCTTCCGTTGCCAATTGCACATTATAAGCAGCTTTCAACTGCCCATTCTTCATATGGTCATCTTTCAGCCGCATAAAGGTTGCGTCATGATCCGTCTTGGAATAGCTGTTACGTTCTTCTAAAATCTCCAATGCTTCTTCATATTTTTCTTTACGGCGAATGAAATCGTGCACCTTTTTTAAGGCTTGTTTTGGTTGCTTTCGTTCCGAACGCAGGACTTTTCGGTCCTGTGCTTCTTCCCTTGATTCGATTTGTTCCGTATAGGTTTGGACAGACTTATCCAAATTCCCAGCTATCTGTTGAAGTTCTTTTGTCGATAGCGTTTCCGGGCTTTCCCGTTCGATTTCTGGAATAATTTCTTTTTCTACCAGTTCTTCATAGAGCGCATTCGATTTCTCTATAAGTTTTGCTTGATAGCGTTCAATCGATTTTCGCCAGACAAAGGTGAATTTATTGGCATTGGCTTCAATTTTTGTTCCATCAATAAAGATAGCTTCCGCATCAATCAACTCTTTTTCCACCAGCTGACAACGAAACTGGACGAAGCACTGACGCAATAGTTCTTTTACTTCTGGATTCATACGAAAACGGTTGATGGTACGATAACTGGGCTCATATCCCTGCGCAAGCCACATCATCCGCACGCTGTCCTTTAGTAATGCTTCGATTTTTCGGCCAGAGAATACCGACTGGGTATAAGCACATAAAATAATTTTCATCATCATACGTGGATGATAGGCGGGACAGCCTGTTTGGCGGATAAATCCGGTGAAAGCTTCTTCTGGAA
>NZ_BORO01000058.1 GCF_018333215.1 Oceanobacillus sp. J11TS1 | reverse complement strand
TGCAAATCCAAAGCATCAATAAATCTTTCGTCGTCTTCATCGATAAATGGAATTGTTATTTTGAAACTCTTTTTACTCAAATTAAAACCTCCTTGCCATATAAATACGACAAAGAGGTGTGATTTTCCTTCTATAATATAGAAACATCTAATATGTCATCAAATTTAATTCTTATGAAATCATTATCGCCTAGCTTTTCGACCGCATTAATGTACTTGTCTTGATAATTTATGCGGTCAATGTAGCCTTGATAAAAATGAAAATCATAATCTTTGTAGTGCTTTATCTCAACGTAAAGGTTATCTTTATGCGCCATCATAAGTTGGAACCCGTTTTCTTCAATTTGTTGCTCATCTAAGATTGGTTTTTCTTTTCTATCTCTTTCTTCCCTCATTTTTCTAAGCAATTCAACTTGTTCTGGCAGCATTAAAGAAGTCCATTTCATTGTTCCTCTATCTCTGATTTCCATATTCAATCCTCCAAATAAGAACTTTTGTTCTGAACGTTTGTTCTTATTATAGCACAAAATACGAACGTGTATACTGTGGAAAATATGGAAATTAAAAAGTAACTCATATTTGACTGTATGTAAATTGTTGATATTTGATAGAAAATGTTATATTTATAGAGGTATATTTATACTTAAATATATAATATAGTCAAGGGGGTAGATAAAATTGTCACTAGGTTCTAAAACGTTTTGGTCTTATGTATTATCATCAATAGTTTCGATATTCATTATTTTTTCGCTAGCATCGATTGGTCAAATAATTTATGAAAATATAACAAAAAAGGATATAACAGTATGGGATACAGCTTTACTTATAACTGCCATTGTAGGTATTACATCAGCGACTATGGTATATTCTAGATACATAAGAACATCTCCACAACCTATACCATTAATTACAATTAATTTAAATAACTTTTTATATGATAAACATTTTGAAGACAGTTTTAAGTCACTTGATAAAAAACTAATTCAAAAGGTTGAAGAACATGAGAGGTACATTGTAAGTCTCAAGTCAACTTTAGACTCATCTATTGAAGAAGTGAAGAAGAAAAATCAGGAACTTGAATTCGAGGCTTATATTAATGATATATATATCCGCCATCACAAAAACGCTAGCCGGCTAGTGCGCTCGTTATTACAATTACTTGCTGAAGATAAACCAGAATGGAAATGGGAGTTTTGCAACAACGTTCTAGATGAATGTGTAACGGTTTTGGAAAAGGACCGATCAGATAAGTCGTCATCTGTTTATTTTATAAAAGATGGTTATAAATTGGAAATGTACGCATATAATCGGATAGAATTTTGGTCATCGAGAAATCGAAAATTTGAAGAGAACGAGGGATTTGCAGGTCACGTTTGGAGCTGTAAAGATACGATTTTAATTAACAACATATCTACCAGCGAATTCTTTAAAGGTAAGCACAAACCAAAACATGAATACGGATCAATTTTAGGAGTCCCTATAATGATAGGTGATGATGTAGTGGGGGTTTTGAACATTCAAAGTGAAGAAGAAAATGGCTTCACCCAAGAAGATGAAAGAACCGTTAAATTTTACGCTGACATGTGTGCGCTTGCTCATTTTTATGATACAATTAATATACAAAAAATTCGAGAGGGTGATTTAGTCGATGTTAACTAAAGAAGTAGAAATGAGTTTACTGGATAAAAGGAAAAAAAACCTTCACGAATCTCAAAAAAGAACGGAAGAATTATTATTAAAGGTTAACAAATTAGGTCTAATTGATGTCTACAGAGATGCACAAGGGAGAATGATAACACAAAAAAATATTAACCATCATAACATGAATTCGTAGTATTAAAGCCCCCAATTGCTGGGCCTATACTTACTAAAAACAAAAAAGGCTAGAGTGTGAAAAACTCTAGCCTTTTTTGTTATCACAATCGCTTATTTACTTCTTTTCTTACTTTTTCGTATTCTGTTTTACTAATACCAAGCGACTT
>NZ_BORO01000057.1 GCF_018333215.1 Oceanobacillus sp. J11TS1 | reverse complement strand
TTACTGAAAAGGACTTGTTTAGTAGATTGCTAGCTACAAAGAATTTCAAAAATGAAGAGTCTTTTCACGAGATTATGGGCGCTTGTTTAGATGCTGACTTACTCATTTGGGATGACTTCTTGAGTAGTCAACGTTTGAACGATGAAGAGAAAGACTGGATGTTCCAGATTATTAACGGCAGAGAGCGTGCTAACAAGCCAATCTGGTATACATCGAATTTAACCCCTAAAGAATTCGAAAGTGATGCTACTGCATACAAGCTTGATGATAAAGGGCGTACATGGTGGCGCATTATTGGAAACAACAATTGTGTATTTAATAGAGCAATGAATTACCGGAAATCACAAGCTCTAGCAAAAGCGATGGGGATATCAGTAGAAGAGTATGAGAGGAGAGCTAGTGGACAATGAATCTAAGAAGAACGGAACAAAATTTGATGCTGGCTGTTATTAAAAGGAATTTGGAAAAAGGATACGTTACCGAAGATCAGACTAGATGGCTTGTGCAAGAACTTCAAAAGATGCAAGACCAATTAGAGCGTCAGATAAATCATGAAGAATATCTGCTGGAGGAATTACAAAAACGCGGTTGGCCAGAAGGCATATTTTAAATGGGAGGAATGAGCATGTTTATTGAATTGACAGCAAGAAATGGAGAGAAGGTACTCGTGAATATAAACCAAATTGAGGGTATTGAACCTGCTGAAGGAGCAGGCGGCGAAAAGGCTCTTATTGGATTCAGTAGTCGAGAAGGAATTTTTGTTAAAGAATCCCTCGAGGAAATCGCCAGTAAATTAGCATTGGCAGGTAAGTTGCTATGGAAATACTGACTTTGAGAGAAATAGATGCGCTGATACAGAAACATATTTTTGGCGGCGAGGTTACCACTTATAACGAGTATATTACTGATGCTAAAAGAATACCAAATACACTAATTTATCTAACGGAAGGCGGATTTAATTATATCCCAAGATATAGCGAGGATATTAAGGATGCATGGAAAGTTGTTGAAAAATTTTTCAGAGTTGATATAGAAACAGGAAATAGCAGAACAGAACATTTTGTGATACTACGAACAGAAACTGGACTTACTAGATCTGTTTACGCCAAAACAGCACCACTTGCCATATGCTTGGCAGCACTAAAAACCCAAGGAATAGAGGTACAGATTGATGCAAATGAAATCGGTAATGATATTTGATCCAAAAGACACGGACGAGCAAACGGCAACGAAATGGATGGACTGGCTGCGTGATAACAAGAGCGCTGTTGGTGATAAGGCGGTGCCGGGAGTGCAGGAGACGCAAGAGTATCTTAGGAGGTATGCGTGATGGTAACAAATGATTTATTTCTGAAACAAGTAAAAGTTAAAGAATTTGCTGATTCTATGAAAGTTGGATCAGCTAGAAAATTAGTAAAAGTACCAAACGAAAACGAGGATGATATATACACAGTTGTTGGTGTTACAGCAATAAACGAGGGATACACAGAGTATGACGAAAGTGCTTATTTCGTTATGACTGACCGCCACAAAGTGTATTTAGTGGCTAAAAGCATCGGGCGTAGGTTCAAGATTTTGGAGGAAGATATGGATCTGTTAGAAGGTGCAACCAATGAGCGCTGAAATGATTCCTACAGATAATTACAGACCATTGCACCTTAAGCCAGGATTGGATTATGTATATGCATTCGAGGACTTGGAACTTACTTTCACCAAGAAACAACTAGACCGTATAGCTTTCCGTTGGGAATCTGGAGAAGGGATAGAAGACATCGCTAGGAAAGAACGCCGGCCAGAGTTAGAAATCTTATTAGGTTTAATTCATTTGGCTAGGCGGAAAGTTTTCGAAAGACCTTTTGCATTTAGGGCACCAAATTAATCAAATATAAGCCACAGGAAAAGAGTTTAATAGATTCGAGACTAAATTATATTCGAATGATAGAAAACTCCTCACAAGGCTTTTAAACAATCAAAAAGGAGGATTGCATGAAACAACAAATATTAGATGCTGCATTATGTATCTTGTTAGCTTTGGCTATCATGACAAGCATTTACATGGCGCTAACGATTAAATACGAGCGTGATGCTTATGACGAGCTATATCACGATTATATGCAGCTGCACGATGATTATGCACAGATTAAGACAAGTTATGATGCTTTGCTAGATAAGACGTGGCAGGAGCACAACAGACAGATGATGGAGGGTGAGGGAGAAC
>NZ_BORO01000056.1 GCF_018333215.1 Oceanobacillus sp. J11TS1 | reverse complement strand
GTTCTCCCTCACCCTCCATCATCTGTCTGTTGTGCTCCTGCCACGTCTTATCTAGCAAAGCATCATAACTTGTCTTAATCTGTGCATAATCATCGTGCAGCTGCATATAATCGTGATATAGCTCGTCGTAAGCGTCGCGCTCATATTTAATCGTTAGCGCCATGTAAATGTTCGACATGATAGCTGCAGCTAGCAAGATACATAATGCAGCGTCTAATATTTGTTGTTTCATGCAATCCTCCTTTTTGATTGTTTAAGAGCCTTGTGAGAAGTTTTATAACTCACAAATATATTTAGTCTCGAATCTATTAAACTCTTTAAATAAGTTATCCCTTGTTGCTAATTTCCATATCTATAAGCTATCGGTCTAGTTAACCTATCTTCTTTAGCTAATTCCATAAGAGCAAACAGAATTTCGTCCCATGGACGTCCTTCTTGTTCCACTAAATCCTCAAACCTGATGCCGCCGTTCCAATCTTTCTCGATTTTGTCCAATTGACTTTCATCAATCCCAAATTCCGCATCTTTGTGCATTATTCTCGCGTTTCCAGTTTGCCGGAGCATCGGTATTGTTCTGCCGGACGTCTTGAACTTAACTACTCCCATTTGTTGCACCTTCTAGTAAGTGTTGATGTTCGAATGTATTTCCGATGATTTCTATACTCGCGATTTCATTCAAATCAGAAAGCAAAATGCTGGCATCTTCTCCGTTCGGGTATTTACTTTCTGCGACCCAACTTAATTCTTCATCAGACCATATGATTTTGTTTATTTTGTTTCTTAAATTACTGACTACATCACCCTCAAAAATCTCAACGCCGTTCTTATCTTTCAGGCCAGTATATTGACCAATTGATTCTGGAAATACTTCATACGTGCCATGCGGAGTATACAAATGCCATTCAATTTTCCCGTCGACATAATCAATATCCATGACCCCGAACCCATGCAGCCATTGATCATATAGCATTTTTTCTTTTGCATATCCCCTAAACTTAATCTCTCTCATGACTTCACCCTCACCAACTCTGGATTCTCGTAAATGTTGCCGATGATTTCGCACTTATCACTATTGATTGAAGTCCCCATACCTTTTAATCTGTAACCAGTGTATTGTTCATTCCATTTAATGACAGACTTACGTTTATACTGTTCTCCGCCTAGCACAAGACCGCCACTGTAATCGTTATGAATGACAATATCCCCTTCATAAATCTCCTGGCCGTTCTTATCTTTCAAGCCTGTGTATTGCATGTAGGTTATATCCGCAAGACTGTTGTGTTTTCCTGCAAAATTATCGTTTATTCTCCCTCCGACAAATTCGATGTCATAGTTCATCCAAGATGTATTTGTTGCTTTACTGATTACCCAGGCTCTAAACTTAAATTCCCGCATCACGCATACCTCCTAATTGGCATCAAAATACATTTTAAAATCTTTACTACATCCGTCGTCCCAGCCGTGATTACCACAATTAATTGTGTAGGTTTGCCCGCATTCGGTTAATCCGTCTTCAATCCACTCTCTTCCACAATGTGGACACTCAACCCGGACGCCTAATTCAACTACTTCCGTATCGTTATACGTCCTGTATATCTCTTTCATCCGGTATACCTCCTAAGATATTCTCTGGTTTCTTCCGCATTTGGCACTGCCTTATCCCCGACAGCGCTCTTGTTATCACGCATCCAGTTGGCAAATTTAGTTGCCGTTTGCTCGTCCGTGTCTTTTGGGTCAAAGATCATTACTGATTTCATGTTCATAGCAATTTACCCGCCAATGCTAATTTACTGGCGATTTCCTCGAGGGATTCTTTAACAAAAATTCCTTCTCGACTACTGAATCCAATAAGAGCCTTTTCGCCACCTGCTCCTTCAGCAGGTTCAATACCCTCAATTTGGTTTATATTCACGAGTACCTTCTCTCCATTTCTTGCTATCAATTCAATAAACATGCTCATTCCTCCAATAATGATTTAAGATCGTTTTTCATAATTTCAAATCCCTTTGAGTGACCAACAATTTCAAATTTCTCACTGTCCTTAAAGGTGGACTTGTAGTATTGTCCTTTTCGCAACTTTCCGTTTGCTAGCTCCAAAACATTGACATATCTACCGCTAGTACCTAAATAAATGCAAAATCGTGTAGGATTGTTTTCACCAGCCCAGTGGTTCCTGATGATTGTTCCTTTCCTCATGATGCTTCCTCCACTTCATCAATCGTGATTTGATTCTTAAGAATTTCTTCCTCCGCCTGCTCCTGCAGATGCTTTTTATAACAGACAGGTCCAAATTGACGATCAATGCTCTTTTGGTCTTTTAGCTTTCGATTACAACGTCCGCATAGTGTGATTTCTTGTGTCATTGTCCACTAGCTCTCCTTTCATACTCTTCTACCGATATCCCCATCGCTTTTGCTAGAGCTTGTGATTTCCTGTAATTCATCGCTCTATTAAACACACAATTGTTGTTTCCGATGATGCGCCACCATGTCCGCCCTTTATCATCAAGCTTGTATGCAGTAGCATCACTTTCAAATTCTTTTGGAGTTAAATTGGATGTGTACCAGATTGGCTTGTTAGCGCGCTCTCTGCCGTTAATGATCTGGAACATCCAATCTTTCTCTTCATCGTTTAAACGTTGGCTACTCAAGAAGTCATCCCAAATGAGTAAGTCAGCATCTAAACAAGCGCCCATAATCTCGTGAAAAGACTCTTCATTTTTGAAATTCTTTGTAGCTAGCAATCTACTAAACAAGTCCTTTTCAGTAA
>NZ_BORO01000055.1 GCF_018333215.1 Oceanobacillus sp. J11TS1 | reverse complement strand
GACGAGCTATATCACGATTATATGCAGCTGCACGATGATTATGCACAGATTAAGACAAGTTATGATGCTTTGCTAGATAAGACGTGGCAGGAGCACAACAGACAGATGATGGAGGGTGAGGGAGAACCGTGATAAAGGTTTTAGAACTCTTCGGTGGTATTGGAGCACCTAGAAAAGCGTTAATCAATCTAGGTGTAGAACACAAATCAATCGATTATGTTGAATGGAACGAAAAAGCTGTCAGAACCTATAACGCTATGTTTGATAATCGTTACAAGCCAGAGAGCGTTGTGGGGTACAGTTTGCAACCAGACATCTTAGTACACGGTTCACCATGTCAAGATTTTAGTCGAGCGGGCAAGCAATACGGTGGAAACGTTGAAGATGGGACCAGATCATCGCTGATGTTTGAAACAATAAAAATCATCGAGAATTTAGGTGTGTGGAAGCCGAAAGTCGTTATCTGGGAGAATGTCAAAGGTGTACTAAGCAAACGAATGATAAGTGCATTCAATCATTATTTAAGCGACATGGAGGGATTGGGATATACAAATTCTTTTGAGGTGTTAGACGCAAGAAATTTCGGAATACCTCAAGCGAGAGAAAGGATTTTTACAATCTCAACACTCGGGAACAAACAGTTTGATTTTTCTAAATTACGAACTGTTCCCATGCGGAATGTAAAAGAATTTTTAGAAGAAGACGTGAGCGATAAGTACCTCATAAAGCAACCAAGCATGATAAGCAAATTACCCGGTAAAGATGTTCCTGGTACGTTTGGTGGCAGAATGCTTCATGAAATAAAGGAGTATGCATGGACAATCACAACTAAACAGATGCGTTGTCCGAACAGTGGGGTTATTAAAACCAGTAAAGGATACCGTTACCTAACAGAAAAAGAATGTTGGAGACTGATGGGGTTCGATGACGAAGATTACTATGCAGCTTTAAAAGAACATCCAACCAGGCAAGGAATGATGAATGGAACACTCTATCATCAAGCCGGGAATAGTATTGTAGTGCAAATCTTAGAGTCTATTTTTGAGTTATTACTAAGTGGAAGTTATGAGAAAGATCGAAACATTAATAAAGAAGGTCAATTAGAGCTATTTGCGTAAGGGGGGTGAATCGTGATGGATGTACGGTTGGAAGAGATAAAAGAAAGATTTAAAGCAATGAATGAATTATCAAGTTTTAAAAAGTTAGCTCCAACAGAATTATTCTTTGGTGATCTAGATTACCTTATCCAACAAGCTGAAAAGGTGCAGGCCTGGCATGACGCTTATCGAAAAGAAGTAGAGCATGGTAATAAGCTTGTGAAAGAAAACAAGCGCTACAAAGAGGCTTTGGAGTTTTATGCAGATGATATAAACAATAGCTTGGGCGCTAATTTTCCCAAAGCAGTTTCAAAGGTTGGTGCTGATAACGGTAAAAAAGCACGTCAAGCATTGAAAGGAGAATCTTAAATGATACCACTGAAAGAATACGGTCAAATTGAGGTTGGAATGACGATCATCGACATGAACGGCGTTGAAGCTGTCATTGAGTCTATCGGAGAAGGTGGGCTAGTCACTGCGAACGGTCAAATGTTTATGTGGGATTGGAATAGATTAGGTCCTAATGTGATGGTGAAGGAAACAGCTGCAGAACGCCGTGAGAGATTGGAGGGATCTCTATGAAAAAGTGCATTGATTGCAATTTAAACGAAGTCAGAAATAAGCGCAGCAGCCTATGTGATAAATGTTTCGAAAAAGCGTTCAAAAGAAAAGTTGCAGAACAACCGGAGCAAAGCTGGTGGTGATACTGATGGGTGCATTAGATATCTACGAAGAGATTGAATCTATGCAATCAGCAGAAAAGCTTACAGCCAAACAACAGCAACGCATGAAGGTGCTGCAAGCAAAACTTAATCATGACAAATTAAGCCAGGAAAAACTTGATCGGATTTTATCCAAAGGACAAGACATGAAACAGTCAGAGGTTTTGATGCTGTTAGAAGCGAAAGTGCGGAAAGATCATATTTACAAAGCGCTAGGCATGGATAAGGGAGAGTTTAGGGAATATCTCGAAAATATCGGTGTGAAAGTTTCTACAAGGAAGAGGGGATGATGATGCGTAAAGTTTATGTGAAAGAGACCACTAAAATCAATGCAGATGGGGACCGGGTGCAAATCGTTAAGGTTTATCCGAACAAGGTTAAAGATTTCAGTTATGTGGTTTTTAGATAAGGAGTGAAGATTAATGCCAAATTTAAACGCTACAACAGATTTAATCAGACAATGGGGAATTGATAGGGGTTTAGATAAAGCTGCACCTGAAAAGCAGATGATGAAACTTATGGAAGAAGTCGGTGAATTAGCAGAAGGATTAGCTAAAGGGGATGGAGACAAGATACTTGATTCAATTGGCGATACGTATGTAGTGCTTACGAATCTATCAGAGCAATTAGGTTTTAGAGTGGAAGACTGTATTGAACGGGCTTATTTAGAAATTGCAAATAGAAAAGGGAAAATGGTTAACGGAGTATTTGTAAAGGAGGCGGATTTACGATGAAATTTTATGAATTTACCAACCCATACTATGCATTAATAAAAGCTGAAAATGAAAATAACGCAGCAAAATTATACGCAAAATCTGTAGCTGATATCGACGAGGGAGTCGACGTAAAAGAAATAGATTGTGATATGGCTTTAATCAAGTGTGCTCAGGCTCTTGGAGAAGATAATGATTATATCAACTCCAAGGAAATATATGATGATTTTATTAGAGAAGAACAGGAAGTTTTGCTGATAGATTATTTATTAATATAAGGAGGTATAGCATGAGCGACGTGGAAGTAAAACAACGCAAAGAGCATCTTATCAAAGGACTTAAACGGCTTGGAATCTATCACACTAGCGATGGTAGAAAGATAGAAGATTGCAGCTTATATACGCTTGAATGGACAAATATATCTGTTAGGTATGGGCTTGCCAATGAGAGCTATTAGCAGGATTAGACACGCCAATAAGCGCAGATGTTTGATGTTGTGTATCGACAAGGAAAAGTCCGGTTTTGAATGTGCAAGTCCAATTAAAGAAATAAGGATATATGAGAAGATTTTTAACAAAAGAGGGCAATATGTCACGACGATTGAAGAAACGTACTACGAGGCGGTTTATGTTAAGGAGAGAGTGAAATGATTAAATTCGTTATTCCATTGAAGCCTGTTCCGGCGGT
>NZ_BORO01000054.1:2658-4333 GCF_018333215.1 Oceanobacillus sp. J11TS1 | reverse complement strand
ATAAGTCAGAAGTTGACTTCTGAAAGCTAAGAAACAAAAAACTTTTATAGAGAGTTTGATCTTGGCTCAGGACGAACGCTGGCGGCGTGCCTAATACATGCAAGTCGAGCGCAGGAAGCAAACGGAACTCTTCGGAGGGAAGTTTGTGGAATGAGCGGCGGACGGGTGAGTAACACGTAGGCAACCTGCCTGTAAGACTGGGATAACTCGCGGAAACGCGAGCTAATACCGGATAATACTTATTATCTCCTGATGATAAGTTGAAAGGCGGCTTTTGCTGTCACTTACAGATGGGCCTGCGGCGCATTAGCTAGTTGGTGAGGTAACGGCTCACCAAGGCGACGATGCGTAGCCGACCTGAGAGGGTGATCGGCCACACTGGGACTGAGACACGGCCCAGACTCCTACGGGAGGCAGCAGTAGGGAATCTTCCGCAATGGACGAAAGTCTGACGGAGCAACGCCGCGTGAGTGATGAAGGTTTTCGGATCGTAAAACTCTGTTGTTAGGGAAGAACAAGTACTATAGTAACTGATAGTACCTTGACGGTACCTAACCAGAAAGCCACGGCTAACTACGTGCCAGCAGCCGCGGTAATACGTAGGTGGCAAGCGTTGTCCGGAATTATTGGGCGTAAAGCGCTCGCAGGCGGTTCTTTAAGTCTGATGTGAAATCTTGCAGCTCAACTGCAAACGTGCATTGGAAACTGGAGGACTTGAGTGCAGAAGAGGAGAGTGGAATTCCACGTGTAGCGGTGAAATGCGTAGAGATGTGGAGGAACACCAGTGGCGAAGGCGACTCTCTGGTCTGTAACTGACGCTGAGGAGCGAAAGCGTGGGGAGCGAACAGGATTAGATACCCTGGTAGTCCACGCCGTAAACGATGAGTGCTAGGTGTTAGGGGGTTTCCGCCCCTTAGTGCTGAAGTTAACGCATTAAGCACTCCGCCTGGGGAGTACGGCCGCAAGGCTGAAACTCAAAAGAATTGACGGGGACCCGCACAAGCGGTGGAGCATGTGGTTTAATTCGAAGCAACGCGAAGAACCTTACCAGGTCTTGACATCCTTTGACACCTCTAGAGATAGAGTTTTCCCTTCGGGGACAAAGTGACAGGTGGTGCATGGTTGTCGTCAGCTCGTGTCGTGAGATGTTGGGTTAAGTCCCGCAACGAGCGCAACCCTTGATCTTAGTTGCCAGCATTCAGTTGGGCACTCTAAGGTGACTGCCGGTGACAAACCGGAGGAAGGTGGGGATGACGTCAAATCATCATGCCCCTTATGACCTGGGCTACACACGTGCTACAATGGACGGAACAAAGGGAAGCGAACCCGTGAGGTCAAGCAAATCCCATAAAACCGTTCTCAGTTCGGATTGTAGGCTGCAACTCGCCTACATGAAGCCGGAATCGCTAGTAATCGCGGATCAGCATGCCGCGGTGAATACGTTCCCGGGTCTTGTACACACCGCCCGTCACACCACGAGAGTTCGTAACACCCGAAGTCGGTGAGGTAACCTTTTGGAGCCAGCCGCCGAAGGTGGGACGAATGATTGGGGTGAAGTCGTAACAAGGTAGCCGTATCGGAAGGTGCGGCTGGATCACCTCCTTTCTAAGGATATATAACGGAATTCGTACTTGGTTGTTTGGTTCAGTTTTGAGAGAGCAATTCTCTTCACTCG
>NZ_BORO01000054.1:0-2568 GCF_018333215.1 Oceanobacillus sp. J11TS1 | reverse complement strand
CAAAGAAGGTAACAGCCCTGTAGTTGAAAAGGAATTTCCTCCGGAGTGTATCCTGAGTACGGCGGAACACGTGGAATTCCGTCGGAATCCGGGAGGACCATCTCCCAAGGCTAAATACTACCTAGTGACCGATAGTGAACCAGTACCGTGAGGGAAAGGTGAAAAGCACCCCGGGAGGGGAGTGAAATAGAACCTGAAACCGTGTGCCTACAAGTAGTCGAAGCCCGTTAATGGGTGACGGCGTACCTTTTGTAGAATGGACCGGCGAGTTACGATTGTATGCAAGGTTAAGTGGAAGACACGGAGCCGTAGCGAAAGCGAGTCTGAATAGGGCGAATGAGTATGCGGTCGTAGACCCGAAACCGTGTGATCTACCCATGTCCAGGGTGAAGGTCAGGTAACACTGACTGGAGGCCCGAACCCACGTATGTTGAAAAATGCGGGGATGAGGTGTGGGTAGGGGTGAAATGCCAATCGAACACGGAGATAGCTGGTTCTCTCCGAAATAGCTTTAGGGCTAGCCTCAAGATAATGAGTACTGGAGGTAGAGCACTGATTGGACTAGGGGCCCCTACCGGGTTACCGAATTCAGTCAAACTCCGAATGCCAGTTACTTAAACTTGGGAGTCAGACTATGGGTGATAAGGTTCATAGTCGAAAGGGAAACAGCCCAGACCGCCAGCTAAGGTCCCAAAGTATACGTTAAGTGGAAAAGGATGTGGCGTTGCACAGACAACCAGGATGTTGGCTTAGAAGCAGCCATCATTGAAAGAGTGCGTAATAGCTCACTGGTCGAGTGACGCTGCGCCGAAAATGTACCGGGGCTAAACGTATCACCGAAGCTGCGGATTGTTCTTACGAACAATGGTAGGAGAGCGTTCAAAGTGCTGTGAAGTCAGACCGTGAGGACTGGTGGAGCGCTTTGAAGTGAGAATGCCGGTATGAGTAGCGAAAAAAGAGTGAGAATCTCTTTCACCGAATGCCTAAGGTTTCCTGAGGAAGGCTCGTCCTCTCAGGGTTAGTCGGGACCTAAGCCGAGGCCGATAGGCGTAGGCGATGGACAACAGGTTGATATTCCTGTACCACCTCGTGATTGTTTGAGCGATGGGGGGACGCAGGAGGATAAGGAGTGCGCACTGATGGATGTGCGTCCAAGCATGCGAGGAAGTCAGATAGGCAAATCCGTCTGACATGTTTCTGAGCTGTGATGGGGAGGGAAATATAGTACCGAAGTTCTGGATTTCACACTGCCAAGAAAAGCCTCTAGTTAGATCATAGGTGCCCGTACCGCAAACCGACACAGGTAGGCGAGGAGAGAATCCTAAGGTGAGCGGGAGAACTCTCGTTAAGGAACTCGGCAAAATGACCCCGTAACTTCGGGAGAAGGGGTGCTCACTTGTGAGTGAGCCGCAGTGAATAGGCCCAAGCGACTGTTTAGCAAAAACACAGGTCTCTGCGAAGCCGAAAGGCGAAGTATAGGGGCTGACACCTGCCCGGTGCTGGAAGGTTAAGGGAACGAGTTAGCTCGCAAGAGCGAAGCTTTGAACCGAAGCCCCAGTAAACGGCGGCCGTAACTATAACGGTCCTAAGGTAGCGAAATTCCTTGTCGGGTAAGTTCCGACCCGCACGAAAGGTGCAACGACTTGGGCACTGTCTCAACGAGAGACCCGGTGAAATTATACTATGCGTGAAGATGCGCATTACCCGCGACAGGACGGAAAGACCCCGTGGAGCTTTACTGTAGCCTGATATGGAATGTTTGTGCAGTTTGTACAGGATAGGTGGGAGCCTTTGAAGCGTGAGCGCTAGCTTACGTGGAGGCATCCGTGGGATACCACCCTAACTGTATGACCATTCTAACCCAGGACCGTAATCCGGTTCGGAGACAGTGTCAGGCGGGCAGTTTGACTGGGGCGGTCGCCTCCTAAAAGGTAACGGAGGCGCCCAAAGGTTCCCTCAGAATGGTTGGAAATCATTCGAAGAGTGTAAAGGCAGAAGGGAGCTTGACTGCGAGACCTACAAGTCGAGCAGGGACGAAAGTCGGGCTTAGTGATCCGGTGGTTCCGCATGGAAGGGCCATCGCTCAACGGATAAAAGCTACCCCGGGGATAACAGGCTTATCTCCCCCAAGAGTTCACATCGACGGGGAGGTTTGGCACCTCGATGTCGGCTCATCGCATCCTGGGGCTGTAGTCGGTCCCAAGGGTTGGGCTGTTCGCCCATTAAAGCGGTACGCGAGCTGGGTTCAGAACGTCGTGAGACAGTTCGGTCCCTATCCGTCGTGGGCGTTGGAAGTTTGAGAGGAGCTGTCCTTAGTACGAGAGGACCGGGATGGACACACCGCTGGTGTACCAGTTGTTCCGCCAGGAGCATAGCTGGGTAGCTACGTGTGGAAAGGATAAGTGCTGAAAGCATCTAAGCATGAAGCCCCCCTCAAGATGAAACTTCCCATCACTTTAAGTGAGTAAAATCCCTCAGAGACGATGAGGTTGATAGGTCCGAGGTGGAAGCGTGGCGACACGTGCAGCTGACGGATACTAATCGATTGAGGACTTATCTAAGTTTTTT
>NZ_BORO01000053.1:3416-5341 GCF_018333215.1 Oceanobacillus sp. J11TS1 | reverse complement strand
CTACTCAAGAAGTCATCCCAAATGAGTAAGTCAGCATCTAAACAAGCGCCCATAATCTCGTGAAAAGACTCTTCATTTTTGAAATTCTTTGTAGCTAGCAATCTACTAAACAAGTCCTTTTCAGTAATAAAAATCACCGCATAACCTTGCTTGATCAATTCATTTCCTCCTGCAGCTGTTAAATGGCTTTTTCCGTTCCCAGTTTCTCCAAAGATAAATACACCTTCTTTGTTTCGATCACCAAAGTTTTTCACCGCCTGGACGATTTCGTTGTATGAATCCTCCGCGCCAGGTCGTTTTTTATAATTTTGGAAAGTCATCGCCTTTATATCTTCCATCGAGCTGCTCAATCGCAATAGCTTATTAATGCGAATACGCCTTTCTTTCGTCTTTTGCTCTCTGTCAAAATCCTCCATCGCTTTTATCTTGCAAGAGCAAGCGCAATGCACCCAGCGCAGTTCATCTTTAAAAGGATGCTGCACTTGTGTCATTGGTCTTTCCTTTTTGCAATCCTCACAGATAAGTGGCTCCGGCTTATTTGTAGAGTTTGACATTCCCGAACGCTCCAGAAGGGTTCTCATTTCCTTCGCTACCTTTTCCATCATCTTCACCACCATAGTTAGGGATTTGTATTACATTGTTTTTATAAGGCTTATTCCGGTCATCCTTCATTTCCAGTTGTAATCTATCGAACTGTTTTCTTAACTTGTCAGCTGAAAGAATATTCTTGTACCAAAAATGATGTTGCTGACTCCAAAGGATTAAATCTTGTATCTCTTTTCCTGGTTTTTTATCTATCTCCATGATTTTTCTGAAAGTGTCAGCCCATGATTCTAAATTCGGTTTTTTAGCATTCGGGTTGTTCTCTTTGATTTTCTTGAATAACAACTCTGCTAATTGAAGATGGTGTGTTTCAAATTTTAATTTGGAACGTATATCTTTATTCTTGTTAATTCTTGCATTCTTAGCATTCTTGTTATTGTTTACCGTTCGTTTACCGTTAGTGTTCAGTTCTGAATTTAAGGTGTTTACACTTTCTTTTTCATTACTGTCCGAGCCTTGATATTTAGAGTAATTAAGGATGGTGAATAGTGTTCCCTGTTCCGTTTCCTTAACGTTTACCCTTTCGGCATTAACGAGTTTGTCAATTGCCTTCTTAATAGTTCGCAGAGAATACTCTCTTGTTCCTCTCCCTTCCTTATAAGCAAGGTCCGCTGCTAATTTCCGGTATGATCGCAAATACTGCCCTCTTTTCAATTCAACCCCGGCGATTTTCACACCATCTTGATGCGATGCTTTTCCCATTAAATACATGAACAACCGAAACGTTGTTACATCATTCCATATATCAGAATCGAATATTTCACGATGAACTTTGAACCAAGTACTCATATTCACCATCCTTTCAATTACTTATTTTTTCTATGCTCGCGTCTGTGGCATTCAACGCATAAGGTAATTCCGTTCGATAGTTCGTATCTGAGATCTTTATATATCGCGAACCGTTTTATGTGATGTGCATTTAATTCGCCTCCGATTTTCCCGCAACGTTGGCAAGTATAATGATCTCTTTCAAATACCGATTTTCTCCACTCTTTGTATTTAGGGGTATTTCTTTCTTGTTTGTCGCTTCTTTCCCATGGGGGAGTTTTACTGCCGATCCATATTTGAATTTCCCCGTCAGGATTGACCCCTGCATGTGCATTCATAACCCCGATACCGCTCAAGGAAATGAATTCTTCTTCTGGGATTTTCCCTTCGATAAACCCACAGGATAAGCACAAATGGAAGTCTATTTCCGTTTCTTGGTATCTAGCGTACATATCCGATATTTCATAACCACATTTATCGCATGAATAAAAATGATGGTAGAAAGGAACACCCGCGTTATCGTGTATATCTGTTCTTAAATAAGACAATTCGTT
>NZ_BORO01000053.1:0-3322 GCF_018333215.1 Oceanobacillus sp. J11TS1 | reverse complement strand
TCGTTCACCTTTCCTTGTTAAAATTACTTGTCTAATCTCTGTTCTACCGGTACAACTAGGTGAATATCTTTAAATTCAAACGCTCTATTCGCGCCCGGAAAACAAATCAGGTCACTTTCTATCTCTTCATTAGCTAAAACTGTGAAATATGCACTTTTAGAAGTTGAGGTTTGGACTATATCTCCTCTTCTATATTCATCCACCCCACGACCTAGCCTTTTCCAAAAGCGACGTTTCTTTTCATTGGCAATTTCTTCTGGTGTAGCGTGTCTTTCTATCTCATCCAAATTAAAAGTTTCAGCCAAGCATACTCCACTTTGTTTAGTATCTTTGCTATAACCAATATTCGCCCAGCCTCCAAAATCATCAATAAATTCAATTTCGCCAACATAGCCCGTTTTAGTAACAACCCAATCTCCAGGTTCGAATTCAGGAATCACTTCGTAGCTGCCTGGTATAAATAAAATCCTAGCCATGTCTTCAAGAGATAATTTATTCAAGCATTTGTAGTCGTTAATCCATGTATCATCATCTGTAACCACGCATTTGGTATGGCGGGTTAATAATTTAACCTCACTTCTTTCTGTTCCATCTAATTCACGTTCTATCTTTTCCAATTGTTCCTGCGTCAATTTAATCTTTTCCATCCAATCACTCCTATCTATTGATCTCGCAAATTGCGAACCTACCTTTAATTTCTAAAAATGTGTAATGAGGATAACGTTTCCGAATATAATGTAGGATGCGCTCATTTAATTCCTGTTCGTTTTTTGATAGCTCCCAGAGTGATTCTGGGAGCCTAACTCTTGACTGATTATGCATTTACATCAAAATCCGTTTGGCCAGAATCATCCTCGGCTGATTGACTTTCATCTACTTCGGTATAATCTCCGTCAATAATGTTGTCATCAGCTTCACCTAGATGATCTACATCACTGCTGCCGACCTTGTTATCACTAACTACAGACTTTTGCATGTCGATGGAAAGAATGCCCCATTTATTTAACAGATTGCGGATGACTGTTTTCTTAGCCATTGCATCGTAGTCTTTCTTCCAGCCAAAATCCGATTTACTGAATTTTTTCTTATGCTTTTCAATTTCTTCTTTTGACCAATAAACTGTTTTGCGGAATCCGTTAATCAGTTCAAAAAATCCGGTGTAGCCAATAACCTTGTCCGATGCTCTAGCATCAAAATCTAATTCAATTTCTTCTGTTAAACGATTGAAGCTTTGTAATTCACCTTCGTATACCTCAATGACGTTTATATTGCGATATTGACCTGTTCTAAGCGCCAATTGAATGTAGCCTTTGTAACCCATCTGGAACTGTGCTTTTCCGCCATACGGAACGATCCATGCATAGCCTAAGTTTTTATCAACCGGAAGGTCTAAAGTGGCTGCAATCATCGCGCTTGAAATAACGCTCATTGGTTCTGCTTTCTGTAGCATTTTTTCGCTGTTATATAGGCTTAAAATAGATGCTGTGAATTGATTTGCTCTTTTCCCTAAGACTTCCTCGAAACGATTCATTACAGCTGGAGAAGCTAGTAATTGCTTCATTGTAGTTCCTTGGGCTTTGCCTACCGAGTTGTTACCTTGTTTTTTATTTGCAATTTGGTTTTTAAGAGTTGAGTTTGTAGCCATATTAATTAATCTCCTTTACGTCAAATTTACGGTACTGTGATTGTTTTAAAACTGAGTTATATACATCTGGGTATTTGTTCTTTAAAAGCTTGCTATCGACCCTATTTTGCGTTACAGGCTTCCAGTTGACTTGATAGTTTTTAACGAAACCTGTTTCAGCTTCTTTTAGTTCATATTTGATCTCGTTCTCTGTTTGCTTTGCGATTTCTTGCAGCCGCTTAATCTGCTGTTTGAGTTCCAACAGATTGTCTAGTTTGTCCTTGTAATCAAATGCAAGATCGATTGTTTTACCTTCCTCCACCTCTGCATAGCGTTCTTTTAAAAACTTTTCAGCTGCACTTGAACCGTCTAACGCCGGCGGGATATTACCTTGGACGTGATGTTTCCAAAAATGAACTTCTGCATCAAAAATCATTTGAATGAGTTCTTCGTCACGTTCTATTTCTTTCCAGATAAACTTCTGTCCACCTATTAGAACTGCGATATAGGCTTTTTCATAGCCTGTTACACCGAGATAATGTTGCACTTGAACTAGATAGGATTCCGGTATCTCTTCGCTTTCCCAATCTTTTGCTAAAAAGGCGTTAGCGGTCTTGCATTCCAACAAAGCATTTTCTCCAACTACTTTTCTATCAATGTTCGCCATGATAAATGAGTGCTCTGGATGCTGCAGCATAAAGTTATTTTTGCGAACTTTCTTACCTGTTCTAACTTCAAATTCTTTCGCCACAACATCTTCAAGCAAGTTTCCGAAATAGGCAGCTTCACCAGCTGTGTCTTCCACCTCTGATTGGCCTGTTTTATCTAGCCATAATTCAAATGGGGTTTTCCATTTGTTAAGTCCTAAAACAACGCCGGCATCACTGCCTCCGATTCCTTTTGTTCGTTCATGGAGCCATTCTTGGTGGCTCATTTCCGCTGTGCTTTTAGCCATTATTTAAGACCTCCTTAAAAAACGTAATGTTTTATTTCTTCTATCTCATAATCTAACTGATTTACATCTACTTTCTTTTTCTCAATGAAACCAAGCAGATATTCTTTAACTTCTTGCATTCGTTCTAAATCTCTATCAGTGTAGAACTCGCACGACGCAATATCGTCCAAATATTTTTTCTTTGATTTACATACTCTTATTTCCATTTTTTCAACGTGACCAGATAAGCTCACAAACACTGCATAATTCGTTTCGTTTTGCAGTTTCATTGCAAGTAACGTAATTTCCGCCATTAATCTTGATTTTTCATCCATTGCTTAATCCTCCTAAATGCCGTATAATAGGCACATAAATAGTTTTTACTTAGACATTTCAAATTGGTTCAAAAGCGCCTCTGCCAAGGTGCTTTTTTTATTTTGCAATTTCATACTCTGCTCCTTGTTGTTCAAGGACCTCGATTGTCTCCTGGAACAAATCATCTACCCGATAAAATTCATCGTTTAGCCGTAAGATTTCATCACCTGTATGAACGTCATTCCCAAGTCCATCTACGCCGTACATTGCTCTACGATTGCTATATGGATAGCCTGTATTTTCAGATCGAGTGATATCCGGGTGCTGTATGTCCATCATATTCACCTCCTTAAATTGAAGTCATCATGTAGTACAGAAATGCTAATGCCGCTATATAACCCAACACGTGAAACCACTTGTAAAAGCGTTCACTCATATGCGGGACCTCA
>NZ_BORO01000052.1 GCF_018333215.1 Oceanobacillus sp. J11TS1 | reverse complement strand
AACTAGGGACGGCCTCATCAGGGTTAGGAACATTAGAGCCTTGAATGGCAGATTTAATACCAGCATCACCCATGCCTACAGTATTGTTATCGGTAGCAAGCACATCACCTTGAATGCCACCGGAGGCGGCTTTTTGACCGCCTCCAAACAATTTAGACATGGCGCCACCAGCAAGAGCAGAAGCAATACCGCCAGCAATAGCACCAAACATAAATCACCTCACTTAAGTGGCTGGAGACAAATAATCTCTTTAATAACCTGATTCAGCGAAACCAATCCGCGGCATTTAGTAGCGGTAAAGTTAGACCAAACCATGAAACCAACATAAACATTATTGCCCGGCGTACGGGGAAGGACGTCAATAGTCACACAGTCCTTGACGGTATAATAACCACCATCATGGCGACCATCCAAAGGATAAACATCATAGGCAGTCGGGAGGGTAGTCGGAACCGAAGAAGACTCAAAGCGAACCAAACAGGCAAAAAATTTAGGGTCGGCATCAAAAGCAATATCAGCACCAACAGAAACAACCTGATTAGCGGCGTTGACAGATGTATCCATCTGAATGCAATGAAGAAAACCACCATTACCAGCATTAACCGTCAAACTATCAAAATATAACGTTGACGATGTAGCTTTAGGTGTCTGTAAAACAGGTGCCGAAGAAGCTGGAGTAACAGAAGTGAGAACCAGCTTATCAGAAAAAAAGTTTGAATTATGGCGAGAAATAAAAGTCTGAAACATGATTAAACTCCTAAGCAGAAAACCTACCGCGCTTCGCTTGGTCAACCCCTCAGCGGCAAAAATTAAAATTTTTACCGCTTCGGCGTTATAACCTCACACTCAATCTTTTATCACGAAGTCATGATTGAATCGCGAGTGGTCGGCAGATTGCGATAAACGGTCACATTAAATTTAACCTGACTATTCCACTGCAACAACTGAACGGACTGGAAACACTGGTCATAATCATGGTGGCGAATAAGTACGCGTTCTTGCAAATCACCAGAAGGCGGTTCCTGAATGAATGGGAAGCCTTCAAGAAGGTGATAAGCAGGAGAAACATACGAAGGCGCATAACGATACCACTGACCCTCAGCAATCTTAAACTTCTTAGACGAATCACCAGAACGGAAAACATCCTTCATAGAAATTTCACGCGGCGGCAAGTTGCCATACAAAACAGGGTCGCCAGCAATATCGGTATAAGTCAAAGCACCTTTAGCGTTAAGGTACTGAATCTCTTTAGTCGCAGTAGGCGGAAAACGAACAAGCGCAAGAGTAAACATAGTGCCATGCTCAGGAACAAAGAAACGCGGCACAGAATGTTTATAGGTCTGTTGAACACGACCAGAAAACTGGCCTAACGACGTTTGGTCAGTTCCATCAACATCATAGCCAGATGCCCAGAGATTAGAGCGCATGACAAGTAAAGGACGGTTGTCAGCGTCATAAGAGGTTTTACCTCCAAATGAAGAAATAACATCATGGTAACGCTGCATGAAGTAATCACGTTCTTGGTCAGTATGCAAATTAGCATAAGCAGCTTGCAGACCCATAATGTCAATAGATGTGGTAGAAGTCGTCATTTGGCGAGAAAGCTCAGTCTCAGGAGGAAGCGGAGCAGTCCAAATGTTTTTGAGATGGCAGCAACGGAAACCATAACGAGCATCATCTTGATTAAGCTCATTAGGGTTAGCCTCGGTACGGTCAGGCATCCACGGCGCTTTAAAATAGTTGTTATAGATATTCAAATAACCCTGAAACAAATGCTTAGGGATTTTATTGGTATCAGGGTTAATCGTGCCAAGAAAAGCGGCATGGTCAATATAACCAGTAGTGTTAACAGTCGGGAGAGGAGTGGCATTAACACCATCCTTCATGAACTTAATCCACTGTTCACCATAAACGTGACGATGAGGGACATAAAAAGTAAAAATGTCTACAGTAGAGTCAATAGCAAGGCCACGACGCAATGGAGAAAGACGGAGAGCGCCAACGGCGTCCATCTCGAAGGAGTCGCCAGCGATAACCGGAGTAGTTGAAATGGTAATAAGACGACCAATCTGACCAGCAAGGAAGCCAAGATGGGAAAGGTCATGCGGCATACGCTCGGCGCCAGTTTGAATATTAGACATAATTTATCCTCAAGTAAGGGGCCGAAGCCCCTGCAATTAAAATTGTTGACCACCTACATACCAAAGACGAGCGCCTTTACGCTTGCCTTTAGTACCTCGCAACGGCTGCGGACGACCAGGGCGAGCGCCAGAACGTTTTTTACCTTTAGACATTACATCACTCCTTCTGCACGTAATTTTTGACGCACGTTTTCTTCTGCGTCAGTAAGAACGTCAGTGTTTCCTGCGCGTACACGCAAGGTAAACGCGAACAATTCAGCGGCTTTAACCGGACGCTCGACGCCATTAATAATGTTTTCCGTAAATTCAGCGCCTTCCATGATGAGACAGGCCGTTTGAATGTTGACGGGATGAACATAATAAGCAATGACGGCAGCAATAAACTCAACAGGAGCAGGAAAGCGAGGGTATCCTACAAAGTCCAGCGTACCATAAACGCAAGCCTCAACGCAGCGACGAGCACGAGAGCGGTCAGTAGCAATCCAAACTTTGTTACTCGTCAGAAAATCGAAATCATCTTCGGTTAAATCCAAAACGGCAGAAGCCTGAATGAGCTTAATAGAGGCCAAAGCGGTCTGGAAACGTACGGATTGTTCAGTAACTTGACTCATGATTTCTTACCTATTAGTGGTTGAACAGCATCGGACTCAGATAGTAATCCACGCTCTTTTAAAATGTCAACAAGAGAATCTCTACCATGAACAAAATGTGACTCATATCTAAACCAGTCCTTGACGAACGTGCCAAGCATATTAAGCCACTTCTCCTCATCCAACGCGTCAGTTTTTGACAGAATCGTTAGTTGATGGCGAAAGGTCGCAAAGTAAGAGCTTCTCGAGCTGCGCAAGGATAGGTCGAATTTTCTCATTTTCCGCCAGCAGTCCACTTCGATTTAATTCGTAAACAAGCAGTAGTAATTCCTGCTTTATCAAGATAATTTTTCGACTCATCAGAAATATCCGAAAGTGTTAACTTCTGCGTCATGGAAGCGATAAAACTCTGCAGGTTGGATACGCCAATCATTTTTATCGAAGCGCGCATAAATTTGAGCAGATTTGTCGTCACAGGTTGCGCCGCCAAAACGTCGGCTACAGTAACTTTTCCCAGCCTCAATCTCATCTCTCTTTTTGCGTTCTGCTTCAATATCTGGTTGAACGGCGTCGCGTCGTAACCCAGCTTGGTAAGTTGGATTAAGCACTCCGTGGACAGATTTGTCATTGTGAGCATTTTCATCCCGAAGTTGCGGCTCATTCTGATTCTGAACAGCTTCTTGGGAAGTAGCGACAGCTTGGTTTTTAGTGAGTTGTTCCATTCTTTAGCTCCTAGACCTTTAGCAGCAAGGTCCATATCTGACTTTTTGTTAACGTATTTAGCCACATAGAAACCAACAGCCATATAACTGGTAGCTTTAAGCGGCTCACCTTTAGCATCAACAGGCCACAACCAACCAGAACGTGAAAAAGCGTCCTGCGTGTAGCGAACTGCGATGGGCATACTGTAACCATAAGGCCACGTATTTTGCAAGCTATTTAACTGGCGGCGATTGCGTACCCGACGACCAAAATTAGGGTCAACGCTACCTGTAGGAAGTGTCCGCATAAAGTGCACCGCATGGAAATGAAGACGGCCATTAGCTGTACCATACTCAGGCACACAAAAATACTGATAGCAGTCGGCGTGTGAATCATTAGCCTTGCGACCCTCGGCAGCAAGAACCATACGACCAATATCACGAAAATAGTCACGCAAAGCATTGGGATTATCATAAAACGCCTCTAATCGGTCGTCAGCCAACGTGAGAGTGTCAAAAACGATAAACCAACCATCAGCATGAGCCTGTCGCATTGCATTCATCAAACGCTGAATAGCAAAGCCTCTACGCGATTTCATAGTGGAGGCCTCCAGCAATCTTGAACACTCATCCTTAATACCTTTCTTTTTGGGGTAATTATACTCATCGCGAATATCCTTAAGAGGGCGTTCAGCAGCCAGCTTGCGGCAAAACTGCGTAACCGTCTTCTCGTTCTCTAAAAACCATTTTTCGTCCCCTTCGGGGCGGTGGTCTATAGTGTTATTAATATCAAGTTGGGGGAGCACATTGTAGCATTGTGCCAATTCATCCATTAACTTCTCAGTAACAGATACAAACTCATCACGAACGTCAGAAGCAGCCTTATGGCCGTCAACATACATATCACCATTATCGAACTCAACGCCCTGCATACGAAAAGACAGAATCTCTTCCAAGAGCTTGATGCGGTTATCCATCTGCTTATGGAAGCCAAGCATTGGGGATTGAGAAAGAGTAGAAATGCCACAAGCCTCAATAGCAGGTTTAAGAGCCTCGATACGCTCAAAGTCAAAATAATCAGCGTGACATTCAGAAGGGTAATAAGAACGAACCATAAAAAAGCCTCCAAGATTTGGAGGCATGAAAACATACAATTGGGAGGGTGTCAATCCTGACGGTTATTTCCTAGACAAATTAGAGCCAATACCATCAGCTTTACCGTCTTTCCAGAAATTGTTCCAAGTATCGGCAACAGCTTTATCAATACCATGAAAAATATCAACCACACCAGAAGCAGCATCAGTGACGACATTAGAAATATCCTTTGCAGTAGCGCCAATATGAGAAGAGCCATACCGCTGATTCTGCGTTTGCTGATGAACTAAGTCAACCTCAGCACTAACCTTGCGAGTCATTTCTTTGATTTGGTCATTGGTAAAATACTGACCAGCCGTTTGAGCTTGAGTAAGCATTTGGCGCATAATCTCGGAAACCTGCTGTTGCTTGGAAAGATTGGTGTTTTCCATAATAGACGCAACGCGAGCAGTAGACTCCTTCTGTTGATAAGCAAGCATCTCATTTTGTGCATATACCTGGTCTTTCGTATTCTGGCGTGAAGTCGCCGACTGAATGCCAGCAATCTCTTTTTGAGTCTCATTTTGCATCTCGGCAATCTCTTTCTGATTGTCCAGTTGCATTTTAGTAAGCTCTTTTTGATTCTCAAATCCGGCGTCAACCATACCAGCAGAGGAAGCATCAGCACCAGCACGCTCCCAAGCATTAAGCTCAGGAAATGCAGCAGCAAGATAATCACGAGTATCCTTTCCTTTATCAGCGGCAGACTTGCCACCAAGTCCAACCAAATCAAGCAACTTATCAGAAACGGCAGAAGTGCCAGCCTGCAACGTACCTTCAAGAAGTCCTTTACCAGCTTTAGCCATAGCACCAGAAACAAAACTAGGGACGGCCTCATCAGGGTTAGGAACATTAGAGCCTTGAATGGCAGATTTAATACCAGCATCACCCATGCCTACAGTATTGTTATCGGTAGCAAGCACATCACCTTGAATGCCACCGGAGGC
>NZ_BORO01000051.1 GCF_018333215.1 Oceanobacillus sp. J11TS1 | reverse complement strand
TTTTAAATCTCTCAAACTGAACAGAAAATATTAATTCATCATTACTCTGTTCTTCTTCAACGGCAAATCCAAATTCATCAAATAAAATTTTCTCAATTTCCTCTGGCTCATAGCCTTCGGCATATAGCATAGAAATTTTTTCTAAAATAAAAACCGATCTCGGATGATACTTTTTTCCCTTACTTCGTTTCTTATACTGAAAGTATTTCTCAAACTTATTTAAATATCGTCTCGCTGTTGACTCAGCTACATTTGCATGGTTACTCAATTCTGCAACAGAAAACCATTTTTCTTCCAAGAAACACTACCACCTTTCAGATTATTTTTTTAAACTATGCCAAAACTTTTAAAATAACTTAATACCTAAAATGATAGACCGATATAAACACTACAACTTAATAGCTACAACTTAATAGATGCTGATATAATCTACCCATCAGCATGAAAAAGAGTATGTTTGGCGACATACTCTTTTTTTATTCACTTCAGCCAAAATTGCCACCATTTCTTTTTATTTTGTTCTGTTGCTGCAAGTTGCCTTTTTGTATCCATAACCTCATTCATTGCCTTTATAAGTGCTTCATCTCTTTTAGATAATCTTTCATCTATATATTTCTGTTGTTTTCTCACTTGTTCAAGCAACTCAGCATTGAATTCTTCCTGTTTTACCATTTTGTGATTCATAGCGACTATATTATTATTTAACTCCTGAAGCATATTGGGCACATGAATGCTCACTTGCTCATTATCCTTTTCAAGATCAATAGTCATGGGAATATTACTATTCGCAAGTATTTCATCAACACTCTCGCTTGTTTTACCATCTGAATACATCT
The DNA here is from genome assembly GCF_018333215.1 of Oceanobacillus sp. J11TS1. Taxonomy (GTDB): domain Bacteria; phylum Bacillota; class Bacilli; order Bacillales; family Amphibacillaceae; genus Oceanobacillus. The sequence continues at coordinate 5,819 of NZ_BORO01000051.1, read as the reverse complement.
TTCTTATTTTTAAAATAACATCAATACTAGAGTAATTAATAAAAAAACTTTTATGTTGTTTCTTCAAATGCAAATGATGCCCATGTACTTTAATATATCTTCTTATCGTTTGATGGGGGATATTGGTTTCCTTTTCCATTTCTGCAACAGTAAACCATTCTTTTTCCATTTTCTCACCCTCTCACACATCATGTTTATCACAAACCCACATATAAATAATTCTTGATAAAACAATAAATTACCTTTATTTTTTCATGAGAAAGCTCATGTGAATTTTATATACTCATAAAAAAAGCACCTTATAAAAGGTGCTTAAAATTACGATACTTTTTGCTTTTGTACATACTCGACAACATTATTTATATTAACCATATCCATATTAGATGGACTATTTATAATTGCACTTCTTAAAACTGATTCATCTGAAACAAATACTTTAGCATCTTTTTTCGCTCTTGTAATTGCAGTATATAAAAGATTATTCGTATTTAATTTAGGTTGGTTTTCTAAGACAATTGCCACTTTCTCATATTCAGAACCTTGACTTTTATGAACTGTAAAAGCATAGGCTGGAACGATTTCTTCTGTATCCTCATACTTATAAAATACTTGTCTATTTTCATGGTCCAATTGTATAAATACACCTTTTTCACTATACTTAACAAGTTTCCCAGTATCCCCATTAGATACTTCTCTAGGTGAACTATTTGCAACAATCATGACACGATCACCAACACTATACTTAAAATCATTAAAACAACGAGTAATTTCAGTTTTTTCACTCTGAACAATCATATTAATGTCTTTAGTCATTTTTTTAGTGTTTGTAAGTATTTGATACCCTTGATTAATTAAATCACTTACAATAGTGCTTAAATCATCTCTATAAGTATTATAATCTATCATTTCTCTATTCAATACCTTATGAGCATATGATAATACTTTATCATCTGAACGAAAAACCTTTGTTAACTCAACTGTATTAACGTATTGACTTTCTTTTAACTCGGGAATGATAGAAACATCATTAACTGGTGGTAATTGTGCATCATCACCAGCAAATAATACTTTCACATAACTAGGAACAGATAAAAGCAACTTTGCTAGTATTTCTTTAGGTATCATGCTTACTTCATCAATAATCAAATACTCACAATTCAAGGTGTTTTTTTCATTCTTTAAGAACTTACCATTAAAATTAGAACCACATGCCTTATGTATCGTCGTAGGCTTATAATAGCCAATATCATTAGCACAAAATAACTCTCTTAATCTACTGGATGCTTTACCAGTATAAGTGACAATAAATGTCGAATTCGGATTAGGCTGCATATACTTTAAAAGATTTGTTATTGTAAAACTCTTTCCCGTACCAGCCCGACCAATTAAAAGACTAATTCTGTTTTCATTAAACACCTTAATTAAATGAGATTGCTCAACAGATAAACCTGTAATAAAACCTAACTTTGTTTTTGATGCTTTTATATCGCTAAAATTAATTTGTTCTAAGCGCTTTGCAATAATATAGTTATATTTCTCTTTGTCTACTAATCCTAAAGCTTGTACATCCTTTATTACCTGTTCAGAATGGTCATCTCCAACAGCTTGGGAATTAAACCTTATAAAATCCTCTACATCATTCAAAGCATTTTCTGGAATCTCGTAGTTAGTAGAATTTAAAACATAATCAAAAACACCAATTTTTATATATTTCAAATCCTCTTCTTCTTTGTTATCATCAAATATTTTTATACCATCTGAAGAACTAATTAGCTTTTTCCTAAAGCTTTTATTCTCTTTTAGATCAGAATAAACTTCGATGGTATCTTTAGTAATATAATTCGTTATTTTAGAAACATAGTTTGCAACAATCTCTGTATTTACATCTTCACTAATTAATAAATCCGGATTCCTTCTCAAAGCATCTTCAACAATATAAGAGTTATCATAAACATCATTTACGCCCTCTGTCGTAATTTTTTTAAGTAACGTATGAGGAACATATCTATTCGTTAAAAAATGATAATGAGGTTGTCCATTCTTATGAAATTCAATCACTCTAATAAACTTATATTCCTTAAACTCATTTTCTTCAAATCTTTGTCTTACATTGTCATACAATTTGTCTTTTAATTTCTCGTCTTTTAGGTTAGTATTAAAGTGTCTTTTAAAATTTTTTTGAATAACGTTTTGAAAATCTAATTTAAATAATCTTTTTTTGTCTTCTGTCAACTTTTGATAGAAGACCTTTTTTTGTTTAGCAACTTCAATAATAGCTTCTTGGCGACTTATCTTCTCAATTTCAACTAAAATATCAGATTCAATATACTTTTCTTTTTTCTTCTCATACCATTGCAACGCTTTTTCACGACTAACTTTTTTCCGTTTCATATACCCTTCAATAGTAAAATCCCTTGCTAATTCTTTTCTTATCTTTTTGAATAAATCCTCTAGATCATCAAAGCCAAGCTTAGATGTTATTGTATTAAAGAATACTAAACGTTCATGCTGCGCATAGTAACGAATCTTCTTCTTAATCCTTGCAGATATCACAGGCTGACAATTCGGACATTCTAGCTTATTACACGTCATTAGTTTTGCATAATGCTTTCCAGTGTCTTTAGCTTGAAGGTGAATTGTCTTTTTCCCGCATTTCTCTAACTCCAATGCCAACGGTGTTCACCCCCACTATTAAATTAACAGAAAACTTTCAAAACCCTTGGTACAGAAAGGATTCAAGGATTTTTAGTAAAAAAGTGCGACTCTATCCCCTATTATTATTAACAAGTTAAGGAGGGTCGCTGCGCTCCCCTAAATTCATTTAACAAATAAATGAATTAACCCTTATTTTCATACATAACCATTTCTTTCATCATTTCTAAAAATTGAGGATTACTTATCATCTTTTCGAATTCGGGTTCCATCTTATCAGCAATAGCTGGAATCATTTTTTCTCTAGCATAGTCTTTAAGGTCATAATTACTATCAAGCCATTGGCCTACAATAAAACTAACTAAAGAATTAATACTCATACCGTAACGATCAGCCATTTCTTCCAATTTCTTAGCATTCGGTTCATTTATCCTTAGAGGGAAATTTCTCTTTTTTTTCTGTTCACTCACTTATATAATCCCCTTTCTTAATTTTGGTATTAACTTAATATCATTTTTGAGTCATATATTATATTAAAACTATTTTTTTAAAAATTCAATAGCAAAATAAAAGAAAGAATAGCTTATCAATATTATTTTTTTAATATAGGCAGCATAAATCAATCACGAAGAATATAGAGTGCCCACTTACACACATTTTTTAAATGATGTGACGTAGGGAAAATTTTCTTGCTGCACAATCAATTTTTAAAACGTTCAGCTATCGCCAAATAATCTTCCAACACAAAAAACACCTAGAAATCAAAATAAAGCTCATACAGGCGTTTTATACATTAAATAGATTTAACTATATTAAATTTTTAAAAACGTCTTATAATGTACTCTATGACGTTTTAAATGGCATTTAAATTACCTACAAATCCTTTTTTTCTATTTTTAATGAAAGAGCATAAGAGAATCCGATATCACTTTCATTCCGAAAGTGATTAAATAGGCTGTGCCTATTGGATTTTATTGATATCACTTTTAAACCTCTATGTATAGCAACTGTATAGTAAATGTATAGCCCATGTATACCGTATTTATAGTTCTTGTCTAGTTCATGTATAGCTACCAAAATAAATAAAGTGAGCAATTAAATTGCTCACTTATATTAAAACCAAAGAGAAAACAAAAATAACAATGCAATCAATTCTGGAGATATTGTTAATTTAATTTCCATGATAATCTCACTCCTTTATTTTTTACTTGTTTTGTTTTATTACAAATCCTTCTTTTTAAAAACTTTTTGTTGGTCTTACCTTGTTCAACCTATAAACAATATCTATTTCATAAACAGACCCTCTACTAAGTTTAAGCGCGCATCTCACAAAATTCGGTTCATTTCTTATCAAGAAATTTAAAGAAAACAAAAAAGGCCATAGTTTCCTATGACCTTATGCTTGTTTTATATGAATTTCCGACCCTTATCTTCTAAGCCGCATTGAAGGGTTTGCGACCCATCCTTTTTAATCGCTAATGGATTGCGATTCCTGTTTTATTCGTCGCTCCAGAAATAGCGACATCACTTTTCTAATAGCATAAATCAATAATCATTTTTAAACAAGAAAGCTGATATATTAAAAGTCCCTGTCTCCGACGGGTCAAGGGAACTTTTCCCTTAACAATCCCCTTAACTTAACTCCCCCAACCCCCTCAAAATTGAGGGGGCTCCCTCGCCGGTAGGCAGGTCGAAAAATGGATTTTCGACAATGCCAAGAGGGTTCGGGTGTAGCGAGTTCGTCAACTCCTTAATTCTCGGTCGGGAAAACCATCCTCCCTGCGATTACCGTTGACAAACGCCATATAAAGCAATCCTAGCGCTTTTTAGAATTTGCCCCGTAGTTTTATATGAATTGCATTCCAACGACTTTGTGATTATTCATGGCGCACTTATACACTCTTAACGAGTATATGCTAAAATGCTATGCATTTCCGTCAAGCGTGTTTAAAATAAAATCCTGGTACAGGATCCAATCAAGGTAAACATTTATATATATTCGTTTTTGTTAAAAGGTGTAAAAATGTATATGTTAAAATACATACGAGGTGATTTAAAATGGCGGAAAAAGGTCGAATAGCAACAAATATAGATTCTAACTTGCTGCGTGATTTTAAAATTCAAGTAGCAAAAGAAGAAAGCAAAATAAATACAGTCCTTGAAAGATTAATTAAACAATATCTTGAGGAAAAAAAATAAAGTCCTAGATAACACTAGGACTTTTTATATTTTCAGGAGGAAAGCGCATGATAATTAATATATTTACTTGATATGGTTTTCTCTCTACGTTCTTCTACATTATTAATCCATTCCTGTACATCTTCTTTAGTAAAACCCAACTTTTTTAATTCAATTGGCAGTAAATTTATATCTTGCAGCCACGCTCGCATTTCAGCAAGAGCATGTTCTTCTCTTCCGAAACGAAAAACTAAAACTCGTTTATCTAACGAATATGTAACGGATGATTCATACTTCCTTAAATACAAATAATATTTATGCTTTGATTTTATCCTGTCTATGTACACAGCACTCACACCTTCGCATATATTAGAACTTTTATTATCTATATTTTTTCACATTTATGTCACTATGTCAATATACACATAACACAAAAACGCAATATGTTAAAATGTCACTAAATGTATAATATACTAAACCAAATATAATAACAAAAGAGCTCAACAAAAAAATGCATATCCTTTGTTGAGCTCTTTTTTTAAAATTATTAATTATATACACCAAAACCGTGCGGTATTTAAATATATATATATATATAAAATTATGCACGACCTCAAATTCAAAAATTCAGTGAGTACATGGCTAAAAGAGTATAAATATCTCATTTTTTTCGAGATTATAAATTCTATTTTTCACTTAAAAACGAAAATCGAAAAAAATCAATTTTGATTCTCGAGCATATCTCGAATTTCATTTATTCTCTCAATTAATTCCTTATCACGTTTGTCTAAATGATTATGTATAAATTTCTGTTGTTCATCTAGTTTCTGAATCAATAATTTATTAAATTCATACTGTTGTTTTTTAAATCTCTCAAACTGAACAGAAAATATTAATTCATCATTACTCTGTTCTTCTTCAACGGCAAATCCAAATTCATCAAATAAAATTTTCTCAATTTCCTCTGGCTCATAGCCTTCGGCATATAG
>NZ_BORO01000050.1 GCF_018333215.1 Oceanobacillus sp. J11TS1 | reverse complement strand
TTATCAGTTATACTAGTAGACATGGGTAAGGTCTCCTCTTCTTAGTTTTTGTCGTGATTAACTAAAGGGTAGGATAACCTTACCTTTCCTATTTATTCATCTTACACAGACTATTGTACGTCATCGGATTCGGAGCGGGTTCGGGGATTATTCGAGCGCTCTGACCGGATTTGGAGCGGGTTCGGGAATATTCGAGCGCTTCGACTGGATTTGGAGCGAATACAACTCTCTACAGTTTTTGTGGAGAGTTTTTTTATGAAGAAGCTATTATTTCGATATAACCTCCGTTCATATTGATAAAATACTTTTCAATAAAGAGAATATGGGGAACTACTATACTAATAGGCAAAACATAATTTAGAATTCTTGAAAGGGGTTCATTATCTATGGTAAATAAAATTGTAATTGTAGGCGGTGTCGGCGGCGGGGCTACGGTTGCTGCGCAAATACGCAGATATGATACGGATTCAGAAATTCATATTCTTGACCGCTGTGGTTATATTTCGTTCGCCAACTGCGGTATGCCCTATTATATAGGAAGAGATATTACTGACCGAAATCAGCTTCTTTATTCAGAAAATGATTTTGCAGAAAAATATAATGTTTTTATCGAAACCTATGCAGAAGTAACACATATTGAACGAGAAAAGCAAACCATTTTTTATGAAAAAAATAATAAGCCGCATGAGATGGATTATAATACATTAATTCTTTCTCCTGGAGCAAGCGCTGTAATGCCAGATTTACCTGGGATGCATTCCAATACCTTTACCCTGCGTACCATTGAAAACATGGACCAAATAGAAAAATTTATTTCTGAGAAAAAGCCTACATCCGTTGCAATTATCGGCGGTGGTTTTATTGGCTTAGAGATGGTCGAGAACTTGCATAAAAGAGGGCTTCATTGCTCGATGGTAGATTACTCCGAGCATGTAATGAAACGCTTAGATTCAGATATGGCCAGTCATGTAGATAAGCATTTAACAGAAAACGGGGTTGACCTTTATCTAAATGATAAACTAGAAAGCTACTCCGACCAAGGAACCATCTTACATCTTTCAAGCGGAAAAACGATTCAAGCAGATATGACACTCATGGCCGTCGGAATTAAACCCAATATTGAACTGGCAGAAAAAGCAGGGTTAGAATTGGGCGAAACAGGCGGGATTAAGGTAAATAACGTGATGCAAACAAGTGATCCTTCTATCTATGCGCTAGGAGATGCGGTCGAGGAAGTTGATTTTGTAACAAAGAAACCGGCACATGTTGCTCTAGCCTGGCCAGCACATCGCCAAGCATTTGTCATCGCATCGCATTTAAACGGGGAAAGTATTCAGCGTGAAGGTGTTTTGGGTTCATCCATTTTCCGCTTATTTGATTTAACTATTGCAATTACTGGACAAAGTGCTCAATCACTAGAGGAATCAGATATTCCATTTGAAGCAGTTACCTCTACAGGTTTCTCTCATGCAGGCTATTACCCTGGATCAGAAAAAATTAGGATGAAGATTGTTTATGAACCGAAATCAGGACAGTTACTGGGAGGCAGTTTCATCGGTCCAAAAGGAGCAGATAAGCGAATGGCCGTGTTAGCTACAGCAATCAAAGGAAAGCTCACCATCGATGACTTAACAGACTTAGAGCTCGGCTATAATCCCATTTACTCTGGATCTAAAGACGCTCTGAATATTCTAGGCTATAAAGCACGTGAACAGTGGAAAAAAGCTAAAAATTGAATGGTAAAAGTAATCGAGTAGGAGGAGGTGACTAAACTCCGGTCTCTCACATACGTCATACTGTCTAACAAATATTTAGATTTTAGAATTTCAACGTATTATCTCTTCAATTTACGTATAAAATTTCTGGAATTAAAATCTTTAAAGGGTTTTGGTATAGTTTAGCGCCACAATTTCCGAAACCCTTTTGATTTTTGTTAAGCTTTACCTTTCTTTTATAAGAATAAATAGTGCTTATAAAAGAAAAAGGATAAAGCTAAGAAATTTAGTGGATACTAGCTTCTTCACTTTTCTGTTTTGAATAATCTTTTGATTTATTTAAAATAACTACACCTGCAATTATAAAAAGTACGGCTAATACTTTTACAAAAGATATATCTTCACGAAAAAGAACGATCCCTATAGCTACTGTAAATGCTGTACCTAGTCCAGCCCAAATGGCATAGGCGTTGGATAGGGGAATACTTTTTAGGGAAAGTCCCAAAAAAGTAAAGGAGGCTAAATAACCAACTACGACACCAATAGAAGGATATAGAAGAGAAAAGCCTTCTGATAATTTAAGCATCGTAGATCCAAAAGCTTCGCATAAAATGGCCAAACCTAAAAATAAAAAACTTTTATTCATCTCATTTCATCCCTTTTAAATAAGATTTAATAGAACGACTCCTGTAACAATAAAACTGATACCAAGAACGCCTATTCTGTTTAATTTCTCTTTAAATAAAAACACACCTACCATCGCTGTAAGGATTGTTCCAACACCACTCCAAATGGCATAAGCGAAACCCAAAGGAAGATCTAGCAATGCTACAGAGAGCAGATAAAAGGAAACGCAATATCCAGCTATAACACCTATAATGGGGAGAATTTTTTTAAATCCATTTGATAATTTGAGCATCGTAGATCCCAAAACTTCCGACATAATTGAAAAAATCAACAATACATACGCCATTATTATTAATCCCTTCCTTTAAGCAATTCGAGTAAGTAGTCAATTACTTTTTGTTCATCATCCTGGTCTATGTGTCCGAATTCAAATAGCTTTGAATACCATAATCCATCACAAACGGATTTTACCAAAAGAGAATATTCTAGTTTATAATCCTCCTCCGATAATTTTTCATTTAGATATTTGTATTCTTCTCTCCATAGATTCAAAAGTTCTCTATTAGTAGATATGGATGCCAATAAACTGGTCGTGATGCCCATCAATGTGGAATCTTTCTTCAAGCTATCCAGAGTCGTAATCAAATATGCTTCATGATAGGAGTATCCGTCAGCGACGTGTTTTTCAATTAACTTCCTAAAGCCTGCAATAACATGTAAGTTCATCCCTTTTATCAGCTCGTCTTTGGTTGCGTAATGATAAAGTAATCCACCTTTGCTTACGTTCGCTTCCTGAGCGACAGCATTCAAAGTTAATCGATTTACTCCCTTGTCTAAAATTACTCTTGAAGCCGCTTCTAATAAATCAAGTTTTTTTGACATAAAGTAACACCTCTTTTTACTATACCGTCTGGACGGTTTTGGAACCATTTTATAACATACGATTGCTAAAATCAAGTTATAATAATGTTTTTTAGATTCCACAGCATTTCGGGGCATTTTAGCCTCTGACTTAACGTTCTCATCAGGCGATCGTGGTTCAACCTTATCGAGGGATTTCTATAGGAAGGTTTCATGTTTCTGCTTCATCGAGTATTGCGTATGCAAAGTGGCAATTCTCCGTAAATGATTCAGCCCTTCCCAGATACTCTAGAAGTATCTGGGAAGGGCTTCTGATAGTTAAGTGAACATTCACATGTCCAGTTACGGTATGTGTACCGCATTTCTATGTAAGTACACGCTCTTCCTCTCCATGTCCCCTTTTCATTTACTCGGTGCATCCTTTGGCAGTAAGGACTTTGACTTGTTACGCAGCCTCATCCAAATGCATCTAGCCATCTATAAAGTTCATGTTTCTAGGGGCGGAGATTTGCCGCCGACTTCCTTCAGATTCTGAGTCACCCCAGACACCCTTGTCTTAAGCTAACCACTACTACTGCCTTCATAGCTCGGGACTTCAACCTTAGAGAGTGTGCACATGCCTGGCGTACTAATAAAGCCGGCTGAATTCCGCATTCAGACCGGCTCCATTTTAATGATCTTCAAATTGATAAATTAGCTCATATCTAGATTCATCTAATAATTCCGCTACATGAACGCGAACACCATGACCAAAAACAATTTCGTCATCAGACATTGCAACAATCATCGCACGGATGTTGTTATGAACATCCAAATAAATATCGCCGACAGCTGGTTTCAATGTATCATCATTTTCCGCTAAATAAGAAATGGATTCATCCAATAACTGCTGTTCTTCAGGAACAAGACTCTTGTCAAAATAAGAAATCTCTTGACTAGCCTCTGCTTTTCCTGGAACCATGACGACATATTCACTATGTTTTACGCCATTATCCCGTGTAGTAATCGCATTCCCATCTTCTACTCTCTCTACTTTTTCAATTTCATTCAACGAATAATGATCTAAGAAATCTGGAGTAGGTTTGACAATTAGAATATAATCTCCTGGATTTGGTTTTGCATATTGATCAATCGTATACCTTTTTCCATAAAAAATAAATGTATCATTATGTTTAGGGCGATAAAAATTAATTTCTTTTGCTGTCGCCAATACTTGTTTCATATCCTTTAGGCGATACATGTGGACAGATTTTTTGAACATTGGCTTCACAGAATACACTTTGTGCAACTCATTTTCAAAGAATACAAATTGTCCTTTTCTTACTTGAAAAAGCTTCATTAGATAACCTCCTTGATTGCTCCATCTAAAAATAAGTACTCACTTCTTCTTTATATTCCCTTATACGTGGAAAAACAAAACATATTTAGAAAAACTTATATTCGCTATACGTAGCTGTTAAAGAATTCCTGTAAGTGATTAACCCAAAACACCTTTATAATAGCCTTATGTTAGGCTATCTGGTGATTTCCAACGTAAGTATAACATGGCAACCAAGCGAATGCTACCAAGTTTTTTCTAAGTTTCCTACAAATTCTTCCTGCTATATTATTATTGGTGAAAAACGGTCGCAAATTCTTAATTACCTAAGAAAGACGATTAGTGAGTCTGTATTTTTGGTACTTGGTTTCTTGAAATTTTTTTGTTGTTAAACCATATCATTCCCTAAGCACTTGAATACATTTGAACAAGTTTTATTACTTACCCGATTCCAAACGCTCTTTTAATAAGGATAACTCTTCCCAACGTTCCATTTTTTCCTCTAATTTCGTTTCTGTTTCTTGTTGTTCTGTAAATAACGGCTGCACCTTCGCAATATCACTTCCAGCTTCCGCAATTCCTTGTTCGATTTCACTTAAACGTGTTTCAAGCTGAGCAATTTCATCCTCTATTGTTTCCCATTCACGCTGTTCCATGTAAGATAGCTTCTTTTTTGTTTTAACAGGTGTTTCGGACTTTGCTTCTTTCACACCAGTCGTTTTGGCTTGTTTCGGAATAGCATTGGTTTCTAGAAACTCACTATAATTTCCGTAGTAAACAGAAACCTCCCCTTCTCCTTTAAATACAAAGAGCTTATCAACTATTCGATCTAGGAAGTAGCGGTCATGCGAAACCGTAATAACTACTCCCGGAAATGTTTCTAAATACTCTTCTAAAACAGCGAGAGTCTGTGTATCCAAATCGTTCGTCGGTTCATCTAAGAACAGTACATTCGGTTCATGCATTAGCACTTTTAGTAAATAAAGCCGGCGCTTCTCTCCGCCTGATAACGTACGTATATAAGTCCATTGCTGTGCTCTGGGGAATAAAAATTGCTCTAAAAGCTGTTCGGCTGTAATAATCTGTCCATCAGCTGTATGCATAACTTCTGCTACTTCTTTAATATACTCAATAATACGTAAATCTCCATCGAAATCTTCATCGTCTTGTGTATAGTAACCAACTCGAACGGTCTCACCAAGCTTTACATTTCCCTCATCCGGAAGAATGCGCTCTGCCATCATATTGAGTAACGTAGTTTTACCTGTACCATTCGGACCTATAATACCAATTCGGTCACCTGGAGTAATTTGATAAGAAAAATTATCAATAAGCGTTTGATGGTCAAAGGATTTTGAGATACCTTGAAGCTCGATAACTTCATTCCCTAAACGTTTTGATCCGGCTTGAATAGCGAGATTTTCTTTTTTCGTATCAAACTTCTTTTCTTTCATTTCCTCTACGCGCTCCACACGTGCTCGCTGCTTCGTTGACCTCGCCTTAGCACCTCGTTTTAACCAAGCTAATTCACGCTTCAATGTATTACGATGTTTCTGCTCGCTGCTTACTTCTAAAGCTTCTCTCTCTGCTTTTTTCTCTAAAAACAGCTCGTAATTCCCTTCATAGGTATATAGATTTCCTTTGTCCAATTCAAAAATGCGGTTCGTAACACGATTCAAGAAATAACGGTCATGCGTAACTAATAAAATGGAGCCGCGATAGCCTTGCAGATATTTTTCTAACCACTCCACGGTTTCATGGTCCAAATGGTTTGTCGGCTCATCCAAGATCAAAAGATCAGCAGGTTGAATCAACGCTTTAGCGATGGCAACCCGTTTTCGTTGCCCGCCGGATAGTTCACGAACATTTTTATCAAATGCAGTAATCCCCAGTTTTGTTAAAACGGTTTTCGCATTGGCGTTGGCCTCCCAAGCCTCTTCTTGATCCATCTTCTGCTGTAACTGAAGCAATTGCTGCTGAAATTCTTCCTTTTCCGGGTTCTTCTCTAGATTGAGTAAAGCTTGTTCATAAGCACGCATCAGTTTCATTTGTTCGGATTCGCCATAATAAATCTGTTCAATTACCGTCAAATCTTCATAAAGCACTGTTTCCTGTGCAATATACTCAATCTGATAATCCTTCGCTTGTTTAATTTCTCCTTGATCAGGCTCATCTATTCCTGCAATCACTTTTAGAAAACTTGATTTTCCTGTTCCATTGACACCAATTAAGCCAATTCGCTCAAACTCTCCAATGGTTACATTTATGTTTGTAAAAAGATTTTTATCCCCATATGCCTTACTTATATTTTCAATACGTAACATAGCGTATCACTTCCTTTGAAATATGGATTATTGTTGATTCGTCCTTTTCTTGTCTCGAATCCATGTCTTAATTATTAAAACGATAAGTAATAATAACCACGAAGTAACTAGGTAGAAAATGATTTTACTTGCGTCACTCATATCTTGGAAAAAAGTAAGTAACCCAGCCCAAACAATGAAAATAATAAAAAATTGTCCTAATAATAATTTCATTTTTCCGCCTCCTTGCTTCTTTTCTTAGTTGTATGTAACATGCTTGCTTCTATGAATTTGAAGAGATTATCTTCCATATATACTTTTTAAACCAATAAAAAAATACCCAACGTTTAGTTTAGCTTATACGTAGGTATTTTTCTATCTCTAATTATTTCGTTATGGAAATAATTTATCCATTTTGCCACAATGAGGTTTCTTTCATAAACATAACTATTCCATTTGCTCAAATTGCCTAACCATCTGATCGTAAGTTAACGCCCCAAATGATTTAAATTGAATAATACCTTCTGCATCAATCATATACGTCATCGGAATAGGTTGAAGACGATACAAATTGCTGACTTCCGCTTCCTTATCTAATAAAACAGGAAATGTCAGCTCCAATTCTTGCATAAAGCGCTCGACTTGATTCGTATTTATCTCTGTATCCGTTAAGTTCACTGAAAGAATGACGGGCTCATTTTCCTGATAAAACCGCTGCATATCCGGCATCTCTTGGCGACAAGGCGGACACCAAGTTGCCCAAAAATTAAGCATTACCCGTTTGCCGCGAAAATCAGATAGTTGAAGTGTTTCTCCTTCAAGCGTATTTAACTTAAAATCCGGTGCCTTCTCACCAATCTCTAACCCTTCCTGCACGGCCTTTGCATTTACTGTATTTATCGTTAAAAGAAAACCAAGCGTACTAAAAATCAGGATTTTGATGATATTTCTCCTCATACAATCACCTCCTTTTTAATTTCTCCGATACATCATGTTCCATACAAGGGAGATACTATTTGTTATAATTTAATAAAAAGAAGGGTTTAAAAAGTCCAAAATAGAAAGGTTCTGAAGTATATGGCATTACCAAAAGGAGAGAAAAACTGTATTACAGATGTTGCCGATGTACAAGTCGGCCACGTTACGCTTTATGAGCATTTAAACGATATAGATACGATTTGTACGGGAGTTACAGCTATTTTGCCACATAAAGAAAATTTATTCCGCAAAAAAGTTATTGCCGGCAACAGTGTCCTTAATGGCTTTGGAAAAACAACAGGATTAATACAAATTGATGAACTCGGTGTTTTGGAGTCCCCTATTATGCTAACGAACACACTCAGTGTCGGGGCTGTCATGCAAGGAACATTATCCTATATGCTGAATGAAACAGAGGAAATCGGTGATACAACTGGGACGATTAATTTAGTTGTCGGAGAATGCAACGATGGCTATTTAAATAGTATCCGTCTCCAAGCAGTAAAACCGGAGCATGCAATCGAAGCTGTTGAGAAGGCAACATCTGACAGCAGTGCGGAAGGGGCGGTTGGTGCTGGAACTGGCATGCAGTGTTTAGGATATAAAGGCGGGATTGGTACCTCCTCAAGAATCATCGCTTCTGAGAAGAAAAATTATACGCTTGGAGCGCTCGTGGTAAGTAATTTTGGCCGCCGTGAACAAGCTTTTTTCCTAACAGATTCCAAACAAAAGCTGGATACACCCGATGGTTCCATTATGATGATCCTTGCTACAGACGCACCTTTTTCCGACCGCCAGTTAAAACGATTAGCAAAACGCTGTGCCATTGGCCTAGGAAGAACTGGAAGCACCATAGATAACGGAAGCGGTGATATTGCCATTGCCTTTTCAACAGCTACAAAAGTCGAGCATCAATCTGACCAAATAACAAACACTGTCACCATGATTCGAGATGATTATCCTATTATGAATCAATTTTTCCAAGCCGTTGCAGAAGTTATTGAAGAAGCCATCTATCGCTCTTTACAGCAAGCAGAAACAACAACGGGACGCGGAGGAAGGAAATTAGAAAAAGCACCTATTTAAAGGGGAACCTGAAATTTGAATAGGACTAGGGAAACCTGGTTTGGAGCGGGTTCGGCCTGAGATCGAGCGGGTACCAGCTGTTTTGGAGCGCGTTCGGCTTGAGTTGGAGCGCTTTTCTCTTTTTTGGAGCGCGTTCGACTTAGATTGGAGCGCGTTTCCCGGTTTTCGAGCGAACTCCCACTGGTTTGGAGCGCTTTCCTCGGTTTTCGAGCGACTCTAATTCGGGCGGAGCGTATCTTAACTCTACTTCTAATGGAGTGCGTTCCTCGATTTTCGAGCGGTCTCTACTTCGCGTGGAGCGCTTTTCCCATTTTTCGAGCGGGTTCTGGCTGGGGTGGAGCGCATTTCCCGGTTTTCGAGCGAGTTCTACTTCGGGTGGGATGACGTACAATAGTCTGTGTAAGCTGAATAAATAGGAAAGGTAAGGTTATCCTACCCATTAGTTAATCATCACAAAAACTAAGAAGAGGAGACCTTACCTATGTCTACTAGTATAACTGATA
>NZ_BORO01000049.1 GCF_018333215.1 Oceanobacillus sp. J11TS1 | reverse complement strand
CACCGCGCCACGCGAAAATTTTATTTGTTAGGAAGGGGTACCCCTTCCTAACAAATAAAATTCAATCAATACCTAATGTGAGTTGAAAACATATAATCAATTTTACACATAAATAAGGACTTGACTCGAAAAAGTAGGAACCCGCTCCAATTGAAGCCGAACGCGCTCAAAAAAGTGGAAACCCGCTCCAACTGAGCTGAACGCGCTCGAAAATAGTGGAATGCGCTCCACCAGAGTCTGAACGCGCTCCAAAAAAGAGAAAAAGCGCTCCACTCAAGGCCGAACGCGCTCCAAAAAGTGAAAATCCGCTCCACCCCAATCCAAATCCGCTCAAATTAATCCATCTCTACATCCGCTTCATCCCTTTACGAACTGGGGAGAGTTCCAGTTTTCCTTTTTCAAACAGCTTCTTAATTGTCTGCTTCGAGTAGCCGGTTATCTGATCATAAGAAAGTTTTCCTGGAATAGGTGGTTCATCTTCTACGCAGACATCCACGATTGCTGTCTGTTTAAAGGATGCTGCAGCCTCTAGGGATGGTCTGAGGTCTTCAAATGTTTCAACACGATATCCTTTCCCGCCGCAGTTTTCTGCAAACTGAGCAAAGTTAAAGCTTTCTAATTGTGTCTTATAATCAATGTTTCCGTCAGCTTCTTGTTCGTATTTAATCATGCCGATACGTTCATTATTAAAAATGACAATAATTATTGGCAGGTTGTATTTTACGGCAGTAAGAAAATCCTGCATATTCATCGTAAAACCTCCATCGCCACAGAGGCTGATTACTTGCCGATCAGGGTAAGCCATCTTACTTGCAATTGCTCCTGGAAGGCCGCAGCCCATGGTGCCCAGCCAGCTAGAGATAAGAAAGTCCTGTGTGGTTTTCATCCGGAAATGACGTGTTGCCCATACGGTTACATTGCCGACATCTACAGATAAAATAGCATTATCGGCAGCAATTTTCTGTACTTCATGGACAACCTGCTGTGGTTTGATTGGCGTTGAGGTCTGCTCTTCCTCTGCCTGCATTTCTTCCCACCATTTGGCCATTCTCTCCTGATATTTCTCTAGGAAATCACGTTTTTCAGCTCGGGTCAGATGCTCATTAAACCAAGTGAGTGCTTTTTTGGCATCGCCAGCTATGCCGATATCAACGGGATATCTTTTGCCAATTTGAAGCGGATTGCTGTCGATTTGAATGCATGTTGCATCCTCTGGTAAAAACTCCACATACGGATAAGAGGTGCCGATTAATATCAGTAAGTCTGCATCATTCATCGCTTCATAGGCCGGTTTGGTACCAATCATTCCCAGGTTGCCCAGGAAATTTGGATGTTCATCTGCCATAATTCCTTTGGCAGGGAGGGTAACAACGACAGGAGCGGCAATGGCGTCCGAAAAATTCGCCAGCTCTTCTTTTGCTTTTTTGGCGCCAGTACCAGCTAAAATAATTGGTTTTTTTGCTTTTTCCATCGTTGAAATAGCCTCTTCTAAATCAGAAGTATCTGGTGTAAGTGCTGGCGTCTCATACATGACGGCATTTTTCTGTACTTTATTTTTAATTTTCTCCGTAGGGATATCGTCTGGCAGGGTTAATACAGCGACCCCTTTTTTCGCATAAGCGGTACGAATAGCTTGGTTCACCATGGAAGAAAGCTGTTCTTCAGAAGTAACCTGCTTATTAAATACCGCAACATCCTCAAAAATGCGTTCCATATTTACCTCTTGAAAGGCGTCTGTCCCAATTTGATCTGTCGGAACCTGCCCCGCAAGGACGAGTACAGGAGCGCTATCCTCCTTCGCATCATACAAGCCATTTAATAAGTGGATGGCTCCCGGACCTGCAATCGATAAACAAACACCGAGTTTTCCAGTCAATTTTGCATAAGACGCAGCAGCTAATGCCCCGGCTTCTTCGTGACGCACCTGAATAAATTGTATCTTCTCCTGTGCTTTGCGCAACTCTTCCATCAGGTTGTTAATCGAGTCACCAGGCATCCCATAAATATGGTCCACGCCCCAATCTGCCAATAAATCAACGAGTACTTTTCCTGCACGATCATCAAACATAGAACATGTCTCCTTTTTATGAAAAGAGCGTAAAAACCCTCTTCTCATGAGATTTTAAATACTTAGTGCATGAAGTTAAAGCGATCGAGTTCCTCTTTATATACTTTTTCTATTCCACAATGAAGAACGGTTCAAACTAAGAAAAACGAGCAAGACTCAAATCTAAAACTTGTGATAAAATATAATACCTAGCTTTTCATCCAATTATCTACTAGAATAGGGTACAACATTACTCCATGAAGAAATGGAAGGGGGATATACATTGCCTAAAAAGCCAATTGTATTCTTTGATTTAGACGGAACATTATTAACAAGTGAGAAAAAAGTAGCTCAAAGCAGCATAAAAGCGATACAGAAGCTTATCAAAAATGATGGCATACCTGTCCTTGCAACAGGGAGACCCGCATTTGAAACGAAGGAATTACGCGGAGAAACAGGAATTCGATCCGCTGTATTAATGAATGGACAATTTATTATTCATAATGGAGAAGTTGTTTATCGGAATCGAATTAATCCCGTTTTGTTAAAAAACCTAGAGGAATATGCGACAAAAAATGGCGTCACTGTCTGCTTCCACACGGCGGAGCGGATTTACGCAACAAACAACGATTCAGAGTTGTTAAAGAAGGACTGTGAGTATTGCGACAGAGAGCTGCCGGCAGTTGATCGTGATGTTTATATGACGAAGCCAGTCTACCAAGCAGAAATATACATGGAAGATGGTGAAGAGGAATATCAAAAGAAATTTCCTAAGCTAAATTTTGTCCGTAATTCCCCATTCGGATGTGATATCTTTCCACAAGGCATTTCCAAAGCAACAGGCATAAAAGAATTCTTAGAGATTACCGGATACTCCAAAGAGAATACATATGCTTTCGGTGACGGATTAAATGACCTAGAAATGTTTCAATTTGTCAAAACTTCCGTAGCGATGGGCAACTCTGTGGAGGAAATTAAAGAAGCTGCAACGCATATCGTCAATTCACATGACGATGATGGGATTGATCAAGGATTAAAGCTTTGTGGGTTGATTGATCCGGAATAGAGTGTGGAATAGCTTCTTATTGTTTTTTATTAACAGAAGCGGAAAGATTTCTCTTCATAAATTATATGGTCTTAATAGGAAAAACCGGGCAAATTCTGTCCGGTTTTTCTTATGCATAAAACACTTTAACAAAGCACCTACAGAATCAGCCTCCTGATTACCAACAAATCATATATTTATTACTTCGATTATACTAAATTTTATCAATTTTTCCTTTAAAGATAGTTAAATCCACCGATATATAAGATAGATCCATTTCCCTATAAAGCTTGACAAACTACCTGGGACCCAGAAGAGATATAAGATTCGATTGTAAGACACTACTTTTAAAGGGAAGTCTTTTTACATACAGAGGCAACGTTTTCATTGAAAGAGGGGGAAAGAAATTGAAAGTAATTTTTAATTTGAAAAGCATTAAAAGCAAGATCATCCTGGCATTTTCCGTCGTTATTTTGCTAGTTATTATTTTAGGCGCGTACAGTTCCATTACGATTAAAAAGATGAATGATGAAACAAAAGAAATGGTCGAAAACAATCTTCAAATGTTAAATGCAAGTAATGGATTGGAAACTACCATGGCCAACCGGATAGCAACAGCCAGAGGATATGTATTGACCGGAAAAACCGATTTTAAGGAAGATTTTGAAGCGTATACAAAACAGGGAGCCGAATTTGAAGAATTAGCAAGAAGCGTCGGTGTTACAGAAGAATTTGAGAATGTAATCCGTACGACCAATGTATGGCAGACCGCTATTATCGGCGATGTCTTTGAAGTCTATGACCGAGGAGATGAAGAACAAGCTATAGCGAACCTTAATGGCCTGTCATTTATGGTTGATGATATCACGGCAGGTTATAGGGAGCTGGCAGCAAATTCAGAAGCAGCCATTACTCAAAATGGGGAAAAAATTATCGTACATGGGGAACAAACCGTAACGATTGTCATTATTGTCTCCGTTTTAATTCTTATTCTCAGTATCACAGCAGTACTTGTCACCGGCAACCTTATCTCGAAACCTATCAAAACGGTGATGGAGCGGATGAAATTGATTGCAAGCGGTGATTTGAGCAAGGACTCCTTACAAACCAAGACAAGGGATGAAGTCGGCCAATTAGTCGATGCCACCAATGAAATGGCGAGCAGCACACGTAACTTGCTTAGACAAATAAATGAGGTATCTGAAACCGTTACAAATCAAAGTGAAGAATTAACGCAGGCAGCAAATGAAGTAAAATCCGGTTCGGAGCAAGTCGCTATCACCATGCAAGAACTGGCTGCGGGTTCTGAAAAACAAGCGAACAGCGCCAGCAACTTGTCCGAGATTACTGGAACTTTTGCGCTAAAAGTACAGGAAGTAAATGAAAACGGCGAACATGTACAGCAATATTCCGATAAAGTACTCGAAATGACAACGAACGGAAGCGAGCTCATGACTTCCTCTACAGAACAAATGGCCAAGATTGACAAAATCGTTCAAGGAGCAGTCTCTAAAGTAGAAGGATTAGATGCACACTCTAAAAAAATATCCCATCTTGTTTCGGTTATTAAAGATATTGCAGACCAGACCAACCTGCTTGCATTAAATGCAGCAATTGAAGCGGCAAGAGCAGGTGAACATGGAAAAGGATTTACCGTGGTAGCTGAGGAAGTAAGAAAACTTGCGGAACAGGTCGCTGTCTCGGTCACAGATATTACAGATATCGTAGCGAATATCCAGAATGAAACAAGTACCGTCGTCGAATCATTAAAAGATGGGTATACCGAAGTAGAACAAGGAACAAACCAAATCGTTACAACAGGAAAAACCTTTCATAAGATCAATGAATCCATTTCCAATATGGCAGATAACATTAATCTTGTAACTGAAAACTTAGCTGGCATCACCACAAGCAATCAGGAAATGAAAGAATCCATAGAAGAAATCGCTTCTATTTCCCAAGAAGCAGCTGCCGGCGTCGAACAAACATCTGCATCTACCCAGCAGACAAACAGTTCTATGGAAGAAGTCGCAGGAAGCTCAGAACAATTATCGAAGCTTGCCGAGGAAATGAATGGACTGGTTAGGCAGTTTAAGCTTTAGGGGATAAATTTGGAATGTTGATTTGAAGTGAGTAAAGCTAATTCTAGTGAAGTTGCGGGGCAGGAAGGCTTGCTTTTCCGCAGCTTGACTAGATAAATAAGGGGGTTTGAAAACAGAGGTCTACTGCCGTTTTGTAAATACTATGGTAATATAAAGGAAATGAATTAATAAAATCGAAAATTTGAAATGATAAAGGAAGATAGTAATGAATATCACTCTTGTCACCGTTGGAAAATTAAAAGAAAAATACTTAAAGCAGGGCATCGATGAATATAAAAAGCGTTTAGGTGCCTATGCCAAAGTGAATATTGTCGAAGTGGCCGATGAAAAAGCCCCTGAAACGATGAGTGAAGCGGAAATGGAAGCAGTCAAACGCAAAGAAGGAGAGCGTATTATTGCACATATTAGTCAGGATGCTTTTGTGATTACGCTTGAAATTCAAGGGCAAATGCTGAGTTCAGAGCAGCTTGCGAAAAAGATCGACGAGTTGGCGACTTATGGGAAGAGCAAGGTTGTGTTTGTGATTGGCGGATCACTTGGGATAGGTGAAGAGGTGCAGAAGCGGAGTGATTTGGCGCTGTCGTTTTCTAAGATGACGTTTCCTCATCAGTTGATGCGGTTGGTGCTATTGGAGCAGGTTTATCGGAGTTTTCGGATTAACCGGGGGGAACCGTACCACAAATAGAGGCAAAAACTCTTGAAGATAAGGTGGTAATTCTTTATCGGAAGCGGGTATTGAAAATGTGCTTTCATTATCCGTTTCACGGTATAACAAGTGGATTAATATAAAAGTTTTCGATATGTTCATTTCAGTAAAATCAAATTCAAGTTCTATGTTTTTAATTGTTCTGGTTCTATCTTTTTGTTTGATTGTAATATTATAAATTAATAACTGTAGTAATTGCTTTTTGTTTTCTCTAGATGACTTCTTATAAACCGATACGAATTTTTCGAGTAATTTTTCAATCAAATCTGGTTGAATTACCTTTGAATCTATAGAACTTAATTGGATTGCAATTTCATTTTTCTCTGACTCTAATTCTCTTTTTTCATTGGAGACCTTTTGTAAACTCTCTTGCAAAATATCCACAGGGAGAGTGTTATTCTCAAAGGCTTCCATATACCTTGCCTGTAATTGTTCAATTTCCCTTAACCGCTTTTCAATCTCTACTAATTCTTTATTAAGTTGGCTTATCGAATGAGCGGAATTAGAACTAATGTCTGTGAGAATCTTATATAATCTCTTCTTATTAGAACTAAGTTGTTCAATTTTCTTAATAACCGTTTCTTCTGCTTCATATGCCTTAATGGAATTAGCTTTACAAGCAGCAGATCCTTTGTTATGAAAATCGCTACAGACGTAATAACGATGTTTTCGTTTCGTCCCATCTTTTCGTGTATGTGTTGTAATTGATGGAACCATTCCTTGGCCACAATCAGGACAGCGTAAAAGGCCGCTAAGTAAGAATGGTTCGTTTGATTGACGCTGCTTAAATGATTTACTCTTTCTCCTTGCTTGTACAACGCTCCATAATTCATCAGAAATAATAGGTTCATGTTTTCCTTCTACTAGAATGGGATTTGGATTTTTTCCTTTTCTTCGTTTAGACTCCCAATTTTCAAATTTTAGCCAACTGATCTTACCGATATATATTACATTGTCTAGGATTTGTGCTACTCCATTGATGGAGAAATAACGATTACGTTTAGTTTTATACCCAGCTTTATTTAAGTGGTTAGAAATCGCTCTTAGCCCTTTGCCATTTACATACATATGAAAGATTAACTGTACTACTTCAGCTTCTTTTTCATTGATAACTAGTTGCTTCTTAACAGTGTCATATCCAAATACAACTCCACCGTTCCATCTCCCTTCCAAGGCCCTCTGTTTCATTCCAAGCTTAACATTCTCCGCTAATGTATTTCGCTCCATTTCAGCGATAGATGCCATAATTTGAAGTACGAGGCGACCTATCGGGCTACTTGTATCAAAAGTTCTCTGAGTAAGATATAAACTTGACGTTGTATTTTTCAAACTTATCTAGCATCATAAGCGTTTCTAGCATATTTCTAGAAAGCCGAGAAATTTTCCAAACTAGTACAGCATCAAATCTTTCGTTCTCAACATCCTTAATCAGTCTCTTCATTTCTGGCCGTCCTTTAACCGATTTACCGCTAATTCCTTCATCGACGTATTCATCAAATACTTCCCAGTTGTAAATTTGAGCATATTGTCGAAGTGTTTGAAGTTGAGCTGCTATACTAAAACCTTCTTTTGCTTGTTCTTCTGTACTTACGCGGGCGTAGATGGCTACTTTTCTTATTTCTGTTTTCATGTTTGTCCTCCTTCCAGCTTTATATTACTATGAAAATAATGGAAGGGGAAAATGGAGTTTATTATCAAATAGTTTAAATTGATTATCAATTATTAACTTTGCTTATTTAAAAAAGATAACCTAGTTGAAGTATTATGATAGTGGAGGGGTCTTATGGATATTAATGACCAGAGAGAAAAGTATATTAAAGAAAACCCAATTGATTATGTCAAATTTTTAGAAGCCCTAGATTACTTTTCTAATGATGCTTTTAATACAATTTACAAAATCATTAAGTTATATGTGCCAAATGAAGTTTTTAAGTATTATTCTCTGACAGATAATGAGGAACTTAATAATATGAAATTCTCTACATTAGAAAATAGTGAGGTATATTTGTCCTATGCCACTGATTTTAATGATCCCTTTGACAATCGTTCCTATTATTATGATATTGAAAGATTGAAGCAAAATAAATTTAGTTATTTACTCGATGGAAGCTTCATAGAGGATAATATTTATAAAACAAGATTAGCCTCTTTTTCAAAATCCGGAGTAAATAACTTACCGATGTGGGCGCATTACTCCAATAATCACGAGGGTTATTGTGTAAGTTATCTAACTGATTTTAAAAGTAACCCAGAACTTTCACCTTCATTATTTCCTGTTCAATATTTAGAAGGTCGGGTGGATGTAACTCGGTATTTTCAAGGATTTTTAAGAAACATTGAGGAAAATTATGAACGGGCAGTTAAAGAAAAACAAAACGAAATTTTGATAGATAATCTAATGTTGTTATGGGTTATAATATTGTCCTGTTATATAAAGGAGAAAAAATGGGAATACGAGCAAGAATTTAGGGTGATGAAACCAACTAATGTACCTAGATCAGAATATATGGAAGCAAATCCATCAGCTATTTATATAGGCTATAAATGTAAAGAGGAACATATCCTTAGATTAGTTAATATTGCTTTTACACTCAATATACCCATTTATAGAATGGAACTAATCTCGAATTCTTTTGATTTCCAATTAGCTCCCAAAAAAATTCATATATGAAGTATGAAAAGAAATAGTTAATACAGGGGAATGGTGCCGTAGATATGTTATCCAAACAGGAAATCCTTGATGAACAAAAAGACTCTAGCGATATTGATGTGATCGTTGAGTTTAATGACGTGGATGTATCATTTGATAAATACATGGACTTAAAAACCTTGAGGATCTTTTTCAGAAGCCAATTGATTTAGTCATATTAAATGATATTAAACCTGCCTTAATGTCAAATATTCTATCAACCATTACATTTGTAACCTTGGAAAACCAATGAGATTATAAGTTTATGTAGCCTAGAAGGGGGAGGATAAGGGTGCTAATCGTACTTGGATTGTTGTCGGGGGTAATTATCTCACTTATTGGGTCATTTATTATCAGTTTAATACCGTGGATACCATTCGCCCCAGTGTTTTTAACTACTGTTATACCATCTGTTTTGATTTTTGTAATCCTAACATTTCGCATTAAGCCAGATGCATCGAAATTTATGTATTGGGTAAATAGCTTCATCGCACTTTTTGTAGTTGGCTTTCTGACCTTTTTGATCAGGAATTATTTTCAGTGGAAAGCCGTTGCTCATATCGAAGGAAGTGGACTTGTCTGGGATGCAGTTATTCTTTTTAATATTTTATATTCATTAGGTGTTGCTTTGATAATTTCACCAATCGGATATCTTGTAATAAAACGGATTGCTCAATTAAAGAAGCAGTATTTATAAATTCTTTATTAATCGAATAACGTATCTGGGTACATATCCCTTTTTACAGATAGGCACCTCAGTTTTTCTACTTACTCAAGGGGCTTCTTGTCATCAACATCGTCCTGTTGATGACAAGAGGATTCGGACAATGGACCTGTCTCACTGTCTTAGTATTATGAAAATATCAAAAGAGGAAAAGGGACATTGTTGTCTTTCTCATTTATTGTCTATACTCATTTAATGATATATTATTACATTTTAATATAAAATGAGGCCAATCACCAAAAACAGTGATTGAACCTAATCTCAATGAGATGTATAATAATATTAGAAAATAAGCATAATAAAAACCGAGAATGTTGTGAGCATTTTCGGTCAGCATGATAAAGAGTTCAGGTGGGATTTCCTCTGGACAAAGAAAATGTAATATGCTTTGTACAGTTGCGAACCGGTACTGTCAATAAGTTTGTGTAAATTAATAGGGTATCCTCTCTATTGGGATGTATTTTCAGACACCTTCCCCGGGTACCCGGGGAAGGTGTCTGAAAATTAGCTCGTTTCTTACCTACTCCCCGT
>NZ_BORO01000048.1 GCF_018333215.1 Oceanobacillus sp. J11TS1 | reverse complement strand
AAAGGTATTTTGATTTATACTTTGAGACATGGTAGGGTCTCCTTTCTTGATTTTTTGTCCAATTTCGAGGGTACCCTACCTCTTTTTTTATCTCAACTATTTTACACAAACTATTTTACGTCATCTTTTCAATTCTAACGACTTAAATCTATTAATTAAAATTACATACATGTAATAGTGGACAAAGATTAAATTTAGTAGATTTTAATGAAATAGATTTAAATTTTCTAGTGCTATTTTCAGTATATTATTAATCATCTTTTTTTAAATTCAAAAATGATTATATGTTAACAAAAATTTAAACTGGAGGGATTATTATGGAAGGTAATATGCTTTATCATCAGTACTTAAAACCAAATTCGGAATATTATGGGAAACCGGATAGAGTAGAGAAGATTAATACATACAAAGTATATAATATTCCTGATACGTATGCTATTATCTCGGAAAAAGAATCAATTTGGAAATATTATCATGTTAAAGGAATATCGCTTCCAGAGCAAGGTTGGAAAATTCATTTGACTTCATTATTAGAAGATGCACAAAGTGTACTGGAAAAGGTCGCTCAATTATGTATGGAGAAGAAAGTGGATTTTAAGCATCTTAAGGATAAACATAGTTTTATCAAAATGAACTCGAAGATTGCCAATCGCGCTTCTTCTGGGAAGTTTATGACAATATATCCTGTTAATAACAAGATTTTTGTTGAATTATTAGAATTAATTTCTTCAATAACTCGGAATTATAAAAAAGGACCGTATATTCTAAGTGACAAGAGATGGAAAGATAGTAATGTTTTCTATAGATATGGAGGATTTAGAGTTATACTAAATGAAAACGGCGAACATTGTATCAGAGATAATGAAGGTAAGTTAATTAAGGATCAAAGGACTCCTTTTTACCAGATCCCTGACTTTGTTAAAAATTTCGATGATTACCTTAATACTATTAATAATTCTGGTGACTTAGAAACGAAAGGTGAAAGCAATTTAGAACAATATGAGATTGAGGATGCACTTAGTTATACTAACGCTGGTGGAGTATATCTTGCGACCCGAAAGAAAGATAATTTGAAAGTAGTTATCAAAGAAGCCAGACCTAATGCTGGTTTAGATGGAGTAGCTAAAGATGCTTTAGCAAGGCAAAAAATTGAATATGATGCTTTGAAAAAACTTAAAGACGTATCTGGTGTTGTTAATATAATTGAATATTTCCAAGAATGGGAACACCATTTTTTAGTTGAAGAATTCATAGAAGGAAGAGACTTGCGACAATGGCTTGCACAAGATTTTCCATTTTTAAAAGATGGTAATAATATAAATAATCATGCTAAAAATGTTAAAAATATACTTTTGCAGCTTTTTACTCTGATAGATAAAATGCATAATAATGGAGTAGCTATGGGAGATTTGCAACCAGCAAACGTAATGGTGACTGAGGATTTAACTGTTAGAATAATAGATTTTGAAACTGCAATGCCCGTAAATTCTGAGGAAAAGCCTAATATGGCTACAATTGGGTTTGTTTCAAAGGAAATGAAAGTTAGTGGTGCAAGAGATTGGTATGGATTAAAGAGATTGGTAAGATATTTAGCACTTCCAGTCTTGTCTTCAGAAGATCTAGACGGGTATTTACAATACAACCATCTTAATTGGATAAAAGAAAATTATAGAGATTCGTTTTACCATTTCGTTGTAGATTTACAAGAAAAATGCGATAAGAGAATACAAGATTTCCAAAAGTATATTCCAAAAGAAACTAGTCTTATCAATCATACTAGTGACTTTAAGTTATCTGCTATTATTAATAAGTTAATAGCAGGCATTCAAAATAATTTAACAGAAGATGAGAGGTTTATAAACGGCGATATTCGTCAATTTGAGATGAGCGGTGGAAAATTTAATTTTTTAACTGGAGGAAGTGGTGCTGCTTTTACACTTACTAAAAATAATTCAAGTACTGCAGAAGTAGATAAATGGATCCAAAGTTTTTTATTAAACAAATTACCTCGAATTGAAGATAATGGATTATTTACCGGAAAAGTAGGGATATTGACTCTACTTTATGATAAAGGCTATCAAGAAGTTGTGTTTAATGAATTGAAAATTTTAAAAGATAATATTAATAGCACAAATATTACTTTAAGATCCGGTCTTTCAGGAATTGGTTTATTTGTAATCAGTTTATATCTAGAGACAGAAAAAAAAATCCTGTTTAGAATTTTTGGAAAAACTAGAAAAAATAATTGAGTTTAATATTTCTAAAGAGGAGTCGTTAAAAGTTAATGACTGGATGGGAGTAAGGATAGGTATATTTGATGGATTATCTGGTGTATCTCTATTCTATTCAGCACTTTACTCAGCCACTAACAATAAAAAGTATCTAGAAAAGGCAAAGTCATTACTAAAAGAAGATTTAGACAAAACAAGAAGAGATGATGTAACAGGAACATTACAGACACTAGATGAAAGAAATCGCCTACTGCCATATCTTTCTGGAGGATCTATTGGAGTTGCTATTTCAATTTGGTTTTTAAATCATGTCAGTGGTCAAGAGATTTATAGAGAAGAAATGAATGCAATTTTAAAATTATCAAAGATGTGTTCCACAATTAGTGGAAGCTTATTTGATGGTGCAGGGGGGTTCCTCTTAATACCTTCTATGTTAAAGCATGGTGAAAATCGTCAAGAAATTCTTAGCGAGGTATTGAAGCTGCTTAATATCTTTTTAATCGAGAAAAATGGTTATTATGTATATCCAGGGCAATTTTCTTATCGATTAGCTGATGATGTTTATACAGGGAGCTCAGGAATAATTCTAGCATTGATGGGGATAGCAAAAGATAATCCGCTTTATTGGTTACCATTGATTAATTCGGATGCATTTCTAGCGAGAACAAAAGCAAAAGCTCTTTCAACAACAATTGAGCAGGTGGAAAAAAATGTTTAGTTATCATGTAACATTGCTGTGTGCATTCCAATTGAGAAAAGGAGGTGAAAAAAATGAATGCTGTACTGGAATTGCAAAAGTTGAAACATGACGCAGATGGTAAAGATCAAGCAGCAGATGGAACAATAACGACAACATGGACAGTAACAACAACAGGTGCTTTTACTTCAACAGTAAGCAATCACTGTTAATGGCTTCTCAATAAAGCAAAAGAAAAGGAGGTGAAAAAATGAATGCTGTACTGGAATTGCAAAAGTTGAAACATGACGCAGACGGTAAAGATCAAGCAGCAGATGGAACAATAACGACAACATGGACAGTAACAACAACAGGTGCTTTTACTTCAACAGTAAGCAATCATTGTTAATAGCTCTTCAATAAAGTATGGTAAAGGGAAATACGGTGAAAAGTTGTACATGTATTAAAGATTGTACCCCACTGTTAAATGACTTTTACTAATTTAATTATTGGGTGCTTAGCTAAATTTTAACTGAGTACCCAATAAGCTTACATTATTATACTTATGAATCATAAAAAAATCAATAAAGGGTGATAACAATCGAAAAGATATTAGAAATCGCAAAAAATCCTGAGCCATTTGAGGAAGGAACACAAGAAATTTGGCTAGATCCAGATAGAGCTGACCTTGTTTTGAAATCTCATTTTGATGAGAATATACCAGGTGGGAGCAAGGAGAGGGAGTTTATTGATCAAACTGTTGATTTTATTAATAAAATTGCACCAGTAGAGAAGTTTAAAAAAGTTATTGATTTAGGGTGTGGTCCTGGGCTCTATTCTCAAAATTTATCAATAAAAGGCTATGACGTTGTTGGTATAGATTTTAACGAAAATTCAATTGAATACGCAATAAATGAAGCAAGAAAAAAGGGATTATCAATAGATTACAGGAATGAAGATATTACCAATGCTGAGATTGAAAATGAATTTGATTTAGCTCTACTAATTTATCAGGTTTATGGTATTTTTAGCCCTGAGAATAGAAAAAAAATCCTTAGCAATGTCCACCGAGGGTTAAAACCTGGGGGATTAGTTCTGTTAGATGTGTTATCTGATACTGGCTATGAGAAATTTGAACAAAACCAAATGTGGTGGCTATCTAGTAAAGATAATCCAATATCTGATAAAAAACATTTAACTTTGTATGGTGCACTTAAATACCCTAATAAAGTTACATTGGCAAGAAATGTTATAGTTTTTGATGATGGTGAATTAGTAAATTATAATTATTGGAATCAACATTTTAGTGTAGAAAACTTAAAAAAAGAAGTAGAGGATGTAGGATTTACTCTTGAGAAAGTATACGCAGACGTTAATGGTGGAGATTATGTAGACAATGGTGAGTTCTTTGCAGCAATTTTAAAAAAGTAAATAAATAAGATAATTAGGATATGCTTTTTTACGGATGGGATTATTATTTGGACTTCAAGTATTATATCGATACCGAACAGGGTGCTGTTAAAAGGAGTAAGGTTCATTTAGAGTTCAGTGTTAGACATAATAGATGAATAATTCATTCCTTTTGAACTTAACACTGAACCCTAAAGTTAAATAATTATCATGACTAAATTCGAATCCTATTCATAAATGAAATTGCACAAAAAAACTGAAAAATAAAAGGATAATTTAATTATGAAATCACTATCTTTTAAGCAGTTCATGGATATATTGAATAAATATAGACCTTCAGGCTGGTTACTTAGCATAGCATTTATACTATCCATAATTCAAACTGGTGTATCATTAATAGTGCCGTTAATTGCTATGAATCTTGTGGATTTACTAGTAGTTGATGAGTTTAATATATTTATTTTATTAGGTTTGATACTTGTTTTTATTTTCCAAGTCTCACTTTCAGGTATCTCGATTTATATGATGATTTATATAGGTGAAAAAATAATTGTTCGTCTAAGAGAAGATTTATGGACAAAGGTAGTAAAGTTTCCAGTGAAATTTTTTGATGCAAATAACTCAGGGGAAATAATGAGTAGAATTACAAACGACACTATTGTGATGAAGAACTTCTTCGTAGATCATTTGATCTCATTTTTTACTGGACTACTTACTATTGGGGGGGCGATAATAGTCCTCTTTCTTATAGATTGGACGGTAGCGCTTATTTTTCTATTAGTTTTTCCTTTAGCATTTTTGATTCTAAGTCCGCTCGGTAAAAAAATGTATAGTGTTTCAAGAAATTTACAAAATGAGACTGCATCTTTTCAAGGAGATCTTGGTAGGGTTTTGAGCGATATCCGTTTAGTAAAACTTTCAGTTGCTGAAAATGATGAGGCAGTTCAAGGAAGTCAACGTGCAAGAAGGTTGTATGACTATGGCTTAGAATCCGGGAAAATAATAGCAATCATATCTCCTCTGATGACAACAACGATTCTCATGGTATTAGTTTGCATATTTGGTTATGGAGGCTATAAAGTTGCAATAGGCTCATTGTCTGCTGGTGCATTAGTGGCTATTGTTTTTTATATATTCCAAATTATGAATCCAATGACATTAATGGCTCAATTTTTCACTCAATTCCAAAAAGCGATGGGTGCAACAGAACGTATTAATTCTTTATTGGAAGAGAAATTTGAAGAAAATATTATATTAAACAAAGATAATGATAATAAGGGAAGTGAATCTGGAATTACTTTCTCAAATGTTGGTTTTTCATACAGTACAAAAAGAGAAGTGTTAAACGATATTAGCTTTACAGCTAAAGAAGGTCAAAAAACAGCGATTGTAGGCGAAAGTGGAGCAGGGAAAACTACTTTATTTTCTTTACTTGAACGATTTTATATTGTAGATAAAGGAGATATTTTCTATAATGGAAAATCTATTTATTCGCATGAGTTAAATGAATGGAGAGATAAAATATCGTATGTTAGCCAAGATACACCTATTATGGAAGGAAGTATTAAGGGGAATTTATTATATGGCATAAAAAGAGAGGTAAGTGAAATTGATATTTTTGATGTGCTCAAAAGATCTAATCTAGATTCTTTTGTTTCGTCGCTCTCTAAAGGTTTAGATACCGAAGTTGGCGAAAGAGGGATTCGTTTATCAGGAGGACAAAAGCAAAGAATTGCGATAGCTAGAGCTATTATAGGAAACCCTAAAATATTACTATTAGATGAAGCTACTGCACATTTAGATGGGCAATCAGAAGCACTTGTTCAAGAAGCTTTAAATGAGCTAATGAAGGGTAAAACAACGATAATTATTGCCCATAGATTATCAACTGTAAAAGATGCCGATAATATTGTTGTTATTGAAGACGGGGTAGTATCAGGTAATGGTTCCCATAATGTGTTGTATGAAGTAAATTATTTATATAGAAACTTGGTCAATCAGCAAATAATTTCGAATGAACTTAGTATTTGAGGAGAAAAAGAATTCTCAGGAAGATAAAAGTTTGATAATAGATAAGAAGATAGGAGATGGATGAATTGCATATTAGTTCGAGTGAACAAAATGGGTTGCATCTTCATCTGTGTAATATTGATAAATTCAAAACAACAAGTATAATGTTGATGATTAAAGCACCACTTCAAGAGGATATTATTACTGCAAGAGCATTAATCCCCTACGTTCTAAATGGAGGAACAACGAATTATCCTAATCGTAAGCAAATAAGGAAAAAACTTGATGAGATGTATGGAGCAACTCTTTATTCAGATGTTCATAAAAAAGGCGAGTACCATATTATTACTTTTGAAATGGAAATCTCTGCAGAACAATACCTTAGTACACCTATTTGTTTATTAGAATCTTCTCTCCATTTGTTGCACGATATTGTATATAATCCAAAGATTGAAAATGGGGTATTTGATTCTTCAATTGTTGAACAAGAGAAAAGATCTTTAAAACAACGGATTATTTCAATGTATGACGATAAAATGCGATATGCTAGTCTTAGGTTGATAGAAGAAATGTTTAAAAATGAGCCATATCATATTCCTGCGTATGGTAGAGAAGAAGAGGTTGACTCTTTAAATGCTTTAACGGTCTATCAAGTATATGAAAAATTACTACAAAATGCTCGCTTTGATTTATTTATCGTTGGCGAGGTTAATGAGAATGAAATTAAATCGATGGTACAAAATATCTTTTCTGAACAACATAACTATTCAGACATACAATGCAATTTTACGGATGAGCAAAATATAGATGAAGTTAAAATTGTTCAAGATAAATTAGATGTTGAGCAAGGGAAGCTTTTTATGGGTTATAGAACTTTTTCAACGATACAAGATGAGAACTATGAAGCTACAAGAGTTGCAAATGCGATTTTTGGTAGGTTTCCATCTTCAAAATTATTTATTAACCTACGAGAGAAAGAAAGTCTTGCTTATTTTACACTTTCGCAACTAGAAAGTAATAAAGGATTATTAATAACAATGACTGGAATAGATTTTAATAATTATAAATATGCTGTGCAAATTATACGAGAACAAGAATATGCATTGAAAAATGGTGATTTTACTGAGGCGGATGTCGACCAAGCTAAATCAATGCTGATTAGTCAGCTCTTGGAAGCATGCGATACGCCTCTCGGAATAATAGATATATCTATACAAGCAGTTGATAGAGGGTTTTCCGACAACGTAAATGATCAAATTAGAAGAATTCAAATGGTATCGAAAGACGATGTGATTCATTCTGCTAATAAATGGGACTTAGATACAATCTACTTCTTAAATAGAAATGAAAGAAGGGAAGAGGGAGAATAGAATGAAGGAAATAAAGTATAACCAGTTAGATGAGGTAATTTTTTCTGAACAATATTCCAATGGTCTTGAAGTTTTTATTCTTCCTAAGAAAGGGTTTCACAAAACTTTCGCAACGTTTACAACAAAATACGGTTCAGTTGACAACCATTTTTTTCCTGTAGGGAAAGACAGCCCTATTATAGTTCCTGATGGAATAGCACATTTCTTAGAGCATAAAATACTTGAGAGTAAAAAAAATGGTATCTTTCAGAGGTTTGCAAAGCAAGGAGCATCTGCTAATGCATTTACAAGCTTTACTCGTACGGCTTATACACTCTCGGCTACATCAAACATAAGCAAAAATATTACAATGCTTCTCGACTTTGTTCAGGAGCCCTATTTTACAGATGATTTAGTAGAAAAAGAAAAAGGGATAATTGAACAAGAAATAAAGATGTATGACGATAATCCAGATTGGCGTGCACGATTTGGACTTTTGGAAAACTTATATAAGAATCATCCTGCAAAAATAGATATCGCAGGTACAGTGAATTCTATTAATCAAATTACGAAAGAAGATTTATATACTTGTTATGATACTTTCTATCACCCTAACAATATGTTACTTTTTATTGTTGGTTCTGTGAACCCTGAAGCCGTAATTAAACTTATTCGAAACAATCAAAAGCGAAAAAAATTTCGAGAACCAAAAGAAATTATACGTATATCCTCTAATGAAGATGCAAAAGTAAATAGGTCATCAAGTGTTATGAAATTTCCAATTCAAATACCTAAAGTCTTTATTGGATACAAAGAGTTGAACCCTATGAGGCAAGGTAAAGGTTTGCTAAAATACGAGATGATATTAAATGTGTTACTTGAACTGATGTTTGGTAAGGGATCTCAAGCATATGAGAAAATGTATGATAAGGGTCATGTTGATGAAACATTTACATTTGACTATACAAATGAAAAGGGATTTGGTTTTTCTGTTATTGGTGGAGATAGCCGAAACCCCGAAGAAGTTATAAAAATTGTCAATGAAACCATTGATAATTTTAAAGAAAAAGCAATCAAAAAAGAAGATGTTCAGCGTGTTCTCAAGAAAAAAATTGGTAGCTTTTTAAGTGCTATTAACTCACCTCAATTTATTGCAAATCAATTCACACGCTATCGTTTCAACGAAATGGATCTATTTGATGTTTTACCTACTCTTGAAAACTTAACTGAAAAAGATATTGAGAAAGTACTGCATTTACACTTTTGTGATGAGTCAAAAACAACACTAGTTTTAAAAAAAAACTAAGTATAGAAAAATTTTCACTGAAATATAATTATTTACTTGACTCTTGCAATTTTTATAATTAACTCTAAAAAAGGGCAGAACTATCCCATATCACAGACGAGATTTTTTAAAAATTACGTTGTGAGTTTAAATTGCTTTAACACATCGGCTAATGGCTTCTTGGATAGCCCCTGTTCGTAGGCGTAAACGACAATTTGACCAAGATAATCTTTCCGTATTCGCCGAACAACGTCTCCAATCGTCATAGGAATCCCAGGCTGTTTCCATTCCTGCCGCTGATATTCCAAATAATTGTACGTCAAAAATTGGATACACCAGTAGCGTTCGATGCCTTTGTGAGAAAGCAATTGGTAATGATCAAAGCCCAGTAAATCCTTGAAGAATCGGTACCCGGTTTCAATGTTCCAGCGCACGTCATAATAGCGCAGGATGGTAACGACATCCAGGCTGCAATCGGTGCAGAGTATACAAAATGGACTTTCACTGGAATCGAATACGTCTTCCCAGGACAATAGGACTTTGACGTTCTCAATGTCGCTCAATTTCCCTTCGTATTCATATATTTTATAGGTATGATCACCCGCTGTAACCGAGCGAGTGTCGTCTTTTTCCATATATTTAGAAGCAAATTCGGATATCTTGACCCCTATCCCAACGGGATATATTTTTCGATTGATTCTTAAGCCACCAATCAAATGGTAGCCTTTGGCAGCACAGGCATCAACGAGCTTTTTGCTTGTATACCAGCTGTCCACCAAGACATAAATCTGTTCGTCTGTCGGTGATT
The DNA here is from genome assembly GCF_018333215.1 of Oceanobacillus sp. J11TS1. GTDB lineage: Bacteria > Bacillota > Bacilli > Bacillales > Amphibacillaceae > Oceanobacillus. The sequence goes on along the minus strand of NZ_BORO01000048.1, from coordinate 583 downwards.
CGTAATCCTTAATAAGTTCAATGGCCAAGTCATTTTTGCTTTTAAATGTTAGTCCTTCTTCCTCACAATAGGGCTTTCGAAAATAAGATCGAAAATCACAGGCGAAGGAATACTCTTCGCTAACCAAATGAGCCGTGACAACACAATGGGACCAAACGGTTTTCCCATCGGAATGCGAATAGTGATGATCTAATCCCTCCATTTGTTTGGTAGACGGATCTTTTTTTGACTGGGTGTCGTCAATAATATCATAACCTTAGACATCTCCTTTTTGGGTTTGGTTTTGGTGTGGTTACCTTCCAATACCACAAAAAGGGGATGTCCTTCTATTTTCGGGAAAACTTTTCAAAACTAGTCACTGTTCAACAAAAATTGACGACATATTTTTTGCAAGAGTCAAGTTACTTATAGTTTTTAATAGTCCATATATAACTTTATAACTTTTTAAAGAAAGTTAGGATGACGTAAAATAGTTTGTGTAAAATAGTTGAGATAAAAAAAGAGGTAGGGTACCCTCGAAATTGGACAAAAAATCAAGAAAGGAGACCCTACCATGTCTCAAAGTATAAATCAAAATACCTTT
>NZ_BORO01000047.1 GCF_018333215.1 Oceanobacillus sp. J11TS1 | reverse complement strand
ACTTTATCAGAAGGTATCCTTTTTTTGTACATTTATTTTATTTTTTAATCAAATTAAAAAAGTGACTTCCTACTTATCTTTGTAGAAAGTCACTTTTCTGTTTTTACTGGGTTTTGTCCCAGCCTCAATAGTTTCGAAATTTTTATTCTGTCTTGGTGACTGGTTTCTTCCATAAGCCAAGAATAATACTCGCAATAACAGCACCAATGATCAATGAAAGTAAGAAAAATATTGGTGCATCACCAAGTGGGACAACAAATATCCCGCCATGTGGTGCTGGAATGGTACTATGAAAGAACTGTGTCAATCCTCCCGCGATGGCTGCTCCGATAACAGATGAGGTGATAACGCGTAATGGATCTGCTGCTGCAAATGGAATGGCTCCCTCTGTAACAAAGGAGAGTCCCATTATATAATTGGCTGTTCCAGATTTACGCTCCTCATCAGTAAATCTATTTTTAAAGAATGTTGTAGCAAGCGCAATAGCCAATGGAGGAACCATCCCGCCGACCATAACAGCTGCCATAAATGCTCCGTCTCCAGTATCGGTGAAAATACCGATAGAGAACGCATATGCTGCTTTATTAAATGGTCCACCCATATCGATAGCCAAGAAGAATACCTAGTAAAACAATATTTCCTGTACCAAGTCCTTCTAAGAAATTTAAAATAAAGTTGTTTACTGTTGCAAAGACTGGACCTATTGCAAAATACATTGCCGCTCCAGTTACGAGCAGACCGATTACTGGAAATAATAAAATAGGTTTGATACTTGCTAAGGATTGTGGCATTTTTCTTAATAGATGTTTGATTAATACCATAATATAACCTGCAGCAAAACCGCCGATAAGACCGCCGATAAAACCAGCATTACTGTCTACTGCCATCATACCAGCTACCACACCAGGCATTAAACCAGGTCTGTCACCGATGCTCATGGCAATATAACCAGCAAGAATTGGGATTAAGAAGCTAAATGCTGTATCCCCAATGGTATTAAAGAAAAGGAAAAGCTGTGAATCATCTCCTACTACACTTTCAAACAGGAAGGAGATAGCCATTAAAATACCGCCGCCAATAACAAATGGAAGCATATGAGAAATCCCGTTCATTAAATCTTTATAAATCTTACCCCAAGTAGATTGTTTTTCGTATTGTCCATCATCTTCAGAACCTTGAGAACTTCCCCCAGTTGCATGGTAAACAGGCGCATCTTGGTTCACTGCTTTTGTAATCAGTTCTTCCGCTTTTTTAATACCGTCTGCTACTGGCCGTTCGATAAGATGTTTTCCATCAAAACGTTCCATCTCTACTTTTTTGCCAGCAGCTACGATAACGCCGGAAGCTCGTTCAATTTCTGCTGCTGTTAAACGATGCTTTGTACCGTCCGAACCATTTGTTTCAACGCGGATGTCTACATCCATTTCTTTTGCTTTTTTCTTCAAAGCATCCTCTGCCATATAGGTATGTGCAATCCCAGTAGGGCATGCTGTAACTGCTACGACAAATGGCTTTTCGTTTGTGGTAGCTTCCTCCGTACTTTCTTCCGTTTCCTCTGTCTCATCCGAAGTTTCATCTTCTTGTGTCGCTTCGATAAACAGCGCTTGTACTTCATCAGGAGTAGCAGCTTCTTTTAATTTATTTACAAAGTCTGGCTCCATTAAAAGTCGAGAGAGAGCTGCTAATGTTTGCAAATGGGTGTCATTTCCGCCTTCAGGAACAGCAATCATAAAGAAGAGGTGAGCAGGCTGTCCATCTAAGGAATCGTAATCTACACCTGCTTTACTTTTTGCAAAAAGTACAGTAGGCTCTTTGACTGCTGCTGTTTTTGCATGCGGCATCGCAATACCGTCACCTAAACCGGTAGATGACTGTTCTTCACGCGCTATAATTGCTTCTTTAAAAGACTCTTGGTTAGAAACGATACCATGCTTATAGAGATTTGCAATCATTTCATCAATTGCAGCTTCTTTGGATGTTGCTTGAAGGTCTAAAAGCATAACATCTTTCTTTAATAAATCTGTAACCTGCATGTTTGTCATCCTTTCTATTTAATAATTTCTACTTGTACGTAAGGTAATAGATTTTCAATTTCTTCGGTAGTGGCAAGATCCTCTGCAAAAGCGGTTGCGCTGCCGGAAGCCACAGATGTTTTGAAAGATTTTACAGGATCTTTTGTTTTTAAGTAGGAACTGATAAATCCTGCCACCATCGAGTCACCAGCACCAACGGAATTAATTAGTCTACCCTTAGGGGCCGCGGCTTTATACGTTCCTTGTTCAGCTATAAGCAAAGCGCCGTCTCCACCCATGGAGATGATAACGTGTTTGGCTCCTTTTTCTAAAAGCTTTTTCCCGTAAGAAATGACCTCTTGATCGGTTTCCAGTTTCACATCAAATAATGCTTCAAGCTCATGGATATTTGGTTTAATCAACAATGGTTTATAGCTTAAAGACGCTTCCAGTGCTGCTCCAGTGGTATCAATCGCAAATTCGGCTCCTTGACGTGTTACTTGCTGAATTAGTTGTTCATAAAAGTCATTGGCTAAAGAAGGCGGTTTACTTCCGGATAAAATAACTGTATCCCCTTTTTTAATATCTTCTAATTGTTTAAGAAACAGGTTCACTTCTTTATCTGATAAAGCAGGACCGCGGCCGTTAATTTCTGTTTCCTGATCGGATTTAAGTTTAATATTGATGCGTGTATCTTCTTTAATATTGACAAAGTTTGTCCGAACATCTAATTGATTTAGTGCATCTTCAATGAATTTACCTGTAAAGCCTCCAATAAATCCAAGAGCAACGGAATCTGTTGATAAAGCTTTTAAAATTCGTGATACATTAATTCCTTTTCCTCCAGGCAGCTTATAGTCATTATTCATGTAACTAAGCCCGCCTAATTCAATTTGATCTACAGGAACAATATAATCAATCGATGGGTTTAAGGTTATTGTATAAATCATCTAATCCACCTCCAAAATAGTTGTGTGCCTTAAATAGGGCTGATGTATATTTGATACTTTATTTGTAATAAACGACACATCGGAAATATCACATATTTTCGCAAAGCTGACCTTATTCCATTTGCTGTCATCTGCAAGTAAGTAAGTGTCGGCAGCTTGTTCGATTGCTAATTGTTTCATGGATGCTTCCTCAGGATCTGGTGTTGTACAGCCGTATGTCATATCAATACTGTCTATACCGAGAAAGGCTTTTGTAAATTGATAATTCTTTAAAAAACGTTGACTAGGTGCGCCTACCATCGCTTTCGTAGAATGTTTTAACTTACCGCCTACGAGGTAGGACTCGATATGTCTATCTGCCAGCATAGAAGCATGTGCAATACCATTTGTAACAACGGTAATGGACAAATCAGAAAGGAATGGAATCATCTCTAGCGTTGTTGTGCCGGCATCTAGATAAATGACATCATTCTTTTCTAAAAGAGATGCGGCAAATTTTCCTATATTCTTTTTTTGCTGACTGTTTTTGACCGTTTTTTCCTGATATGTTAGTTCCGTTCCAAATGTAGCGTTTAATTTTGCTCCACCATGAATGCGGAGCAGCAGTCCTTTACTTTCTAGTTGAGCAAGGTCTCTACGTATTGTAGACTCAGAACAACCAAGGCTCTCGATTAAATCAACAGATTTAATTACACCGCTTTCAATTAGGCGCTGTAATATATATTGATGACGTTCATCTGTTAGCATATCTTCACCTCTTAATTTGATACTAGCATTAAATCCAATCGAAAACAACCAAAATCGTTCATTTTCTGGCATATAGACAAATGTTCAGAAGAAAATAATTATTGACGCGAATGAGAAAAAGGTTTATTATAAATGACACTTTCTTTTTAGAATGGAATAACATTTCCCACTTTATTGAAAGAAAAGGCATGGGAGTAAGGGTTTAGGAGGATCGGAAAGTGAAAGAGACAACTAGAAAATACATCATTGATCGAATGTACAAAGCATCACAGGGTTTAGCTAATGCCGTATTAGTGACGCTTGGTATCGGATTATTAATTGAAACAATCGGAACATTTACAGGGTGGGAAGGTTTTCTATTAATAGGTAATGCTGCTCAGCTTATGCTTGCTCCGGCAATTGGTGCTGGAATAGCGTATCAGCTTGGCGGTAACACGTTAGTTATTTTTGGTGCGATGGCATCGAGTACGATCGGTGCGAATGCATTATCCGTTACTGCGGATGGAGCATGGACATTGGCTACAGGACAGCCAATCAGTGCAGTGCTTGCAGCAGTTATCGCTACTTGGGTCGGAAAACGCGTCACAGGAAAAACATCATTGGACATGCTGGCAATTCCCTTCTGTTCTATTTTTGTGGGTGGCGTGTCGGGAGTAGGACTTGCATTTGTAACGACACCATTGCTTGAAAAAATTAGTCAGATAATTGCCAATTCCACTGTTGGGTCACCTTTTATTTCAGCAGTTGTTATTTCTTTGGTGTGGAGTATCTTTTTAATGTCGCCAGCATCTTCCGCAGCGATTGCTATTGCATTACAGCTTGATCCAGTTTCAAGTGCAGCAGCACTTATCGGCTGTACAGCACAGTTTGCAGGATTTACAGCAATGTCTATCAAACAAAATAATTTAGGTGCAAATATTGCACAGTCCTTTTTAACGCCAAAGGTGCAGGTCCCAAATATCGTTAAAAATCCACGGATAGTAATTGGACCTTTTCTGTCATCTATAATATGTGCACCAATCGCTATTTTATTATTTAAATTTGAAGTGCCATATGAACTGGCTGGTTTAGGATTAAACTCATTTATTGCACCTTTAAATATATTAGCAAATCAAGGAATCGGCGTATTAATGATGTATATTGTTGTCGGTGTTATTACTCCAGCAATCATTTCGGTAATAACTTATCAAGCATTACGAATGAAAGGCTGGGCAAAAACAGGCGACTTGCATATGGAAGTTCAATAAAAAAGGCAGCAATCTAATTGCTGCCTTTTTTATTGAAAGTATAAAAGTTTTGCAAATGGTTTCGGTGGGGCGAGTAATCGCAACTATGTTGTCAGGTTAATGCACGCTACGGAAAAACACTACGCTAGCTAGGTTTCACTTCTATCCATATTGCGTTTAATATGTAATGATTTTTATCAACCTGACAACATTGGTAATCACAACCCTAGAACGGGCGCTTTGCGCTTTTGGTTCGTTAGCGGTTTGAGTTAACTCCATTTCAAATCGCTATCTGAACCTTTGCTTAGATTGCCTTCAATAATAATCGTTTTAGCAGGGGAGTGAAGTGTTCTGGCAAGGCGCTCACATCTGGAACCATAACGCGCTCTTTCCCGTAAATATTTTGCATCATCGTATCATCATTCTCTTCAATTTGCCCGTTTGCGAGAAACATACCAACTACATCAATTTGGTGCTTGCGAGCGTTAGATACTGCTTGATACGTATCTACAATGCCATTTTGATCGTAGCCGGACGCAGCGGGCTGTCCATCTGAAAAGATAAGTAAGAATTTGTTCTTTTCATTTCGGCTGATTAACCTTTTCGTAACATGACGAATACTGAAGCCATCGCGATTATCTTCTTGCGCTTCCAGCTGCATGATTTTGGCCCCTTTTTCGTGGTATAAAGAATCTTCGAGTGTCTGTATATACTGCAAATAGTTCGGTTGATAATCTTGTTTTACTTCATTTGCGTCTTCCCAGAAACCAATAATTTCATGAGGGATGCGCAATTCTTTCAAGACCTCATGAAAGAGGGTTACACCACGTTTCGTTTCCTCCATCTTATTTTCCATGGAAGCAGAGCAATCAATTAATAGCGTAAAAACAGCATCAAATTCTTTTGATTCTTGTTCCTTTTTATAAAAAACGCGGGGAGAGTCCTCTAAAAAGATAGGAAGCAGCTTTTTAGAAAGTCTGCCAAACAATAAATCCGTTCTGGGTGCGTTTTGTTTATGCTCCAAGGTTAATTGAATGGTCTTGGCAAGTTTTCTTTTATAAGGATCAATTTCTTCCACGAATTGGCGATATTGTATTTCTTCCTCTTCTGTCGGCGTTTCAGCGTATTTCGAAAACATTTGAGCATGTTCATTTTCTTTACCGAAGCTCGATTCACTACTGTCTTCTCTCGTATTTTCTTCTTTTGTTAAAGCTTCTTTATCTGAGTAATCATTTTGTTTGCTTTGACCGGAAGCACCCTGAATCGCAGCAACAGCCTGGTCGCCGTCTTCTGTTTCGCGTGCGCCGCCTCCAAGCATAGAGGTTTTTGTTCCTTGCTCTAATTCAAATTGCAGGAAGTTTTGTTTGCGCTCATCATTTTTATTTTCGCGATGCCATGTAGAGAAGGTTTCATCAAAGTATTCATTCTCTTCATTTGTCTCTTCCTGTTCATCCTCATTGACAAGTGGATCCGTACGCGTCAGTTCGTCAAACAGTGTATTTTTCTCATATGTTTCGACGTGCCCGATTGGGAGTATAAAATATTCATGGATGGAATCCGTATAGCCTGCTCTTTGCATTTTTTGAACAATTTGTTCGGTTAAAGCAACAGTGTCCCTTGTATGTTTTGCTTCAAAAACGCTGTAAAGATGGGCCTTCAGAGTATCCAGCATGTCCAGCTGCTCTCTTTCGACACGTGGAAAGCTCGGGTCTGGCTGGTTAGCAAAAAGTAATAAATATATCATACAAAAAACCTCATCGGTAACATAACTACGTGTCACGTTAGCCTGCAATTGCGTTGTGAAATAATGATGAAAATATTTTTGCCGGTAATGAAAGTTTCGCTTTGTACCAGGACGTTGTCTGCGAATCGTATCCTCTAGGCGAATATCTTCCAATAAAGTCAGCACTTGTATGGCGAATTTAGGAAGAGAAGATTCTCTGATATCCTCTTTAAAACGTTGCATGGTTTGTACATCTGTTAAATGTAAAGTGCCCAACGTCCGCAAAATAACATCGGATTTGGCACCAGCCTCTTTCATTTCTGGCGTTAGACGGTCCCAAAATCGGCTTACAGTCACTTTATTTTCTACTAAATCAATAAAGGAGCCAAAGCTAGACTCGAATTGCAGCTGTTCATTGTTTGCCAAGACAGTAGTCAGATCCTGCAATTGCATGAATAAATGGGTATCTACTTTGGTCTGGTGGAATCGATACATATAAACATTGCTCCTTTACTTAAAATAGGGTATCCGCCAGGTTCTCAACAAATGCTTTCTCGCGGTCTTCATCTAGCTTATCCACAATGCTGCGCAAAACAGCACGCTTCGGCGGAAGATAAGTAGAAAGGTCACAAGCATCTAATAATGCACGGATGGAAGCAGCATCCTCTGACAGTTTTCCTTGACGCACTGCCGTGATTAAATCATTGGACAGGGTAACAAAATGTCCGATTAGCTGCTTATCCTTTAGATTGGTTGAATCCGTAATTAATTGCTCAAGCTGATCGCCTTGGATATATGGAACATCGATGACAATAAAGCGATTTTTAAGTGCTTCGTTTAATGGAACTGTACCAATATAACCTTCATTAATCGCTGCAATGACACCGAATCCCTCTGCAGCCGTGACGATTTCATTCGTGAACGGATTGGTAATTGTCCGACGATAATCTAACACACCATTAATCAGTGGTAACGTCTCCGGCTTTGCCATATTGATCTCATCAATATAAAGGAAAGTTCCTTGTTTCATCGCATTTGTTACGGGACCAGAGATAAACTCAATGGTTTGCTTTCCTTCTTCATAGGCAAGCGTTTTGAAGCCCATTAGGCTTTCTGCATCTAAATCCACGGAACAATTGACGCTGTACATAGGACGCTCGAATAGGGAAGAAAGTGTTTCTGCAAATTTTGTTTTTCCTGCTCCGGTTGGTCCTTTTAATAGGATATTTTTACCCATACTTAATGCAACAATCGCATCAATTAATAATTCTTCGTTTGGAGGTAGGTAGCCCCCTGAACGAATCAGTTCTTGGTTTGTTGTTACTTGTTTTTTATTTTGTTCCAGCAGCTGTTGAACTGCTTCCGGTAATTGGTTTGCATTCATGGTTGGTTCTCCTTTCGAAATCAGCTGTAGTGATTCCGTTCCTACTTTATATTTAAATAAGCTACGTTCACATTGTATTACTAGTTTCACGAAAATACAAAGAATGCGCAGTCATTGCGATATGTCGAAGCAATTGCTAAGATGAACATAATAAAATATAAGAATAGGTGCCAGCTTTTGTAATGGTGTCGGATAGGAGGAACGATGGCGAAAAGAACAATGGCAATTCATTTAAACCTAGAGGAAAAATACGTAAAAGAAATTCAAAAGGTTGCTGGAGATTGGGATATTCAAGTAGGAAAAGAGCTTTCAGATGATATTCTCAAAAAAGCAGAAATTCTTGTTAATTGGCGAAAGGATAAAGAGAATACGTATTTAGAAAGCGATCAGCTGAAATGGGTGCAGACCTGGAGTGCAGGCGTTGATTCTTTAAACTTAAGCCAAATAGCAGAGAAACAAATTAAACTGACAAGTGCTAATGGCGTACATGCCTATCCCATTTCAGAAACGATCTTCGCTTATATTCTTGGCTTTACTAGATTGATTCATACTTACGTTAGACAGCAGCAGGAAAAGACTTGGCATCATGCCCATCTTCGTGGAGAAATTCATGGGAAAACCATTGGTGTTCTTGGCGTAGGTGAAATAGGAAAAGAAACGGCGAAAATTGCGAAAACCTTTGGAATGAAAGTTCTCGGTGTTCGTCATTCTGGTAAAGACACAGCGTATGTGGATGAAATGTATCAAACCGATCAGCTGGATGAGGTGCTTTCTCAAAGTGATTTTGTTGTAGTTACTTTACCATTAACAGAGAATACCCGCCATCTAATCGGTAAAGAACAATTTAAACAGATGAAAAACGATGCTTTCTTCGTCAATATCGGACGCGGCCCAATTGTGGACGAAAAGGCACTCATAGAAGCGCTAGAGAAAAATGAAATTGCCGGTGCTGGATTGGATGTATTTGAAAATGAACCATTAGAACAGTCTAGCCCGCTCTGGGAAATGGAAAACGTGATTCTTACACCACATACTGCAGGAGCAACAGAGTTCTACAATCAGCGTGTAATAGAGGATATATTCATTCCTAATTTAAAAAGTTATTTAAACGGAGAAACACCATCGATTAATTTATATCAACATGATCTTGGTTATTAATTTGTCGGGTGAATGATATTTAGAGAGAAAAGGTTGTAGGGAAACATGAAACGAATATGTATGATGCTTGCACTGCTGTTTGTTTTAACAGGGTGCGGGCTGCTTGAATTTTGGGGAGAAAGCAATCCAGCAGAGGGGAGAGAGTTCGTTACCATCGAACGGGTTGTGGATGGTGATACAGTTATTGTACACCTTGAAGATGGGACGAGAGAGCGTGTTCGTTTACTGTTAATTGATACCCCGGAAAGTGTGAAGCCTAATACGGAAGTCCAGCCTTTTGGTGAGGAGGCAAGTGACTTTGCCAAAAAGCTGATGCCTGAAGGAGAAAAGGTAGAATTAGAAAGAGGTACCCCTGACAGAGATGACTATGATCGAATGCTTGCATATATTTGGGTTGATGGGGAAAACGTCAATCAAATGTTAGTGGAAGAAGGATATGCAAGAGTTGCTTTTGTTTATGAACCAAATACGAAATACTTGGATGAGTTAGAAGAAGCTCAAGAAGAAGCAAAGGAAGATGGAGAAAATATCTGGTCGATTCCTGGTTACGTGGAAAGTCGATTTAAGGATTACTAGAAAAAGGGTTTTGCCGATGTACCATTTTAATATAATACGCCACCTTGGGATTTTATAAAAAAGTGCTTTAATAAGGTGAATTGGTTTGCTTCGTACCTTAATGTTCATTTGGAAGATAAGGTAATGGATGGAAACGAAAAAGGACCAATTCATCTGGAAGCAGGGCTAAAAGAAGTATTAGGTAAACTAAAAATATTTCGTCCTATTATATGAAACGCTTACATAAATAATATCTTGAGACAAGAAACTTGAAAGAGTATAATGTAAGATAATGTTGAATTTTAGGAGGGCTAAAATGGCTACAATTCATAAAGGAGAGACTAAATTTTATGTTGGAGAGGACATTCGAGACCCAGAAGCAGAAATAACTTTTGTTCAATCAGGATCGAATCGTTTGGTTATTGATCACACGTATGTCGCAAAAGAACTCCGAAGTCAAGGAATAGCTCAACAGCTGCTGGAACATGTGGTTCAATATGCAAGAGAAAATGATAAATATGTTATCCCTTTATGTCCGTTTGCAAAAAAACAAATGCAGAAAAATGAAGCGTATCATGACGTCCTTCAAAAGCAATATATTTAAATGTATTTAACAATAAAGGAGACAGCGGCATATTTAGCATTAGATGAATCTATTGTGCGTGCTTATGTTTTACAAGGAAAGATACGCGCGATTTATGACGGGGAAAACTATTTAATTAATAAACAGCAATTTACGACCTATTTCGAACAAGTTGAAAAGTATAGGAAGTTAATCCAGGCGTACCTGGACGAACCAATTCCAGAAGATATAGATGTGAAGGATGAGGATTGATTTTTAATTCCTTATACTGAATAGATAGATAATTTGCAGAAATAGACATTTCAATACAGCAGAAGATTAAAGGAGTTATTAAATGAAAAACAAAAAGCGTCCTCGATCGAAAAAGACCGCCCCTTATCTGACTTATGAAGTTACGGAGTCAATGGAGCTGTTTCCTTTTCTTAGAGAAGTCATGGGAAACCGCAGTCGTAATTCGGTAAAGTCCATTTTAACAAGAGGTCAGGTTTCTGTGAACGATCGTATACAAACACAGCATAACTATATGCTGGAAAAGGGACAAGTTGTTAAAGTTTTAAAGAATAAAGAGGCTGTAAAACAAGAAGTCTTTATTGGGATGTCGATTATTTATGAAGATGACGATATCATTGTAATTGATAAGGAAGCGGGACTTCTATCTATCGCTACAAAGGAAGAAAGACGTCAAACAGCCTTTCACCAGTTAATGGATTATGTGAAACAAGAGGATCCAACCAATCGTATCTTTGTTGTACATCGTTTAGATAAAGAAACATCTGGTGTCATGCTTTTTGCGAAAAGTGAGAAGGTAAAACGTCAACTCCAAGATAATTGGAAAGATATCATTAAGGAAAGAACCTATGTAGCTTTGGTTGAAGGAAAGGTTCAAAAAGAAAAGGGCTATATTGTCTCTTGGTTAAAAGAAAGTGCAACACATCAGATGTATTCTAGCCGTATAAAAAATGATGGGCAGCGTGCTGCTACGCGCTATCGTGTCATCCAATCCAATCAAGATTTTTCTTTACTTGAAGTAGAGTTAGAAACTGGAAGAAAGAACCAGATTCGTGTCCACATGAAGGAACTCGGTCATCCAGTAGTGGGCGACAAGAAATATGGCGGAGGTCATCGCCGTTTGATTGGTCGGCTAGGCTTACATGCAAAAGCATTAGCATTTTATCATCCAAGAACAAATAAACTCATGTTTTTCCGTTCAGACGTTCCACAATCCTTTTATCATAAATCGAAATAATAAAAAAGCCATTATCCTTCGAGTACCAGGATAATGGCTTTTTTAAAAGCTGAACGAATCAGAGCCAGTTCGAATTAGAGTCGCTCGGAAATCGAGGAAAGCGCTCCAATCTATGTCGAACGCGCTCCAAAAAAGAGTCAAGCGCTCCACCCGAGGTACTGTCAATAAGTATGTGTAAATCCCCAGGTAGTGCGCCGGTTTTACATGGAGTGGTGGGCATGGTAGCCTTCGTGGTAAGGTCAACACTTTTTTTCATAGTTGGGGCTTGGCCTATGAACCAT
>NZ_BORO01000046.1 GCF_018333215.1 Oceanobacillus sp. J11TS1 | reverse complement strand
TGCTGTATGTCCATCATATTCACCTCCTTAAATTGAAGTCATCATGTAGTACAGAAATGCTAATGCCGCTATATAACCCAACACGTGAAACCACTTGTAAAAGCGTTCACTCATATGCGGGACCTCATGAAATCTTCATGATCTTGCTCGATTGCGACAACTATCATTTTGATTGCGTTCAATTCTGCGATGTATTTTTCAATCTTGTTGATTTCTTCTAGCGATCTAGTTGCATTTTCTGCATAAGCAAGAGCTTTTGAAACATTGCCTTCTTTTAATGCTTTTCCTTCTAATTCTCGGTTGTATATATAGCAACTCTTTTCATCTCTGAATCTTTCGAAAATGTTTTTCATGCTGACTCCACCTCTCCAATGTATTCTTCAAGTTTCTTTCTTGAAATGTGATAAGTCCATCTGCCTTCTGATGTCGGAACAGCTGTCCCAATAGGAAGTAATTGACGTTGCAACCCAATACGCACAAACTGTTGTGACTTACCTAAAATTTGTGCAGCTTCTGCTACCTTTACGTTTTTGTTCATTGTTCTCTCCTCCTATAAAATCTTGATAAATAACATAGATGCAAAACCTAGTATCCCGGAAGTTGCTATCGATTCTGCCATTACCTGTCCACCTGCTATAAAGGCAATCAGCATATCTTGATTGTTCGTTTTATGAGCCCACCGCATTGCGTTCGATAGAGTTAGCGCAATAAGTCCTTTTTCCATGCGAGAAATCGTTGACTTATCGCAATTCATCAGCTTCGCCATTTGGGTTTGGGTATACCCAGCTAAAGCTCGCATTCTTCGCAGCAACTCCCCTTCCGTGAAATCCATGAAATCACCTCCTTTGTTGCATAATCTGCAACAACGTTGCTCTTCGTGCAAAGTGCCTTTTAATAGATTTGTATATTGCTATAATTAAATTACCGACACCCTCAATCGGTAAGAAAAACTCAGTTGGTTTCTAGTTTGCTTGTTTTAATGAAAGACACCGAACTCTTGAAGTAGTTTCTCTGATAACTTCACCTGGCCCTTACCAGTGATTAATGTTGTCAGAGTTTCTACATCACCCTGTGTTCTGCTAATGACAGATACAGTTGTTTCAAACAATCCTTGCTCAATATATTGTTGTTTTGGATTATTTCTTTCACGGCCAGATTTAATTAGGTAACCGCGGTCCCTTAGCCATTGGAACATTTTATTTCGGCCAATATTTACACCGTGCTGGTCGTACATCATTTTTGAAAATGTTCCGATATTCACGGAAGCATCTGATTGAGATACTACTTTTCCAAAGGTTGTATAAGGTGCATCTTCTCTTTGTTGCTTTTCAAGTCGCATCCGGAATTCTCTTTCTTCTTTTAAATTGGAAAGAAGTTGGATTCCAAAATCCGGATCGCTGATTATGTTTTCTATTGTCGATGGTGTTGCATATGCTCCGTGTTTTCTGATTGATGGGATAACCTCATGTGTTATCCATCGCTTGAATTGTTTTGCTTCTGGTTTGCGGCTAGATAAGACTAAGTTATATAAACCAAATTCATTTACTGCTTGGTAGGTCCTGTTTTGGCTGCCGTCATTTAAAGTGACACCAGCTTTTTCATCTTCATCTAAGCGTGATAAAGCTTGTCTGCTATTATTAATTTCTAAAATGCCGCATACATCTTTAGCAACAAACCAAGGTTCATTATTTTGCTCGACGATGCGTAATTGATTACCTTCAAATAATTTTGTTAATTGGTTCATTTTTAGTACCTCCTATGTGATTTGATGGTTTGTTTAGATGATTTCCTTTTCTTTATCGCGTTTTGCGATTTTATTATCAAAAAAAATTTCATCGAGGCTCACATTATATAATTCCTTTAATTTTAATAAGTGTTCGAGTTGTGGTGAACGGTGTCCATTTTCTATTTGAGAATAGTAATTTGGAGAAATACCAAGCTTTTTCGCGACGAATTTAGATTTTAAACCTCTTGAATCTCTAAATCTCTTTAAGTTATTGTTGATTTGACTATTTTTAATCATTATTCTCACCCCTTTCCGAAATCGCATTTTGTGATTTCTTGTTTATAATATACCATCGCATTTTGTGATAGTCAATAGTTTAATTCACTTTTTGCGATTTTTTGATTAAAATATCATATTTTGCGATATAATCGCCTTTAAAGAAAGGTGGTTCTGAATTTGAATGAATCTATATTGCCTAAAAGATTAAAAGAACTGCGTGAAAAAAACGGATACTTGCAAAAATTTGTAGCTGATAAAATCGGCGTTAGAAGCAATACTCTATCCGGTTATGAAAACGGAACAAGGAAACCGGATCCGGAAATAATTAGAGACCTAGCTAAATTATATAATGTAAGTACAGACTATTTATTAGGGCACGAAACTGAACAAAATAAATTTGATTACTATAAAAATAAAATCGTTACAGAGTTCCCTGATATTGATTTAATGTTTCATGAGATGGAAACTTTAACCGCAGATGATTTAAAAGATGTGTACGAATTTATTAAATTCAAAAAGAGCCAAAATAAATAGAGAATGGCTTTGATATAGATAGAGGATAAATAGAGGGGTAGATAGTTTGAAGAAATATTTATTTGTGTTTGTAAGTTTGGTTCTAATTCTTTCTGCTTGCGGCGATAATTCAGAAAGTGATAATCCTAGCGAGAAAAACGAAGAGCTTCAGGCGGAAAATGTTGATAGCGAAACTGATAAAGAGGATTCTTCCGACAAGGAATTGGATTTAAAAAAGAAATTAGGTTTACGAACAGAAGATATCTTTAATGCTGAATTATTCGAAGGTCAGGAAGACTCTTTACAAAGCTTTGAATATGAAAATATGAACATAGATGTGATTGACAGCGATAATTCTGCATTTAGAATGTTTGTATATTACGTTGATGATTCTGAATATGCATCTGGTATAGTTTTACGAAATAACGGAAACAACAAAGATTTAAGTCAAGAAACGTTTGATTTTTTCTATGATAGCATAGATAAAGGTGCACAAGATGCTTCAAGACAATTCAAAAGAGCTCATGATGATTATTACCTTGTTGGAGTAATCTTTAATAGCGAAATTGATATTGATAATCCACCTGTTGATTTATCAGAAATATCCGGGAAGGATTTCTTTTCAAATGAGGAAAATGTTGTGTTTTATAAAAACGCTTTGAACAAGGCTGAATATAAAGAAATATATGATACAGCCTCAACTTATGTAGATAATAATGACGTTTCGGAATATGACTCAGCAAATGAAATCATAGAAATATTAGAGCCTATACAAGATTATATGGAGGATATTGAGATCCAGTACGATGATTTTGATGAGGTATCTACTATATATTATAAAGGTTTGAATGATATTAGCAGCGAAAATTATATCGTGCCTTTTATTACTACTGAGGACAATACAATGAATCTATTAGTTGGGTTTGAAAAAGAAAATTGGTTATTCGCCGATGACGTTATTTTTAATATAGATGGTGAAAGAGAAACCATTGGTACTTTTGACTTTGATACTGAAACTCTTGGGGGTAGGTTAATCAGAGAGGAAGATATCAAAACAAATGTCGATGAAGAATTAATCGAAGAAATTGTCGAGGCTGACGAAGTGAAAATGAGGTTTGAAGGCAGTAAAGGAGAACTCGACTATACTTTAACGACAAATGATATCAATGCGATCAAAACATTAAGTTCTTTTAATGGTATTAGGAATGAATTGTCTAACTTGTTGTATAGATTTGAAAATAATTAATAAATCAACTGAGGGTGTGCTTAGGCATGCCTTCTATTATAACCTTAAACAGAACATATATTCTTTAATTCGGGGGTTTTAGTTTGTATTCGCACCTAGAGGATTTTATTCACCAGATATATTTAAGAATGGGCATTGTCAAACCATCTGAAATGGACATGTTTTTGATCGCTAGATTATTGGGAGTCGTGATTTCTTACGAGAAGAGGTCTTTTAGAATGGATAATGAAATCATTTTGAATAAAGGAACGCCAAGACAAGAATGGATGATGTTTGGTCATGAGGTTTGCCATTATCTTAGACATTGTGGCATTCAGCTAGTTATGAACAAACTGTTTATTGATTTACAGGAATACCAGGCTAATTATTTTGCTTACCATTTTTGTGTGCCAACTTTTATGTTGGATGAGTTAAAAATAAACAGCGTAAAAGATATTGTTGATCATTTCAATGTTGATTATGAATTCGCGTGGAAAAGATTTGAAATTTACCAAAATAAACATTACTTACGGGAGGGAATCATGTGAGAATCACATCACTAGAGGACAAGAGAAAGCAAAAAGCGATGAAGGAAACGGTAAAGCTGCCCATTTATGAATCGATTCATCGAAATGAAGAAGGTGAATTAATTGGAAAGTTAGTTGATTATGCAGAAGTGCCAAGATGGTACATTGAAAAATAAAAAGTATAGGGAGTGTTGAATATGAGAAACCCAAATGGTTATGGAGGAGTTGTGAAACTTAGTGGTAATCGCAGAAAGCCATATGCAGCTAGAGTAACAGATGGCTATGACGAGAATGGGAAACAGCTATATAAATATCTAGGAACTTATGCTAGTCAGGCGAAAGCTAATGAAGCTCTCGTTCATTATAACAATAATCCCTATGACATAGATAAAAGGAAGATTACGTTCAAGGGAATGTATGAGCTTTTTTATCATGATAAATTCAAAAATACATCGGAAAGTGAAAAGAAATCCAGTAAAATTGCTTATAAGCAAGGGTTTGATCACTCTAAAAGCATTCACAATAAGAAATTCAAGGATCTTAAAAAGTCTCATTTGCAAGATGTTATTGATTCTTGTAAATATGGGGATAGCACGAAAGCTAACATCCTTAAAACGTATAACCAGATGTATAAGTTCGCAATGGAAAATGATATTGTGGAAAAAAGTTATGCTCAATTTGTGACCATTAAAAAAACCGGACAAAAAACAGATAGAGAACCATTCACGGAAGAAGAAATCCAAAAGCTGTGGGACAACATCAACACAGTCGATAACATTGATACTGTATTGATTATGATTTATACAGGACTACGCCCAGGGGAATTGGTTGAAATAAAAAATGAAAATATACATTTAGAGGAAAGGTATATGATTGGTGGCTTTAAAACCGAGGCTGGAACGAATAGAATTATACCGATTCACAAAAAAATACTTCCTTTAATTGCTAACCGGATGGACGAAGGTTCTAAATATCTAATTCACAACAGGAGTAAGCAACGAATGACATATAAAAATTATCGTGAAAACTACTGGTTAAAAATTATGAAAAAATTACAAATGGAACATCACCGAGCGCACGATTGTAGACACACATTTGCTACCATGATGGATAATATAGATGTCAATCGAACTGCTGTGAAAAAAATTCTCGGGCATGCTTTAGATGATATAACAGAAAAAGTATATACTCATAAAAATATAGAACAATTGATAAAAGCTATCGATAAATTGGAATAAAAATTTGTATATTATGCGTATATTACAAGGAAATAAAATATAGATTTTATTGATATGCAAACAATTTTAGACCCTTGCTCCCTATTGGGGGCAAGGGTTAAAGTTTGGCTTAAATTTATTATAGCGATAAACCCCCATGATAAGCAATACTCTTGCTGGCTTAAAAATCGGGTTTTTAATCATTAGGTTTATAAAGTCATTTCTTTTTCCATAATAGATAGAGGATATGGTTTATTTTGACACGATTCATCATCATAAATGATTACAGATGATATATTTTTTGGAGACGATGAAGGATGAAATCATTAAAAGAGATACCTCTAATCTATAAGCTAATCGGCAACATCATTCTATTGGTTATAGCAGGAATATTAGCTATCTATTTACTCGCTTATTTAATGGGTCCTCCAAATCTCAGTGATAAATCACCCTCTATTTTATATGATCGAGAGGGAGAAATCATTGGAGAGTCATTCGGGGATGCTTATGAATGGATTCCTTTAGAAAATATAGACCCTTCCGTTGTTCAAGCAACTCTGGTTATTGAAGATAATCGTTTCTTTCATCATGAGGGGCTTGATTTCTTTCGTATTATAAGATCGTTATGGAATAATCTTATTTCCGGATCCCTGAAAGAGGGAGCCAGCACAATTACGCAGCAGTATGCCAGGAATCTGTATTTATCCCCAGAAAAAACATGGTCGCGTAAAATTCAGGAAGCCTTTTACGCAATTCGTCTAGAAATGTTTTATTCGAAGGAAACCATTTTAGAAGGATATATGAATACCATTTATTATGGACATGGCGCATACGGCGTCGAGGCAGCAAGCAATTATTTCTTTGGAAAGTCTGCTTATGCACTATCCTTGGCAGAAGCGGCTATGCTTGCTGGAATTCCCAAGGGGCCAACTTACTATTCCCCATTAAATAACATGGAGAAGGCAACCAATAGACAGCAGCTCATTCTTAAAGAAATGCTTGAAAATGAGATGATTTCTGAGGCTGCCTATACAGAGGCAATCAATGAAGAATTAACTTATCAACGGGAAACCCCAGCAAAAGAAGAAGCATCCTTTTTTAATGATCAAGCCTTGCAAGAAGCAGCGCAAATTTTAAATAAAGACATCGAAGAGATAAAACATGGCGGTTACAAGCTACATACGACACTAAATATGGAATATCAGAAGCAAATGGAGGCTGCCGTAGCGAAAAGCCTAGATGAAAAGAGCGACTTAGAGACTGCCGGTATTTCGATTATTCCACAAACCGGTGAAGTAGTAGCTATGGTTGGCGGGAAAAATTATGAAACGAGCACTTTCAATCGGGCAATGGATGCAAAGCGGATGCCCGGTTCTACTTTTAAACCAATTTTATATTACGCCGCTCTTGAAAATGGCTACACATCTAGTACGACTTTAACGAGTGAAGCAACTACTTTTGAACTGCCAGATGGTTCTACGTACAAGCCAAGTAATTACAACGGTTATTATGCAGATGGGCCAATTACACTTGCACAAGCCATTGCATTATCAGATAACATCTATGCTGTGAAAACGGCGCTTTATGTTGGGGTCGACCAATTTATAGAAACAGCTAAAAAATTCGGGATTGAAAGTGATTTAAAATCCGTTCCTTCCCTGGCACTCGGTACTTCTTCTGTTTCTGTCGTTGAACTGACAAGTGCCTACGCTCGTCTTGCGAATGGCGGAAAAACGGTTACCCCTTATCTTATTGAAGAAATTATTGATGCGGATGGAAAGAGCATTTACTCGCATGAAGCTCCGGAAGAAGAACCTGTTTTAGACGAGAAGAAGGCTTTTATTCTTACACAGCTGCTGACCGGTATGTTTGATGAGACATTAAACGGCTATACACGCGTAACGGGAGCAAGCTTACAAAATAAGCTAACCGATATTTACGCCGGCAAATCTGGAACAACCGATTTTGATAGCTGGATGGTTGGATACAGTCCATCCATCTCCACTGGAATTTGGGTCGGTTATGACGATCACCGTGAAATGACAAATGTAGAAGAAACAGCTTTTTCCAAAGAGATATGGGCAAATTACATGGAAGAAATTGATGAAGAGGGAAAGAACGTTTTCCCAATGCCGTCCGGAATCGTCGGGCTCCCCATTGATCCTCTTAGCGGGTTACGTGCGGATACAAGTTGTCAAAAAAGCAGGATTATGTTTTACGAAAAAGGTACAGAACCACTAGGCTACTGCCATAGCGGAGATTCAGACGATCGCGAGGAAGAAATAGAGGATGCAGATACAGATACAGGCATCCTTCAAAAATGGTTTGAATCGATGTTTTAAGAACGTCAATCTCTTTTTACAATAAAACCTGGTTACGATTAGAACAAAAGCGCAGAGCGCCCGGGTAGCGACGTACGGACTGGACTGAGCCGTAGGAGATAAAGGAAACATGCCCCTTTAGGGGTATGCCGACGTTAGGCTTTAGCCTGGTTTTAGTCGGACTTCCATTATCTCTAGAGTCGATGTTGACTTTCACCACGGGCATAAGTGCGACTTTAGCTATGTCTGCGCCTGACGGCTTGCCAATCGCTAAGTCTTCTTTATCGTACGGAGGTGAGGGAAGTCTCGCTAGTCGCTGGGCGCTGGAGCTAGACGTGGCTGCTTATGTAACTAAGTTATCAATAGCATTCAAATTTTATAATTTCTTGCAACAAAAAAGCAGTCTGTATCGATACCCTCGGATACAGACTGCTTTTTTGTCCTAGTAATCATGAGTTAGCCCATGTACTCATAGTTTACAAAGTATTTAAGAAAAGTACAAGAATTTCTGAATTTGTTCATAATTCATTCACAATTCCGCCATAGTTTAACTTTCAATTCCTAATTGCGTTTTAAGCTCGGAAGATGAATTCTCCCACATTTCCGGTTTGAATTCTTTTAGAAAATCACCTAATAATTTTTTGGAATGATCATCCATATGCTCGACGATAATTTGGCCTTTTAGTGATTTTTCCATATGCTTTACATGTTCTGCCATGGATTTATAAGCTCGTTTAATCTCACGGTTTACGCGAATTTCACTGCCGGCAACACCAGCGTAGTAAGGACCATTTTCTCCTTTTTCCACGGTTACCCAGACAATCCAATAAAGCTTGCCGCCTTGGACTTCCTCGCGATTATTAATCCATTTCACACGACGCTCGACGTCACTTCTTGCATGCATTGCTGCCATATCAACATACGCCTTATCTTCATTTGGATCTACAATAATCGATGACATGTTTTCAAGGCTGATTGTTCCTGCTCCATAACCGCCATGCCCATCGGTAGAATCATCTTTGATAATCGTAAATGTATTTTTCTTTTTATTTTCTTCTGTCATTGTTTTCCCTCCTGACTCATTTCACCCTTTTTTCTTATTCTATCATGTTCTAAAAGGCTTTTTTAGTGCAAAGGCTTATTCTGTATTTCCTCAATAAACCGAAATGCTTGATCCATTTCTTCTTTTGTATATTTTAGCTTCGGTTTTACGGTATGCACCTTTTCAATTATTTCTTCCTTTGACAAATAAGCAAAATATAAAACTGTCGAGACAAGTTCTAAAAACCGTGCACTGCAAGCTTGCAAAGCACTAATTCTATCCTCCATCTCCGGCATATTCACTTCAAATTGATTTAGAAAAGCTGCTCCATCTTCCGTTATCGTATAATGATATTGATGGTAATTACTTTTTTCTTCCTTTTCCTCATTTAAAAAGTTTAAATTACAAAGCTCCTCTACGCGCAATGTTAACTCCTCTGAATAAGGACCGTAGAAATGAAATTGATATTTTTCTTCAAAAGGAACGCGGCATTGCTGCAAAATATAAATCATCTTTTGCAATTTCTTCCGGCCTGTTATTTGATTGGCTTTGGAGAAAAAGTAGAGCAGTTTCGCATGATTATCTAACACAAATGGTCATTCCTTCCCGTACAATATATCTAAAATACGTTTCTTTAAATCTGCATCCTCTATGGATTGAACCCTGTCCTTAGGAAAATAAAGCTTATGGTCCGTACGTTTTTTCCCTGAAATCGCCTCAACAATATCGGAATGGCGTGATAATTCCTTTAGTCCGCCGTCTGGCATTAATAGATGGATCGGCAGGCGTTCTTCCTCTTCTCCCGGACGATAAAAATCATACGGCAAATCCGAAGAAGAATCCACGACTAAATAATAATCGGGGTCAATACCAGCCTTTTTAAACAGCTGATAAAGTTCCATCCCTGCATTAATTTGCGGATCCGGATTGTACTCTACATACTTAAATAAATGGCGGTTAATGAATCGATAGCTTAAATCGGCTAAAATCTCATCATCTTCTTCCTGCCATTGTTGAAAATAATAATAAACAATCATTTCATCCAGCTTTAAATAATCCGCTAGCGTTACATTCTTTTCAAAGAAAGAGATAAAATGTGTCGGTTCCACCTTAAATTGGTACGAAGCATCTTCATAAAGCTCCTTTGCCCGATGAAATATTTTGGATAAAATAACCTCCGCACTTCTTGTTACAGGGTGGAAATAAACTTGCCAATACATTTGATAACGGCTCATAATGTAGTCCTCGACTGCGTGCATTCCTGTTGATTTAATCACAACCTGGTCATCCATCGGCCGCATGACACGTAAAATACGTTCCATATCAAAATGACCATAGCTCACTCCGGTAAAATAAGCATCCCGCTGCAGATAATCCATGCGATCCGCATCAATTTGGCTGGATATTAAACTAACAACGAGCTTATCAGAATAGGTCTTGCCAATAACATCTGCTACCTTCTCAGGAAAATCAGCAGCTATTTTTTTCAAAATCTCATTTACCTTTGTATCCCCTAAAATAATCTGCTGTGTAAATTGCTCATGGTCTAATTTAAACACTTTCTCAAACGAGTGTGAGAATGGTCCGTGCCCTAAATCATGCAATAACGCAGCACAAAGACAAAGCAGCCGCTGTTCTCGGTCCCATCTTTCACGGTCTGCAAAGTTATTGGTAATTCTTCTCACAATTTCATAGACCCCTAACGAATGATTAAAGCGGCTATGCTCTGCCCCATGAAACGTTAAATTGGTTGTACCCAATTGCTTTACCCGCCGCAGTCGCTGGAATTCTGGTGTAGCAATTAAGTCCCAAATTGCACGATCCCGGACATGAATATAGCGATGGACCGGGTCTTTAAATACCTTTTCTTCTGTTAATTGTTCATCTTTATATGCCATACTAATATCTCCATCCGTGCTTCCCCTAAAATTTAGCGTGCTTGTCTCTTTATTCTGCTTGTACAATTTTTTCGTACAGTCTTTTTATAAAATACCTTATATTTCTTTTCTTCTTATGCTTTTAGTATATTATAATATAGTTAATTAGCTGATGAAAGGTTTAGGATGAAGATATGAAAAATTGGAAAGAAATTATTCGGCATAATACATTTCGTTATATAGACCATTCTACGGAAGGTTTTGTTGCAGGAAAGCCTAATACGGCTCTTGCATCCTTTGCCATTGATGATGCGCTGGCTATCTCTGTCAGTGAGGAAGTTTCCCCTCCCGTTATTCGTCTATGGGTGCACCCCAATACCATCGTTTTAGGAATTCCCGATTCTCGTTTACCTCATATCAAAGCAGGCATGGACTTTCTTAAAAAAAATAATTATCAAGGGATTGTTCGTAATTCAGGCGGTCTTGCTGTCGCTTTAGACGAAGGCGTTCTTAATATTTCTTTAATCATTCCTGGAGCAAAGAACTTATCGATCTATGACTGCTATGAGGCAATGGTGCGTTTTGTCCAGGCAATGTTTCAAGATATCACGGATGCGATCGAAGCTTATGAAATTGTCGGTTCGTATTGCCCTGGAGATTATGATTTAAGTATTAACGGAAAAAAATTCGCAGGTATTTCACAGCGCCGTGTAAAAAATGGAATATCCGTACAAATTTATTTAGACATTGAAGGAAACAGTAAAGCGCGCGCTTCCTTTATTCGTGAATTTTATCATATTGCGAAACAAGAGGAGGAGACCTCTTTTACCTATCCAGAGGTAGACCCTGATGTGATGGCTTCTCTTTCTGATTTATTAGGGATTTCATTAACTGTGGAGGATGCCAAAGAGCGTGTGATAGATACATTAAAAGGGTTAACTGAAGAAATTGTTACCATCCCCATACAAGATACAGAACAAGCAAACTTTGATAAGCGTTACCAGCAAATGATCAAACGGAATGAAAATCTGTAGAAGTTTTGGATTGGGGTGGAGAGGGTTTGGCCTGGGGTTGGAGCGGATTTGGCCATTTTTGGAGCTAGTTTAACCTAAGGTGGAGCGCTTTGGCCTGGGTTTGGAGCGGATTTCGACTCGATTGGAGCGCTTTGGTCTTAGTTTGGAGCGGATTTCGACTCGATTGGAGCGCTTTGGTCTTAGTTTGGAGCGGATTTTGGCTCGGTTGGAGCGCTTTCGCGATGACGTACAATAGTCTGTGTAAGATGAATAAATAGGAAAGGTAAGGTTATCCTACCCTTTAGTTAATCACGACAAAAACTAAGAAGAGGAGACCTTACCCATGTCTACTAGTATAACTGATAA
>NZ_BORO01000045.1 GCF_018333215.1 Oceanobacillus sp. J11TS1 | reverse complement strand
GGTTCATAGGCCAAGACCCAACTATGGAAAAAAGCGTTGGCCTTACCACCAAGGCTACCATGCCCACTACTCCATGTAAAACCGGTGCACTTCCTGGGAATTTACACATACTTATTGACAGTACCCAAAAACCACTCGAAAATCGGGACAATCCGCTCCGGCTAAAGCAATCCTCGCTCGGAAACTAGTTTAATCCACTCCGCCCAAAGTTGAGTGGGTTTTAAAAATGTATATAAAATGCTATTATTATTCGATAATGGTACAATTTTTGTTGATGTAGGAGCTGGTTCTGGAGTAGAATCGCTAGGATTTCTTTTTACATAACCAAATTCAATCTCAGAGGGAGGGACAATATTGAAACAAGGAACAATTAATTTATTATTAGTTATTTCAATTATCTGTATATCTTTATCAGCAATACTTGTAAAATTATCGGATGCACCGTCTACCGTTATGGTAATGTATCGGATGTTTTTGGCTTGCCTGGTGATTTTGCCTATGGTTCTAAAATATCGAAAATCTTTTGCGAAGATTAAGAGAAAAGAATGGGCAGCGATTGTGTTCGCTGGAATTTTTTTAGCAAGTCATTTTGGATTATGGTTTGAATCACTGGATCATACTACAGTGGCAAGTTCTACGTTAATTTTAGCCTTACAGCCTGCGATTGCATTAATTGGTGGACTGATATTTTTTAAAGAAAAGCTCGATATGCGTACCGTAGTTGCAATGGGAATCGCGTTTATTGGTGTTGTTATTGTGGGCGGAGGAAATTTAGGTACTGGAAATGAAGCCTTATTAGGAAATATTTTATCCTTCCTTGCTGTTGTTTCAGTTGTCGCTTACTTGCTGATTGGTCAGCGAAATGTGAAATCAATTAACCATTGGGTATATAGCTTTTTAGTATTTCTGATAGCTGGCATAACGGTTGCGGTATTTAATCTTATTAGCGGATTATCTTTTATTGGATATAGTACAAATGATTGGCTGGTCTTTCTGGCGCTGGCGATATTCCCGACTGGGGCACATATTATTTATAATTTACTGTTAAACTATGTGAATACAACAACCGTCTCTATAAGCACATTAGGGGAACCTATCGGAGCGTCTTTATTAGCAATTGTCCTTTTAGATGAGATGCTTACTCCAATCGAAATGGTGGGAGGCGTCCTTATTATTGCCGGGATATTCTACTTTCTAAGACTGCAGGGCGGGTCTAAACAAGTAGTGCCAAAAGAAACTATAAAAAGTGGTTGAGAGAATGGGTTTTAAACGGATCCATTCTCTTATTTAGTTTACAGGTTTAGAAGATTACATTCTTAAAACATTTTCGCAGTTTACCATTTGACAGGATGTAAGGCTGTTATCAGTTTAAAAAGTCTATTCCGAGATGCGTTAAAATAGCTATAATAATACCGTAAATTAAAATACTGATTGCGGAAGAAATAAATAATTGAAATTTTTTCATTCCGATTGCATACCCAATCACTCCTACTGCCCATGAGCCAATAAGAGGTGTCAAAAAGATAACAAAGATTGGACCATGCTTTTCAATCTTCGCTTTATACTTGCTGTTTGCAAGCTTGCTGAGATAACGATTTATCCGCTCAAACTTGGCGAGGAAATCATAAAAAAAGGCAATAAGCGGGATAGGCAAGAAATTCCCTAACACAGCCCACAAAACAGAGGATACAGGATCTAATCCTAATACCATAGCTGCGGGAATAGCGATATAGATTTCAAAGAATGGAAAGAAACCGATAAACCAAGCAGTAAGTGCTAAAGAAATGTATTCGAGCAATGTTATGTTCCTCTCATTTTAAGATGTTAATGATAATTTTAATACTAACGAAAAAAAGAAAGCGCGGTCAACAAATATAGTGACTATATCTATCCATCGAAGAAAAGCAATTTGAACAAAGGAGAGCTTTTGTTAAAACGATTCTCTATTAGTATAATTAATAAAGTGGCTGCCAGCTACTTTAAAATAGGCATGGCTGCTGAAAAACAACGTAAAGGATGAATGATATGAAAAAAACGCCCCGTGTGTGTGTCGTAGGAAGCATCAATATGGATATGGTAACAATAACCCACGCTGTACCGAATCAAGGAGAAACGGTTCTTGGTGAATCTTTTAAAACCTATCCTGGCGGGAAAGGGGCGAATCAAGCGGTGGCAGCAGCCCGGTTAGGAGCTGAAGTTGTTATGGTCGGAGCTGTTGGAGAAGATGCTTTTGGAAAAAGTCTAAAAGAGCGTTTTAAAAACGAGGGAATCGAAACCGAGGCAATGGATACAGTACAAAAAGAATCTACAGGGGTTGCTTCTATTATTCTTTCTGAAGGCGATAACCGGATTATTGTGGCACCTGGAGCGAATAACTATGTCACTCCGGAAGCCATCCAAAAGAAACAAGATACCATTTTAACCAGCGATATTATATTGATGCAATTTGAGATACCAATGGAGACAATAGAATATACGGTAAATCTTGCTTATAAGCATCATATTCCTGTAGTTATCAATCCAGCACCATATCAGGCGATTCCTGAAAGTGTTATTGAAAAAGCGACTTTTATAACACCGAATGAGTTGGAACTGCAAGAGCTGAAGAAAGCAACAAATTACGAGGTCATACGCGAAAAAATCATTGAGACAAAGGGAAAGCATGGTGTTGCATTTACCTTGCCGAATGGAGAAGAAAAATTGATTCCATCTTATCCAGTAAAGGTTAAGGATACAACAGGAGCAGGAGACACATTTAATGGAGCATTTGTGACGGAATATGCGAAGGAAAAAGATATTTCAAAAGCAATCCAATTTGCAAATGCAGCCGCATCGTTAGCGGTAGAAAAGCTTGGTGCCCAAGAAGGGATGCCTGCTAGAGAAGCAGTAGTAAAAAGAATGAAAGAGTATAATCGTTAACATCAGGAGCCGTCCCTTCTCTGTAAGGGATGGCTTTTTAGTAAGAGATATTTTCATAAATAAGTTCTTTGGGCTTAGCTGAAAAACCGCGTTATTTGTAGGTTTAGCATACCTCAAATAATATAAAATCTTCCTTTATATAGAAAACGCTTGCAAAACTATTGTAATAAAGTATAATTAATAGTGATTAAATATTCTAAAAAATATAAATTAAAAAGGTTATTTTCTATGAAATAATTAGTGCATGTTCAAAAAAGCTGTTAAGAAGGACCGAGCCATTAAAATTCCAGGAGTCTTGAATTTTTTAACATCCTTTATGATGATATTTTGATTTTAAGAGGGACGGGGGAGCATGAATGTCAGACAGAATCCTTGAACTAAAAGATTTACATACACATTTTTTTACTGACAGTGGGGAAATTCCAGCTGTAGACGGCGTAAGCATTAAAGTGCACAAAGGGGAAGTTGTCGGTATTGTTGGGGAATCTGGAAGCGGAAAAAGCGTCACTTCGCTTTCCATTATGCAGCTTATTCCAAGTCCGCCTGGGAAAATCGTGAGCGGTGAAATAGATTTTAAAGGAGAAAATCTTGCGGTAGCTTCCGAAAAGCGGATGAAAAAATTGCGGGGGAACGAAATATCTATGATATTCCAGGAACCAATGACATCGCTAGATCCGTTGTTCACGATTGGGAATCAATTGATAGAAGCAATTCGGCTTCATCAAAAAATAACGAAAAAAGAAGCAAGAAAAAAAGCAATTAACATGTTAAAACTCGTTGGGATACCGAGAGCAGATGAGGTTGTGAATGACTACCCGCATCAGCTGTCTGGCGGTATGCGACAGAGAGTCATGATTGCCATGGCGATGTCTTGTGACCCAGAGCTGCTGATTGCAGATGAACCCACCACAGCGCTTGATGTTACCATCCAAGCCCAGATCCTGGATTTGATGAGGAGTTTAAACGAGAAAGAAAATACTGCTATTCTGCTGATTACGCACGACTTAGGGGTTGTTGCTGAAATTTGTGACAGAGTCGTTGTGATGTATGCTGGACAAGTAGTGGAAGAGGGTACGATGAGGGAAATATTAAAAGATCCGCAACATCCTTATTCCCAAGGGCTGATTAATTCCTTGCCTAAAATACATGAGAAGGAACAAAAGCTGTATTCGATACCGGGCGTCGTTCCGAAACCGAAAATGGGCAGGGTCGGCTGCAATTTTGCTCCAAGATGTGAATTTGCCTTTGAACGCTGTTTTCACGAGAACCCAGACCTTTACCCTTTAGGAAATAGTCGGCAAAGCAGATGTTTTTTACAGGATGATGGAGAAGGGGAGGTCAAGAAACATGCAAAAGCCGATATTGGAGGTTGATGGACTAAAGAAATATTATGATATCAAAGGTGGTCCGCTCGGGAGAAAAGTCGGTGAAGTAAAAGCGGTGGATGATGTATCTTTCATGGTGATGGAAGGAGAAATTTTGGG
Organism: Oceanobacillus sp. J11TS1; assembly: GCF_018333215.1. Taxonomy (GTDB): domain Bacteria; phylum Bacillota; class Bacilli; order Bacillales; family Amphibacillaceae; genus Oceanobacillus. The sequence continues at coordinate 7,797 of NZ_BORO01000045.1, read as the reverse complement.
GATTGTCGGTGAATCAGGATGTGGTAAATCTACTACTGGGAAGTCTATTTTGCGCCTAATTGAGCCAACAGAAGGCAAAGTTATTTTTGAGGATAAAGATATCACGAACTTAAAGAGTGAAGAAATGCGCAAATTGAGAAAGGATATGCAAATTATATTTCAGGACCCCTATGCATCATTAAATCCGAGACATACCGTAGAAAAAATAGTCGGTGAGCCGCTTTTGGTGCATGGAATGAAATCTGCTAAAGAGCGGCAGGAGAGGGTAAAAGAACTTCTGGAGATTGTTGGTCTAAGCCCTTATCATGCCAAAAGGTATCCGCATCAGTTTAGTGGAGGGCAGAGGCAGCGTATTGGAATTGCCAGAGCACTTGCCAATAATCCGAAATTAATCATATGTGATGAGCCTGTTTCTGCACTGGATGTATCCATTCAATCCCAGATACTTAATTTGATGGAAGAACTGCGAGATGAGTTTAACCTGACATACATTTTTATTGCACACGACTTAAGTGTAGTCAAGCATATCAGTGATCGGATAGGTGTTATGTATTTAGGGAGAATGGTAGAGCTCACGGATAAAGATAAGCTTTATGACGATCCGAAGCATCCGTATACACAGGCGCTGCTTTCTGCTGTTCCGCTTCCGGATCCAGATCTGCGAAAAGAAAGGTTAATTTTGACAGGAGATGTACCGAGCCCTGCAAATCCGCCGTCCGGATGTGCATTTCGTACAAGATGTCCGCATGCGATGGATATTTGCAAAGAAGTAAGGCCTGAATTTTATCCAGTGGAAGATAATCATTTTGTTGCTTGCCATTTATATAAATAAGAGGCGGCAAGGTGGTTTCTTATATATTAAAAAATGAGGGGGAAAAACGATGAAGTTGAAATTTTCGCTTCTCGCCGCACTCATGCTTGCTGTTTTATTGGTGTTGGCGGCATGTTCTGGTGACGGTGGACAAAAAGGGGAAACCTCGCAAGAAGATGGCGGGGCGGGTACGGAGGACGAAACAGAATCAGATGCGGGAGCTGCAGAGGGAGACCAGGTGTTAATATTTGCCCGTGGCGGTGATTCGGAAAGTCTTGATCCGGCAAGTACAACTGACGGAGAATCTTCCCGTATTACAAAGCAAATTTACGAAGGTCTGTTGGAGTTTGATAAGGAATCCTTTGAAGTACTTCCAGGGCTCGCCCATGACTGGGAGGTAGCTGATGACGGGTTAAGCTATACTTTCTATTTAGAAGAAGGCGTTACCTTCCACGATGGAACTGATTTTAACGCAGAAGCTGTAAAGACAAACTTTGAGCGCTGGGCAGATCCTGAGCATGAATATGCCTTTGCCGATGAAGGATATGTCTATTCCATGTATGGGACCATGTTTGGAGGCTTTAAAGGTGATGAAAATCACGTTATTGAAGAAATCAATGTAATCAATGACCATGAAATTGAGTTTGTTCTGAACCAGCCTTTAGGATTTTTTCTGCAAAATATGGCCATGACCTATTTTCCGATTACATCCCCGGCTGCGTTGGAGGAGTATGGTCCGGCAATAAATGAAAATCCTGTTGGTACAGGTCCATTTAAATTTGTCAGTTGGAGTAAAGATGACTCTATTGTGCTGGACAAGTTTGAAGATTACCGCATAGACGGATTACCGAAGCTGGACAGGGTTGTGTTTGAAGTGATTCCAGATAACGCTGCCCGCTTAATCGCTTTGCGCTCTGGGGAAATTGATATCATGGATGGCTTAAACCCGGATGACGCAGCGGGTGTAGAAGCTGATGACGGTTTAGAGCTGTACGAGCGAGAAGAGAATAATATCGGCTATGTAGGTTTTAATGTAGGAAAAGAGCCATTTGATAACAAGGACCTGAGGCATGCAATTAGTCATGCTATTGATAAAGAAGCGATAGCAGAGGCATTATATGCTGGATATGCTACCCCTGCTTCTGTTCCGCTTCCACCGAGTTATATGGGCTATAATGACGAAGTGGAAAGCTTTGAATATGATCCAGATCGAGCAAAGGAACTGCTTGAAGAAGCAGGCTATGAAGATGGACTGGAAATTGAATTATGGACCATGCCTGTTGCAAGACCATATATGCCGGATCCAGAGACAGTTTCCGAAATTATTCAAAATAACCTCGCGGAAATTGGCATTACAGTAACCATCGTAAGAGAAGAATGGGCTCCGTACCTGGAAAAAACCATGAATGGAGAACACCAAATGTATATGCTTGGCTGGTCTGGAACAAATGGGGACCCTGACTACTTCTTAAGCAGTTTATTGCATGGAAGTAATGTTGGAAGCAGCAACCGGGAATTCTATGCCAATGATGAAGTGGATGAATTGCTGAATCAAGCCAAATTATCGATAGATCAGGATGAGCGGGCGTCCTTCTATCAGCAGGCACAGGAAATCATTGCCGATGATGCGCCGATGGTTCCTTTAGTTCATTCTAGACCGGTGCTTGCGACTACAAGTGCTGTACAAAACTATGTACCGCATCCATCAACGAGTGAATCATTGGCTGAAGTGGAACTAGCAAATTAATTAATATAAGTAGTGTTTAAAAGAAGGGAAAAAAGGACGGCTTCTTGAAGTACCATTTTACCGGACTTTTAAACAAACTTCTATAGAAGGAGACTTTCTTGCCGGTCAATGGCCTGCCTTCCCCTAAATCAGCTGATAGCAAAATGAATGTTATTCCTGCTGCATAGGGAAGGGATTGAACTTTTAGGGAGAGTCTCCTTCCTTTCACTCTAACCCGTTATCACTGTATCGTTATGGTTTTAAGGTTAGGTACAAAAGAAATTCGCTGTATTCTTTTTACATCATTAAAAAATAAAATGATCATTCTCAATTCAACATACATAAATAATGGGGGTGAAATAATGGTTTCCTATATAACCCGGCGGCTATTAATGATTATTCCTGTGCTGATCGGAATGACATTAATCACCTTTTCTATTGTCCATCTGATTCCCGGAAATCCGGCTCAGGTCATACTTGGAGAAACCGCTACGCAAACAGCAATAGAAGATCTGGAAGAAAGTATGGGGTTGAATGAACCTTATTTAGTTCAATATGGAATATATGTAAAAGACTTGTTGCAGGGAGACTTGGGTACTTCTTTGCGATCCAAAGCGGATATATCCAACGAAATTTGGCCTTATATAGCAGCTACGTTTGAGTTGACCATTTTTGCTATGCTTTTTGCTGTATTTATCGGAGTCAATGCAGGCATTATTAGTGCTTGGAAGCAAAACTCCTGGTTTGATTTTCTTGCTATGCTGGTTGCTTTAATTGGTGTATCGATGCCGGTTTTTTGGCTTGCTTTGATGGAACAATGGATTTTTGCTCAAGAGCTTGGCTGGTTTCCTGCTTATGGAAGGCAGGATAACAAGGATCCGATTGCACCAATCACTTATTTTTATGTGCTGGATTCATTGATTCATTTAGACTTTTCCAGAACGGGGACGATACTGAAGCAATTAGTACTTCCGAGCATTGCACTGGGAACAATACCAATGGCTATTATTGCAAGGATGACAAGGTCGAGTATGTTAGAAGTGATGAAATCAGATTATATTCGGACGGTCCGCGCCAAAGGCTCTGGGCAATTTCTTATTATTTATAAGCATGCTTTAAAAAACGCGGCTATTCCTGTGCTGACCGTCATTGGTCTGCAGGCAGGAGTTTTATTAGGCGGTGCTATTTTAACGGAGACGATTTTTAGTTGGCCAGGTATAGGAAGATATGTGTTTGAGGCGATAAACTATCGGGATTATCCAGTTATTCAATCCGGTATTCTGATTGTTGCGTTTATCTTTGTGATCATCAATCTCATTGTTGACATTTTATATAAAATTATTGATCCAAGGATTAATTATTAAGGGGGCGCTGCGATGAATATAGATGAAAAAAAGTCAAGAGAAGCAGAACAGCAAATCGCCAATCCCGCAAAAAGAGGACAGCACATTGATACGGAACAAATCGAAGCAGTTTCGCCTTGGAGAGATTCATTTCGGCAGCTGAGAAAAAATCGTTTTGCGATGGCGGGCCTAATTATTATTCTTTTTTTCATTATACTAGGAGTTGTTGCACCGCTTCTTACACCATATACGTATGAAGAACAAAGTTTAACGAATCGCCTGCAGGCCCCTTCCAGTGAGCATTGGATGGGAACCGATGATCTGGGAAGAGATATATTTACCAGAGTTGCTTATGGAGCAAGAGTCTCATTGCAGGTTGGTTTTTTTGCTGTTATCGGTGCTTTGATATTTGGGACATTTCTTGGTATTATTGCTGGTTACTTTGGTAGATGGGTGGACATGATCATCTCCAGGATTTTTGATATACTGCTGGCGTTCCCAAGTATTTTACTTGCAATTGCCATCGTTGCAATTCTTGGAGCCTCATTGCAAAATGCACTTATTGCGATTGCGATAATTAATATTCCGATATTTGGAAGGCTTGTACGATCCAGAGTGGTTAGTTTGCGGGAAGAGGAGTATATTATGGCTGCGAAGGCACAAGGGATGAAAAATGGCCGGATAATTTCTCACCATATTTTACCGAATAGTATTACACCAATTATTGTCCAGTCTACTCTTGGGTTCGGGACTGCCATATTGGAAGCTGCTGCCCTTGGTTTTCTTGGCCTTGGAGCACAGCCGCCAACACCTGAGTGGGGACAAATGCTTGCAAGTTCCAGGGAGTTTATTCAACTGGCGCCATGGACACTTATTATGCCAGGGGTATCCATCATGCTGGTAGTACTTGGATTTAATTTGATTGGGGATGGATTACGAGATGCGTTGGACCCTAAAATGAAAAACTAAAAGGAAACTTATAAAAAATGTGCCGTCTTTTTCTATATAATAGAGGAGGACGGCACATCATTTTGACGTATGCAAGTTGGTGATTAATGGAATGGGACGATAAACTTTATCGTATCAGGCTTATTCAATTCTAATTCCGCCATTACTCGTATGGGCTTTAATAAGGGTTTCCCCATTCCCATAAGTGATATCCCAATCTTTTGAACCAAAAACGCGAATAGAACCATTCGTTGTACGTAAATCTAGTGTAGCATTTTCGGGTTTTTGATCTGAAGTAATATTAATTTTCCCGTTACTTGTCTCTAAATCCATTGGATAATCAAATCCTTGTGTTGCAATCATCATTGCTGCGTTTTTCGTTTTTGCTTTGATTTCCCCGGAAATATTCTGTAAGGTAATTTTACCGTTCGTAGTTTGGGTATTCGTATTTCCTTGGATAGAATCCAATGTTATCTTTGCATTATTTGTATTTGCAGTAACTTCACCAATGATGTTTTGTAAAGTGACACCTCCATTTGAAGTTTTTATATTTATATCACCTTGTACATCCCCTAACGTTATCTTCCCATTGGATGACTGTAAATCAACGGAAGAAGCTTCCAAACCCTTAACTTCAATCTTTCCATTGCTAGTATGAAATTTTAATTCATCTGCCTGGATATTTTCAGCAGCAATTTTTGCATTCGTTGTTTTAGCATCTATTTTTTGCATCATATCCTCTGGCAGAAAAACGTATAAGGTAGACTTCGAATGATATAAAAAATCAAAATCAACGAAAGAGAAGGAGTTTTCTTCTATATGAAAGCTTAATTTTTCGCCATCTATTGAAGTGTTAAGTTGTTTTTCTTCTGTGTTCTTTCCTTTTACTACATATTCAGCTCTTGGCTCGCTGCCATTTGCGGGTAGGAGATGGATTTCTGTATTCTCTGCATCGATTTCAATCTCATTCAATTCGCCATCTTGTAAAGGAATGATTTCTGTGTCTTCATAGGTAGCTGCTTCTTTATAGGAAGAATAGGTAGCAGCCATTCCGATAAACCCAATAACAAGGAGAAAAGCAGCCAAAATGATGATTCGTTTTAAATTTCTCATGAATGTTTTCCCCCTTTAACCGTACGAACATTGAATGCAATATATTTATGAGATACTCGAATAGCTGCTTTTGTAGTATAATAAGCACCTATAAAAAGCAGTAATCCTAGTCCGGCTATTGCCAGAGAAGCGAATAATTCAAACAAATAAAACGAACCAGGCTGGATAATCCATTGAACGATAGCCAGAAAAACCTGTATGACGAAAGAGAAAGCAGTAATCCAAATAGCTAGAATAATTCCTGCAATAGCAATGGAAGGACCAAGTACAAAAACAAGATTAAAAAAAGCAAGACCAATAATCGTCCAAACTGTACGAAATATATTTTTGTCAGAATGATTTATTCGTGTATTTTCAGATTCCTGTGTTGCTTGCAGATCTTTTGCAATCTGTTGCGGAGAACCTAGTGAGCGAACAATTTCTTCATCTGTTTTACCTTCTGCTCTTCCCAATTCAAAATGCTCTTCAAAGTCCTGTATGATTTCTTCTCTATCTTCTGAGGATAGGGATAGTTTTTTTAAGTAGTGCTGAAGTTCTTCTAAAAAACGAAGCTTATTCATTTTTTTCCTCCTTCATTAACAAATCAACGCCCTGCGTGAATTTTTCATATTCTTCTTTTAGTTCTTGCAGATACTTTTGGCCTTCATCTGTTAAATGATAATATTTTCTGCTTGGTCCTTCTGTGGACTCCCTAAGGTAAGTTGTGCAATAACCCTGTTTTAATATCCGGCGTAATACAGGATAAACAGACCCCTCTGATATTTTGATTTTATCAGTAATACGTTTAATCAGTTCATAGCCATAGAAATCTTGTTTATCCAATAGCACCAATACGCAGAGTTCAAGAACGCCTTTTTTAAATTGTGCATTCATTAAAGTCACCTTCTTTATATGTAAGCTGATGAATTCAACTATAGCATTTTGTATACTACTGTTCAATGGACAGTAGTTGATTTATTTTTTGAAGTATAAAGAATTTAAGGAGTAGGAGTAAACGCTGATTTTGGTGGGACGAGTAATCGTAGTCTCAGGTCTCAACTTGGACAAACATGCGACCTGTTTACAGGGTTGGGCTTGCCTAGTTTCTATTGTGGTTATTATAGGATAGTTTAATAGAAGAGATGACACTTTTCGGTAAAGAATAGTTTGACTATAATTTTTTGGGGATTTCCTCTTGCATCCATGTAAAGGACATGCTATAGTATTAAAAGTCGATTGATTGCACGAGCGATTGAGAGATTAATTGAATTTTTATTTTTAAAAGTTGCATTCTATTAAAAGATGTGATAATATATAAAAGTTCGCTTATAAAGCGCCCGTAGCTCAATTGGATAGAGCGTTTGACTACGGATCAAGAGGTTAGGGGTTCGACTCCTCTCGGGCGCGCCATCGGGAAGTAGCTCAGCTTGGTAGAGCACTTGGTTTGGGACCAAGGGGTCGCAGGTTCGAATCCTGTCTTCCCGACCAGAAGCTTTTTGAATTTAATAAATTAGCGGGTGTAGTTTAGTGGTAAAACCTCAGCCTTCCAAGCTGATGATGAGGGTTCGATTCCCTTCACCCGCTCCATAATGAAATTATGGGCCTGTAGCTCAGCTGGTTAGAGCGCACGCCTGATAAGCGTGAGGTCGGTGGTTCGAGTCCACTCAGGCCCACTCGATAACTTAAAAAAAGTTGTTGACATTGATTTTTGAATGTGATATATTAATAAAGTCGCTAATTTGAAGTGACGATGAAATTGCTCTTTGAAAACTGAACAAAACAACCAGTACGAAAGAAGAAAGACAACCTCGTTTTTCTTATTAAATAAGTCAGAAGTTGACTTCTGAAAGCTAAGAAACAAAAAACTTTTATAGAGA
>NZ_BORO01000044.1 GCF_018333215.1 Oceanobacillus sp. J11TS1 | reverse complement strand
GTTCATAGGCCAAGCCCCAACTATGAAAAAAAGTGTTGACCTTACCACGAAGGCTACCATGCCCACCACTCCATGTAAAACCGGCGCACTACCTGGGGATTTACACATACTTATTGACAGTACCCTCGATCGGAGTGCTTTGGCCTTGATTTGGAGCGGTTTCTGACTCGGATGGAGCGCTTTGGCCTTGATTTGGAGCGAATTTTGACTCGGTTGGAGCGCTTTGGCCTTGGATTGGAGCGGAGTTAGCTTGGATTGGAGCGCTTTGGCTCTGTTTTGGAGAGAGCTCAGTCTGAGTTGGAGCGCGAGCCCGACTTTTCCCTAATTCAGAGCAAGATTGCCTGCTTTTTTTGAGTGTATGAATCATATTAGAGAAGTAATTATGATAGACTCAGATTAATAAAAGGAGGCGTTATGGGGTGTATTTGTATATTTTTGTATTAGCTGCTGTTATAGCTGGGTTAGGAATAATTCGTTTATTTAGGTCGGCATTAGATGATTTGTTGATGAATCCGGATGATTTCCAGCGTTATATGAATCAGTTTTTTACAAGAGTTGCTTTGGTTGAGGTTATACCAATTCTTATGCTTGTATTTGGTTTTGCATATTCACCGAGTGAGGAGCTGGTCATGTCTGATGCTGCTATTCCGCTTGCGATTATTGCTATTATCATTATTTTTAATATTTTTTATACTATTTCCCAACGGTCACCAGCAGGGAACATTGAAAAAGAGCTTGCCCAACGTATTCAGACATTCATTTTTATTACTATCGCTTTAGCAAATGCTATTCCTCTTATTGCCCTTGTATTTATATTAATGGTGGTTATTTAACCCTAATTAATTGGTAGGTATAAATAATAGGTCTCTTTTCTCGTCTAAGTAGGATAGACTCGATTTCTATTTCGGCGAGTTTTCTTATGTTTGAATCATGATGGATTGAGGGTAGGCTTGTTTATAATATTTGAAATTTTAACCAAAGGCTTTATTTCATTGCACTGTTTCCATATAATAAGATAATGCTATAGTTCTGGAACAAAAAGCGAGGGAGGGAAGTTTTGATGCAGTCATCTGTTACAGTGGAAAAGATTTGTTTACTAGCTGGTAAGATTATGTTAGCTTCTGGAGCGGAGACTTATCGGGTGGAGGATACAATGAATCGGATTGCCCAGTCCTATGGAGTGGAGAATCCACAAAGCTATGCTACGTTAACTGGTTTACACTTCTCTCTAGATTATACATCCAACAGCTATTTCTTACGGATTACCAAGCGAGCTACAGACTTACATAAAATCGATAAAGTGAATCAGCTTTCCCGGGAAATTGTTGCGACCCAGATGCCATTGGAAACTGCTTATAACAAACTAAAGACTTTAGAAAAAAATGTGCCGACTTTTTCTTTAAGCTTCCAGGTTCTTGCGGCAGCCCTGGCCAGTGGATGTTTCTCTTTAATGTTCGGCGGGACTTGGCCGGACTTTTTACCAGCTTGTCTTGCTGGAAGTATTGGGTACTTAACCATGACTCTTTTTGACAAAATTATTGAGATTCGCTTTCTTGCAGAGTTTATCGGATCATCATTTATTGGTTTAACAGCTGCATTCTGTTTTCTGATTGGCTTTGGTGGTAGCTTAGATATGATTATTATCGGTGCAGTCATGCCACTTGTTCCCGGGCTCCCTATTACGAATGCGATTCGTGATTTAATGACTGGTCACCTTGTTTCCGGTGTTTCCAAAGGGATTGAGTCACTACTTACTGCCGTGGCAATTGGAGCGGGGGTTGCAATGGTCTATGGTTTTTTCCCTGTTTAAAGGACATTAATTTCATTTTTGAATGGAGGGTAGCGTACTATGTTAGAAATCATTGTTCAGCTTATAGCCAGTTTTATTGCATCTGCAGGCTTTAGCGTATTATTCAATGCGCCCAAAAAATCATTAATTCCATGCGGTCTTGTCGGTATGGCCGGCTGGATTTTATTTTATATTCTTAGGGATTTTCATGTGGATATCGTTGCTGCAACCACATTTGCGGCGGTTCTCGTCTCCATTCTTAGTCAAATTTGTTCACGTATGTTAAAACGTCCGATTATTATTTTTATAGTATCTGGCATTATTCCTCTTGTTCCTGGCGGTGTTGCCTACAATGCCATGCGGAACTTCGTTGAAAATGATTATAATACAGCGATTCAGCTTTCTGCCCAAGTTATGTTGATGGCTGGGGGCATTGCTATCGGTTTAATGTTTTCACAGGTTATTAATCAGATTATGGTAAAGCTGCATAAGGCAAAGCATGCTAATAATAAAGTTTAATAACTCTTTGAACTCCTTTCTCTATGCCTTCTTTCACTCCGATATAATACACAGCAATGTATTTATAAATCTTGATTATTTTATCGATCTACCAAGGTTTTTTTGGTGTCAATTTTTAAGAAACAAATTACAAATTTACGTTGTCTTTTTTTTATAATTTCATATGGATTATTGAACAGGAATGGCTAAGGAAGTATTATACTAAAAGTGTAAAGACTAGAAAACTTGGAGGGAGAAATTTGAAAGTTAACAAAATCACGCTTACTCTTCATACTGTTTTCTCTGGATTAATTGCAGTTTTCCTATCTATGTTTTTGGCATCTGGCTCTATTGGGGAGAATTATACAGATGATACGTTTGTGGCCCCAATATTTTTTCTTATAATAGTAATTTGGGTAATCGGTGTATTATTTCTTGCGTTTAAGAAATTTCATACGTCTATTAAAGTAATGTGGCTTTCGATTCCGCTTGGACTGCTTATTTCGTTCCCGTTAGCAATTGTTCTATAAGTATTTTCAGAGAAAGTATTTGAAGGTTAAGACAGTATGTAGCAATCTTCTGCAATCGAATGCACTGATTATAGAAGATCTTTTGTGTTGCCTATAAAGCCAAAATGGAGCGAGTTTATCTTATAACTATTTTCCTACTCCCTTGCAAGCTTCTCAATTTCCTCTTTGCTTAATTTTGTAATTTCTGCTATTTGGCTGATTGGCATTCCTTTTGCAATCAATTCTAATGCTATTTCCTGTCTACCTTCCTGTCTTCCTTCTTGCCTTCCTTTTTCTATACCTTCCTCGATCCCTTCCTGTTTCCCCTTCTCAAAATAGGAATTGGGCAGCTGAAGCACTAATTCTTTTTCTCTTTCCGGTAAGTTATCGATTTTCTCCATCATTTGCGCTTCCTCCTTTTCGTTTAGTTTTAAACGTATGATCAAAAACGGCCTCCCTATAGACCATCAACCAAATAGGCAGTTATTGGCTGTTGGAACTCCCATATATATTTCTTGAATTTTCTATATTCTTGAGGTAGGAGGCTAACAGCCAGTTACACTGCGATACTCATCTGGCTGATTAATCCTGTCACGATTTTGTTATCTGATTGAATAATTCTTTCCTGTTTTCTTGATTAATTGCAGCTCATTTACCTACTCGCTTGCAAGCTTTTCAATTTCCTCTTTACTATATTCTGTAATTTCTTCTATTTGAGTAATTGACATGCCTTTAGCTATCAATTTTAAAACTATTTCTTGTCTTTCTTTTTCTATTCCCTTTTCTATACCTTTTTCTATGCCTTCCTCGATCCCTTCCTGTTTCCCCTTCTCAAAATAGGAATTGGGCAGCTGAAGCACCACTTCTTTTTCTCCTTCCGGTAAGTTATCAATTTTCTCCATCATTTGCGCTTCCTCCTTTTCGTTTAGTTTTAAATAGGCTTCGAAAAAGCCATACAAGAATTCCATCTTGGCAGGGTCTATTTGCATACGGCTGATCATGCGCAGGAATTCCAGCTTCACCTGAACACGTTCATGCTCTTTATACCCCATCTGACTGAGTAATGCTGCTACGGCCGGGTTATCTGATTGAATGTATTTTTTCCAGTTTTTCTTTTTTAAGTGTAGTTGTAAAAAGTTAAATTGAAGTACATTTTGATGAGGGGTATTTATTCTGAATTGGGTTGGTTCTTCTTTTTGTCTATTATAACTCAAAACAGCAATGGGTTGAATAGGTTTGCGGTGTTTTGCGTAGAGGTAGCTGAAGTATAAAAACATTCTTTCGGGGAAATCAGCTTCATGAGACGATTGGGCTTCCGTGTGAATATGGAGGATTTTGTCCTCATGGTTAAGCTTTACCTCTGCCAGAAGGTCGATTTCTTTCTTGGTGCCCTTGATATAGTCTAAATATACTTCCTGCTCTAAAAATGTGACCTCGGAGAAATCAATGTAGGGGTGAAGATCGGGGAAAAATCCTTCGATGAACTCTTCGAAAAACTCTTTAATCAGCTTTTTAAACAGCCGATCATGCTTCATGTAGTCTGCTTTTTCTTCTAAAATAACAGGTGCTGCGAACAAATAAACACTTCCCTTCATTAAATTGTCTTTATTTTAACAATCATTACAAAATAATGCTAGTTTTATTTCAGAGTTTATACTGTCATTTAGCTCCACGACACATTCCGCATTTATGCCATTTCCCTATAACAACGTTCAGAAAAGTCAATTTATTAACCCGTCGTACAGGTAAATATATTGACAAAGACACAGTTTATTCTGTAAAGTAAATGATTAATCCCCTTCTACTCTTTAGGGTATTTTTTAATGTTTTTAACATCGTTACTAACTAAAGAATCGAGGAAAAATATCATGAGTGAAACTATACAACCAAAAGCAACTATCGTCATTTTCGGAGCAACTGGTGATTTGGCAAACCGTAAATTATATCCATCGATTTATCGCCTTTATAAGAGTGGTAAATTAGATGAGAATTTTGCAGTGATTGGTCTTGCTCGCCGTGGATGGGACAATGACATTATTCGAGAAAATGTTGAGAAATCTATCCAAGGATTAGTTACAGAGGATGAAGATGTATCTGCGTTCACTTCTCATTTTTACTATAGACCTTTTGATGTGACATCTGCGGATTCATATAATGATTTAAAGAATATGGTAGAGTCTCTTGAAAAAGATTATCAGACGGATGGTAACCGCCTATTCTACTTAGCGATGGCTCCGGACTTTTTTGGAACCATTGCGAATGAGCTCAAAAACCATGGCTTAAAAGATACGCCAGGTTGGACAAGATTAGTTATCGAGAAACCATTTGGACATGATTTGCCATCTGCGAAGAAACTAAACAAAGAGCTTCAAGCTGCTTTTAATGAAGACCAAATTTACCGTATTGACCATTACCTTGGGAAAGAAATGGTCCAAAACATTGAGGTTATTCGTTTTGCGAACGGTATTTTTGAGCATTTATGGAATAATCAGTTCATCAATAATATTCAGGTTACAAGCAGCGAAACACTTGGTGTAGAAGAGCGTGCGCATTACTACGATACATCGGGTGCGACAAGAGATATGATTCAAAACCATATGCTGCAAATGGTCGCATTGCTTGCAATGGAACCGCCGATTAACCTCAGTACGGAAGAAATTCGCTCCGAAAAAATAAAAGTATTGCGGGCTTTACGTGCGGTAAAAGAAGATAAAGTTGATGAGTATTTTGTCCGTGGACAATATGGTGCTGGAACGATAGATGGAAAAGAAGTAGTCGGTTATCAGGATGAAGTAGAAGCACTAAAAGGATCCGAAACAGAAACCTTTGTTGCCGGAAAACTTGTTATTGACAACTATCGCTGGGCCGGTGTTCCTTTCTATATCCGTACGGGGAAACGTATGAAAGAAAAATCAACCAAAATTGTGGTGGAATTTAAGGATATTCCAATGAACCTTTATCATCGAAAAGATGCTTTACGTAATCCTAATTTACTTGTCATTAACATTCAGCCAAATGAAGGGATTACCCTGCATCTGAATGCAAAGAAAACAGGCAATGGTAACTTAACGGAGCCGATTCAGCTTGCTTATCATCAGGATGCGCAATCAGGTATTAACACACCAGAAGCATACGAAAAACTTCTCTATGACAGTATGCTTGGAGATGCAACGAACTTTACCCATTGGGATGAGGTTGCATTATCTTGGGAATTTGTAGATCGAATATTAGCTAGCTGGGCACACGAGAAACCTGACTTCCCGAATTATGAATCTGGATCCATGGGACCGAAAGCCGCAGATGAACTGCTTGCAAAAGACGGATTTCGCTGGTGGCCTGAGTAAGGCATTTTAAATATGCGTTTAAGAGAAAAATCGGATGACTTTTACATCATCCGATTTTTTGTTATCTCCTATTTAATATTTACGGGGTTGGAATACAGATATAATAAGTACGATACATGTAATCCAGTGCAAAATCATTCCGACAATTGGAATAAAGCCGAGAATGCTTGTGATGATTCCTAAAACACTCCCTGCTATCCATCTGCCATCACGTTTGGCTATAATCAATGTAATGATATGAAGTACCAGCATCACAAATAATGGTGTATAACCAGAACCCATAATATACATGCCGCCAAAGAGAGGGATTCCTAATAGTCCTTCAAATATTCCCGTTAATAATTGCATAAATTGCGATAATACCATTTTCCGCACCTTCCTTTCTACTTACTTATAGCATACCCGATTTTTGACAAAAATGAACAATTTTTTTCTCCCTAAATGCGTTTTCAAAAAGTTCGATAAAAAGGACCAAGAAGTTCGAGGCAGCGCAGATTTGAGCAACGGTTTTAATAGGCCGAGTAATCGCAGGCCTCAACGGAGTGTATGCAACTAATACATGAGTAGCGGAAAAGCAAGCTAACGAAGAAATTCGCAGTGTCACTTTTGTGGGACTTTTTGAACATCCTAAAAAAAGAAAAAGAGCAGCCCCGCAACTCATCTTCCTCACCTTGCTGGAGCTGACCCCTTTTTTTAACCTTTTGCTTCCTTCTTACGTTTTCTTCTTCCTTTTACCTTTTTCGTCATGTTATCAAAAATAAGATAGATAACTGGTACGAAGAATAATGTAAAGATGCTAGAAACCGTTAATCCAAAAATAATTGTTACTGCTAATGGCTGTTGTAATTCTGCTCCTTCGCCGATACCGAGTCCTAATGGAATCATCGCTAGGATGGTTGTCAGAGATGTCATGAGAATCGGGCGCAATCTAGAGCGTCCTGCTTCAACAATCGCTTCTAATTGGTCCATGCCTTGTCTCCGCAGTATATTGATATAGTCTACGAGAACAATGGAGTTATTTACTACAATACCGGCGAGCATGATGATACCGATAAAGCCGGCTACACTGAGAGATATATTTGTAACAAATAGCCCGCCGACAACGCCAATGATTGTTGTTGGTAATGCAAACATAATGATAAACGGCTGTAATAGATTTTCAAATTGTACTGCAAGAACGATATACACTAAGAAAATCGAAAATACTAATGCCAAGCCAAGTTCTGTAAAGGCTTCTTCCATATCAGCTGCTTGACCGCCAATGGTATAGTTGTAGCCTTCAGGGAAGTCCATCTGGTCAAGTTGTTTTTCAATATCGGATACAACACTGCCTAAATCACGATCGACTACTCCTGAGCTGACATTCATCTGCGCCTGCTGATTTTCTCTTAAGAGACTCTGTGGTCCTTCTTCCTGCGTTAGGCTCACAAGCTCTTCTAATGGAACAGCCACTCCTGTCGGCGATTGAATCGTCGTATCGAGCAGGTCTTCGATACTTGTGCGTGTATCTTCTGGATAATAAAGGCTTATATCCACTTCTTGGCCTTCTTCACGATATTGGCCGACTACCCGCCCTGTAAATTTCATTTCTAGCTGACTGGTGATTTGTGCTGCCGAGAGACCATAGCTAGTTGCAAGGTCTTCATCTACGCTAATCTCCATTTGCGGAATACCGTCTTCTGCAGTAGATGAGGTATTCGTTACACCTGGTATATCCTGAATTTCTTCTAACACTTTCTCCGATAAATCGAATAGTACGTCGTTTTCTGGACCGTTTAATTGAATCGTGATTGGATCACCCATCTCCATGCCGCCATCCATGGCAGATGCGGCGATTTCTGCGCCTGCAATATGCTGCACACGTTCATCAATTTCTACCATGATTTGCTGGGTTGATTTATCACGTTCCGATGCTGGTATTAATTGCATGGTATAGGTCGATTGATTCTTGCTTCCTGTAAAATCAGCAGCTCCGATAGTAACATAGCTGACATCCATATATTCCTCGTAGTCTTTTAAGATGGCATCGATTTGTTCTGTAATACCTGCCGTGTAGGATAAGCTGCTGCCAGGCGGTGTTTCCACCGTAATTTGTGCCTGCCCCTGGTCGGCTGATGGCATAAATTCCATACCAATGCGTGGGATAAGGAACAGACTGCCTACAATGGCTAAAATCGTTACAAGCACCGTCGTTTTTCTAAACTTTAATACTTTCTTTAATCCGTTGCCATAAGCATCTTTTAGCCAATTCAAGAATTGATCAAACCAATATCTTTTGCCGGAACCTTCCATGACATTTGCTAATAATTTGGAAGACAGCATTGGCACTAAAGTAATCGCAACGACTAACGATGCTACTAAGGAGAAGGATACTGCAAGTGCCAGCGGTGTAAATAAATCCGCTGATAAGCCTTCTACAAAGATAATCGGCAAGAATACGACTAATGTCGTTGTGGTTGATGCGATAACGGCTGGTGCCAGTTCAATGGATCCTTTGGTTGCTGCATCAAATAGACTGTATCCTTTTTTTCGGTAAGAATAAATATTCTCCAAAATAATAATCGAGGAGTCCAGCATCATACCTATTCCTAAGGCTAATCCGCCTAAAGAAAGGACATTCAATGTTTGACCTGTAAAATACATGAGCGTAAATGTGGCAATAATAGCGATTGGTATAGATAATCCAATAACGATTGTCGCCCGGATGCTTTTGAAGAATAAAAGCAAGATAATAAAGGCAATGGCTCCTCCGATTAGAATATTATTTAATACGGAGTCGATGGACATCTCGATAAATTCGGATGTATCAATAATTGTTTTTAAATCCAAGCCTTCTGGAAGATCCTCGGTAATTCCTGGCATCGCGTCTTTAATATTCGATGCTACTTCTACGGTGTTGGCATCCGTTTGTTTCATTACAGAGAGCACAATGGAATGTTCCCCATTTACCTTTGTTTCCGAGGAAATATCTTTAAAATCGTCGCTCACGGTTGCGATATCGGAAATTCGGACAACGCCGCCTGTTTCTGTCTGAATTTGTGTGTTTTCAATATCTTCTATTGTTTTAAATTCGTTGACGACACGAATTTGTAAATCTTGGTCCCCTTGTTCTACGGTACCAATGGAAGAAGAGCTATTCGTACTTCCGAGCGTCTCCATGACAACTTGCGGAGATAAGCCGTATTGCGCTAAGCTTTCTTCACTTAATTCAATTTGAATCTCTCTTTCCAAGCCTCCCTCAATTGTTACGGAGGCTACTCCTTCTTGTCTTTCAAAGAAAGGAACGATTTGCTGGTCTGCTATTTCCGTTAATTCAGCTAAATCCTCACCAGTTAACCCTAAATACATTACTGGGAGCGATTCTGGGCTAAAACGAAGAATACTCGGCTCTCCTGCTCCTTCTGGTAAATATCCCTTCACTTGATCGACTTTTTCTCGCACATCCAGCAGAGCTTGGTCTAAATCCGTCCCGTTTTGGAACATCATCACCACAAGGGATGCACCGGATTGAGATTGAGATTGTACGGTATCTATTCCTTCCACTGCACTTACTGTGGATTCAATGGGTCTACTGATTAAATTCTGTATATCTTCTGGTGCTGCGTCTTGATAATTTGTAGCAACCACAGCTACAGGCAGATCTATTTCAGGGAAAAGATCGACCGCAAGATTACGAAGTGACATGAATCCTAAAGCAAGAACAGCCAATACGATCATAATGACACCAATTGGTCGTTTTACAGATGTTTTTATAAGCTGCTTCAAAATCTATTCCCCTTTCACTACCTCGACAGACTGACCGTCCTCAAGTCCTGATTGACCTGTTATCACGATTTCTTCCTCTGCTTTTATGTCCCCTTCTACCGCTGTTTGCTCGGACTGCATAGCGTTAACAGAAACCGCACGCTGTTCCACTTTCTCTTCATCCGTTACCACAAATATAAAGGATTCGCCATCTGTTTCTACAATGGCTTCCGTCGGCACTAATAATTTATCTGATTCTACGGTTTCATTCACAGATATCTTAGCAACCGAACCCAAAGCAAAGGAAGCATCCTCAGCTTCAAATGTTGCGGTAACAGGATATAGTCCTGTATCATCAGGAACTCGATCCATATTTGTGATGGTTGCCTTCTTTTCTTCGCCACGAATTGTTACGGTTACTTCATCATCCATATGCAGGTGCTGAAGCATGCTTTCGGATGCATTTCCTTTGACCTTCCATTCATCGGTATCCGCAATCAGCATAAAAGGTTCCTCTGGATCAATATTTTCACCTTCTGCTGCCTGGATTTGAATGACTTCTCCCGCTTCAGGAGCTTCTACCGACTGCACATTTCCGCTATAAGTCAGTTCTGCGACCTTATCATTCTTTTCTACTTTATCTCCAGTCTTCACCTCTAATGTATCTACTTTTAGAGGCTGTTCCACCATAATTGGGGTCATCTGGGCAGGTTCAATACGTGCTTGAAATGTTCTTTCCCGCGTTAAATCGCCCTCTTTCACCTTATCTGTTTGTACCGAAGTAATCATTTCTTCTTGTTTCTCTTCCGCAGATCCATTTTCATCTTGTGTACAAGCCGCTAAGATAAGCAGTATAAAAATGAGTCCAATTGCTCCAATTCTTTTTCTCATAGCTGTGTATGTACCCCTTCCATATTTTTATCTAGAAATTAAAGCCTCTCTAGTTTTTAAATAAATTGCACTCCTCTATGTAGTACGAAAGTTTTGTTCCTTTCGTTTCAAAAAAAGCTCCTCAACTTAGTATATCTTTTCCAAAATCCGCTCGCAAACTTGATCTGCCCGAATGCGCGAATTGGACGTAGAACAGATTGGGAAGCCCATTTTATCTTATCATCTTACGTAGCGTTAGGCGCAAGTAGAATTGTTTTCGGATGATGTCTATGTTAGAAAGAATGCTTCAAAAGTAGATTCTACTTGGCTATTATTCTATAAATATTTTTTGAGAAAACTGGTGCGTTCGATAATGGATGGTGATATTTGAAATTATTATCTATAGCCGTTGCCGTTTTTTTACATAAATGAAAACATGAGATGAGGGTTAAGGATAGCGAGGTGGGAGCATGGAGATAATATGGATTTTCTAGCAATAAAAAAAGAAGAAGGTAATGGATGAAAGAGGTCATTCCCTTCTTCTTATTATTTAGAGTGGCTTAGCGATTTTCGTCTTCTTGAGGACGTTCATTTTCGTCTCCGTTATCCAAATCATTGGTGTCGTTCGTATCATTTGTGTCATTTGTATCTGTATCGTTTGTATCGTTTCCATCCATTTGATCATTTTGCTCATCATTAAATTCATCATCTCTTTCTTCCTGATCCATGGTTGGATTATCATCTGTCGGCTCATCATTATTATCCGCACCACATGCAGTCATTAATGTAAGAGCTAAAGCAGAAGCCCCGATTTTTAATAATACGCTTTTCATAAAAAATCCTCCTTTCTGATATTACCTATTGCTCGCACTTAGGTTAACCCAGAAAA
The DNA here is from genome assembly GCF_018333215.1 of Oceanobacillus sp. J11TS1. Taxonomy (GTDB): domain Bacteria; phylum Bacillota; class Bacilli; order Bacillales; family Amphibacillaceae; genus Oceanobacillus. Next base: position 904 of record NZ_BORO01000044.1, on the reverse strand, counting down.
GAGAATTCATACTTTATTTGTCATTTTTTATGTTGGAAATTTTTAACGGCATTCCTTGCCCATGATAAAAAGAGTGATAAAAGGAGATTATTTTATTTATTTAATAGCAAATGTAATCTCCGCTTCACAAGCCACCTCGCCATTTACAGTCGCAACACCCTTACCCTTTCCAATCGGGCCCTTCATACGAATAATTTCTACCACAAGTTCTAATTGATCTCCCGGCTTCACCTGACGTTTAAAGCGGCATTTATCCACCCCAGCTAAAAAGCCAATTTTACCCTTATTCGCCTCCATATTTAAAACAGCAATCGCACCCGTTTGCGCAAGAGCTTCTAAAATAAGCACACCAGGCATCACAGGATAATCCGGAAAATGTCCAGGGAAAAACGGCTCATTCGCCGTAACATTCTTGATTGCCGTCACCTTCTTCCCCTCCTCTATCTCCTTCACCTGATCTACTAATAAAAACGGATAACGATGCGGAATAACCTCTTTAATTTGTTGAATATCCATCATTTTTTTCTACTCCTTTATGTAGTTATGTATTGCCATTATAGCTGATTTAGAAGTTGATGGAAATGAAAAGCATGAATTTGGGAGGATATTGAAGGAGTTGTTTGGTTTGGGATGGGGTTGTGTGGGGAGCTGGGTGGGCTGGGCTGGAGCGACTTTTGGCTGGGGTGGAGCGGGTTCAGCTGGGATTGGAGCGCTTTTTTCCTATTTTGGAGCGGGTTCAGCTTGGGGTGGAGCGCTTTTGACTATTTTGGAGCGGGGTGGGTACTGTCAATAAGTATGTGTAAATTCCCAGGAAGTGCACCGGTTTTACATGGAGTAGTGGGCATGGTAGCCTTGGTGGTAAGGCCAACGCTTTTTTCCATAGTTGGGTCTTGGCCTATGAACC
>NZ_BORO01000043.1 GCF_018333215.1 Oceanobacillus sp. J11TS1 | reverse complement strand
TTATCAGTTATACTAGTAGACATGGGTAAGGTCTCCTCTTCTTAGTTTTTGTCGTGATTAACTAAAGGGTAGGATAACCTTACCTTTCCTATTTATTCATCTTACACAGACTATTGTACGTCATCGCAACGCGCTCCAACTAGGTCCGAATTCGCTCAAAAAAGATAACCCGCTCCGAAAAAGTTCACGTGATGCTGCCTTTATCAGAAATGTAGCAGATCATGTCTACGAGATTAAAAACCAAAATATTACCGAAAAGTAATGAGGGACAGAGGCAGTTCATTTGCCCCTGTTCTTTTATTAGACAAGAATAAAATCAATACCTTCCAATTGGACAAAACAGCTTATTATATAAATAATTAAGACACAGATAGATTTATTTGCAATTTCAAAAAGGTGGAAGACAATATGAAAAAATACTTGTTATAATATGCCTAGTTGCAGTAGGTTTATTTTTCTTCATTGGCAAATTGGAGGGAGATAATAAGCTATTTGCAAAGGCATTACCTTCTCATATTAATGAAGCAAATGAGATTAAAGAAATTACGATTTATGAGGTGAAGCCAGTCGGCAAGCCTAAAGCCATTTCGTTGACAGAAAAAGAAGATATTGCAAAAGTTTTGAAAGCGGCTGGATCAATGGAGCTAGAAAAAGGAAATGAATTTGTAAGCTCCGGATACCTGCTTTTATTCCAAGGTTCCAAAGAAAGTTATTCTTTAACAGTGAATAAAGACGGGAAAATGGATATGGATGGCCACAAGGAGCATTACGACATTAAAGGAAGTAACGAATTATTTCAGGTGATTCAAACATTTAACGATAAATGGGAACACCTTGATGAAGAAGAAGTATAAGGCGCTTTTTGAATCAGTAAAAAGATAGGAGCAGCAAATATGTTATTAATGATTGATAACTATGATTCATTTACTTATAATATCGTTCATTATTTGGAGACATTGGGTGTGGAGGTGGTCGTAAAATATAATGATCAACTATCTATAGAAGAAATCGAACAGTGGAATCCCAGTTATATTGTACTGTCGCCTGGACCGCACACTCCAGAGGAAGCCGGAATAACTTTAAATGTGATTGAACGTTTTAAAGGAAAAACCCCGATTTTTGGTATTTGTCTTGGACATCAGGCTATTGGACAATTTTTTGGTGCAGCGATTATAAAAAATTCTCCCGTACATGGTAAGCGATCACGAATCTGGAACGATCAGAAAGGTATATTTTCACAGCTTCCTCAAAGTTTTGATGTGACAAGATACCATTCCTTAACGATTGACCCGAACAGTGTACCGGATAATCTTATCGTTACTGCAGCAACAGAGGACGGGACCATTATGGGTATTCGTCACAAGACAGAGCCAATAGAAGGTGTCCAATTTCACCCAGAGTCCATTGGTACAGAGCACGGTTATCGATTATTATCTAATTTTTTGACGCAGTATAAGAAGGCAGGTGTATTTTCAATTGATAGATGATACAAAAATGATTTTTGATTTTTCTTTTGAAGGAGAATCGGGCGTACGTCGTATTTTTGAAAAGCCAATGGAGGTTCTAATTGCCTATACGCTGACCGAGGTTGTTAATGTATTTAAACAAATGGAGGTTTTTCAACAGAAGGGCTATTATTTAGCGGGATATGTTTCCTATGAAGCGGCACCCGCGTTTGATAATCATCTTGTGACACACAGAAAAGGAAGCTTGCCTCTTGTTGTTATGGGTGTTTTTAAAACAGTGCAACGGGTTCATCCTGAGAAATCTGCAAATTATACATATTCTGCTGCGAATTGGAATATTACCACAACGAAGCAGCGGTATTGCCAGCATATTGATTCAATCAAAGACGCGATCGCTGAAGGAGATACCTATCAGGTGAATTACACAGTTCGGATGAAGGCAGATCGACCTGTTGATGCTGATTCACTATATAATCAATTAACAGGAGCACAGTTGGCAAATTATTGTGCGCATTTACAAATAGGAGAGCATCAAATTATATCTGCTTCTCCAGAGCTGTTTTTTGAACAGAGAGGCCAGACAATTCGCACGAAACCGATGAAAGGGACAATCAAACGAGGTCAAACAGAAGAGGAAGATATCCAAAATAAAAGAATCCTGGCTGAATCAGAAAAAGATCAAGCAGAAAATGTAATGATTGTTGATTTGCTGCGAAATGATTTATCAAAAATAGCGGTTCCTGGGTCTGTCCAAGTTCCCAAGCTGTTTGAAATTGAAAAGTATCCTACCGTTTACCAAATGACATCTACGGTATTGGCAGAATTAAAAGAAACCATCGGTACTTTAGATATTTTTAAAGCATTATTTCCTTGTGGCTCCATTACCGGGGCTCCGAAACAAAGTACAATGGAAATAATTAAACAGCTGGAAGATTCTCCGAGAGAAATTTATTGCGGAAGTATCGGATTTATCACGCCGAATCAAGAAGCATTATTTAATGTAGCGATACGGACAGCGTGGATGGAAAATGGGAAACCCGCTACCTATGGGATAGGCGGAGGAATCACATGGGATTCTAGCCCGGATGGGGAATATGAGGAAGCCTTGGTGAAAGGAGCGATTTTAAAAGCACATACACCGGATTTTCAGCTTTTAGAGACGATGAAATATGATGGGGAGAAAATTGTCTTGCTCCAAAACCATCTGGAAAGAATAGAACGCTCGGCAAAACGATTTCACTTTGTATTTCCTTTAGAAAAAATAAAATACGCGTTAAATGACAAAATTAGGGAACTGGAAGAGAAGGTGGATTATCGTGTTCGTTTATTACTTGCACCCAATGGGGAAATAACGTCTACTTTTACACCGATGACCCAGGAGAATCCTATAAAGATGAAAGCAAGTCTTGCACTTTCACCAATCGATAAAAGCGATATTTTTTATTACTACAAAACAACGAATCGAGCAAACTATCAAGCATTCCGGGAGCAGGCTCCAGCCGTTTTTGACGTGTTATTGTGGAATCAAGATGAGGAATTAACCGAATTTACGATTGGAAATCTCGTGGTAAAATGGAAAGATGCTTATTGGACCCCGCCAGTTTCATCAGGCTTATTAGCAGGAACATTCAGAGAAGATTTACTCCAGCGAGGGGTAATAAAAGAAAAAATTCTTGATAAAAAAGACATTGCTTCTTATGAGGAAATATGGATGATTAATAGTGTTCGTGGCTGGACCAGAATGGATTTAGGGTAAAAGGAATGCAAAGCTTGGTTATAGACACAATATCTTCACAAAAAAGGATTGTATCGTTATTCGGTCCATCATTTTTTTATACATTTTTAAAGGGTGATAAGCTGTTGCATCAAGCGTTCGACGAGGTTCTTTTTCATAAAAATGCGTTACATGAAAAATGATTAAAATTCGATAAAAATGGGGCGGATTTTTTTGAGCAAAAGTATATCTGAAATGAAAAAGTTGTGATATGATATATCAGATTCCTAAGGGAGGTTATAGATGAAATTTTAATTAAGGAGAAATGACGTATGAAAAAACAAAATATGACACTATCAATCTTGTTGATGAATTTGTTTATTGCATTTTTAGGTATTGGTTTGGTTATTCCAGTTCTACCAACCATTATGAATGAGTTGAATTTATCTGGATCTGTTGTAGGTTATTTAGTAGCAGCTTTTGCTGTAGCGCAGCTAATTGTTTCACCGCTTTCTGGAAGATGGGTCGATGCGTTTGGACGTAAACGCATGATCGTTATCGGACTTTTAATTTTTAGTTTTAGTGAGTTTTTGTTCGGTATCGGGAAGTCCGTAGAAATCCTGTTTATTTCAAGGATTTTAGGTGGAGTGAGTGCTGCTTTTATAATGCCTGCAGTTACAGCATTTATTGCAGATATTACAACACTTGAAGAAAGGCCGAAAGCGCTAGGTTATATGTCAGCGGCAATTAATACAGGATTTATTATTGGACCTGGAGTCGGCGGATTGCTGGCCGAAATAGGACCAAGACTCCCATTTTTTGCGGCGGCTGGCTTAGCATTATTTACAGCGGTTCTATCGACCATAACATTGCGTGAGCCAGAAAGAAATCTAGAAGAACAAGCAGAAGAAACTGCGCAAAAGCCTGGCTTAGCGAGAATCTTCGTTCCAATGTATTTCATCGCCTTTATTATTATATTTATTACGGCATTCGGCTTATCTTCTTTTGAATCGTTATTTTCTTTGTTTGTGGATCATAAATTTGCATTCACACCGAAAGATATTGCGATTATTATTACTGGAGGAGCGATTGTTGGTACGATAGCTCAAGTTGCCTTGTTTGGTAAATTAGCCAGTAAATGGGGAGAAATTCGTTTAATTCGTTACTGTCTGATTTTCTCTGCTATCCTTGTTACAGCTGTGACAGTTGCGCAAAGCTATGCGATGATTTTATTTGTAACGATTGTCGTCTTTATCGGCTTTGATTTATTAAGACCGGCTGTGACCTCATATCTGTCAAAAGTGGCAGGGAATGAACAAGGCTTTGTTGGTGGAATGAACTCGATGTTTACTAGTATCGGAAATGTATTTGGACCAATTGTTGGCGGGATTTTATTTGATATAAATTTAAATTACCCATATTATTTTGCAGCGATGGTATTAATGGCAGGTATTGCGGTTGCGATGGTTTGGAAAGACCCGAAAACGCAAGCAGAACATGCTTTACACCATACGAAATAGTTGCTGGAATGAAAAAAGATAAGAAACGCACTTGTGAGGGAGGAATGCTCCAATCACGGGTGCGTTTTTAATTTTTCCCCAGGTAAGACGCCGGAAACATTCACCTCTGCTCAGGGAAAGCGCTCGACCCCAAGCATTTTCGCCATCTTATTCTGAACGAAAACGAATAAAATAATTCAAGAATCGTGCCATGCTATTAAATAACAGAGAATGAGATACTATGCTAAAATAAAAGAGAATAAGATATGGCATCAATATATTCATAAACAATAGGAAAGAGGGGATTAAAAAATGGATGTAAGATTTCCAATTGGAAAACTAGAAGTTCCTGATAAAGTAACATTAGAGAATGTTCAAGAATGGGTAGAGGAAATTGAAACTTACACAATTCGATTAAGAGAAACGGTTGACGGATTAAATGATGATGAATTAGCCAGAACATATCGTGATGGCAGCTGGACAGTCCGTCAACTTGTTCATCACATTGCAGATTCTCAGTTGAACATGTATCAGCGTTTAAAGTTGGCATTAACAGATGAGAATCCAACAGTACCAGCTTTTGATCAAGATAAGTGGGCGATTCAACCGGATACAAAGCTTCCTGTAGAAAGTTCTATTAGAATGCTAGAAGGTATCAATGAGCGCATCGTTTCCTTAGGCTATAGTTTAACGGAAGAACAATTAGATCGTGCTTTCACTCTCCAAAAAGGTGATAAAATAACAGTCGCAACAAAAATTGCAAAATTAGCTTGGCATGAAAAACATCACTTAGCCCATATAAAAATCGCGTTATCAGAATAATACAGTTGTTCAACGAAAGGGCGCAGTGATGTTGTAAATTGGAAGAAACATAGGGATTGTCATAAAAGGAGCAGATAAAATGCAGCTTAATGAATATAAAAAATGTGATGCAACAGAACTAGCAAAACTGGTTCAGCGTAAAGAGGTTCAGCCATCTGAATTAGTGGATTTAGCTTTTAGGCAGTTACATCATGTCAATCCAGAATTAAATATGATTACCCATTATCGTGAGGAAGCGGTAAAAAAGGAAGCAAGTCATTTTCCGATTCGTGATGCGGCATTTTCGGGCGTACCGATTTTAATGAAAAATGTTTCTCAATCTATCGAAGGGGAAAAACTGACTTCCGGGTCCCAGCTTCTGCAGGAGCAGGTAGCAAAGCATGATAATTATTTTGTCAAAAAGTTTCGAGATGCAGGCTTTTTGTTTATGGGACATACGAACACGCCAGAATTTGCTTTGAAGAATATTACCGAACCTAAGTTGTATGGGCCGACGAGAAATCCTTGGAATCCTGCGTATTCTCCTGGCGGTTCAAGCGGGGGAGCAGCAGCTGCAGTCGCTTCCGGCGTTGTTCCAATGGCTGGAGCAAGTGATGGAGGAGGATCGATTCGCATTCCAGCTTCCTTTACAGGGTTGGTAGGTTTAAAGCCAACGCGGGGAAGAACACCTGTCGGACCTGGGGTGGGCAGACAATGGCAAGGGGCATCCATTAATTTTGTTCTGTCGAAAACGGTACGTGACAGCGCGGCTATGCTAGATCAATTGCAAGTGGTTGAGGCACATGCAGCTTTTCAAACACCGCTTTTTGAAAAAGGCTATACGGCAACAATGTCAGAAACACTGCCTAAGCAGCTGCGAATTGCTTTTTCTACCGTATCACCAGTAGGAACACCGGTTTCTGAGGATGCAAAAAAAGCTGTTCTTCAGTTGGTTCACTATTTAGAAAAAGAAGGGCATATTGTAGAGGAACAAGCTGCACCAATTGATGGCGTTCAATTAATGAAAGATTATTATATTATGAATAGCGGGGAAATGAATGCAACGGTTCAAAGTCTGGAAGCTGCTTTTGGTAAAGAATTGACGAAAAAGGATATGGAACTGGAATCATGGTTGCTTCATCAAGCAGGTCAATCTGTATCGGCAGCAGATTACTCGAACAGTCTGGCATCATGGGATCTCGCAGCAGAAAAAATGGCAAACTTCCATCAAAGCTATGATTTCTATATTACTCCTGCTTCGGCATCAGCAGCTCCGAAAATAGGAGAATTAACATATTCTGAACAAAGCGAAATGAAATTCCTCGACAGAATGACAGCAGCAAAGCCAAATGAGAAACAAGCTATAATCTATGATATGTTCTTACCTAGTTTAACGTATACACCTTTTACACAACTGGCGAATTTAACTGGACAACCAGCTATTTCCTTACCACTTTATGTTACAGAGCAGGGACTTCCAATTGGCGTTCAAATCATGGCGAATAAGGGGGAAGAGCATCGACTTCTCCAATTGTCGTACCAAATGGAACAAACAGCTTTATGGCAAGGAATGCATGGTAATCCTTATTTTTCTTAATTATATACTTGTTTAATAAATAGGGGAGCCTGTGAGAATGCGTGGCTTCCTTATTTTTTGACGATTATTTTATTAATTTCCACAAAACAAATCTCACAATCTTTTTATCTATTCATGCAGGCAGTAAAAAGAAAGAATAGTATTCTTAAAATTACTCCTAATGTTATTATTATAACATTTCAAGAAAGAGTATTCATAGGAATGCAAACTGTGTATAATGAAACAAGATCTCTTAGATATCATTGTCAGAATATTGTCGATTTATCAATTTGTAGAAGGGAGCAATAATATGGTAAAAGAGAAGAAAAATATATTTCAGCGATTTTTAGATATTGTTGAAATTGTAGGAAATAAATTGCCGCATCCAGCAACTTTGTTTGCGATTTTAGCTTTACTCGTGTTAGTGCTATCTGCGGCGTTGCAGCCGTTTAATATTAGTGTGGAGAATCCTGGAGAAGCAGGGGAAATGGTAGAAATAAAAAACCTGTTGAATACGGAAGGGATTCAGTATATTTTTGGCAGTATGACGGATAACTTTATCGGGTTTGCTCCGCTTGGTGTTGTACTTGTTACGATGCTTGGAATTGGTGTAGCAGAACGTACGGGATTAATCAGTGCATTATTACGTGGATTTGTACTAGCTATCCCCAACCGATTTATCACCTTAGGCATCGTTTTTGCCGGGGTTATGTCTAGTGTGGCTTCCGATGCTGGATATGTTGTTTTGCCTCCATTAGGCGCATTAATCTTTGCTGCACTTGGCCGTCATCCGTTAGCAGGACTTGCAGCAGCATTTGCCGGTGTTTCGGGAGGTTTCAGTGCAAACCTATTCTTATCAGGAACAGATGTGATGCTTGGCGAAATGACAATCGCTGGGGCTGCGATTATTGATCCTGCCTATGCAGAACAAATGAACGTAGCTATGAACTGGGGTTTTATAGCAGTTTCTGTGTTTGTACTTACCATTCTCGGTGCTTGGGTTACTGAAAAAATTGTAGAGCCTCGTCTTGGTACCTATAAAGGAGAAGCAAATGAGGATATAAAAGGAATTACAGCGATAGAGAAAAAAGGACTTACCTGGACAGCTGTTTCTTTTGTTGTCACAGTTATTCTTGCAGCATTGCTCGTTATTCCTTCCAATGCACCATTACGCGGGGAAGATTCAGGGATTGACGGCATTATTATGTCTCCATTCATGGACTCACTTGTACCAATTATTGCAATTTTATTCTTAATACCAGGACTCGTTTTTGGTTTGGTAACAAAAGAAATTAAAAGTGACAAGGATGTAGCTGCCCAAATGAGTGATACGATGGCGTCTATGGGAATGTTTATCGTACTTGCATTTACGGCAGGTCAATTTGTCGCTTACTTTAATGAATCCAAGATAGGATTAGTTATTGGTGTTTACGGTGCAGAATTCCTAGACAGTGTTAACTTTAGCGGTATCGGTTTAATTTTGTTATTTATCTTTATTGCGGCGTTTATCAATATCTTTATTGGAAGTGCATCTGCAAAATGGGCGATGATGGCTCCCGTGTTTGTACCTATTATGATGCAGCTCGGCTATGCACCAGAATTCACACAAATGGCATATCGTATAGCAGACTCAAGTACGAATATTATCTCGCCACTGATGACATATTTTGCGGTCATTATAGCCTTTGCTCAGAAATATGATAAGAAAATGGGAATCGGAACACTCGTATCCACCATGCTTCCATACTCCATCTTCTTCTTAGTCGGCTGGGTTATTATGTTAATCATTTGGATGTGGCTTGGTATTCCACTCGGACCAAATGGACCAATTCATTATGGATGATAAAAATAAAAACCATGGAGAGCGTTATTGCTTTTCATGGTTTTTTTAATGGGAAAAAGTCAATCTCTTTGTTCTAAAATTTTAAGTATTAATATAACAGATTATTAAGAGAACAGGATTAGCATTGGATTCCTCGTCCCGGGTACCGATAGAGATTCCTGATGCCTGATGTAGCATAGGTTCATTTAGGAGAGAGCAAAATTTTTTTGATTTATATATTTTTTCGCAGTTGATGTAAAAATTTAGTTGCTGCTTTTGAGAATGTTTGATGTTTTTTCCATATAATATTTAGGCTGGCTTCCAGTTTAGGACTTAAAGGTCGAAAACAAAGATCGCTATCTCCTGTCGTATTAATAAGTTTATCAATACATAAGGCATATCCAATGTTTTCTTTCACCATCAGGGAAGCGTTATAAAGTAAATTATAGGTACCGATAATATTTAGGCTTTCAATTTCTTGACCAAACCATCCTGCTAATTCATTACTATTCGCAGTTTGGCGTGAAATAATAAGCGGTTTATCGACTAAGTCTTTTGGCTCGATAAAAGGCTTATCTGCCAAGGGACTAGTTTTTAGCATGAGTACGCCCCACGTGTCTGTTGCTGGCAGTTGTATATAGTTATATTTTTGCTTATCTGCTGGTTCGATGACAATTCCAAAATCTAATAACCCGCTATCTAATTTACTGGCAATGTCATCAGCGTTCCCGCTATATGTATGAAATTTAATATCTGGATAAACTGTGAGCACTTCTTTTAGTGTTTTAGCGATAAGACTCATGGCTTCCGTTTCACCACCGCCAATATATATTTCCCCACGAATAATTTCTTCGGCCTGGTTAAAATTTGCTTCTGTTTTATCGACTAAGTTAACAATTTCTTTGGCCTTTTCCAGCAGGAACATACCTTCTTCTGTTAAACTGATTTTCCGGTTCCCTCTGGTAAATAAAGTAGCCCCCAGCTCTTTTTCAAGATCGTTTAATTGCCTTGAAAGTGTCGGCTGTGACAGATGTAAATAGTTTGCTGCTCCTGAAATACTTTCTTGATTGGCGACTGTAATAAAATAACGCAGCACACGTATATCCATTATATCCCTCTCTCTGATATGCTTTTTTGGTATATCAATCTATGCAATATAGGTATTTGTTATCCAAAGCATACCATCTTATAATGTTATTGACAAAGGTAAACGTAAAATGGAGCGGAGGAGGAATTGTTCATGACTATAAAAAATAAAGTGATCATTATTACAGGTGCTTCTTCTGGAATCGGGGAAGCTACTGCTAAATTGTTGGCAAGTAAAGGTGCGAAGGTAGTACTAGGAGCCCGGCGCGAAGAAAAGTTACAAAAATTGACCGAGACTATATCAAAAGATGGCGGAGAAGCAGTTTACCAAGTAACGGATGTTACGAAAGTGGAAGATAATCAGAGATTAGTTGAATTAGCAAAATCCGAATTTGGCAAAGTGGATGTCATCTTTTTAAATGCTGGCTTAATGCCAAACTCACCATTGTCCGAGCTGAAGAGCAATGAATGGAATCAAATGGTCGATGTTAATTTAAAAGGTGTTTTAAATGGACTTGAAGCGGTTCTTCCAGAATTTAAGAAACAAAAGTCGGGCCATGTGATTACCACTTCTTCCGTAGCAGGATTGAAGGCTTATCCAGGCGGTGCCGTTTATGGTGCAACGAAATGGGCTGTGCGCGATTTAATGGAAGTTCTGCGTATGGAATCTGCCCAAGAAGGGACAAACATAAGAACAGCAACCATTTATCCTGCCGCAATCAGGTCAGAACTACTTGAAACAATCACGGATGAAGAAACTGCAAAAAATACGAATGCAATGTATAACCAATATGAAATCGGTCCAGACCGTGTTGCTAATGTAGTTGCATTCGCAATCGATCAGCCAGAGGATACCAATGTAAATGAATTTACTATTGGACCGACAGCACAACCTTGGTAATAAAGAAAACGTATTGATTCTATTATCGTGTTCGAATAAATTGCTGTGCATCCAGTTACTTGGTACCAGCGATTTATATATGGAACCTTTTTATATATAAAGGGGGTTCAAAATGGATAGGTTTCAATTGATTAACAAAGGTAAGAAGATTACTTATAAAATGCGCAGCTTTAGTTGGAAAATTAGCGTGAATCGTCCATATTGACCCTTTAAAGGAAGTGGGATAGTTTTTATGAAGAATTCGAAAGGTTTATTAATATTTATATTGGCTGTAGGTGTTTTTGGTATTCTTAACACTGAAATGGGGGTTATTGGTATACTCCCTGACCTAGCTCTGTATTTTGATGTTAGTGTTTCTACCGCTGGCTGGTTAGTTAGCGGATTTGCGCTGGCTATTGCAGTTGCCGGGCCAACACTTCCATTAGTTTTTTCGGGGATCAATCGAAAGAAAGTTATGTTACTTGTTCTAGTTATCTTTATTATCGGTAACATTATTTCTGTTTTTACAGAAAGCTTTACAGTTGCATTAATAGCAAGGGTGATTCCGGCTTTCTTTCACCCAGTATATGTTTCGATGGCCTTATCAGTGGCGGCTGCTTCTGTCAGCCCGAATGAAGCACCAAAAGCAGTTTCCAAAGTGTTTATAGGAGTCTCTGCAGGAATGGTTTTAGGTGTACCAGTAGCAAGTTTTCTAGCTAATGCCGTTTCCCTTCAAGTAGCAATGTCTTTCTTTGCTATCGTTAATATCTTTACCTTCATTGCAACTATCCTATTTGTACCTTCCATGCCAGTGAGGGAAAAACTTTCTTATGGATCACAGCTCAAAATTTTAACGAAAGGGATTACGTGGCTTTCCATCCTAGCAGTAATTTTTCTAAACGGGGCAGTGTTTGGGATATATAGTTACTTAGCTGAATATTTGGGCGTGGTAACACAGATGTCAGCCAATGTCATTAGTATCATGTTATTTGTTTATGGAGCAGCAAATATTATTGGGAATATGATTGCAGGGAACTTATTGACACATTCTCCAACTCGTACTGTAATCTATTATCCGGTTGTATTAACTGTACTGTATCTGGTCTTTTTCTTTGTCGCTGAAATGGCCATACCTACCGCCGTTATTATTTTAATCTGGGGTATTTTGGGCGGAATTGGCGGCAATGTGAATCAATATTGGATTATGACTTCCGCGCCAAAGGCTCCGGACTTTGCTAATGGATTATTTTTAACGGCCACTAATTTAGGAACAACCATTGGAACAGCTATAGCTGGTATGGTTATCGCACAAATTGGAACAAAATATATTTTATTTGTTGGTGTAGCTGCATTAATATTAGGTTTTATATGTGTGTTGCTTAGAAATACAATTTATAGTAAATCTAAATCTGCCAGTGTCTGAATGATTTTGGTAACAAAAAAATTTACAGTTGTGAGAGATTAGAACAATGCTCCGGAAGAAGGAACCCGCTCGAAAAAAGGGAAAAGCGCTCCAACCTAGGCTGAATGCGCTCGAAAAAGGAGGAAAGCGCTCCAACCTAAGCTGAGAGCGCTCGAAAAAGGAGGAAAGCGCTCCAACCTAAGCTGAGAGCGCTCAAAAAAGGGTACTGTCAATAAGTATGTGTAAATTCCCAGGAAGTGCACCGGTTTTACATGGAGTAGTGGGCATGGTAGCCTTGGTGGTAAGGCCAACGCTTTTTTCCATAGTTGGGTCTTGGCCTATGAACCA
>NZ_BORO01000042.1 GCF_018333215.1 Oceanobacillus sp. J11TS1 | reverse complement strand
ACCCCGCGCCACGCGAAAATTTTATTTGTTAGGAAGGGGTACCCCTTCCTAACAAATAAAATTCAAACAGTACTTAATGTAGGTTGAAAACATATAATCAATTTTACACATAAATAAGGACTTGACTATTTTGGAGCGGGTTGTGGCTGGGGCGGAGCGCTTTTGACTATTTTGGAGCGGGTTTGATTTGATTTTAGCTTAGGTAATCATCCATACTTTTCTTCCAAGTTCGGGTTTTCGTATTGTAACTATATTTTTCTTTGTTGAAGATGCGTTTGCATACATGGCGGGAATGGATGTGAAGCCATTTTCCTGCCTCTTTTACAGTTATTTCAGGGGAAATGAGGGTGTGGTAATCTGCTAATGCTTTTTTATGAACTCCTTTTATTTCAGCATGACAGGTTGGACACTTCCACTTAAGGTAAATACGGTAAATTGTTATGTCCCCACAGTTAGGGCACTTCACTCCTGATTGTAAATCTTCTACAGGGATATCATAATGCCTTAAAATGTTAAATGGTGGGACTTCACACTTTCTAGTAATAAGTTGCCCCATTTTATAATGTTGAAGTGGATGATTCATATTTTTATTCCGCATTTCTTTCTCCAGAATAGTATGTGGAAGTGCTGCAGCATGGATTACTTTTTCAACAATTTCCTCATGACTGCCTTTGATCTCTAAGATTGTCTCTGGGTCACTAATGACAATAATCCCCTCAACATTAATATTTCTAAATTGATACTTTTCTAACCAAAGCTTTAATTTCATAATTTGGATATCAAGTTGGTGAATCGGGTATTGGTAGCCTCTTTCTTTTTGTTCTTCCGTTGTCTGGGTAATTTGCTGAATAGTCGTATCTAGCGTTAACTTTCCCATTAAGTTTTTAATTTCAATAATATAAATACAACTTGAAGTAATAATCATACTGTCAATTTGTAGACGCTGATGATTGACCATAAGTGAAATATCTTGAAGCAATGTAAAATCGTCTTTTAACAATGACAAATAATAATCAACTGATTTCTCTCCTAAAAACCCTCGATGATATTTTTTATAATCAGCCAATACTATTTTATATTGACGATGGTTTTTAGGGAGCCTGTCCAATAAAACTTCATAACTTATTAATTTTGCAGGTTTTTCTCTTTTTTTAATTAACATAACATCACCTCTTTTTTGAAGCAATTATATATTAGCCGAAATTTTTACGCAAAACTACAAATGTTAATTTTCCAAAAGAGAAAATGAAATTTACATTAACGAAAATTAGCTTTTTCGGAGTTACATCATCATTATATTTTATATTTACTTTTTTGTTTTTAAATAATGATTCATTTGGATTTTTGGCTGGGAGTGGGGTTCCCTCTGTTCAAAATGGAAATATAGTAAGTGGAGGGGGAGAGGATTAGCTTGGTTTTCGAGCGGGCTTGGACTGATTTGGAGCGGATTACTTCTTTTTCGAGCGCATTCACACTGATTCGGAGCGCTTAGCCTCGTTTTCGAGCGCTCCCACTCTGAGTTGGAGCGCTTAACTTCTTTTTCGAGCGCTCCCACACTGAGTTGGAGCGCTTCTTTTTGAGCGCAACCACACTGACTCGGAGCGCTTATTCTCTTTTTCGAGCGCAACCACACTGATTCGGAGCGCTTAGCCACATTTTCGAGCGCACTCACACTGATTCGGAGCGCTTAGCCACATTTTCGAGCGCATTCACACCGGGTCGGAGCGCTTATTCTCTTTTTCGAGCGCTCCCACTCTGATTCGGAGCGCTTATTCTCTTTTTCGAGCGCAATCACGCTCGTTTGGAGCGCTTAGCCTTGTTTCCGAGCGGGTAGGACAAAAAAACATATTCGTCCATCAGCGAATATGTTTAGTCTACTTTTTTGACGATGTCGACAATATGTTGCCAGGTTTCTACGCGCAGGACGTCTGTTGGTGATCCGTCGCCGAGGACGGCAAAGCCGATCATTAGGCCGATCACGAAAGCTGCTGTAGTGAATATCAAAACGACGATGATGCGCAGCCAAATTGGAAAAATGCGCAGTCTTGGCCTTTTGAGCTTCTCTTGATATTTTTGCTCCTGTTTTTCTTTCTTTTCTTTTTTTCTAGAGATTTCTTGTTTTGCTGCTTGTCCCTCACTTGCTGCGGCTGTTTCTTTCTCTGCTTTATGTGGGGGTGTCTGTTGTGATGGATTATTCGTCATTTCTGTAACTCCTTATATTGTAGCCTTGTTCATGTTGTATGTAATAAGTTAAAACATGGCTAGTGAATTAAGAACGAATGGTATTCACTAATCCGAGCATTTGGTCTCCCATGGTAATAGAGCGTGAATTAAGTTGGTAGAGCCGCTGTGCTGCCATCATGTCTGTCATCGCTTGGGATAAGTCCACATTTGATTGTTCCAAAGCCTGTGGTTGGATTACAGCTCCTTCTCCAGCGTACGCTTGAATCACTTCATCTTCATCGGCGTTTGCTGCTACTGCGAAAAAGTTATTTCCCTCTGCTTCCATAGCGCTTGGGCGTACAGCTTCAACAATGGCTAATTCAGCTTCTATCGCTTGATTACCGCCTCTATTTACAACCAGTTGGCCCCGATCATTCCATTCCACGGAGTCAAATCCATCTTGAATTTCAATTGGGCCATTTTGACCGATAACAGGGTGACCATCCGAGGTTGTCAAAGCAAGCCTATCTCCTGCAATAGGTGAAAGATAAAAAGAGCCATCTCTTGTATAAACCATTTCTTCCTGACCGTTCTCTATACGATTCACTTGAAAGAACGTATTCTCTCCAGTTAATGCAGCATCTAAGGCACGGCTGGTTTCAATCAAGCTTCCCTGCTGCTGGTTTAAATGGATAGCGCCTAAACCTGCACCAGTTCCGACACGAATGCCATCTGGGGTCACTCTGCCCTGTGCATTTGCCGGAGAAGTTAAATTATTTATTTGCTGATTTAACAAGGAAGAAAATTCTACTTGTCTACTTTTATATCCAGTCGTCCCATTATTGGATATATTGTTCCCAATAACATCGAGTTTGTTCTGAAGTTGATTCATGGTTACGGCTGCCTGGTTCATTATTCGTGACATGTTAGACTCCTTCCCCTTCCTAGCTTAAACGTCCAATTTCTGTAACTGCTTTGCCGAGACTTTCATCGTATACTCGTAAAACGCGTTGATTGGTTTCAAACATTCGATAAGCATTCATCATATCTGTCATTGCCTGTGCGGAATTCACATTGGACTGCTCCAATACGCCTTGTTCTATGGAATATACTGCATTTGCCGGCACAGCCTCTGCATCACCTTGAAAAAGGTCATTTCCTTCTTTTGTCAATGTGTTTACATCAGCTACATATTGGGTTCCAAGTGTAACTTCTCCGCCAGCTGCCTGTATAACTCCTTCTTCCGAGACAACATCCATGCTTCCATTTGTTTGAATGTTATTGCCGTTTTCATCCAAAACATAGTGCCCTTGGCTGGTCACTAGATAGCCATCTGCATCAATGCTAAAATTTCCGTTGCGAGTGAGGCGGACATCTCCATCATTATTTTGAACAGCAAAGAAGATAGCACCATTCTCATCAGGAACTTCTCTTTGGTTGATTGCTACATCTGTCGGTAAGCCAGATTCTGTGAGCGCACCTTGTGCAAAGTCCGGAATCGTTTCCTGAACATACACGCCCGTATTCAATCCGCCTAATTGACGTGAAGCAGGAATACGAGGTCCTCCCGGGGCACGATTCGTATCGCCCATTTGTTCAATTAATAATTCCGGAAAAGCGCGAATTGCTGTTTGATCGGCTTTATAACCTGGCGTATTTGCATTGGCAATATTATTAGACAATGCTTCTTGTTGCCGCTGCTGCGTTATCATACCGCTCGCTGCTGTATATAACCCTCTTAACACAAAGCTTCCTCCTCTGATTAGAAAAAATGCGAAGACAACCAGCAGTACTGTTCATGAACATACTGCCAGCGTCCATAATTTTATTTATTAACAGCTCTTTTTTCTAGCTTATCAATGTTTTCAAGCATGATGCCTGTTCCTTTAGCAACACAATCCATTGGATCTTCTGCAATAAAAATAGGAACCTTTAACTCTTCTGCAAGTAATTGATCAATTCCGTGGAGCAATGCACCCCCGCCAGTTAGAATAACTCCTCTATCAATAATATCTGCGGATAATTCTGGAGGCGTGTGCTCAAGAACTGCTTTTGCAGCTTGAACAATAAGAGCTACAGATTCCATTAATGCTTGCTGAATTTCCTCTGATTCAATGGTGATCGTTCTTGGCAGACCAGATACCATATCACGGCCGCGAATCTCCATGGATTCATGACGTGACCCCGGGAATACCGTTGCTACATTAATTTTGATTTCCTCTGCTGTGCGTTCACCAATCAACAGTTTATATTGTTTTTTAATATAATTTAAAATATCCCAATCAAACTTATCCCCAGCCATTTTAACTGACTGAGAGGTTACAATACCTCCCATGGACAATACAGCCACGTCGGTTGTACCGCCACCGATATCTACTACCATATTCCCGCTTGGCTGATAAATATCCATTCCAGCACCAATCGCAGCTACTTTAGGCTCTTCCTCTAAGTATACGCGTTTTCCGCCAGACTTTTCTGCCGCTTCTTTAATTGCTTTTTGCTCGACTTTCGTAATGTTTGTCGGGCAGCAAATAAGCATTCTAGGCTTTGATAAAACACCTTTGACATTAATTTTATTTATAAAATATCTTAACATTGCTTCCGTTACATCAAAATCAGCGATAACGCCATCTTTCAACGGGCGCAGCGCTTCTATATTACCCGGTGTACGTCCGACCATTCGGCGAGCTTCTTCTCCCACCTCTAGCACTCGGTTCGTATTCCGATTCATTGCAACTACAGATGGTTCATTTAAAACTATTCCTTTTCCCTTTACATGTATCAATACATTTGCGGTACCAAGATCAATCCCAATATCTCTGGAAAACATGAATCTAAATCCTCCTAGCGTTACTATCTTGCACCGTCCTAAGACAAAATGCTACTAGTATACTATTTTACCACAAAATTCGCCAATTAACTGTATGAAAAAATAATTTTTGTGATTTTTTTTCGACGATATTGCATTCCAAAAATGAAAAAATGTATAAATGGTGTGTTTAGGGGTATTTTAAGTATTTAGAGACTTGCGTTAAACATTAAAAAAGCAGCAAAACCACTTTTTATTGTTCTACTGCTTTTTTACATATTTATAATACGCTTGATAAAATAAAAATGAATTCCAAGGATTTTTTTATTAACTCCCTTTCGCTTCTTGTCTATTCGGTGTCGCTAAAAATTCTTGCGTAATCTTATTATCTTTGCGTGTATCTTCTGCGTCTTTAGATGATTTGTATTTTTTTCTTGTTGCTTCTCCGCCGCGCAGATGTCGAATTGCTTTATGATACTCCAGTATTTCTTTCACTTCTAGAGCTAATTTCGGATTAATTTCTGGCAGTCGTTCTGTTAAATCTTTATGGACAGTACTTTTGGATACACCAAACTCTTTTGCAATGGTTCGGACTGTTTTTCTTGTTTCTACCACATGCCTCCCTATTTTAATTGTCCTTTCTTTGATGTAATCATGCACACCGTTCGCCCCCCTAAGTTGTAATTCCGAGGTGTCGCTTGGACTGGGTGTATGTTTTTGGATAGGACGTCATGATAAGCGGTTGACTATTTTTTATGTAGTCATTGGTATATAGGAAAAAGGGTTCCACTTTAAATGAATGGTACTTATAAATTACATGTCTTTTCACCTCAGACAGTTCGATTGCATGGTTTGTAATATCATCATATTAAAAAAATCCTATCTTTATGCTTATGTTTTGTACAAATAATCAGGGGGACAAGATGTATTTTTAAAAGTGACCGGATTATTGCTTTTATGGAATGTCCAAAAAGTCCCATAAACATGACACATCAAGAAAGGTATTTACTAAAAATGGTCTTTGGATGACAAATTATAATGAATTTGTTATGAGCAACCGCTACGGAAAAACACTACGCTTTCCGCGGGCTTGTCCTCAGCCTCCTCGAAAAAGAAAACCACTTTTTCTGCGGGGTCTTCACACTGCGCTTTCCCGCAGGAGTCTACGCGTTTTTCCTCCGCTAGCTAGTTTCGCTTCTATTCGTATTGAGTTTAATATTTAATGATTTTTATTAACCTGACAACATCGCTGCGATTACTCGTCCCATCGAAAACCATAGCTAGCTAGACGTAATTAACATATTTATTCTTTAATACCAACCATAGATTTTGGTTTTGACCCTTTTAAGCAATAAAAAAAACCTGGCGATGTATTATTCATCACCAGATTTTTTTGATTTTCCCAAGCAGTTTTCTATTACTCTTCGGATCCGTTTGACTCTGTGTCGATTTCTTCATCTGTTGCTTCATCTTCACTTGGTACTTCTTCTTGTTCTGTTTCTTTTGGTTCTTCCGTATCTTCTGCGTCTTCAGCGCCTTCTTCAGGCTCTACAGCATCTTCTTCCGCTGAAGTTGGTTCCTCACTTACCGCTTCATCCTGTTCTGCCGTTTCTTCTACAGAAATACTAGATACAGGCTGCTCAAAGTAACTTTCAGGATTTACTTCTTTGCCATCTTTACGGATTTCAAAATGGACGTGTGTTCCATTATCTTTACCAAACAAGTTGTTACCAGCTGTTCCAAGTGCATCACCTTGCGCAACTTTATCTCCAACAGTGACAGCTACTTCTCCAAGACTAGCATAATACGTTTTTAAATCTTTACCATGTGACAAGACTACTACGTTACCTAGTAATGGATCTTCTTTTACTTCTTCTACTGTTCCACTGATAGAAGCTAGTACATCAAAAGTTTCTGCATTTGCTGCTGCAATGTCTACTCCTGTACTTTGATAATAGCGATTGTTGTAAAGTACAAGTGCATTTTCTCTGTCTTCTTGTTCTGCGTTGTAATCAAAAAATTTAGTTACGATTTCTGCTTCATCTGCGTTTTCAACCGGCATTCCTACTAATTCTTGTTGATCAACAACAGGAACAGCATCTTCATCGTTCATCACTGGAAGATAGTCCTCTGCATTCTGATCCGATTGGTCTGCAACGTCAGATCCTGCATTTTGATACCAAACGACTGCCGCTAACAAAACAGCTGCAATACTTAAATACAATGCTGGGAAAAACCATTTCTTGCGGAAAATTTGGCTCCATTTATTTTTTGGGCCTTTGAATTCCTCTTTCATTTTCATCACCTCTGCAACCATTGTGAGCAGAAAAAGAGAATTATATACATGGCTATGAAAAAATTTTTTGATTTTCATAATAAAGTATGTTCTCTAGGTCTTCCTTTCCTGTTTCTTTTGCCCGCAAAAAGTAGTTTGCATAGAGGTTTTAGTAGATATACGATTGATTTTTTCATCCGCATAGAGGCTATCTTTTCATAGCAAAGAAAAACCCTCGTTTAGTTAGAAACGAGGGTTGGTGCGATATCGCTGATTTGGCTAATTTCCACATCGGTATAGTAATAATGAATGATTTCTTCGTAGCTTTTTCCTTCTGCTGCCATCCCGTTTGCACCATATTGGCTCATCCCGACGCCGTGTCCGAAGCCTTCTGTCGTGAAGATCAGATGGTTATTATTTTGCTCAATGGTAAAGTCACTTGATGGCAGGCCTAACTTATCGCGGAAATCTGGACCGGTAAATGTATTTCCTGCGATTGTTATTTCTGCTACTCTTCCACTATCGGTATGGCTTAATTCTATTGGGATGGCCTTATCATCTTGCAGCGGTATTTGTAATGCCTCCGATACTTCGGATATAGCCAACGTTGTTTGATTCGTAAACTTTGGTGATTCCTTATCCCAAGGACTCTCTACACTGCGCAGATAGGCAACTTCACTCTGCCAATAATCCTCTGAGTTTTCCGTATATCCATTGCTTGTAGAAAAGAAAGAAGCTGTTATCGGCGCATTTTCATACGTAATAATTTGTCCTTCCGTTTCTTTGACAGCTTGATTTATTTTGTTCATTTTTTCCTGATACGCTGCTCCCCATTGTTCCTGCAGCTCTTGTTCGCCTTTATACACCTGATGCTGGGTGGAATCGGTCAAATCAAAATTATCGTTTTTCTCTCCATTTAATAAAAAGTTGACTGTAAATGTCCGCGCTGCAACTGCCTGGGCTTTTAATGCTTCTATTTCAAACTCTGCCGGCATCTCAGAAGACACAACGCCAGCTACATACTGTTCTACTGGAACATTTTCCACTTCTTCATTGCTCACGCGCATGACGGATACATTGAATGGAGAAGCTCCGACTTCCACTGTTTCCCCGCTTGCGGATGCCTCCTCTGACGGATTCTCTTCTCCATTTTTGGTTTCCTGCTTTTCTTCTTCCCCGTCCTTGACTTCAATGTTTGCTTGAATATCATTATCTTGCTTGGAGAGCTGCACGACGAGTGCCGGGACAGCAAGAATAAAGATAACCATGACCGCAAAAATACTTACGATGCCTTGCTTCCAAGGAGATGGCCGCTGATGATTATAATACATGGATTTTCGATTTGAAAAGGGTACAATTTTCTGTAATGGCTGTTTGGGTAATCTTTTTTTCTGCTTTAGCTGCTTCATTTTCTTATGGATTGCTGGATTTTTTCGTCTATACGTTTTTTTATGCACGTTCCTCCTCCTTTTTGATGGTTTTTATCTATCATGCCTACTATTAAATCTATACGCTACCCTGACAAAATAGACCTTTTCTTATCATAAAATTACGGAAAAATTTAACGTATGTTTGTTTGGCAGCGTTATTTTGAACCGATCAAGTGGTACACAAAAAAACATAGCAAGTCTCTTTTTTCTTAGGAGAGCTTGCTATGCGTATTGATATTTGGAAGAAAGATATCATTTTCTAACTCGGAGGGGTCAAAATCAGGAAATAACAGGTCCCGCTTCCTGCTTTGGTTACATTTGAATTTCTAGTTCCTCCGTTTTCTTATTTCGCTGCGGACCTGTTTTGGGACTGTCTTTATAATGATCATCATAGAGGTGGCAGGCAACACGGTGCCCTGGTTCTGCCTCTTGCCAAACAGGATTTACTTCTGCACATATTTCCATCGCCGCCGGACATCTTGTTCGGAATACACAGCCTGAAGGAGGATGAATCGGACTTGGCAATTCACCTTCTAAAATAATCCGTTCTCTCTTTTCTTCTACATCCGGGTCTGGTATGGGAATCGCTGATAGAAGTGCTTTTGTATATGGATGTAATGGATTTTCATAGAGGGCTTCTCCGTCTGTCTCCTCTACTAAATTTCCTAAATACATCACGCCGATACGGTCTGAAAATTGCTTAACCATGGATAAATCATGCGCAATAAATAAAAATGTCAGTCCTTTTTCCCGCTGCAGCCGCTTCATCAGGTTGACTACTTGTGCCTGTACGGATACGTCTAGCGCAGAAATCGGTTCATCAGCAATGATAAAATCCGGGTCAAGCGCGAGTGCTCTGGCAATCCCGATTCGTTGCCGCTGCCCGCCGCTAAACTCATGCGGATAGCGATTCACATGATCTCGACTGAGTCCCACTTCTTCCAGCAGCTCATATACACGGTTGAGCAGCTCTTTTTTCTTTTTAAAGATACCATGTACCTCCAAAGGCTCCGAGATAATTTCCTTAATCGTTGAGCGTGGATTTAAAGAGGCGTATGGATCTTGGAAAATCATCTGCATCTTACGGTAAAGCGCAAACTGTTCTTTATCCGTTAATTGGTGAACATTTTCCTGATCAAACCAGACATCTCCGCCTGTTTTTTCATATAATCCTAAAATAGTACGGCCAATGGTAGATTTTCCGCAGCCTGATTCACCAACTAATCCATAGGTTTCTCCTTTTAAAATATGAAAAGATACGTCATTCACTGCTTTTAGAATATTTCCCTTGCCTACATCAAAATATTTAACCAGGTTCTTTACTTCTAGTATTTTGTTTTCCATCGCTTCACCTCCAGTATCTTCTAGCTGCACAAAGTTCTTTTTCATAGATGGTTCCTTTTAAAGCTATTATTTCGATTCCTTTTCCAGTTTGCGGAGAATGAATCATTTCTCCATCTCCTTTATAAATGCCGACGTGATGCAGTTTTCCTTTTCCTTCCTGATACGCAAAGAAGAGCAAGTCTCCTGGCTCTACAGCATCCAAATCTACTACTTCCCCATCACCAGCTTGGTCTCCTGCATCACGAGCGATCCAGTACCCATTTGCTTTATGTGCTGCATATGCCAATCCGGAACAGTCATAACCAAAGGAGCTCATCCCGCCCCAGAAATAATCTAGGCCAATGAATGGCATTGCGGCAGCGACAATATCTTCGCCACTTCCAAGCTGCATGCCTTTTTCTCTTGTTATCGTTCTTGTTTTTTCTTTAACAATTTGCTGTTTTCCTGTTGGTGTCTGTACATACACATACGTGTCATCCTCGCCTAAATAAGGAAGAATCGTTAAATAACTCAGCTGGATGCCTGTTTTTTCTAACCAAGCATGATCGGTTATAACGACAATATATTTGGCTTGAAGCCATTTTTCTTTGTTGACAGGTGTTAATTGTCGAATAGGAATATAACCCGGGTAGCCTCGTTTATCTTTTTTGGATGGCTGAAATGGAGCAACGATACGTGCCCAGTCTCCTTCTTCTTCTAAAACAATGACGGGCTCCCCATATAACGTCTGTGACTGCACACGATTTTCATTACATAATGCTAGCCTTTCTTCGTAAGTTAAGTTATTCACCCATTTTAATATATCTGTCGGACTGGTGAGCCCATATTCGTCCTTTTCTCTTGCAGATGGTGGATTGGTCCAAATTGTCGCAACTTGTACGTTTGTCACGTGAAATGTTTCCGGAAGCTTTGCAAACCATTCCTGCATCTTACCATTCCCCTTCCCTTTTTACCGATTGGAGATAGGACTCCTTTACGGTTTTTATGCCAAGTCCCGATTGATTCGAAAAAGTAATGGTCTTCCCTTTTCCTTGGTAATGAACGCCGCCTTCTAAAATATCATCTGCTAGCATAAGCGGGGCATCAAAGTCAAAACGGGTAATTGCTGGATGACTTGCTGCAAAATGGGCTGCTGCCGTAATGCCCAGCTTTGTTTCTATCATACTTCCTACCATGCAAGAAACACCGTAGATTTCAGCGAGATTGGCAATCTTCATCGCTTGATAAATCCCGCCGGCTTTCATTAATTTAATATTGATGAAATCTGCTGCTCCCATTTCGAGGACACGCCTTGCGTCTTGGGAAGAGAACACGGCTTCATCTGCCATAATTGGTGTTTTGGTGTGTTCTGTAATGTATTTGAGGCCGAGGAGGTCATGTGCGGCGACAGGCTGTTCCACTAATTCAATATTTAACCCCATCGCTTCCATTTGTGTAATTGCGTTGACCGCTTCTTTTGCTGTCCAGCCTTGATTTGCGTCCAGACGTATCAGAACATCCTCTCCGACTGCCTCACGAACAGCAGCTACTCGTGCAATATCCTTTGCTGCTGTGTCTTTTCCAACCTTCACTTTTAAGATGCGAAATCCATTTTCTTTGTATAGTTTTGCATCTTTCTGCATTTGCTCCTTCGCGTTCACACTGACGGTATAATCATTTTCAAGCGAGGAACGATAGCCTCCTAAATATTGATATAAAGGCTGATTTGCTTCTTGAGCCAGACAGTCATATATCGCCATATCTACAGCGGCCTTTGCACTCGAATTTCGAACGATCACCTTCTCTAACTGGGCTAAAATATGTGCATAGGAAGATAGCGATGCACCGATTAGAATGGGGCGGATTAGTTTATCGATTGCATAATGAATACTTGCCAGACTTTCTCCTGTAATCACATGGGTTGGCGGCGCCTCTCCCCAGCCTGTGATGCCATTATCAGCCGTCATTTTCACAAAAATGCTTTCCGCCACAGTTACTGTTCGTAAAGCTGTTTTAAATGGCGTATGTAAAGGGATGGAGGCCTGATAAATCTCTAAATCAACTATTTTCACGTTAAACAGCCCTTTCTCAGGAATGATGTAAATTAACGAACTCCCGGTGCCAGCCGCAGTGTTTTTGTCCCGCTGGATAAAACAGCCTCTACGCCAAGGGGAATAGAGAAATGCGGGAAACAGTGTCCAATTCGGAAACCTCCTATTACTGGCTTTTTCGCATTTCTAAAATAATGCTTCCATACTTCTTCAAGGCTCAGACTGGGATTTACTTTAGGGGCTGCATCCGCAAAATCACCAATAATGATTCCCGCACACTGCTGCAGCTTTCCAGCT
The DNA here is from genome assembly GCF_018333215.1 of Oceanobacillus sp. J11TS1. Classification (GTDB taxonomy): domain Bacteria; phylum Bacillota; class Bacilli; order Bacillales; family Amphibacillaceae; genus Oceanobacillus. Next base: position 6,760 of record NZ_BORO01000042.1, on the reverse strand, counting down.
AAACGCAGCTGATTCAACATCCCGTCGACCCGATAAGGTTCTTCTCCAATATCTTCTATGAATAATAGCTTCCCTTTGGCACAAATTTCATAAGGTGTACCGAGCGTTTGTACAAGCAGCGATAGATTTCCACCGACGATTTCGCCGCGTGCTTCTCCTTCCCGATAGACAGTAAGCGGTGAAATACTTTCGGAATAGGTTAGCTGTGTCGGCTCAAATAATTGTTTAAATAAATGGCTGGAGAGCGCGTCAAAGTCATTTTTTATCATATCCGATGCCGGCATGGGACCATGAAAAGTAACTAGACCTGTAGCTTGACGAATTGCTGTATGTAAGTAGGTTATATCACTGTATCCCCATATAATTTTGGGATTCCTTTTTATTAATTCCACATCTATTTTATCCACGATGCGCCCAGTCCCGTATCCGCCTCTCGCAAAAATAATTGCCTTTATCTTGCGGTCAGCAATCATATCATGAAAATCCGCTAAACGATCGGCATCCTTTCCTGCCAAATAGCCATATTGGTCATATACATGTTCTCCCAGTTTTATCTTTAATCCCAAATTCTTAAAAAAGGAGAATGATTTTTCAAGTTTTTCTTTCTCTACTGGCCCGGCCGGAGCGATTATTCCGATGGTATCTCCAGACTTTAAACGATAAGAAAGCATGGATGGTCTCCTCCTTTTTTGAAACAGAGATAGACTCAAATCCAGGTTTGGTACTTGAGCCTATCTCTTTTTTTAGAATAAATGCGTTGTCTTACTCTGTCTTATCTGCGTATTTCAGCTCAAAATAACCTACTGGGTGACGAAGGATTCCTTCCACACCATCCGCTTCCAGAACGGCGACATTGTAGTAGCGAATTGGTGTTGCAATCATTTCTTCTGCCAGCATTCTCTCTGCTTCATAGAGATATTCATAACGTTTCTCTTCATCCGTTTCTGATTTTCCTTTTTCGATAAGCTCATCATATTCTTCACTTTCAAATCCGGTACGGTTCATATATGAATCGCTGGTGAAGCTTTCTAAGAAGTTTACAGGGTCACTGTAATCATTGAGAAATGAGCTGCGAGAGAACTGCAGTTCCAGGTTTTGCTGTGCTTCTGCAAACACGTTCCATTCTTGGTTCTCCAGCGTAACTTTTACGCCTAAGTTTTCACTCAGCATATCTTGGATTGTTTCTGCAACAGCTTGGTTTAAATCACTGGTGCTGTATGTTAAAACAATTGGCGGCAGCTCTTCATAACCTTCCTCCTGCATCCCTTCTTCCAGCAGCTGCTGGGCAAGTTCTGGATCAAACTCTACTAAGTCTCCGTTTTCTTCACGGAAATCTCTACCATCCGGGGCTGTAAATCCAGGTGATACAAAGCCAAATGCTGGTTCTACGCCTTGTTTTACAACATATTCAGCGATTTCCTCCCGGTTAATCGCATAAGAGATTGCTTTTCTAATATTTTTATTCTGGAATGGTTCTTGTGTAAGGTTAAAACGGTAAAATTCCAGTCCGCCTTGTTCACCAATAAATACATTGTCTCCATCAATCAATTCATCTGACATCTCTGGAGGAACACTCGCTGTATCTAACTCACCTGTCTGGAACATTTGATATTGTGTGTTCGTGTCATTGACCATGGAGAAATGAACATAATCTAAATTAACTGCATCTGCATCCCAGTATTCGGGGTTCTTTGCAAAAACCATTTCGCTGTTATGCTCCCAAGACTCAAGCATGAATGGGCCATTCGCCACAAAGGTTTCTGCTTCCGCATGCCAATCTGGTGTTTTTTCAGCAACTTGATGATTGATTGGGAAAAATGCTGGATTTGTAAGCAAGTCTAAGAAAAATCCAGTTGGCTGCACTAATTTTACTTCCAATGTTTTATCATCTACTGCAGTTATATTGACATCCTCCGCGGATCCGTCACCGCTATTAAATGCTTCCGCCCCTTCAATGTAGTAGGCCAAAAATGCTGCCGGAGAAGCCGTATCAGGGTTTAACATATGCTTCCAGGCAAAGACAAAATCTTCAGCTACGACCGGATCACCGTTGGACCAATTCGCGTCTTCCCTTAGGTGAAATGTGTAAGTTAATCCATCTTCTGAAATATCCCAGCTTTCAGCAACACCTTCTGCCGCTTCTGAATTCTCATCTAAGCGGGTCAATCCTTCCATCAGGTTATTCAAAGGACCCCATGATACCTCATCAAACCCAATCGACGGGTCGAATGAGGTCGGTTCTTGCCCATTATTAATATACAAGGTTTTCCCATCGAGTTCCGGAGTTGTTTCTTCTGCGTTCTCAGCGCCTTCACTTTCTGAACTGTCTGTTTTCTCTGGTTCTTCCCCAGCATCCTCATTTGCTGTACATGCCGCAAGAATAAATGCTGTAAAAATCACCATAAGAAAAAATAAAAGCTTCTTCCCCTTCATTTTATTGCCCCCTTTTTTAAGTTTGTAAAGATTTAGCAGCAAGCAGCCACTTCGCCCGCTCATCTTGCAGCCAGCAGTCCACATGATGGGTGTCGCTAATCGTTGCTTGAGCAGGGTAAACTTTATCACACACCTCCATGGCATAAGGACATCGTGCAGTAAATGGACATCCTTTTGGAGGTGAGAATAAATCAGGTGGTGTACCGACAATCGGCTTTAATTCTTCTTTTGTATCCAGCCTTGGAACGGAATTGAGCAACCCTCGTGTATATGGGTGCTTTGGCTGATAAAATATTTCTCTTTTCGTGCCGGATTCAATAATTTTTCCAGCGTACATCACGATAATGCGATCCGCTATTTTGGCAACAACGCCTAAATCATGTGTAATCAAGATAATTGATACACCGGTGCGTTCTTGGATCGTTGAAAATAATTCTAATATCTGTGCCTGAATCGTTACATCCAGCGCCGTTGTCGGCTCATCAGCTATTAATAAATCAGGGTCACAGATGAGTGCAATAGCAATTACAATTCGCTGGCGCATCCCGCCGCTAAATTGGTGCGGATATTGTTTTAAACGTTCTTCAGGATTTGGAATACCGACCAAATCCATCATCTCGATTGCTTTTTCCTTTGCCTGGGCTCTTGTGATTTTTTTATGTTCTTTTAAACCTTCCATCAGCTGTGTCCCAATGGTTAAGGTTGGATTAAGCGCTGTCATTGGGTCTTGAAATATCATCGAAATATCGACGCCGCGAATAGCACGCATCTTTTTCTCCGAGTAGGTCGTTACATCCTCCCCTTTAAAAACGATGGAGCCTTTCGTAATTTTTCCTGGAGGACTTGGAATAAGCCGCATAATTGCATTCGAGGTGACACTTTTTCCACAGCCAGACTCGCCAACAATCGCTAAAGTTTCGCCTCTATCTAAGTGAAAGTCCACTCCTCTGACAGCTTGGACTGTTCCTCCATAGGTTGTAAATGTGACGTGCAAGTCGTTTACTTCGAGTATTCTTTCCAAGGTGTCCACCTACTTTCTTAATTTCGGATCAAGTGCATCTTGCAGACCATCTCCCAAGACATTGAAAGCAAACATCGTAAAGGAGATAAAGAATGCCGGGAAGAACAAGGTCCACCAGTTTCCAGATAAAATCGCTCCTAAGGAATCATTCGCCATTACCCCCCAACTGGCAAATGGAGCCTGGATTCCTAAGCCGATAAAGCTTAAGAATGCTTCGGCAAATATGGCGGATGGAATCGTTAATGTCATTTGGACAATAATTGGTCCCATCGTATTCGGAAGCAGGTTTTTCCGGATAATACGAGATGTTTTCGTGCCAAATGACTTCGAGGCGAGGACAAATTCATAGTTTTTAATTTGCAAGACTTGCCCCCGCACAATTCGAGCCATTCCCACCCAGCCAGTAATCGTCAATGCTAGAATAATGGTACCCAGACTCGGTCCGAGCACGACTAAAAGTAAAATAACAACTAATAAGTAAGGTAATCCATATAAGACTTCAATAATACGCATCATCACATTATCGGTGCGCCCGCCTTTGTAACCGGAGATTCCTCCCCAAATGATGCCAATCGTTACGTCAATTAAAGCAGCAATAAAACCTACAAATAAGGAAATTCGGGCACCATACCAGGTACGTGTAAAAACATCTCTTCCTGCACTGTCTGTTCCAAACCAATGTTCCATGGAAGGAGGCTGAAATTGGTTCGGCAAACTCTGTCTATTTACCTCATATGGCGAGAGCATCGGACCAATGATTGCCATAATCGTCAGCAGTACTAGGAAGATCAAGCCTAGCATGGCCATCTTATTTTTGACTAAGCGCCGCCAAGCATCTTGCCAATAAGACAAGGAAGGGCGGGACACTTGTTCCAGCTTCTCTGTATCTCTTTCTTTCCAAGTAAACCATTCATCAGGTATATGGGCAGGCGTTTGAACAGATTCGAGTTTTTTCTCAGCTTTCATCCGGATTTGCCCCCTTTCTGATGCATTTTAATTCGCGGATCGAGAATGCCATAGACGATGTCCACGATGAAAAGCATCATAATTAAGAAGGCACTGTAGAAAACCGTTGTCCCCATAATAACGGGGTAATCCCGCTGGTTAATACTTTCTACAAAGTATCTCCCCATTCCTGGTATGGCAAAAATTTGTTCAATCACAAATGTTCCTGTCAAAATGCCTGCAAAAAGGGTACCCATAATCGTCACAACCGGCATTAGGGCGTTTCGAAGCGCATGCTTGAAGACAATCTTCCAGGGAGACAGCCCTTTTGCTTTGGCCATTTTAATATAATCCTGCGTAAGTACCTCCAGCATGGTAGAACGTGTTAAACGGGCAATGATCGCCATTGGGCCAGTTGCGAGTGCCAGCACCGGGAGTACCATATGGGCCGGGCTTCTCCAGGTTGCTGTCGGGAATATTTCTAAGTTCACTGCCAGCTGCTGAATAAGGATGGTTGCTAAAATAAAGTTTGGGATGGAAATTCCTAATACAGCAATTCCCATGGTTACATAATCAAGGAATCCGTTATGCCTAAGTGCTGCAATAATTCCAACTAATATTCCTGAAACAACTGCCAAAGCAATGGTAATGATTCCTAATTCAAACGAGATTGGAAATCCTCTTGATAGGAGGTCATTTACCGTTTGGTTAGGCTGTTTAATCGAAGGCCCAAAATCAAACGTTGCAATCGATTTAATATAGAGCAGATACTGTATGTAATAAGGCTGGTCCAAATTATAATGTGCCTCCAGATTCGCTTGAACGGTTTCATTTGATGCCTGGTCTGTGTTAAAGGGGGATCCAGGTATACTTATCATCAAAAGGAAAGTAAGTGTAATAATGACCCATAATGTGACCACCATAATGAACAAGCGTTTTAAAGTATATTTCAACATACGTTTCACCCCGCTATCCAATAGATTTTGTTGCCTTTTTAGGAAAAACTTTATAATACCGCTAGCTATCGTTTTTATATACTTCCTACTTCCAACTTAGATAGAAATGAGAAATGGCCTTGGAAAATAGTAAAAATAAACTGTGCTGTTATTAGAAATAAATATGTTTGTTTTCTGTATTCATTACCCTTTAAGAAAATGTTGTTTGCATCGCCAGCTCTGTCATCACCAGCATGGCTTGATAGGCTTCTTTCATGTCTTTTGCCTGAAACTGCACTTTGGTTGTACCAGGAATCCAGACGGTACCAGGCATTAAATTCGCCCATTCCGCTTGACCGCTATTATTAAATTCCATCGTTAATTCTGGATTTTCCGGCGGTATTAAAGGTTCAACGAGATGGCGCCTGTCTAAAGCCTGTTTTACTTTTTCTTGAAGCAGCTGTCCAGCTTTCTTTGGCGTTAAACTTTTTACGGATGATCTAGAAATCGTCTCTTTGACAATTGCTGTGGTCACATTCGGTATTAACTTTTCCGCTTCTGCCGCTGCTTGGTCATCCCCGGCTACGAGTAATATAGGCACCCCATAGTATCCAGCAAGATATGCATTCATGCCCATCTCACCAATGCAATGATCATTGATAAAAAAGTTTCGAACAGCATGTATCATGGAATGGGACATCACCCCGCGCTGTCCGGCTCTAGCATGGTAGCCAACAAAGAAAGCACCGCTATACTTTTCATTCAGCCCTTGCACCATAGAAAGCGGTTTCACTTCTCCAGTTATTAAAAGTGCATCCGGATGAATGTCATCAATCAGCAGATTATTCATCTTTGAGTGACTATCATTTACTAAAACTTCTTCCGCTCCATAATCAAATGCAGCTTGAATAACATAATTTGCTTCTTCTGTCATTATTTTGCGAGCTCTTTCGTAATTATGCTTCCTCCAGTCTACAAAGGTAGCATCTGGCAGACCAGTTATCCCTTCCATATCCACAGACATATAAATTTTCATTATTATCATCCCACCAAAATATTAGTAATTTTCTATAAATATAGCATGTTTTTTGGAAAGTGAGAAGAGTTTAATCTAAATGAATTTGAAATATTCGGGAGATGAGGGGTTGGGGTGGAGCTTTTTGGCGTGGGGGTGGAGCGGTTTTGAGCTGGGGTGGAGCGGTTTCTGACTGGTTTGGAGCGGATTGAGCTTAGGGTGGAGCGCTTTTTCCTTTTTCCGAGCGGATTCAGCCTAGGTTGGAGCGCTTTTTCCTTTTCTTCCTGGGTACTGTCAATAAGTATGTGTAAATTCCCAGGAAGTGCACCGGTTTTACATGGAGTAGTGGGCATGGTAGCCTTGGTGGTAAGGCCAACGCTTTTTTCCATAGTTGGGTCTTGGCCTATGAAC
>NZ_BORO01000041.1 GCF_018333215.1 Oceanobacillus sp. J11TS1 | reverse complement strand
TATAAAAGTTTTTTGTTTCTTAGCTTTCAGAAGTCAACTTCTGACTTATTTAATAAGAAAAACGAGGTTGTCTTTCTTCTTTCGTACTGGTTGTTTTGTTCAGTTTTCAAAGAGCAATTTCATTGCCGCCGTTTCAAATCAGCGACTTTATTAATATATCACATCCGCAATTCCTTGTCAACAACTTTTTTAATGTTTTCTTGTTCGCTTTGTTGACCCGTAATTGCCTTTTCAAAAGCACAAGAGAAATCATAACATACTATCAAACTAAAAATCAATCATTTTTTTAAATTTATTTTTTCCTTGTACCGAATAGATAGTTATTGCACCATTCTTCTTTATCCAATGACGCCCCTTTCCGTCTTTGTCTGTAGGATTTATAGGCAAAGGCGCTAATGTAGATTTCCAAGAAAAGATTGGTTTCTTTCATTTAGTTAGCTTAACAAAAAACCTAACAAGAATGGCGATATAAACAGCAATACAGAGCTCAAAATTAGGATTTTTGAAACAGTCTTTGGAAGTTTTGCTTTTCCTTTATACCATCCTGAAAATTGCAGTTTATTTCTATATAAAACGAAGAGTAGTAATAAAATTGCTATTACACCCAGCCACGAATACATTTCCGTTTCTTCATTGATTGTATAAATATTTCCTACAATTCCCCACCCCACTGCGCCAAGTATTCCAAAAATCAATACGATACGGAGTAGTTCTAATATCACTCTCATTTCATCTCACCAGCCTACTTTCAAATTTAATCTTATTCCTCTCTAACCCATGACTTCCTTTATCATCTACTCTATGCACTCATTCGCAGTAAGAGCTTGTCGTAAGCTAACCACCACTGTCTGCATGGATCGAGACTTCAATTCTACAGAACTTTTTATTTGTAATAAGTACAATACCGGTATCATTCGTATCAAGATTCATCCATTTTGATTAGGGACAGAACGATCTCTAAAAAATTTGATTGCTACACCTATAAAGGCAATCAAAGATAACAAACCGAATGAATCTACAAAGGCATTTAATATACTTTCATTTTCAACTGTTAACCTTACGATAAATAAAGTTAAGGAGCTTAAAAATAATACTACTATAATAGAACGAAACGAATTATTTTTAATAATCATGCTTACTATGATAATTAACGCGATAATTCCAATAATATTTAATAACATATAACGTCCTCTTCAAATTATTTTTACGGGTTTAGTCATGATTTTCTTCTTCAGGGTGACTTGTTAGGGTCCTTCTCCGCCCAAAAAAGACATTCATTTATTTTAACTGAACAAGTTCTATACAAATATTTGCTCTAAATTTAATTCTAGGTTAGGTAATGTATCAACTGAAATAATATCACCTTTTGTAAAGACTCCTTGAAATTTGTATTGCTCCGTACTTAAAAGATATATCTCTACAGATTCATTAACCGGGTCAACAAGCCAATATTCCTTTACACCAGCTTTTTCGTAAAGCTTATATTTTATCCACCGATCTAATTTAACAGATGCAGGCGATAGAACCTCGATAATCATATCAGGAGTCCCCTTACATCCTCGTTCATCCAGTTTTTTTGGATTACACACAATCGACAAATCGGGTTGAACAACATGATAAATATCCTCATCCTGCTGATTATCTGCGAATAAACGCACATCAAATGGAGCAAAGAATACTTCACACTCCTTTCCCTTCAAGAAAATAGAAAAAGCAGTAGATAGTTCTCTCAACACTTGCTGATGTTTGCGTGAGGGAGCGGGTGACATATTGAAAATTTCTCCATCAATTAATTCACATCTCCCCCCATCATTCCATGTCAGGTAATCCGCATACGAATGTTTCTCCTTTTTATTTGGAATGGTCATAAAAATCATTCCTTTCCACGAGTCTTTTACAATTATCATAGCATAACTCATCTAGCATAAGAAAACTTCTTGGGATGGGCAAGGTCAAGGATTCATTATTTTGTAAAGTATCAATTACCTCAGGTTAGAAAAACTCGAATTTGCTCGTCTCTTTGTTGAAATTCAAATCTTCCTACACAAATATTGATTTAAATCTATTTTCATACCAGGCAAAATATTAACTGAAATGGTATCATCTATCGTAAACACTCCTTGAAATTTGTATTGCATTATTTTTTTATAATTCATCCATCAACTCTGTCGTTTTATAACCTTCTTTTACTTAGATGATACAACCATTCAAATAAGATTCGAGAGCTCTTCAGCGATTTCAGCAATATGACTATAAGCTTTTTTAAGTTCATCAATAGATTCAGTGTTTTTATTTATATGATCAGTGACTTGTGTCACTTTTTCTGCCATAACGGTTACTGAATTTAAGATATCACTTAATTGATTGGAAATATCTTCTGCTGCACTTTTGCTTGTACCCGCCATCTTTCTTACCTCGCTAGCAACAACAGAAAAGCCCCGTCCATGTTCCCCTGCCCTAGCCGCTTCAATGCTTGCGTTCAAACCAAGTAAATTCGATTGGGCTGCTATATCTTTTACAATAATGGCCATAGATTGAATCTGTTCTACATTTTCCTTCACAATCCTAGATTCCTCTTTTAATTTTTCTATATCGGTTACTGCCATTTCTGATGCGTTATGCACCTCATTTGTACTTGCTGTCATTTCCTCCACTAAAGCAATAAATTCAGAAGTACTATCTTTTAAAACTGTTTCACGCCTCGTTACATCCGTTGCAATCTTAACAATCGCTTCAATTTGCCCTTCTTCGCTTACCACCGGCGTGTATATCGCATCAAGCCATAGAATATTTCCATCTTTTGTCACTCGTTCTACTTTATCATGGTAAGCCTTATTGTTACGTAAATTCCTCCAAAAAATGCCGTACTCTTTACTATTTGTGAATGTTGGTAAGCACAATTGTTTATGGTGCATATTTATCAATTCTTCTGTTCCATATCCAATAACCTGAGAAAAATTATCATTCGCCCATAAAATTTTTCCATTTGAATCAAATACAATCATTGCTAATGAACGTTTTATGGCGGTAAACAACACCTCTTGGTCTAAATTCTGTTCTTTCATGGTCATATAGCATCCCTTTCCCTTCTTAAGCCACATAATATATATCGGTTCTATTTGTGGTTACTTTAAGACTATAATCCATTATCCAAACCATAAAGCTATGAAATAGCAAGATAGGTATAAAAATAACAAGACCAGCAATTGTCCATACTTTAGGTAGGTTTGAAGGAATAGGGAGCTTTGCACGAAAACCAATTACCGTAAGAACAATAAGATGTTTTTTTCATTATTGTTTGGAGAGTTTTCCGCTTTTTTCAGGTAAAAATTTGAAAGGCTGTTCTTTCCCCACCTCCATTATCATAGAAATGATGAGGAGGTGGCGTGATGAGAAATCGAAAAATTTCTATATTACTATTAGCAGCTACATATGTTGGAACGGTTATTGGAGCAGGATTTTCATCCGGAAAAGAAATTGTCACATTTTTTAGTGTCTATGGAGCTTTAGGAACCATTGGCATTGCAATCAGCGGAGTCTTGTTTATTTTGATTGGAACCAAAATAATGATTATATCTGCCCGAATCAGGGCTTATTCTTACCAGGAATTAAATGCGTATCTATTTGGCAGAAACATTGCCAAAGTGGTTAACTTTTTTATCTTCTTCGTTGTTATTGGTGTCACTTCCGTCATGCTCTCAGGGGCAGGTGCTGTGTTCCATGAACAACTTGGACTTCCGTTTCAACTGGGAGTTATCATTACACTTATTCTCTCTTATATCACTGTAATGAAAGGATTAGACGGATTATTTGCGGTTAACTCCTACATTGTACCAATAATGATTCTTTTCGTTCTATTTGTAGCTGGCTCTATCGCTGGCGAGCATCCGCATCTGCTGGCAGTAAAGCTCCTCCCTGTTCGGTTATCGGACAACCTTTCGTGGGCAGGGTCCCCTTTTGCATATGCAGCATTTAATCTAATGACCGCGCAGGTTGTTCTTGTACCGTTGGGAAAGGAGATTCAGGATGAACATATCTTACGCTGGGGCGGGTTTCTGGGTGGACTGGCTTTGTTCTTTATCCTGTTATTGATTCACTTTTCACTAACGGTCTTTCCCGAAACATTTCATTATGAAATCCCGATGGCCGAGATCGTCCAACATTTCGGAACCCTTATTCACGTCCTGTTTTTAATCGTTATTTACGGCGAGATTTTCAATACAGTTGTCGGGAATGTGTTTGGAATTACACGTCAGCTGCAGTCAGCATTTCATCTTCGGTATCAGCATGCTGTCTTGATAATTCTATTTATCGTCTTTTTAATCAGTCAGGTCGGATATGGAAAATTACTGTCGGTACTGTATCCGTTATTCGGTTATCTGGGGTTGTTTTTTCTATTTTGGTTGTTGATTAAGAAAGCGCCTAAAAAATGAAGTAAGTCAGAATAGATTCTTTTATTCAGGGATAATAAGAATTAATAGAAGTTCCATTTTATTTTTAATAAGAATTCACTTATAATCTTAATAAGGATGGTGATTGAATTGAGTTTGACAGATAAAAATTTCGACACCTATGAAGAATTCGAAAAGAAACAACAACAAACAGATGAAATATTGGAATATATTGATGGAATTATTTATATGTCCCTATCTCCAGGCATTAAACATCAAAGGATATCGTCTTATCTTCACGGAGAACTTCATCATGTATTAAAAAATAGCAATTGTGAAGTGTTTTCTGCACCAACGGATGTCCTGTTTAAACATAACGAGAATGATAATAATAAAAGGGTTGTGCCGGACTTATTTGTGACATGTCATCCTGAAAACTTCACTGAAAAGGAATATATCGGAGCCCCGGAGTTTATCATTGAAATATTAAGCCCATCCAATAAATCTCATGACTTAGTAAGAAAATTGAATCTTTATATGGAAAACGGTGTTAAGGAATATTGGATTGTTGACCCAATGGAAAAACGTATCATGATTTATACGCTTGATGAAAACGGAGAGGTGCAATTTGATTTAGTCAATGAGAACGGAAAAGCAGCTTCTAGGTTATTTGAAAATTTTAAAATCGAAACGAAAGATTTGTTTTTTGATTAACTAACTAAAGTTGAGAAACAACAGCGAATCGCTCGCTGTTGTTTCGTAAAATTCTTCATAGATCAAATACAATACAGTGTTCATATAGTCCTGTCTAAACATATTCGTGATATTCGTAGGGATCCTGCCCTTCTACACGACCAGCTTCCCCTTTATCCAATGAATCAATTGTTTCCATATCCTCAGGAGCTAATTCAAAGTTGGTACTATTGAAATTATCTTTTTGATGCTTTGGATTACTTGATTTTGGAATAGCAAATACGCCGGCTTGATAATTCCAGTTTAAAATAATCTGTGCCGGAGTTTTATTATATTTATCCGCAATTTCTTTAATTGTGGCATTTTCCAGCACATCATTCAGATAGCCTCGACCAAAAGGACTCCAGGCTTCCGTAAGAATACCCCGTTTTTCATTTTCTTCAACCATACGTTTATTATTAAAATACGGATGACGCTCCACCTGGTTTGTAGCAGGAGTCACACCTGTTTCTTCGATAATATTGTCCAGATGTTCCGGTTCAAAGTTTGAAACACCGATAGTTCTGATTAACCCTTGTTTTTGGGCATCCACTAAAGCCTTCCAAGCTTCTACATATTTGCCGTCTTTCGGATTCGGCCAATGAATTAAATACTTGTCAAAATATTGTAGCCCCGTGCGTCGTAAAGATTCTTGAAGAAAGATAAACGCCTTGTCATATTCATGGTGAGAGCCGGGCAATTTCGCACTGATTAAAATTTCTTCTCTAGGGAGTGCAGATCGACGCACAGCTTCACCGACAATACCTTCATTGTTATAGTTTGTAGAAGTATCGATTAAACGGTATCCTATATTTAAGGCATTTAAAATTTCAAATGTACCCTGATCACCGTCAATACCGATTGTTCCTAATCCCACAAGTGGAAGCACCGAACCATCATTTAGAGTAAACCCGTTATTATCAACAGTCACAATCTCATCTCCTTTAAAATTTTTGTAATGTAAGCTGGGAATGATAGAAAAAGATATTTCCTTCATGTTTGCCATAATTACTATACCCATTTAAAAAAAATCCTACACCTATTGGAAACGAATGAGGATGCCTTCGCATAAATCATTTTATATATCAATCTATTTACTGTACTAAACAGCCATATAAAATTTAGTTTAATATGTTTGCTCCCTATTAAAATTTTTATATAACCCAAACATGCTTTCAAGGGCAATCAAGATACCTAATATTAAATAAAGTAATGCCCTTTCCATTTCATTAAAACCTAATATAGAAGATATAATTAAACCAACGCAAACACAAAAATAATAACATGGAAACTTATTTTAAATTTTCTATCCCCTATAGACTCACTTACTATATCCCACCTCTCGTTTTTCAAGTTATTACTTGCTTGTGTATCATCAGTTCCTCTTTAAAACAAAAACAGTTTATAGGTAATATTTGTTCTTTTACCACCAGATTATTTACTATATTTATAGTAAACCGTAAACAACCGAGCCTATGATAAATAATCCACAGGTTACGGCACTTAAAAGATATGTTTTATTTTCCCTCGCAAAAGTCCATTTCATTATGGTGCGGAAAGCGAACATAACGGCCATCCCAATAAAAATAACACCATTGTTAATCTCTTGGTATTTGAGGAAAGCAACAGAATAAAATAAAGGGAAAGAGAAAAGATTATCGGACCCCATGACGAACCAAAGAAAACAAGGTGGATATTGGATAAATAAAAAAAGACTGAATTACTATTAAACCCAGCCTGATGGTACATTGATTAAATCCTATTGAAAAAGATATTAAATCATTATTGGCCCATCCATTACTGACCTCAATCCGGTATTGAAAAACAAACTTCGTCCAATTTTTAGTACACATTAAAACGATTTTTAATAGCACCTTTATATTTTTTTCTATATGAAAGGTATGGCATGAAAGTAAAAGGAAGCGCGATAAGCGACACAGTTCCAACAACTAAACAGATCTCTCCAATGAGCGTTGGAAACCAGTCTATCACTTCAGAAAATAACGCTATCATTATCGTTAATAAATAGAAATAGACCATACGTTTTGTGAATTCCAGGTATTTATCTTTCATCATCTTGTATTTTCCAACTAAACTATCTTCATCTGTATAAATCGGCGTTGTTCCCTCTAGAGCAGAGAAAAAGTGCAAATGACGACTGGAACAAATATACTTCCATCCAGATTCTTCAAATATGTGAAAGTATTCTTCATCTGGATTTTCTTCTATATCCACGCTGTAAATGAGATTTTGAGGCTCTTTTTTCACTAATTTGTACCCTAATACATGCATCTCTTCTAATATCCAGCCTTTTCTTGCATAATCACTTAACATATCCAGATCTTTCTGGTCATTATCATCAACTTCAACACCATGTGTTTCTATATATTTATATTCTTTCTCAGACATGTCCGTCCTCCCCCTGCAATATTTGATCCGCATGTTGAATCATTCTTTTTCGTCGATTATACTCGTTTTTCAAAGTTTCAGAACCTTTGGTCGTGATGATGTATGTTTTCGTGTTGAAGGACTGGTCGACTACTTGTTCAATCATTTCCTCATTAACCAGCTTTTTTAGCGTGCTGTACAGTGATGCTGGTCCGATTTCTACTTCTCCATTCGTTATTTGTTTCACTGTTTTCATAATCGAATATCCATGGTTCTCTTTTACAAGGGATAACAGAATATAAAAAGCTATATCCGTTAATCTCCCTGACTTTACCATATCATTTCTTGGCATGATTCACCCCTCTTATTCTAAAAGATATATCGTTAAATAGAATATATCATTAAACGATATGTTTGGTCAATATAAATTCGAAATAGTTTCAATTTTTGTTACATGCAGATAGTATTGGCCTAATATTTCACAATTGTTGTGACACCATATTGAGTTAAGTAATTTTTGCGGCTTAATTCCTCTACCCACTTTTTAGGATTTAACTGATACTTTCCGTTTTTATTTTGATAAGTGAAACTTCCAACATTAATTATAATCGGTTCAGTCTTTTCTAATAACCTTCTCTTATTGTATTCGAAGGCGTGTTGATTTGGAATATCTATAAGTTCCAATACATCTCCTTCTTCCATATACTTTTCAAGATATAATAAAAACAATTTATTATTTGCACCAAATATTTCATAAATGTAAGGCATTGTAAAAAGTCCTTCTACAACTTCCTCCCATACAGAATTGTCTACTTCATTCACCCATAGACTAACCCCATCTTCCATTTTTTCAAAAATAGTCCGATTATTATACTCTTGAATTTCATCTGGTATTATAAAAGGTTTGGATGACGCCAAAAATGTAATTCCAGACATTTCTTTACCTCCAATCCATGTTCAACTCTTCTGCCATAAGTCGATAACCTGGACTTTTTTAAAACAACTTTATTGTAATTAAACACCTTTTGGTCACTAGCTGTGTTTTCTTTTTTATTAAAAAAGGGTATAATGTAATTAGAAATGAATACATTAAAAAATGACTGAAGGTGCTCTAACACCTTCAGCCTACACGATAGCTTGGTTCCCTTCAAGGGGCCTGGCACGATTAAGGATATTCCACCCTATCAATGAGCCGCGAACTCAAGGGTGGATTTTATTTTTTGTTATTTTTATCTGACATTATTGCAACAACTAACGCTCCGAAACTAATCATAAGCATCAATGATTCTGCAACTGTCATAAGCACCACCCCCTTTTGGGAGTGCGCCAACCACCCATGAGTTAACCAATGTGCTATTGTCCTCTGATTATACCATCTGATAAAGATTCGGAACATCAATCTAAAATTAAATAAAAAAGTGCTTCATCCTTGGTAGAATAGGGTTTGACGAATCCAAACTAACTAAGGAAAGGAGCACCTTATGTGAATAATTAATTATAGGGTAAGGAAATAGCCGTGATCATGGGGGAGGAGCACCAATAAATGCAACGCATCGTTGTTGTGTTCTACACGATGATTATTATGCTTCAGAGCAGCCAAATATAGTTGTGATACGATGATTCTCACGTGTGTCAAAAACCACAGTACCACAGCTTCTTTTGGTACCAGAGCAAGGTTTGCATTTTCAATATGTTAAAAGAAAAGCCTCGATTAAATCTCAGGCTTTTCTTTGTCTGTTTTTGATTTGGTTATTATAGTCATAATAAAAACATTGATAATAGAAGCTACTAAAGCATTAAAACTCATATACGTGAAACCTAAACCTGCAAATCCAATTCCAACAAAAAACTTGGAATGAACAACAAGACACTTATCAGACTAGCAATAACAGGCAGGATAATTCTTTTTTCTTTGAAAGGAATACTCAACAGGAATATAACAACGCCAATAACAAGGATATACACCACCGTTTCCATTATTCCTCCTGCCATCGGATTCTCCCTCCTCCATTTATGACATTCATTGCGCTTTCATTGATAAATGCTACCTACGCTCCAAAGGAGATCATTAACGTTAAAGCACTTTACTTTCCGTAAATCCCAGAGTTATTTCTTTTTTCCTTTTCTACAAACAAAGTAACAGTAGGTTCGCCTTTTACTTGCTTAATGATACGGTCTACATAGTCTTGAGTAATTTCTTTGACTTCTTTATTCAGCAATATAAGTGGAACGAGGTTAACTATTGTGACGGCAGCAAGCAATAAGTCAAGGAATTTCCAGATAAGCTGCAACCCGCCAATAGCACCGATGAAAATAGAGATTAAATAAACAAAACGACTTATTTTTGCCGCTTTTAACCCAAATAAATATTCTACCTGTTTTTCTCCATAAAACACTAATACCATGATTGTGGTAATGACGAATAAAAAAAGGAAGACTGAAACAAATAAACTGCCGTACCCCCCCATAATCGTCGAAAGAGCGACATCAACCATGCTAGAGGCCTTATTAACACTAACCTCTTTCCAGGCATTTGTCGTTAAAACAGTAAAGCCTGTTAAGGAACAAATCACAATTGTGTCCATAAACACACTTAAAATTCCCCATATGGCTTGTTTAGAAGGATGATCAGTTTGTGCTGCAGAATGGGTAAAAGGTGCGGTTCCCATACCGGCTTCATTTGAATATAAACCACGTGCTAGCCCCCAGCGAAGTGCTCCGGCTATAGTTGATCCTGCAAATCCACCTGTCGCCGACATGGGTGTAAACGCATGTTTGAAAATAAGCGCAAAAACATGAGGCAATTGGTCGATATGCCAAATAATAACTGTGATAGTAACAAGTATGTAGGCTAAAATCATAAAAGGAACAAGTTTGTCTGTAATTTTTCCAACTCGTTTAATGCCCCCTATGACAATAATACCAACAAGAATGACGATCACAACGCCAATAATCATTTGATTCACATTAAAGGCAGAGTTAAGTTGAGTAGCTATGGAGTTAGATTGAACCATTATGCTGGCTAAGATTTCAAGCATTAAAAAGAAAGCGAAAATGCTGGCGAGTGGCTTCCACCCTAGCCCTTTTTTTATATAATACATCGCCCCGCCTACCCATTCGCCTTCTTTGTTCTGCTCGCGATACTTGAGTCCGAGAACGATTTCTGCATATTTAGTAATCATTCCAATTAGTGCGATCATCCACATCCAGAATAATGCCCCTGGCCCGCCGAGAGCAATAGCCACCGCAACTCCAACAATATTCGTAGCACCAGCAGTGGTTCCAAGGCCCGAAGCAAATGCTTGGAAAGGGGTTATTGTACCTTTTTTTCTGTTTTTATCAAAAATGGTCCCTAGTGTGTTTTTAATCACATGCGGGAAAAACCGAATTTGAAAAAAGTTCAATCTCACAGTATAGATTATCCCGGTAAGGATTAACAAAAACGACACAATGTATGTCATCAGAAAATCGGACATATGAACAACAACTCTCTCGAAAATATCCAATGGTTTTGGCTCCTTTCAATCACTTAATATCCATAATCAATACCACCTTCTAGTTTTTTTTAAACACAGTTATCAAAAAAGGACTGGCATAAGTCCGATTGAATACCGTCTTTATTCCAGCCAGTCAATAGTTTAATTAAGTTAGCCCAACTTCTGGGTTTCATTACGTTGCCACGAGAATCGCCTGTTTTTAATTGTGCAATACAGCTAAGGTGTTCTTCCTGTTACCAATCGTACAATAAGGACAATAGCAGCTATAACTAACAATAAATGTACTAAACCGCCACCAACGCTGAAAGAAAAGCCAAGTATCCATAAAATAAGAAGGATAACGATAATATCTAAGTGTCTTCGCTGTTATATTTAAGTTCTCCACTACATATTTCATTGGATACAACATTCCCTTTTATGCCACTGTAACTTAGTCCTTCCCTAACCCAAATCCCCTTCATCCCTTGGACGGATATTGGATATAAAGAAAAAGACTGAACCCGTATTGGATCCAGCCTGAATTCGTGTTGATTTTAATATTGAAAAACCGATTAAAAATATATCGTAACTGTCCGCTACTCTTCCCGCTTCCTTTGCCGTTTGGATACCAACTATAAAGAAGTGGGTACCGACTTTTTAGCGTGAAATCCAACTATAAAGCAGGGAGATATAGTAGAGAGAAGTGAGAAAAAAAGAAAGAAATAATAAAGCATCCCATCTCCTATCCCCTTCAACCGTTAATACAATAAATATTACTTAGATTAATAACATCATGAAAAATTTTGTAATTTTTTATAGTTGTTCACCGCAATGATACCTTTCCATTGTTGCTTAGCTACAAAGAAATTCTCTGGGTCTTCCTCCCAATTCCAAGTAATATCCCAAACCCCGTCATCCTTCAAAGACCTTTCTAAATATTCAATGTTTTCATCAACAAGGTCTTTATATTTCTCATATAACTTGTCCTTTTTGCTATGAATCAGATCTAAGGGCAGTGCGTTATAACTTTTACCCCATGAGTTTGGATCGGTATCAATTGCTTGTCCAGCAAGGTCATTTACTTTCTCTTCTATTTCTTGAAATTGATTGAGTTTATCTCCTAAAATACGAATTAACATTTGATAGTTATTTACTTCATGAAAGCCCATCTTATTAGAATTAAGTAAATGAACTTTAGCCTTTTCAACTACTTCCCATCCTAATTTAGCCCCTTCACTACCCTCTGGTGTCCAATGGATAAGGAAAGCAGCAAGTTCAGCACTCGGATTAAACATCCAAATATCCTGAGCCCCCTCTTCAAAATGCCAATGAGGAGCATGGGGAAAATCATTGTGTTCAGGGGTAACTGTTTTCCACAATCCCAATTCCTTATCGTATGACTGAATTAAATAGTCAATCATTCGTCTTACAATCTCCTCATTGTATTCAGCTTGAATTTCCATTAAAATTTGACCAGCAGACCATGTTGCAATCGCTGACGATTGGGGCAACCCTAGGTCTGGTTCGAGACCGTGTCCGAATCCTCCATCGCTATTTTGGAATGCAGACAAATAATGTACAACCCGCTCTCTCGAACCATTCTCAAATAAAAATTCCCATCGTGCATTTTCAAGAGGGCGTGCATTTCTTTTAATCCATGATCGTGTTTTCATTCTCTTGTGATTATTCACTTTTAACATTCCTCCCTAAACCCGGTCGTCTCTCCGATAACCAAAATATTCTTAATGACCACATCGAAAACTAAATCATTATCTAAGAAATCGTCATAGGATATTCCTCTAGTGAATTTCTCCACTTTAAGTGAAGCGGAAAAATATCTTCTAAAAAAATTTTAGGCTCCCTCTGCATATATAGCACCCCTTAAAATACTGGGCTTTAAAGCGGGTTTAATATCATCTATTATGACTAGGTCTACCGTTTTCTGAAAGTAATCCTCAAGATTGAATTTTAAGTCCATGTAATTATCAAAAGACAAGTCCGTATCATTGAATTCTACTATCACATCAATATCGCTGGATTCTTTTTGCTCTTCACGGCTACACGAACCGAACAAGCCAATTCGCTTAACACCATATTTTTCTTTCCATGTATCCAAGTTTCTTGACAATTCATTAAGGATTTCTTGCTAAGATAGCATATCATCACCGCCTTTTCTCGATATTGTTATTTATTTTCATTATAATATTACTTTGTAAAATTATTCATCGGGACTAGAAAATACCTGTATTCGCTATCATTGTTGGTCACACCTTAGCAAGCTGCTTATAAAACCATGGTTCACTCTTCTTGACATAAGAACAACCCTTTAGATATTCATATCCAGAGGAGCAAAACTTCACAACCTTTTTACACACAGCGCAGCTTTTGTAACCGCCAATTAAACTTGACGGTTACAACTTTCTTCATGAACGCAGAAAAAACTACAGATTTTATAGGATGAGGAAAACAACAGCATAAAATAAAGGGGTAGAGAAGAGATTATTGAAACCCATGACGAATTCCTCGATACAATTTTATAGATTCATTCAAACGGATTATCTTTATGATTATTCTGTATATTAACTTTACACTATTATACTAAATTAAGTAAATCCATTCAGGAAGTATCCCTGTATAAAAATTCCCTTTAACTAAAAAACATTTATTTCATACCCCCGTAATTATTTCCATTTCAGCAAGTCTACTATATGTATCTGTAACTAAGTTCTTCCATAGCAGAAGGAAGAATCAAGACAAAAGAATATTGAAAAAGACCTGTTATGTAACTGAAAATCCTTCGAATTAATGAAGTGTGGAAAACAACAGGAAAGGGATTGGATGGATATTGGACATAAAGAAAAGGACTGGACCCGTATTGGATCCAGCCTGGATTTGTATTGATTTTAAGATTGAAAAACCGATTGAATATATATCGTAACTGCCCGCTGCTCTTCCCGCTTCCTTTAATACTTCGATACCAACTTAGTTCCATCAGGGAAGAACTAAGTTACGTGGGGAAGGAGAGAGTTACAGGGAGATAAACAAATGTGGCTTTAAAATAAAGTTCGATTAAAAACATCTCGCAAATCCGCGATTTACTTTAATTAAGAAGAACACATTTTGAAAAAAAGATCGATCAAAATGGATTATTTATTAGTGAAAAAGTATACACTTTTTATAAAAAAGTTTGATCATTTTCTAAGTATGTTATTCCCTATTATATCTTTTTCTGAATAGCTCATTCTTTATCCGGAATTAGTATAGAAAATATACTTCTGATCGGTAATTTGATTGCAACCCTAGGTTTACAAATGTAGGAAAAAATATTATACCAGGTTACTTTAAATTATAAGCTCGAAACAGGGATCTTTACACTCACCATTCCTCCCGAATCTATTTTATTATTCTGCAGCCGCAATTTTCCCTTATGTAAGGAAACAACATGCTTAACAAACGACAAACCTACACCATAATGACCGTCTGCACTACGGCTTTCATCTTCCATAAAAAACAGTTCATCCGCATTCCTTAAACCATTTTCAGAAAATCCTTTGCCACTATCTATGATTTGAAATAGAATGTAGTCTTTATCATTTGAAACTTCAAAGTGTATTTTCCCCTGTTCAGGTGTATTATCCACGGCATTGACAAGAATGTTCATAAACGCCCGATGCATTGTTTCTATGTCCATCAAGGCCTCTCTTATTTCAGCAGTTTTATGAAAAGTTAATTCGATTGGTTTCTCGCCCATATATGCACTTGTTTCCTTTAATAAAGTTTCGATAAAAGGTCCTATCTGAACTATTGAAGGCTCAAACTTCGTTTCCATTTCACTCTTTGTTATGGAGATCAACTCCATGGTGTATTTCTCTATTCTATTGCCAGCGTCCAAAATATATTTGCTAAAAGCTGCTTGTTCATGCGTTTGGTCTGTCATTTGCAACAATTCTGCATTTCCCTTGATAATTGTTATAGGAATTTTGATATCATGAGCTAAAGCACCAATCTGCTCTTTTTTCTCCTTTTCCATTTTCCATTGCGTCTCCAGCGATATCCTTAAAGACTTGCTCATCTCCCCAAGTGATTGTATAACACCATTAAACTCTTTTATACTCGAATAATCCTCCATATAATCCAAATTACGATTTTTGATATGAGACGTTATCACTGTCAATTTATTTACTTGTTTTCTCAACCTGTTGGCAAATGCAGTGGTGAGAACGATAATAACCAGAATAATCCCCGCGATTAACGCAATGACGCTCACCGTTTCAAAATTAGGAAAATGTTTTTGCATAAAAGTAGATTTGAATTGAGGGCGCAAATAGTATTGGAACACCACGTAGTCATCTTTTCTTTCGATCACTCGATAAACCTTTTGTCCCGTAAAATAATCTGTATCATGTTTTTTGAATCGGTCTCTAACCTTTCCCAATTCCTGATTGCTCAATGTACCGTATGTTTTTTGCAACTTTTGTTTATCCAATACAGCAAAGGATACACCTCTAGGCATCATGTGGTCGGTAACCTCTCCACCTGATTCAATCCTTGGTTCCAAACTTTTTACTATCTGTTCACTGTAATTTGCAGGCAAAATCACTCCTGTAATCGTGCCTAGCTCCAATAAAACTACAAAAAGAACGACTACAGCAACAACACCTATAGTAATTTGCATAATATAATGAAACAACGCCTTGCGTAAGCTAATAGTTTTCGTTTTCAATGCCATTTATAACCAACCCCCCACACTGTTGTAATCGGGTCGATTTGAAAGTATTTGAATTTCTTGCGTATACGCCTGATAAACTCCGTAATCGTTGAATGAAGTGCATCGCTATCGAAACTATACACTTCCTCATAAATTTCTTCCTTTGTAAATACCCGTCCTTTATGTAAGGCTAGAACTTCGCATATTTTATATTCATTTTTCGTCAGGTCCACCTTTTGATCACCAATAAATAATTCCTTGCCGTCAAAATCAAAAATGACCCCTGATATGGTTTTTATCATACGATGGGAATCTCGTTCCTCTCTACGAAGATGTGCATTTACACGTGCGCTTAATTCCTGTACTCCAAACGGTTTTAAAATATAATCATCTGCCCCTGTCATGAGACCTTTGACAACAGCATCTTCTGTGACTTTTGCTGTTAAAAATAAGATTGGACAGGTGACGACAGACCGGATTTTTTCACATAATGTGAACCCATCAATGTCTGGCATCATTACATCCAGTAGAATTAAATCATATCCCTGAAAACATCCCAAATCTTTATCTTTTGTATGTTTCATAATGGAAACCGTATGATGATCACGTTCCAATATATTTTTTATCAGTACAAGGATGTCTTGTTCATCATCTACAGCAAGTATGTTGGCCATACAGGTAACCTCCCAAGTCTCGATAAACATTATTCAAAGGATTTTCTCCCTTCCCATCTATTAAACCATCCAAGACTAGAAATGAACAATGCAAAGGTAACAATCATCAAAATAACTGTACCTGTTTCCATCTCATTTCTAACAAGAGACTGGATGCCTTTACCCAGGTGACTAAATCGATAGACGGCAAGGCTATCAACAAATCTGCCGCCCCATGCCCAAGGTATATACTTCCAATACAGATCCCCTAAGCCCGTCAACATCAAAGCACTGACAAGTACTCCAGCACCCCCCAGAAAGACGGAGGCTCCCATTCCGAACCGCAGGCTGACAAATAAATGGATCATATAAAGGATAATACTTGCTGCAACAATCCAAGTAGCGCCTTGCAAAAAAATGATGTAGGGAATAGCAGAAATGTGTAGTACCAATCGCAAACCGACCACATAAACAGCCACACTGCAAAAGACAGCTAAAAACGCAAAGATAAGCAACATCGCCAATTTACTTAGATATAGGATGGTTCTAGAAAGAGTACCGGTCAACAGAACACGATATTTTCCCGCATTTTCCTCTTGAATAGCCACCATACCACACAAAATTCCAATCAATAATGGTAGTCCAATGGTTATCGCTTCCATAAACCCCGCATAAAGATACATATCATTCGGTATGTGTCCAAACCTAAAGTATAAAATGAATAGGGCTGGAGTCATAAATGCAATTAATAGATGAATCCAGACAAAAGGGGTATGTTTCATTTTTAAAAAATCCGCTTGTAAGCATCTCCATAACATAATCTCAACTCCTTTTAACCTCTTTTGCAAACTGACGGCCTGTTGTATACGCTAGGATAATTAAAAATATAAGGGAAAGGCCGATTCCGATTGGCACAGCAGTATAGCTCATCAAAGGGTTTCCGGCTTTTAAAGCCAGTCCATTGGGGTGTATCCCAAGAATTGGACTCATCATGCGAACAGGCCATGCCCAAGGAATTATCCACCAAAAGTGATAAGCAGCTAAGGTTCCCATAAATAGACCACAGATAAAATTCACACCAACAGCAATGATAAGACCAAATTTTCTTGCTAAAAATAGACAAAAGGGAATTTGCCACAAACTGGTCAGCCATAACAAGATGATTGCTTCAAACCGATTTGCTTGCATAATCGCATAACCAGGAAACAATATGCCAACTAAGACTAATAAAACAGCGAAAATGATCATCGATATTAGCGTGTATAGAGCAAGGACGGTTATTTTCCCATACCATACTTTTTCAAAGGCCAATGGTTTTGAAAAAAGCACACTGTAGTTGCCTGCTTTGATTTCCTTTTTATTTACCATGCTACACAGCAACCCTATTAGCAATGGCATAAAAATAATTGACCACCAATTGAAAGTCCCCGAAACAAAGAATGTAGGATTCATTAGAAACGACAAAATCACATTTACAAAGGGGACAATAAAAAGCAGTTTTCTCGTAAAAGTACGTTTAAGAGACAGATTTTCGGCAGCTATCACATGCATTATTTTCCCTCCCCAGATATTTGATTTTCTTTGACAATTTGTAAAAACAATTCCTCCAGATTCTTCCTATGGTCGACTGTTCCTTCATATCCTAGAATTCCGTTACTAATGATTCCCATATGATCCGCAATCTGCTGGACCTCAGACAACATATGACTCGATAAGATTACTGTCATCCCCTTGTCAGGAAAAGAGCGAATTAATTCTCGCAATTCCTGTATCCCCACAGGGTCAAGACCATTTGTTGGCTCGTCAAGAATAAGCAACTTTGGCGAATTGAGCAATGCAATTGCAATACCCAGTCTTTGCTTCATTCCCATTGAAAAATGACCCGCCTTCTTCTTTCCAGTATTAGTCAAATCAACAACCTTTAAAACTTCTTGAATCCGATCTTCAGGTAAATGAAGCAAGAGCGTATGAACCTTTAAATTTTCGTATGCAGTCAAATTGTCGTACAAAGGCGGAGCTTCGATCAATGCCCCAATTTTTGAGAGATCTTTTCTTCTCCAAGAGTGACCCTCAAAAAGAATTTCCCCAGAAGAGGGACGCAACAGACCCGTAACCATTTTAAGAAATGTTGATTTACCTGCTCCATTCGGCCCAAGTAACCCATAAATACTGCCTTCCGGAACTTTTATGGAAAGATCCGACACTGCTTCTTCTTTTCCAAACTTTTTAATCAAATGGCTTGTTTCCAAAATATTAGCTACCACATTTTTTCCCCCAGTTATTTTTATTTCAGTTCTCACATTTGATTGCTTTATACAATTGCTGATTTAAAGTAATAATAATTTCATCTCTATTAGACTTTTTGGCACTCTCAAGACTGTAAACCAATCCATACTCCATTGGCCTTTTCTCTCTAATTTCTTTTTTAGGGTTTAAATAAATATATGGTTCATGCAATTCTCTTTCAGACCACTTTTTATTATTTTGATTAATATAATACTGTTCTCCAATATACCCAATAACATTGTAGTCAGTTTTTTCTTCTACAGTATCTTCAATTTTGTAAATACTGCCTCCAAAAACAAAATGATTAATCTTTCCCTCCTCTAATAGTTCCTTTGTTGTCTTTGAAGTTTTCTTTTCATCCTCACAATCTTGAATGAAATAAGCCGTTTTCTTTGTCTCTTTGATGGTTTTGTCAATAAATTCTTCCGTCTTTTTGCAAGCCGTCAATGTCAAAATAAGAAACACCCCTATTACAACAATCCATGATTTTTTGATGTGTTTCGACAGTTATTCACCCATCAGCCTCCATCTTGACCTAGTAAGACAAATTGTAAAGGATAAAAATCAAGAAATTATCAACATATTTTTTTCTGCTGTGTTGTGTCTTATAAATGGTTAAAAACCTTTTTCTTACTTATCTTCTACAACCAATCTTCTTGTATAGTGGTATCGTCAAGTATTTTTTTGACATAAAGTTTGATCTAAAATATTGCTTAAATTCACATGCCCGCGAAAATAGAAAGAATCCATTTATGTATCTGTAACATAGTCCTTCCCTAACCCAAATCCCCTTCATCCCTTCTCCCCCATGGCTTTAACCTCTCTTCTATGCCACAAGGCAATGGAACTTAGTTCTTCCCCAAAACACTCAACCCCCCACACTTTTCCACTTCTGGGTTGTATAGAATATTCCGCCATTGTAACTAAGTTCTTCCATAGCAGAAGGAAGAATCAAGACAAAAGAATATTAAAAAAGACCTGGTATGTAACTGAAAATCCTTCGAATTAATCAAGTGTGGAAAACAACAGGAATGGGATTGAGCAACTCCTAAAATCCTTATTACACAAAGAATTGGATGGATATTAGACATAAAGAAAAAGACTGAACCCGTATTGGATCCAGCCTGGATTCGTATTGATTTTAAGATTGAAAACCGATTGAATACATATCGTAATTGCCCGCTACTCTTCCCGCTTCCTTTGCCACTTCGATACCAACTTAGTTCCATCAGGGAAGTGTGCCGATCGAAAATTAACGTTACCACCCAACACCTCCCCCAAATCCCCTTCAACCGCTTCTCCCCATGCTCTCGCCCCCTCATTTCCAAATTCTGCAACAGAAAAATTACATTCCTCCATTTTGGCCACTTTTCACCCGTTTGTGTACCAAATTTTCATCCTTTTGTATAAAAAAATTACGTTCCTTCTGGTGGTTTTTCTACTGGAATACCTCCGGTATTTCCCACCCGCTTTTCCACAAAAAATGAACAAAGAAAAGGTGTTGGTCTTTCGAAAATATTGGAATGATATTGAATTTCTATTAAAAAATATTGAACAAAAAAAGAGGAAAAAGACGGTACAATCCTTCGGATTTATGTATGAAAAATACAGCAAAAAAGATATTGGAAATGATATTGAACCCACGCCTGACAAGGAATTGAAGCGGGTTGAAAAAGAAGCGGATTGATTATTCGATTGGTATTGGACAGATCTTATTGAAAAAATATTGGAGGGATATTGAGTGATTATTTTGGACAGCAGCAGCAGTGAAAAATGGATGATTTAAAGCGGGGATTAACCTTGGATTTTCTACTAAATTTGAGCGTAAAAAAACCCGAAGGTTCGGTGGGAATATACCGGGAAGACCTTCGGGTTTGGGAACGTTATTTTTTTATAAGGAACGTTATTAATATTTAAGCCACGTTAATTTTCTATCGGGACACAACAAATGTAGCTTTAAAATAAAGTTCGATCAAAATATCTCACAAACCCTTATTTTAAGTTAAACGATAAAAACCCGTTTTGAAAAAAGATTGATCAAAACGGGTTAACTATTTGTGAAACACTATGCAATTTTTATAATAAAGTTTGATCATTTTCTACTGTTGATCTTTCACAAACCCGCCCTATTCTGGAATAACTTAGATGGCGCAGATAAACGCCATTTCACCTTTCAATTAGGTAATCATTCGGGGACTTTTTTTACTAGGTACACCGAATCTTTCAAAACAGAAAATCCATTTTTTTTATAAAATTGATAAGCCGGGACAGTCTTTTCAGTAGTTAATGTTATATGCCTAATCTCTTCGGTGCTCAATATATTATTAATTAGAGCAAGAAAGATACTGCCCGCCCCTTGATTTTGTCTTTTTCTTGAAATAAAGAACTCCTTAATAAAATATTCCCGACCCTCCCACCAGTTAAAAATATAACCTAATGAACAACCAATTAGCTTATCTTTTTCATCATAGAGGGCTAATGAGAGTGAGTTATTATTTTCAGTCAAATCTTTTATATATGAATTTAACTGTTTTTCATTATCCCATTTATCAAACCAAGGCTCATTCGAAAATACATCTAGAAATAGTTCCTTCATTTCCGTGAAATCACATTCTTTTAAAATACTTACCCGCATCTAGTTAACTCCCCCTACATCGTCATCCATGGATTATGTATTGCCAATCCTCCGGTCCCCTTTTACAGGCAAAGCAGCTTTCATCGGGATTCCCAATTTCCTACGATCTGCAACGATCTGGTCCCGATTGCTGAACTGCCACAATCCAGCTCGGTGTATCAAACTTTTTTATAAATTATTAGACTGTATTCCAAATGATCAATCTTTATTATAAATTATCAAACTTTATTTTAAAGCACAAATAGTAAACCTACTCCCTCCCCAATAATAACGCAAGCATAAATAATAATATCGTCTGATGACGTAAAATAGTTTGTGTAAAATAGTTGAGATAAAAAAAGAGGTAGGGTACCCTCGAAATTGGACAAAAAATCAAGAAAGGAGACCCTACCATGTCTCAAAGTATAAATCAAAATACCTTTA
>NZ_BORO01000040.1 GCF_018333215.1 Oceanobacillus sp. J11TS1 | reverse complement strand
ATAAAGGTATTTTGATTTATACTTTGAGACATGGTAGGGTCTCCTTTCTTGATTTTTTGTCCAATTTCGAGGGTACCCTACCTCTTTTTTTATCTCAACTATTTTACACAAACTATTTTACGTCATCAAATTATAAACTGCTTCTTCATATGAGCCTACTTCCACTTTACTACCATTTTGTTTTTACCTTTGTTATAGTAAGACAAATCATTTTAAAAGGAGCATACTATGGTAGTAAAGGATAATGAAAAATTAAGAAATCCAGAAATGGAGCGAATTTCTATGAACACCAAACCAACAAAAGAAGTGAAACAGATTCATGTTTCGGAAAAAAGACAGATAACCATCCCAAAACGTTTTTATGATTCTTTAGGGTTGGGAAGTGAGATTATTTGTGAGCTAAGAGGAAATGAAATTGTGTTACGTGAAATACCGCAAGCTGCAGATTTTTCAGAAGAGATTCTTAAGGATCTAGTAGCACAAGGGTATGAAGGCCAAAATTTGATTCATGAATTCCAAAAGATAAAATCCCAAATCCGACCAGCAGTAGAAAAATTAATCGACGAATCAGCCTTTGCAGCAGAGAACCTGAATGGGAATGGAGATGAACAGACAGAAGCTCTCTTCGGGGATTTAAAGGAGTGAATGTCCTTGTTACCCGTTACGTATTTAAATCCTGCAAACAGGTACTTTAAAAAGTTAAAAGAGAAGCCATTGAAAAAAAGTTTTATAATAAGATACAAGAAATCCGGCTTGATCCTTATATTGGTGAATTGAAAACAGGAGATTTAGCCGGAATTTATTGTTGTGATATTAAACATCAAGGTACGAACTATGAACTGGCTTATCGTATAGAAGAAAATTAAGACGGAGAGTTAGTTGTTGTGATTATGGCCGGTACAAGAGAACAGTTTTATCATGAATTAAAAAGATACTTAAACTAATATGCATAATAAATAAAACTATTATCTAATGATTCTATCCCATCGTTTCCCCAACTTTTCTGCTTTTTGTATTCATAATTCATCCATTAAACAAAAAACTTCAATACTTTTTCGCAGCAATCACCATACAAATAAAGACCGTACAAATGGTTAATGCCATTAAGATATAGAGCACATCTAATGCAGATAGTGTTAAAAGATTAAACTGAAGAATTGCTAAAAGAATTATATAGTAAACTAATAGAGTAAAATATGAATACTCCAGCCCCTTCTGCCTTATCAACTTCATACGCTCGTCTTTCTGTTTGAATTGTGGATAAAGATAACTCATGCAAAAAGCCATGACAGCTACTGATAGCATCGTATAGGTGGAAGGTGCTGGAAATGTATTTCCCATTATCGCTGCAAATACATAAAAACCAAACATAGCTAACTGCAGAAACCCCAGAACTAGAAATATTCCTCGACTTATATCTTTATTCACCATATCCCTCTTGCTTATTTATTTCTTATAATCCGTTTCCTCTAAAATAAAAATATTCTCTACATTAGTTTGAAAAATTTCTGCAATAATCATTGCTAAGGGAAGGGATGGATTGTATTTTCCTTTTTCAATTGAAATAATTGTTTGTCTTGACACTCCAAGAAGCTCAGCAAGTTTTTCCTGCGAGTAACCAAACTTTTGTCTATATTCCACCATATTGTTTTTCAATCCATATCAGCCCCTTCATTATTAATGGTATAGTAAAGGTTGCTTGACGTCAAGCAACCTTTACTATTATGTATTGATAACGTTATTTGAATAATAGAGCTGTAAATTTAACCTATTTATAAACTGCTTATAATGCAATGTCAGGGATATTCCGTTTTGATGAAAACGGCATATTCTATACCTTTGGTTTATTTGAAAAATTTGATAGAATGACGTTACGAAGATAGACTCTAATAATTAAATGATCAAATTGTTATCATAGGAAAGGAGTTTTTTGTTGGTTGACTTATTAGAAAACCTATCTCAAATATCTGGCGCCCTATTAATTCTGTGCTCTGCTTTCTATTATTTTCATTTTAAAAAAATCAAGAAGAAAAGAAAGTTAACAACCATTGAGCTTTCCGTTTATATTATCACGCAGATTGCCATTTTACTTTGGGCATGGAGTAATATACTTCTATTTTTAGATAGAATTTATTAAAGGACGATGGTGAATTCCTAATGCCACCATCGTCCTTATAAAAGAAACACTATCTGCTCGAATGTTATAAAAGTAGATGCTTCATTTCTTCATGGAAGACAGGATCCTTGCAAATTATAATTGCTTTTCCTCCTGATACTTTCCAGTTATTCTCTTACAATGTAGTAATAATCGGGCCATCCTTTGTAAGAATAATTGTATGCTCACATTGAGCTACAAAGCTTTCATCCGTCAGGAAAGTCCAGCCATCTTCGGATTGGAAAACTTCCTCTTCCAAAGTAGAAATAAACGGTTCAAAGGCAATGAC
The DNA here is from genome assembly GCF_018333215.1 of Oceanobacillus sp. J11TS1. Taxonomy (GTDB): domain Bacteria; phylum Bacillota; class Bacilli; order Bacillales; family Amphibacillaceae; genus Oceanobacillus. The sequence goes on along the minus strand of NZ_BORO01000040.1, from coordinate 22,372 downwards.
CATACCTTCTTTTAAAATTTCGTCATCCCAGCGAGAATAGTAATTAAAAATATGATCCGGTGCTTCATGAATGGAGCGTCCAACCCCGTGTCCAGTAAGGTTTTTTATCACTGTCAGGTCATGCTGCTTTGCTACGTTATGAACTGCTTTTCCAAGTCCGCTTTTTTTCGAACCTGGCTTGGCCTTCTTCAGCCCAGCGTCGAATGCTTCTTTCGCAACATCACATATTTTCTGTAAGATTTCATCTCCTTCTCCAACTACAAAGGAAATTCCAGTATCTGCAAAATAACCGTTTTTCGAACCTGACACATCAATATTAACAAGGTCTCCCTCTTGAATAACGCGTTTTCCCGGGATTCCATGAGCTACTTCTTCATTTACACTAATACATGTATATCCAGGAAAATCATATTCTCCTTTTGGTGCAGATTGCGCTCCTGCTTTTTCAAACATCTCGCCTGCCATCTCATCGAGTTCTTTTGTAGTTATTCCAGGCTTGGCACCACGGACTAATTCATTTCGAATTGCGCCACAAATTTTACCAATTACTTTTAATCCATTAAAATCTTCTTCAGTCTTTGCAATCATCGTGTGTCCTCACTTTTGTTTATTATTTTATGATTTGTATTCCTTTTGATTCTATCATAAACAGCATGGACTTTACTTCAAAAAAAAGATTTGTGGGAGAAGTAAGCAATCAGAAGAATCCCCCTGCTCATTCCTTGTTTTTCATCCCCCTCTCTAAATATTGATCAAAAACCATTTCTGACTATAAAGGCACAATAAAGATTAACAAAAAATTTTCTTTGAATAAATGACCAAGTTCATTACAAACTAAGAAAAAGAGAGGTGAACAATTATGAAATGTATCAAAGCGCTTATTCTCACCACCATTTTATCATTCCTTTTATTTCCCATCAGCGGAATAGCATCATCGCTTGAAAAGCTTCCATCGTTAGAATCATCTAATCAATGGGAAGTAATTATTGATATGCCTAAAAGTGAGGAACTTGAGCCAAAACCTGAAGTATATAATATTTACAGTATGGATGTTACGTATATCGGTGATGAAGATATCAAACTGGACAGAGTAGAAGTATACAGAGACGACCCAAGTACATCCTATGATATTGAATTATTTACTGCTACTGGCGATGGGGATTTAGTAATAGAAAAGAATAGTGAACAACCATCTATTGGCCATCAGAATTTCCCTATATCTACTAAAGCAACTGAATTGAAGGTTATTATTACTTGGAAAAGTGAAAGTGATGGTTCTCGAAAGTACAAGGAAGAATTTACTTTCAAACAATAGAAAACGGTTAGGAGAGATAATAGCGATATGCTCCCTTTATTGCAGGCAGGAAAATAATAATAAATCTCTCCTAATATACATTTAAACTGCATTAGCACCTCAGATAAATGTTCTGACAGGAGGTTGGTACTTGTTCTGTTTGTTTATATCCTATATTTCTATTCACATCCTTCATATAAATGTCATCATCTTCATTATCCCACCAGGAATAATTTTCATTTAATAAAATGACTTCGGTAGCCATATATTTTTCTTTCATTTTATCAATGACCGTTTGTCTATCTCTTTCATTCAATATGTCAATTTCATAGCGCGATAAAGGTATATCTGGACATGTATGATATATCTCTTCCAGAAAAATTATGAAAGCTGCCTTCCCCATTCCCCTTTATTAAATCCAAATACCACATTTTTTGATTTTAATAAATCTAGGATTCAAAAGGTAAAACTTCCACTTCCTATCTCCCCTTCGAGTATATGAGGCAATCTTCCCTGCCCTGTAAGCCATTTCCTGAATGAAAGAGTATAAGAATCACAATTCCCGCCAATACCAACCACAACATTCAGATCTTTGGGACAATAAATAACTGTATGCAGAGTTCCAAAGTATTCTTTATAATTTTTGAAAAACAACGGCGATTCCTCATTGTTAAAAAGATCGTAGGCAGAAGCCGGACTTAACTTTTCTTTTTCCAATGTTTCCAAATAATTTTTACGATTCAATGACCCATCAATAAATGCTCTATTATTCCCGATTAATTGCTCAGACTCAAAATGATTTGTACAAATAAGCTGTGCGCTTTTACGAACAATCTGTTTTTCAGGTGATGCCTCCACAATGACATTATTTCCTTCTTTATCCATTATTGAAAAGTTAAAACAATATTGATGAGGAATTTGTTTAATAAGCGAAACGGCTTCATCCATGCTAGTGCATTGTTCCAGGACCAAGCGACAAATCGTTGTTGGCAAAAAGCCTTTTTGACTAACCGCTTCATTTACAAAATGCAGCCCAATAATAAGACCCTTCTCATTCATACCGTCCAGTCTGCCTATAACCTGCTGACTGAACCCAATTCTTGCATATCCGTTATCCGGGTTGGTTAGAACCAATCTTGCATCGTAAAATTCATCACTAAAATCATAATTTCTTACATAAAACGAATCATTGGCCAATGTCGTACAACCCATGGAAGGCATTTGGGTATCATGTCCCCCATACCATTGTATTGCTGTATTGATATTGATTTCCATTCCTATAGCCATCCCTTCTATCTCTTCCAAAAGGCTTGGTGACATTCTCTCTATCTGTTTCCTGGCTTCTTCTGTATCTCCTTTCGTCTTCAATTGCTTTTGATATTTCCATTTTTCATCTGATTTCAATGCAATACCCTGTTTTACTCCAATGTCATAAGCGCTCCCTGTTAATTCAACGACCTCCACCTGCAGCTTTTTCTTTCGCTTCATTGCTTTTCTCCTCCTATTTGCGTTACAGGGATAATGATATCTGCTGCATCTATCTGGTCGCCGCGGTACCATTCAAGGATAGATCCAGCAGGAGTCCAGTAGTTTTCCATACAATATTGCATTAATCTACGATAAGCAATTTCGATTTTTGAAAAGTCATCTTTAAAAGTAAGACCGATACATACACTTCCTCGCATATGCTCTGCAAAAGCGTCAGGAATAAGTACCGTATTTATTTCAGGTGATACGCCAAAGCCAATTTCTGCTTTTACGCGTTTACTGTTTCTGGAAATATACCGCAAATACGTATTCTGAATCGAAATATGATTCTCTTCAACTGTTTACGTCTTAAAATAATATCCTGAGTAAACTGTCCTGGAGGAGATTCCGCTTCAAACCAAATGATTTTCTCTGCTGTTTTTTCAAACATATAAATCTCTTCTTCCACATAATCCCTTTCTAAATAGCGGAGACTGACTTCCAGCTGCTTCTGGTTTTCTTTTATTGTTTGAATCCATTTCTGCTTCATTTGCCTCTGTCTATTCTCTTCAGCTTTTTAGTAAAGCTGAATATCACGGATAGGAACTCTCGCTGTCCGCAAGCTTGCAATCATCTTGGCAAGCGGAACTTGATCCTCTGAATACATGCGGTAATTACTGTTCTCTTGCCTTACTGATTTCAGAAGATCCTTTTCTTCATAAAAGCGAAGGGCACTTTTAGGTATTCCTGTCTTCATTGAAATGCCTGTATCGTTATCAATATGCTTTCCTCCAATCACCTTTCTTACATATAAGTATAAATGTTCAAGCAACTTGAAGGTCAAGAGTGACTTTGAAATTGGTTACTACTCAATTCCATTCTTAAAAAATACATAGATATTTACAGGAAGAATCATTTTCACATCAAAAACACTTCTAAAACTAGCACTTGCTCTAACTTAGAGAAGAACATCAATACCAATATTTATAACCTTAATTAGAGATTGTTTGTCCCTGTACCCTTGCCTTTAATTCATCCATTCTAATATAAGTTATTTCATTTTTTATTAGTTTGCCAGAAGTTAACGCTTCCTTTTCTTAACAAAATATAGAAATATCCATTGAACTATTAGAATAAGTACAAAAAATCCACCTAAAACCAGAAATGCTAGAAGTCTTAATTCAGGAGTCTGTACCACCCCAGCTCCATCAACATTTCGTACAGCAATAACAATAGATGCCGCTATAAAAAATAGTATCCAAACGACACTTGTTGTCCACCAAATTTTCATCATTTGGATCGCCCTCCATCTCTTATTTGATCATTCAACTCTATCTTCGGAGCATTCGGATATTTTCTTAATAACTCCTCTATTTCATCTCGATTCAAATTAAGATAAAATTCCAGCTCACTTTCTTTGATAAAATTATTATATTGATTACCTACTTCTAGACGTCCAAAATTTTGCAGACCTTTTCCAATAAAATATCCCATTGCTGACAATCCTATAGCCAGTGCAACGAAACCAAAACCTAAACCCGATATTTCTATTTCCATTTGATATCCCTCCATTTTTTCCAAATCTTCTACTAACCTATCAAGCTCTGAGCCTTCCGCTGATAAATTGAATGCCTATCATCAGAATCCATAATATGAAGAACAGCCCGACAAATTCATTGATGTCATGCATATTTTGCTTTCCTTGCATTAGAAAGAACCAAGAAACCAGATAACTCACAATTAATAATCCACCCGCAGCATATCCTATGAGACGTATCTTTTTCATATTTGCGAGCTTAAACAAACCTGCAGAGTGTATCAGCACCCAGACTGCCAACAATATATTAGAAAGAATATACATACTTACGGATAATCCGCCTTCAAGCATAGACCATTCATATAATAACGTCGCAAATTGCCGGGCGTACATATCTTCATTGGCGTTATACAGCTGAAAAACATACTCTGCGGTTACTGCTTGCAGCATAAGCGATAAACTATACAAAGCAAAACCTAAACAGCCAGAAACGAGAGCAATTATATTGGGTAACTGAAAGTTTTTTAATGGTTTTATACAGACAAATAATCCTACAGGCAAGGCAATAGACAGCAGCATGATCAGAGCCTTGCTGCCATGATCCAAGCCTAAATAGCCTGGAAACTCACTATAAAATGCTATTCCAATTTCCGCAGATGTTCTCTCTTCCATCAAATCAACAGGATGAGAAATGCTAAAAATAATATTTATTATTATCCAAACAACAATAAAGGTAACGTGTAATATCCCGATCCAGCCAATGATTTTCACCCTATCACCTTCATCTTATACAGATTTGTCGGAGGTCATCAGAGCTATTCCGGCCTAGCTATAACAGCAGTAACCCTACTTAAGGGGATATGATGTACCACCTCGAACAAACTTGTTTAACTCCGGCTTCTATGTCGAAACAAAGTCTACAAAATGTTCATTATAATCTGCTCCTATCATATCAAGTTCATATTTATTCATTGCTGTAATTAACTAGTCGATTACCATCATATCCAGATAATTTCACTTCCTCCCTTGATTCATAGACAGATATTTAAACGCCATACTGCTGATATGAATATGACCATAATATTCGCCAACCCTCTTTTCCAATTTTATTATTAAATTTAAAAAAAGGACTATACGATCACCTTAAATAACCCCCATTATTTAAATCAAAAGTGGCGCCTGTATAATGTTTAGACTTATCAGATAACAGAAACACCACTGTTTCAGCAACATCCTTGGCAGTTACAGGCGTATCAATTAATTCATTATTTAGATACTCTTCTCTTCTCCACGAAGGAATGATTTCCATCATCGAGGTGTCCACCATCGTCGGCGCAACAGTGTTTACCCGGATATATGGAGAAAAATTCATTGCACAGCTTTTCGTCAATCCCAGAATCGCAGCTTTTGAAGCCCCATAGATTGCATCGGAACTTCCCTCCATACCGGCAACCGAAGACATATTAACAATTACTCCCGAATATTTTGCTTGAAGCAGTTTTTCACCAAACATCTGTGAGAAATAAATACCTCCCTTTACATTCACATCTAATACCTTGTTTATCTCATCAACTTGGTAATCCGCAATATTTTTTGCTAAATAAATACCGGCATTATTAACTAATCCGTCTAATCGGGGATGTTCCTTCTCTAGATAGTGAAAGAATGCAGAAACTGCTTCATAGCTGCTAACATCTAATCGATATATAAATAATCTGTTACGATGATTTATTGTCTGCTTTAAATCATCCAATCCTTCTTGATTAATGTCGCATGCTATGACAGTTGCTCCTTCCTTTATACACTGCTGGACCACTTCTTTACCAATTCCCGCAGCAGCACCAGTAACTATGATTTTCCTGTTTTGAAGCATGGCAAAATCTCCTTTAATTCATTTCTGTTTAAAATATCATCACTAGCATTGCATTAATTATATCTAACAATACAAAATAATCCCAATTTTTGCTTTTACTATTTCAAGCCATAAAAAAATTCTTTAGAATGAATAGGATAAGTGAATTTCTGTCAAATCAATATAAAGGAAAACAACTTATGATTTCCTTAAAAAAAACTTCCTCTGACAGTAAGATGATTAGTTGAAGAAGGGTAGACAGGAAATTACTTAAAGGTGAGAGATAACTGTACTGTCCTCTCGTAATCCAACTCATCTATAAGGATTTATAATTTTTTAATAACTCCAAAACCCCATAAGACAATTATTCCTTTGCCTAAAACGCGTCCATCACCCACCTAAAAACACCTCTTAATGACCAAAAAAGAAGCCGAATCGGAAATATTAAAATTTCAGGAATCCAAAACAAAATATCGAAGAAAAAATCTATTTTTGTATAATCTCCTTTATTTTTTCTGCTTTTCCTTGTTTTCGATTTCTTCTTATTCCACCAGTCATTCATCAAATTCAACTCTCCTTTGTATACCCGTTACCATCACTACGAAGAACGATGGATAAAAGTTTCAATTATCCGATAACGACAGAGAAAATATATTATCAACTAGATAGATTCGTAAATTCTCCCATTTTCCCCTTTGCAATTCCTATGGAATGAAATAAAATAAGTTACATGCAACAAATCAAGTTAAGCCTGTCGGAGGGATAAAATGAGTGAATTAAAACAGATGGATTCTTCCAGTCTGCAACATCTTCATAATAAAGTGAAAGAAGAACTGGAGACCATCAAGAAAAGTAATCTATCTTTAAATATGTCTAGAGGAAAGCCAAGTGCCGAACAGCTGAAATTGTCATTGGGATTATTAAACAGTGTCAACGCTGAAAATATTGGCGATAACTTTTCCGTTCTAAATTATGGACTGGTAGATGGGATACCTGAAGCAAAAACATTATTTAAGGACATATTGGGAGTAGATACAGAAGAGATTTTAATTGGTGGCAATGCCAGCCTGAATATCATGCATGATATTATTTCAAAAGCATTAATTAAGGGCGTAATCGACAGCGAAACACCTTGGGGAAAAGAGGATAAAATTAAGTTCATATGTCCTGTTCCCGGCTATGACAGACATTTTACCATTTGTGAGGCATATGATATCGAAATGATTTCCGTTGATATGCTTGAAAATGGACCGGATATGGATAAAGTCGAAGAACTGGTACGTAACGATACATCTATTAAAGGGATATGGTGTGTTCCAAAATATAGCAATCCAGATGGCATTACATACAGTGATGACGTAGTGGAACGCCTGGCTAAAATGGAGACACAAGCGAAGGATTTTAAAATATTCTGGGACAATGCTTATGCTATCCATGATCTTACTGAAAATCCTCCGGTCCTAAAGAATATTTTAGAAGCATGTAAGAAGCACGGAAATCCTAATAGAGTGTTTATGTTTGCATCTACTTCTAAAGTTACGTTCCCTGGGTCTGGTGTCGCCGTGGTGGCAGCAAGCAAGGAAAATATCCAATTTATAAAAACGCAATTAAGCGTACAGACAATCGGTCCTGATAAAGTAAATCAGCTGCGCCATGTGCGCTTCTTCAAAAACTATGACAATATCCTTGAGCACATGAAAAAGCACGCTGAAATTATGAAGCCCAAATTTGATGCTGTGTTAAATATACTTCATTCAAAATTAGGTGCATATGGCATTGCAACTTGGACAGAACCTCAAGGAGGCTACTTTATCAGCTTGAACACCATGGATGGATGTGCTTCTGAAGTAATCAGCCTTGCTGCAGAGGCTGGGGTAACATTAACTGGAGCTGGAGCAGCATTTCCATATGGAAAAGACCCAAGAGACAGAAATATCCGCATTGCTCCTTCATTTCCTACACTGGCAGAAGTGGAAAAAGCAATAGAAGTTCTATGTTTATGTATTATCCTCGTAAGCACGAATAAGCTATTATAAAATATGTAAATGCCATTTGTCGGCAATGTCGTCAAATGGCACTTTATTTAACACAGAACATTTCATGACATCTATTTGCACAAATCTTTAGCAGCCTATAGAAACTAATAAAGACATGCAGGAGGAGAATATGGAATCTCAGTTGATTATTATAAGAGGAACGCTCGAAGCGGAAAAACAAGTCTTTCGAAAAAACTGCAAAATTATTTGAATATCATACGATGCAGCTTTCTTAGAAACATGAACACCTCCCCTGCCCTCTTTGCCAATTTCATTCCCCTGTTCAACCACAAGATTCCAGGAGTCCCTCAGAAATATAGCCCATCCTTTATGTAGTAGGTTGTTAAGGCAAACAAGAATACTTCAACCCCTTTTGCCTTATCATTTTCATTCGCTCATCTTTCTATTTGAATTGCAGCCCGTAAATATCCATTATAATGGTGCAGGTGTATTCACTTGCTCATCCAAATGTATCTTTAATAGCTGTCCTGCATGCACTAATCCAGAACCAAATCCGTACATAAGTACCTTATCTCCATTTTGTACTTTTCCTTCCCGAATTCCAAGGTCAAGCGACAAAGGAATAGTTGCTGCAGAAGTATTACCAAATTTCACAAGGCTGTAAAGTGTTTTTTCCATTGGATACCCTATCTTTTTACAAATAGGTTCAATTAATCTTAGGTTAGCGCTGTGCGGAATAAACCAATCCACCTCATCCAAGCTGGTTTGTGCTTTTTCTAAAAGTTGTCTGATGCTATCGGGCACATTTCTTACTACCCATTTAAAAACTTCTCTCCCATTTTGAACAAGGTATTGCGTATCAACCAGCTCCACCCCGTTAACCGCTTTGGATAAGCTTGTTCGATATACATGCTGTGCTCCGCTTCCGTCACTGCCCAAATGGAATCCAATAAAATCTTCTGATTCCTCATCTTTTTCAACCAGCACTGCTCCGGCAGCATCACCAAATAAAATACACGTGCTTCTATCTGTATAATCTGTTATTTTTGACAGCGCATCTGCCCCAATAACAAGCACCTTTTTATGAAGCCCAGAGCGAATTAAACTATGTGCTGTATGCAACCCATAAACAAATCCTGCACAAGCTGCACTTAAGTCAATTGCTCCTGCCTGTGTAATGTTCAAGCGATTCTGTATAATGCTGGAAACTGACGGGAAAGGAAAATCCGGTGTGCTGGTTGCCACAATAATCATATCAACATCTTCCACGTTTATATTATATCTTTGGATTAAATTTTCCACGGCAGAAACGCATAAATCACTTGTAAATTCATCGGAACGCGCTATTCTGCGTTCATGAATTCCTGTTCTTTGAATAATCCATTCATTACTTGTTTCAACCATTTTCTCAAGATCAAAATTGGTTAATCTTTTCTCTGGTACATAGCTCCCAATTGCAGTAATTCTTGATCCTATCATCCTATTGCCTCCAATACGTTAGAAGTTAGCATTATTACTTGGTACTAATCATAGCACAAAGAAAGCGTTAAATAAAAACTTATAAGAGTCTCTATTCATACCAAGCCTTTTTAGGTCTACTCAATGGATAACCAACTTTTTCCCGATATGCTTTTCTTTCATTGGTGAAATCAAACCATTGCCTGTTGCTGTCTGGGTGATTTGCATAGTTCATAACACAACGAATTTGATCTTCCACACAGCTATCTGTCCATACCCCCAGCTGTTTTTCTAAATTATCGAACACCTCACCAGCATCTTTATCTTTGCAATTATTGAGTTAATGATTATAGGGACTGATTCAAAACACATTAGTCTTCCTCATATTATGTTTGGATGATGGCTTGCTTTTATTGCTGATGAATAGAGTTATCCTATTGAAGGTGATCAATAAATAGCCTAGAATGGCAAAAACAATTAAAAAAGCAATAATGAACCATACCACATTCGAATAGCTGCCGACGCCTGCTGGTAATCCTACATTCGGATTTAAAAAGAAGTAGGGATAGTAACCATCAAGGAGCCCTCTCAAACTGGAAACAATACAATAAATGATTGGGTAAATCATCCAATAGAAAATAAACTTATAGCTGTGCTTTTTCTTTTTCTCAAAAACCAACCAGTTCATAACAACTAACATTGGTATCAGGTAGTGGAGTGTAAAGTTAGTAATAACCCGAATTCCACTATATTCCCCAGCGCTGGCAAGAAGAAAATGGTAAGTAAAAAAACACACCGTCATATAAATAACAGAAGCATTTTTCAAGAAATCTATAAATGGAATCTGATCCTTTATCCATAAAATTGCTAAACTGCTCAGGAAGAATGTTATTGAAACAATCAAATTTGTTTGAGCTGTATATTTGGTTATGGACGTCATAGGATCCGGGGAATAAACAATATGTAATACAACGCTGACAAAGCCTATCAATGAAATTAAAATATGAAAAACTAATTTTAATTTCATCATCCTTTCTTTTCCAATCACATTACCCATCCTAATACTCCTTTAATAATAGCAATTTCTTTTTATATGGCTTCCCTTATAATAATTCATGTGACTCAGGTGAAACGCAATCCATCATGCTACTAAATATATTCTCCATTTTCATTATTTTATCCTGCTTTTACACCGTCATTTTCTCGCTCCTTCTTTATCCAACTCCCTTATCCAGTATTTACTAGTCAGGCAGCTGGTTTAAAAATACATTTTAAAATGAAATCCCAATACTTCACTTTTATCTATCAACATTCTCTTAAATAATGTTGGACGTTTATATGAAATGTTTATTTAAACATAAATGAAATTGGAGGTTGTTTATAAATGTGACATGATAATCATTTCACTTCTATATTAAATCTTAATAAATTTCCATCTTGGTCTTGATATTTAGTTTCTTCCATATTTTTTTAGCTATTTTGTTTATGTTAAATGGTCTGGACATAAGGTTATTACCATTGACAATAAGAAATGGTGATTGTATATTATAACTATATAGTCATATAATAATAAAGACCGTTCCCATGCTGTAACATGGAAGCGGCCACAATAGATGTAACCCCGTTAAGAGGGGCGGCGCTATTCAAGGTAAAAATAACCCCTTCAAGCCATCCAAGCATATGAGGGGTTATTTTTTTTTTCATTTTTGTCCGACATTATATAGGCTATCAATGCTCCAAAGGAGATCATCAATGTCAATGCTTCTGCAATGTCCATAGGCTACACCCCCCTTCTTTAAGAAAGTCAAAAGAAGGTAATTCGGTGCGCCACCCCTCATATAAAGTTAATCTATTGATAAATAAAATTATAATATAAAATTTTAACCAAAAAGATTGATACGACAATTTTATATACTTTCTTACTGAATCCCCTTTTACAACACTCCCGTCTCGATTCAACAAATAAAAAATTGCCTGCATACTTTCGCATTTGCTATTCTTTCATCTGTTGAGATCCGTATACTAACAGTTCTGCTTCACGATCCATAGAAAACTCTTCCTCATGAATATATTTTAGTAGAAATCAACGTAAGCAATTGTCTTCTATTCAGGAACATTTACTGGGTGGGCGAATATAATGTGCAAAAAGGGAGAGTGATATAATGAATAATTATGGAAGCAACAATCCTCATCACCCAGATCACCAACCATCGTGGCATGAGCAATGTCAAAGATACAAAGATTTTCATGTAGAAATCCAAACCACCGATGGACACTCGTATGATGGGATATTAGCTGATTACGATCAAAACCAATTAGCATTGTTGGTTCCAGAGGATGTGGAAGAAGGTGATTATCGACAGTATGGTGGGTATAGAAGAAGGTATCGTCGCTATCGCCCTCGTTACTTTCCACTCGGAGCATTAGCGGCACTAGCTCTGTATCCTTATTTCTTCCCACCTTACCCGTATCCTTACTATCCGTATTAGAGCAATTTTAAGAGTAACATGTTAACAACAAAATTTTAACGTCCCATTAATACACACACCACTAGTCTTAGGATGTTTGACAAATTTTCCTGGGAGTTGCTTTTAGAACAATATTTTAGTCCCTATGCCATTTTTTCGGATCGCTCCGGCCTCGATTATGAAGTAATGTTATATAAACCTCGAGTGGTATTTCCTAATCGAGGGAGTGATCTATTTTAACTAAAAAAAGAGGAATACTTTTTTTGTTTGCAATCCCTTTAATACTACTATATATGTATTGTTAATCAAACCACTGTACCATCAACGTTATCTTATTTTCTTACAAACATAAATCATTTCAAAACTATCGTTAGATATTAGGGTTTGTTTCCAATCCCTATACAAATGAACAATTTCGAAACCATTGGCAGACAAAATCCTCACCATCTCTTTTGGAAATACATATTTTAAGCTGGGAAAGAGGACGCTTCTATTCAGCGTCCTCTGATAGTATTAACATTCTCACTTTTTGGCTACGATAAGAAACCTCTTAGAATTTGTCATAATCCCTTTTTCAGTTTTATTCTTTACAATAAACTCATTCAGTAGCTTAAAATCTTTCTTATCGTGACCAAAATTCGGAACTATTGGTGTGTGTTTAAGTAAAAATATAAGGTCTTCAGGCCTTTGAAAGTAATCAGTAGCATTATATTCATAGGATTTAACTTCAGAAAATCCTGCATTAGTTAGTTCGCGAATATAGTGTTCTTTTAACTTCCCATCACTTTGATTAAATGCTTGCCCACGACCGAAAGCTTCTTTTATATTTAATTTATCGGCTTCGCTTACTTGTTGCGTAAGAAAATATCCTTTACTTTTTAATACTTTAAAAACTTCTTTTGAAGAAAAAGGGGCATGTCGATTTGAAATTGTATCAAAAAAACCATTCGGGAATTGTAGATCTTCAGAAGACATTTGAAAAAACTTTACGTTTGATACATTTGATTCCTTTAAATTTGATTGGGCTGTTTTAATCATTCCATTAGATAAATCGATTCCAATTAAAAGAAGTAGTGAGGGGGAAATCTTTAATACACTTTCTCCCCCACCAGTGCCAATATCCAAGAGGATATCTTTACTTTCACATTTTTTGATTACTTCTTCGTAAAAGTCCCATGAAATTCCTTCTGAAAAAGATTTCACTTTACTAAAATCCCAACCGTTAGTTTTTCCTACTTTATCATAAAAACTCTCATAATTTATTTGATTCACTTTCGTTTACCACCCTTTCAAATAGGCCCCTGTAGTACACAATGAGCTCCCGAATTTAATTAAAATGACTACCTATAATTCAAAAAGATAATTTTTGCAAGAAGGGCATACTTATCCCTTGTTGGCTGGTACGCGGTTTTTTCCAGCCCGAAAACTAGTTACTTCGAACAATACGATTTGCCATTCCATTCACTCCATTTGAAAGATTACATTTAGTATATCTTTTAAATAATAAAATGTAAAAATTAATTTAATATAAAAGCACACAAAAAAGCGTCTCCCACAATGTAGGAAACGCTTGATATTACAATATATTCACGGTTAATTGACTTACTTACTAACAAAAAAATAAAATACCGGTGGTCGGGGTCGAAAATGAAGTCCAAACGTTGGTATATAAGGGTTTGTAAATTGCATGCGTAAAATTTGCGTAAAATGCCTAATTTCTTAGAAAAAGTTGGGGGCATCGCCTGTTTCTTTTCTAATTGCTTTTTAACTAAAGCACCCGTTAGCAACAAAAGGTTTAACGTTTAAATCCCATAACTAAGAATAAGAAAACTACCTACCCATAATACAATATTTGAAGAGATTATAGCACTTTATTTCCTCTATAAAAGAGAATTTCTTTTGATTAATTATCAAAAAGCATTAGATATGTAAAAAACTCAGGTGTTTCCTGATTAACATGAGAAGTGTCGATTCCACGTTCGATAATCAGATCAACCTTTAGTTCTTGGCAGTCGGAGGTTATTTCATTTAACTGCGATTCGATAATGACAATTATTCTTTCATCACCTGATGTAGCCCCTCTCATAAGATTATAGTAATGATCACTCTTTTCATTTCTTACTACCTCATACGGAACGAAATTTAAGTTATCCAGGTTAGGCTTTATGAGGCCGTTATGGTGTGCATTAATATAGTTAAGAGCTGTCATTTTCAAAAAAATCGCTTCGGATTCTGACAACCCTGTTTCAACAATATCTATTTTTTTTGAAACGCAGAGATAACCCCATTAACTGATTGTAATGATCGAATTTCATGGAAATATTGATGCTTCAAATATGTTTTGTACTCATTATGATCCACATAATCACCTCAACAAAAAGATATGTCTAAGACATTGTAAAAATAGTTGCTATTAAATCAAACTGCCCCATTAGTTAAACAAGACCGCCATATTGACGATCTCATTGTGGTGTTAAATAAAGCACCCGTTAGATAAAAACAGAGTTTCACAACCCTCCATTAAAACTTCTTTTTTCATATTTGGATAGATAAACGAAATGAACTATCTCACGTTTCTTTAATTCACTAAAACTTTCACTGGTAAAGAAAAAATATTCCGTACATTTATCGTGATTCCTAGCGACTTTTGTATCGATAATAAAGAAAGGACTGGATCGGATACCAAGTTAAATGGAAAAGTATATGTACAATAATCGCAGCAATCAAGCCTGATTCGATAAAAGCATACGATGCACACAAACCTACCCATATATTCCCTACTATTGTATAGACATAAATTTCTTTTTTTGGTTTAGTTGCGACGAGTTTTATTGAAGGTATATGTACAATTGCAAACAGCAAACTAGTGACGAATACACTTGTATATAAAGAAAAGTGATTGTCCAAGCCGACTAATTGTAATATCCAAACGAATAGAGATAGTAAGCCCCAACGAAAGATAACTTCTTCTAGAAAGCCACCATAAAATACCCGGGTTAAAATTCCTGTTTGACGATAATGTGTTTCAATTTCATCATAGTCATTAGGAGAAATTTTCGGTTTTAAGTAACCATAGTACATCATGAAATGAATAATAGAACAAACAATTCCCACGAGAAATCCTGTAATTATTGCATTATTGGAATAGATGTAAAAGCCTACTCGATAAGCAGCAAATGCACCCAGCCCTGAAAATAAAATGACGGTTAATAAATGTGCAAATAATCTTTGACCATCAGTAATATCATCTTCTACATGAATCTTTTCGGCATGGTACATAAAGTAAACGCCTGGCAAACAGATAACAGCAACAAAAAGCCAACTAATCCAATCCATCAACGCCACCTTCTTTCTCTGATCTGACAATTGCATGTAACTCATTTACCGCAGATTCTAACTGTACAATAACTTTAGGAGAAAGTTTAGAAAAATATTGTTCCACTATTTTTTGATCAATTTTCTCGTACGCTTGATACAAACCAGTTCCTTTCTCGCCTAGTGTGACAACAATTTCACGACGAGAGTTTGGATTAATTGAACGGACAATGTATTCTTGTTGTTCTAACTTAGTTAAAAGTTGACTTATCGCTCCTGATGACACCTTCATTTTATTCGCCAATTCACTAACTGTTAATGTTGAATGTCTATGTACATGCTCTAGTACCAACGCTTGCTTTGGTGTTAAACTATGACCGGTGATTTCTTCGTAATGATAAAGTAAAGCATAATTAATTTCATCCAGTTTTGCGAAAATAGATTTCATTTTATTTATCTTCATTTTATATGAGCACCCCTATTTAACCGATCTAAACATTTTAGTTAACTAATATATTTAGGTCGATTATAACAGTGTCCTTTTACAAATGCAATTCAAATTAAATAACACCAGGTTGTTAACCTAAACAGAACTATCTCTTCCTTGATATCAATAGGTTAATTTATTTAAGTAAACAATAATATTTTCTTATTCCACTAACCTGCCAGTTAGTTTAAGTGTAGTCAATCACAAACCCGCTCCAATAATATTTTATCAAATTTTATTACAAATTAACACTTTTCCATGAAATAACAAAAAAGCTATTACAATATAATCTTGCAACAGCTTTATTTTTACTCTATCTGCTTTGTTCATACTTTTTAATAGTTTCTACCAAATAATATTCAATTTCGTTTGCCATCCAATTTAGACCTTTTTTAAGAATCCGAACTCTCATATGAACAGGTACTCTCTTTGAACCTTTTTCTGTTCGGAATATATATGTTCCACTGCACCCCACTCGATTCGCTAAATCATTTAGCGATAGCAATTCTTTCTCACGGTATTCTTTTATCATGCCACCAAACTTATCAATTGCATTCTTAATCCACTTCTTATCAATTGTCGCTCCATTTCATCTTTTCTATCTGAGATCATTTAATATCCCCCTAACGTTACCAGTTAAATCGGTTCCTGTTTTTTCTTCTCTATATATAGTAGATAAATATTCTTAAAATAAAACTACTTCACAATCTGACTGGGAATATTATATTTGTTGCCGTCTATAATACATTAACTTCATAAAAAGAAAGGGGTTATGCTATGGACAAGCAAACATTTATTACAATGTTACCTAATGAAAGAGTACCTAAAGTCAACAAACTATTACAAGATCATGATTTAAAGGAGATCAGTAATCTCATAGGAATTCCTTCAAGCAGCTTCAGTAAACTCATGCGAGAGGGGGATTATATTTATCATAAGGCAGATAAGAAATACTACCCCTTTATTCGTAGCGAGGAGGAAAAAGAAAAGTATTCACAGAGCGGAAACAATGATGAAATTACATTTATCAAACAAAATCTAGGTACACTAAAAAAGATGATTAGGCAGTTTGAAGAACAAGGACTATTACTGCTTGATAAACGAATATACAGTAAGAATGCCAATTTTGTGAATAAGAGCATCCGAATGAACAGCGATGTTTACGAGGAATTTACTAGATTTTCCGAGGAATTCTACCCTCATCTGAAAACCCAAGATCTTATCGCACAAGCACTAATTGATGCAATGAACCGGTAATAATGAAGGTAGTGTGTTGCTGTAGGTCTTAAAAAATAGTACATAAAAAAAACCGAAAAGCATAAATGCCTTACGGTTATCACTTTCCTCTTATTCAATTTTTATCGCTTGAATACCTATTCCTAACAATCGGATATGGATAAATCTCAATATCGTCATCAATATATCCCCTTTTTTGGGCAGCCTTTAATGTTTCATACATGTTTTCCTTACCTACAACGTTGTCGGTATGAATGTATATTTTATTTGCTGGCCTTAAGTCTCTTTCACAAATCCATTTAACCAAGTCATATCCTGTGTTCCTCAAAACACCTTCTTCGTCCATTCCTAAGTCATGATCCAACGAAAGAATATGAACCTTGTAATTTTCAAAAACACCAATGACTCCTTCAATTGTTCTTACTCCCATGAATCCTTCGGGTATATCCCTTAGGTCATCCAAATATAAATTAACCCATTGGTACTCCTGTAGCAAGTTAATAGATTCAATTTGGACGTGGTTATTCCATCCAAATAATGCACGATCAATTGTTGGAGATTCCACCTTGCTATGATTATCTAACAACAGCTTTGCAATATCTGTAAAATTATAGAAAAAAGCAGTTGCAAGAGGTGTTCTACCAAGTTTATCTTTATGGTTAATATCCACCTTGTTCAATAAGTTTCTTGACAAAGTTGAGCCTTCTATGAAATACAGCCCAATATAATAGACTTTGACCTTGTGTCTCTTCATTTGCATCATGCGTTCTTAAATATATTTCTAGTTCATCTACATTATTGTTTTTTATTATAGAAAGAAAGTCCATTGTGTCCCCCTATTCTTAAAATTATCAACCTTGCATTAAATTATGTTCCAAATCTGCTGTCAACATGATATTTTGTATCTCCTGGTAGATGTTCTTTTCCCGTGAGATTTCAGATACCTTCAATCCCTCTTTTTCATATGTTTGTAATTGCTTAACAATTTGAGGAAAAACTCGCTTTGTTAAATCAATCAAATGTTCAATATCATAATTCTCTTTCAAACACGGATACAGTGTTTTTGGAATATAAACAGCGAAATTTAGAGCATTAAGAATGTTGAACATCAATGAATCAGTTATCACATCCTTACGAATCCAGCCTGTTTTTTTCAAATTCCGTTTTATGCTCACAATACATTCTTCATCAGAACGAATAAAAAGATACAGATCAATAAGATCCTTTAATATATAACGGGTTCTTATTAAATTGAGTTTTCCATCGTTATGTTTTTTACAATATCACCTTTATTACGTAGATAACTCTGAAACTTCCTATAATCTTTATTGGAAAGCTGATGTGTACGCTCATTTACCTGAAAAATACCTGCTATATGCAAAACTGTTGCTACATCCAATTCATTGTTACTACTTTCTTTATACTTTATGCAGTATTTAGGTAATATCTCTATGATCCATTTGTAACGTCCTAATTTTTCCCCACGGCTTATTTCTTTAGTTGGTGTACTTGCATTTTTTGAAATAATAATGTCTGCCAAAAAGAATCGGAATAGTTCCCGGTTCTTTTTCTATCTTTATTAAAGAATGAAAATGCTTCGTCGATATTAAAAAACTTTCCCCCATTCTAGGGAAATAAGAGTAACAATGAGAAATCTTGTAGGATTTATAAAAGTAAAATTAACGCTCACTTATAGTTTTACATTCATTATTGATACAATACCAATCATATACTAAACATTTGTTCTCTTTTCACGAATTAACACCTCTGGTTTTAATCAGCAATGCTAACGACTCAATCCTTACCACATTGCAAATAAGTTTTTTGAAGCTCGAACCTAATAACTTTGATTTATATATGCAGCCAAATTATGATAGATATATAAGCTAATAGATTTAGAGAAAAGGAAGTGAGTCCCTACCAGAAGTAACCATACACATCCCCTATTGTAAAACCTCAAGCATTATTCTTCAGCTTTAACAATTCATCTATTAAAAAACATTAGGAGGAAACAAATTGATCACCGATAAATCTTTCAAAAATAAGACAAGAATTACCACTTCTAACAACTCCCTACAACTTATAATATCTATCCACCAACTCTCCGAACATCCTAACGAGAAAGGAGAGGTAGTTGCATGAATACGTTACAACAGCATAACTCACAATTACAGCAGCTCACCGTTAACCTCGAAATCCCCATCCCTTCAGATTTAGTGATTATATCCAAAGTCGAATTACACGGATTAAAGAAACAAGAACTGAAAGGCGTTTATTGGACAATGCAAGATCTTGAAAAATGAATTAATCGAAAACATGAATGGATTAAAGAGAACATACTTTATCCTTCTAGATTCAAAAAAATTCTTGATGTAGAACAAGGTGGATTTGTTTTCTATCCATATTCCAGAGGTCAGTCATGGTCATTCCATGCACAAAAAATGTCGGAGTTTCTGGATAAAAACTTCCACCAGATCTTTTCACAAGAAAATAATGTAGCTTGATAGAAAAAGCGTTGCAAACCAAAATTACTTTGACGATAAGGGTGTCACGATAGTAAGCTCACCCCTATCAAACTAATATTAGATAAGGAGAATGTAATTATGGCATATATCAGAAAACGTGGAAAAGGTTATGAATACACCGTTAGCAAATCAGTAAATGGACAATCGCAACGAATTTTTAAATGTGGATTTCGCACAAAAAAACAGGCACTGATCGCAGCCGCTGAACTTGAGGCATTATTAGCAAATGGACTAAACCCTCGCTCAAACAACCCCACAACTCTTTAAAAGAGCAGAGCAAATATTACCCCTACAAAAATAAACCAGCCGAATTATTCGCTATACAAAATAGAAAAAAACATTTAAGATAAGGGTGACTTCATTTCGACCACATGAAGATTACCCTTATCTAATTACAACTAGATGAGGAGAATGAAATTATGGCATCTATAAGAAGACGAGTTGAAAAAAAAGAACGTCTTATGAATATACAGTGAGCAATATGGTAAATGGAGTGTCTAAACCAATTAAAAAAGGCGGATTTCGTACTAAGGAAGAAGCCCGTGTTGCAGCTGCTGAAGTTGAAGTACAATTAGCAAAAGGGATATATCATAGTTCAGCTAATAAGAATATCTCTTTAGAAGAATATTTCGACGAATGGATTGAAACATACAAAAAACATTCAGTTAGTGCAACCACACTTAAACATTACGAATACTCGTTAAAGGCGGTTAAAGAACATTTTGCAGGAATGCCAATCCAGAGAATCAAAAGAGCACAATATCAAAAGTTTTTAAATGAATTTGGAGCTAACAAAGCAAAAGAAACCGCTGATAAAGTACATCGACATATAAAATCATGTGTACACGATGCGTTGGAAGATCAAATAATCCAGTTTGATTTCACTCGAAAAACAAAACCAACTTTTAAGATTCCCGCTAAGAAATCAACAGAAAAGCATTTAGACTACCATGAAAGTGATCAGCTTTTAAAAACAATTAGGAGTAGAACTGACAGAGGCTTGGGCTATTCCTTATTACTTCTAATTCTCACATCAGGCGTACGTTTTCAAGAAGCTATTGGATTAACAAGAAAAGACTTTGATTTTAAGAACAGCACAATCACAATAAATAAAACCTGGGGTTATAAAAAAGATTCACCTGAAGGTTTTGGTCCAACTAAAAATGAACAATCAAATCGGACCATTATAATGGACAAGAAGACAATGAATCATTTTCAAAAAATGTACAACAACACTCCAACGAATATTCATGAATTGGTATTTTATAGTCCAGAATCTCAGTACAAAGTGATTAGCAACACCAACGCCAATAAGTTACTAAAAAAACTATTACTTGAATTAAATATTAATCCAATTACACTCCATGGATTACGTCACACGCATGCAAGTGTACTACTTTACCGAAAAGCGTCCATTCATTATGTCAGTGAACGACTTGGTCACAGTGATATTGAAACAACATTAAAGGAATATACACATGTGTTAAAAGAATTACGTTTAGAAGACGAACAACTAACAATGGAAATATTTGAGGAAATGGCTGGTTAATTTAAGCGTAAAAAATGCATAAAATTTGTGGTAAATTGTTTAAACACCTATCGTTTTAAATCGGATACTCAAATAATACAAAAAAGCTCATAAACCTTATTATACCAAGGATTACGAGCTTATCAATTACTATCAATCGTAACTAAAATTAATATCAAGATACCGGTGGTCGGGGTCGAACCGACACTCCTTACGGAACACGATTTTGAGTCGTGCGCGTCTGCCAATTCCGCCACACCGGCAAGTGTTTTGGAGGCGGTAACCGGATTTGAACCGGTGATAAAGGTTTTGCAGACCTCTGCCTTACCACTTGGCTATACCGCCATTTCTTCTGGAGCGGAAGACGGGATTCGAACCCGCGACCCCCACCTTGGCAAGGTGGTGTTCTACCACTGAACTACTTCCGCAAAATGGCTGGGCCACCAGGATTCGAACCTGGGGTACACGGGATCAAAACCCGATGCCTTACCGCTTGGCTATGGCCCAATGATTAATTATTATGTAGTTAAAATTAAAAGGGGCGACCGGTGGGGATCGAACCCACGCGTGCCGGAGCCACAATCCGGTGCGTTAACCACTTCGCCACGGCCGCCATATTGGCAGGGGTAGTAGGAATTGAACCCACATCAAAGGTTTTGGAGACCTTCGTTTTACCATTAAACTATACCCCTATGATTTTTTAAGAATGGTGGAGGGGGGCAGATTCGAACTGCCGAACCCTGAGGGAGCGGATTTACAGTCCGCCGCGTTTAGCCACTTCGCTACCCCTCCATAAAATGAAAGGTGGCTCGGGACGGAATCGAACCGCCGACACAAGGATTTTCAGTCCTCTGCTCTACCGACTGAGCTACCAAGCCATATGCAATTTTTAAATTTTTAAATGGCGGTCCGGACGGGACTCGAACCCGCGACCTCCTGCGTGACAGGCAGGCATTCTAACCAGCTGAACTACCGGACCAATTTGGTTGCGGGGGCAGGATTTGAACCTGCGACCTTTGGGTTATGAGCCCAACGAGCTACCAGACTGCTCCACCCCGCGATATGAATTTATAAAACTTACATGGTGGAGGATGCAGGGCTCGAACCTGCGACCCCCTGCTTGTAAGGCAGGTGCTCTCCCAGCTGAGCTAATCCTCCATTTGGTGACCCGTACGGGATTCGAACCCGTGTTACCGCCGTGAAAGGGC
>NZ_BORO01000039.1 GCF_018333215.1 Oceanobacillus sp. J11TS1 | reverse complement strand
AAATGATGTTGGCTATTGCAGAAAATAGAGCTCCTGTTTTTAAAAAAGCACCTGATGAATGGTTGCAAGGAAAAGAAACGGCTGTCAAAACTAAGGAACAAGGGTGATTAGGTGAAAACAAGCAAAGCAGAAATCAATCTGAGGGAAGATACAGTTTATGGGGAGGAATTATGTTGAAAAACATTGATATATCTAATACAAATAGACTGGAAGTTGATACAATGGAAATACCAACCAACTGTGTGATTGTTGTTAGTGGAGGAAAAGCGAAAATTAGAGAGCTGCCTCCATTTGGAGAGTTTAAGATTGTTACGCATCAAGGGCAGGTGAAAAGAATGAGAAAGGAAGAGGGGGAAGAGTTTTGAATTTACTCAAAAGCATAATGATGAATCCGTCGTTTTTAGGTTCAATAGTTGGAGTGGTTATCTCTAGCACAATAGCAATATTGATTTATAAACACGGAAATAAAATAGAAAAAGAGAATCAAAGAAACCTTTTACTAAGTAGGAAAATATATCTCTTAAATTTATTTAAATTTGATTTAAAAAGATTAAAACTATCTATTAATGAATTGGAGATTCAAGAATCGGTTCTAAATCATTTGGAAAGAGTAAAGGGCTACTTTTTATTATTTGATGATAAGGTACTTAATCAAAAAGAAAGAGAACTATTGTTGCTGTGGAAAGATTTGCTAATCCAAATCGAATATTATTTTTTATTCTCGGCAGCAGATGCAAATATATTTGATGAAAAAATAAAACAGATGAACAACTTATTAGGGGACACTGATAAGCTTTTGAAGGAAATAGAAAAAGATTTAAAAAAGTAAATTTCAGGTTCTGCCAGCTAACTGGAGGACATCAAGTAACGCATTAAAAGCGTTGTTTGGTGTCTTTTTTATTTTATTGAGGGGGCATTCATATGAATAGCAAGCAAATTGAAGAAACACTGAGGGATTACAGCTGGATGTTGAATGAGATTAAGAGACAAAGGCAGTTGATGGATTATACGGGGGGTAACCTTGTGGCTCAATCTGGAATCGAATCTACCATGCCAAAAGCACAAGGTGGTACCAGTGACCCTGTAGCATTGGAAGTCGTGAGGCGTGACAAGGCAAGTAGATGGTTACAAAAACTTGAGGAAAAGGTTCTGTTCATCCAAAAAAGGATGTCGATCATTACAGACGAAAGAGAGAAAGCCGTATTAGAATGTATGCTCGACGGAATGAGTATGAGCGCTATTGGTCACCATATGGGACTATCAAGAAGGCACATTTATAACATTAAAGAATCTATTGTGAACAGGATTTCACACTTTGCACACTCTTCCCAAGAGATGACAAATAAAAAACAGTGCGTGTAGAATGGAAGGCAGGACGGCGTGGCATAATGGAACGCCATTAATATTTGCTACGCTTTTAGCGCTTGCGCGCTTTATTCATCTTCTTATTGTATAATTAATAACAATGGGGGAGGTGTTGAGAATGGATAAAAAGAAATTAAGATATGCTATTTTAAAAGAAGTCGATAAAGGCAATCTTTTGCTAGACGAGAAAGACTTTGAAGTGGATCAAAAAAACTTTGACGCTCAAGTTAAATTCCTGGTAGAAGAAGGATATCTGAAAGGGCTGTTTAAAGGAGATGGCAGGCTTTGGTTTAACGAGCACACAGTAAGACTAACTGAAGCTGGAGAAGATTATCTTTCTGAAAACAGCACATTTAATAAGACATATACCGGACTAAAAGAAATAAGAGATTGGTTAAAACTTTAAGACATCCATTTAGGGTGTCTTTTTTAGTGTTGTAAATATTATTTAGTGGGAGTTGGTGAGTATGTAATGAGAAAATTAACGCCAAAACAAAAAAAGTTTGCCGATCAATATATTCTAACTGGTAACGCAAGGCAATCGGCTGTTTACGCTGGATATAGTGAAAAAACAGCCAGTGAAATAGCGAGTGAAAACTTAAATAAACCTAATATCGTGGCCTACATTGAAAAACAGCTTGAAGAGCATGAATTGGATGTGAAATTGAGGCAAAAGCAAATACTTGATTATGCTGTTAGGGTTTTGACAGAACAAGAAACAGAGGAACACGCTTTTGTTGTTAGTGATGGTGTAGAGCAAAGTATCGCGACAGTCAGATTGAAACCGAAAATAAAAGATAAAAACGACGCTGCTAAATTCTTATCCACTCTCACGGCAACAGTAGAAAAGAATAAATTAGCTAACCTAAAACTGCTGCAAGAAATTGAAAAGTTGAAAGCAGAGACAGAAAAGATATCTAAAGAGGATGGCGATAATAACCCTATAAGCATTCAAATTGTTGACAGCTGGACTGATAAAAATGAATAAGGTCATCAACATACAAAAAGAGGTTAATCCTCACTTTAAGCCTGTATGGACAACAGATAAGCCATACAATATTTTACGTGGTGGCCGTAACTCGTTTAAGTCTTCCGTTATTGCTCTAAAACTTGTTTTCATGATGCTGCTTTATATTACAGCAGGTAAAAAGGCTAATGTGGTTGTTATTCGTAAAGTTGCCAGTACAATTCGTGACTCTGTATTCTTAAAGATTCAATGGGCGCTTGAGAAGTTTGGTATAGCGGGAGAGTTTAAATCAACTGTTGCGCCGTTTAAGTTAGTTCATAAAGCGACTGGTTCAACGTTTTATTTCTACGGATCTGACGACTTTCAGAAACTTAAATCTAATGATATCGGCGATTTAATTGCAGTATGGTACGAAGAGGCGGCTGAATTTAACAGCGCTGAGGAATTCGACCAAACGAATACAACCTTCATGCGTCAGAAGCATCCTGATGCTAAGATGGTGCATTTCTTCTGGTCATATAACCCACCTAGAAACCCTTGGAATTGGATTAACGAATGGTCCGATGGTATGAAGGGTGAGGATGGATGGCTAGTACATGATTCTAGCTACAAGGATGACGAGCTGGGCTTTGTTACTGCACAGATGCTGCAAGACATCGAGAGAATTAAGAAGAACGACTATGATTATTATCGTTATCTTTACCTTGGTGAGCCTGTAGGACTTGGAACAAACGTATACAATATGAATCTATTTAAGCCTATGCAAGAGCTTCCGAGTGATGATAGAGTTATTGCTCTATTTTATTCTATGGACACTGGACATAGCGTTTCTGCTACTTCTTGTGGCTGTTATGGATTGACTGCTAAAGGTAAGGTGATAAGGCTCAATGGCTACTATTACAGCCCGGCAGGCCAAGTAAATAAAAAGGCTCCTAGTGATTTGTCAAAAGACATCTATGAGTTTATCAAAGCTACTGCAACTCAAGCTCCGTATAAAGGTGCAAGGATTAAGAAACGTACGATTGATAGCGCGGAAGGCGCTTTGAGGAATCAATACTATAAAGATCATGGGCAGCACTGGAAACCAGTTAATAAGCTTAAAAAAGTAGATATGGTAGATTACGTACACGACCTGTTAGCGCAAGGTCGTTTTTATTATCTTGAAAATCCTATTCCGACTAATTTAAAGCATTGCGACAGCAACGATATTTTTATTGAGGAACATAAAAAGTACCAATGGATAGAAGGTACACAAGAAACTGACAATCCACAGGTTGTCAAAGAAGATGACCATACATGTGATGAGTTCCAATATTTCTGCGTGTCGAACGCTAGAGACTTGAAGCTTAAGCTTTAGGAGGTGACGGCTTGAATTTCATTGACCGCATTAAAAATCTATTCAAGAGAGGGGGTTATGCATTGAGTGGGCAAAGATTAAAGACGATTAATGACCATCCTAAAATTAATATTGATCCGGCTGAATTAGAACGGATTGAACGTAGTCTTAGGCATTATCAATATAAGTATCCAGAAGTTGAATACGTCAATTCTAATGGCGAAAAGAAAAAGCGTCCTTATATGGCTTTAAACATGAAAAAGAAAACAGCTAAGCGTATGTCAACGTTGGTATTTAACGAAAACTGTCAAATCGTAGTCTCTGATGATAAAGACGAGACAGGTGACAATCATTACGCTGAAGCAAACGAATTTATTCAACACGTATTTGAGCATAATACGTTCAAGAAAAACTTAAGAGAATATCTTGAACCGATGTATGCTTTGGGTGGCTTGGCTATTCGTCCTTATGTTAATCAGGAATCTGAGGAAATAGAATTCTCCTGGGCGATTGCAAATGCTTTTTATCCGTTACGTTCTAACAGTAATGGCATTTCAGAAGGCGTTATGGTGTTCAAAACCACCAAGATGGAACGTGATAAAGAGGTTTATTACACCTTATTTGAGTTCCATGAGTGGGAAGGTGATATGTACATCATCACTAACGAACTCTATAAAACTACTGAAAAAGGTGAGATTGGTAGTCGTGTTCCGTTAGGAGAACTCTATGAGGACCTACAAGAAGTAACATACTTGAAAGGCTTAACCCAGACTAACTTCCAATACTTGAAGCCAGCTGGGTTTAATAACATAAGTCCTCACAGTCCACTTGGATTAGGTATAACCGATAACTCCGAATCGACCATCAAGAAAATTAATGAGGCTAGTGACCAGTATTGGTGGGAGATTAAGATGGGGCAACGTACTGTATTTGTCAGTGATCATATGCTTAGTACATTACCTAGCGAAGATGGAATGCCACCACAACAAGTATTTGACCCAGATGTCAATATCTTTAAGTCTATGCGTGCTGACAGTGACCAGGAGCTTGTTAAAGACGTTACTCGTGACATCCGTACTGATCAATATATTGCAGCGATTAATAGCCAATTACGAGAGCTTGAGGATGACTTAGGCTTATCAGTCGGTACGTTTTCATTCGATGGCAAGTCAGTCAAGACAGCTACTGAGGTTTCCAGTGAAAATAGCTTAACTTATCAGACAAGAAATGATTACGTTAATGACCTGGAACGCTTTATAAAAGGTTTAGTTGTATCAGTGCTTGAATTAGCAAAAGCTAGTGGATTGTTTAAAGGAGAAATACCAACATTTGAACACATAGGAGTGGACTTTGATGACGGTATATTCCAAAACAAAGAACAGCTATTACGGCACTATGGTCAAGCTAAGACGTTTGGCATTATTCCCACCGTAGAGGTTATCAAGCGTGTATTTAACTTGCCGACTGAGACGGCGAAGGAATGGCTGAAACAAATCCAAGAAGAACAACTTGCGATTGAACCATCAGAAATAGCAGATAGAGCTGCACGTGGTGTGTTTGGTGATGAAGAATGATTAAATATTTGATAAAGATGTTTGGTCAAAAGAATCACGAATATGAACTTATGGGTCATTCAAATTATTATCGCTGTAAAGGTTGTAAAAAGATTATTTACATTCCTCCATACAGTGATTTTTATTATCAAAGGAAATTATTTAAAGGCTGCAAGGAGTGATTGAATGGATCCTAAAAAGCCTAAAGTCACTCCATATCAACTAGACTTGTGGTCCGGTAATATGGCTAGCCTGTACAACAGTCTTGAAGGTGAGATTATTCGTATCATCATTAGACGACTTAAAAATGGCTCTGATGATATTACCATGTGGCAAGCTCAAAAGCTGCAGGAGTTGCGGTTATTTAATAACGAGGTCACGAAGTTATTAAGTGAAACCACAGGCATTGCTGAAAAGCATATACGATTGATGTTTGAAGATGCTGGGAAGGCAATGGTTGAAGATATTGACAACGCAATGCCATATGAAACAAAGCCTAAACCCAATAACCTGGATGAAGTCATGCGTGGTTATCATAACCAGTCTTGGAGCGAGATTGATAACTATGTCAATCAAACATTAATCACTACAGCGCATGGGATAGGGCAGGCACAAAAAGCCTATCAAGATACGCTTAATCGTACATCTGCCATGTTTAATACTGGTTTATATACGTTTGAGCAATCATTAGAGCGTGCTGTTACCGAGTTAGCTCAAAAAGGTATTGGCTCTGGCATGATTGATAAAGGCGGCCATCGTTGGAGCCTTGAAGGATACACGCGCACTGTTTTGAAGTCTACTCTTAACAATACCTACAACGAAGTACGTAAGGACAGAATGGCTGAGTATGGCGTTCATACAGTCATTGTTACAAGTCATGTTGGCGCTAGAGACGCTTGTTCCATTATTCAAGGTGAAGTCGTAGATTTGAGACCAGTCAATGAGATTCCAGCTGATAGCCCATATCTATCAATCTATGACCCATATTGGGAAGCGTATTATGGTTCGCCTGGCGGTCATCGGGGCGTTAATTGTCGTCATATTCATATTCCGTTTATACCTGGTGTCAATACTAATAATCAGCCTGTATATGACGAGGTACTGAATAAACGTGTTGCTAAGGCCAGAGACACACAGCGCCGAATCGAAAGGGAAATTGTTAAATATAAGAAAAATCTTATGGTTGCTGAGGAACTAGGCAGTGATAAGGCTGCACATTGGCGCAAGATGGTGTCAAGACGTCAAAAGGCTATGCGTGACCATTTGTCGGAGAATGGTGATTATTTAAGCCGGAATTACAAGCGTGAGAAGGTTTATACTCCATTAGATACGTTGCTCAAAGAATTTGATTATAAAGCGGGATAGGAGTTGATCTATTATCTTGATGGCCGTATATTGGCTTGACCTTGATAAGTCATAAAACTGTCTTTTTGTTATGCAATCATTTCGTAGCTACTGCGTTAAATAGCTTATCCATCGTGGACAATACCACGTAAATAAATGTAGGAGGAATAATAGATGAATAGAGAAGAATTGAAGGCGTTAGGCCTGTCAGATGAACAGATTGATAAGGTTATGGCTGCACATGGAAAAGTGGTTAATGACACCAAGAAAAAAGCTGATGAAGTAGACGGCTTGAAAACGCAAATTGATGACTATAAGCAACAACTGAAAGACCGTGATAAGCAACTAGATGACCTAAGCAAGAAAGCGAAGGACAGCGAAGAACTGACCTCTGAAATCAATCAGTTGAAAGAAGCTAATAAGACAGCTAAACAGGAATACGAGCAAAAGCTCCAACAACAAGCTTTTGACCATACGCTTGAAAATAGCTTGAATGGAGCAAAAGTTAAGAACACAAAGGCCGTTAAGGCTCTGTTAGATATGGAAACTATCAAGCTAGATGGTGATACGTTAAAAGGTCTTGATGACCAATTGAAAGGCTTGAAAGAAAGTGATCCGTATCTGTTCGAACAAGAAGAACAACAGCAACAGAAAAACATTCCTAATATTGTCAATCCAGGTAATCCAAACGGTGGTAGCAATACACCGAAAAATATTGCTGATATGACTTATCAAGAGCTAGCAGACTTAAAAGCAAACAACCCTGCTCAGTTCGAACAATTAACTAAAAATTAGTAAAGGATGATGAAACATGCCAGATTTAACAAGATTACAGAATTTAATTGATCCAGAGGTAATGGCTGCAATGATCTCAGCACAGTTGCCAAAAGCTATTAAGTTTAGCGCTATCGCACCAGTGGACAATACACTAGAAGGTCAGCCAGGATCTACTATCACAGTTCCTAAATACCAATACATTGGTGACGCACAAGACGTAGCAGAAGGAGAAGCAATTAATTACGAGCAACTTGAAACTGAGACCGCTCAGTATACTATCAAGAAAGCTGGTCAAGGGGTTAAACTTACCGATGAATCAGTATTGTCTGGTTACGGTGATCCAGTTGGTGAAGCGCAGCGTCAAATTCGTATGGCTATTGCTTCTAAGATTGATAATGACATTGTAGAAACAGCTTTGACTGCACCACTTTCGATTAAGCATGCTATAGATTTAGATTTAATTGACTCGTTGGAAAACGCCTTTGTAGACGCTCCTGATAATTTCGAGGACGTTGACACTCGAGGCGTTTTATTCTTGTCTTACAAAGATGCTGCTAAATTACGGAAAGAAGCTTCACAAGACTGGACTCGACCATCTGAGCTAGGTGATCGTATCTTGATGACTGGAGCTTTTGGTGAGTTGCTAGGATGGGAAATTGTGCGCTCGATGAAAGTAGAAGATGGTAAAGGATTTGCTGTTAAAGCAGGTGCATTGCGTACTTATACTAAGCGTGGCCTTTTAGCTGAAACCGGTCGAGACATGGATCATAAATTGACTAAATTCAACGCGGACCAACATTATTCTGTTGCTTTAGTCGATGAATCTAAAATTGTACGTATTGAACCTGTTGATGGTGGTTCGGGGGAGTAACAACCCCGAGCGTTGATAATGTCACGCCAACGACTGACGGGGCAGTCATCAATTTAAGTTAGGAGGAGTTACATGCCTTTTAAAATCTATAAAGGAGATCAAGTGGTAACAGAGGGTGAAAGCCCTCTTGAAATCACTGGATTAGAACCTAATACAGATGTTGCTACAGGAGAATATCAAGCAGTGAGGGTAGAAGATGGCAAGGAATCTAAAAGAGTAGATATCCCTGCATTTAAGACGTTACCAATTGAAGTTACAGGTGTTTCATTGTCTCCTAAGACATCGAGTGCAGATTCTGGGGTAGCTGGTAATCGTCAGTTAAACGCAAATGTATCACCAAATAATGCAACAAATAAGGCTGTATCTTATGATATAAGTCCGGATGCTGAGGGTTTATTTGTAAGTGGTAACGGCCGTATATCGTGGACTGAGGATACTCCAGCAGGCACGTATACAACTACCGTAACTACTGATGATGGCGAATATACAGATACTCATGTATTGACATTGACAGAACCATCTGAGCCGGAACCAGAGCCGGATCCTGAAGAAGGTGAATAATAATGCCTTATTTGACATTCGAAGAATTTAAAAGCTTAACTAGCAAAGATATAGGTAATGAGGCATTTCAAGCTTTGTTACCTAAAGCATCTGCAATTTTGGATAATATCACAAATCACTTTTATGCACATGTTGATATCAATGAAGATAATTCCTGGAGAGTTGGTAAGTTTAAAGACGCCCTTGTGGCTCAGATTGAATATTTCCATGTGTTGGGCGCCACATCATACGAGGAGATAAACAACAGTCCTCAATCATTTTCTGCTGGTCGTACTAGTGTCACTAATCCAAGCCGGTACAGTTCAACGGGTCAAAATGAGACAAAGCCTTTAGTAGCTGAGGATGTATTTATTTATCTTGAAGGCACAGGATTGCTAAATAGGGCGGTAGGTGTTGCACATGGTAATGCCTAAGCCGCCTAAATCCTTTTGTATTGATTCGTTTGATTACCATGAATTTGTGGAAGATGGCTGGAATGGACCTGTTTATAAAGAGCCTATATTGATTGAGCATTGTCGGATTGACAGAGGCGCTGAATATAGTCAATCGTCATCAGGTAAACAACTGCTGTATAATGCGGTTGTTTTTTGCTATGAGGGTATAACGGAGCCTTTGCCAGAGTTTGCAACGCAATCCATCCTGCGATTTGATGGGCAGGATCACACAGTCACGAAAGTTATCCCAATCTACGAGGCTTATGACAAGGTGATTTATTCGTATGAATTGGAAGTGATTTGATGGTACAGATATCTATCAACCTTGACGGCGCAAAACGTAAAATGAGTCAGCAAAGCAGGAAACAAGGGCAGTATGCTCTAGCTAATCAAGCTATGGCTGATATGAATCAATTTGTGCCGATGAAAGAAAGTATTTTGCGTAATACTGCGACCATTGACATTGATGGTGGCGGGATTAACTATAATACTCCATACGCTAGAAAAATGTTTTACATGATGATGTACAACTATACGACACCTGGAACAGGTCCGAGATGGGATAACAAGGCAAAGACGATTTATATCAATGACTGGCTAAATGCATTTATAAAGGGGGCTAAGTGGTAATGGACTTTTTAGAAAGATTAGCGGATAAAGTTAACGAAATCGATGGTCTCCCTATTAAATGCGAACCGGGTTATTTAAAAGCAAAGGATTCCTTTGTCGTTTATCCTATCCCGGGTTCAAGGGTAGTCAATGAATACTTCAATGGCGCTAAAGACCAACAGCTAAATTATGAATTTGCGATGAAATCAAAGACACAAGGACGTATCCATAGCACATTATGGATTGTTCAAACAGCCTTGGAGCAGATTAAACACATTGCGAGTAATGACGGAAGTTTTGAATTTGATGAATTAATAATCACTAACAAACCATTTATTAATGAGGCTGATAGCCAAGGATGGTTTGTTTTTTTATTGGATGTACAAGCGAAAATTACAACATTTAACAAGGAGAGTGTATAGAATGGCTAGATTTAAGAACGCCCTGCGCGGGCATTTTATCCAACCTTACGAAAGAGGGCAGTCCGAACCCAGCACTGATGAATGGTTAGAACTTGCTGAATGGATTACAGATATTTCGGATGATACAAACGAGGAGACAGAGGACATTGCTTATTACAGCGGAGACGGTACTCCAGAAACAGAAGTAACGTCAGTAGCAATGGGTTATACCGTTGAAGGAACGTATGACTCCGAGGATAAAGCACAAGCTCTTATTGCTAGTTTGCGTTTTAAACTTGGGGAAGGACGAAAAGTTTGGCATCGTGTGGTTAGTGCCGATGGAAAAGAGGAATACGTTGGTCGTGCAACCGTATCTGCTATTGTTGCAGGTTCTGGGGCTGCTGCTGATTATGAAGCATTCAGTTGTACTATTCGTTTTGATCAACTGCCTAAGGTTACTAAATTAGATAATGGCAACGATGGTGGTTCGGGGGAGTAGATAGCCCCGAGGTTGTATCAGTCAATCCAACGACAAGCGGGGCGACAGTAAATTTAGATTAAGAGGGGCTTAGGCTCCTCTTTTTATTATAAGGAGTGATTACATGTCAGATATTCAAATAGATATCCAACGGACGGGTTTTCCAGTAAAGGTTGGAGAAATAGAATTATGGTTTGATTCATCCCACGAAAACTTAGTAAACTTTTTCAAATTAGCCGAGCAGGTGCAGAAAGAATCAGAGAAAAGCATTGAGGAAATGAAAAATATTGAAATGCCAGAGGATTATTTGAATAATTTACCTGAAGCTCACCAGGAAGGTATGAAATTTATTGAACATCAAAAAAAGCAAACGGCTATTGAATACGATTTGATGTTTGGTAAAGGAACTTTTACAAAATTATACAAAAAATATCCGGATTACGTTTCTTTACAGAATGCTCTCAGAGCAATCAATGAAGCGATTCAGGATAGAATTGTACAGCAAGAGGAAGAACGGGCGAAATCTATTGAAACCGAGACAGAAGAAATTTTGAGGAATAAAGCCAAGAAACAAGCTAAAAAGAAGTAGGTGATTAAATGCGGTTGAATACCCCTTTAGTCACCTCTTTTACATTTGAAGGAATTGAATATGAGCTGGATATGGCTTTTGATAACATACTCGATGTTTTTGACCAATTAGGAAATGAAGAGCTAAGAGATTACGAAAAGATATTGAGGTGCTTGCGGTTATTACTTGATGACCAAGAATTGCCTCAATCATGGCAATCAAGATTCGAACTCTGGAATCATATTTATGAAAATTTCATCTTATTCAAGGAAAAAGAGCCGATTACCTATGATAGAAAAGGAAACCCAATGCCAGTCCCTAAAGATGAAGAAGATAACAAACGACATATCGACCTAGAACAAGACGCAGAGTACATCTATGCGTCTTTTTTGCAGGCTTATAATATCAACCTTTATGAACAACAAGGGTCCATGCATTGGCATGAATTTAAATCCTTATTAAATGGATTGCCATCTAACACTATTATGCAAAGAATCATCCAAATCAGAGCATGGAAGCCATCTAAACACGATACACCGAAGCACCAAGAAGAAATGCGAAAACTGCAAATGAAGCACGCAATACATGACAAAGACAGGGAGGAGGTGGACTAATTGGCAGATGGAAGTATCAAAATCTCGATAGAGGTTGATGGTAAACAGGTAGATGTTGCTGCTAAACAACTTGATAATTTGGAAGCGTCCGGTAATCGCTCAGGTAAGGGTATTAAAGCAGCAGAGTCTAGCCTTGATAGTTTAAGTGATAAAAGTGCCAAAGCTGGTACCAGTGTCAAGGGTGCTGGTGACACCATTGAGGGTCTAGGTTCTAGCGGGGACAGTGCTGCTAAAGGATTGCAAGGCGTTGATGGTGCAATGGATGGCGTTGCCGATAGTAGTGCACAAGCTAGCGACTCTGTTCGTGGAATGTCTGACACGATGGCTGATGTGGACAACAAAAGCAATCAGGCATCAGGGTCCGTCAAAACATTTGTTGCATCCGTCGGACTTGTGGCGATTGCAACAGCTGCATTTAACACAATGCGTCAATCTATGGACCAAGCCATTAGTCGATTTGATACCTTAAACGCCTTCCCTAAAGTCTTGCAAGCTCTTGGTGTATCAGCCGAGGATTCAGACGCTGCAATGGCCAAGTTGTCTGATGGTATTGATGGGTTACCCACAAAATTAAACGACATCACGGGTAGTGCTCAGCGTATGTATACGTCCTTTAATGATATGGACAAGGCAACAGATACTGCTATTGCATTAAACAATGCTTTATTAGGTTCCGGGTCAAGCGCTGAAGAAGCAAAGCGTGGTACTGATCAATATATCAAGGCTTTACAAACTGGCGAAATCAACATGGATACGTGGAATACACTGTCTGAGACGATGGATGTCGGTTTAATTAAGATTGCTGAAGGATTTGGTTTTGCTGGAAAAAGTGCCAAGGATGACTTATATAACGCTCTCCAAGATGGCACCATTACACTCGATCAATTTAACGACAAATTAATTGAAGTTGGTACCGGAACAGGTATTATGGCTGATCTAGCCAAAGAAAACAGCTTAGGTATTGCTACATCTTTGACTAACTTGAAAAACTCTATCGCAAACGGTGTTGCTGGAATGATTGAGTCATTCAATAAATTATCAGAAGAAGTTACAGGAAAAGAAATCGCTGAACATATCGACAGTGCAAAAGTTGTTATTAATGCGGCATTTAACGCTATGAAATCCGTCATCGAATCTACTACGCCAATTTTTAAATTCTTTGGATCTGTAATAGGTGAAGTTATTTCAGAACTCCGACCATTCGCTCCAGTTATTATTGGTGCAGCCTCTGCTTTTTCTGCCCTGTTAGTTGTCCAAAAAGTAGCAGGTATGATACTCGCATTTGGTACAGCTTTAAAAACATCAGCAGCGGCAACTAAAACTGTTGAACTAGCAACTAAAGCTTATTATACTGCGTTAAGAATTTATACTGGTCAATTGACTTTAGCTACTGTTGCAGAAAGAACCCGAGCGCTAGCAACAGCTGCTGGAACAAAGGTATTAGCGGCTAGTACATTAGCTTTTAACCTCTTAACCGGAAAAATTAAACTTGCTACTGCGGCCAAAATAGCATTCGCTGCTGCGTCTAGAGCATTGAATGTGGCTATGGGGCTTTTATCTGGTCCTATAGGTTGGGTGACTGTAGGAATTGGAGCTTTAGTTGGTGCGGTTGTTGGGGTTGTTAAATGGTTTAATCGCGCCAGTGAAGACGGCGAACGGCTAAAAGGCGAAATTGAAAAAATGGATAAAGAGACTACTTCACTGACTGACTCAGTGGATAGCAGTGCTAACGCCTATAAAGAAGCAGTGTCGAGTATTAACGCAAACGCAGATGCAAGTAGCGATTTATTAAAAACTGTCGATGAATTATCGCAAAAAGAAAATAAATCAGAGGAAGATAAACAAAAGTTAAAAAATGCTGTTGATCAATTGAATGGATCCGTTGAAGGCCTGAATCTCATGTACAACGAGGAGGCTGACAGTCTTAGCGAATCATCAGAATTAATACAGGCGCGAATTGACTTGATGAGAGATCAAGAGACAGCTCAAGCTGCACAAGAACGTTACACAGAGATCTTACAGGATCAACACACTGTAGAAGAGCAATTAAATGAAGTGCTGGATAAACAAAAGGAAGTCCAAAGCGATAACAATTTAACTAAAAAAGAAGCAAGCGACATGTCTTCTGATTTGACTGATCAGGAAGAAATACTTAGAGCCAAATTAGAAGAATTGGCAGATGAACAAGTGATTACAGAGGAAGCAATGGTTGCTGCTCAAGAAAGCATTAAGCAAGCCGTGCAAGATGGTAATGCAGCAATGCTCTTATCTTATGATGATTTAAAAGAACATCAACAAGCAGCGTTTGATCAAATGGCGGATAAATACGATGAGTTAAAGGATGCAGCTACTGATGCTTTTGATAAAATCAATGACGAGTCAGAAGTATCAGCGCAAGAAATGATTGAAAACCTTCAGCACAATCAAGAAATGGTTGCTGCTTGGGGAGAAAATCATGCAGAACTAATGGCTTATGCATCAGAAAATGGATATACAGGATTTATGCAATGGCTGGATGGCCTTGGTATCGATTCTGCTGCGGAGCTCCAAACTGTAGCTGATATGAGCGATGAGCAATTGCAAAAGTTTGCTGAACTTATGGACGAAGGCGGGTCAACTGCTGCTAATTCCATGAAAGATAGCTTAGGTGAAGGTTTAGGTGAAGTTGGAGACATCCTTGTTAGCATGGTGGAACAAGGGGCCATGACGACGGCGGAAGCCATTGAAGCAGCGAATTTTTATGAACTATTTGGAGTGCTACCAGAACAAGGAGCAGAAGGAATTGAAGACGGCTCTGAGAAAGTAGAAACGGCTTCACGGGGGTTGGCTGAAAAATCATGGACAGCATTTAATTTGGCGATGGGTAACTATGACTTCTTCAATGAAGGACATGAGGTTCCTATCGATATATCACAGGGAATGGGAACAGGGTCGTCGTATGTTGAATTAGCATCAAGAACCTTAGGACGTGGCGCTGTTGATCCAATGGCAAACGAGATCAATGGTTCTGATGTCGAAGGAACCGGAAGCAGTGTTCCTACAAGATTATCAGGAAGCCTTAACAATGGTAAAGATTCTGTCACCAACGCGGCAAGCGAACTGGGGCAAGCTCCTGAAAATGCTATTTCAAGCGAAATAAATCAATCTACATTTGAAACTTACGGAAGTTATGTAACGATGGGATTAACTCAAGGCATAAATTCCGGGTCTGGAGATGTTAGTGCTGCGGGAACCGCTATGACAGGAACGCTCTTAGAAAAAGTTCGTTCTCAGTTAGGTATACACAGCCCGTCAACTGTTTTTAGAGCTTTTGGAGACTTTATTGTTCAAGGTCTAGTTGGGGGAATAACAAACGGACAATCAAGTGTAGTCAACTCTATTGTCGCTATGACAACGTCAATGTTAAATCGAACGCAATCAGGTATGCAAGGACTTGATAGAGCTACACAAGCGGGTATAGCAAATATGGGAAGGCGCCTTGGTCGATTGCCAGCAATCGCATCCAGTAATATGAGGGGAATGCAAAATAATTTAAGTTCTGGCGCAGCAACAAACGCAGGCATTATGACAAGGCTAGCTGTAAATATGGTGACTCCTTTTAGTAGTATACGAGGTAGAATGTCAGCAATAGGTAGCTTTGCTATGAGTGGATTACAAGCTGGTCTTAATGGTGGCGCTGGACGTGTTATGTCCACAGCACGTAGCATTGCCAGTAGAGTAGCTAGCACCATGAAGAACGCCCTCAAAATTAAATCACCTTCTCGTGTAATGCGTGACGACGTTGGTAAATGGATACCAGCTGGTATTGCTGTAGGTATTGAAGATAACGCTAAGTTGGTTTACAAAGCGCTTGATGACATGTCGACAGGGATGATTAAGCCAGTTAGTCCAGAGATAGCACTAGGTACATCTAAGATGGCTTATAACGGCAGTGATTCGATGACACAGGCTGTAAAAAATATTAAATTTCCAGAGAATAAACAGGATGGTAGTGTTACAGGATTGTTGAGAGAACAAAATAGCATCTTAAATAGATTGTTAAACAAAGATACAAACGCTTATATAGATGGAGAGAAACTCACTAAAGTTGTAAATGAAAATAACGCAATCATTGCATCTTTAAGTGTATTTTAAGGAGGGGTGAAATGACATTAATTCAACGTCATAATGGAGAAATAATTGATTTAGACCAAGCAGGGATTAGGACAAGGGATTTTATCATTTCAGCTCCTACCTATAATCATCAATTTGGAGAAATAGAAGGTGGCTTAGGGGTAATAGACTATGGCACTTCAATTGGTCCGAGGGAAATAAACGTTTATTTCAGAGCAATGTCACAGGATATAGAAGACTTCTCGCTGTTGAGGGATGAGATATTTCACATCTTTCGGTCAGAGGAGTCTTTTTATTTAATTGAGCATAGAGAGCCAGGTAAACGATGGTTGGTGAAGGTCCAACATCCGTATAACATACCACAACGTAATGTATTTGGTAATTTTGAAATTACATTTATCGGATTGAGGGGTGTGGCTGAATCCATCGGCACAACTCAAGACATCCAACGTGATGGCGTCAACGCAGACAGCGAATTATGGGGCTTTGGTATGGGATTGCTGTCCGATGAGGAATCGCATAAGTACACTCATAATGTTGAAAAAGGAGATACTTTTTTAATCTATAACGCTGGGAATGTAGGAATACACCCCTTTGAACAAGAGTTACGGATTGATATATCAAACGTGTATAGATCCACTAACTTTTTCGAATTGAACAACCTAACAAATGGCTCAACTTTTCGTGTTACTGAACAAGTTAGTATTGCTGATGTAATTACGTTAGACGGTGCAAATATATGGATTAACAATTTAGAGGGATTAAGACGAACCAATAGGAAGTATATCCAACTGGACCCCGGCTGGAATGTTTTCTCCATCACTGGTGCAGATAGTGCAGAGATTAAATTTAATTTTAGGTTTTATTATAAATAAAGGAGAGGGTATTGATGAGTGAAAAACTAGTAAGTATTGGTGGGAACACGGCATTTGATTTAGAAACAGGGGGATTAGAAATGAGAGAGGTGGAAATTAAGAGGGGGTAAAATCCTCCTGCATTATATATATAAGTATAATAATTAGATTGAAATTCGCCTTATTAGGTGAAAAAGAAGGATTTCCTCTCCTTTTGTCGAATTGAAGTAGATGAAGGGAGGGACAACCGTTGAATGAAAAATTTAGCCTTAATGCGACAATCAAAATTATTTACTTTAACAATGAAGAGGTAGATCACCAGGAAACTATTTTTGGGGGTAGCGTAACAGAATGGAGAAATGATGTTGGGGCAGATTGGAATGGGTTTGAGAAAGGTGATTCATTTTTATTAAATGACAACAGGGTAAGGGTTTATAAACCTATTGAAACTAAAGATGAATCAGGTTTCATAATTAATGCGGTTTATTGTATAGGTTTAAGTAGTTTAAACCCTAATAAAATTCATTACGATAATTTAGTTATTGATTAAGCATCCTTTCAAGGGTGCTTTTTTAATACATTAAAGAGGAGGAACGAAATTGGTTACAAAAGTTACCTATAATGAAGAAACTAAAGAAACAACAACGGAAAGCATTTTAACTGCAGAAGATGAACCTTGCGGTACAGAAACAAATTACAAATATGAGTATGATTTACAAAAGAATGATGAGTAAGAAAGAACACGCCAAATAAGGCGTATTTTTTATGTCTCAAATAAACATAAAGGCTCAAAATCCTTTGAAAGGAGGATAATTTATGCCACAAAAAATTATAGGAACTCAATGGAACAGAGATACAAGAAACGCAATAAATGATAATGACACCGAGCTTTTTAAAGCTGTTAATAACATATCCGGGAAAATTACAGATGAAATTTATGCCGAAATCCGAAGCGATGTCAAATTAGATTGGAAAGAACCAGTCAATACTGTTGCGGATTTACCATCTAAAGCTCAAGCAGGTGAGACTCGAATGGCTCGAGATACCGGAAAAGTGTATCGTTATAACGGCTTGACGTGGGTTGAGATACAACAAATAAACGCAACAGCAATAACAGAAGTTGACGAAAGATTGCAGGGATTGATTGCTACTAAAGAAACTCCAGAAGGAGCACAAGCTAAAGCAAACGCTGCTAAAGATAGTGCATTAAAAGCCATCGGTGATTTGGAAACAAAAATTTACAGTGATATTAACGAAGTTGTAAAAGTAGTCGAAAGAGGAAGTAATGCAAACGGCGAGTATATTCGTTACTCGGACGGAATGCAGTATTGCTGGGCGGAGCCTTTCTCTCAAACTGCAACAATAGCTGCTGGTAATATTTATAGATCCGAATTGCAGACATGGACCTATCCTAAACCATTCGCCAAACTCCCTGTGTCTGTATCAGCGCAAGCTTTATCATATGCAAGATGGGCAGATATATCTGGTAGGCCAGGTCGAGAATCTGCATCTATCTATCAATACGGATATACGGAAGGTACTTCGACTTATACAACATCCGTGTCAGCTTTTGGGTGGTGGAAGTAATGATTGAAATACCTTATGAGTTTAGTGGAACAGTCAAATATCAAAACTATCAAACTGTAGTAGAAAGAATAGAAAAGTTTGATAGATTTTTTTCCATCGGTAAGGACCAAAGCGGAACCTATGACATGTATCTTATTGAATTAGGTAATGCATCAAAGCCTTGTCTTTTTATCACTGGAAGCATGCACGGCACCGAATGGCATGGAACGCAATATAGCATGAAGTTTATGGAGGATTTACGGGATAACACTTTCCCTGATACAGATTTTAGAAACTTTGTATTAAATAACTTTTGCATTGCTTATATCCCTATGATTAATCCTTATGGGATGGACCATGTTGTGGACGAATATGCTCAATATGATTATTCAGCCAGATACAATTCTAATCACGTGGAGTTAAACGATGATTTTTATCATCTCACACAGGCGGAATCCAAAAACGTTGCAGCGCAAATCGATAAATATAAGCCGTTTGCTTATCTTGATATGCATATGTTTCAGCCCGAATACAGTGTAGGCTACGGCAATAAATTTATACTGGCTAACGGCCAACGCGAAACCAACAACGTTAGAGATTTATGGCGGGATTCGTTCGAAGCTTATGCTGGAGAAAAAATGACAATCTGGACTAATCCGTTGGCTCCAGATTCCGGACTTGCGAGAGGGTACGCAGCTAGACAATCGAATCTTTATACGCCTCATACATTATCTTATATCACAGAGTTTGTAAGACCTGCCTATATTAATGGCGAGTTTGTAGAGCCGTTATCTAAAACTGAAATATTTAAGTATGGTACAGCTAGCTTGTATTTGTTTTTTAAAACATCTATTAAATATTTCATGGAGAATGTTACTGCAGAAGAATATAAGAGCCAAACCATGTTTGTTCGTGATTTAAACGGCAGAGAATATCATTTACAAGCAACGACAACGCATGAATTTGAGTTAAATGGACACCAGTCCTTAACTTTCGAGGTGTTGCCAACAAAGGTTAATAGCAAGTTTATAAACGATATATCCGAAATGTGGGAAGTCATAGACGATGACAATGTGGTGCATAAGATTGTTCGTTGCCAAAAACAAGGAGTTGGACCACACTCTCCAGATAAAAAACGGCTAAAAGTCAAAATAAAAGCCATCCCTTTATTTTTCGATACGTTGAATAGTTGTAAACGTATTGAAAAGGAATACAACGAGCATATGACAGCCCAATTGGCTTTTTCTAGGGTGTTTGAAGGA
Source organism: Oceanobacillus sp. J11TS1 (assembly GCF_018333215.1). Classification (GTDB taxonomy): domain Bacteria; phylum Bacillota; class Bacilli; order Bacillales; family Amphibacillaceae; genus Oceanobacillus. The sequence goes on along the minus strand of NZ_BORO01000039.1, from coordinate 5,202 downwards.
TTACCTTTTGAATTTGTTATCGTAGGGAAATTCGATGCGGTTCAGTGGGAGGGATTTGGCGGCGGTGAATCACGACTAGAGACCTTTAAACGAGCATTAGAGCGCTACAAAATGGAATTTAGGATTGTTGGTAACATTGTCTACCTTGAACGCAGGGTTGGACGTGATACATCCATCCAATATCGCCATAAGTTGAATGCTAGTAATATCGCAATGGAAATTGACGGAACAGGATTTTGGACTTATGCAATAGGCTATGGGGATTACGGAAACGAAGGAGAAGGTGAGGGTGAAACGAGTGATTGGCAAAATGCGAAACTTGTTCGTGAATACACTTCTCCACTAGCGAAAATACCTGGCATCGGCATACGTCAAGCTCCATCAATTAAAGACGGCAGAATAACAAGTAAAACTACAATGGATAAAGGATTGAAAGAATTAGTCGAGGAATCATTAAAGGTAAGTGTATCGGCTGATATCCACGATCTACGCAACCAGGGATATCCTATCGGTCAATCACAAGTTGGGGACAGGGTGTTTTTGATTGATGAAAGAATTGGTTTGGATGACGAGGTTAGAATAGTTTCGCAATCCATCACAAAAGATTGGAAAGGTGATGTCATTGCAGAAAATATTACTTTTGGCAGTGAGGGAATTGCTAAACGTCACCAATCTAATATAAATGCCGCAACCAAACAAATTAATGAATTAATTGAGGGGCGCAGAAAGCTTCCTTTTAGTGTTTTGGATGAAGCTGTCAAAAATGCCACAAAAGCCTTGCAAAATGCACAAACGGAATTAATATTCGGTGGTAATGGAATTGTTGCCAAAGACAAAAAGAACCCTAATTATTTGACGTTATTTAATAGTGCTGGTGTGGGAGTATCTGACGATGGCGGTAATACTTTTAGACAAGCGATAACAGGACAAGGTATAAACGCAAGTACAATCGTGACAGGTACTATGGTAGCTGATTTTATCGCTGGAGGGATATTATCGTCATTAAACGGACGTACTAGCTTTAACTTGAACAATGGCGAATTAGACATGACAAGCGCTCGCTTTAGACTTGGCAGCGGCGCGTCCATCGATTTCACTTCCACAAGCAATAGATTAACTTATGAGTTAGGTGGTCGTACAGCAGGTGTCGGGCTTACAACGTCGATAAATGAAGCATATCCAGTCGTTTTTATGGGAACAACAGGCACGCGGCGTGATAATTTTGGCGCTACAGATGACCGTTGGTTCCGAGGCTTTATCGCAAATACCAACGCAAGGATGAATGAGGATGATAGCTCAAACTCTGTAGTAGGACGAAGATTTAGGGTAGTAAATATTCCGGTGTCCTGGAATAAAGGCTTTGAGTTTGATTTATCGGGCACAGTTAATGTGTTTAAGCCAATCGTTAACACAGATATGACCTATGATATTGGAGTTCCGGAACAGCCGTTTAGAAATTTGTACGCTGAAAATTTAAGGCGTGTTAGCAGGATTGAGACGCCAAATGTTATACAGTTTAGAAATCAGTATGAAAATAGTAACGTCGGATGGACATTGGAATTAACGTATGGCGACAAAGGTACTGTAGACTTTTATCCAATAAATACCGGTACTCCAAATTACTATAATATTGGCAGGGCGGATAATCGTATAAATACAGCATATTTAAATGTGATTGAGTCTAACTTGATAGGTCGAGAGTATAGGGATGTTAATCAAATCTGGGTAAATACTGTATCATACAATAACCTTAACATCAGGTCCATGCGTAAGTATAAAGAAAATATAGAGGACTTGGAACTAAAAGATGCTCTGGAATTTGTTACGAAAAATGATGTGAAAATTTTTGATTATAAACGGTCAAACGAAGATGGACAAAGAACTCTTTTCGATAAAAAAGTTGGAATTATTCTAGATGATTTAATTGCAGATAAAGATTATCTATTCAAAGGGAGCGAAGAAACGCTTGACTCCGGAAACATCACTTTCATTCATCAAAAAGTGCTGCAGTATCTATTGATGAAGATAGAAGAGCTAGACAACAAAAATCAACCAGGTTATCAGTACAGAACCTATAAGCAACGAAAATCATACCGCAGGAAGGATGTCATAAATGAAGAGCAAATCGACGAATCAACAGGAACTATCTAAAGAACAGCTGCAAGAACAATTGCAACGCCAAAACAAAATGATACAGGCGTTGCAAAGTGAGATAGGTATTATCACAGGAGAAAAGATAGCTGCGAGCATCGCTTACCAGGAAGTACAGCAGGAGTTAGATGCTTTATACGAAGAGCGTATAGAAGAAATGGACGAGCAGGCAGAACAAAAGAAAGGCAAGGGGGCAAAATGATGTTTATTTCTAAAAGGAAACTACAACAATTGCTTGTCAAATCAAAATACGACGGTTACGGAAAAGGATATGAGTCTGGACGAGAAGATGGCGAAAAGGAAGGTTATTCAAAAGGATTGCACAAAGGATTAACAACCGATAAACAAGGTGTTTTGTATAATCAGAACGGCATATACCAATTCGGGGATGACATTAATAAAGAAGTAATCAGGGCGTATGTAAACGAGCAAAACGCAATAGATGAAAGTATCAAAACCTTTTAAGATTAATAAGGAGGGTTAACATGACAAAATTAGAGAGTTTAAACGGGGTTACGGTGCTGCATGAAGATGGTACGTTGAAAATGACGAATAAGGTTTTTAATGCTATTTCTAATGAATCGTTAGGAACCAATATGGAAATCGTAACAGGAACTATGTGTACTGATGATGTGGAAGGGCTTAGGTTTAGAATAGTTGATAATCCCGTTCAGTGGAGCGAATCACTTGGGTGGCTGTTTAGTTACAAAGGCGCCGAAATAAGCATCGAGGTCTCTATCGCGGAAAAGGACAAAGATAAACTTGAAGAAATTCAAGGGAAAATAATAGAAGCATTGAAAAATGCTGAATAAAAGTTGTTTTTTGTGCAGGATTTCCCTTATTTTTGTCGAATACGTAGACAGGAGGGATGTCGGATGGTTAATACTGTCGGGGATATTATAGAAATGAAAAATCACACAAATAATTTGGGAATTAATGTTTATGAATGGTTTTTCACGGATTTAGAAAACAACTATATTTCTAAACTTAATGGTACAAAAAGAAATGTATCAATCGTAGAAAATTATGACGAAGAAGCCCAAGCATATATAATTCAACAATTGTTTTATATAAATAAAAACGCTGCAGGTGAATTGATGAAAGAACTTAAAATAGTTAAGCTGTTTGTGACAAACGATAATTACAATCATATAATTCAAACATTAAATAATAACTAAACAATAGCATCCTAGCGGGTGCTTTTATTTTAATAAAAAAAGAAGGTTTTTCCCTCCTTTTGTCGAATATTACTATTAAACAAAAAAGGGGTCGAATGGAAATGTCAGAAAATAATATGTTTGAACAAAAGATAGAGGATCTAGAAAAAACTATCGAAGATTTATTGGAGTTGCAAAAAGAGAACCATAATAATCTAATTGCTTTTGCAAAACATATATCTGCCCTAGAAACCATTGTAATTGATAAAGGCTTAGTCTCCAATAGGGTAGAATTGGAAAGAAAAATTAAAGAAGCAGAAGTAAGATTAGGCAAGTATACATTTAAATAGTTAATAAAGCGCTCGTTCTGGGCGCTATTTCTTACGAGGTTAGCAGACGCTAGCCTCTTTTTTATGTCGCAAATATGCCAAGAAGGGTGAGATGAATGGAAATGATTTCTTTTTTTCAAAGTTTTTTAGAGACGAGGGACAGTTTCGCTACGTTCCTTTTAACATTAATATTAATAGCAAGTACAATCGATTTTTTATTTGGGTGGATCAATGCCCGATTTAATAAAAATGTAGTGTTTAAAAGTGGTATTGCACTATTTGGGATTATTAAAAAGATAATGTATTTTATTGTCTTAGTATTTTTTATCCCAGCATCAGTGTTGGTTCCGGAAAGCGTTGGTATTCCAGCGCTTTTTGCTTTGTATATCGGATATTTAATTAGTGAGATTAATTCGATATTATCCCATTTAGAGCTAACAGAGGATGGTAAAAAAGGTGAATTATTTAGAGAGTTTATGTCACGACTGTTAAAAAGCGAGAAAAAGGAGTAGCTACGGCTGCTCTTTTTAAATTTGAGGAGGTTTTATGTATGGCAGGTATTGTAAACGTACCAAAATTTGTTGATTTTAGAAATAAGGTAAAAAGACATCCGACAAGGAAGTTCCCGGTATTATCATTAAAAGGTAAAACCACTATCGCTATCCATCATAGCTTAACACGTCAAGGATTAGGCGGTTCAAATGCTGAAAGTTATGCTAAGTTTCATGTAGATACGCACGGTTGGCCGTCAATCGGTTATTCTTATGTGATAGAGCCAGACGGCACAATTAAATTTTGCAATGACATTGAATTGAGGACTTATCATGTGGGAGACCATAATAATTATGCGGTTGGTATTTGTTTGACTGGTGACTTCCGGTATGAAGAGCCAACTAATGCTCAAAAGGAAAGTTTACGTAATCTAGTTAATGCATTGCAGACGAAATACCCACATCTTAAACACATCAAAGGCCACAATGAGTTTAGCGGATATGAATGGAAAGAGTGTCCTGTATTTGATTATAAGACTGTGTTAGATAATAAGAGTATATCTAAGTCTACATCAACCTCAGACAAGCCTAAAACTGATGGGAAATCCATCGACCAACTAGCAGATGAAGTAATTGCCGGGAAACACGGATACGGAGACGCTCGTAAAAAAGCGCTTGGAAGCCAGTATGACGCCGTGCAAAAGCGAGTAAATGAAAAGCTAGGGTCCAAGCCTAAAAAGTCCAGCAAGTCAATTGATACTCTTGTGAAAGAAACGTTAGCCGGTAAACATGGTAATGGAGAGGCGCGCAAAAAGTCTCTTGGAAGTAACTATGAAGCTGTTATGGATGTTATTAATGGAAAAGCGTCTAAGCCTAAAAAATCCGTTTCCCAAATGGCTACTGAAGTTATTCAAGGTAAGCACGGCTTTGGTCACGAGAATCGTAGGAAGTCGCTTGGTATTAGTAAAACAGAATACGAAAAAGTAAGAAAAGAAGTAAATAAGCGATTGTGATAACAAAAAAGGCTAGAGTTTTTCACACTCTAGCCTTTTTTGTTTTTAGTAAGTATAGGCC
>NZ_BORO01000038.1 GCF_018333215.1 Oceanobacillus sp. J11TS1 | reverse complement strand
ACGGGGAGTAGGTAAGAAACGAGCTAATTTTCAGACACCTTCCCCGGGTACCCGGGGAAGGTGTCTGAAAATACATCCCAATAGAGAGGATACCCTATTAATTTACACAAACTTATTGACAGTACCAGAAAGAGCGTTTATTGTTAAAACGAAAAAGCTTTTATAAATATCTACATACTGAAAAAATATTTAAAGGTTTACTGAATTTGGGGGGCTGTTTTTGGCTAATGTATTTTCTGTCTTAAGTGTTGTTTTGTTAGTGTGTACTCTTGTGAAAAACAGAAAAGAGCTTAAAGAAAAGTATCTAAAGCTTCATTATGCTCAAATAATAGGTGTTATTATTTCGTTTCTAATAACGCTTGCGATTGCAACCATACTTATATATTATGTGGGAAACTGGCTTGTCAGCTTTATTTCGTTTACTTTCCTCCGCTACGCCGCATTTTTTGTAATTATAGCTGTGGTACTCTTTTTTTGTTCAAGTGCGCTTAATAGGGTATTAACGAAGATAACCAAAGGTATCTTATAAGATTACTGATGTCCAAAAAGTGAAAAGACAGGCCCATTTAAAAGACCTGTCTTATAGATTAAGAGTAACCGTGCTGATTCTCCCATTCCTCACGCAGTAACCCCATACGGATTGAATCGTAATATTCTCCATTATAATACCTGACCTTCCGGATTCGCGCTTCCATTTGCATACCCAGCTTTTCGGCAACTCGAATCATACGCTGATTACCAGACCACGTCGTTAAACCGACACGGACCAGTGGTAATTGGTTAAAAAGATGGTTTATCCATAATTTTAAAGCACGGGTACCGACACCTTTCCCCCATGAGTCTGCTTCATGTAATACGATGCCAATTTCAAGCCATTGTGAAGGCTGGTGTTCCCAATAGTAAGAAACCGTTCCTTGAACATTTCCTTCGACTTCAATGGTCCAGTAATTTTCACTGTTTATCCAATGTTCTTGCTCAGATAAAAAAGCGTTATATGATTTTGTTTTGTGTGGAAAGTATGGAGCATCCCATTTTTTCCATTCTGGGTGCTCTTCTTTGTAAATTAGCTCCCATAGGCGAGGGAGATCTTTTTTCTCGATTGGCCGAATGATTAAATCTTTATCCTTATACATCAAATTAATGTAACTCCTTTTCACTTCATTTTATCTGTACTTTTCATAATAAAATGATTGAAAAGGAAAAAATGCTCTACTTTTCAATCACCCATATAATCTGTTTCATTCTAATCAGCTCCTTTGCTTGAATTATTCTTATTATAACAAAAATCAGATAGAATAATAGGGAAAATAAACCTAGAAAACAAGCGCAATTGCTCACGCTTGTTTTCTATAATGAAAGTATGAACTTTTCTTCTTTTCGGCTTTGATAAGATAAATAGACAGATGCGTATTATCTTTCGTGATATACGGGGTTAATTAAGCTGCTTCTCTCTTACTTAATTTCTCCTTTTTCGCTGGTATTCTTGCCCAGATTGATGCAAGAATAGAGCCGCTGATGACATGCATAACTACTGCAATGGCACCAGGCAATGCGGTCAGTGGCTGTGCTGCAAAATGAGTGCTTGCTAAGGTTGTGCCTAATCCTGCATTTTGAATGCCGATCTCAATGGATATCGCCCTTCTTGTTTCTTCATTGAGACGCAGCAGTGTGGCAACTAAAAAACCAAGAAGCAGCCCGGACCAGTTGTGCAAGAGGACGGTGACAAAAATGAGCAGCCCTGAAGATGCGATATTTTCTGTATTTCCTGAAACTACTGCTGCTACTACACCAGAAATAGCTATAACTGAAATTAGCGGCAGTATTTCTACACTTTTCTCAACCGGTGATGGGAAGAACTTTTGAACAATAAATCCTAAAATGATAGGAACAATAATAACTTGAATAATGGAAATAAACATTGCAATAGGATCTACAGGAATCCATTGTCCAGCCAACAGGTATAAAAGCGTTGGTGTCATAATTGGTGCCAACATAGTAGATACAGATGTCATTGTAACCGATAATGCTACATTTCCTTTCGCAAGATATACCATCACATTCGATGCAGTGCCACCAGGAACAGATCCTACTAAGATAATTCCAGCTGCTAAAGCTGGCGGTAAATTTAAAAGCTTTGCAATTCCAAATGCAAGTAACGGCATAATGGTAAATTGTAAAATAACACCGATAATAACCGGTACGGGTTTTGTTAATACCAGCTTAAAATCGCTTGGCGTCATGGTAAGTCCCATTCCAAACATGACGATTCCAAGCAATATGGGCATATAATTATTTAACCAACTGAAACCGCCGGGCAAAAAGAACGCTGTCACAGCGACTAAAATAGTTATGAATGCAAAATACTTGTTCGAAAACTGACTGATGTTAATTAATGATTTCATCTCCTATGATGCTCCCTTACTCTTATGTAATAGATTAGGATTCCGTAGGTTTATTTTGATTCTCGCTTTATTGCTATATTTAGATAGCAAGTAAACTTTCAATTTGGGTAAATGGAATGGAGCGCAAAGATTTTGTAAATTGTCAAAGGTATAATATTTAACTAATCCGAAAATTTAATCTATGTAGAATCTACCTTTATCCCTTTTTCCGGAAATCCTTCTAATAAATTGTTGATAAGTATATCGCAAAAAATTTAAAAAGTCTATATGAAATTATCTTATTTTAAAAATTTACGGTATAAGTTTCTCGTTTTGTTTTAGATCTTCCGCCGTCATCAGGGGCAATAAGTAAAAGATATTTCAACCTTGAAATTTATAATGGCACATAAAAAACAAGCGCAATGGCTCGCGCTTGTTTTCTATAATTATTGTATAAAGGATTTAGCTCCGATATAGTGGTTTTGCCAATAATCAATACTCATATCAGCGACAACAACACCCTCATCACCAGCATGAATCATTTGATTGTTTCCAATGTAGATTCCGCTATGGGATGCTCCTTCTACATCATATGTCCCTTCAAAGAAGACAACATCTCCTATGCTTGGAGAATCTACATGAACGCCATCATTTACCCACATTTCACGGTGTGTACGGGAAATATCCACGCCTACTTGATTAAATACATAATTGATAAAACCGCTGCTGTCTAATCCAGAAGCCGTTGTTCCGCCCCATTGATAAGGAACGCCGAGCACACTTTCAGCAGCTGCTACTACATTTGCGGCAGTGGCTGATGGTACCGTTTCAGCTTCATTACTGCTGGAATCATTCGTGTTGTCGGTTTCTTCAATAATAATGTTTCCTTCCTCTGCTGGTTCTTCAGCTGTTTCATTGGAAGCAGCTGGCAGTGCAAGTGCATTGGAAGTATTTGTTCCAACGATGCCATCTACTTGAAGTTGGTGATCCGCCTGAAAATCTCTCACAGCCTGTTCTGTAATATCTCCAAAAATACCATCTATATTATAAGAATAGTAGCCTTGTGCTTGAAGAGTGCTTTGTAAGTCTTCTACATGTGAGCCAATATCACCTTGTTGGATGAGAGACGTGTTAATGGTTGCAGCAGGTGCTTCCTCTGTAGCTTGCCCCTCATGAATAGCAGGAAGGTTACTTTCTTCGTAGGTGATATCTCCAGCAGAAGATCCTGCACTTGCAAACACACTAGAGCCTACCATTGGAGTTAGTGCTAGCGTTGTTGCAAACGCAGTTGAAATAACATATTTTTTCGCATTCAAATTTAGTGGTGCCATAAGAATTCCTCCTTGAAATTTGCTATGATTTTGTTGAAAAACAGAAATCTATGTAGTTGATTTCGTTCCATCATGGTGCCATCGTCCGTAAATCTCCCTTCACGATAAAAAGGGGAATTAATTTGATGGAAGTAAGAGACAACGGACGTGATCACCCTTGATTCAGCCCAGCAATACTTTAGCTTGGCTTTTATTGTTTCACTACGTACAAGGTAACACAGAGATATCACAAGAAGGTGACCAGGCTTTTAAAGAACGATAACAAATTATTAAAATATATTACATGGCAAGACACGTTTCGACATTGGATATATCAACGTTTTGTGAGGATTTTCGCTATTTTTTTATTTCATTTTCATGTCGGAAAGCTATTAATATGGCAATCTTGTAAAAGAAAGTGCCTGCGATTGTATTAGAATTGTAAAAAGAGAATAAGGTATTATGAAAGATAATTAGATTGATTACGAACGTTATGCCCCGGAAAATAGTTTGAGGATAACAAGACAACTGAAACCTTTTAAAAGGATGAAACGTACAATTACTAAAGCACGGAAGAAAGGGATGATTCTGAATGGGTTTTTTTAAAGGCTTTCATTCATCTGAACGAGATGCAAAGAAAACCAAGCTGAACTTACAAAAAAGTAAAAAAGAAATGGAAAGAGTCATGCGGGAAATGCGTGCTAAAATAGATACCATTCAACTAAATATCACACGCACAAATGAAGAGATTTTAAAACAGCAGGAACTGGCAGATAAGTTTACCAGATATGAAGAAAGAACAGAGCAATCGAATGAAAAAAGACGTTTTCAAGTACAAAAAGAGGCAGCATTGCAAGAGGTTGAAAAACTGCAACAGCAAAAATATGATTTAGAAGCTTCCATGGTTCCTTATCAAAAAAGCTATGACCGGATGAGTCACACATTTAAAGAAACCTTTGACCGTCTTGATGCATTACAGAGAGAGGCTGCGTCGAAGGGGAAAGAATCAGATGTAATCAAATATATAACAGCAGAAGAGGAGAAAGTCGAATTTGAGCTTGCGGAGGCAGAGGCATTGCTTGAATTACGATCAGAAAAATGAGGTGAAGAGGAATGTTAGTTCATTATAAATGCCCAAATTGCGGTGCCGATATGCGATTTGACAGCACTTCTGGTCATTTAGCTTGTGAGAGCTGTGGCCATGAGGAGCATATAGATACGTATGACGACGTAAACATCACACGGTCTTTTGAAGAAGATGAAGCGAAGGAATACCAATGTGAAAACTGTGGAGCTGTTGTTCTGACGGATGGAGATACAACAGCGACATCTTGCAGTTTTTGTGGTGCCGGGGTGGTTCTCGCTGACAGGTTATCGGGTGATTTAGCACCTGCAAAAGTTATTCCATTTACAATAAGTAAAGAGGAAGCAATGCAGGCGTTTAAAAAATGGTGTAAAAATGGGAGATTAACGCCAAAAGGCTTTATGACAGCTGACCGTGTCAAAAATATTACTGGCATGTATGTCCCGTTCTGGATGTATGATTTAGATAATGACGTAGAGGTGAAGGCAACAGGAACCAAAGTACGTACGTATCGACGCGGAGACTATCGTTATACGGAAACGAAATATTATCGCGTGCGCCGGGATATTGATATCAGTTATTTAAAAGTTCCTGTGGATGCATCTGAAAAAATGAATGATGCGTTGATGGATAAATTAGAGCCTTATGATTATAACAAGCTAGAGAATTTTAAAACACCTTATTTAGCAGGGTACTTAGCAGAAAAATATAATTACACGGATGATGAATTATTTGACAGGGTAAAAGCAAAAATTAGAGGATTTGTAGAAACTTATATCGCTTCTACAGTTCGCGGATACGATTCTGTTAGCTATGAACAGAAAAATGTTCGCACGAAGAAAGCAAACAGTTATTATGTTCTATTACCTGTTTGGATGGTTTATTATGATTTTGACAAACAGGAACACACCTTTGCGATGAATGGGCAAACGGGAAAAATTGTCGGCAAACCGCCACTCAGCTATTCGAAGGCAGCACTTTGGTTTTCCGGTATTGCCGGCGGATCGTTTGTTGTACTAAAAACAATCGCTATTATGCTGGGCGGTGATATTTTATGAGAAAGCATCTGATTACATTCAGTGTCCTTATCCTTTTATCTTTATGCATTCTTCCTTCTGCTTTTGCAGAGAAGCAGTATATCTATGATGATGCGAATATATTTACTGATAATGAGCGCGCTGACTTAGAGCAAAAAGCAGCAGCATACAGTGAAGAAAATGAGATTGATATACTTATCTTAACTAAGGATGAGTCGGATGGAAGAGACATCGGTGATTATATCGATGATTTCTATGATGAACAGGGACCAGGTTATGATAAAACCCATGGCGATACCGTTATTATGGGACTTGATTTTTCAGGTGGAGCCGGTGATAGGGATGTTGATATTGGTGGATTTTATAAAGGGGAAAAGTATGTAGATAACGATCGTGCTCAGCAACTCGCCAACGACTTAGTTCCTGATTTATCCGCTGATAATTTTTACGATGCCAGTTTGCTATATTTTGAGAAAGTTGATCGGTATATGGATGTAAATCCGATTGTCAGTCCGGATAGTATTTTTCTTCAAACATGGTTTCATTTGCTGGCGGCTGTTATAATTGGAGTAATTATTGTGGGTTCCATGATTTTTAATATGGGCGGACGTGTAACAGTCAATGCGAATACGTATCTTGATGCAAATAATTCACGGGTCAAAAGCAAATCGGATAGATATTTACGCAAATCCGTTACGAAAACAAAAATTCAAAAGAATTCTGGTGGAGGCAGCGGAGGCGGCACAAGAATTACCGGCGGCGGACACTCTCGCTCTTCCGGACGTGCAAAGTTCTAATAATGGATGAAAATATAGAAAGGATGAACGGAATGATGGGGTTTTTTAGAGGACAATTAGCAAATGTGATTGAATGGGACGAATTTCGCGATGATATGATCTTCTGGAAATGGAATAACCGGGAGATTAAAAAAGGAAGTAAATTAATTCTTCGTCCTGGGCAGGATGCTATCTTTTTTAACCAGGGAAAAATTGAAGGGGTTTTTAAAGAAGAGGGAGAATATGAAATAGAATCAGATATTATTCCTTTCTTGTCTACCTTAAAAGGATTTAAATTTGGATTTAACAGTGGCATGCGGGTGGAGGTACTTTTTGTCAATACCAAACAGTTCACTGTCAAATGGGGAACAAAGAATGCCATTAATATCCCTTCACCTCAACTGCCGGGCGGTATCCCGATCCGTGCGAATGGTACATTTCAATTTGCCGTAAAAGATTATGTAAAGTTAATTGATAATATTGCAGGGGTGAAGGATAGCTATCTTGTGAAGGATATCCGTTTAAGAATCACTGCTATTTTAGATCAATTATTGATGAAATGGATCACTAGAGAAGGGAAAGATATGTTTAATCTTAATGCAAATTCCTTCGAGATTAGCGAAGGAATCAAAGAGGATTTAGATATGCAGGTCAATCAGGACGGCTTTGAGATTACCGGATTTAATATTATGAGCTTTAATTATCCAAAGGAAATCCAGGATATGATTACGAAAACAGCTTCCCATGGCATGATTGGCGATATGGGGCGTTATAAAGATGTAGCAATGACAGATGCGATTGCTTCTGGAAAATCTGGGGGAGGCAACACAGCAACGGACATGGCTGGTATGATGATGGGAATGAACTTGGCGAAAGAGATGATGAGCGGTGCTAATGAAAAAAATACAGGGGAGCAGCAAAGTCAAAGTCAACAGCAGAATCAGTCACAAAATCAACAAGCAACTTCTGAAAATAAATCGAGTGGATCCATTCCCAATTTCTGTCCAAATTGCGGAAATAAAACGGAGGGCATGAACTTCTGCGGGAATTGCGGGCATAAGCTGATTTAAATACGCGGGTAACATGCTTAGCTAATAGCATTTCTTCCTAATAAAATAATGGATTATAAAAAATCTGAACGAATGAAATTAGTGGGATAAGCTATTTTCATTTGCTCAGATTTTTAGTATTTATTTGGAACAGACATTGTTCGTAACATATTTCCTAATGTAATTGAGATACAATATGCTATGATTAAATATAGAAAGAAGGTGTATTTGATGATTTTAGCAATTGTTATTTGTTTTTGTATAGCAATGCTGGCTGCTTTTGTTGGGAGCTTAGCTGGGTTAGGCGGGGGAGTTGTCCTGATTCCATTACTTTTTCTGGCTAGCGGAAATATAGAAGGATTTTCGTGGGTGACGCCGCAAACAGTAGTAGCTATGTCGTTATTGGTGATGTTTTTTACAGGGATGTCATCAACATTATCTTTTGCTAAATCAAAGCGGATTGATTATAAAGCAGGTGGAATGTTTTTGCTTGGAAGTATTCCGGGAAGCATGTTCGGAGCTTGGCTGAATCAATTTGTTCATGCAAATACGTTTTATATTTATTTTGGTCTTTTAATTATTTTTATTGCAGGAATTCTCTTTTACCGACAGCTCAAAGGTATCAAACCACGTAAAGTAGATGACACTGCTAAAGGGGTCCGGCATGCGCAAATAGGAGATGAAGTATTTACATATCATATTCGAGTAGTTCCCGCTATTCTCATCGCTTTCTTTGTGGGAATGTTATCCGGATTTTTTGGTATTGGCGGGGGAGCGATAATGGTTCCAGTTATGCTGCTCGCGTTTGGTTTTCCTACACATATAGCAACAGCAACATCGATGTTTATGATTATTTTTGTTAGTTTATTTGGAAGTATAACACATATCACACTTGGAAATATAGAATGGGAGTATGTGCTTTTCTTTATCCCTGGAGCATGGATTGGTGGTAAACTGGGAGCATTAACAAATCAAAAGATTTCAAGTTCATTATTGGAACTGTTTTTGAGAATTTTATTAATTATCATGGGAATACGCATGATTTTACAAGGAATTGGTTAGGGGCGGTGAAGTATGTCTGAAGAAAAACTTTACTTTTATTATACAAATGACTTGCATAGTAATTTTGAACAATGGCCTAGAGTTACAGCATTTTTAAAAGAAAAACAGCTGTTAAGAAATCAAAATAAAGAGGCTTACTTTACAGTGGACGTAGGAGATCATGTGGATCGGTCCCATCCAATTACAGAGGCAACAAGAGGTCTGGCTAATGTCGAGTTATTAAACGAAGCGGGTTATGATGTTGTTACATTAGGTAATAATGAAGGCATCACTCTTTCTCATCAAGAGCTCTACCAACTGTATGATAAGGCGGATTTTCAAGTGGTCTGCAGTAATTTATTTAGTATGGATGCGTATACGCCATTTTGGTTAAAACGTGTACATACTTTAACGACGGAAAGTGGTATTCGGATAGGAGTATTAGGCTTAACGGCGCCATTTAATGCATTTTATGAATTGCTTGACTGGCATGTAGAAAATGAATTTGATGTTCTTGATCGTTATATAGAAGAATTAGCGAAGGAATCAGATATTATTGTTCTCCTTTCTCATTTAGGAATTTCAGTCGATCAGGAGATTTCCCGACGTTATCCTGATATTGATGTGATTATTGGCGGGCATACCCATCACCTTTTAGAAGAAGGAGAAGTTGTGAACGAAACCTTGATTACTGCAGCTGGGAAGCATTGCTATTATGTTGGGGAAGTAGAGATTACCTGGGATCATCAAAAGAAACAAGTTATTTCTAAAGAAGCAGTTGCAATTAACTTAAAGGAAAGTGCAAAAGATTTGGAGACGGAGCAGCATCTCCAGCAATTATTAAATCAGGCGAATCAGTATTTAGATGAGGTCGTAACAACAGTGAAAGAGCCGGTCGAAGTAAAATGGTTTGAGGAAACATCCATTATCACATCCTTAACAAAGGTGCTTCGCAGGTGGACCAATGCAGATATTGCTATGCTCAACGCCGGAGTGTTATTAGATTCATTGCCGGCAGGAACAGTTACGAAAGGGGATCTTCACAGAATCTGTCCCCATCCGATCAATCCTGTCCTTGTGGATTTAAGAGGAGATGAAATCGTGGAGGTAGTCAGAGAAGCTTTGTCTCCTGTTTTTACAGAATTAAGATTAAAAGGTTTCGGGTTTCGTGGGGAACTCCTAGGAAAAATGATTTTTTCTGGAATCCGAGTAGAGACGGCCTTTCATCGTAATGGAGAAATATATGTGAAACAAGTCTACACAGAAAACGGTTATCCGATTAATCCAGACAAGACGTACTATGTTGCTACAGCAGACACCTTTACCTTTGGCCAGCTCTTGCCAGAGGTAGCCCGATCGGAGAAAAAGCAATATTTTGTCCCGGAATTTTTACGTGATCTATTAGCTTATGCCGTAAAACAACAATAGACATTCTATTCTTAAACAGTGACATTCCCCCACTCTTTTGCATACACATATCATGTAGAAAAAAAGAGGGGGGCTTTTTTTATGATTACGGTAGAACCTCTTGAGGTGGATGGAATTATTTTTACAGCTGTGAGTGTAGAACTGCCGAAAACAACCTTGCTGACGATTAGTAATGATGTGGGGTATATTATGTGTGCTGCACTCGATGTTGACATCTTCAATGAAATACCAAAACTGCAAGAAAGAAATGTTATCGCAGGACGCGCAATGGGAGTAAGAACGATTGATCAATTGTTAAATGCTCCATTGCAAAAGGTAACAGATGCATCCAAGAAGTATGGCTGGGAAGTTGGCATGACTGGAAAAGAAGCACTACTTAAAATATCATAATTATTCGTGAGTGAAATAAGAGAAAACACTTCTTTTCGGGAAGTGTTTTTTTGTTGGAGAAAAATTAGTAGATTATTTTTGTTTTATTATCAGGTTGTGGAGCGGTTATGGAGCGGTTTTTTGTGAAAATGGAGCGACTTTCAGGAATCTGGAGCGGATATAGGAAGGATTGGAGCGGTTTTAGAGAATACGGAGCGACTTTTTAGGAATTTGGAGCAGTTATGAAAGAATTGGAGCGGCATTTGTGAATCCAGAGCGACTATCTAGAATATCGAGTGAAATCAGCTTGAGGCGGATAGGGGTGACCTAAAAACTTTTCTGTTGTTCTATTTCCGTTCAAAAGATGCATAAATTATTATGAAGGGGGTTGTTGGGTTGAGATTTAAAAAACGATATCGATATCGCGTAGGAAGAAAACGAAGAATACACCCATCTCGGCGCTCCATTCTGATGCTGACATTTATTTTATTTTTTGCTGCAGTTGGCTTCAGCTTCTATTTAATCAATGTCAAAATTGAACCGATTATTATTGATATCGCTAAACGTAAGGCGGATGAATTTGCTACCAGAGCGATTAATTCTGCAGTTTTCTATGTAGAGGAATATGGTTTTGATGATATCCTTAATATCACTTATGACAATGAAGGGAATTTGGTAACATATAATAGGGATCCAGCAGTCATCAGTGAAATTAATCGTGTAGCTACGGATAGGGTTGAAGAGTATTTTGCCCATGTTAATCGGGGAGAGCAGCTTGAGTTTGAACATAATCTCCATGAACCATATGATTATGAAGGTGGTGCAGAAGGGAGGGCCCAAGTAGATCCCACGCTGATTGAGATCCCTTTAGGGCAGATAACCGGTAATTCAGTACTAGCTAATTTAGGGCCAAAAATACCGATTAATATGGAAGTTGTTGGGGCTGTGCGGACAAACGTTGTAGAAGAAAAAGAACCGTTTGGAATTAATGGGGCTTGGGTGTCTTTGTATATAAATGTGGAAGCAGATGTGCAAATTGTAGTACCGTTTACGTCAGAAGTGAGAACAGTACATACGGAATTATATTTGGATGGTGGTGCAATCATGGGGAAAGTACCAGATTTTTACGGCGGGGACGGAAATGGACCTAATATTGCGGTTCCTAAAGATGATTTGCAGAATAATTGAAGATATAGTATAGTACAATTTAGATGAATAAAAAACCTTATCAGATCGGTGAGGTAGAGGCGCAGATTATATGAGTACCTTGCAGGAGGATGACAACAATGATTGCTGGGGGAAGGATGGTTTGCCGAAGTATATAGAGAGGTCATGCTTTATATTACTGGCATATTACTAAAAAGGTAATATGCTGTCATGTAATTCGTTACATGGAGAACTACTGATCGAAATGGAGGATAACGTGAATTGGTGAAACAATGATAGGTTATTTTCTATCATTGTTTTTTTGCGTTAAATAAGGTGATGTAGTTTCATGTTTGATTGCAAATATCCTTGTCTTATTTCCTTATTTCGAATCGGATGTATATGCGGGCTTTTGTTCCGGAGCAAATCATTGCTGGGGAATAAAACGGACGCATAACGAATCTAGAGCAAAACTCTGAAATAAATGGATGGAGGTTGTCGCATGGAAGGTACAATTTACTCACTAATACCTGCTGTTATTATGCTGATATTAGTGTTGTTAACGAGAAGGGTTCTAATCTCAATAGGAACAGGGATTGTGGTTGGAGCATTATTATTAAATGATTTTCATCTAATGGGCACATTAAATGAGATTTGGGCGGTATTTTACACCATTTTTTATGCAGATGGAGCACTTGAAATTGGCAATATCTTGCTAATTAGTTTTCTTCTTTTCTTAGGAGTACTTACTGCATTCTTGCAAGCGTCTGGGGGAGCAAAAGCTTTTGGAGATTGGATGCTGCGTCGGGTGAAAACGCGTGTTGGGGCCGAAGTAATGACTGTGATTATTGGATTGATTATTTTTATAGATGACTATTTTAATAGTCTGGCAGTTGGTCAGATTGCGAGACCAGTAACGGATCGACAGAGAATATCGCGGGCTAAGTTAGCTTACTATATTGACTCAAGTTCCGCACCAGTAACAGTCATTGCTCCGATATCCAGCTGGGGAGCCTACATTATTGGTATCTTGGGTGGATTGTTTGTTGCAAATGATATTACAACGCTTCAGCCAATTGCAGCTTTTATACAAATGATACCTTTAAACTTTTACGCAATTGCTTCAATTATTTTGGTGTTTATTGTGGCGTATTTTCATTTTGATATTGGACCTATGTACACACATGAAAAGAGAGCAAAGGAAGAAGGAGAATTGCTTGATCCTAAAAGAAATCAAGTTTCAGGAGACTTGAGTGATGTATTTGATCCACATCAAGATGGAAAAGTATTTCACTTAATCACTCCTATTGTTGTATTATTTATTGCGACAGTTATCGCTATGATTGGAACAGGTATAATGGAAACACAAGGCAGTGCATCCATTATAGAGGCTTTTGCAAATACGAATGTCAACCTCTCCTTAATTATTGGCGGGGTTGCAGCGGTTCTTACTTCGGTGATTTTTCATATGAGGCAGAGAAAACCTCGTTCAGATATGAAGCGGATTTTTATAGAAGGTTTTAAAACAATGATACCTGCAATTAATATTCTTCTTCTTGCTTGGATGATTGGTTCCATTATTGGAGCTTTAGAAACAGGCAGTTACTTGGCCGGCCTAGTAAATAACTCATCTATTTCCGTCAGCCTGCTACCAGCAATCCTATTTATTATTGCAGGATTAATGGCTTTAGCGACAGGTTCATCATGGGGAACATTTGGGATTATGTTGCCCATTGCAGCAGAAGTTATGGTAAATACAGATATGGAATTATTTTTACCTGCATTAGCAGCGGTCCTTGCAGGTGCAGTATTCGGTGATCATTGTACGCCGATTTCAGATACAACGATATTATCTGCAACAGGAGCGGGCGCACATCATATTGACCATGTTATTACGCAGTTGCCATATGCTATTCTTGCAGCTTTTGTAGCTTTAATCGGTTTTCTTGTTGTTGGAATTACCCATTCAACTTGGATTGCTTTACCGACCACTGTAATTCTCTTGGCGGGTATTGTCTGGATTGCCCAAACACTGATGGTTCGGAGAAAAAAGAAGGCATCATAACAGAAGGCTTGGAATACATTTTAGTATTCCAAGCTTTTTTCGTTTTTTAAGAAATTCTGCAAAAAAATGACGCATGTTTTATTTGCTGGGTATTTGACAAAGGGTAGAGAATAGCTATAATACAATTATAATAGTGTGAAAGTAATGTTTTTTCTAACTATTTATTAAAAGCGCTTTCATGCTGTTGGTATTTATTATAAAAAAGGGGGTAAAAAAAGAATGGAAAATCGTTCACAATGGGGAACGCGGGCCGGATTTATTATGGCAGCGGTAGGTTCGGCAATTGGCCTGGGGAATATATGGAGATTTCCGGCGGTGGCGTATGAAAATGGCGGTGGAGCATTTTTAATTCCTTATTTATTTGCGCTAATGACAGCTGGTATTCCGATTCTTATTATGGAATTTACGATGGGGCACAAGTATCGGGGGTCGGCCCCATTGGCTTTCCGCAGAATGAATAAGAAGGCAGAATTTATTGGCTGGTGGGGAGCGCTTGTCGCATTTGTTATCTCTACGTATTACTCTGTAATTGTTGCCTGGGCAATATCATATTCCATTTTTTCGATCAAGTTAACATGGGGATCAGATACGGAAGGATTCTTATTTGGTGAATATTTGAAGCTGGCAGAGGTTCCAGGTCAAATTGGCGGATTAGTTCCCGGGGTATTAATTCCTTTAATCGTTGTTTGGGCACTCGTATTTATTATTTTATTTGGCGGGATACGTAAAGGAATTGAAATCGCTAACCGAATTTGTATTCCATTACTAATTGTTGTTTTCCTTATCATTGTTATCCGGGCAATTACTTTACCTGGTGCAATGCAAGGGTTGGATGCCTTTTTCTCACCTGATTTTAGCGCAATGCTGTCTCCAAATGTATGGATTGCAGCATATGGACAGATTTTCTTTAGTTTATCCATTGCATTTGCTATTATGATTACTTACTCTAGTTACTTGCCAAAAAAATCGGATATCACAAATAACGCGTTTATTGTAGGGTTTGGGAACTCCGGTTTTGAACTGCTTGCTGGTATTGGTGTATTTGGGATATTAGGTTTTATGGCAGCTACGTCAGGACTTGATATTAATGATGTGGTAGCTGGCGGAGTTGGTCTTGCTTTTGTCGTTTTTCCAGCTATTATTAATGAATTGCCGGCGCTTAATGGATTTTTTGGTGTCCTATTCTTTGCTTCATTGACATTGGCCGGGATTAGCTCACTTATTTCTATTTCCGAAGCATATGTTTCTGCACTTGTTGATAAATTTAATATTACTCGAGCAAAAGCAGTCCTTATTGGTGTAGGACTTGCAGCAATTGTCTCCTTGCTATACGCTAGTCGCGGCGGTATGTTCTTCCTAGATAATGTCGATTACTTTATTAATCAATTTGGAGTAGCGATGTTAGGATTCGTTGAAGTAATCCTAATTGCTTGGGTTCTTCGAAAAACAAATGTACTTAAAGATCATGCGAATCGTGTATCTGATATTCGTTTAAGAGCATGGTGGACGATTAGTATTGCCATTGTAACTCCAATCGTGATGGGATATATGATGTTTGGTTTACTCAAGATGAACTTATTACGCGAATTTAATACAGAAACAGGAAACTATGAAGGCTACTCTGATGTCTTTATTAATTTTAGTGGCTGGGGAGTTGCCATTGGCGTATTAGTTCTGGGTATTGTCTTAGCATTATTAAAGTGGAGATCTCCCGACTCACTAGCAGATTATGATGACAAATAAAAAGGAGAGGTTAGTATATGAGTGCTTCAGCGATTATCGTAATGGTTTCAGGAATGGTTCTATTATGGGGTGGATTGTTTGCCAGCATTTGGCATGCCCTGCGTAAGGGGAAAGAAAGAGCCTGAATTGTTGCTGGCAAGATAAACTCTCTAAAATAAGACGGTACAAATTCGCATTTGATTGAATTTGTACCGTTATTTCAATGAGTAAAAAAATTTGAGTATCGTACGACGTACGAGGTTTATCTATTTGTTTTCTCCATTCGTTCCCATTTAGATATAAAAGGATATGGGTCAAATGAATATTCACTGTAGCCATTGTCTTTATACATACCGTAATGAAGATGCGGTGGGAATTTTCCGGATGTTCCTGGAGGACCGTAGCCGGTAGAGCCGACGCTGCCTAGCGTATCGCCAGGTTTAACAACTTGTCCCACTTTTATATTTTCATTAAAGCCGCTCATATGTGCATAGTAATGATAAATATTGTATATATCACGAATGCCGATACGCCATCCGCCGTATAAGTTCCATCCCATCATCTCTACAACACCATACGTTGTAGAGCGGACAGGAACTCCGTAAGATGCGAAAATATCCGTTCCCTCGTGGATTCGTAAGCCTCCAAATCCTCGGCGGTCACCCCATGTACTGCGGTAACTGTAATTATAATTTGTATCTAAAGGAAATGCACGATCCGTTAAATGAATCTGTCCGAAGGTTTGAAACACTTTAGCAGTATTCATAATCGTTTGTACGGTTAGATCTCGTTTATAATGTTCCCAAAGGGCGATTTTGACATCATCCTCATGTAACCCGTAGGATAAAATATGCTCTGCCATGGTATAGAGGATGTCTTCTGGGTCATGAGGGTCTGCCTGGTTATCATCGTTCCCATCTTTACCAAGTCCGCCAAATTGATTTATAATTTCCTGTTCGGTTGAATTAGCTGCATTTCCTAGACCGTACCATTCCGTTTCATCAAATTGTATGGAAATGACTTTTTCTTCTTCGGATGAAGGAAGGGTATTCCGCTCATAATTATCCATTGCCGCAAAATAGTACCATGGGACCTGGGTGATGGTTTCAATTTTTTTAAACAAAGCCATTCTCTCGTTATATATTTGTTCGTTTGGTTCTGCATAAACAACGGAGACAGTTTGAAAAAATAAAAAGAAACAAAGTATACTCAAGGCAGTATTACGAATGCTAATCAGATGAATCACCTCCTTAGGGACAAATTATTTCATCAACTTAATCATCTTTCTTCATGGAGTCTACAATAACTTGTACTAATGGTTCGATGTCTACATTATCATTCTCCATCACAGAATAATGCAGTGATTCAATGTTTTGGATTAAACTCTTATCATTAGAAGCATGAATGGTATAGTGGCCTGGCAGGATCGATAGAGCTGTTTTTTCTGCATTTTCAATAGCTGCTTCTTTAGATAAATTATCTGTGGTTTCAAAAGCGATTAAAGCTTCTTCGTCTGTCACAAGCGTTGCAACTTCAACAAAATCTGGATTCTGTAATAAAATACGGGTAATCATATCAGCCATCTCATTTCGATCAACATGGATAGCCCTTTGTTGGGTTTGATTTTGATTGTCTTGCGCATATTCATCCTGTGTGTAGCGAACAAAACCAAGTCGATCCTGGGACCTCTGATTAGATTCTGTATCAGGATATCTATTTTTAGGATCTAATGGGTCGGGCTCCGAATTATTTTGACTGGATGTACATCCAGCAAGTAACATAAGAATGGCAAGAAAGATAATTCCAATTCCTTTCTTCATGTTGATTGCTCCTTTCTAGAGTGAAATTATGAGTATCATTAGTTATGTTGCTTATACTAAAATTGTTTTCATTTCTTACACGTTAGTTTTAGATAAGAAGCGTAATTCATGCAGGTAATTTTTTCTGGTTTTTCTAACTGTTTCTGTGATAAACTAAAAATAGATAAGAAGTGTGGGGGTCTCTCATGATTGAACTTAATGGGAAAACATATGAATTAATTGAAGATAATAAGAATGGATTTCAAGCAGAGGCTATTAAAGAACGCTATTCTGAAGTTTTAGCGAAATATGATTTTATTGTAGGGGATTGGGCGCATGAACAGCTTCGTCTAAAAGGGTTTTACCATGACAATCATGCCAAAGCACCTCTGGACACGAAAATCAGCTGCTTTCAAGATTATATTTATGAATACTGTAATTTTGGTTGTGCCTATTTTGTATTGAAAAAAATTCAAAAATAAAAGAAGTTCAATATTTCTTCTTATGATGAAAAATAAGAAGGCATTTTGAACTTCTTTTTCTGTATTCGTATCAAATAATCAGCTATCTTCCTTTTTATCTAAAGGATGGGCTCCTGGAGCTCTTCTCTGAAGTTTTTTATGCTGCTCTCTATCTGCATAAGTAAATGCACTTGCGCGGTGCTGGCCTTCTTCCCAATCGGTTGACTTGCCGGAAACCAGCTCATGCTCACGAATACCCGATCCGTACGGACCTTCTGGGAACTCCTCTGGAATCAATGTATCATGCTGCTTCTGAACGGTGGAAAGTTCTTTATAATCATCTTTCTTTCGCATCCAAATTCCCTCCTCTCTCCTTCATTATGTGTAAGAGAAGGGAAATAACGCCTTCTAAAAATTACCTATCTTCTAATTGAGCTAATTTGTATCCGCGAAAACGTTTTGCAAGTAATCTGCCAAGACGGAAAATCGCATCTTCATTTCCGATACCGCTAATAATTTGTATTCCTATTGGCATCTTTGCCTCATCCTCCCCAACTGGTACCGTAAGAGCCGGGAGCCCCCAAACATTCGCATACGCTGTGTATGGCATATATTGAAGATACGTTTTGCGAAACGAGAAAATTTCCTTGAAAACCTGGCCGTGTTCCAATGCGGACCGGTAATAAACAGGCAGAATCAGTAATCGCTTATCCAAATATGTTTTGAGAAGTTCATCCCCTTGATAGAGAATATCGTTAATTTCCTTCACTCTTTTATGGGAAGGTTTAAACATTTTTGCACCCATGATAGCCCGAGATAAATAAGGGTGGACATTTGTACGCTGCCTTAACTTTTCTTTTAAAAAGGAACGAACTAATCCGGAGCGATCATTATTAAAAGCTTCATCTTCAACTAATTTGCTTCCATTAATAGACATTACTTCCTGCCAAATCAATGCACTATCCCTAAAATATGGCGGCATAATTTGCTGAACCGTATAGATTTTTTCCAAGAAATTTTCTAGCTGTCTTAATAATTCGGATGTTCTTACGGAAAGTGGATAGCCTGGATTCGTTGGTAAAATTTCGATTTTAAATTGGTTTAATATTTGCGACTTTACAGGGGCACCCGATAATATCTCATAAATAAGCTGCATGTCCTGGACAGACTTTCCCATTGGTCCAACCGTAAGCATTCGTTCTTGCAAATCATGTTGTACTGAAGGGAAATGACCTTCTGACGATAGGCTCCCTTTACCTGGTTTAAAGCCGATAATCCCATTGAAATGGGAAGGAAATCGGATGGAACCGCCAATATCCGAGCCAATTCCAACCGCCGCGCCGCCTGCAGCTAATAGCGCGCCTTCCCCGCCGCTTGAGCCACCAGCTGTTTTGGTTAGATCCCAAGGATTATTTGTTCTGCCGTATAGTTTATTATCCGTTTCCTGACAGAAGCAAAGGGCCGGTGTGTTTGTCTTCCCAAGAATAATAGCCCCTTCTTGTTTTAATTGGCGAACAACATCAGCATCTTCCTGGTAAATAAGATCCTGCCGATGTTCCAAACCGCCTGTTGTCTTCATCCCCTGCACATGGAAGCATTCTTTAATACTAATTGGCACGCCATGCAATTTACCCAGAGGCCCTTTATGTTTAAGCAATTCATCCGCTTCTTTGGCTTCCTGTACCGCTTGTGAAAATCGATTTTCTACAAGAGCATTGATGGAGGGGTTAATGGCTTTAATCCGATTAATAAAAGCAGTTACAGCTTCCAAAGCGGTAAATTGTTTCTTTTTAATTGCTGATGCAATACTGCTTGCATCCATTTCGATAATAGGTAGCTTTTCCATCACGCATTCGTCCCCTTACTTCTATCTTATTAGACTTACTATAGCATGTTTTTGGAAAAAAAGGACAATTTTCCGTTTGTCTTCGTCCTTTATTATCATAAGTTCCAGTGAAAATCCGCTGGAACTTATGATATGATATTAGTATAGACGTTTTTTGGAGGTATCATTATGTATTTTGTAGATCAGCAAAAAATTGGTCAGACGCTTACATTTATGAATCAAATTTTAGAGACATTTTCGAGTCATTCTTATAAGAGCCCATTAGAACAGCTTGCTTTAGAGCGTATGGTTCATACCTTTATTGAAGGAGTATTAGATGTAGGAAATATGATGATTGATGGGTTTATTATGAGAGATCCAGGGAGCTATGAGGATATTATCGACATTTTAGTGGATGAAAAAGTAATCCCTGCTAATGAAGAAGCGGTTTACAAAGCGTTGATTAATTGGCGTAAACCTTTAGTACATGAATACCAAAGTATTGATCATACAAGTTTAGAACAGTTTTTTAGAGAAAATTTAAGCATACTTACGCATTTTTCTGAGCGAATAAATACGTATCTACAAGAAGAACTAGGAGTTGCGAACGCTTTTTCAAATAAGTAAAAGGGGAGTGAGCGAATGGGAAATCGCATCTCGACAAAGGATAAAATTATCCAGATTTTGAAGGAGCAAGGGACGTTAACGATGGGTGCCTTGATGGAACATTTTACAATTTCAGAGACTGCTGTTCGGAAACAACTTCATACCCTTGTACAGAAGGGGTTTATCGAGGTGCAACAGCATAAAAAAAAGATTGGGCGGCCTTATCACGCCTATCGTTTAACAGACCAAAGCGAACAATGTTTTCCCAATCGTTATAAAGAGCTCTCCCTAGATTTGCTTCATGATTTAGAAGAAGACCAAGGAAATCATCTTATAAACAAACTTCTAAAAAAACAATCAGCGAAACAGAGAGAACAGTTAGAGCAGCACTTAGGAAAATACCTGACGATGGAAGAGAAGATCACTGCTTTGAAGGAGCTGCAAAACCAAAAAGGTTATATGTTCCATTTGGACATGGATCATACAGACGTATTTCAATTAAATAATTTTCATTGTCCTTTTTTAGAAGTGGCGAAAGATTATCCAGTGATATGCCAGCACGAGAAGGAGATGTATGAAGCATTATTTCCAAACCAAGAAATAACATCAATATCTTTGCTCTCAGGCGGTGATACTTGCTGTCAGTGGACGATTGCTGCAGTTTCAGAAGAATAGTCATGTCAGAAGTATAAAAAAATACAGCTTTATAAAATGAATATCCGCAGAGATCGAGGGGTAATAGCATGAAAAATTATAAAGGGTACCTGATTGATTTAGATGGAACGATGTATAAAGGGAATGAAGTTATCCCTGAAGCAGCCCCTTTCATTAATCAATTGGCAGAACGAAATATCCCATATGTATTTGTAACAAATAACTCCACTAAAAGCACGCACGCCGTCGCTGAAAAATTAAACAAATTAGGTATTCAAGCAAAGCATCATCAGGTTGTGACAAGCAGTATAGCTACCGCGAAATATTTGCAGGAGCAATCCGTAAAAACATGCTATTGCATTGGCCAAAGCGGCTTGAAAGATGCAATCAAACAACAAGGTATTCAGTTAGTAGATAGTACAGATACCGATGCTGTTGTGGTGGGCTTAGATAGAGAGATTACCTACGAGAAGCTCGCCAAAGCATGTATTGCGATTCAAAAAGGTGCACGATTTATTTCCACGAATCGAGATCATGCCATTCCAACTGAAGCTGGGTTGGGGCCAGGTAATGGTGCGTTCACCGCCTTAATTCAGACCAGTACACAGCAGAATCCTACCTTCATTGGAAAGCCGGATACGATTATTATGAACGAAGCATTAGAGGTGCTCGGAGTACCGAAAGAGGATGTTGTGATGGTGGGAGATAATTATCAAACAGATATTCAGTCTGGATTTCACTCAGGCGTGGATACTTTATTTGTCCATACGGGGGTAACCGCGAAGGAAGAACTGGTAACCTTTGGTAAACAACCAACATATATAATAGAGAATTTATCAGAATGGGCTTTTGAATAAACAAAAAACATTCATACCTTTTGGGGTATGAATGTTTTTTTCGTGTTCTAGGAAATTATAAAATTTGAATGCTGTGGACAACTTAGTTACATAAGCAGCCACGTCTAGCTCCAGCGCCCAGCGACTAGCGAGACTTCCCTCACCTCCGTACGATAAAGAAGACTTGGCGACTGACAAGCCGACAGGCGTAGGCAGAGCCATAGTCGCACTTATGCCCGTGGTGAAAGTCAACATCGACTCTAGATAATGGAAGGCCGACTAAATGCAGGCTAAAGCCTAACGTCGGCATACCCCTAAAGGGGCATGTTTCCTTTATCTCCTACGGCTCAGTCCAGTCCGTACGTCACTACCCGGGCGCTCTGCGCTTTTGTTCTTTATACTTAAGCATCTAGTTCTTCATGTTCGCTTTCAGCATCTCCGTGAGCTAGACGACTGGAGGCTGCTGCTGCGATAGCACCGACAATATCATCTAAAAATGTGTGGATCTCGCCACTGCTTTTATCATTCAGTTTTTCTAAAATGCCAGGTTTTTGTTTATCAATGTAACCAAAGTTTGTAAAGCCGATGGATCCATACACATTTACAATAGAGAGGGCAATTACCTCATCAATCCCATATAATCCTTCGTCGATTTTTATTGTTTCCTGCAACGGCTCACTAAGAAGTTTTTTCTCTGCCAGCATGTCTAATTCAATTCCGGTTATAACAGCATTTTGTACTTCTCTTTTTGTTAAAACACGATTCACATTGTAGCGGCATGTGTCCATTGTTAAATCCTGGTGATATTTAGACTGTAGATAATAAACTAATTCTGCAATATCATCTATTTTAACGCCTCGTTCTTTTAAAAGTTCTCTTGCTCTTACTTCTAGTTTTGTCTTACTAGTATATTTTGCCATCTTAAAACACACCTTTTTCAATTTAGTATGATTGTATAGTCATTACCCTCATATAGTTAATATATACGGTAAGGGGGAGTTTGTTGATGCCAATGTCTGAAATGCTCCGCAGTCAATATGCGATACAAGCTGAGAGGAAGCAGGTCATCGAGCAGCGTGAGGGTTATCAAAAAGATCATTATATTTATTTTACCATTCCGGCGAGAAACAAGGAAATGATATTAATCGAACAGGCAACATTAGCTTACTTTTTAAGGGAAAATGGATTATCCAATGTGGCTTACCCAATCCGAAATATAAATGGGGAATGGTTTACAAATTATGCGAATGAAGTTTGGATGGTTCTGGTTCTAGAGGACTTTTCACCGACGTTAAAAAATGAAAGGATGGGAATGAAACTTGGGGATATTCACCACATTGGGAGCAGGTTTCAATATGAACCCAAAGCGATCTCGAGTTATGGTTTATGGAGAAAACTTTGGGAAGAAAAACTAACTTTTTTTGAACAAGAATTAACAAGGCAGGCCAAGGAAACTTCAGCGAATAATTATTTATCTGAGGTAATGGATATTCTACCTTATATTGTTGGAATCAGTGAAAATGCCATTCAATACTTAAGGGAAAGCGAGAAGGAGCAGCGTATTTTGCAAACAGATCAAGGAACAGTTGCTTTCTCCAGATGGCATACCTCAGAGAAAGCAATTGTTTGGACCGATGAACTTGTATATGACCATTCGACTCGCGATATCGCTGAATATATTCGCTACGCCTTTTTGCATAATCAACCGGACGCAGAAATAAATCATTTTTTAAATGACTATCAAAGCTATCAGCCAATATCCGTATTCGGCTGGAGACTTATTTTTGCTAGATTATGTTTTCCGATACAACTTTATGATTTCTTAGAGGATGGATTTCAGCAGCAGGATTTTCAAACACTAGAGCAATTGGTGAACCATCAAGAAACGTATGAGAAAAGATTAGGACGCTTTTATGAAACGACAGGAGTAGATGTTTCGGATTGGCAAATACCTATGATAAGCTGGCTCTAAGTAGTATAATGGTGGATGTTTAAAAAGTTTTAAGAACGAGATGCGAGCAGAGGAATTCTTTTTGAACTCAAAGCAATAGAAACCGCTATCATCATTATTATCGCTGGAAAGGAAATGGTAGAATGCTCAAACCAAAGGTCTATATGACACGCAAAATTGACGAAAAGTATCTAGAAGCTTATCAAGATCAATTGGAGATTCGGATGTGGGAAAAAGAGGAAGAAGCTGTACCTAGAGAGACACTGTTTAAAGAAATCGAAGATGTGGATGCTTTATTCGCTGTATTAAGCGATACAATTGATGAAGAGCTTCTATCCAAAGCACCGAAATTAAAAGTTGTTGCCAATATGGCAGTTGGTTATGATAATATCGATCTAGAAGCATGTAAAAGACATAATGTCACAGTTACAAACACGCCAGATGTTTTATCTGAAACCACAGCAGATTTAGGTTTTTCGCTCATGATGGCAACTGCAAGACGTATTGTAGAAGCAAATGAATGGGTGAAGGAAGATAAATGGAAATCATGGGCTCCATTTTTCTTTGCTGGTACAGATATTTACGGGAAAACAATTGGAATTGTAGGTATGGGAAGAATCGGGGAAGCTATTGCCAAACGCGCAACTGGTTTTGATATGAACATTCAATACCATAATCGCTCTCGAAAAAAGGATGCGGAAGAACGATTGAATGCAAAGTATGTCAGCTTTGATGAACTTTTGGAAACCTCTGATTTTGTTGTCACGGTTGTTCCGTATACGAAGGAAACCGAAGCATTGTTCAATAAAGCTGCTTTTCAAAAAATGAAGTCAAGCGCTATTTTTATCAATATCTCCCGTGGGAAAGTAGTAGATGAAGACGCTCTATTGGATGCGCTAAAAACTGGTGAAATCCAAGCAGCAGGGTTAGATGTCTTTAGGGAAGAACCAATTGGAGCAGATCATCCGCTTGTTGGGATGCAGAATACAGTATGTCTTCCGCATATCGGTTCCGCCAGTGTAGAAACCAGAGCAAAGATGGTTCAGTTATGTATGGACAATATTCAGGCGGTTGTTAATGGGAAGGAAGCAATTACAGCAGTTTTATAAGAGGATGTTCAAAAAGTACCCAAATGATAAGTGGCGAATCTCTTCGTTGACGTGTCTTTTCCGATGGGGCTGCGATTACTCGCCCCACCAAAAGCGTTACTCACGTATTTAAAAGCATACGCTCCGTTCGTAAAAGCCACGTCGCCTTGACCTTCTTGCTTCTAATTTGGGACTGCGATTCGTCCCATCGAAAACCGTTGGTTACTTTTGAACACGCACTATAAATAAAAAAACGGAGGGTCTCTATATCCTTAGCAAAGAGCGCTCCGTTTCTATCCTATAATATTAAAATACCTGTTCAATTTCTGTTACGCCAGGAACCTCAGCCATAAGGGCGCGTTCAATCCCTGCTTTTAATGTAATGGTTGAACTTGGGCAATTACCGCATGCTCCCATGAGACGCAATAAAACAACACCGTCGTCGTCAACGTCAACTAGCTCTACATCCCCGCCATCACGTAATAAAAATGGACGAAGCTTGCTTAGTACTTCTTGTACTTGCTCTTCCACATTAACCCACTCCTTTCCCACAAATCTATTATAACGCGGTTAAGCGTAAAAATCTAGTTGAAAATCGTTTTCAATTAGCTAACTAATATTATTTTAACTTTTTACGTTTGTTTTGTAAAATAATGAATATAAATGTGTGTGTTCAAAGAAAAGTGGAATATACAGCAACATATTAAAGGAGGAGTGTAAACGATGCCGACTATCACGATAACCGTTTATGGAAGCGAACAAATATGTGCCAGCTGTGTTGGTGCGCCAAGCTCAAAAGATACGTATGAATGGCTTCAAGCTGCGATTGGAAGAAAATATGCTTCCGAAAACGTGTCGTATAAATATATTGATATAAATAAACCCCAGAAGGATCCGGTTCATCAAGCGTATGTCGATAAAATAATAGAGGAAGATCTTTTTTATCCAATTGTATGGGTTAATGATAAAATGGTTGCAGAAGGGATACCAAGTTTGAAACCAATCTATCGAGCATTAGATGACATAGGATTAAACGTAAAAGAAGCTTGAACAGAAGAGGAGAAAAGAAGATGAAAATACCTTTTACAAAAATGCACGGATTAGGAAATAGTTATATTTATATTGACCTTTTTCATACGGATTTACCAGAAGATAGATTAGCAGAGTTGGCAATTAAAATGTCAAACCCAAATACGGGTATTGGTTCGGATGGCATGATTTTGATTCATCCAACTGAAAAAGCAGATGTCGGGATGCGTATCTTTAATAAAGATGGTTCGGAAGGGATGAACTGTGGCAATGGGTTACGATGTACAGCAAAATATGCTTATGAAACAGGTATTATTGATAAAAAAGAATTTACGATGCAGACAAAAGCAAATATAGTCCATGCAATCGTGACAGTAAATGAGCAGAGAGTTGTAGAAGAAGTAACCATTGATATGGGAAAACCGATTTTACAAAGAGAGCAGATTCCGATGCTTGGTGAGGCAGGTACGACAGTTCTCAATGAGTCGTTCCAAGTTGCTGATTCAACGCTATATGTTACTGCGGTTTCTATGGGGAATCCGCATATTGTTAGTTTTGTAGAAAATATTGATGACGCTCCCCTGACCACGCTGGGGCCAATTATTGAAAAGGATAAGCGCTTCCCGGAAGGTGTCAATGCAGAGTTTATTGAAATGGTGTCTGATGAAGAATTGCATTTTCGTGTTTGGGAGCGTGGCTCTGGTGTGACGGAAGCATGTGGAACAGGAGCATGCGCAGCTGTTGTAGCAGCAACCTTGAATAATAAAGCAGCGAAAGGAAAAAAAGTGGTTGTTCATTTAGCTGGGGGAGATTTAACCATTGAATGGAAGCAAGATGACCATATCTGGATGACAGGCGGGGCAGAAATCATTGCATCGGGAAATTATTATGTGGGTTAGTACGGGTACTGCGTCTTCTATGGAACTAGTTTGAATTACTTGATTCTAACAAGAGGAAGTGTATACTAAAATTATAGGATATAAGGACAAAGGAGGTTCAGCAATTGATTATTGAACTGACTGATCGTGCTAGCGCACAGATTAAAGAAATGATGAAGGATGAACCAGAGCAATCGCTTCTACGGTTTGGTGTAAAAGGTGGCGGATGCAGCGGGCTCTCCTATTCATTAGGCTTTGAAGATGAGGTTAACGAAGAACTAGATATTATTGAAACAATTAATGGTATCCCAGTCGTATTCTCTAACCAGGATATTCCAATTATTGAAGGTACTAAGATTGATTATAAAGAAAATATGATGGGCGGCGGATTTAGCATCGATAATCCAAATGCTATTATGTCTTGCGGCTGCGGTTCTTCCTTCCGTACTGCCCAACATGCCGGCGCACCTGGCGATTGTTAACAACAAAAGATTGGCGGACAGCGAAATACTGCCAATCTTTCTTTCATTCTTCTGAGATTATTATTCCCTCGTAAAAATTTCTTCTATGGAACTTTCTTTTGATGACGTAAAATAGTTTGTGTAAAATAGTTGAGATAAAAAAAGAGGTAGGGTACCCTCGAAATTGGACAAAAAATCAAGAAAGGAGACCCTACCATGTCTCAAAGTATAAATCAAAATACCTT
>NZ_BORO01000037.1 GCF_018333215.1 Oceanobacillus sp. J11TS1 | reverse complement strand
GAGAAGATTTTTAACAAAAGAGGGCAATATGTCACGACGATTGAAGAAACGTACTACGAGGCGGTTTATGTTAAGGAGAGAGTGAAATGATTAAATTCGTTATTCCATTGAAGCCTGTTCCGGCGGTTAGAGTCACCCAAAAAAGCAAATACGTTAACAAATACGCCAAACGCTATTTCAATTATAAAAAGCAGGTTGCGTGGATTGCTAAAGCGAGCATGAAAACAGATCCGATTGATGGGGATGTAGGCGTTAAATTAACGCATTATGCGCACGGTAACAGAGCTGATATAGATAATTTATATAAAGCGGTGACCGATTCCATGAATAAGGTTGTATACAACGATGACAGGCAGGTTAAGCACATGGAATCTAGCATTATCAAGTGTGGAAAAGATGAGGAACGGACGGAAGTTGAGGTTTATCGATTGGAGGGGGTTAAACAATGAACGAAATACGGCTTCAAGTAATGAAAGGGGTATTAGAAATACAAGGATATAACGGTAATTGGAATTATGACGAGTATATGCACGGCATGTATAACGGTATGGAAATGATGTTGGCTATTGCAGAAAATAGAGCTCCTGTTTTTAAAAAAGCACCTGATGAATGGTTGCAAGGAAAAGAAACGGCTGTCAAAACTAAGGAACAAGGGTGATTAGGTGAAAACAAGCAAAGTAGAAATCAATCTGAGTGAGGATGCTCTTTACAGAGTGAAAGATGGGAAACTAGAAAAAATGGACAAGCCAGCTGGTGGTTTTGGAGAAGTCACGCAGCGCTGGCAGGATAATAAGTTGGGGCGGTATGAGGTTAAGTATACGAAGTGAGGAGAGGTTGCATGTCATCATTTTTTGGGAGAACTAAAAACGGAAAATTAAAGTGCGATTCATTAGATTTAGAAATTCTATTTGGTGAGATGTTCCAGGAAGCT
Source organism: Oceanobacillus sp. J11TS1 (assembly GCF_018333215.1). Taxonomy (GTDB): domain Bacteria; phylum Bacillota; class Bacilli; order Bacillales; family Amphibacillaceae; genus Oceanobacillus. The sequence goes on along the minus strand of NZ_BORO01000037.1, from coordinate 26,322 downwards.
AAGACCGAAAAAGAAGTGGAATGGATTTATGAATGTCTTGAATCTGTTATTGATATCGCGAGTGAAGAAGCTATGGTACGAATAAATAATTAAATAACAAGCAATCTATCAGAACAACTGAGGATGGCATTAGAGATTGAGGGATCTCTTTTGCTGTCCTTTTTAATTTGAGAGGGGTCGGTATTATGAATAGCAAGGAATTCGAAAACGCACTACGAGATTACAGCTGGATGCTGAACGAGATTAAGAGACAAAGGCAGTTAATGGATTATGAAGGCGGTAACTTGGTCGCTCAATCCGGAATTGAATCAGCTATGCCAAAAGCAAAAGGCGGCACAAGTGATCCAATTGCTCTGGAAGTGATAAGACGTGACAAAAACAGTAAATGGCTGGATAAATTAGAGAGCAAAGTATTGTTTATTCAGAAGAGAATTCACCTTATTACTGATGAGCGTGAAAAAGCAGTGTTGGAATGTATGTTGGATGGAATGAGTATGATTGCAATTACTGCTCATATGGGATTATCCAGAACACACATTTACAGGATAAAAGATAGCATTGTGGAACAGATGTTACAGTTTGAACAGTATGAACAAAAAATGCCAAAAAATAAGCAGTGCGTGTAGAATGGAAGGCAGGACGGCGTGGCATAATGGAACGCTATTAATATTTGCTACGCCATAAGCACTTACGTGCTATTTGCATCACCTCTATTGTACAATTAATGCAATAGGGGGGTGAAAAATATGGATAATTTACATGAAATAATTGCGTTTATACTAAGAGAGATTGATAGAAATGGAAATCCTGATATGGTGCAAAATAAGTTTGGTATAACTTTGCGCGAATACAGAGATATAGTGGATAACGCAGAGCTTGACGGGTATATCGATAGCACTGAACAAGATAGGTCTGGATCAGCAATACCAGAGTCTTCCGTTATAAGGGAAAAGGGTTATAATTTAATAAAAGAGTATTATAACGAGTACTGACGAGGAGTGTTTGAGTGAAAGAGTTCGATAAAATTATAATTAATGGAAAAAAAGAGATTTTTGGAGTGGGATTATATTCCAAACGAGGCGATAACTTAATTATTGATTCTAGAGAACATAAATTGACTCAATCCTTTATTGATTTAATTCGAAATAACCCGAAAGTAAAAGATATAACATTTTACGATTCGCTGAGCGATGATCCTAAAGGGGTATTTGCAGGTCCATTCATTATCCCTAATATAAATGATAATGTAATTACGTTGGTGAAATTAGTAAAATAAAATAAAAAGCATCCTTTCGGGGGTGCTTTTTATTTTGTCTAAAAACATATAAGGAGGTGGTGATATGCCATGAGTAAAAAGAAATTAACGTTAAAACAACAAAAATTCGCTGATGAGTATATCATCACTGGAAATATATATAAGTCAGCGGTAAAAGCAGGATATAGCAAAGCTTATGCAAGAGGTAACGCAGCCAAATTAATGGAAAATGTGAGCATAAAAAAATACATCGATGAACGGCTCGAAGAAATTAAAAGTGAAAAGGTTGCAGATCAACAGGAAATCATGGAGTTTCTTACAGCGGTTATGCGCGGTGAAGTCGATGAACCGATGCCTTTGTTAGATGGTGATGGATACCAAAAAGTAGTAAAGGTTACACCGAACGCCCAAGCGAGGAAGTCTGCTGCTGAATTACTAGGGAAACGTTATGCAATGTGGACTGACAAGCGAGATGTGAATGTTGCTGGAGCCGTAACATTCGTTGATGATATAGGTGATGAGGATGAAACGTAAACTATCTGAATTTATCCCTAAAGCATTTCATCCAGTGTGGAAGGCGGCTGTTAATCCAGATATCCTAAACGTCGTTTGTAAAGGCGGACGTGGCTCTGGAAAATCATCTGACATCGCTCATATCTTAATTCAATTGCTAATGCGGTTTCCTGTAAATGGAGTGGGTATTCGTAAGGTGGATAATACAATCGAGTTATCTATTTTCGAGCAAATTAAATGGGCGATCAGTGAGCAAGGCGTGTCACATTTATTCAAGGTAAATAAGTCTCCTATGAGAATCACATACGTGCCTAGAGGAAATTATATTGTGTTCCGAGGGGCACAGGAGCCAGAACGAATAAAGTCACTCAAAAGCGCTAATTTTCCTTTTGCTTTTGCATGGATTGAGGAACTGGCTGAATTTAAAACAGAAGACGAAGTAACAACCATTACTAACTCGCTATTACGTGGCGAACTTGGTAATGGTCTTTTTTATAAATTCTTTTATTCTTACAACCCGCCGAAAAGAAAGCAGTCATGGGTGAACAAAAAATATGAAACTCAATTTCAACCAGAAAACACTTTTGTACATCATTCAACTTATTTGGACAATCCTTATATTTCAAAGCAATTCATCGAAGAAGCTGAAGCTGCTAAAGAACGAAATGAAATGCGATATAGGTGGGAATACAAAGGAGAGGCAATTGGTTCCGGTGTTGTTCCGTTTGATAATCTAACTTTTAGAGAGATACCAGATGACGAATACAATACGTTTGATAATATCCGACAGGGCGAAGACTTTGGATATGCCACGGATCCGTACGCTTTTGTTCGATGGCACTATGATAAAAAGCGCAATAAGATTTATGCCATGGATGAATACTACGGCGTGAAAATAAGTAACAAGCAATCTGCTAAATGGATAAAAGAAAAAGGTTATGGCAGAACGCCAACCACAGCAGACAGCGCCGAGCCTAAGAGTATCGACGAGCAAAAAGAATATGGAATCAGAGTTGATAAAGCGAAAAAAGGTCCAGACAGCGTAGAGTTTGGTGAGAAGTGGCTAGATGATTTAGATGAAATTGTGATCGATGCCAAAAGGACCCCGAACATTGCTAGAGAGTTTGAAAATATAGATTATCAAACTGATAGAGACGGTAATCCGAAAGCTAAATTAGAAGATAAAGATAATCATACTATTGATGCCACTAGATACGCCTTTGAAGATGATATGAATAACAAAAAGGCGAAAATAAGCAGCATATCTGCATGGTAAAGGAGGGTCGGAATGACAATAGACTGGAAAGAATTCAACGAAAAAGTAGTCAAGAATACGCACGGAGACATTTATTTTTATCGTGACCTTTACGAAGGTAACCATTCTAAATTATTTTCCCGTGCTAAAAGATTAATAGAAAAAGGCGAGATTGTAGACGAAATCATTTATGGTACAAGAGAGAGCCAAAACGTGCAGACGCCGTATATCGTTGCGAATGTATCTAAGTTAATACCAGAGATACCAGCCATGCTTGTGAGCCGTTCAATCGGGAATATACAGACGTCTCTATCGTCCGATGAATATGATTCAACTGAAGATAATAGAGCAGAGGATGAGAATTATGACAACCTTACAACGCAAAAAGAGGCAATTCGTGACATTGTATCTAATTCACACTTGGAATTTGAACACTGGGGAAACATTGTGCAGCAGCAAGTAGATGGTGGACTTGTTGGTGTTCCTTGGTTAGATGACAGAGGATTGCGGATTGAGTTTAAAGCAAGAGACGTTTATTATCCACATCCCGATGGCATGGGCGTTGACTTGGCTTATGACATCGAGATTGACGATGAAGAATATCTGCATGTATACAGGGAACGGCTAGAAGATGGTGGATTGAGAACAAGGCATCTTTTATACAGCTGTAATGAATCCGGTAAAACAGCGTTGCTGGATGATGATGAAACAAAAGAGTTATTGAATATGGATGAACTTGAAGCCTTTTACGAAAACCGTGAGAGGTTTTTTGTTGTTTACTGGCCGAACGAAAAAACGTTCATGAATCCGTTAGGCGTTAGTTGTTTAAAGAACCAAGAAGGCAAGCAAGACGAGATTAACTGGACTTTAACAAGGAATGGAATGACGTTTGAGAGGAATGGGAAGCCACGAATTGCGATTAATGAAGATATCATGCGGTCTTTACAGGACAAGGCGATAGAGCGCTATGGCGATGGTGCGAGGATTGACCATAGAGATTTGGAAATTACCACGTTCGATGAAAACGGAAAAGCAATGGAGATTATCCAGATAGATATTTCTAAAATCGGCGATATCTCTTGGGTCAAAGACTTAATGAAATTAATGCTCATGGAAACAAAAACATCCGAGAAGGCAGTGGACTTTTACCTTAGCGGTAGTTCGACTTCCGCACAATCGGGAGTATCTAAATTCTATGATTTGTTTACTTCTTTGCTAAAGGCCGAGCAGTTGCAAAAGGAATACATTTACTTTTTGAAACAATTGTTTGAATCTGCGCTATGGCTTGCAAATCAAGTAGATCCGAACATTTACATTGAGCAGCCGGAAATCCAGTTGAAAGCTATGATTCCTATTTCTCGTAAGGAACTCATTGATGAAAACAGCACAGCTTATACTCGGGGTGTGCAATCGCTCGAAGCTACCATTAGAAGGAATAACCCTACTGCTAGCGAAGAGTGGATACAGGAAGAAATCGCCAGGATACAAGAGGAATCTACTCCGGATGATACTACTTCTTTATTGCGAGGAAGGCAGACTCTTGGCAACTTTTTAGACAACCGAATAGGAGGAGACGATGATGGCAACGAAGAAGCGTGATTACAAAAAGGAGTATCGCGACTATCACAGTAAGCCAGAACAGCGTAAGAATCGTTCTAAACGCAATCAAGCAAGGCGTAAGATGGGTTTGGAAGTTGGAGATAAAAGAGAAGTAGATCATAAGGTGCCGTTATCGAAAGGTGGAAGCAATAGCAAAAAGAACTTGCGTGCTGTCTCTCGAACAACTAATCGGAAAAAGGGTAACAAAACCAAATAACTGGGAGGTAATGAGGATGATGAATGAAAGAAAGTTACAGTTCTTGGCGGATAAAGGGAATCCTGAAAAAGTTATTCCTATTTCATCTTTAAATAAAATCCCAAAGCATAACCTTAATCGATATTTAGGGAAAGTGAAAAATGAACGAAGAACAACTCCTTAAATACGTACAGGAGATAACGCGAAATATCTTGGAGGCAGTCGCTACATCCGATTTATCCGAGGAACAAGCTGTCGAACAACTTATCAGTGATGTTGGGAATATATTAGATCAATATGATTTATTGGTCGATGAAGTTATTCCGGAAGCCATAATTAATCACTACTTCGGCGGCGTGGATGAAGCTGCTAAGTTATTAAAAGGTGATGGTATCAAAACTAAGAAAATGAGTCGTCTTATCCATCAAGAAGCCGTTGGGAAGATCATTGATGATACGTTGCTTGATTTTAAAGCAGCTATTCGTACTGCTAAAAAGAGCGCGAATACAACCATTAGAAATGCGTTAGATGATGTACAAGGAGATTTTGCAAAGGGCCTTTTAACCGGCGATGCCAGGAAAGTCATTCAAAAGCGTGTTGCTAAATCGTTCGAAAAAGAAGGTCTGACAGCTTTTATCACTAAGGATAACAGAAAGCTTCCTCTGGATTTTTATGCGATGACTGTAACACGTACTAAAATGCGTGATGCATCCGTTCAAGGTCATGTGCAGCGTTATATCGAGAATGGACAAGACCTTGTGCAAATCATTGAAAATAGTGATTCATGCGCTGTTTGTGCGGCTCATAGAGGGGTGGTGGTTAGTCTTACGGGTGATACAGAGGGATACAAAAGCGTTGATGAAGTGCAACTCCCTCCATATCACCCTAATTAGGTTAACTGCCGCGGAGGAATTAGGCCTTATGCAATTCAGTTTAAATCCGAGGAAGAAATTAAGGATGCTAAAAGCAAATCCTCTAATTTTGATGCTGAAAAAGATACCAGAACACCGGCGCAGAAAAGAGCCTATGAACAGGAACAAGAGGCGAGAAGGCGTGCAAATGAAGAGAAGAAGCAATTCGCTAGGTGGCGAGGATTGCTTGGAGATGATGCCCCTAAATCTTTAAGTGCGTTTAGAAGAATGAAGCGCCAAAATACTACTAAATTTCAAGAGTTGCAGTCAGAGTATAGGAGTTTGGCGCAGCAGATTAGTAGAGGTGGTGGTTAAATGAAAACTCATGAGGAAAAGGAACTTGAGCGAGTAGCGGAAGAATATGCAAATGTACACGGACTTACTTTCACAGAAGCGCTTCAACAACTCAAACGTGCTGTTACAGATTTTTGGCTCACCCTTAAAGAATCGTTGACGGATTCGGGATTAATCAAAGATTATGTTCCTCCAGACCAAATGACCATGCAAACATTTCTTGAACAAAAGAAGAATCATGAGCCGTTTTATAAATCAGTTGGAAAGAAAAAGCCTTGGGAATAGAAGGAGGGGTCCAATCTATTTCCTAGCTACTAGGTGGGTAGCCTTTGTAAATTTGAGAGGGGGGGAGAGGTTGAAATATACGGAAGAAGACTGCAAGAAAGATACAATGGAGCATATTAACCAAGTTAGAAGGCAACTAAGCAGAGTCATTATTGAACTGACGGAAAGAGCGCGTGTTCATGATGCATCAAAGTTGAATAGTCCAGAGATTGAAACATTTACTGAATATACGCCTAAATTAGCATCTAGCACATATGGTTCTGATGAATATGAAGAAAATCTCAAAGGTATGAAAAAAGCACTAGACCATCATTATGCTAATAACAGTCATCATCCAGAGCATTATGAAGAAGGTATAAAAGGCATGGATTTATTAGATATCATTGAAATGTTTTGCGACTGGAAGGCAGCGACATTACGCCATAACGATGGCGACTTAAATAAGAGTATTGAAATCAATCAGAAACGTTTCAATTATTCTGATGAATTGAAAGAAATATTTAAGAATAGTGTTTCTATATTTGATTAACAGCACCTAGCAGACAAGCGTTAGGTGCTTTAATTATGTCTTCTTTTATCGCGACTTTGTGAGCAGGCATGTGTGCAATGAGGGTTCGTTACCCTAGACGATAAAAGAGCATGTTTGGACAACCTTGCCTATTTACCATGTGTAGAAAAGGCGTCTTGTTTCCGTAATATGGTTACATGTTTTGACCTAAGCACGTCATTAAAAGGCTTTTTTATTATGAAATCATTCGCCCGCACAGCGTTAAAGTGCTAATCCATCGAGGTCATTCTCGTTAAAAATATGTAGGAGGATTAACTAATGAATAGAGAAGAATTGAAAGAACTTGGCCTTAATGACGAGCAAATAGAAGCTGTAATGAAATCACACGGTCAAACTGTTAATCAAACGAAAGAAGAACTGACAAGCGCGCAGTCAGAAAGAGATTCGTTAAAAGAACAACTGTCCGAACGTGATACACAGCTTGAGAGTTTGCGAGGGAAGGCGCAAGGCAACGAGGAATTACAAGCTACTATTGATTCTTTGAAAGAAGCTAATGCTCAAGCCAAGGAATCTTATGAGCAAAAATTACGTGAACAAAAGTTTAACTATGAACTCGAAAGAGAGTTAATGACAGCTAAAGCGAGGAATCCAAAAGCAGTCCGAGCTTTACTGGATACCGAAGTGATCAAGTTAGACGATGATGGGAAAATCAAAGGGTTGTCAGAGCAATTGGAGGGATTGAAAGAAAGTGATGGGTACTTGTTCGTGAGTGAGGAAGGAACGACGCCATCAAGTTCTAATTTTAATCCAGGAGCTAAACAAAAGACAAATACACCTAAAGAAGTTGACCCATACGAAGCCGGAAAACAACGGGCTTTAGAACGACATAAGAAGGAGGAAAAATAATGAATTTACAGCCAACATATCAGAAGATTTTTGGACAAAAAGAATTCTTACGTAACACTGTTGGAACTGAATATAAGACAGGTGGAGCGACGCTAGACGCTTCTGCTTTTACAGCAGTTGCAGAAAACGGTTATGTAAAAGCCGGTACAGCAGTTTATCTAGGAGAAGATGGATTATATCTACCTTGGACTGATGCGGGCGAAGGGGATGCGCGAGAAGGTGCAGGATTAACATCCCATGATGTAAAGCTTGTGCCAAACTCCAATCCTGTTGTGGGTGTACTTGTAGCAGGGCATCCGTTAGAAGCCAATTGCACAGGTGTGACAGAAGGATTTAAACAAGAAGTGAAAGGATACCTACGCTTTGATGCGTAAGTAATGAAGGAGGAATAATACATGCCATTACATTTGAATGAATTTCAACAACCGCAATTAACTGGATACGTACAAAACGTACCACCAGCAAGAGAATATTTGTTAGCTAGCTTTATGCCGGAAGAACCTGTCTATGATATTAATTTTGCTTATAATGTTATCAATGGGAAATATGCTCCGGCCGCATCTATCACTGGATGGAACGCTAGTGCTCCATTAAGAGACACTGCGGAGCAAGAGCGTGCTTTTGGTCAAGTAGCGAAAGTACAACACGGCTTCCGGTTGGATGAAACTCAATTACTGCAATACAACCGACCGCGAGCAGAACAAGAGGCAAATGCAGTCATCGAAGGCATTTACACTTCTACAGACGAATTGTCACAAGGTGTGGATGATATTAAAGAGTATTTGCGTGCGCAGGTTATCTATAATGGACGACTTGTATATAACGATGACGAAAATGACATTCATTTAGACATTGATTTCGGAATGCCTGCAGAAAATAAACTTACTGCTACAACTTCATGGGGTGATGTAGGGGCAACACCATTAAGTGACATCCAAGTTGCTGTAGAGCAGTTCAAGAAAATGAATCAGCGACAGAAACCTGTGGTTATGCATATCACAAGCGCTACAGAGGCGTTGTTGTTGAATAACGAACAAATCCGCACTCAAATTTATGGAAAAGACAACGGCCAACGTCTGTTAACCAAAACAGATGTACAAAATGCTTTCAACGCATTGGGATTACCACCTTATCAAATCAATGATGATGTTATTGTCGTTGGCGATGAAGAAGTGCAACTGTTAGATGACAACAAAATTGTTTTGCTAGGCGCTGATCTAGGAAAAACAATGATTGGTCCAACCGTAGAGAATAATTATGCACCAGGCAAGTTTGCGAAACCATCAATCAAAAATGACCCACCAGAACAATCCGTTATTGTTGGTGAAACAGCTTTCCCTGCATTGAAGCGTAAAAAAGCAATCGTAACTATGAGCGTCTAAACAGGCGCTCTTTTAATTTACAAAAAAAGGAGGGCATACACATGCCAAAATATACAGCAAACGCTTATTTAGCTCACAAAGGAAAAATCGTTAAACCTGGAGAGGAACTCGATTTGACAGCAAAACAAGCTGACTTTTTAAAAGATAAAGTTATCGAAGTCAAAAAAGATACTAAAGGTGCTGCAGATAAATCATCTAGCAAGAAAGAAGAACAAAAAGAAACGAAGTGATCACATGATTACAAACGAATCTATTAAAGCGTATATCGATAAGATGCCTGGAAATGATGATTTTTTAGCGCTTGTGGAAGAGGAACAAGACAAAATCATCTTTTCTTCGCATGAATTACTCAAAGACCACTACAAAGAGAGGGATATAACGGATAGAGCGGTCGCTCTGCAAGTTTTATATTCAATCGAGGGTGAAGATGAGGAGTATGCTAAACTCAAACGACACGGCATTAAATCGTACTCTGTGAAGGGTGTTTCTGTCACGTTTGAAGGTGGGGAAATTGCGCCGTCAGTTATTGCTATCTTAGGAGAACCTAGAACCAAAAGTGCGAAGGTAGGTAGATTAATATGAGGCCACCTATGCGCCAGAAGGTTTGGTTTGATTATCCAGTTTATGATGATGAAGGAAATCCAATCAAAGACAAGTATGGCAAGCCAAAAACAGAACTAAAACAGTCAAAGGCTCGGGTGCAATTCAAGTCAAATATCGTCAAAGACGCCAAAGGTGAGGAAAGACGAACATCAGTAGAAATTGACTTGCCGGTGTCGTTTAACCCAACAGTAGGTGCTAGCTACGAATACACCGACATCAATGGAAATAAGGTCACTGGAGCGATTATCTCGAAAGATGAGGCTATTAATCTAGCTGGCACAAAAGTCTATTACAGGACGGTGTATTGCGATGGCTGATGAAATAAAAATTGTTTGGGAAGGTTTGAAAGAGTTTAGCAATGAGTTAGGCGGCATGAATAAAGAACTTGAGAAAAATCTCAAAAAAGCCATGAATGATTACCTTGAATTGGCAGAGGAAGGGGCGAAAGCGTTAGTTCATCGGGATGAAGGTGAATTGGAAGAAAGACTCACTGCTAAAAAGCCTCGAAAAGAAGAGGATAGAATCATTGGAGAGATAGGGACTAATTTAGAGTATGCTTTCAGACGACACGAAGAGCCTTACAGATATGGCGTGCATGATAAATATGATAGAGGAGTCCTTAAAGAAGGGTATTATGTTGACGGTAGAGGGAGAAGAACAAGGGATAAACCAAACTGGCGCGGCGAAAAGCCTGGTAGAAAGTATCTAGAACGCGCCATTATCCTAACGGAAGATGATTTTGAGAAGATTATGGCTGACGCACTCGAAAGAACGTTAGGAGGTAGATAAGTTGATTCAATATCATTTAATGAAAAAATTACAGCTTATACTACCAGACTTAGAGTGGACAGTAGATTATAAGACGGCGAACGATAACACGGGCACTGTTTATTACGAAGGCGGTGGAAAACCCGGAGAATACGATGTCCCGACCAGATACCCACGCTATATGGTTTATATTTCATCGTCCGACTGGGATTATGCGGAGTATGCTGCACAAGCTGTATTTGATGCGTTGCACAAGCTCGAAAATGAATATGTAACAGTTGAATTTGAGAAAGACGGAAACGTGGTAGCAACCAAAAGCTATCGCGTTTTTTTAGTTAAGGCGGCATCGGAGCCAATTCCGCTAGGAGTGGAGAACGATGTCATGGATTACAGCGTCAATTTTGACGTTACTTTAGTTGAAAATAAGGAGGAAGAAATAAATGGCTGAAAAACAAGAATATATTTATGGTTTAGCTGATATTACCATCGGCGAAGGTGCTGATCAGATTAAATTTGATGGTAAGGATTATTTGCAAGCTGAGGGTGGTTCACTTTCCCTAACACCACAGTATCAAGATATTACATTTGCCGATTTCGGTGAAACACCTGTTGAGAAACGTTTATCCGGATGGGAAGGTCAAGTTACCATCGTTGCTGGACAAGAAGATGCCAAAATACTTGAACTTGCGCTCGCATCCACAGTTCCAGTTGAAAATCCGAATGGCGGTGAACCAGGTGTGACAGATGCCAAAATTGGCTCTAAGTTAAAAGGCCGCAAAGTGCGAATCCATCCGCGAATATTGCCGGAAAGCGTTAAAGATATGGACTGGACGATTTACAATATGTCAAGTACAGAAGGATTTGAGCGCGAATATAACCCAGAACAGGGTAACGTAACTATCACTTTGACGATGTTACCTCGTGAAGGTTTTGACGCATCCAAGGAAGGTAACTTCTTCTACCGTGGCGCGATTGACCCCAATGCCGAGGCTGGTGAAACCCCAAACCAATAAACGCCATTCAACAGCCAGCGCTTGCTAATTTCTTTGGTTGAGTGGCGATAAATCAAGAGGAGGAAAAACAGTGCCTAAATCAGATAAAGACATTTTATATACAGAAGTTTACGGCTCCAAAGTAGGATCGCCACAGTATTATGACAAAAACGGTGATCCAGTAGTTATTTCTGCAGATACACCAATGCCTGTTTCTCTTAGTGGAGTAGAATCCATTAAAGGCGAACCAGGTCCACAAGGTCCAAAAGGCGATAAAGGCGACCGAGGGCCACAGGGACCGAAAGGCGACCCGGGACAAAATGCAGAACCACAATTCACAGAAGAAGAGGTAGCTGCGCTAAAAGCATTAATTAGTGGAGAGTAGGGATCCCCTGCTCTTTTTATTTTTATCAACTATACATTGGAGGAATCAAAATGAAAGTAAATTTAAAGATCAAAGAAGGCAGTACAGTCCAAACAGAACAGCACGAAGTTGAACCCCTAAATTTATTTCAATTCAAGGATGCATTAAAGGTCATTAAAGAGATCATTGACCTAGCGCAGAATGATGAATCACTAAAGGGCATTCTGGCGGAACTATCCACAGAAGAGATCCAGGATACCGAAGTTACTCCAGAATTCATTATCACTCGTCTATCCGGCGCATTTGAAGTTGTGCTAATTAATATTCCAGATAAAGCTTTTGAACTCTTATCTATTTTATCTGGAGTGAAAAAAGATACGCTCATGAGCCAGCCGGCAGAAGATGCGTTTGATATTTACGATGCCGTAATCGAAGTAAACAACATCGAAAAGCTTTGGAAAAGAGCAAAAAAGTCTTTTTCCGCCACGAAGTCAGCGATGAGCTTTATCACGAAAGCCAAGAAAGCGACGGGACAAGCGCAAGCATAGAAGAAGCGTTTATCTTCAAGCTTGGAAAATCGTTAGGCGGACGAAATGAAGTCATAAACAGTCCTGTCGTTGAACTGCTGAAATTTATGGATATGGCCTTAGAAAAGGAAGAGGCAGAAGCAGAACATGAAAAAGCAAAAATGTACATTCAATATCTTTCAAATATTTTCGCTCAACAGCAAGAAAAACCGACTCCAGAGTTTGCGAGAGCTAGAAAAGAATTTGAAAACAAGTTGAGGCCTAAGAACCGAAAGGAAAAAGGACCTTCAGAACAATATGAATGGGATTTTGACCCTAACGAGGTGATAGAGCAACAAAATTTATTAGAAGGGAGGTAAACTATGGCAACTATTAGAGAGTTGCGTGCTTCCTTTGTCGCTAAAGCTAATAGCATGAAGTCCACTATCCGAGGAGTCAAAAAAGAGGTTGACGGACTGCAGTCGACTACTGACAAAGCATCAGATAAAATGTCGAAATCTACAGGTGGAATTTCAAAGCATTTTCACAATTTAAGTGTAAAAGCACAAAAGAGTTTCGACAGCATCGGCAATACTTTGCAATCGACCGGTAAAAAGCTAGACTCTTTCGGAAGTGGTCTCAAGCAAACTGGTAATAGTTTAACAAATAAAATTACTAAACCCGCCACAGCTGCGGTAGGAGCGTTAGCGGGTTTAGCGCTAGTTAAAGGATTTGGTCGACTCGTAGGAATAGACACTGCCCAAGCTAAGTTGAAAGGACTTGGCCACGACGCTGAAAGTGTAGAAAAAATAATGGGTTCCGCGATGGATGCAGTTAAAGGCACATCGTTTGGTATGGACGAAGCTGCGACAACCGCAGCAAGTGCAGTGGCGGCTGGAATCGAACCAGGGAAAGAACTAACAAGATATCTATCTCTCACAGGAGATGCGGCAGCCATAGCTGGATCGTCCATGTCTGAGATGGGTTCTATTATCAACCAAGTACAGACTTCTCAAGTCGCTTATACGGATAACCTTAATCAGCTATCGGATAGAGGTATTCCTATTTACCAATGGCTAGGTGAAGAAGCTGGAGTGGCAGCATCTGAAGTTAAAGAAATGGCGTCTGAAGGAAAGATTTCATCCGAAATGTTTCTAAAAGCCATCGAAAATAATATTGGTGGTGCTTCTCAAAAAATTGGAGAAGAATCATTTACTGCCGGAATAGCTAATATGTGGGCGGCAGTTGGTCGCCTTGGCGCTTCGTTTTTAGACGCTGGCGGTAAAGGCGGTGGATTCTTTTCGCAACTTAAACCACTGATAGCTGATCTAACGGAAAATCTTGATGGAATGGGAGACTTCGCAGAAAAAGCCGGAGAAAAACTAGGAGAAATGTTCGCTAGTTTCGTAGATAAAGTAAAGTCTGTTAAATCGGCTTACGATGACCTATCCCCGACTGTCCAACAGATTATTAATAAAGTCGCGTTGGTAGGTGGTGCGGTAGCTGTTGGTATCGGACCCGTCCTAACTGTAATAGGGCTATTGGTTGGAGCGATAGGCAAGGCACTTAATCCGATAGGTGGCTTTTTCAAAGTTATATCAAAAGGCATAGGGTTTATCAGTGGGAAATCCGGAATGACAGGAGCGCTCAAGACTTTAGGGAGCAGATTTAGTTTCTTAGCAGGTCCAGTGGGCATAGTAATAGGTATTATTACTACACTCGCGTCAATATTTACAGTTGCTTATAAAAAGTCCGAGACTTTCCGGAACTTTGTAGATAAATTAAAGGATGCTTTTGTCGAAGCTTACAAGAAAGTTAAAGAATTTTTAACTACGAATGAATCTTTCCTTGGCTTTATAGATTCTATTAAAAATGGATTTTCCACAGCAAAAGATTTAATAGTGCAGGCGTTTGGTGCAGCGATGGATTTTGTCAAAGAAAAGATTTCCGATATTAAAAAATTCTGGGACTCAAACGGAGCGCAATTACTCCAATCTTTTCAAAATATTTTTTCCGGAATTTGGAAAGTGGCAGAACCGATTATAAATGCGCTTGTTTCCGCTGTTCAATTTGCGTTTCCGTTTATTAAAAAAACAATTGAAATTGCGCTAAAATTAGCGCTTGCAATAGTAAAAATGATCTGGTCAAACATAAAAGGCGTGATAGACGGGGCGCTAAATATCATTATGGGAGCCGTTAAGGTTTTCTCCGGCCTTTTTACTGGCGATTGGTCAAAAATGTGGGAAGGCATCAAGCAAGTGCTATCTGGAGCCGTCCAATTTATTTGGAATTTCATTCAGCTTTCCTTCTTTGGGAAAATTCTTAAAGGTGGATTAGCTTTCGTAAAAAGTTTCGCCGGATTCTTTTCTACTATGTGGACCGGAATAAAAAATACATTTTCGACTGTCATAAAATGGATTGTTGATTTTGTTAAAAATCGCTTCACATCCATGGGAAACACAATCTCAAATTTAACAACAGGAATCCAAAATTTCTTGTCGAAAATCTGGAATTTTATCTGGAACGGAATCTTTAAACCAATTATAAAAGGAATCTATGATTTTGTTCGCGGTCGATTTACTAGTTTACGTGATACGGTTTCTAGTATTTTTTCCGGCATCCGTGATACGGCGCGCTCAACCTGGAATAAAATCAAGGATAATATCATTAATCCGGTGCGAGATGGCGTTAAATGGTCATTGGATAAATTTGGAGAATTTAAAAGTAAGGTCGCGACGACATTTAGCAACATTAAAGATGATGTTTCGGGATATGTATCCGACATGATCCAAAAGGTCAAGGATATGCCGGGTAACATGAAGGATAAACTCGTTGATGGAGCTGGAAAACTCAAAGACGGAGCCTTGGAACTCGGCCGGAAAATGGTTGACGGAATTGCTGACGCGGTTAACGGTGTCGGTAAAGCTGTGAATTGGGTTGCTAAAAAACTTGGTCTCGATGACATCGTTGGAACTTGGAAGCCGGAAGATAAACTGGCTTGGTATGCGCATGGAACTAAAGGACATCCCGGAGGCGATGCGGTATTAGGCGACGGAACCGGAAACAATAGCGGGTCTGAACTCGTCAGCCTACCAAATGGACAATCGTTTTTAAGTGCTGACAAACCAACCATATATCAAGATCTCCCAAAAGGTACAAAAGTTTTACCAGCTAAGAAAACACGTGAATTGTTATCAAACATCCCTATGTACGCTAACGGCGTTGGGGATTTCTTTGGAAAAGTAGGCAACGGTATTAAAAATGGTGTAGGTAAAGCGAAAGATGCAACCGTCGCTGGGTACAACAAAGCAAAAGACACAGCAGTTGACGCAGGTAAAAAAGTCGCTGAATGGACAGGTGATGTTTGGGATTACGTTAAGAATCCAGGGAAATTATTAGACATTGCGCTTAAAAAAGTCGGCGCAGTAATGCCGGATGGCGTTGGCGCTATGGCTGACCTTGCTAAGGGCGCCTTTAAAACCATAAAAGGCAAAGCTGTAGACTGGGTAAAAGAGCAATTAAGTTTTGGTGGTGGTGAAGGTGTAGGTGTCGCCCCATCCGGCGGAGCTAGTGCATGGCGAATAGTTGTTAAAAAAGCAGCAGCTGAAATGAATGAAACAGTAACGGATGCGGAAGTAGCTGGAATTATTGCGCAGATTCAACGTGAATCGGGCGGTAATGAGAAAATTGTGCAATCATCTGCGGTATGGGATGTGAATACAGCTGCAGGAAATCCAGCTAGAGGATTATTACAATACATCCCACAGACTTTTGCTGCCTATAAAGTTCCTGGTCATAACAACATTTATAGTGGGTATGACCAATTACTAGCCTTTTTCAATAACAGAAATTGGCGTAAGGACTTGCCATATGGTAAACGTGGTTGGGGTCCAACAGGCGGGCGTAAATATAAACAAGGCACAAATTATGTTCCCGAGGACGGTCCGGCGTACCTGCATAAGGGCGAGGCAGTCATACCAGCAGAATATAATCGACCAGCTAAATCACCAGATGTATTAAATTTAATCGGAAAACGGTTAGGGTTATCCGAAGAAACAATTGCTGATTATCAAGGCCGTATTGTAAATGGACTATCTATTGTTCAAGAATTAATAAGAGTACAAACGCAAGAAATCATCAATCAGAATCCTTTCTTATCTCGTATGGTGGATGGTGTCAGAAACGCAAGAGAAACACTGTCTAACCAGATAAAAGAAGCTAAACAGGCCATTAATAACGGTATGGATAGCAAGAAAAATGAGTTATCCAATCAAGCGCAAGCAAACACTGATAAATCGCTCAAACGCTTTAACCAAGTGGAGAAGTCCTTATCGGGTAATATTGACAAGACAGAGAATAGTCTATCTAAACAACTCGGTAGAAAAGCCGGTGAAATCATTTCTATCGTTTCGAAATCCATTAATACAATGGGTAGTCGGATTGAAAAAGCAACCGGTCAGGCTGTAAGCAAGTTAGAAACAAAAATTAAATCGGTTGAAACCAAAGCAGTAAAAGCACAAAAAATTGCATCACAAGTGCAGAAAAATGCCAAAAAGTCGAAGCAATCAGCGATTGTCAAAAAGGTAAATCAATTGAGGTCCGGTAGTTCGGCAGCCGATAAATACTTTAAAGCGATTGAAGAAGACGGTGACTGGCTTAATGACTGGTCTACGCATTTAGGTAGCAAAAAGCAGCAAAAGCCTTATCTATTAGCTGGTTATGATTATGCTAAATCACTTGGCTTTAAAGAAGGTAAATATGCCCAAAAACATTTAAATCGCATAAAAGGCTATGCTGATGGCGGTATAGTGGACATGAAACAACTTGCTTGGATTGCAGAAGGCGGTTGGGCTGAATCAATTATTAGTCACGATCCAGCTAAGCGGCTGAGTCAGCAGCGTATTTGGAAAGAAACAGGAAATAGATTAGGGTTTACTGATGATAAAGGAAGCAAAGAAATGTTATCCGAACTTAGAAGGATAGCTAGAACAACGGAACAACTGATAAAAGTTACTAAAGAGGGCAAGACAATTAACATTGATGGTAATGAGGTAGCAGAAGTGATGTACGGTCCATTCAAACAAATAGAAGCAGTGGATGAAGTTGGGAGGTATTTCGATTGAATGATTTAAAAAGATTTGACCAGGTGATCTTCTATGGTGAAAACATGAATGAAATTAATACGAGGGATTTGGTCTTTTCCAACTTGAACCTTCCTTCAATCCCATTTGAAAATAAATGGACAGGCGGAGAAGATGGTATTCCGCCTGTTTTTGTTGGTGCGGAATATCAACAAAGGCCGGTTAATCTTGAAGTAATGATGTTTTCTCAAGATGTACCCGATTATTATTTATTGCAAAGCCGAATATTTGAGATATTCGGGTATGGAACTCCTTTTTATATTGTAAAAAAATATGAACGAGGAAAACGGTATAGAGCAATCCTTGACTCCAATTTTGAGATCGGACGTATTGATCCATTGCACGGAAAGGCAGAGGTGTCGTTTATAACAGAACAACTCCCTTTTGCTGAATCCATCGGCACAACTCAAGACATCCAACGCGATGGAATTAACGCAGACAGTGAATTGTGGGGCTTTGGAATGGGATTACTGACAGATGAGGAATCGCATAAATACACTCACGAAGCCGAAAAAGGAGATACTTTTTTAATCTATAATGCCGGCAATGTACCTATTCATCCGTTTGAACAAGAATTGCGGATTGATATTTCCAACGTCTACAGATCAACTAACTTTTTTGAGCTAAATAATTTAACAAACGGGTCGACATTTAAGATCACAGAACAAGTTAGTATGGCTGATGTCATTACGTTAGACGGGGCTAACATATGGATTAACAACCTAGAAGGGCTTAGGCGTACAAACAGAAAGTATATACAGCTAGATCCTGGCTGGAATGTTTTTTCCATTGCCGGAGCGAATAGTGCGGAGATTATGTTTGATTTTCCGTTTTATTATAAATAAGGGAGAGGTTATTGATGAGTGAAAAAGTTGTAAGTAATGATAGAAATACATTGCTAGATTTGGATACTGGTGAATTGGAAATAAAGAACGCAAGTGTGAATAAAGATTTCCCTCTTGTATTTGTGGGTAAGGAGGCGGAGTGATGAGTAAAAACCTATATGAAGCGTCACAACTAGACAGAATCGAAAAGAAAGTGGACAGAATCCTTGATTTACTAAAAAGTGAGGATTCGTCCACTTCTTTTAAACTGGGTTCAATTGATAATGCTTTGGTAATAACTACTAAAGAGGATAATATCCCTTGGTCAGAAGGTGTAAAACATTACATTTAAAATACATTTGCTTTATTAAGTAAAAAAGGATTTTCCCTCTTTTTGTCGAATAAAGTAGATGAAAGGAGGGAGAAACGTTGAGTGACAAATTTAACCCTGAAGCAAGAATCGAAATCATCTATTTCAGCAATGAAAAAGTTGATCAACAGGAAACCTTATTTAAAGGCGGTATAGCCGAGTGGAGAAATGAGGTTGGTTTAGGTTGGGATGGTTTTGATTTAGGAGACTCATTTTTCTTGAATGATGAGAAAGTAAGAGTTTTTAAACACGAAACTACTACAGGTGACACAGGTTTTATAACTAAAGCAATTTATTTTATTGCTCCGGAAACATTGAACTCTCACAAAATACAGTATGAAAAACTAATTTACTAAAGCATCCTTATCGGATGCTTTTTTATGTGATTAAGGAGGAAGAGCGATGATAATTCAATCAAGTTATGATGAGGAAACGAAACAAACTACCGTAGTTCAAATCTTAATGCAAGAAGATGAACCATGCGGAACGGAAACGAATTATAAATATGTGTATGATTTAAAAGAAAAATAAGACGTATTTATATATCTGAAAATAAGGTTCAAAAATCCTTTGAAAGGAGGATAATTTATGCCACAAAAAATTATAGGAACTCAATGGAATAGAGAAACAAGGAATGCAATAAACGATAATGACACAGAGCTTTTTAGAGCAGTTAATAACATCTCCGGAAAAATAACAGATGAAATTTATAGCGAAATCAGAAACGATGTCAAACTAAACTGGAAAGAACCTGTTAACACTGTTGCAGATTTACCACCCAATGCCCAAACAGGTGATACACGAATGATTCGTGAAACTGTTAATGGTGTTAGTCCTATTTATCGATATAACGGCTTGTCATGGGTAGAGATACAACAAATTAACTCCACAGCAATAACAGAAGTAGACCAACGCTTGCAAGCTGAAATAAATAAAAGAGAAACTCCAGAAGGAGCGCAAGCTAAGGCAAACGCTGCTAAAGATAGTGCAATAAAAAATATCAATGATCTAGAAAAGAAAATCTATAATGATGCTGATGAAGTCGTGAAAGTAGTTGAAAAAGGAAGCAATGCGAACGGGGAGTACATTCGTTATTCGGACGGCACCCAGTATTGTTGGGCGGAGCCTTTTGCGCAAACGGCAATGATTAAAGCCGGCGGCTTATGGCGCTCAGAACTGCGAGATTGGACTTATCCTAAACCTTTTGCAAAACGTCCTGTGTCCATAAGCGCACAAGCTTTATCATATGCAAGATGGGCGGATATATCTGGCAGACCCTCTCTAACATCAGCATCAATCTATCAATATGGATACGCTGAAGGAACAAACGCCTATACCACTGCTGTTTTTGCTTTTGGGTGGTGGAAGTAATGATTAATATTCCTTACGAATTTAAAGGTGCAGTTGAATATCAAAATTACGAAACTGTGGTAGAAAGAATAGAAAAGTTTGATAGGTTTTATACGATAGGCAAAGATCAAAGCGGAACTTATGACATGTATTTAATTGAATTAGGTAATGCTTCTAAGCCTTGCCTTTTTATCACTGGAAGCATGCATGGCACCGAGTGGCACGGTACGCAATACTCTATGAAATTTATGGAGGATTTACGTGACAATACTTTTCCGGATACCAGTTTTAGAGACTTTGTACTAAACAACTTTTGCATTGCCTATATTCCAATGATAAATCCTTACGGAATGGACCACGTTGTGGATGAGTATGTGCAGTATGATTATTCAGCCCGATACAATTCTAGTCATGTAGAATTAAACGGTGACTTTTACGATCTAACGCAAGCTGAATCTATTAATACCGCAAGACAAATTGATAAGTACAAACCTTTTGCTTACCTGGATATGCATATGTTTCAGCCAGAATACAGCGTGGGGTATGGAAATAAATTTATCATGGCAAATGGACAAAGAGAGACGGACAACGTAAGAGATTTGTGGCGTGATTCTTTCGAGAATTATTCCGGAGAACAAATGACAATATGGAATAATCCTCTTGCTCCCGACTCTGGATTAGCTAGAGCTTACGCAGCTAGACAGTCCAATCCTTATACGCCTCATACTCTATCTTATATCACGGAGTTTGTTAGACCTGCTTATGTGAATGATGAATTTATAGAGCCGTTGACTAAGTCGGAAATATTTAAATATGGTACGGCTAGCTTGTATTTATTCTTTAAGACCTCCATTAAATATTTCATGGAGAATGTTACTGCAGAAGAATATAAGAGTCAGACCATGTTTGTTCGTGATTTAAACGGCAGAGAATATCATTTACAAGCAACGACAACGCATGAGTTTGAGCTGAACGGAAATCAGACGTTAACGTTCACGGTATTGCCCACTAAAGTTAACAGTAGATTTATAGACGATATATCCGAAATGTGGGAAGTCATTGACGATAATGAAGTGGTTCATAAGATTGTTTATTGTAAAAAGCAAGGCATTGGTCCCCATTCCACTAAGATGGAATATGACAAATCGAAACATCATTCGTTAACACCTGTACAGGTGGTGAATGGTGTATCGAACCCAAGACCTGTAAAAGAAAAACGATTAAAAGTTGAAATTAAGGCTATTCCATTGTTCTTCCACAAATTGGACAACAGTCGTATTTATAAAGAATACAACGAGCATATGACAGCCCAATTGGCATTCTCCAGGATATTTGAGGGAATGCCTTTTGAATTTGTCATTGTAGGAAAGTTTAATGCTGTTCAATGGGAAGGATTTGGAGCAGGGGAATCACGTCTCGAAACATTTAAGCGAGCGTTGGAACGTTACAAAATGGAGTTTAGGATAGTTGGGAATATAGTATATCTTGAGCACAGAATTGGACGTGATACATCCATCCAATATCGTCATCAGTTAAATGCGAGTAATATCGTTAAAGAAATTGACGGTAGTGGCTTTTGGACGTATGCGAAAGGCTACGGTGATTACGGCAATGAAGGTGAGGGAGATGGGGAAACAAGCGACTGGCAAAATGCGAAATTAGTACGTGAATACACTTCTCCATTGGCTAAAATACCAAGCATTGGAATACTTCATGCCCCTCCAATCAAAGATGGCAGAATTACCGACAGAGCAACAATGGATAGAGGCTTGAGGGAATTAGTCGAGAACTCACTAAAAATCAGTATCACAGCAGATATACACGATATTAGCCGTCAAGGATACGCATTGATGCAAGCCCAAATAGGCGATCGTGTTTTTGCCATTGACGAACGTATTGATTTAGATGAAGAAGTGCGGGTGGTTTACGTTTCTGTTACCAAGGACTGGCGTGGATATATATTAGATTTAAATGTCACGATTGGTTCAGAAGGATTATCCAAACGCCACCAATCTAATTTAAGCACTGCTGCTAAACAAATAAATGAATTAATTGAGGGGCGCAGAAAGCTTCCTTTCAGTGTTCTTGATGAAGCTGTTAGAAATGCCACAAAAGCCTTACAGAACGCTCAAACAGAGCTTATTTTTGGTGGGAATGGCATTGTTGCTAAAGACAAAAAGAACCCTAATTATTTAACGATATTTAATAGTGCTGGAATAGGGGTTTCAAACGATGGAGGGAACACCTTCACGGAAGCAATCATAGCAGGCCGAGGCGTTAATGCTAGTGCCATCGTAACAGGAACTATGGTTGCTGACTTTATTGCAGGCGGAATATTGTCTTCGCTAAATGGCCGGACTAGCTTTAATTTGAACAACGGTGAATTAGATATGGCAAGCACTCGTTTTAGATTAGGTGGCGGAGCATCCATTGACTTTACTTCCACAAGCAACCGATTAACGTATGAGCTAGGCGGCAGGACAGCTGGAATCGGACTGACAACGTCCATAAATGAAAATTATCCAGTGATTTTCATGGGTACAACAGGCACGTCTCGCGACAACTTTGGAGCTACAGACGATCGTTGGTTCCGTGGTTTTATTGCCAATACCAACGCACGGATGAACGAAGACGATAGCTCAAATTCTGCAGTGGGAAGAAGATTCAGAGTGGTGAATATTCCTGTTGCGTGGAATAAAGGATTTGAGTTTGATTTATCTGGCACCACTAATGTATTTAAACCGATTGTAAACACGGATATGACTTATGATATCGGCGTGCGGGAGCAACCGTTTAGAAACGTTTTTGCGGAAAATTTAAGACGTGTTAGTCGAATCGAGACATCGAAAGATATTCTGTTTCGAAATCAGTATGAGAATAGTAACGTAGGATGGACATTGGAATTAACGTATGGCGATAAAGGCACGGTAGACTTTTATCCAATAAACACTGGTACGCCGAACTATTATAATATAGGAAGACCAGACAACCGTATAAATACAGCATATTTAAACGTGATTGAGTCTAACTTGATAGGTCGAGAGTATAGGGATGTTAATCAGATCTGGGTAAATACTGTTTCTTACAACAACCTTAACATTCGTTCCATGAGAAAATACAAAGAAAATATAGAGGACTTGGATCTAAAAGATTGTCTGGAATTTGTTATGAAAAATGATGTGAAAATTTTTGATTATAAACGATCGAACGAAGATGGGCAAAGAACTCTTTTTGATAAGAAAGTTGGAATTATTCTAGATGATTTAATTGCAGAAAAAGATTATTTATTCAAAGGGAGCGAAGAGACGCTGGACTCTGGAAACATTACTTTCATTCATCAAAAAGTGCTGCAGTATTTACTGATTAAAATAGAAGAGTTAAATGAGAAGAAACAGCGGGGGTACCATTACAGAACTCATAAACAGAGAAAATCATACCGAAGAAAGGGCGTCATAAATGACGAACAAACAGGAGTTATCTAAAGAACACTTACAAGAACAATTACAACGCCAAAACAAATTAATACAAGCTTTGCAAAGTGAAATTGGAATTTTGACAGGAGAGAAATTAGCAGTAAGTATCGCCTATCAAGAACTGCAACAAGAGTTAAATGATGATTTTGACGAGCAGGTAAAAGAAATGGATGAGGAGGCAGCAGAACAACCTAAGCCAAAGAAAAAATAATAAGGAGGGGTAGCATGTCAAAATTGGAAAGTTTAAATGGTAGTACAGTTATGCAAGGAGACGGTACATTGAATTTAGAAGGTGCAAATTTCAGAGGTTTTATTTCCGATGAATCATTAGGAACCAATATGGGAATAGTATCAGGAACTTTGCGTGAAGTGAAGGGGCTTAAGTTTAAAATAGTCGATACTCCTGTTCAATGGAAACAATCACTTGGATTTATGTTTGGGTTTAATGGTTCGGAGATTGGAATTCAGATATCCATTGCGGAGAAAAACAAAGATAAACTTGAGGAAATTCAAGGGAAAATAATAGAAGCATTGAAAAACGCTGAATAAGCGTTATTTTTATGCTTTAAATTCCCTCTTACTATACCGATATAGATATGGTGGGAGGGGATAATATGAAAAAAGGTTATATCAATAACTTTAATGACGGTATCAAACTAGCAGCAAGTAATTACAATGTAAAAATATACCCTAAAGAGGGAGATACGATTGAATTTGATTGTGTGGGGTATGATTTTGGCTATGTATTTAATCTTATTAATGAAAAATATAGTGGAGATAACAATATAGCTGCTAGTAAAATATCTATCGAATTAATTAATTGACAAATTGACATCTCAAACGAGGTGTCTTTTATTTTAATTAAAAGAAGGATTCCCTCTCCTTTTGTCGAATAAGTAGGCAGGAGGGGATGAAATGGGAGATTATATTGTTAATCAAGCAGGTGCGAAAATATACAGAGATATTAATAAACATCAACTATTGAATATACCGGTGTTGCAAAGCGACGAAGAAGTCGGAGTTGTTTATGAAGTGCTGTCTGTCGGTAGTTTGGGGTTAAATCGTGATCATATTATAACTGTAAAAAAACAAGATCAAGTTGTAGCATACCGGTTGCCTAACGATTTATCTGGTTGGGCTGAACATGTACAATTATTTAGTTATCAAGGCAAGAAAGTGTTTCCGTCAAAAGTAGAGTTTGGAAACCTAAACAACGAGAATTATGCACACATCTATTAAGAATAGATTGAATTGTAAAAGCATCTCACACGAGGTGCTTTTTTCATGCAACAAAAAAGGAGGAAAATTAAATGTTAGGAGATGTTAATTTGGAATACTTGGAAGCAACGCATATGTATTTATTTGGTGGAGTTAAATTTCTCCATCTCCTTTTATTATTAATGGCTTTGGATATTGTAACAGGAGTATTCAAGGCTTGGAAAAACGGCAACTTGTGGAGTCGAAAAAGCTTGTTTGGGTACTCTCGTAAGGTACTTGTATTAGTTGTTATCATACTGGCAAATGTTGTAGATCAAATACTCGGATTAGAGGGCGCTGTGGCTTATGCTACGGTGCTTTTTTATATTGCTAATGAAGGTATCAGTATTATTGAAAATTTAGCTGATGTTGGGGTTCTAGTGCCACAAGGACTAGCTGATAGGTTAAGAAGTATTGACAATTCGAGTGAATCAATGACTAAAGAAATTAAAGAAGAATTTACAGACAAGGACAAAGAGTAGCTTCGGCTGCTCTTTTTAATTTATGAGGAGGTTTTATATTATGTTAAAAGTTAAAAAACAAATCGTATCCGCTGGTCTAGCGAGCAATGTAACATACGGTGGCAAGAATCCAATCAATTACATCACCGTCCATCAAACAGGTAACACGAACAAAGGAGCCAATGCTAAGGTACATGCAAAATTACAGTCTAACGGTAATAGCAGAGCGGCATCTTGGCATTATACTGTGGACGATAAAGAAGCTTATCAATCGTTTGAAGATACAGCGCAGTGCTGGCATTGTGGTGATGGACAAGGTCCTGGGAATACACAATCCATTGGCGTGGAGATTTGTATTAATAGCGATGGGAATTACAAAAAATCTGTAGAAAATGGCGCTAAATTGGTTAAACAGCTAATGGACAAGCATAATTTGACTATTGATCGTGTTAAACAGCATTACGATTGGTCAGGAAAAAACTGCCCAGCTCAAATCAGAGCAGGCCAACAAGGCGTTACCTGGAGTGATTTTATTAATATGGTTAAAGGCGCCAAAGTATCCAAGCCCAAGGAAACTAAAATAGGGTCCAAACAAATCACGAAATCCATCGACCAATTAGCAGATGAAGTTATTGCTGGAAAACATGGCAGTGGACATGCCAACAGACGTAAAAGTCTAGGTATCAGTCAATCAGAATACGATAAAGTGCGTGCTGAAGTGAATAAACGTACTGGATCAACAACCAAACCTGCATCTAAAAAATCTGTTACACAAATGGTTAATGAAGTATTAAAAGGTCAACATGGTAACGGGCATGCTCAGCGCCAAAAGTCTTTAGGTATCAGTAAAAGCGAGTATAATAAAGTAAAATCAGAAGTAAATAAACGTTTAATAGGTGCCAAACCCACGTCTAAATCTATCAGTCAAATGGCTACAGAAGTCATTCAAGGTAAGCACGGATTCGGACATGAGAATCGTAGAAAGTCGCTTGGTATTAGTAAAACAGAATACGAAAAAGTAAGAAAAGAAGTAAATAAGCGATTGTGATAACAAAAAAGGCTAGAGTTTTTCACACTCTAGCCTTTTTTGTTTTTAGTAAGTATAGGCC
>NZ_BORO01000036.1 GCF_018333215.1 Oceanobacillus sp. J11TS1 | reverse complement strand
CATTATCAGTTATACTAGTAGACATGGGTAAGGTCTCCTCTTCTTAGTTTTTGTCGTGATTAACTAAAGGGTAGGATAACCTTACCTTTCCTATTTATTCATCTTACACAGACTATTGTACGTCATCCAAAAAAGGAGGAAAGCGCTCCAACCCAAGCTGAACGCGCTCCGAAAAAGGAGAAAAGCGCTCCAACCTAGGCTGAGAGCGCTCCAAAAAAAGAAAAAGTGCTCCCCCCAGGCAGAATGCGCTCGAAAAAGGAGGAAAGCGCTCCAATCCAAGCTGAACGCGCTCCGAAAAAGGAGAAAAGAGCTCCACCCACCTAGGCAGAATGCGCTCCAAAAAAAGAAAAAAGCGCTCCAAGCCAAGCCGAGAGCGCTCGAAAAAGAAGAAATCCGCTCCAACCAAGGCTGAACGCGCTCGAAAAAGAAGAAAAGCGCTCCAACCTAAGCTGAGAGCGCTCCGAAAAAGAAAAAAGCGCTCCAACCAAGGCAGAACGCGCTCCAAAAAAAAAGAAAAAGCGCTCCAACCCAGTCTGAACGCGCTCGAAAAAGAAGAAAAGCGCTCCAACCTAAGCTGAGAGCGCTCCGAAAAAGAAAAAAGCGCTCCAACCAAGGCTGAATGCGCTCTAAAAAAGGAGAAAAGCGCTCCAACCCAAGCGGCCCCGCTCAAAAAATAATCTATTTCTTTCCAACCACCATCAAAACTTCCACCAAAAAAATCTATCACTCTTCCTGCATAACTGAATAGTTATTTATCTCTTTGTCTATAATAAGAGATAAATAATCTTTACAGCTGCGTGTTCAAAAGGGGAGAGAGAAAATGGATAGAGAAGTTCCATTTACCGATGTATCACTTTTATTTAACTTTTTGAACAACTTCACCATGCATTTCATTTAATTATTATTCTCAGTATAGTAACATAAAAGTAGAAAGTTTCGGCAGATAAGGAGGGTGACGATGGAACAAGAAAATAGAATGGAAAACAGGCAGATGAAAGATGTCTTAAATAATATTAATAGAGTAATTATCGGAAAAGAAGAAATTATAAACTTGAGTCTAGTCGCATTACTAACGGAGGGTCATGTTTTATTGGAAGATGTTCCTGGGGTAGGGAAGACCATGCTCGTGCGTACGTTAGCAAAATCGGTAAATTGCGATTTTACTAGAATTCAATTTACACCAGATTTACTTCCTTCTGATGTCACGGGGGTATCTATTTATAATCCAAAGGAATTAGAATTTGAGTTTCGAGAAGGTCCCGTGTTTGGAAATATTCTGTTAGCGGATGAAATTAATCGAACATCGCCAAAGACCCAGTCGGCATTACTCGAAGCTATGGAAGAAAAAAGTGTAACAGTGGACGGAGAAACAAGGCAATTGAAGAGCCCTTTTTTTGTAATGGCAACTCAAAACCCAATCGAATATGAAGGAACTTACCCATTGCCAGAGGCGCAATTAGATCGTTTTCTATTAAAATTACGTATGGGCTATCCATCTTATGAAGATGAATTGGAAATGCTTTCGCGGAATACTTCCTATCATCCAATAGAAGAAATTAGTTCGGTAATGTCGCAAAGGGATCTGCTGAGAGCGCAGGAAGAGGCGAAAGAAGTTTATATCGATGAAACCATTCAGCAATATATCCTTAACATTGTCAGGCAGACGAGATCGGATCGTGCGATTTATTTAGGCGTTAGTCCAAGAGGGGCACTTGCCCTCATGCAAGCTGCCAAAGCTTATGCGTATATGCAGGACAGGGATTATGTTATCCCGGATGATGTGAAATATTTAGCGCCATTTGTTTTAGCGCACCGCATTATCCTGACAGCAGAAGCACGTTACCAAGGAAGGTTAAATGAAGAATTAATCGATTCGATTATTCATGCTGCACATATTCCGATTAAGAAAGGCATTGTAGAATGAAGAAAAATTTCCGTATCGTTTTTCGTATTATTGGCGTTTTGGCACTGATGACGTTGCTTTTCTGCTATGCGATGTTTCAAGGAGGATTTGTGAGTTGGTTTTTATTTTATAGCTTTCTCCCCATTGGAATCTATCAGCTTCTTTTTGCCTGCTACCCATTGCGTACATGGCAAGTTCACCGAGAAGTGGAACATCCGATTGGTCAAGCCGGAGATGAAATATTGGTGAAGGTACATATCAAAAGGAAGCTTCCATTTCCTTTGTTATATTGTACCGTTGAAGAAAAATTTCCTCCGTCTTTAATGAAGGAAGATACGAAGAAAGAAAAGTATCTTTCTGTACAGTCATCCAAACAAATGACCATTTCTCGTAAACTGATACGCATGCTTTTCCCTTTATTTCGCAGACACTTCACATTCAACTATTATATACAAGCCTTGCCGCGCGGGGAGCATACATTAGAGAAAGTAACCATTCAAACGGCTGAACTATTTGGTTTTATCAAAAAAAGCTATGATTTCCCTGTACAAGATAAAATCGTCGTCTATCCATATGTTCATCAAATTCGTTTAGCCCACGATATGGCGAGCTATGAACAGGGCGGTGCTTTATCCAATCAATTACAGCAAACAAACACCATGGTTGCTTCAGGAATAAGAGAATATGCGCCGGGGGATCGTGTGACACGGATTGATTGGAAACAAACAGCCAGAAAACAAGTGATGATGACAAAGGAATTTGATCGCGAGAAGAGCACAGATATGGTGTTGATTCATGATAATAATAAGAATACGACCGGACAGCAGCTTGTCTATGAAGCTTCCATTGAAATGAGTTTGTCTCTCATTGAAAAATTAGAAAGGAAAGGGTATCAGACTAGCTTTCTTTCCATTGGTGAGAAGACATATTGGTTTCATTTAGCACAAAATCCGCATCAAAAGGCACTAATGAAGAATTATCTTCTCTCAGCTCAACCCGAAGAGAAGGGGGCTTTTGCTGTACGATTCCGTGAAGAAATGGCTCAATTAAGTAAAGTTGATAGTATCTTTCTTATTTTAACATCGATCGATACATATCTTGTTCAAGCTATTCTAGAAGCAAAACAACGTACCAAGCATCTATCTATTCTTTATATACATTCAGAAAATCCGCCATCTGATGAAGTAGTATCCACGCTTGAGCCATTACGCTTTTCAAATATAGCAGTACAAGAAATAAGTCTAGAACAGCTGGCAACGGATCCTGTCGAGGTGAGTTTGAAATGAAGAAGAGCCAAAAACAAATTAAAACACTGCATACCTTTTTATTATATGTTGCAGGATTTTGCCTTTTCTTAGAATGGTTCTATCCACTTCGCGCTATCTCTGACACGAATATCGGGGTTTTTATCTTATTTGCATTTTATTGTTTTCTCATTTCCTACTTTCAATGGCATTGGCTAATTAGTACTGTCGCAAAAGGGTTTGGCTTCCTTTTTATTATCAATAGCCTGTACTTTGAAGCAAGCTATATTGATTTTAGCTGGATTAGGGAAAGCCTTCAAGAAATCATTTATAATATGGAGCTGATGTTCTCAGGACAATGGTATATGCTTACTACCTTTTTTAGAAGCTTCTTATTTCTAATTCTTATTTGGCTGATGAGCTACCTGCTTTATTATTGGTTTGTCCGAATGAAGAATATTATCTTATTTATTCTATTGACGTTTATATACATTGGTATTTTAGATACATTCACTGTTTATGAGGGCTCCAATGCCATTGTCCGTATTTTCGTTATTTCCTTTATTGCTTTGGGAATGTCCAGCTTAAGTAAGGAGATTGAGAGGAAGCAGATTCCTATCTCGGTGAGAGAACGATTAAAATATTGGTTATTGCCTATGGTTCTCCTGGTTGCGGTAGTTACCTTTATCGGTTATCAAGCGCCAAAATCGGAACCGCAGTGGTCGGATCCCGTTCCTTTCTTACAAAATGCTGCAACCAATATAGGGAATGGAAATATAGGATCTAGACGAGTAGGGTATGGAGAAGACGATACGCAATTAGGAGGTTCTTTTCTTCAAGATGACACCGTTCTTTTTGAAGCAATAGTAGAAGAAGATCATTACTGGAGAATAGAAACAAAGGATGTGTACACCGGGAAAGGATGGGAAGTATCCGAGGATAGAAACCTTCTCGAGCAGCCGGATGGTCAAATTACATTATCGACTTTCCAAGAAAATGTGGAAACGGATGAATTGGAAGCAGAAGTTCATTTTACTGGAAACAGTCCCTTACCAAAAATCGTCTACCCATATGGGATTTCTGCTGTTACAACGGATGAAAACCTTGAGATCTTGCTTGATGAGAGTCAAGAGGCGATAGAAACGACGCGGAATGGCCGGAATACACTGCCAGAATCCTATGAAATGACGTATGCGAATCCATCCTTTGATATAGATGTCTTGCGGGACAGCTCCGAACAGGATTCCAGCTCCATTCGTAACCGTTATACACAGCTGCCTGAGGAACTTCCAAAAAGAGTGGGGGACTTAGCAGAGGAGATTACCGCACCCCATGAGACAAGATACGATAAAGCGCGGGCAATCGAACGTTATTTTAGCTCCAATGGTTTTGAATATCAGACAACAGGCATTCCGACACCGGGAGAAGAGGAAGACTATGTGGACCAATTTTTATTTGATTCCCAAATTGGCTACTGTGATAATTTCTCCACAGCAATGGTGGTCATGCTCCGAACGCTGGATATCCCGGCAAGGTGGTCCAAAGGATTTACAAGGGGGGAACGCATTGATTCGAATGGAGAAGAACAGTATCATGTGCAGATTACCAACAGCAATGCACACTCATGGGTAGAAGTATATTTTCCAGAAGTTGGATGGGTGCCATTCGAACCAACACAGGGTTTTACGAATATGACAGACTTCCAGACAGATACGGAAGAAAGTGATTCCCCGATTACAGAGGAAGCGGAGCCGTTAGAAGCGCCGGAAATGGAAACAGAGGATATTCCGGAAGAGGAAGAAAGTACAGAGGAAGAAGAGGAAACAGATACCGCAGTTTCTGATGAAGAATCAGGACTGAGCCCACAAGTGAGGTATATTTTAATTGGAATAGGGATTTTACTCTTGCTTGCTTTATTGGTTCTTTTCATGAAACGCAGACAGATACGTATTTATTTCTTGCAACGAAAACTGGAGAATCATTTTAATGAGAAGGTATTTCAGGAAGCATATCTCTACCTGTTAAAAATCATTTATCAAAAAGGTTATCAGCGAGATGATAATGAAACACTGCGGGAATTCGCAAAAAGAATAGATGATGCATTTAACTCGAAGGATATGGGCAAATTAACACATGTCTATGAGCGAATGATTTACAGTAAAAAAGTACCAGGCGAAAAAGAGGAAGTAATTCAATTATGGAAAAATTTAATCAATCAAATAATCGCTTGACCCGGCGAGCATCAATTAGTAGAATGAAAAAGGTAATGGTGTAGGAATGGATATTAATAAGTCAGCCTCGCCAAACGGATGGCTTACGACCATCTATCTATATAATACCATCTATCTATATAATAAAAAATTATTCGTTTTAATATGCCTATCGTATATCCTCGAAAATAAGGTTCGAAAGTTTCTACCGAGTCACCGTAAATGATTCGACTATGAAGGCAGAAGAAGGTTTGTTTATGTTACCTGGATTCTGTCTTTCTATGTTTTTTTGTGCGCGCCAGCTGCAGAAAATAGAAAGGTGGAACCCGGGTTTTTAATAGGTGAATAGCACGATGGATGCTGCTAGCCATGGATTGCAAGTAAGAGGTAGAGGAACGTATAGTTTATACATTAACAATAGATACAGATTGGAGTCTAGTTATGGAGAATAATGAATTAGTACTGGTTTTAGATTTTGGCAGCCAATATAACCAATTAATTACCCGTCGTATTCGTGAATTTGGTGTGTACAGTGAGCTTCATTCACATAAACTGACCGCAGAAGAAATCAAGGAAATGAATCCAAAAGGAATCATTCTTTCCGGCGGACCACACAGCGTTTATGACGAAGATAGCTTCCGCTGTGACGAGGAAATTTTTAACTTAGGAATTCCTGTCCTCGGCATTTGCTACGGCATGCAATTAATGTCCCTACATTTTGGCGGTAAAGTAGAAGCCGCTAAAAACCGTGAATACGGGAAAGCATTAATCGAATTAAATGAAAGCCCAGCTCTATTTAAAGATACGCCAACCAAGCAAACCGTATGGATGAGCCATGGTGATAAAGTCACTGCAGCACCGCCTTCTTTCCAAGTGGATGCAACAAGCCCATCTACTCCGCTTGCTGCAATCAGTGATACTGACAAGCAAATGTACGGTGTACAGTTCCACCCAGAAGTACGTCACTCAGAGTATGGAAATGATTTATTAAACAGTTTCGTATTCGATGTATGTAAATGTAGAGGCGACTGGACCATTGCAAACTTTATCGAAATGGAAACAGAAAAAATCAGAGAAACTGTTGGCGACCGCAAAGTTCTTTGTGCATTAAGCGGCGGCGTAGACTCTTCTGTTGTTGCAGCATTAATCCATAAGGCAATCGGCGATCAGCTTACTTGTATCTTTGTAGATCACGGACTTCTTCGTAAAAATGAAGCAGACGATGTAATGAAGGTATTTGCAGAAGACTTCCACATGAATATCATCAAAGTCGATGCAAAAGATCGCTTCTTATCTAAATTAGCTGGTGTTTCCGATCCAGAACAAAAACGTAAAATCATCGGAAATGAATTCATCTATGTATTTGACGATGAAGCAGCAAAACTAAAAGATATTGACTTCTTAGCACAAGGTACACTTTATACAGATGTGATTGAAAGTGGTACAGATACTGCACAAACTATTAAATCACACCATAATGTGGGCGGACTGCCAGAAGATATGCAATTCGAGCTGATCGAACCATTAAATACGTTATTTAAAGATGAAGTACGTGAATTAGGTTCACAACTAGGAATTCCTGACCGCATTGTATGGCGTCAACCATTCCCAGGACCAGGACTTGCTATCCGTATCTTAGGCGAAGTTACTGAGGAACATTTAGAGATCGTTCGTGAATCAGATGCAATCCTTCGTGAAGAAATCGCAAAAGCTGGTCTTGATCGCGATATCTGGCAATACTTCACTGTCCTTCCAAACATCAAAAGTGTTGGCGTAATGGGAGATGCACGTACGTATGCACATACAATCGGTATCCGTGCGGTAACTTCTATTGACGGGATGACATCTGACTGGGCGCGTATCCCTTGGGATGTTTTAGAAAAAATCTCTACTCGTCTGGTAAATGATGTGGATAATATTAACCGCGTAGTTTATGATGTTACGAGTAAGCCGCCTGCTACGATTGAGTGGGAATAGATGGTAAAATTTTCCATTTGTAATTTGTTGATTTGACGATATATAAAATGGAAAAAAATAATATAGTTCCCTACCAAAAACCCTACCAAGAAAAATTCTTGGTAGGGAATTTTGTTTTACCTGAATTATTCATAGAAAAATCTCAATAGCTCACCAGCCCATACCTGTCAAGTAACTGTGACAGATATGGGCTACACTAAATAAATGAAAAAAGAACCCATTTCTGATAAGGTTAAACTGCGAAGAAATAACCAATAGAAAAGGTTCTTATAATCGCTACTTTACCGAAAATCACACTTAATTTCAATCGCAAAATAAAATTATCCAACAATGGAGGAGAATTATCCTCGGATACCGGTGGAATGATTTTTCGGGAATTCGATGCAAAAACTGGCTTCTCTGCGACATTGGCAGAATACTTACAACTAAACGATGAACGGCGGTATTTTGTGCATGCGAATAAAGATTTGCTTCGCCAAAAAATCTATCAAATCATCGCTGGATATGCCGAAGACGATGCCGCGGATGCCTTGATAAGCGATCCTGTATTCACACAAATGATTGGAAAAGATGCGCTTGCTTCCCAGCCAAGCCTGTCTCGCTTTTTGAATCGCTTTGATTCGCGTTCCATTGATGGGGTGACAGCCGATTTTCTTAAATCAGAATTACGCCCAGGAAATGTCTATACCTCGAACAGCGTTGTCGATTTTGTTCGCCCGCTTATCACTCATTACAACGAAAAATTTCCATGGATAACTCCGTTTCTGCGTGCGGACAGTGGTTTTGCGGTGGTTTCTGATCTATATGATTTATGCGAAAAAGAATCGGTTTCTTATGTCATTCGCTTAAAGTCGAATGCCAAACTGCAGCGCTTGGCAGATGAATTGCATCCGGCTTCTGCCGCAAAAGATATGAGTGAGTCTGAGTGCTATTTTGAAGAAAGCGAATACCAGGCAAAATCATGGAAAAAAGCCCGAAAAATCATTATTAAATCGGTCCGCCCTGCAGGAGAAATTTTTTTTACACATAGCTTTTTTGTGACAAACTTAGGAGATGTCTTCTCTCCGTAAGTGATTGTTCAGTCCTATCAACGAAGAGGCACCATGGAAAATTACATCAAAGAAGCGAAAAATGGCTTTGCATTGGATCGCATGAGCAGTCATTCTTTTCAGGCAAATGAAGCTCGAATGATCTTGAGCTTATTGGCTTATAACCTGACCAATTGGCTGCGTACGCTTTGTTTTCCAGAAGGACAAAAGCAGATGCAAATTCAAACCATTCGGACACGTATCATCAAAGTTGCCAGTAAACTAGTGAAATCAGGGCGTTCTTTCTACTTCAAGCTGGCTTCGAGTTTTGTGTACGCTTCTTTCTTTTGGAAAGTGCTGCGTCGTGTTCAACATCTCCAATTTGAGTGAAAATAATAAGGAATCATCTAGAAATTTTAAAGCCTTTAAAAGAACACGGAAGAAGTCTGCCCAAAAACAACTATTTTTTCTTATCTGCACCCTTTTTATTTTCTACACGCGTTATTTTAGTATTTTTTCGGATAAAAATAGAAATTGAGTCTGTTTCATTTACATTCGGGACTTCTAATTAGAAGTATGAATAATTCAGGATAAAATTAATACTTTTAAGCACGCAGATAAAAATTCAAAGTGGAAAAGGCTTATTAGTTCTATTTTTGAGAAGCATAAGGGCAGATATGGTTATCTTCATATCCTTTTTTCTTCTTTAAAACTCACCATCCCTAAAGAATCTTTGACACAAAGGGAATCTGCTTAATTATATAACTTAACAAGAAGCAAAGTGGTATCGTGATCAGAATCGTAGCTAGAAACATGAAGGACGGTGGAAAGTGGATGACCTTCAATCCAGCAATAACAATAGCGATAATCGGTATATGAATGATGTAAATCACGAAGGAATGGGCTGACAAGAAGCTCCAACCTTTTCCTTGATGAAAAACTCTTTTGCGAAAGAATATGATTAATCCGAGAATGACGCCAACACAAAATAGAGCTTCCCACAGAGAATAAACCAAAGATGTAAAGTTCCAGCCGCCAGAAAACTGTAATTCGTCTACCCCAAATATCAAGACTAAGGGAAGGAGAAGAATCGATGCTCCAATTGCAATTCCAAAACCCGCCCTCCCCATAGAATCAGGGGTATTTCGAAACCAATTGCGTTGATAAGCGATGATGCCTAAAATGAATAGCCCGACATATTGTGGGAGATCATAGCCGCTTGCTGTAAATAGTCCAACGAATGCTCGAACATTGGGAGATCCGCCTGGCAAGTCGAGAGCAGGGACCCACAGTCTTATGATGAAATACGATACTGCTAATATCATGACAAAGATGGCAAGCATTGTGTAGGTGGGTGGCTTACTCTGACGAACTACTGATAGCTTATTTTTACTCATAAACTTCGCCCAAACTGCGTATAAACAAACGAATACGAAAAGTAGCTCGACGTACCACATAGGCCCGTAAGTTAAATGTGAAAAATAGGTTTGCCATGTAAAAGGCTCTTGGTTAAGTATATAGGCTTCAATTGCTTGAGCTTGGCTAAGAATGAAAATATAGAAGATAAATGGGATTAGGAATCGGACAGATCTATCTTTGATAAACCGAGTTGCCCCATTTCTTTCAAAAGATGAAGGGACAAAGTAACCAGAAATAAGAAAAAATGTCCCCATAAAGAAAGTCTGATTAAAAGCAAGGAATAGAAGGCCCATTACAACCCCAATAGACCCTTGTGTTAATACCTCATTATAGATGGAAAAGTACACCAAATGATGTAGCACAACCAACACTGTAAGAGCTCCTCTTAGGTTATCAATAAAGTATAATCGTTCTTCCTTTTGGGAAGACGAGCTCCCTATATGTCTTGAATTCATAATAATTCTTATGTTCCTCTCTATAAATATTTAAAAATATATTTCAACGGAGTATCCGCCAAACTGGACGGCTATGTATAAACCGTCCAATTTGCTCTATATTTAATTTTCTCTTTTAGTTGATCTGTCTATTTTCCAAGAGGCTAAACCTATGATCCCACCAACTATAATAAAAATAATGTCCATAACAATTTCAAATCCCTGAAACGCATTAATATAATTTACCAAAAACCAACTTTTTCCACCATTAGTCAAATGATTGATTAATCCGCCTACTCCCTGTATAACAAAAAGTAGACCAAGTCCACTGATTATTTCTTTCATGATGAACACCTCATTAATAATTTTTTAATTTAATATGCCTCTAAGACCGATGTTGAAAAAAACCGCACCTACTACTCCTATCGCTACCAAGAGTGAGGAGATCGGAGCTTCATTTAATTTTGATCTAATTTTATTTAGAAATTGTTGCAGTCTCTCTTTAAACATAATATTAACCCCTAGCAAAAGAAGAGAAGGAAGCACCATTACAAGATTGTAGCCAATTATAATAAAGATAGAAGCGGAAGGCTCAATTGTTAGGTGATTCATTAACAAAATGGAATAAAAGTAAGGCAATGCAGTTACAAATTCAATTAGAAAAACAATGATACCTAACATGATCATCCCTTTCAACGTTGTTTTTTGGGGTATAAATGAAATTAAACGTTTTTTTGTAGTATCATTTGGTTTACAGAAGCTAATTAGAACAATAACTGCTCCAAAAAGGAGATAAAACCAATTGATAAAGTCAAACTCAGATAATTTTCCGAGTCCTTTCAATAGCGAATCTCCACCAAAGTATAGTAATAAGCCCACTACGAAGTAGCCAAACTG
Organism: Oceanobacillus sp. J11TS1; assembly: GCF_018333215.1. Taxonomy (GTDB): domain Bacteria; phylum Bacillota; class Bacilli; order Bacillales; family Amphibacillaceae; genus Oceanobacillus. The sequence continues at coordinate 16,553 of NZ_BORO01000036.1, read as the reverse complement.
CGTAATAAACAAAAAAACAAGCAAGCGGGAAGATAATTGATTAGGCTGTGTCAATAATAAATAAGCTGTTACAGCAAGTACACCAGGACTTAATATATCAATTAATGCGCAAATAGAAATAATTAGCAAAGCTATCGATGTGTCTATTGATGAAGAAGGCATCAATGCTTCAATACTTTCGATCAAATATAGAGTCCCTCCTTTTTATATGTTATAATTTAAATAACACACTGTGTTAAAATTATGATAACACACTGTGTTAAGGAAAGGAAGTGATTTTTTATGCCAAGGACTGTTAATCATGAAAAAAAGAGGAAGTCAATTGCTGAGGCCGCTTGGACTATTATTAAGAAAGACGGAATCGAAAAAGCATCTATAAGAAGAGTTGCTGTTGAAGCAGGCATGTCTGCTGGAGCGTTAAGACATTATTTTTCAACTAAGGATGAAATGTTATTATTTATCATAGATTATTACCTGGAAGAAGGGAAAAAACGTTCTCAAAGTAAATGTTGGTCAGATAATCCATTGCAGGCAGTCGCAGAAGTTTTATTGGAGCTTGTACCAATTGATGAAGAAAAGAAAATCGAAACGAGCGTTTGGTGGATCCTTGCACTTCAGTCACTTACAAGTGATACATTAAAAGAAAAAAAAGATGAAATGACTAACGGTATGTATGAATTAGCAAATTCAATGATTGAGATATTAGTCCTACAAGGGATTTTATCTGATTCAACTAATGTAAAATTAGAAAAAAGTAGGCTAGCGGCATTAATTGATGGATTGTCCATTCATGCTCTGTTAAGACCTGATGTCTACTCTCCAGAAAAGGTGAAGGAAGTAATCCGTTATCATTTAGAAACACTCTGTAATGAAAGTCAATTGAATTGATTTTGCAACAGTTAATCTTCATTTGTGTGCCGATTACAGTGATGGCATTGGCGTCAATATTCTTTAATGAGCCATTTACAATAACTATAGATTATTTTATACTGCTCTTCACTTTTGGAATTGCTCTACAGCTATATAAAAAGTATACAGAAACACTATGGATGAATATTGTCTACCATATTGTTTATCTTGAAGTGGCTAGATATATTTCCATAGGTGGCATGTTGAAAAGTACGGTACGTTTGAATGCTATTAAAAATCGAAATGGAGTGAGATTTAATTGACTTTGATGCACGATAATTTAAAATCTAAAAATGAAGAAAAACTTCAAGAAGTAATGGTTGGAGAGCTAAAACCTCACAATGCACAAATTACACTCCTTGACTATGATCCGGAATGGCCGAGGTTATTTGACCGAGAGGCTAAAAGAATTTATTCCATACTTGGTAAAAAGGTACTTCAGTTGGAACACGTTGGATCAACTTCAGTGCCAGGTTTATGTGCTAAGCCAATTATTGATATTCTATTGGTTGTGAAGGATTCTGCTGACGAAAGTGCTTATGCTCCTGACTTGGAGGAAGCTGGCTACACTTTACGTATTCGAGAACCAGATTGTTTCAACACCGACTTTTTAAAGGCCTCGATACAGATATTAATTTACACGTATTTAGTAAAGGCTCATCTGAGATCGACCGAATGTTGCGGTTTCGCAATTGGTTAAGAATTAACCATTCCGATCGAGATAAGTATGCAAACGTAAAGCGTAACTTAGCTCACCGTAAATGGAAACACGTCCAAGACTATGCGGATGAAAAAGGTTCAATAGTACAGGAAATTATGGAGAGAGCAAACGTGATCGATAAGAAGAAGGGTTGAAACTTAACAAATTCCTTTTATAAGGGTGAAGGTATTTAATAATATTGCTTATCAGAAGGATAAGTTTGTACAATAAAAAGTCCTGTTATCACGTCATAACAGGCAACTTGATTTTTCTACACTTATTAAGAAAATGGAAAAGGGTTAATTATAAGTCCTTTTCTACCAAATAATCCGAATACCCTAAAAGTAAGGATTTAAATGACATTGTTGATCGAACTTTATTCCAAGCCAACAGTAATGGTGTCTTTTAGAATAAATTAAAGGTAGTGATTGCTATGGTTGATTTTCGAACCTATCATCCCCAGCGACCCTTGTCGAATTTTATAAATATTTTTTGGTATTACAAAAGTTATAAGCTGCCTCATGAAATGGAACGCGTCCTTCCAGACGGCTCTATGGAATTAGTTATCAATCTAGAAGAGGACTTGATTAAGGTATACGATCAAAAGAATCAGGACCGATTCAAAAGTTTCCGTGGGAGTCTGATTTCTGGACCGCATTCAGATTTTACTGTTATCGACACAGCATGTCAAGCTTCCACAATAGGGATTCACTTTAAGCCAGGTGGTGCTTTTCCATTTCTTAATATATCAGCCAATGAATTATATAATAGGCACATATCTCTAGAAACACTTTGGGGGGCAAAAGCGGTCGAAATGCGGGACCAGCTTCTTGAAGTTGAAATGCCAGCTGCCAAATTTAGAGTTCTTGAACATTACTTATTGGAGATGATAAATCAAGCCTCGGCTCTTCATCCAGCAGTTGTCTTCGCGTTAAAGAAATTTCAGGATTTCCCTTATCAGTTAAAAATTGCTGATGTGACTGATCAAATTAGTTTGAGTTCACGCCGTTTTATTCAGGTATTCAAGGAAGAAGTGGGAATGACACCCAAACAATTTTACCGCATCCAACGTTTTCAAAATGCACTTCAGCTCATTAACGATGGAGACCAAGTTGATTGGACAACATTGGCGTTAACTTGCGGTTATTATGATCAGGCCCATTTCATCCATGACTTTCGTGCGTTTTCTGGTCTTAGCCCAACAGTCTACCACATGAATCAAGAGAAACAACAAAACCACGTTCCACTTAAATAGGGTCATTTTTTTACAATACAATTTATTTCAACGTGATTTAGAATAAATTTGATGCAGCCATTCCCAGTGTCTGACCTGTTTCTTTGGAATAATTGCATCCAAATTTAAATTCATTGGAGGAATATTTCATGACATCGAATACAAAAGGCATTCCTGCAGGATACCACACAGTGACACCGTACATGATTATCAAAGATGCAACTGCTGCTATTTCATTTTATCAAAAGGCATTTGGAGCTATTGAAAAGATGCGTGTTACAGATAACAGTGGTAAAGTTCAGCATGCGGAAATCAAAATCGGTGATTCACCAATCATGATTGTTGATGAGTTTCCAGCATACCCGATTATGCAGAGCCCCCAGTCTCTTAGAGGAGCTGGGATGCATATTTTTCTCTATGTTGAGGACGCTGATGCACTTTTTGCACAAGCTATTGATGCAGGTGCGAAGGAATTGGAGCCTGTAGAAGATCATATTGAAGGTGATCGACGTGGAGGACTAATAGATCCCTTTGGACACATTTGGTGGATTGCAACACATATAAAGGATGTGCCGATTGAGGAAATACAATAGCACTTTGTGGGTTTTGTTAATCTATTTGATGGGAATGTTTTGCACGGGTACTTCGGATCAGACTAGAGCGGAGATGAAGCATAGCAAAGTATTTCTAGACATTACGTTCTATCAAGGTGCAGCGCACAACCGTTTTCGTCCTTAAATTCAGTCCAAAATCGATGGTTTTAGGGGAATTAACGCAGGACCCTATTTCAAATTCAATCCATCGGTGTATTTCATCGTTAATTTTGACCCATCGTGAGAATAAGACACGAGTGAAAAAATTAATAATGAATTGATTTTATAGTAGAAGTGAGAAGAAAGATACACAGTAAAGCCATTCTTCCATATAACTAAATCCTCTCTTTTTATCGAAAAGTAGCGTTAAAAAATACCTGAATCGGAAAAATAGATCCAGTCATGTGCAGAGTATAAGATTTAATAATGCGAAGGTTGTTTGAATTGTCCTATTAAACCACAGTATACAAAGGCAAAGGGGAATCGACAAATTTATCAATAAAGTCCACATGGAATTCGGGATTGTGTCATTGGTCCACAGTATTCCGAAAATAACTGGACTTCGCAGGCTACTTTTCGAATATTTTTTAGAAACGAAAAACAAGAGGAAGAAAGATAAATTATTTTTCCCTCTTGTTTCATTTTTAGACTTATTACACAGGCCCTTTGTGAGTGCTTTGTTAAAAATCAAATTAAACGATCAGAGCTTAATTCCCTATTTTAATTCCTCTGCTAGTACATCTAATTTATTCCACGTTTGCGTGATACCTTCCAACACTCCCATGTCCAAAACAGCTTGAAGTGAAGCTGCTGAATCAAATTCAGAACGGCTGACCAATTTTGTTTGACTGCCTAAATCGATGAATTCCATCGTGACCTCTGGAGAAGGCATGGCCTCATTGATATTGCCTTCTGGATCCGAGAAATAATCCTTATAGACAATCTTTTCTGGCTCAATAATTTCTTTGTAAATGGTTTTGTTCCAAGATTCCATTCCATATTCTTCTTGATTCTTATCAACACATTTCATGCAGTAGTGCCATACGCCTCCCGGGCGAAAGTCCATGTTGCAAACGGGCAGTTCCCAACCATCCGTACTCCACCAGCGCTTTAAGTGATCTGGTTCCTTAAATAGTTGAAATAATTGATCATGTGGCATATCATAAATTCGTTCTAAAACAAGAAACCTTTCATTCTCTACTCTTGAAATCATTTTGTTATTTGGCATAATTTTTTCCTCCTTATTTTTCACTTGTCTATTGTTTTTTATTTTGCAATTCTTGTACATAACCGTCCAAGTTGTCGAGTCTCCTTTCCATATCCTTTTGAAAGGAAGTCGCCCAATATTCTATTACTCGGAAGGGCTCAGACCGTAGCTTGTAATATCGACGATTAGCTTCTGGCTTCACTTCTACAATTCCATTGTCACTTAGCACCTTTAAATGCTTTGAAGCATGCGGCTGGCTCAATTCCAACCGATTAGCAATTTCCCCCACTGTTAAAGACCCATTACGCAGCAACTCAACGATTGCCATCCGATTAGGTTCAGCCAACGCCCCCAGCATAGATACATTCATGCTTGGAATTTTACCTGACATGTCGCTCACCTCATTAAATAAATATCTATTTTTATCATTGCATCCCCTTTCTGATGTTTGACATATTGATATTATTGAATATAACACAGTTGGAATATAACCGTAAAGTTATGTTGTGATTTAATATAATTTAATTTGCCTGATCGGGGGTCTAAACATAAACCGATAGTAATGGATTTTCAATGGGATGATTGTTTTGCTGAGTACTTGGTTCATATGCTCGGCAATGAGAATCTCCAAACGTTATAAGCGTTTAGTTATAATGGACCTAACATATTTCAGCGGCATATAGTATGATACACTAAAACAAATAAAGCAATTCCAAGGAACAATGGCGTGCAGGTGCTTTCAAAATAATATTGCATTTTCATCCCGAAAAAAGTTGTATTAAAGAAATTGAAAAGCACCGCAAAAATGGATCTATGATATCTTTTATAATTTCTTAACATATATTGGAATAGATTTTAAAAAAACATCGTGCAAGGGGGGACTTGTGGAATATATTTTTATGGTTGCTCGGTGGTCTCATATTATAGGTGGCTTCTTGGCATTATGTGTATTTTGGATTCCAATCGTTACGAGAAAGGGGAGAAAGCTTCATCGACGTAGTGGCTGGATTTATGTAGTTGCGATGAGCATTGTGTCAGTTTCAGCATTATATATGGGGATTTATCGTCTTGCGTGGGATTCGTCATTTGATGCAGATGATGTTCCCTTTTCTTGGTTTCTGATTTTTATTGCTATTTTAAGTGGTGGGGCTGTATGGTATGGTTTACATGTCCTTATAAAACGCGCAGAATAGGACATAGAAAAGCAATGGATCTATTGCTGCCGATACTATTACTTATCTCTGGGATTGCCATTAGTATATATGGTTGGAAAATAGATTTTCCCTTATTGAAGTTTTTTCCTATTGTAGGTGTGTTCTTGGGCGGGACTCAACTGCAATATTGGTTGTCATCTCCGACTAGAGGTCGCATTGGATAGTAGAACATATTATAGGTATGCTGACGTGCTGTATTGCTACCGTAACTGCATTTACTGTATTTGGTGCGCCGAGACTTCTTCACGTTGAATCCGTAAGTCTGGTTGTATGGGTCATCCCAATCGTTGTTTTTGTTCCGCTTATTATTGGATTCACTACCTATTATACAAATAAAATGGACGGAAAACGTTCTGCATCTTGATCGTGTGAAGAGAATATTTCCAATATATTGCACACCATTTAAACGCTATTTTGCATTAAGTAAATATAAAAGTCTAATTTCTCAACATTAAAATTGAGAAATTAGGCTCTTAGAAGGACATTAAACCCTTTCGATCATGCTGCAAAATGTCCCACCCAGGTTTTTCTAAACTTCATATTCCTCTTTGCTCTGGTTAAATAAACAAATAATAATTTACTCTAGAAGTTTTAGGTGACTGATTATTCACAAAGTAGCCTGTTTGTTGAATTAAGATCAATAATTAGGACTGTGAGTTTATGACACCATCCAAACACAGAAATCTAACTCGATAAGATCTAACAATAAAAATTAAACTATTTTTGGAATTGGGAATATGCAAAAAAAGAGGATAATTGAAATTAAAGATAAATATTACAAGGCACAGGATAATTACAAGTCCTTTTCTGAATCTGGTAGATCTATTTTTGATCCTTATTCGGGACAAAATGTTATCGTCCACATACTAGCAATGGTCCAGGATTCCTTGAAATGGTTTGCTCTGATTATAAAGGACAAGAATTTTATATAGACCAACCTTCTATTTCATCTAATAACCTTATTACCGCTGGTTCCACTGTTGCTTTGCTATGGACGAAACAAATCATTGAGTGCTTAGACGTTTTTAGGTCAAACACATTAGAATCTTGGTATAACTATTTTAATACTGGCGATTCTAAATACTTCTTTGAACTTATGCAAACTCTACCGTCTAATAATAAAAATTAACCTATTTTTGATATTTTTATGTCTAGTAAACCAATTAATGAGTTTAATGCTGATCACGCAGATTAGAACATAGCTCACTAGAAATAACTTTAAAACATTATGCGCATTTGTGGTGTAGAAATGATGAGCTAAATAAAGGATTAGTTTAAGCACGTATTTAATCAATGTTTTTAATAAGTTGAAAAAACTTACTTGTTTATCTTTTAAAATGAAACTTTATATAATCTAAATCGTATCTATATAAAAGGATTAACAATAGAAGTGACTGAATGATAGTAGAATGTTTATTAAAATGAAAGTGAGTGATACGAATATGAAAAAGGTATTATTAACAGTGATTTCTCTACTATTTACAGCTATGTTTTTAATTGCATGTAGTGATGATGGAAACACAACGGGTGGAGAAGAACGAAATATTGAAAATAATACAGAAGGAGATAATAAATTAGACGAAGAGGTAAATGATGATTCTTCAGATTCAAATAGTGGCTATTTTGAAGTAACAGAAGAACCACAAATGGACTTAAGGCTTGGAGATACAGGATTAGTTCAAACTTCAATTGGAACCTATGAGCTAACTCTTAATTCTGCCGAAATTGTAGGTACAGAATTAGACGGCGAGGCTACTTTATTAGATGAATTAATCGTCTTGGACCTTACTTTTAAAAATACAAGCGATGATACCTTAGTTGCAGAGGATTTAATGTATAACTTGGGAATCGCAACTTCACTTGGAGGTTCTAATACATCAAATAATGCGGAGCACTTTGAAAGTATCCAGGTCTTTGAGGGAGAAATAGCCCCAGGTGAAGAAAAACAAGCACAATTTATTGCTGATGTAAAAACTTCTGATGAATATTATTTCAGGCCAAGTCCGGGTGTTGTATCCAATGGTACACACAATGATTTACTTTGGACGATAGCTGATGGAGAAGCTAGAAAATAACTTTTATAAAATTAAATAGAGAAATAGCGTACTGATTAGATTTCTGAAAAGTTTATATTTCAATGAATCGAATCTAAGTGTTAAAGAGTAGGAGATAGAGGATGACAAGAGAATTTGAAAAATATAATAAAGTAGTTCAGGCGAAAATAACTAAAATAACAGAACTGAGTGCTTACTTAGAAAACGGGCTGTATACTTTTGATAAAGATTTCAGAACTGTTTTTAATACAGCAAAAACCAGTCACCCTATGATTAATAAACTTAAAAATACAAAAAACGAAAATCAACTTTCACTGGAAGTTGAAGATCCTGGACTGAAGTATTTTAATGGAAGTATCTTATGGTTCTGTATTAATGATGATATCAGAATTTTTTCAGAAGATGAAATACTTATTATTTGTACCGATAAAGAGAGTTATCAAAGGAAAATAGCAAACTATACTTATTTTTCATCTTTCTTTCGTATTCCTGCATTAATCCATCAAGACGCTAAGCGCAATATGTTGACGGAAGCATTCATTAATTTTGTAGATAAAACGGACAAAGATGAAGAATTTATTTTAAAAACAATATACGACGATTATCATAGTTATTTCAACTATTTAACTCTTCATTCAAAGATTGATTATCAAACATTGAATAGCTTATTAGACACAAGTTCAAATGTGATTTATGTCCATCAGTTTGAAAAAATAATAGAAAAAGTTGTACCAGAAATGTTTTCTCTGGATTTGCCGTTTATCAACTTACATGGCGATTTGTGGTCAGATAATATTCTTTTAAACGATGAAGCGGGGGAGAGAACATTATGGTATATCGATTGGGAGGCTGCAGGTAAATATGTTTTCTTCTACGATTTTTTCAAATTTATTTGGAACGAATTAGACGTACACCACAATTATTCCTATTACAAGAGGTATATAGCAGGAGAATTTGATGAAGGGTTAACGCGCCTTTTCGCTATTTTTCATCTGAAGTTTCAGCCAATGTATAGACAATCTTATTTTTGTCTCTTTTTCCTAAATTTTATTCTCACTGATACAGACAATATTGCGTTTGAATACAAGAATGAGGAAATAATTAACTTTAAACATAAGATTCTTCCATTCATGTCTTAATGAGATCTCTACTATAAACCTATTGGCAGACTCGATTTACATGCAAAGACCTTAGCCTTCCCAAACCCAACAACAAATAAATTGTTATCATTTAAAGCAGATATACCAGCATCTTTTTTAAGCAAGTCTAAATAAACAATTGGCAGGGGAGCAGTTTATCTGTCTTCTTTTAATTTTTTGGGGTCATGTTCCAAAAAGAACATAGCCATGGAAATACGACATAAATAAACCCAATCACTCTGTAAATACTAACCAATATGCTATAGTTAAAAAAGCCTTGGAACAAATACCACGGCATTAATTTAAGAAAAGAGACGTGATCAGCTTTGCTTGATTTTTTACAACTTGGTATTCGAAAAGAGATTAACCATACATTAAAGTCATTAGGAATTGATGCACCAACTTCCATCCAAGAACGGACGATTCCATCCGTACTAGAGGGGAAGGATGTTATTGCGAAAGCACAAACGGGAACAGGAAAGACGTTGGCTTTTGTTCTTCCTATTATTGAAAAGATTGATGTGCAGAAGCCGGATGTTCAAGCACTTATTTTAACCCCAACAAGAGAATTGGCTCAGCAAATTTCAAAAGAAATCAAGAGAATGGTTGAAAACGTAGAAGGCATCCATACGTTAGCTGTGTACGGTGGTCAAGATGTGAACCGTCAATTAAAAAAATTAAAAGGTGCCAACCATATTATCGTTGCAACTCCTGGTCGGTTATTAGATCATATTCGCCGTGAAAGCCTTGATCTTTCAACGGTTCAGATGCTTGTGTTAGATGAAGCTGACCAAATGTTACATATGGGTTTTCTTCCAGAGGTAGATGACATCATTCATGAAACACTTTCTACCAGACAAACCATGCTATTCTCTGCGACCATCCCAAAAGAAATTAAATCTCTTGTGAAAAAATATATGGTCGAGCCAGAATTTATTGAAGTGAAAGCAAAGAAGGTTACGGTTGAAGAAATTAAACAAGTTGTAATTGAAACAACTGATCGGAGAAAACAAGAAACTTTAATCCATTTAATCGAAGAACATCGACCATTTTTAGCGATTATATTTTGCCGAACTAAAATCCGTGCCAGAAAACTTCACGAAGCTTTGATTGCCAACGGGTTCGAATCAGACGAGTTGCACAGTGATTTATCCCAGTCTAAACGTGAAAAAGCGATGAAACGATTTCGTGAGGCGAAAACTCAATTCCTAGTTGCAACAGACGTTGCGGCAAGGGGGCTTGATGTCGAAGGGGTGACACATGTTTACAACTATGATATTCCGCATGATGTGGAAAGCTATGTTCACCGGATTGGACGTACTGGCCGGGCAGGTGGCGATGGGGTTGCCTTTACTTTAATGGCTCCTAAGGATGTAGAGTTCCTGCGAATGATTGAAAAGGGGATTCATCAAAAATTGGAAATACAAGTGATTAAAGGAGTCAGTATCCCTAATCGTGCGGATTATCAGAGAGCAAATCGCGAGCAATTAAAACAAGCGAAACCCTCAGAAGGCCGTAGAAGAAACGGAAGAAATGTTGCAACGCCTTCTTCCAGTAAAAGATCTAATAAGCATCGGCCAAAGGGGAATTCAGGCACGACAACCAGAGGTAGAAAACGCCCACGCTAAAGCGTGATTTATGCGAAATGGAGAGCTTAATCCCAAATGAACACTCGGCGGCGGACACCCAATTTTAGGAGGTTATATCTATGTTACATACACGAATGGGAAAATATATTTCATCATTGATGAGCGAAGAGCAACAAGCTGCAGCTTCGTTAAATAAAATTGAGCTATATCAAGAGGAAAAAGAGTATATAGAGAAACATGAATTAATATCGAGCGACGTTACATTAATAGAAAAAGACCCTACAACACGTTTCCTAGATGCTTCTATTGAAAGATGTGATAAAAATACAGAAGAAACGCTCTCTAAAGAATCATTCGCTTTTTTAGAACAGCCGATCGACTATCTTCAAAAGCATAAGAATGAATTTCTATTCTTAGAATCTAATTGGTTGGAAATCATCGGCGTCGATGGGATTTCATTGGAAATGAGTGATTTATTTGGAACATATGACGCCATGGTAGGATTACAGTTGCAGAAAAAGTTTGAGAGGTCACTTAAAGAAAACTTAAGTAAAGAATTACATGGAGATGAAGCAAGATTTGAATTGATTTTTAATCAAACGGATGGCTTGTTTGACTTGAATTTTGCCTTGAATTATGTAGGTGGGTTTAAGGAGGAAATGTCATTAGAGGAAGCTTATCGGTTAATTTATCGATTTCTATTTAAACTAGCAGAGAGAGTGGAAGAAAGTATGTGAATTAACTGTTAAATAGCATTTCACTCCTCCATATGATAGCATTTACTTCTATACAAAAAAGGGACGTGATGAAACATGATAAACATTAGCATACCCAATCCAGATATTACGATTACCCAACGGAAACAAATTCCGAAAGAAAATGAACCCGTAATCAAAGATATTTATGGATTTATCGATTTCCACTTAATACCAAGAGATAAAGGCGGCATTTTCTTATTCTTTGATAAAAATGAGGAGCTTCTTTTTGTTGGAAAAGCACGGAAACTACGTCAAAGAATTAAAAAGCATTTTGAAGATAATGTTTCACCTATTAAAAACCATAGAGACGAGGTAAATAAAATCGATATTTGTTTAGTAGAGGATCCAATGGAACGAGAAATTTATGAAACATATATCATTAATCAACTCCAGTCGAAGTATAACGTTGATAAAGTGTTTTATAGATAAAAAATGATTATCATAGCAACAATTACAACAGACAACCAAAAAACTAATTGAGGCTGGGACAAAATTCAAGTAAAGAAAAATGAAGGCGTTGGAGTTTACACTAAAAAGTGGAGACCTTACGCCTTTTTTGTCATTATTTTAGTAAACAAAAAGGACACCTTTTGATAAAATTAAAGTGACCAAACAATAATTTTGGAGGTGTCCTTATGTTTAAACATTTTACCATAAATCAAGTAGTTTTGCCGCTAGATTTTGAAATTAAGTTGAAAGAAAATGATATTGCCTTTTCATTCAATGAACTTTTCGAGAGTATTCCGGAAGAGGCTTTCGGTATTGGTAATGTCGGCGTCTTTTTAACACAGGCAGCATGGTTCCCATTAAAATATATTGATTCTTTATCTACAACAAGTGCTACAATATTCTGCCGGAGCAATGGCCGTATTGCCAGTGCCTATTTTTATGGTCGTAGCTGAAAAAGTATTGGCTAAAATGGGTATAAAAATGACGATGGTTGTAGGGTTCGTGATTCTCGGCCTGGGTAATATTTTATTTTCGCAATTCGCCACAGTAGCATCAGAAACAAGAAATCCGCAGTTCATTTCAAAGATAAAGTCATTGTTTAGACGGTTGATTATGTCTTTGATGGTTGGGATACGCTCAATGTAGCGAACAAAAAAAGAAATAATTTCCTGCATAATTTAGTTCAACAGGTGCTCCAAGTCGAGATTTTTTATTAATCGCATGATACATACAGTCCAGATCAATCGCTGAAATAATCGCTTGATATTTTTGGGGGAGGTACTTCTTTTTTCGTGTTCTGAACTTCATTGGGGCACACGGATTAAGAATTATGAAATTCACTCATATAATAAAATATTGAAAATTTTAAATTTCACCAACTATTGATAATAATAGAATTTTCTGGTAGTGTTGCAACCACGTTACGCTAGTGTAACAAAAATAGTCATCATGAATCTACTTAAAAAATTCTAATTAAAATGGAGGAGATTTTTATGAACAAGAAATTAGCGTCATTAACACTTGCAGGTGCTGTAATGCTGAGTGTACCAGTATCCACTACATTTGCAGCTTCAGATGATGGAAAGCAAGAAGGAACATACGATTATGATACTGATACGTACACTGAAACAATTGATGGGGAAGAAGTGGAAAATGATTCCGATGTAAATCCGCTTGTGTTTGAACTTGCTGGAGGAGGCACTTGGGAGCATGGCTTTATTGGGCTTAAAGAAGTGTATTCCTATTATGACCACCAGACAAAAATTCATAGAGCTAGTACTAGTAATCACCGAGCTACAGATAGATCAGCGTGGATAATGGGAGGTAATGGAACAGCAAAATCTACTATAGCTCAAAGCGGATGGGGAAACAAAGCAAACTGGAGTACTTTGCCACTCTAAATATTAATTGTGACGGGTTTGCTTTTGAGCAAACCCGTTTTATTGAGGTGTTTTTATGAAAAAAATAATTACCGTCATTTCATTTATATTGTTTCTTTTTTCATTATTACTATTTGCATTTAATTTTGCATTTCAAAAATTTTCATATGATATGGTGATGAATGATCATCAGGAAGTAAATATCATACCTAATGATGAGCGTTCACAAGATGAATTTTTAGATGCGATACAACAATTTTCTAAAAAACATCATGTGAATATTTCGCAGTATACCTTTCTTGATGACGAAACGATGCATATTTATTCAACTAATTTAGAAGATGATCCTAATATAGATCTTGTAGATGGAACATTTCCGGAAGAGAATGAGTTTATTGCTAATAATTTCAACTATGAAAATAACCAATCTGGAATGATTTCCACGCCGCCTTCACAGCTTGATTTAAAATTTCATAATATGGATCAAGTAATAAATGTAGGTTTACAAGATATTTTATATATTTCTTCTTCCAATCAAGATATAAATACAGAATTGGAAAAAGTATTATCACCTTTTGGTCATATTGAGTTCGTAAATAACGAATTATCTCCATTCTACTTTGTTGATCTAACTTTACTATTAATCGTTTTCTTTACTTTTATTAATTTTTCTATTGTTTCTATATTTTACATATTTAGCGAAAAAAAATTAATTTATATATATCAATTATGGGGATATTCTTTCAAAGAAATATTTAAAGGTCTGATGAAACCATTTTTTAAAGTAGCTTCTTATATTTTAGGTTCATGTATTATTGCACTGACAATTTTCATATTTTATTTTAAACAATATCATTATGTTTATATATATATTGGGTTATTTTTCATTGTTGTCATTATCGTAATGAGCATTGGATTTTTAATCGCATTTCTAATGATAAGAATGATATTAAGATTAGGTATCAGCAGTGTGAATTTGAAAGGAAAACTACCATTTAAAAATTATGCAATAGCGTCGGTAATGGCTAAGTTTATTATTACATCTATCCTCTTATCTGTTAATATTTTTTCAGTAACTTCCTTGTTAGATTTAAATAAACAGCTAGAATCAAATGAATATTGGAACATAACAGAAGGTTTATACAGGATAAATGTTCATATTCCTGATAATGTGATGAATAACTTATCAGCTGATCGTCAAATTAATAATAAATTATCGGATTTTTATGATGAGTTAAATGAGAAGAAATCAGCAATCTTAATAGACTCTGTAAATTTTTTGAATATAGATTTGGGTATAAATGATTCAATATATGCTTATGAATTAGATACGGAAGAATCAGGATCAAATCCCCACACATCTATTGATGGACGTAATGTAACAATTAATGAGAACTATTTGGATTTTAATCCTATATATACGATAGATGGAGAAAATGCCAAAGATAAAATTAATTATGATTCAGAAACTTTATCTTTATTGGTACCAGAAAAACTGCGAGACTATGAAGAGGAAATAAAACATAACTTTTTAGACTTTTTTTATTTCCAAAAGGTAGAAGTAGATAACATATATAATGAAGAAATAGGGCTGCCTTTAAATAGCATTTCTATTGATGATTTAGATATACAAATCATTTATGTAGAGAACAATCAAGACTATTTTACGTTAAATTCAAATTCAGGAGATTTAAATAATAATCTAGTTACTGATCCTATCGCTGTTATCTATCAGCCGACAATGGATACATCATTTATAAGTGCCCATGTTACTACAAATTTATATTATTATGATAACAGCGAAAGTGCTTATTCATCTATATCAAATGTATTAAATGATACGGATACATTAGGATATATTCCTTCAGTTAGTTCCGTATTTCAAGAAAAAGGACAAGAAATTGCAGAAGCGAAACAACTAATGTATCAACAAATAATAACTCTTATTTTTATGTTAATCTTATCATTTCTTTGCATTATTATTTTTACATGGTGTTACTATGCTCCAAATATATATAAACTATATATTGAATATTTATTTGGTTATTCTCATTGGTTCAGTAATAAGTATTTATATTTAACCATGTTTATTACAAACATTATTTCTGGTATTGCAGTATATATTATTTTTTCTTCCATAATTACAATTTATTCTATCGTAGTATTACTACTCATTGATATGATAACAATCATGTTGGTAGGAAAAATAATACAACAAAAAAATAGTAGTACCATTCTAAAAGGAGATTAAATATGATAGAACTAAGAAATATTTCTAAGTCTTTTGAAAGCGTGGAGATTTTTACTGATTTTTCTCTAGATATTAATGAAAATGAGTTTATTACTATAGTCGGTAACAGCGGGTCAGGTAAATCTACACTACTCAATATTGTAGGTATGTTAGACACTCCTGACTCTGGAACTGTAAAATTTCTAGATAAGATTAATCCAAAAGGTAAAAACTTAATGAAAATAAGAAGATATCATTTTGGCTATATATTCCAAAATTATGTTTTAATGAATGATAAAACAGTTAAAGATAATCTTCTAATTTCAACAAAATATAGTTCATTCAAAAAAGATTCTGATTTAATAAGTGTTCTAGAAAAAGTACAATTAAGCAATAAATATTTAGATAAAAAAGTATACCAGTTAAGTGGTGGGGAGCAGCAGCGACTAGCGATTGCAAGAATCTTACTAAAACCTTGTACAATTATTTTTGCAGATGAACCTACTGGAAATTTGGACGATTACAATAAAGGTATCATTCTTTCTATTTTTAAAAATTTAAAAGAGAATGGGAAAACGATAGTTTGTGTTACACATGATAGTGATATTGCAAAGCAATCTGATCGCACTATCTCATTGTAGGAGGAATTAAATTATATGCGTGCTATATCAAATACAATATTAAATTGCTTTATTTTAACAATCTCAATAGTTGTACATCGGTTAATTATAAGATTTTTCGATTTACCTATTAATAATTCTTTAATTTATTGGGTGTCATTTGTCGTTATTTTTGGTGTCTTTAATTTATTTATTGCGTTAATAATTACACCTATAAGAAAATAATTTATTAGATTTCAAGAAAAAAGATTTCTTGAATGATATTATTTACTAAGTACTTAAGATTATTTTAATTTAACATAGAAATATAGTAACATCTTCCTGTTTCTTAACTCCTGTGTTCAAAGGAGGGTACTGTCAATAAGTTTGTGTAAATTAATAGGGTATCCTCTCTATTGGGATGTATTTTCAGACACCTTCCCCGGGTACCCGGGGAAGGTGTCTGAAAATTAGCTCGTTTCTTACCTACTCCCCGTA
>NZ_BORO01000035.1 GCF_018333215.1 Oceanobacillus sp. J11TS1 | reverse complement strand
TTATTTAGTTTTCAGGGTGCAAAATCCCAATTAAATATTTTAGGTCTGGTGGCGATAGCGAAGAGGTCACACCTGTTCCCATGCCGAACACAGAAGTTAAGTTCTTCAGCGCCAATGGTAGTTGGGGGTTCTCCCCCTGCGAGAGTAGGACGCTGCCAGGCAAATAAAAAGAGCTAAGCATTATGATTATGCTTAACTCTTTTTTTGTATAAGAAATTATAAAATTATCTCCTTGTGGATAATGATTCATAGAAAGGTAAAGGTAGCCGTATCGGCTCTGAGCGCCAACATTAGAGCTACGAGCCGTAAAGAAGATTTGGCGACAGGAACAGACAGAGTCAAAGTCGCACTTATGCCCGTGGCGAAAGTCAAAATTGGCTGTAAGTAGGGACATATTTCTTTATCACTTAAGTAAAGGAAATTCGATTAATGTCGAGAACCCCCCAAAGAACGGAGGCTCAGAACTCTACATTTTTAGACATGCGCGCTAAGCTTTTGTTCAGCGGATCAGAAATACTGTACATTTAACCGTATTTGAAAAAGAGCACAAATAGCTGCGTATTTGTAATAACTCGTTATACATTTTAGCTGAATTTCATCAGTGATAAGATAGATGAGGTATGATACATTTATGATAAGCGTGTAGGAAGGGGAGAACAGGGTGGGATATATATTAGGCAGTATTTTTTGTATCTGGGGCGTTATTGTTATTGCCAATAGTATTTTCAAAATGAATAAGATTGATCTTAAAGCTAAAAGTCGATTTCCTGCAAATATTTTTTTGAATTAGAACTTGTCACAATATTTTTGCAAAAATTGCCGGTGCCTGTAATTAAAAGTGCTGTAATTATAATAGGAATAATTTTGTTGGTTTAGGTGTTTATTTTTTAATACGTAGATAGAATTACTTGCTTTTACGGCTACGCCTTGTGACTAACGTCATATCTAAGGCAGCGGTCCATTTTTGTCTGATAGTTACAATTCATCTTTAAGTAAACTCGCATTATAATATGGTTACACTGTATCGAGCGTTTTCAAATATGTATATCAATGGATATTAGATACTGATTCTATTTGCCAATAATTGGTAATTGCGCAAGCGCTCAAGGTGACACATGTTATCATTACCATTCCGCCAGATAATTCATTTAATTTTGGTATTCATATTGCCATAAAATATGGTTATAAGAATTTGTTATTTTGGTTAACCTCGTAAAATATACTAAAATATACAAAAAGAACCCTGAATGGATAAAAAAGTTTTAAAAAGGTATTGCATTCTTCTTCAAAAAAGGATATAATAGGTTTTGTCCTCGTTAAGAGGAATAGAAAAATACTAATTATTCATATCGCGGGGTGGAGCAGTCTGGCAGCTCGTTGGGCTCATAACCCAAAGGTCGCAGGTTCAAATCCTGCCCCCGCAACCAAATAAGATCCAGATTCACCAATGAAGTACTGGATAAGCAAAGAAGCAATACATAAGTTTGGTCCGGTAGTTCAGTTGGTTAGAATGCCTGCCTGTCACGCAGGAGGTCGCGGGTTCGAGTCCCGTCCGGACCGCCATGATTTTTTAAAATAATAGTAATCAGCAACACATGGTTTCCGTTAAGAAACATGTGTTTTTTTAATGCCATAACTTAAACTTGGCACTTGTGATGATGAAAAATATATGAATTGGATAAGACCAATCATTTGCATCCATTATTATGACTTAATTTTTTATTTTTTGGCGTTGATTTGCTATGATAAGTAGTAGATTAGAAAAACTTGCATTCGCTCGTTCTTCAGCGAATGTTTGTTTTGTTATACTTGCATATTAAGATTTCACTGCGTAAGAATACTTCATTTCTGACGTGAAATAAAGGAATTGGTGATATAATCATGGATGAATTTTCATTTATCAACGCTATTAAGCCTAAAGCATATAAACAGCCTTCTTTGATAAAAGGAATTGGCGACGATGCGGCTGTTTTACGCAGTACCTCTGATATTGTCACCACGGTTGATACATTTGTTGAAAACATTCATTTTTCTTTAGAAACCATGGAGCCTTTCCATATCGGCTATCGTGTGCTTGCTGCAAATATTAGTGATTTAGCAGCAATGGGAGCAGAACCTGCTTTTTATTTGGTTTCGATGTGTATTCCAAAAAAGTGGAAACAAGAATCTTTAGAAGAAATTTATCAGGGGATGAATGAACTTGCTTCCTTGTATCGAATGGACTTGATTGGCGGGGATACTGTATCGAGTGATCGTTTAATGATTTCGATTACAGCTATGGGTTATGTACCAAAAGATAAAGCAAGATACCGAAGCCATGCCAAACCGGGTGATATTGTTTTTGCTACAGGAACGTTAGGAGATTCCAGAGCGGGGTTAGAGATATTGCTGCAAGGGCAAGAATATAAAGATAAGAATTACTATATAGAGCGTCACCGATTACCGAAGCCGAGAGTAGCGTTGGCATTAGGGTTGAGGGATATAGATCGTGTGGCATTAAATGATATTAGTGATGGGATTTCAAATGAAGCGAATGAAATAGCAGAGGCCTCGAGAGTAGAGCTCACTATTATAGAGGAAAGGATTCCCGTTTCCAAAAACTTTGACCAATTTTCTGAGAAACAGCAGTATGATTGGAAAGTATCAGGGGGAGAAGACTTTGAACTTTTAGGGACTGTTTCTGAACAGGGTTGGAAAAAGGTACAGGCAGTTGCTGCTGAAACAGATACACCAGTCCAGCAGATTGGTTATGTTCATGAAGCAGCAAAACCAAGTGTCCTCATTCAATCGGCAGGAGAGACGAAACAATTAACGAAAAGTGGATACACACATTTAAAGTAGGTGGATGCGTTGCAAAAGCTTTTAAAAACAGAAAAAGATACACAGGATTTTGCATATCGATTAGCTAAAGAATTACAGCCGAATGATGTATTGACCCTTGAAGGTGAATTGGGCGTCGGGAAGACAACTTTTACAAAGGGGTTGGCAAAGGGACTGGATATTAAACGAAATATCAGCAGCCCAACTTTTACAATTGTGAAAGAGTATCGCGGCCGTATGCCTCTTTATCATATGGATGTGTATCGGTTGGAGAATTCAATGGAGGATATCGGTTTTGATGACTATTTCTTTGGAAATGGAGTTACAGTGATTGAATGGGCAAGTTTTATTGCACCTTTCTTGCCAGAAGAGCGTTTAGATATTGCCCTTCGTTATTCAGAAAATGATAACAGTCGGGAAATAACACTTACTCCTTTCGGGGAGCATTTCGAACAAGTTGTGAAAGCATTGAGTTAGGAGTTTTTTTATGAAAATACTTGCGATGGATACTTCCAATCAAGTTTTGAGTGTGGCATTATTGGAGGATAAACAAATAATTGGTGAAATCACCACCAATATTGCTAAAAATCATTCTGTGCGTTTAATGCCAGCAATTGAAAAGTTAATGCAAGACGTTCATGTCCAACCTTCTGAATTAGATCGGATTGTTGTTGCTCAAGGGCCGGGATCTTATACAGGGGTTCGAATTGGTTTAGCAACAGCCAAAACAATGGCTTGGGCATTGAATATACCAGTTATCGGTGTATCGAGTTTAGAGACATTGGCTTATCAAGGGACATTATTTGAAGGGATCATTTGCCCATTTTTTGACGCAAGACGTGGTTTGGTTTACACAGGTGCGTATCACTGGAAAAATGGTAAACTCGAAACGGTGATGGAAGAAGAAAATATATTAATGACAGAATGGCTGACAAAACTCAAAAATCAGGAAGAAAAAGTGCTGTTCATAAGTCCGGATATAGCCTCTTTTGAAGAATTGATTATCGAGCATTTGCAGGATAAAGCAATCATCGCCGATACGTCATTACGTTTACCAAAAGCCTCTCATCTAGCATTGTTAGGATCGGAAAGAGAAGCAGATTCTGTACATGCATTAGTTCCCAATTATCTTCGCTTAGCAGAGGCAGAAGCAAACTGGCAAAAGCAGCAGAAGGAAAAAACAAATTCATGAGTGAACTTGTCATTCGTCAGATGACCTTAGAGGACATCCCGGGTGTACTAGAAGTTGAAGAAGCTTCTTTTGCAGAACCTTGGGATGCGGAGGTATTTCATAAAGAGCTATGTGAAAATGAACATGCTTATTATTTTGTAGCCTGCATACAGGAGCGAATTATTGGCTATATCGGTTCATGGATTGTATGGGAAGATGGACAAATAACAAACTTTGCTGTTCACCCGGATATGCGTGGACATAAAATCGGTGAGAAGTTATTTGGTTATGTCATGGCTTTGATGACAAGCCAAGGGATAGAGCGGCTTTCTTTAGAGGTACGTGTTTCTAACGTAGTTGCTCAATCCTTATACAGGAAGTTTGGGCTTGTTCCTGGTGGAATACGAAAGCACTATTACACGGATAATTTTGAAGATGCTATGGTAATGTGGGTGAATTTAAAATGAAAAAAGATACAATTATATTAGGTATAGAAACAAGCTGTGATGAAACGGCTGCATCCATTGTACGGAATGGTCGTGAAATACTCTCTAACGTGGTTGCTTCACAAATTGAAAGCCATAAGCGATTTGGCGGAGTTGTTCCTGAAATAGCTTCTAGACATCATGTAGAACAAATTACAATGGTTTTAGAAGAGGCAATAAACAAAGCAGAAGTAACTTGGGATGATATCGATGCAATTGCTGTTACGGAAGGTCCAGGACTGGTAGGGGCACTTCTGGTTGGTGTGAATGCAGCGAAAGCACTGGCTTTTGCAAAAAATAAGCCGCTTATTGGTGTTCATCACATCGCTGGGCATATTTATGCGAACCGATTAGAGAATGAGTTTACTTTTCCACTATTAGCTCTTATCGTCTCAGGAGGGCACACAGAGCTAGTTCTTATGAGAGATCATTATGACTATGAGTTAATTGGTGAAACAAGAGATGACGCTGCTGGAGAAGCATATGATAAAGTAGCAAGAATGTTAAAACTTCCTTATCCGGGCGGACCAGAAATTGACCGTTTAAGCACGGAAGGGGAGGCAACGATTGATTTTCCGCGTGCTTGGCTGGAAGAGGGAAGTTATGACTTTAGCTTTAGCGGCTTAAAGTCAGCTGTTATCAATACGCTTCATAATGCAGAACAGCGTGGCGAAACACTAGATCCGGCAGATGTTGCAGCGAGCTTTCAACAAAGTGTTATTGACGTATTAACGGAAAAAACGTTTCGTGCAGCAAATCAATATAATGTGAAGCAAGTGATTGTTGCTGGCGGCGTTGCTGCAAACAAAGGGTTACGAAAAAGTTTAAAGAATCGTTTTAGCGATTTGAGTATTGATCTGTCTATTCCACCAATTCATTTATGTACAGATAATGCAGCTATGATTGCAGCAGCTGGAACAATTTTATATAAAAAAGAAAAATTTACTGCACTAGATTTAAACGCAAATCCCTCTTTAATGTTAAAATAGGATATGCACGATCGTTTATAAAATCGATAGCGATTCTATATGAAAAAGTGGATAACTGATTATTTCATTGTGGATGATGTGAATAATTTTATGAATAACTAGCTATGTCGACATTTTTCGCTAAAAATCATTGTGGATAATCATAAGATGAATAGCGGGATAAAGTATAGAATATCGACAGCAAGAAATTTGGTGGGAACCCGATGAATAAAAAACAAAATTATTATTTTCAAACCGACCTGATCTTATTATTGCTTGCCTTTGCAATAATAAGTTTTTTGGCGATATATAATGCACAACAATTAGAGCAATATGACTCGAACTTCGTATTAAAGCAAATGATATTTTACGTAATTGGTATTGGCATGATTGCAGCTGTTCAGTTTTTGGACTTGGAGCAATTGTATAAAACAAGTCTCTATAGTTATTTAGGCGGGATTGTTATATTAGCATTGCTGCCTATCAGCCCAGAGTTTATCGCAAAATCAATTAACGGCGCAAAGAGCTGGTACACTTTTCTGCCAGGGATGTCTCTTCAGCCTGCAGAGTTTGTTAAAATAACTACGATTCTTTTCCTAGCGGCAGTAATCAGCAAACATAAGGAAAAATTCGAAGTAAGCACCCTGAAGACAGATTTAAAGCTTCTTGGAAAGTTACTTTTGTATACTGGAATCCCGGTTTTTCTAATTATGCTGCAGCCGGACTTCGGGACTGCGATGGTATATTTATTTATTGTAGGAATGTTGATTATTTTATCAGGGATTAATTGGAAAATCATTTTTTCCTTGATCCTCTCTGGTATTGCTGTTATTGGAATGGCATTGCTAGTTGTTATCGAGTTTCCGGGATTTGCTATAGATACCCTTGGAGTAAAAGCTTATCAAATTGACCGTGTTATGACCTGGTTTGACCCATCACAGCAAACAGCAGATGCAAACTACCATTTTGAACGTTCGCATATGGCACTTGGATCGGGCCAATTATTTGGTAAAGGAATGGGAAGTATTGAAGTAAATTATCCAGAAGCACAAACAGATTTTATCTTCTCTGTGATTGGCGAAAGTTTTGGTTTTGTCGGGAGTGCATTTGTAGTTCTTCTATATTTTATGTTTTTATATAAATTAGTAACGTTAGGGTTAAATATATATAAACACTCGCCATTCGGAGCTTATTTCTGTTTTGGATTTTTAAGTTTAATGCTTGTCCATGTTTTTCAAAACATTGGCATGACGATTGGAATTATGCCAATTACCGGTATCCCTCTGCTCTTATTAAGTTACGGGGGAAGCTCTGTGATGTCGACCATGTTGGGAGTAGCAGTTATTTATAGAGTGGCGGTAGAGGAAACGATACAGAATGACTATTTATTTAAATAAAAAAGCGCATGGAGATAATTTATTTTATCTTCATGCGCTTTTGCGTTAAAGATAAACCTATCCAATAAATTGATGCTCCATAATATCTTCATCATGCACCGTAACAATAACTGACTCAATTTGATTGTCTTTTACCGACTGTATCGTAAACTGCAGATGTTTATACTTTATGGTGTGTTGTTTCTCCGGGAGATGGGTCATTAACTCTGACAAAAAGTTAGCCAATGTTTGATCCGTATCAATTGGAAACTCCACCCCAAGCGTACCTTCTAGGACAAACAAACTTGTCGAGCCAGCAATAAGATAGCGGTTATCTGTAAGGTGCACAATTTCTTTTGATTCTGGCGCTATTGATTTTTGCTCACCTAATAAATCTTTTGTAATATCTCTGATAATATCTTCTAAGGTAATTAAGCCATGTGTCCCGCCAAATTCATCGAGAACGATTGCGATGGTATAATCTTTTTTCTTCATGTCTTTAAAAACGTCGTCAATTTCTTGATTCATTCTCACGAAATGGGCATTTCGAATAAGGTATTTTAGAGAAAAAAAGGCAGGGGAAACGCCTGATTTAAGAAGGCTAAAGAAATCCTTTACATATAAAATCCCTACAATTTGATCAATATCTTGATCGTAAACTGGAATGCGAGTGAATTCTACTTCTTCAATCATCGAAAAAACGTCATCTAAGCTGGCATCCATTTGCAGAACTGCTAAGTCTGTACGATGTGTTGCAATTTCTCCTACATCTTTTCCGCTAAATTCAATGATATTTGGCGTTTCTTCCTGCTGTTTTTTTGGCAGGGATTTTAGATCCTGGATGTCTTTATCAACGGAAGTTAAGGACAATAGGGATAGTCCTTTGATAATAAGTTGCGGGTGCTTTTTTGCAAGCCATTTTGGCAATAGGTATCCCATACAAAGCCAAACTCCAAATAAGAGAATGCTCAAGGAAAACACCGCAATGAATTGATTGATAACTTGTGAAAAAGGCAAAACAAATTTGGAGAGATACTGGGCAATTGGCATAGCGATAGCAATACCAAGCCATGCACTGCTGAAGAGGCTGATAAAGATAATTCCATAGGGAAGGAAACGAAGAACAGCATATAATCGTGCATCTTCGTTGATTGAGGTAGATAGCGTTGTTTCTTTCAAAGCATAGTACGTAAAACTGCCGATGATAAAAATCAAAAAAGTAACGATGGGTATCGCCACGAGACAACAACCTCCATTTATTACTTACCTAAAGTGTGAAAAAGCAGGCAATCGATCTGCCTGCTTTTAGTATACAACGGTCTGAAAATTATATCAATTATCTAATGAATCTTCTTCTAATACAGCCCATTCTTCCATGTAGTCATCTAATTCTTCTTTTAAACGGGATAATTTCTCAGTTAATTCCATCGTCTTTTTGTGATCATCAAAGACATCCGGTGTCGTCATTGCCAATTCAATATCAGCAACTTCTGTTTCCTTCTGTTCAATCAATATTTCCAACTCTTCAATCCGGCGCTTTCTTTTACGTTCTTCACGCTGACGTTGCTTTTCCTCTTGAAAACTGAGTCGTTTCGTAGAAGTTACAGATTTTTCTTGCCCTGCCTGTTGTTCTTGTAATTTTAACAATCGCCGCTCTTCTTCTTCTGCCTTTTTCTCTAAATAATAATCATAGTCTCCAAGGTACATTTTAACACCATTTGCTTGCATTTCTGCGACTTGATCAGCAATACGGTTAATAAAATAGCGGTCATGCGAAACAAATACAATGGTTCCCGGAAAATCAATTAAAGCACTTTCTAGCACTTCTTTGCTATCAATATCTAAGTGGTTGGTTGGTTCATCAAGAATAAGCAAATTTGCCTTTTGCATTTTTAATTTAGCTAAGGCTAGTCTTGATTTTTCTCCACCGCTTAATGCAGACACTGGTTTTAGAACGTCTTCGCCCGTGAATAGAAAATTACCAAGGATCGTACGAATATCTTTTTCATTGACCAGCGGATAGTCATCCCAAAGCTCCCCGAGAACGGTCTTATTCGAGTTTAGATTCGCTTGTTCTTGATCATAATAGCCTATTTGAACGTTCGTTCCTAACTGAATCTCGCCTTGATTAGGTTGATGTTTCCCAACAATATTTTTTAATAAGGTGGTTTTCCCGACACCATTTGGACCAACCAGCGCGATGCGATCGCCACGGTTCGCGTGCAGTGTGATATTTTTAAAAATAGGTTGTTCTGTATCGGGATATTGGAATGCTAAATCTTTTATTTTTAGTACATCATTTCCGCTTTGACGGTCAATTTGGAAGGAAATAGATGCAGAAGATTCATCACCTAAAGGCCGTTCCATCCGTTCTATTTTTTCAAGTTGTTTTCGTCTGCTTTGTGCTCGTTTGGTAGTCGAAGCACGTGCTAAATTACGCTGAATAAAATCTTCCATTCGCTGGATTTCTGTTTGTTGTTTTTCAAACTCTTTTTTCTCTTGCTCATAATCAAGGGCTTTTTGCGTTAAATAATCACTATAGGTTCCATGAAATTTTTTCGAATGATGTCTAGAAATCTCATAAACAATAGATACCGTTTTATCTAAGAAATAGCGGTCATGTGAAACAATTACGACAGCGCCGGGATAATTGACTAAATAACTTTCCAGCCAGGTCAGTGTATCAATGTCTAAGTGGTTTGTCGGCTCGTCCAGGATAAGAAGCTGTGGTTTTTGTAAGAGTAATTTACCAAGAGCTAATCTTGTCTTCTGTCCGCCGCTTAAATCTGTAATCAATGTATCATAGTCATAATCTCCAAAGGATAACCCATTTAATACAGATTTAATTTCTGCTTGATAAGTATATCCGCCTCTAACTTGATAGTCATGTTGAAGCTTGTCATACTTTTCGAGGAGCTGCTGGTAGGCTGCTTGATCCATAGCAGAAGCATCTGCCATCTGGAGTTCGAGTTCACGCAATTTCTTCTCCATCGAAAGTAATGGCGTAAAGACATCGAGCATCTCTTTCCAAATCGTTTTTCCAGATTCTAAGGTCATGTGCTGCGAGAGATAACCAAATGTTAAGTCTTTCGGTTTGAAAATTTCTCCTCCATCATAGGAGGTTTCACCTGCCATTATTTTGAGGAGCGTTGATTTTCCGGCTCCATTTCGGCCCACGATTGCAATACGCTCATTATCTTTAATTTCGATTTTTATATTAGAAAGAATCTCTTCTGCCCCAAAAGCTTTAGAGATTCCGTTTAGTTGCATTAATATCATTGTTGCCATCCTTTCTAATCATTAAAAAGCTGCTCAAAAAATTGTCGTGAATGAATGGAAAGCTATCATCTATTTTCCTCTTGTTCTGAACAACTCTCAAAGGAAAACCTAACTTTTTTCAAATACCTCTTCTTAGTGTAACGTATCGATATAGAAGCCACAATAAATTTATGATAAAGTTCACCATCTTTGTTAAATTTCTGTTAATATTAATAGGGAAGAGTGTGGTAACGCATTATTAACTTAATACATAAAAAATTTATATTTATTATCCTTTTTCGCACTTTTCATTCATTGGTAATAGGAAACTTACTATGTCAAAAATTTCTGTTTAATGAGCATGTAAGTTCTTTTATATTTTAGTATTTGAAGAGAGGCTTTTTTTATGGAACAAAGTAAAATTCCACAGGCAACAGCAAAACGTTTGCCTTTATACTATCGATTTCTCAATAATTTATATCAGCAAGGGAAGCTGCGAGTATCTTCTAAAGAGTTAAGTGAAGCGGTTAAAGTAGATTCTGCAACGATTCGCAGAGATTTTTCTTATTTTGGTGCTCTTGGGAAAAAGGGCTATGGATATAATGTGGAGTATTTATTGGGATTTTTCAAGAGTACGCTAGACCAGCATGAAGTCACGGAGGTTGCTTTAATTGGTGTTGGAAATCTAGGAACTGCATTTTTACATTATAATTTTTTAAAGAACAATAATATCCGTATCACGATGGCATTTGATGCGGATGAATCAAAGGTAGGAAAAGAAGTTGGCGGGGTTCCAGTTTACCATGTGGATGAACTGGAGGACAAAATTAATGGGATTGATGTTGCGATTTTAACGATACCTGCTGAGGAAGCGGATGCAACTGCCAATAGACTTGTTCATTTAGGGATTAAAGGAATTCTAAATTTCACGCCAGCTCGCATTACGGTGCCAAGTCATATTCGCATTCATCATATTGATTTGGCGGTGGAATTGCAATCGCTTGTTTATTTCCTTAAGCATTATTCTTTGGAAGAAGAATAGGCAATGGATAGTGACTGGCATTGTTGTATTTTTATGTATAAAAAAACTAGCCCATTGGTGAATTCCTAGAAGAAGAACCGCCAATTAGAGCTAGTTTTTTATTTTTTTTTCTTTATTTTAAAATAGAAACGCAGCATTCGGAATCCACCATAGAAATTTAACGCTGCAAATGCTGCGAATATAAGTGTTACTGTATTCCAAACGGTTTCTCCTTTACTGGAAATACCGAAATAAATGAATAGAGCACCAAATACGAGGTAAGTGATAGCTTTAAATAAATAAGGACGATGCATGTTAACCTCCAAAGAAGATGAATTGTAATTGTTCAAGTTGTTTTTGAATCTCTTCTGGATCCAAAGAATATTGTGCTAAAACGACAAGTGAGTTCATTCCAGCGTGTACCAGAATCGGCACAATAATTCGCTTGGTCTGCACATAGAGAAAAGCAAAGACAAATCCCATCGCTGCATACATGAGTATATGTGTAAAATCCATATGAATCACGGCAAAAATAAGGGAAGAAATCAATGCGGCTAAGAAAAAGTTCATCTTTTTATAAAGTGATCCAAAAATAATTTTTCGAAAAATGATTTCTTCTAAAATAGGTGCAAGAATTGCTGGAAGAATAATAAATATCGGTGCCGTACGGGCCATATTCATAATCCCTTGTGTGTTTTCAGAACCGGGATCGATTCCTAGTATCTCCATTTCAATCGTTACGGCCAGTCCCTGAGATAGGAAAGCCATAAACACCCCGATTATAGCCCATACAATGATAGAGCCTATTCCAGCAGCATCCGGGCGTGCCCGCATTTGCATTTCTGGTTTTAATAGCCAAAGAACAATGATTAGACCGGCACTAAAACTAAAAACTGCCCAATAAATGTTCGCAAGTACTGGATTAACATGGAATACGAATACCAATAGCGGTACAGCGAGAAAAACAGAAACTTGCATAAGGATGTATGTAAGAATGATATAGGTATATCTTCGAGTCATAAAAACGCTCCTTTAATAAGAAATAGCTATTTGATATGCAGAACGATAGCAGTGTAATCACCATAACGTATATTCTAACATATGTATCACTGAAAATTATAATCAGAAGTACATGAAATCATGCTTGGAAACATCGATTACTTAATTTAAAATTTTTGCGTCATCGTGCTTGCATTTTTTACGAGAATTAATTAATATAATAATTGGAGTTAGCACTCGTTAACGAAGAGTGCTAATAAAATTATAATAATTGGAATTAAGGAGGCATTTCTACATGATTAAACCATTAGGAGATCGTGTTGTTATCAAACTTGTCGAACAAGAAGAAACAACTGCAAGCGGAATCGTACTTCCAGACTCTGCAAAAGAAAAACCGCAAGAGGGTAAAGTAGTTGCAGTGGGATCTGGACGTGTGGAAAATGGAGAAAAAGTTGCATTAGAAGTTTCTGAGGGAGATCGCATTATTTTCTCTAAATTTGCTGGTACTGAAGTAAAATATGAAGGTACTGAATACTTAATTCTTCGTGAAAATGATATTTTAGCAATTGTAAACTAATCAAATTTATAATAAAACCTTGAATCATGATGAAGGAGGAATTTTAACATGGCTAAAGATATTAAATTTAGTGAAGACGCTCGTCGCGCAATGCTGCGTGGTGTTGATACATTAGCAGATGCAGTAAAAGTAACATTAGGACCAAAAGGACGTAATGTTGTTTTAGATAAAAAATTTGGTTCACCATTAATTACAAATGACGGTGTAACCATCGCAAAAGAAATTGAATTAGAAGATGCATTTGAAAATATGGGTGCACAGCTTGTATCTGAAGTAGCTTCTAAAACAAATGACGTTGCTGGGGACGGTACCACAACTGCAACAGTTCTTGCTCAAGCAATGATCCGTGAAGGACTTAAAAACGTAACATCTGGTGCTAACCCAGTTGGAATCCGCCGCGGAATTGAAAAGGCAGTAGCTGAAGCTGTTACGGAATTAAAAGCTATTTCAAAACCTATCGAGTCAAAAGAATCTATCGCACAAGTTGCTTCTATCTCTGCTGCAGATGATGAAGTAGGTCAATTAATTGCTGAAGCGATGGAGCGTGTAGGTAACGATGGTGTTATTACAATTGAAGAATCCAAAGGCTTCAACACAGAGCTTGAAGTAGTAGAAGGTATGCAATTTGATCGTGGATATGCTTCTCCTTACATGGTTACTGACCAAGATAAAATGGAAGCAGTACTAGAAGATCCATATATCTTAATCACAGATAAGAAAATTGGAAATATCCAAGAAGTATTGCCTGTATTAGAACAAGTTGTTCAACAAGGCAAACCGCTTCTTATGATCGCTGAAGATGTAGAAGGGGAAGCACTTGCTACATTAGTAGTTAACAAATTACGCGGTACATTCAACGCAGTAGCTGTAAAAGCTCCAGGATTCGGTGACCGCCGTAAAGCAATGCTTGAAGATATTGCTGTTCTAACTGGCGGTGAAGTAATTACAGAAGATCTTGGACTAGATCTTAAATCTGCTGGCATCGAGCAATTAGGTCGCGCAGCAAAAGTAGTTGTAACAAAAGAAAATACAACTATTGTAGAAGGTTCTGGAGATACAGAAGCAATCTCTAGCCGTGTTGCACAAATCCGCGCACAAGCAGAAGAATCTACTTCTGATTTTGATAAAGAAAAATTACAAGAGCGTCTAGCTAAACTAGCTGGCGGTGTAGCAGTAATCAAAGTTGGTGCAGCTACAGAAACAGAATTAAAAGAACGTAAATTACGCATTGAAGATGCGCTTAACTCTACTCGCGCTGCAGTAGAAGAAGGTATTGTAGCCGGCGGTGGTACAGCATTAGTAAATGTACACCAAAGAATTGCTGATTTATCTCTTGAAGGCGATGAAGCAACAGGTGCAAATATCGTTCTTCGTGCTATTGAAGAACCAGTACGTCAAATTGCTCATAACGCTGGCCTAGAAGGTTCTATTATTGTAGAACGCTTAAAAGGTGAAGAAGTAGGTGTTGGTTACAACGCAGCTACAAACGAATGGGTAAACATGGTTGACGCTGGTATCGTTGATCCTACAAAAGTAAGCCGTTCTGCACTTCAAAACGCAGCATCTGTTGCAGCAATGTTCTTAACTACAGAAGCGGTTGTTGCTGACAAGCCAGAAGAAAATGCTGGCGGTGGCGGAATGCCTGACATGGGCGGAATGGGTGGAATGGGCGGCATGATGTAAGTCATCTGCCCTGTGAAGCTGTTTAATGTATAAATAGTTTATAAACAAAGGACTACTTCCTGATATAATTGAGGGAAGTAGTCTTTCTTTTTAACTTTTCTAGTGGGCTCTAACGTACATCTCTACAGCGTTATAAATTTAAATACAAGGGGGATTAAAATGTACAGGCACATAATTTGGGATTTTGATGGTACTCTTTTTGATACTTATCCAGTGATGGCAAAAGTATTTAGGGAATTGCTTAAAGAACAAGGAATAGAAGAACCAGTGGAGGAAATTTTGAAACAAATGAAGGTATCTGCGTCATTTGCTTTAAGCTACTATGAAAAGAAATACCAAATAGACAATGAATTTGTAACCAAATATAAAAAACGAAAAAAAGAGGCAGAATTTGAATTATCTAAACCATTTGAGGGAATCGAAGAAATTTGTAAATACATTCATTCAACTAATAGACAAAATTATTTGCTTACCCACCGTGGTGAATCTTCCATTGAGTTATTGAAACTTTTTGGTTTATATGATTATTTTTCCGACTTTATAACATCCAAACAAGGGTTTGAGAGAAAACCAAGTCCCGATGCAATAAATTATTTAATTAACAAATATAATATGATTCATTCAGAGGCTATAATGATTGGAGATAGGGATTTAGATTTATTATCAGGTAAGAACGCAGGGATAAGTGCTTGTTATTTTACTGATGGGCAAGAAAAAAATAGTAATTCTGATTACATAATTAATAACTTTCAGCAATTGTGCTCTATTGTATGAACTTTTAAAATATAAAAATAATCACTATCTCAATTGATGAAAGTTGAATTACAACAAACGGAACGGATAAATTATTTGGAGATAGAAGAGAAGTAGCGAAGAAAATAAAGGTTTTGCTGGAAGAAGTAGACACGGAAGAACTAGAAGGTGTTGCAATCCCTTTTTCAACAGATATAAAGCCACAAGCAGTGAAATATAGTATTG
Source organism: Oceanobacillus sp. J11TS1 (assembly GCF_018333215.1). Taxonomy (GTDB): domain Bacteria; phylum Bacillota; class Bacilli; order Bacillales; family Amphibacillaceae; genus Oceanobacillus. The sequence continues at coordinate 15,223 of NZ_BORO01000035.1, read as the reverse complement.
TTTTTAGGTATACGACTTTTTCTCGGGAAGTAGAATGAAAAATCAGAATCCTATACAGGTGGATATTTAAAAGGCGACGGACTTGGTTTTCATCCAACATTAAATAAATTCCGAACACAATCTGATGTATATGCGGGATGGTCACCAGGGGGGTGGCAAAGAGTTAAGGCAAGAAAGAAAAGTGGGAGAATCCATCCTCTACAAAAATAAAACTAGTAATGAAATAGTCAAAAGAGATACAGCTAAAAGCTCAGGTATAAATTTTTCCCATTAATTAAAAATAATAAAAATGTAGAATGGGAAGTCAACCATGATGTAGGAGTTCCGTTCGGGAAATCATACCCTAATATCAATTACCAATATATAGGGAAAATGAATAGCAGTTATAGTGGTAGCTTACGAGGCTCAAAAGACAAAGCCCCAAATCATGATATCTGGGAGTAGCGTACAATGACATGGGTTGGACAGAACTCAAAACTTTTCCAAGGAAAAGTTTTTGGTATCTCGTACCTGGGGCTCCAAATGAAACATTTAATATCCGTTTTTAAATTTATCTAATAATGTAGATATAGGAGTTAAACATGTTAAAAAATATGTCCTTATTTAAAATGAAGTTAATACCTGCAATAATTACTACTCTTAATATAGGGTTTGTGAATGCAGCTATAATAGAGACAGCAAGCGAAGAATTTGATACATCTTTATCTATAGTTATTTCTGAACTGTTATTAGGTTCTATTGTAATTTCTATGTATGCAGCTCCTGTTGTTTTCCTTGCAGGTATCCTTGTTTCAATGGGAGTTGATAAAATAACATTAGGTATTGATAATACAGGGGTTAGGAATACATTAAACGTCTTACTTCACCTTATAGCTGGAATTATAATTGCTCTATTCACATTTTGGGTATTAGCTGATTTACCTGATCTTACAAACAAGGAGATAATAATAAATTTTATATTACTTTCCGTTTACCCAAGTTTAGTTTTTTGGTTGGTAGATCTACTAACTAATAAAAATCATGTTTAATTACATTTAAAGTACAAAATAAAAAAAGTCTCATGATAGCAAAGTAAAAAATTCTACCTTAAAGTTTTTGGTACTGCCGAAAGAGGCTTTACGTTTTATTTAGCATGATAGAATAAAAGACGCCCGCGGCGCATAGATGGACGTCTAATGGAGCTGGTGGTGAAATACTGACAATAGAGGGAATAGAACACTTGTAACTCTATTGTGATATTATATAGCTTAAGATTTTTTATTATTTAAAGCCCCCACAATGGAGGAATTTTTATTCTTTTAAATCCTGTTTCCTTGTAAATCCCATATAAGGTCCACCACTATTTTTCAAACGGATTTCATTTCTCCAGCTATTGTTAACTGTATCAACAATTCCAGTAATACTAGAACTGCGGACATTTTTATTGCTAGATGATGTAGTGTATAACTTTGTTGCAGTGACTTTACTTCCCTTTTTAACAGTCTTGGACTTTTTGGCCGAAGAGTTACTGGATTTAGAGGATTTGCCATTAATAATATCCATTACAGCTTGATAGTTTTTGCCAAGAGATTTTTTTCGCTTATCTCCATTGCCATGTATACCAGCTATCCTTCACTAGCTGATCAATGGATTTTTGGTCGGGCTTTGGTTTAGCTTTAGGTTTAGGTTGGGCTCCTAATTTTTCATTAACAAGTTTCTGTAATGCGTTAAATTGACCTCCGAGTGACTTTTCCCAGTCATTGCCGGAGCCATGCTTGCCTAAAATAACTTCATCAGCAGGTTTATTAATTGTCTTATTCGTAATTTGTTCGGAGCCAGTTTTGGCTGGAGAAGGCCTTGTTAATCGTTTGATTAATAAAATCTACATCTTTCCACTTGAGGGCAACTAATTCTCCAACCTTAATTCCTGTATAGGAGAGGGTGAGAAACATTAAGTAGTCATGCTCAAGTCCACGATTCTTTGCTGTTTTTTAAAACAAAGCAAGTTCTTCTTTATTCCTTTCAACAATAACTTCTTGTTCTTTCTTTATATAGGCAAATTTAGTAGGATCATCTTTAAAGAATTTTTTCCTAGTAGCCATTTTGAAGATCATTTTTCCAGTCGTGTGAACACCTTCTTTTGTACTTCTAGCAAGATTTTGGCCATTTCGTTTTTTAAGATTATCTAATGCTGCTTGATACATTTCTTCTATGATCTTTTTAAGTTTTAAGTGAGCAAAATATGGAAATAACCTAATGATTCCATACTCTCTTAAACGTATAGTGCCAAGTTTTGCTCCGGTCCTATCCTTGTAAATTCGTAACCACTCTTTTGAAATCATAATGAATATAAATAGACGTCGAATAAGGTAAATTAAACACTATGAAAGGACATTATTTTAAGAGAGATTGCAAGTGTGATGAAGACAATTGCACTTGTGAGTGGTCATTTATAATAGATATTGGACTATATCCCCAAACAGGGAAAAGACGACAACGTTCTGGAAGTCTCTTTAAATCAAAGGAAAATGCTGAAGTAGCAGCGGCCGCTCTGCTTTCGGATGTAAAGCAAGGCAATAACATTAAAGTATCTGATAGTATATTTAAAGATTTTGCTAAGTTTCAGAGAAGTCTGGAAGATGGGATTTACAAGCAACAGTTGATACTTTATCCCTGATTGGAATCTAATGTAAGCATCATGTAAATCCGGTTCAATCACTCTCGAAACTGTAAAATTTTCCTGTTTTAGGAAAAATCGTGTTTACAACCTAGGGTAAGACGCTTATTTATTTTCATTTATCTTTATGGAGTGAATAATTTGACTATTCACTCTTGTTAATTTATAATAAGCTACAAGGAGAGGGATAGAAAATTAACAAGAATTAAGGTGGTGATACTATGAAATTTGAAATTGAAGAAACAGTAGAATTAGTAGAAGCTAGCAAATCATCAGATACTGCATGTTAGTGTTAAATCTATCATAATAACTTTCCCTCTCCTCTTAACAAAAGGAGGAAGAATATGAGAAGCTTAGAAATAGATAAATTAAAGAGTGATATTTGCGATGTTTTAGAATTAGATATTGAGCCAAGCAATTTAGATGATAATACAGATATTGTTAATGACTTAGAGTTAGACTCTCTTGATATTGTTGACCTAATGATTGGATTAGAAGAGATATATGATATTGAATTAGAAGAATTCAGCATTAACGAGATTAAGACAATAAAGGACCTAAATCAATTAATAAATAGTCTTTTGAAAACATTATCAGGGTCAAATTAAATGAAGGTGATACTTTATGTATATGATACCATTAATATCTGGTAGTATTGAAATCCGGAAAAATAAAGATAAATTATTGTTTATAAATAGTTCTACTAATAAAATTCATACATTTACAACAGATGAAAAAGTTATTAGATTAATTAATCTTATTGGCGGAAAAAAAAGTAATATAGATATTTTTAATAACCTAGTCAAATTTTATGAAGATATTAGCCAGACAGATGTGAATAACGTACTGAGTACTTTAGTTGATATAAGCGTTATCCCACAAGTAAATGGTAGGTTACTACGACAAGAAGAAGATAAATATCAGCGTCAAATAGACTTTTTTAGTAGTTTATCGGGAAATGATAGGGGATTGGAAACCCATAAGAAAATTGAAAACTCGCATGTAGTTATAATAGGTGTCGGTGGTTTAGGATCATGGATTGTTTATTACCTGGCGCAGCTTGGAGTACAAGAGCTTACAATAATTGACTATGACAAGGTTGAGATAAGCAATCTAAATAGACAAATTTTATATTCAATTGAAGACGTTGGACAAAAAAAGATTAATGTTATAGAAGATAAGCTGAAAATCATAAACCCCAAAATTAAAATAAATAAATATGAGTTAAAATTTACAAACGCTGCCGATTTAGAGCAAATTATTAATACCCGGGTCGACTTCGTCGTTAACTGTACAGATGAGCCAGACGTTTTTACCACAGGTATGTTAACTGCAGAGTACTGTATGGAAAGATCTATACCTCATATAATTGGTGGTGGATACAATCACCATTTAGGCATGATTGGACCCACTATTATTCCCTACGAAACCCCTTGTTGGGGATGTTATGAATTACAAGTCAAGTTACCAGAATGGCATGAATACGAATTAATAAAAAAAAGAACCCAAACTGCACCAAGCTTAAACCTTTTATCTAGTATTGTGGCATGTATTCATAGTTTTGAAATTATTAAAGTAATTGGTGAAATAAATGTACCATTATTATCAGGGAAAAAAGGAGAATTAGATTTTTTGGATATAGCTATGGAATATGACCATTTTAATAGACACCCAGAATGCAAATTTTGTGGTAAATCTAAGAGTTCTGTAGAAAATAAAAGTTTATAATACAACTAATACTTTTTCATCTTGAATGAACTTGAAGAAAATAATATGTTCAGGGTATGGAAACCTGTATGTGTGACCAATAGATTTTTAAAGAGTAATTGAGGAAGGTAGTTTTAATGTTATAAACAGCCATTATGTAATTAAATTATTAATGTTTTCTTTTGGTAGAATGCTAGTGATCAATAACATGAATGATTCATAACAGGAGGGGGTTTTAGATTGTGAAAAAATTTGATACAGAAGTATCGGACTTTTCCACAGGATTATTTTCTATTGAAGAATTAATAAGAAGCTACGAAACCTACACCGAACTTAGAAAAACAATTAATGATGACTCTAAATTAAAAAATCTATTCCATTTTTTGCAAATGAAAGAGAACAATTTATATCATGAATACTTCAGATATTTTAGATCCTTTGTTTATGAACAACTATACGATACCAATTTATACGAACGAAACATTGACTTAGATACTGTAACCGACAAATATACGGAATATGCAAAATTTAAACCAAGCACTCTTGCTTATTACTTTCTTAGACTTCAAGAAGAAGCATCTAAGTTAATAAATATTAAGGGAGCAAATACTATTAATTACTTAAAAGAAAAAAACGAAAGTGGATTTGTTTTAATTTTTTACCATTGGGGTTTATTTCAATTGTTACCTTCAGTAATGTTACATCTCTTTAATAAACCAATTGCTTTATTTGCACATGATGAAGCAGTTTTATATCAGAGAAAGATTATTAACAAATATTACCCGAATCTGTCAAATAATTTTATAGGTTTGCCAACATCAATATCATCATTTAAAAAAGCAATAAAGTTAGCTAAAGAAGGTTGTATAGTGTGTATTTTACCTGAATTAAATGGACTAAATCAGGTGAATCAAAATAAACATAACCAATTTGTTGGAGAGGAATTTTTAGGTCATTATATAGTTAAACCTAAAGGACCAGCTACTTTAAGTGCGTATTCAAACGTACCTATGATTCGAACTTTAATAGAAGAGGACGTTGAAAGTGATAAGTTATTATTGAGATTTAGAGTCCTTAATGATTCAATAAGTAAAAATAGTAAGGATATTGAATTGGCAACAGAATGTATTTGGAATGACTTGGAAGGTAATTGCGTACAATCTCCTCACCTATGGGGAGGCTGGGAAATATTTGATAGGATAAAAGGTGAGGACAATTGGTTGACAATTCAGCAAAAGAAAAAAATACTAAATTAGTATCGGAATATATATTGTTAATTTGCTACTCTATCTCAAGATTTAGCAACACTGCTATCATTATCTTTACTTATTGGTATGTATGGGAACAGACCAATTCTGCAAAAATAGTTGGACTTGTAGGTGGCGTATCAGGAATAGCAGCTTTATCGGGTCTGGTTACTGGCTTAATTGTGGATAAGTTAAATAAAAACACTCTTATTATCTCTTGTGATTTTTTTAAGTTTTTTGTAGTGCTTTTATTATATTTATCAATTTATATTTTTGGGTTTACTTGGTTAATATGTTGCATCGCTCTATTAATAGTAGGCGTTTTAAATCAAATCTATTCTCCTGCGGTGAGAACAAATATGATAACTGTATTAGGGGAGCGTAGAATTTCTTCTATAAATGGAAAGTTATTTACCATAGAACAACTTTCGATAATAGGAGGGGCATCGATAACCGGGATTCTCATCTTATCAATGGGAGTATTATTTTATTTGTTAATTTCAGCCATGTTTCTTTCTTCTTTCATATTACTTCTAATCAATAATAAAATCTCTCATCATGATCAGCATGAAAGAAGCTCAGATAGTAAAAGTAACACTAGGTATAATTTTAATCTTTTTATTTCTGATTTTAAGTCAACATATATTTTTATTTATAAAAATAAAGTGTTGTTGCATACCATGCCGTTAATCCTTATCTTATTTTTTTGTTTTTCTCCTTTTCTAGTTTTGCTAGGTATTTGGTCGGACGTAGTATTGAATAAAGGCGCAGTAGGATATAGTTTAATGGAAACTTTTTTTCCTATAGGTATGATGATCGGTGGAATTTTGACAACTATATTAGTAAGGAAATTTGATTCCAGAATGGTGTTATCTCTCTCACTTTTCTTAGCCGCAACTATGACATTATCTTTTTCTCTGTCAAAAAACTTAATTATTTCCCTAGCATTATTAACCTTGTTAGGAGTTTTTATCTCCTTAGCTAATTTATCGTTGGTGAATATTCAAACAGAGATTGTACCCGAAAGTTTAAGGGGAAGGTACTTTGCAACCTCCCAGACTTTTATCGGTATAGTTACTCCATTAGGGTATACGGTTTCAGGTTTCTTAACAGAATATATTAATATTGAATTTATATTTATGTCTATAGGAATAGTCTTTGTTTTGGTATCCATGATATGTTACTTTTTGCCTTCTTTAAAACATTATATCATGGCACAAAAATCGAAGGAGCTGGCACAGGATGGATGAAAATGTTATTAGCAATCTTCTTATGAATAAGAGAGAGATATACTTCTTAAATCAAAATGTTTTTTATTCATATAATTTATATGAAAAAAGTATTGAAACATACTATGAGCCACCCCCAACATATAATGTGTTGGGGATTGATAAAAGAAGTGAGAATTCATATCTAGGATTAGTAGAAGATACTTCTTCAAAAGAAAAGTTTTTTATTAACTCCATGAATGGAGTTAATGATGATGTAATCAGTGTGGAAATATCAAAAAATGATATAATACAATTTTTTGATTTACCTTCCTTAAATTTAATTCTTCTAAATGTTTATAATAATAAATTCAAAAGGTTCATTTTAAAAACGATAGAGAAGAAAAGTAAAAAAGAAAAGATATTATATGAAAGTGAAAATAACGTCTTAACAATAAACGATATATCTAAAGGTGAAAATTATATAATTTTTACAGAAAATACTTTTCAAGACAAATTAAACATTCGCCTTATCGATCTACAAGAAAGAGAGGTTTACATTGATGTTTCTAAGCCAATCTCCATTAAAAAAATAAAATTTTCAGAAGATAAATCCTTTATTTATCTTCTTTCAGATGAGTTTACAGAGTATCATTCAATTTACAGTTTGAATATTGAAAATTTAAGGGAGGGAAAACTTATCGATAGATATAATAAAATTTACTTATCTATTGAAAGGGATATAGATGATTTCTTAGAACATCAGGGTAATTTAATTTTGTTAATAAATAATAATGGACTGTCTGAAATCCATAAATTATACAAAAATAAACTCAAAATAATAGATCTTAAAAAAGAAGGATTAATAAATGGGTTAGCTTCTAATAAAGAACATATAATTTTTAAAATTAGTAATGTTAATCTTCCCTTGGATATCGGAGTTATTAACACCAAAATGGAAATTGAGTATTTAAATTTTAATCAGGAAAACGATAAGATAATAATTAGCCATTTAAATTATAAAATTAGCAATAAGGGCCCGTTTATTAATGTATACACTCAAAGAGGAAAGAGCTTAGAAGATAGACCACCTTTCATTTTGTTACACGGTGGTCCCCATCAACAAGAAAGACCTGGATACGATAAATTAAGAGAAATTCTTGTAGGGATAGGGTATGTTGTTATTTGCCCAAATTATCACGGTAGTAGTGGATATGGAAAGAATTACAGAAAAAGTTCTCACAAAAAGTGGGGGGAAGCAGATCTCTATGATATTAATCTAGTATATAAATGGATCATCGAACAAAAAATATTTGATAATAAAAAAATTGTTATTGCTGGTATTAGTTATGGTGCCTATCTAACACTGCTTGAAGTATCTAAAAATAAAAATGACTATGATAAAGCACTTGCTTTATCAGGACCGGTGGATTTACATGCTTTTTTAAAGAATATGCCTGAATATACCCAAAAGATATTGTATGAAAGAGTTGGTAAACTTGAAGAGGAGGAAAAGTTAATTGAGAATTCACCTATAAATTATATCTCAAATATTAAGTGTCCAATATTCATTGCATATGGTAAAAAAGATAATAAAATAGATACTGAATCAGTACAGAAATATATTAATTTATGTAAAATACACAAAAAGGAAATTGACTATTTAGTTTTTAAAGATGAAGGACATTCGATAAATAAACCGGAAAATGTTAATTTATTATTTAAAAAGGCAATCGAATTTTTAGGTTAATTTTCAGGGTTTGGCACTTACTCTAATATCTATTTGTTCTATCGCTAAACACATTTGAAAAAGTGGAACTAAATGCTAACATTTGACTAACGCAATATCATGAAAAGCTGTACTCTTTAGTTAAAGATGTTACACTTTTGATTCTGAAAAACCTTGATATATCACACTTCTCGTAATACGGTTAAAGATATTACACACTCTCACCTTACGGGCGGCATGATGTAAGCCGTCTAGACCTTTAATGTGAGTGAGTTTTATGTAAGATGAGGGTGTGATGTTAACATTTTGTTAACATTGAGGTGAATTAACGGAGGCTTCTCATGATTTCACTTAACTTTTGAGAGGCCTCTTTTTTCATTTCTTGCGTTACATAGAGATAGACATCCTTTGTTATTTAGTCAGTTGAATGGCCTGCGGGTGCAACGCCTGTTTTTTTCTAAGAGTGATATGTGGTTTGTCTTAGAGAATGTGGTGTTAATTCTGGATTTAAGTCTGCAAGGTTTAAGTTTAACATCTATTCATTTGATTGTGAGCTTCTTTATGCTTCTTCAAAGTGTTATTGGTTGAAAAGGTTATTACTGCAATCACTTTTCTAATCTGTTCGTTTTTCTATTATAGGGCTGAAATCATGAATACCGTTCAGTAAAAAATTTTTTGCCATTAGGGTGGTCACTAACCATTTTCCTTTTTGAATTTAAGGCCACTGTGATAGTAAATTTACCCCAACTCCACTATTCCTCTTCCCTCTCTTTAACGATATAGCTCTTAGAAGATGTTGAATGAAGAATAATATTTTCTGAAAGATTTCCTTTTCATCAAGGGAATACAATCTAATGAGGGGTTTAAAATCAAACTACAAATAAGGTTTTTATTTTTTCTATCATTAAAGCCAAGAGGACCCAAGGCTCAAAAATGAGGATGTTAAGAAATCATTTTTCGGTAATCGTATCAATGTTGGCTTTACCGTACAAAGAACAGAATGATAGTGCTGAAAAAATGGAGTTGCCAGTATCATGAAAAAGGTATGCTTTCAAACACACCCATTCTCTACTATAAACACAATATTACAATCAACATCACATTTTTCCTGGTTTTCGACGTTTTCGGTGGGGAAGTAACGCAGTCCTTGGACGTGCCAAAGTCATCGTTGCAAAACAACGCCTGTTCTCTAGCCATCCTCAGCCCTTTAAAAGTAAAGTAGTAGAAAGAAACAATAGTTATTACCAGATCTCAAACCAATATGTATGAATCATACGATAAATAAGAAATACACTCGGGTAAACTTATTTTATCCGAGTGTATTTCTAGTACTATTTCTTTATCAATTTTTGAGATAGTGGATATACACCTAGACTTTGAACAATTAATGAGGTTAATACGGCTGCGAATCCCAATGATACGATCAAATCTACTTTTCCTGTTCCAATCGATTGAAGGCTCAGGATGAGATAGACCGACATCGTTCCTTTTAAGCCTGACCATGTAAGCAAAATAGATTCTCTCCAATTAATCTTTTTTCGCCAGCGGGGAAACAGCTGAGTAGTTCCGAATATAATTAGAAAACGGATGATCAGAGAGAGCAGAAAGATTATGAGAGCAAATCCCCAAGCATCAAATAGTAGATATTGAGCTGACTGGATTCCAATCAATAGAAAAATTAAGGCTAATATAGTTAATTCAATAATATTCCAAAAGCCGTTCAGTTTGTCGCGTAATTCATCTTCTTTGCTAGACTTTCCAAACTCAAGAGAAAGCATAATCCCGGCGAAAACTGTTGCCAGGACACCAGAAACGTGAAACATTTCAGCCAGATTAAATACACCAAATGCTAAGACAATAGACAGCATAACTTGGTATTCACGATTATGTGTAAAATGTACAAGTTTATTGACAAGCCAACCAAATAATATTCCAAGAGAGGCACCTCCGAGTGAGACGAACAAGAATTCACCGAAAAAGGAAAAAAGATCGAATGATTTTCCCTCTGTCAGCATTCCGGCCAGAACGGTGAATATTACGATACTTGTTCCATCGTTAATCAGTGATTCACCTTCTACCACATCCGCTATTTTTTCATCCCCTGTTGATTTTTTAAGAATGGTAGTCACAGAAACTGGGTCTGTTGGCGTTAATATAGAGGCAATTATTAAGGCGCCTATAAATGATAAGGGTACGAACAATCCGCTTATTACATAAATACTAACTCCTAGCAACCCTACAGTTAGCATAAGACCAACCGTGGCAAAAAAACTTATAATAGATGCATTTTCTTTCAAACCTTTGGCTGGCAACCGATAGGCAGAAGAAAATAACAAGGGAGGTAAGAATATATGATAAATCATATATTTGATTACTCCCAGGGATGAAAAAAAGGGAATAAAGGAAAGAATAAGTCCCAGAACGAGCAATACAGTAGGAGCTGGGAAATTTTTTTGTTTTTTATCAATCGTAAAAACAATATAACCTATGAGTATTAAGAGAATATAGCTCATTGCTTGCAAAATTTATCTACCTCCTTCGATGCTAAATGCCACGAAACTGAATGGGCGAGGCAAACTTTAGAAACTATAATAATGTATTAACCGTAATGACAGGGCTTAAAACCTTAAGATTGGATGAGGAAAAGCAAAGAAGGTATAAATTATATAGTAATCTGAAATGTTAATTTATTTAATGATACTTTTAAGATTTTTCATAGTCCCATTGATCAATCTTTCCTATATATTTAAAATAGATTGATCATAGTGAGTATTTTAAGTGCAATATCTAATGTAATATCTTTTTCCATTAGTCCATTGTTTTGCGCATCTGGATCCGATCAACCGTGACCTGGATTTGAATAGAGTTTCCAAAATCCTCCTTGTATTAAAAAATATTACAATTAATAGTATGTGAAAATAAATTGAAGTTGAATGGGACAAACATATACTCAGGTAAAACTGTTCACTAAATTAATCTAGCTTGAAATCTGAGATAATGTGTATTTTCTAGTCACTTTATTTCTGATTTGAGAGTAATTAGACGAATTATTTAAGATAAATTTCTAAATATGAATCACCTAAAAAGGTTGATTCTCCCCTGGGATTAATCCTTATTCGCATATTAGTATTATCACTTTCTATTTATATGGTTGCATTTTCCAAAATCTAGAAACTTTTCTTATCACTGCGTTAAAAAGGCGCATTCATAGGTGCGTTTTGAAAAATTTATTAAAAAACACATACTTTCCTATAAAAGTTGGGACGCTACACAGAGAAGTAACTCTCAAAAAAAGACAAAAAGTACAGCAGAACAATAATTTGTAATAAGGGGAGTCCCTTTGGATTCCTTTTCTCACTTTTGGAGGAAGTTGAATGGATACATTAAATAAACACAGAAAATATGAAAAGCGATATCTTTCACGAAATTTATGGTCCGGTTTTCTATTTGGGCTTGGGCTCACGGCATTTATTGATGAAGTTGTTTTCCATCAATTATTACGATGGCATCATTTTTATGATCTTTCCACTACAGCGGTAGGGCTTATTTCCGATGGCTTATTTCATGCCTTTAGTTGGTTTGCAACAATTGGTGGTTTATTCATGCTTAGTGATTTACGAAGAAGGCAAGCTTTTTGGTTGAAAAGATGGTGGGGCGGTATGATGTTTGGAACAGGCTTATTTCAATTATATGATGGGATTATCCAGCATAAGATCATGCGGATTCACCAGATTCGTTATGTAGACAATGTTTTTATCTATGACCTTGTATGGAATGTCATAGCTGCAATCATACTTATTAATGGCATTATAATCATAGTAAGTACCAGGAAGAAAAGTAGGGAACTTCATGAGTCATAAATATTTAGACCCATCAATCCCATGGGTTATTGGAATCGTTTGTTTTGTATTCGCCGTCTCATATCTGATTCTAGGATTTATGAGCAGTAAGCAGTCAAGATTAAGAAGTTGGCCAAAGTATCGATATCTATGTTGGATTGCTGGTATACTATGTGTTTTCATATCTCTTGTAGGTCCTTTAGCTGATCGGGCTCATATGGATTTCAGATGGCATATGGTTGGACATCTGCTTCTTGGAATGCTAGGACCTTTGCTTTTAGCAATAGCAGCCCCTATGACGCTTTTATTAAGAACGGTACCGGTTCAAATAGCTAGAAAAATTGTGAAAATACTCCACGCTAAGTTGTTTCGTTTTTTAGTACATCCTATTATAGCAACCGTCCTAAATATTGGAGGTCTGTGGCTGTTATACACGACAGATTTTATATGTAAAGATGCATGAAAGCACGTTCTTATTTTTACTGATACATTTTCATGTATTTATGGCAGGATACGTTTTTACGATAGCAGTGCTATATATAGATCCAATACGCTATCGTTATAGCTATACTTATCGAACAGTGGTGTTTATCATCGCACTTGCTGGACATGGTATTTTATCAAAATACATTTATGCATTTCCTCCAGAAGGAATTCCTAAATATCATGCGGAAATAGGAGCGCAAGTTATGTATTACGGAGGAGATATCATTGACATTGTATTAATAACAATTCTTTTTTATCACTGGTATCAAACAACGAATCCGGATAAGAAAGTTACTTTCCAGAGCACATAAATATAGAAGAAGGCGAAATCAACAATGGTTTCGCCTTAAACATGGTTATCACTTTTATATCTGCTTTTATTTTTGGCAGCTAGTCGGTTCATTCATTCATCTGGAAAAGCATCGACTCGATTTCTTTTTCTATTTTGATAGATACTAGGATCTCTATCTTTTATCTTATCCTAAATACGATGGTCTCGGGCTTTTCTCATTATATTGATTAGAATATGAACTTATTAAAATAATTTCAAACAAGTTACAAAAGTATTAAATGCTAGTTTTAATGTTTAGGAAGAGGCGGTAGAGGAAATAGAATAACCAGAGACGATGAAAATCGTTAAATAAAAGAAAGGGAGATGAAAGAAATGGCTAAGAATAATAATGATAAAAACAACAAAATGACGGTAGAAGAAGCAGGTCAAAAAGGCGGCAATCAAACAGCACGAAATCATGATAAGGAATTCTATCAAGAGATTGGCCAAAAAGGCGGAGAAACTACTGCTCAAAATCACGGTCAAGAATTCTATGAAGAGATCGGTCAAAAAGGTGGAGAAACTACTTCCAAAAATCATGATAAGGAATTTTACGAAGAGATTGGCCAAAAAGGCGGTAAACAACGCGCCCGCCAACGTGAAAATAGCAACACAAATTCTTAATGATAAACAACGATGGCAGACAACAATATTGGAATATCAAATTGATTTTCAACAAAGTTTTCAATTATAAAATGACAAATTTCATGTTTAGCCATAGACAGTAATGGATATAGAATAACCAAAGGCGATCAATATCGCTAATAAAAGAAAAGGAGATGAAAGAAATGGCTAAGAATAATAATGATAAAAACAACAAAATGACGGTAGAAGAAGCGGGTCAAAAAGGTGGAGAAACAACTTCTCAGAATCATGATAAAGAATTTTATCAAGAGATAGGTCAAAAAGGCGGAGAAACAACTTCACAGAATCATGATAAAGAATTTTATCAAGAGATAGGCCAAAAAGGCGGAGAAACAACTTCTCAGAATCACGGTCAAGAATTCTATGAAGAGATCGGTCAAAAAGGTGGAGAAACTACTTCTCAGAATCACGGTCAAGAATTCTATGAAGAGATAGGCCAAAAAGGCGGAGAAACTACTTCTCAGAATCATGATAAAGAATTTTATCAAGAGATAGGTCAAAAAGGTGGAGAAACCACTTCGCAGAACCATGATCGAGAATTCTATGAAAAGATAGGCCAAAAGGGCGGAGAAACAACTTCACAAAATCATGATCAGGAATTCTACGAAGAGATAGGTCAAAAAGGCGGTAAACAACGAGCCCGCCAACAACAAAATTATAGCAACAATAATTCTTAATGACAAGCAAAAGAAATATAAACTGCATCGTAATCTTTCAGCAGGGATTTTCCGGTCCTTGTCTAAGAGTTAACCTAAAATAAATTCTGGAGGTGGAGAAAGATGGCAGACAATAAATACAAAACAGGTGAAAACGCACCCGAAAGCGGTAAGTTTAAGGTTGATAGTCTTGTAAATGGTGGATCTTCAAGCAATGACAATACAACCATTAATATTGAAAAAGGGGAACAATTCCCACCATCCCCTTCCAGTAATGAAGCAGCCTATTGGGTAAAAGCATAACAAATAACGAATGTAATAAACCCTCTTGGGATTTCCAGGAGGGTTTATTAATGTCCTTGAACTCCGCTCGGAAAAAGAGAAAAGCGCTCCAACTCCAGTCCGAACCGCTCCAAAAAAGGGAAAAGCGCTCCAACTCCAGTCCGAACCGCTCCAAAAAAGGAAAAAGCGCTCCAACTCCATCAGAATCCGCTCGAAAAAAGGGAAAAGCGCTCCACCCCCATCCCGAACCGCTCCCAAAAAAGAAAAAGCGCTCCATCCCCATCCCGGACCGCTCCCAAAAATGAAAAAGCGGGTACTGTCAATAAGTATGTGTAAATTCCCAGGAAGTGCACCGGTTTTACATGGAGTAGTGGGCATGGTAGCCTTGGTGGTAAGGCCAACGCTTTTTTCCATAGTTGGGTCTTGGCCTATGAACC
>NZ_BORO01000034.1 GCF_018333215.1 Oceanobacillus sp. J11TS1 | reverse complement strand
TTTATCAGAAGGTATCCTTTTTTTGTACATTTATTTTATTTTTTAATCAAATTAAAAAAGTGACTTCCTACTTATCTTTGTAGAAAGTCACTTTTCTGTTTTTACTGGGTTTTGTCCCAGCCTCTTTTTGTTTGCATAAAGATCTAGCGTATGACAACTAGCTTAGCATCTCCCAACTTTTAAGGAAGGTTTTCCCCAGTAACTGTCTAATTTCCATCAAATCATATTTCTCTTCTAATTTTTCTTTTATAAATGTTAAGACCTCTACTGCTTCAATTTCAAAATATATTATTTGATCGATTGTTTTTGTTGGTATATACGCTTTAAAAGTATCCATCCATTCCCAGATTTTAAGCATTGGCGTTTGAATCACTTTACTCATTCCTAATAGGCTAATGACATGCATCTTTCGTTTCACCGACCTTATTTTTTAACTCTTCTTGAGCTATATTATAACTCACTACTTCTTTTAAGGTATGGAAGAATTAAGTAAAATAAATAACAAAGCAAACACATAAGATAAAATATCCGTTTTAAATGTTTCAGCTAGAATATAAAAGGGCTATAATACAAGTAATAGGAATTATTCATAATGTATATTATTTTTTATTTTTTTCTTTTAATGATAAAGTAATGGAGTTAACATAGTTATCCGCATATATTACAAATAGAATAGAACGAAAAAGAAGGGATTTACGCATGATAGAACTATTTCAAAATCTTAGTCCAGTGATGCAAGCCTTGTTGGCGACTATTTTTACTTGGGGAATGACCGCATTAGGAGCTGCTATTGTCTTTGCGACAAAAACCGTGCATCAGAAACTGTTAGATAGTATGTTAGGATTTGCCGGCGGCGTGATGATAGCAGCAAGTTACTGGTCATTACTTGGGCCATCCATCGAGGCATCCACCAATAACGCAATTGGTCCTTGGTTCCCTGCATTGGTTGGTTTCTTATTAGGAGGCGGATTTTTATGGGCAATTGATAAAATCCTTCCGCACCTCCACCCAAACACAGAAAAGAAAAACGCAGAAGGGTTAGCACCTAACAAAAGAAAACGCAGTACATTATTAGTTCTAGCTATTACGATTCATAACATTCCTGAAGGCTTGGCAGTTGGTATAGCCTTTGGCGCCTTAGCAAATCATAGTAATGAAGCTGCTTTGGCTGGAGCAATTACACTTGCTATCGGGATAGGAATTCAGAACTTCCCTGAAGGTGTCGCTGTTGCTATGCCGTTAAGAGGAGAAGGAATGTCCCGAGGGAAAAGCTTTATGTATGGACAGTTCTCTGGTTTAGTGGAGCCTATTGCAGCAGTTATTGGCGCTTTAACTGTTGCACATATTGAGCCATTGCTTCCATACGCTCTGAGCTTTGCTGCAGGTGCGATGATTTTCGTTGTTGCTGAAGAAGTGATTCCAAGCTCACAGGAAAATGGAAATAGAGACTTAGCAACAATAAGTCTAATGATTGGTTTTGCGCTTATGATGGTTTTAGATGTTGCATTAGGATAGTCTCTTTATCAAACATAGCTTAATTTAAGGAAAAGGAAGTCCATGACTCCGGTTCTGAATCATGGGCTTCCTTTTTTCTGCTCACTTAAAATATTCTTCTATCACGGTCTTGGAAATTCCTTGATCAAGTGCTTCAAACTCTTCATACTGGATAGCTTCATAGAGTTCTTTTCTCGTTTGCATATCCTCTAAGCCATTTTTCTGTGTACCTTCATCACGAATCAATCCAAAAATACGTTCATACGCCTTGGCAGCAACACGCAAAGAGCTTACCGGATAAATAACCATATCAAAGCCTAAACGCTCAAATTCTGTTGCT
Source organism: Oceanobacillus sp. J11TS1 (assembly GCF_018333215.1). Taxonomy (GTDB): domain Bacteria; phylum Bacillota; class Bacilli; order Bacillales; family Amphibacillaceae; genus Oceanobacillus. The sequence continues at coordinate 30,868 of NZ_BORO01000034.1, read as the reverse complement.
GTTAAATATGGTGTTTTTCCAAACTCCGTCATATTAGCTAACAACGGAGCATCAATAGCGTTTGCCACCGCATGGAACTCTTCGTCATTTTGCAAAGCTTCTGGGAAAATAGCGTCTGCTCCAGCTTCCACATAGGCCTGTGCACGGTCAATGGCGCTATCTAAACCTTCAATGGCTCTAGCATCCGTTCTCGCCACAATATAAAGAGTTGGTGCTACTTTTTTAATCGCAGCTATTTTTTGCATCATTTCTTCTTTCGTAACGACATTTTTTCCGTTTAAATGTCCACATTTTTTTGGCAGCTGCTGATCCTCCAATTGAACAGCTGCAACATTTGCTTCGACCATTTCTCTTGCTGTCCGAACAACATTCAATATACCGCCAAAGCCCGTATCAATATCTACAAGTAAAGGTAAATTCGTTGCCCGAACAATTTCTTTTGCCCGTTCAGCAACTTCTTCTGAGGTCACAATGCCTAAATCAGGTAATCCCTTACTTGCTGTATAAGCAGCTCCAGATAAATATAGTGATTGAAACCCTGCTTGCTTAGCAACTAATCCCGCCATGGCATCATGTGTTCCAGGAATTTGTAAGATTCCTTGTTCTGCTGCCAGCTGCCGAAATTTATCAGCTAATTCATGTTGCGGTATTGGGCTGTCTACAATCCACGCCATCTTTTTCCTCACCCTTCTAATCTAAAAATAATTCAATAAAATCGGTAATTGGCATTTGTTTTATCCTATCATAATTTACAGTCTGCTCCTCAATACGTTTTGCCTGTTTTTCCGTAAACTGCGTTGCTAAATTGGCTTCGTATTTTTCTATTATTTTTGGAAATGCCTCTTCTCTACGGAAACGATGACCTAAAGGATATTCGCAATCCACGATATCTGTTGCAGTTCCATCTACAAAATGTACCTGTACAGCATTGGCGATTGAGCGCTTCTCAGGGTTTAGATAATCCGCAGAGTATTGTTTATTTTCTATTACGGTCATTTTATCACGAAGTTCATCAATTCGCGGATCTTTTGCTACATCATCTTCATAGTCCTCAGCAACAATATTCCCTTTTAATAATCCAATGGCTGTAATGTACTGTAAACAATGATCCCTGTCTGCTGGATTATGAAGCGGTCCTTTTTTATCAATGATACGAATAGCTGATTCATGCGTCGCTATAGTGATTTCTTTAATTTCATCAATACGTTCAATCACTTCTGGATGTAACTGAACAGCGGCCTCTGCAGCTGTTTGCGCATGGAATTCAGCTGGATAGGAAACTTTGAATAAGACATTTTCCATCACATAGCTATCAAGCGGTCTTTTCAACACAAGTTCTTTCCCTTTGAAAAGAACGTCTTGAAATCCCCATCCTTCTGCTGTCAAAGCAGTATGATAGCCCATCTCCCCTTTTATAGCCATTAGTGCCAGACGCACAGCACGGCTTGTCGCATCACCTGCCGCCCATGATTTTCTGGAACCTGTGTTAGGAAAATGACGATAAGTACGTAAACTGGAATTATCAATCCAAGCATTCGACAATGCATTGGTAATTTCCTCTTTTCCACCACCCAGCATTTTTGTAACCACAGCAGTTGTAGCAATTTTCACGTATAACACATGATCTAAACCAACGCGATTCAGACTATTTTCTAAAGCAAGAATTCCTTGGATTTCATGCGCTTTAATCGTCATTTCTAAAATTTCTTTAACGGTCAGCGGCGTTTCCCCTTTATTTTCACGTAACTGACTCACATAATCCGCAACAGCTAAAATACCTCCTAGGTTATCGGAAGGATGTCCCCATTCTGCTGCAAGCCATGTGTCATTATAATCTAGCCAGCGTATCATTGTTCCTATATTAAATGCGCCTTGTACCGGATCAAGCACATGCGGGGTGCCGGGAACTCTTACACCATTTGGAACAACAGTCCCTGGAACAATTGGTCCTAACAATTTTGTACACTCTGGGTAATTTAAGGCGAGAATTCCGCAGCCAATTGTATCAATTAGTACATGATGCGCTGTTTTAAAAGCCTCTTCACTATCTATTTCTTTATTTAATACATAATCAGCAATCTCTTCTAAAAGCTGATCGGTTCGATTTGTTTTGATGGATTCCATCTTTATTGCCTCCCCTATTAATACGCTTTTCCTGTATATTCTACTCTAGGTCTAAAAATTCGATTATTTTCATGCTGCTCCATAATATGCGCCGCGAGTCCAGCAGTACGTGCACTGAAGAAAATAGGCGTATAAAGTGAAATCGGAATGCCCAGCTTCCAATAGACCGGTGCTGCATAATAATCCAGGTTAGGATATAAACCTTTTTCTTCCCTCATAATTGCTTCGCCAGCTTCACACATCTCCAAGAGCTGATAATCATTATCTTTTTCACAAAGTTTTCGTAATGCTTCCTTCGTGATCGTCGCTCTTGGATCCATTTTTTTCATATAGACCCGATGTCCAAAGCCCATGATTTTCTCCTTATTTTGGAGCTTATGGTGGATTAAAGCTTCAAATCCGTCCACAGAGTCTACTTCCTGAAGCATATACATCACCGCTTCGTTCGCTCCACCATGTAAATTGCCTTTTAAAGAAGAGATTGCGCCCGTCAATGCACCATACATATCTGAATTTGTGGAAGCAATCACACGCGACGCAAATGTCGAGTTAGGCATCTCATGTTCACTATAGAGCAGCAATAATTGGTCGAAAATTTCAACCTCTTGTTCCGACGGCTTCTTTCCGGTAATCATATATAAGAAATTTGCACTGTAGCTAAGGTTTTTATCTGGAGGGACAATCTCTAATCCTTCTGTTGCCAAATAGCTATTTACCGTGATAAAAGGTAGTTGTCCTAACAGCTTATAAGCACGGCGCTTATTTTCTTCATGGGAACGATTTTCAATATTTGAATCATATCCAGCTAATGCTGAGATAACCGTACGCATCCCGTCCATCGGATGCATTCCTTTTGGCAAAAGGTTAAATAGAGGTAATACATCATCTGGTAAGCTATATAATTCTTTGACTTTATCCTCTAATATCTTTTTTTCCTCTTGATTAGGAATGTTCCCTTCCAATAGCAAATGCACCACATCAAAATATGTTTTGTCTTTCGCTAATTCAATCAAGTCCTCCCCACGAATAACAATTTTCTCACGATCCACATCTAAAAAAGATATTTCTGTTTTTGCCGCAATAACTCCATCTAAACCAGGTACAAAACTTTCCTCCGTACGCATTGTTTCTCCCCCTTTTCGTGAAAGCGCAGTCATTTTAATTAATGAAATTGAAAGGCAGACTATTTAGCAACTAGCTGACAATCTTTTATACCATCCTGCCCAATAAAAAATCTTTTCCTATCATTTAGTATAACCTTGAATTGAAAATTAGAAAAATATATAATATTAATAAATAACAATAGATTTTTTCTATGTCTATATTAAGGGGGCGGATACCATTGAATCTGCAAGACTGGAAAATGCTCGCTACACTATACGAAACAGAAAATATTACGCAAGCTGCTCATCAATTATTTTTATCGCAACCCACCCTAACCGCCAGGATTCAAAAGCTTGAAAATCACTATGATGTGACCCTTATTTTGAGGAAGCGACGTGGCATTACCTTTACTCCAGAAGGGGAGGAACTTGCACAGCATGCCAAGCGAATGCTTCTAGAACAACGTAAAATGGAGGAAAAGCTAAGCAATATGCGAGGGGAAGTAAAGGGAACATTGCGAGTTGGTGTTTCCAATTTCTTCGCCGCAAATAAAATGCCAAAGCTGCTACAGCGATTTAAAGAAAAATATCCTGATGTAGAGTGTCAAGTTGTGACCGGCTGGAGCAGTGATATGCACCGCCTTTTATTAAATCATGATGTTCACATCAGTTTTATTAAAGGAAATTATGCCTGGAAAGAAAAGAAAGCGCTATTATATGAAGAAGAAATTTGCGTTGCCTCTCCTTGGGACTTTAAATGGGAGGAACTGCCTAACCTCCCAAGAGTAGACTATTATACTGATGATCATATGCGAATGATGTTAGATGATTGGTGGCATCAAAATTATATCGAGCAGCCAAACATCACGATCCATGTCAATCAAGTAGAGACCTGCAAAGAGATGGTTATCCACGGGCTTGGTTACGCTATTGTTGCTAATTTAGTCGTCCGACCTCACTCCCAATTATTTATTAAGCCAATTTCCGATCCATCAGGCCAGCCTTTAAAAAGGCAAACCTGGATGTATTATCAGGAAGATGCCTTACAAATGAATATTGTACGGGCATTTGTTGAATTTGTTCAAACGTTAGACGTCAAAGCTTTATAGCATTTATTAATATGTAACAAAGCTCGCAAGCAGCCAAATAAGAATAAAACTAACAATGATTGTCATATTCACTAACGTTCCGACCATTCTTGTATTGTACTTATATCTTATTGCATATACCACGACAGTTGTGGAGGATGGAAGAATAAAACCAATTAAAATGGTGTTTGCAAGCATGGGATAATCAGAAAGTAGCCAAAATAAGAAAAAACCAATTGCGAGCCCTCCTCCATATTTCACGAGTAAATACTTTCCAATTAAAGGAACCCATGATTTCTCAAAGGAAAAGTTTAAATAAAGACCTAGTAATAGCAAGGATAATGGCATATTTGCTGCGGAGATAATTCCCGCTGTATCTAAGAAGAAGTTCGGTAAATGAATATCCAATATGTTTATGACAACAACAAACATATATGTTAAAAATGGAATGGATCGGAGTAATGGACTAAGCGCTTCTCTCCAATAAAATTTCGATGTTCCTTTGGCATAATAGCCTGCTATAAAGAAACATAAACCAAAAACAATAACAGAATTACCAACATCGAACATTCCAAAGTGTTGAATTCCTTCTTTTCCCCAAATAGCTTCTACCAAAGGGAAGGCAAATAATCCAACATTCACACCTGGCACCATCATGGCAGCCATTCCTTTTATATTCGGTTCCTCAAAGCGAAATGCAAAAATTCCTATCACTGCGGAAATAAGACCAAATAGAATAGCGATTAAAATAAGTGACATAAGAGAAAATGTTATCTCCATCTGATCAAATGTTACAATAACTAATGCGGGCAACGTTATATTAAAAACAATTCTTGCAATTGTCTGCCCATCCGATTCTTTTAATATTTTAATTCTCTTAAACAAATAACCAAGTAAAATAATGAATACAGAAATAATAAATTGCTGTTGAAATCCTTCCAATGTTCTCTACCCCTTTAAAAAATAAACACCTTTTTCATCTTATCACAGTCTGATTACCGTTCCTACAGAAAGGCCTATAGCTTCATTATTATCAAAAAAACACAATGATTGCACGACCATACAAAATAGTCTTATGATGATATAAACGGCAGATATTCGAGGTGCAATATGCAGAAGATAATTTTATTTGACGGAGAATGCCATGTCTGTGATAGCTTCGTCCAATTTATCTTACAAAGAGATACAGAAAAACAATTTCTTTTCGCTTCACTGCAAAGCGAAGTTGGAGAATTTATAAAAACGAAATATCAAGTTCCAAAAAACATCGACAGTGTTTTACTTGTCGATAAAGATAAACACTCTATAAAATCGGATGCTGCGTTAAACGTGCTTCAAAACTTAAATTACCCTTGGAAAATACTTGTCATAGGGAAGATTTTCCCACGCTTTCTAAGAGATGCTTTTTATGATCTTATTGCACGTAACAGGTATAAATGGTTTGGAAAAAAACGAGCCTGCCGTCTCCCCACACCACAAGAACGCGAACGATTTGTGGAAACGGTAGACGACTTAAAATTAAATGAAATTGCTGAACGTTAACTTCAAAAAAACTTTGCAAATAAAATAAAACCATTCCCCGGGAGGTCCCCACCTCTCCCAAGGAATGATAGTTGAATCACCTAAGCAATTAACTGATTTTATTAACGGCTCTACAGACAGTATTCTTATGCAAAAAAACAACAAAGTTTTTATTCGTTCAACAGATTTTCTGTTTTATTTATCGTCCATTTCTTCCTTAATTTCTTCCTCAATACCATAATCCTCGCCAAACTCCGCCCTTAAGTTTGCTGGCAAATCATCCGTATCTTGCATTGTTTCGCCAACTCCAGAAAATAAAGTTGTGAGATAATAAATGGCACTAATGCCGACAAGCCCATAAATAATTCGAGAAAGGATAGCGGTCTGTCCCCCAAAAATAGCTGACACTAGATCAAATTGAAAAAATCCAATTAGTCCCCAGTTAATACCACCAATAACCAATAAAGTGACTGCAATAGCATGTAGTGTTTTCATTGTTTCTCACCTCCTCATAACTTATCTTTTACTTAATCACTTATTTCATACTTCCACTCCTTGGTAATCAGGGAAAAGGAAGAATGTTTTTCAAGGAAGGAAAAATACGCTTTATAATTCTTTTAAAAAGCAAACGCTCCAATGAATGATCTCATTGGAGCGCTCGTTTAGAATAGATTAATTCGCTTGCAACACTTTTTTAATTTTATCTAGAGCCCAGTCAATTTCTTCTTTTGTAATGGTTAATGGCGGCGCAAAACGAATTGTGGTTTCATGTGTTTCTTTGCATAGAATTCCGTTTTCCTTTAACGCTTCGCAAATAGGTCGTACAGGCTTATTAAATTCCACCCCTATAAATAATCCTCTTGCACGCACCTCTTTCAAATCAGGATTATTCACAGCAGTTAATTCAATCGCAAAATATTCACCTAACTCAAGTGATCTGGCAACAAGATTTTCCTCTTCAATTACATCCAAAGCTGCCATCGATACAGCACAAGCTAATGGATTTCCTCCAAAAGTCGAACCATGTGAGCCAGGTGTAAATACATCCATAATCTCTTTGTTAGCAGCAATAGCAGAAATAGGCATAACACCTCCGCCTAACGCTTTCCCCATTACGTATATATCAGGCTCTACATTCTCCCATTCACAAGCAAACATCTTCCCTGTGCGTGCAAAACCAGTCTGAACTTCATCCGCAATAAACAATACATTTTCCTCATCACAAATTTTTCGAACTTCCTGCAAGTAGCCTTCAGGCGGAATAAGAATGCCCGCTTCTCCTTGAATCGGCTCCAAAATTACTGCTGCTGTATTTGGTGTGATTGTTTCTTTTAATGCTTGTATATCTCCATAATTTATTTTATAAATACCTGGCAAAAATGGTCCATAATTTGTTGTCGCACTTGGATCATCCGAAAGCGAAACCGCGTTCATTGTTCTGCCATGAAAATTGCCTCTGGCAGCAATAATCTCTGCTTGGTTATCGTCCACGTCTTTTTTCTCATATGCCCATCTACGCGCAGCTTTTATTGCTGTCTCGACCGCTTCTACCCCTGTATTCATCGGTAACACCTTGTCTTTATTTGTTAATTTTGCAAGCCGCTCTGTCCAAGGTCCTAATAGTTCATTATGAAAAGCTCTGGAAGTAAGCGTCACTTTATCCGCTTGTTTTTTTAACGCTTGAATAATTTTAGGATGCCGATGCCCTTGATTGACAGCCGAGTAAGCGCTTAACATATCCATGTACTTATTTCCTTCTGGATCTTTTACCCAAACTCCCTCCGCATCCGAGATAACGACTGGCAATGGGTAATAATTATTCGCACCATAGGCTGAAGTTAATTCCATTATTTCTTTTGACGTAACCATAAAGCATCCTCCCTTAATTCCACCTGAATTTTCTTTCTTCTTTAGAATAAGCATACGTCCCATGAAACGTCAACCTTCTTGGCTAAATAACAGCAAATGATTTTTCACCAGCTTCATTTACTGTATCTAAAAACCATCTACTCAAAAAATGTTCAAGCAGTCTAGAGGGAAAGCTGCCACGCCTTTCCCTCTAGACTGCTCTGCTATGTCAAAGTGTCCTGTAGCAATTTCTCCATATCTTCATCTGTCAAATGATAATTCCATAAATCTTTTGTTTGCACCATTTGCTCCATTAAATCTCTTTTTTTCTGCTGCAGTTCATACATTTTATCTTCAATGGTCCCCTCTGTCAGCATTCGAATCACCGTTACATTGTCTGTCTGTCCAATCCGATGTGCACGGTCAATAGCCTGGTCTTCTACCGCCGGGTTCCACCACGTATCATATAAAATAACTGTATCCGCACCGACTAAATTTAATCCTGTTCCACCTGCTTTTAAAGAAATTAAGCAAATATCATTTTTCCCCTGATTAAATGAGCGGCAGATTTGCAGGCGATCCTCTGAAGGTGTTTGACCGTCCAAATAAAAATAGTGGATGTCTTCTGTTCTTAATAACTCGCCGATATGTTTTAGCATTTCGGTAAACTGAGAAAAAATCAACATACGCTTCCCGGATCGTTTCGCATCTTTTACAATTTCCATTAATCGCTTCAATTTCGCTGACTGCCCATCATAGTCCCGTACAAATAATCCTGGATGGCAGCAAATTTGCCTTAACCGTGTAAGCCCGGCCAAAATTCGAATGCGGTTTTTACGAATTGTATCCTGATCTAAATGTTTATATTCCGGATGTTTTAACTTTGCCAAATAAGCCAAATAAATCTGTTTTTGCTCTTCCGTTAAGGGCACTCGCTCAATATATTCTGTTTTCGTTGGCATATCTGCTAGAACATCCCTTTTTTCTCTTCGTAACATAAATGGATGTACTCTTCGAAGAACTTGTTCGTTCGTAAGCCATGAAAAATCCTTTAATCCACCAAGTAATTCAGGAAAAGCAATATGAAAAATGGACCATAGATCCTCCAGTTTATTTTCTAAAGGGGTCCCTGTTAAAGCAAATCGATGTTTTGCGTTTAATTTTTTCACTGCACGGAAAACTTGTGTGGCAGGATTTTTAAATGTTTGTGCTTCATCAAAAATAATCGTTTGAAAGGTAACATGCTTCTTAAACCAGTCAATTTCATTTTTTAAAACACCATAAGATACAATCCATACATCCTGCTCTTCTAGCGTTTTTTTCATCTGATTTCTTTCTTTCATCGTTCCCTTGAGTATACCGACAGACACTGCTGGCGCAAATAATTCCCACTCTTGCTTCCATTGATAGCATAAAGATGTCGGGCAAACGATTAGAACTGGATCTTTTTTCTCGGACTTCTGTTGAAACTTCGTCACACAAAAAGCAATGGCCTGAATCGTCTTCCCTAATCCCATTTCATCCGCCAAAACACCACCAAGCCCCGCCTCAGCAATTGCTAACATCCAACGAACACCATCTTTTTGATAAGGTTTTAAGATAGAAGCAATTTCAGCTGCAATAGGATATTTTTCATTTGATGGTACTTGAATCTCATGAATGATCTCTTTTACGGCATCACCATTAGCAAGATAGCCATTCTCTTCCATTCGATGTGCAAAGGATAATCCATCTTTCAGTGACAACTCTATTTCCTCTAGGATTTCAGATGGTGTTAACGACACAGAAAGCAAATATTTTTCTAATTCCTTTACCTCTTCTGTTTCTAACGTCAAAAAGGAACCGTCCTTCAAACGATAGTAAGGTCGTTTTTCTTCGATTGCTTCTAAAATTTGTCGTACCTCTTCCTTCCAAAATCCCTGTACTTGAAAGGAAAAAGCTAACCAATTTGTTCTATCTCGTTTATGCTTCACACGGATAATCGGCTGAAATCGTTTCTTGCTAATTTGATTACGTACAGCATTTGTTACAAACACATCCGCCATTTTATATAATTCTGGCAGGCTGTGGTATAAAAAATCATACTCTAATTGTTCATGTTGCAGGATAAAACTGCCATCCACATTGGCAAAACCGCTGTTTTTAAGGAAATCAATTATTTTTGCTTCTTTCTCTTTATCGCGAAGGACCATGGTTGTTTTCTCGAAAGGCGTTATCTTTTTATCTCCATATTGAAATTCTACTCCGGCAAGCAGGCGATTATGCACCCGGTCAATATAGACACTTGCCTTTAAAGGAGTATATACGTTTTTTAGCGCCCCTGTTGTGTCATTTACTTCTCCGATTCGCTCTAAAAGCGCGGAAACAGATATAATTTGATTTTTGCTGACGATAATCGTTTTTGCTTGTTTATTCCACAGCTGTTCACATAATGTAAGCAGATGCTTCTCTTCTTCCGTCAATAAATAAAGCGAGCCTTTCTGGTAGATGAGCTGATAAGGCAACAAAAATATGGTCTGCATCCTCTCCCGAAATTCGATAGCGTAATTTTCACCGTTTCGATCAATGCGAAAAGAAAAAGGAGGCAATGCATCAAAAAATGTTAATTGCTGCTTATGATAAGCATCCGCTTTTCGATACAGAGAAACAAGCGAAGTCGAATGAAGTAATTTTTCCAATCTCTCCCAAGCTGTGGTAGGAATAGTTATCCATCTCGTTTTACTTGTAAATGCTGTCCCAATCATTTGCTGGTCTTCATAAACTTGGATAAGCTGTTCTAAGACTTGATTGCTATCATCTTCAAAGTAAAATTTAGCCGCATCATAGGAGCGATTTCCTGCTACATGAAATCTGGTTTCACGATTTAATGCCTCTAAAAAAGAAATGATATCCTCTATCCAAGTCTCTTCAATTTGAATTGCCATTTGCAAGGCTGGCCGTTCTGTATTTTTGGGTATACGTAAGTAAAAATGAGTCGGAATCGCTTGCCTTGTTTCAAAATAGCCGCGATGCCGAAATTCTTTTTCTGATTTTCCTGTAAATGAAGAGCTTCCTGTTTCTGGCTGTCCCGTTTCAGAAATACCAATTAATACCGCGGCAATATGCTGGCAATCCAATGTATAAGAACCGAGCTTCGGACAACTGCATTCTGTTGTTTCTATTTTATTGTCTCGATAGGTTATCGTAATATGAAAATCATCTGTTGTTCTAACTGTCCCTATCATTTGCTGATCAAGAAAAGTTAATTGGACATTGCCTTTCTTCCAAAGACGCTCCCCATATTTATAAGATAATTCTCCACATCGTTCTTTTATTTCTTGTTTGGATATCCATACCATTCTTTCTGCACGACCTTTTTATCATTTTATCAAGCTACAATCCTTCTTCATCATTTCACGAAATGGGCTAAATTGTAGTATGATATATCTATTGCTTATTATAAAGCAAGAACGCTCTGACATCTAACAAAGAAACAATGATTTTAACATAGTGCTTGTTTCATCAGAAAGTAGTATCTGCTTTTAACTTTTGAACAACCTATAAATAGAAAGGATTTCAATATGTCAATTCGAGAAGAAGTACAAAAAAGAAAAACATTTGCGATTATCTCGCATCCCGATGCCGGGAAAACCACAATGACCGAAAAATTATTATTATACGGTAACCTTATTCGTTCAGCTGGAACGGTTAAAGGAAAAAAATCCGGTAAATTTGCTACATCTGACTGGATGGAAATCGAAAAGCAACGCGGGATTTCTGTAACGTCCAGTGTAATGAATTTTCAATATGAAGGGTATCATATCAACATTTTAGATACCCCTGGACACGAAGATTTCAGTGAAGACACATACAGGACATTAACAGCCGTCGACAGCGTTGTGATGATTATCGATTCCACGAAAGGGATTGAAGCACAAACGATTAAACTGTTTAAAGTTTGCCGTATGCGCGGTATTCCTATCTTTACGTTTATGAATAAACTTGATCGTGAAGGGAAAGAACCGCTTGCTTTATTAGAAGAGCTGGAAGAGGTATTGGAAATCGATACGTATCCAATGAACTGGCCAGCTGGGATGGGTAAGGGTTTCCTCGGTATTTTTGATCGGGATAATGAACAATTTGTTCAGCACCATCCAGGTGAAGAGGAAAGCTATATTCCTTATAAAGAATTGGAGAACCATCCAGAATTAACCGAACATCCAACGTATCAAGACGCATTAAATGAACTAGAGCTTGTTGAAGAAGCTGGAAATGAATATTCAGAAGAAGCTATTTTAAATGGGGAGTTAACACCTGTTTTCTTCGGAAGCGCCTTGTCCCCATTTGGTGTCCAAACTTTTTTTGATTCTTTTATTCGCTTAGCACCAAGTCCGACACCTCGAAAATCAACAAAAGGTGCAGTTAATCCGGACGAGGAAAACTTTTCAGGATTTGTATTTAAAATCCAAGCAAATATGAACCCAGCCCATCGTGACCGGATTGCCTTTCTACGTGTCTGTTCCGGAAAATTCACACGTGGTATGAGTGTCCAATTAGCTCGGACTGGAAAAGAATTGAAGCTCGCTCAATCCCAGCAAATGGTTGCTTCTTCCCGGGAAACCATTGACGAAGCGTATGCTGGTGATATTATCGGGATTTATGACCCGAATGCCTATCAAATCGGTGATACCTTGCTTACTGGGAAAGAAAAATACGAATTTGATGAATTACCACAATTCCCGCCAGAAATCTTTAAAAAAGTGATGGCGAAAAATGCTTTAAAATCGAAACAATTTCGTAAAGGCATCGAACAGCTCGTACAAGAAGGTGCCATACAGCTATTTCGGGATCATTTAACAGATTCCTTTATTCTAGGAGCGGTTGGGGAATTACAATACCAAGTCTTCACTTATCGTATGGAAAATGAGTACAATGCCGAAGTGATTATGGAAACGATTGGTGAACGGATACCAAGATGGCTAAATCCTGAGCAAGTTGACCCTTCTCTGTTTGATTCTGGGAATATATTGGTTCGTGATCGTCATGACCAGCCACTCGTTCTATTCCGCAATGAATTTGCATTAAACTGGTTTAAAGATAAAAATCCAGATGTTGAGCTAATTGATCTATTTGAAACAAATAATTATCAATAATACGAGGAAGATTGAGGAGCGCTTTTCACAGGTTTGGAGCGCATGAGCTCTTTTTCGAGCGCCTTGGCAGGATTTGGAGCGCGTGCGGCTTTTTTCGAGCGCTTGAACCTAGCTTGAACCTATTATAAGCATAGCTTGCCAAAATAAAAAAGGATTTTTGTATCGGAGTAGCATGATACGAAAATCCTTTTTTTATTAACGCTGCACAATTGTCGAATATTTATATTTCTCTTTCGGTACGCTCCTCAAGAATGGTGACATTTCCCCTGTATATAAAACCGTTAAATCATGCATAGCACGGGTGCATGCTGTGTAGAGCAGGTATTTGTCAGCCTGGTAACGGTATACGTTGCTAGAAGCATCTGCAAGAATCACCGCATCAAACTCAATTCCTTTCGCTAAATAAACAGGAACAACGACAACTCCTTTTTGATACGTTTTTGTGCTCTCTTTGATCTGTTTTATATGAATCTCTTTGTTTAGTTTCTGGTATATTTTTCTGCCAGCTTCCGCAGACTTTGTAATAATAGCAATCGTTTCATGTCCCTCTTCTTGCTTCTCCTTTATTTTGTATAGCAATGCATCTTTTTCAGAAATTGACTTGGTCAGTTGGACTACCTCAGGACGTGCCCCATCACGGTCAAATGGTTCAACGGCTTCACTGCTTGGTGAAAAATAAGATGTAAAATCTACAATCGGTTTGGTTGAACGGTAACTTTTCGTTAACACAATTCGTTCTAAACTATCCGGTAAGGAGGCATTTTTCTGAATTGGGTTCTCCTCAGATGCATAGGAATAAATTGCTTGATTCACGTCACCAAGCAGCGTAAAGCTAGCATAAGGATAAAGATGCTTTAAATAAGCAAACTGAAATGGTGTGTAATCCTGTGCCTCATCAATAACAATGAGATGGACAGGACGAATGATTTCATGACCAGTAATTTCTCCCTTAAAGAAACGATAAGCTGTCGCCTGTTCCCATGCAAGCTGTTTTTTTCGAAGCCGTTGCATTTCCACTTTTTTATATTGTTCAATAGCTTCTGCCCCTTCCAAACCTTCCATAAAATCCATATACATTTTAAACGTATTTACAAAGCGATTTTGGCGGATCATATTTCGAAGCGGCGCAAATGTTTTACGAACAATTTTTTCTTTTAGTACCTCTTCCTCATCCTGTATGCTGCTATCTTCATGCTCTCTTTCTACTTCATGATATACTTCCATATAATCCTCTTTATTTAACAGCTGCATTTGGTCTATTACCCAGTCTTTTTCAAGCTCTTCTTTTTGAAATTCACGGATACGCTTTAATAACCAATTCTTGAGTTTTTCCATCTTATTTGGCAATCGCATATTTTTCTCCAAAGACTTAAAATAGCTTTCGATTTCTGTTTTATCGATCAGTAATTCATTTCGAAAGCGAATCGATCTAAAAACGAGGGAAGTCTGGTTTAATTCTTCCAAATGCTGTTTGATTTCATCCATAAAAGCAACTCCAGAGAAATGCTGAATTGCTTCCATTCTTGTTTTTTGTTCCTCTTCTGCTAAATCCATTAATTTCTCTATCTGTTCAAAAGGCGTATCCACTTGTAAAGCTTTGTCCATCCCGTTTGAAATAAATTGATAAAAAGTTTGCTGATTAACAGGTTCTTCTCCCAATTCCGGAAGCACATTCGCTACATAGCTCGAAAACAAATCATTCGGGGATAATAATAAAACCTGGTTAGCAGTTAAGTTTGTCCGATGATGATAGAGTAAATAAGCAATTCGCTGCAATGCTGCAGAGGTTTTCCCGCTCCCAGCAGCACCTTGAACAACGAGGACCTTACTCCCACGATGACGAATAATGGCATTTTGCTCTTGCTGAATCGTAGAAACAATCGATTTCATCTGTGTATCAGCTGCCTGACTTAAGCTTTCTTGAAGCATTTCATCAATAATCGTTACAGAAGTATCAAATATCCCTTTCATCTGCCCATTACGAATCATATATTGACGCTTTAAACTCATCTCTCCATAAACCGTTTCTTCTTGCGTCCTATATTCTACGGGACCTGGAGCGTAGTCATAATAAATACTAGAAATCGGAGCTCGCCAATCATAGACAAGGAAGTCCTTCTCTTCTTCATCCATAAGGGAAGTGGTTCCAATATATATTTTCTCTATATCATTGCTTCCTTCTTCTTCAAAATCGATTCTTCCAAAATAGGGTTGATCTTTTAACCGATCTAATTGTTTGATTCGCTGATAATTTTTTCCGTAATGCCGTTCTTTTTGAGCAAGTATATTGGATTGCTGCTTAATACTTTCTTGTGTTTCAATAATATCATCCATCTCATCCATATTAACGGTAATATCATCCCAAAATGTTTTACGCAATTCAACGACGTCTTCTTTCACCTTGGAGGACTGTTCCTTCAAAGCATTTTGTTTCTTTTCAATCAGATTTAATACCTTCTCAAGTCGTTGATATTCAAATTCATGGCTATTATTTTGCTTATCCATCAACTTCCTCCTTCAAAAAAACAGTTGACATATATCTTATTATAGTGTATTATATAAATATATACGTATAAACAAGAAACTATATCTTTAACTTTTTTATTTTATCATTGTTGAACAAAATTATCAATACATATGTAAAAAGCCCGGTTGAGTTTTTCAGCGGGCTTTTTTTGGTGATTTTTTTCTTTTACGGAATCAGCCGCACTTCTATAACGCAAAAACCTAGCACCAAATTTGGCACTAGGATTCTTCGGTTAATTTTAATGCAGTTTCATATAATACTTCCACACCATTAGCAAGATCAGGAATTGCTGTCCATTCCTCCGGGCAATGGCTCAGGCCATCTTTACTAGGAACAAAAATCAATCCCACATCGGTTATATCTGAAAGAACCATCGCATCATGGCCTGCCCCGCTATGCATGGTTAAAAAAGAGATATCTAAGCGCTCACAGGATGCTTTAAGTATGGAACGTATTTCTTGATTTAATTCCTTTGGCTGCATGTATAAGGGTTGCTCTACTGTAGTTTGGATATCATCTGTCTCATAACTTACAATCAAGTCTTTTACTTTCTTAATCACATTTTTAACATGCATTTCTTTACTAGAACGAATGTCCACGGAAAAGACAACTTTATCTGGAATTACATTCGCTCCATTTGGAAATACCTCATGTTTCCCTACTGTTGTAACCGTTCCTTCCCCTTCTTCTATTGCAATTTGCGGAAGTTTAGAAATAATATTCGCTGCTGCTACTAATGCATCTGATCGTCGATTCATAGGCGTCGTTCCAGCATGTCCTGCCTTTCCTGTAATGGTTACGTCTAGTTGAGTCAGTCCCACAATAGATTCCACCACTCCAACAGAAATTTGTTCTTCTTCAAGAATAGGGCCTTGTTCTATATGCATTTCTAAAAATGCTTTGATGGTTTCTGGATCACGTTTTACCTCTAATGAAGGATCTAAATCAATCATTCTCATTGCGTCCGGTACAGAAACTTCATTTTTATCCTTAATCTGTGCTATTTCCTCTTTCTGAAGATATCCAACAATTCCTCTTGACCCCATTAAGCCGCCGCCAAACCTGGATCCTTCTTCTTCAATCATCGCAATAACTTCCAATGGATACGTTGGCTTGATTTGATTTTCTTGAAACAATGCAGCTACTTCTAATCCTGCAACAACACCAGCTGGCCCATCATAGTCCCCACCATTAGGAACACTATCAAAATGAGAACCTACAATAACACTTGGGGCATCTTTATTCTCTCCTTCTAATTTGCCGAAAATATTACCCAGACCATCTTCTCTTACCTGCAGCCCATATTCTTTCATTTGCTCTTTGATATAATTACGAGCCTGTAAATCTTGTGCACTATAAGTCATACGCGTAGTTCCTTGACCCGGTGTCGCTGTAAATTTACTTAACGCTTTTATATGTTTTTCAATACGTTCTTGGTTAGCTTTCATTTTTTCATTCCTCCATTATATAGATACTTATATGAAGTTAACAAATACTCCAGCCAATATAACAGACACAATCGTAACTGTCACAAACCCTCCAACCAGCATTGGCGGGAGCATATGGCTTGTTAATACTTCTCTTTCTTTCCTATCCTTCGTTAAGGAGTTAATCACTTCATTGGTAATGACATAGTCTGCCGGGAAACCATAAAAAGCAGTTAATGATATCGCATATGCCATTGTCTTACTAACGTTAAGAAGCTTCCCGACAATGAAAGAAAATAAATACATTCCAATAACCGCTAATAGAATACTTCCAACTAATAAATATATTAAATCAAGCATCATCGTTGGGGTAGCATTTCTTAATCCATCAAGTATATATAACATTAAACCAAGCATTGCAAAACCAAAACCATTTGCTTTTTGCAACGCTTGTTTTTCCAAGAAGCCAAGACTTCTAGCGATTACCCCAAATAGCAAACATAGTACCATAGGGCTGACAGATACAATTGGTTCAAATAATGTAGAAACAATATAAGCCAGAAAACCAACAAATGCTAATCTGAAAAATTTAAAATAACTTGTATTATATTGTTCAGGAAGGTTTCTAAATAACTTCGCATCCTCGGATTGATCGATGGATACATTTTTTAATGAATCTTCCATTACCTCTAAATCACCTTTACGAAATTTATCTAATAACTGCTTTCCTTCTTTTTTCAACATGACAGAAGTTAAAGGATATCCCGCAAAGCCCTGCATCACATAAATGACAATCGCAAATACGGATAAGCTTACAAGACCAGCATCTGCTGCACCTTCTGACATAATCAGTGAGGATACTAGCCCTCCTACTAACGGCGGAACAGCCACAACCATACTTTGCCAATCAAAAAGCAAGGTTCCAAAACTAAGTAAAAAGACAGCTACACCTATAACCCCACCAAGAGCAATCAAAATCGTACGCCATTGCTGTTTCAACTCCTGCAAGGACAAAAGTGTGCCCATATTTACAATTAAAAGGTACATCAGTGAAGTAGCGACGACAGGAGGGATTCCAGCAATCGCAACAATGTCCTGAGGGAAAAAGGTCCAATATCCTGCTAAAAATAACACTGCACAAACAAAAATCGATGGTACCCAAGCTTTTGTTCTGGCAGCAATAACATCTCCTATATAAAGAATAAAAATAATAAGAACTAACGCAAACATCTGTGACATGTTCATCCATCCTCCAAAATATATGTTATTTCATTCATGATGTCTTTCCTCTAAAAAAACCTTTTAGAACATTTTTACGACAGAAAACAATTACAAATTGACAAAACGCTTTTAAAAGATTTTGTAAATTCGATATATAAAACAAAAATATATTTGCGTATTTTTTCTGACTATTAACTGTACAAAGTAACCATTTATTCTCTAGGACAAAGATTTTATAACGCGTTTCCACCTAGAACGGTTAAAAAATTCTGAATTCAAAAAAGATCAGATAGCATGGAGCTACATCCTTTTCAAAATACACAATTTATAAAATACTTTATGAGCTAAGCGGGCTTTCCCACCATCAATATGTCGAAAATTTAATTATTTTGTCGATAAACGTCATATTACCACCTGAGTGATTGCTCGTCAATAAAAATTTCATCGCATCTTAGCCCAATATGGAGCGATTCTATCATCAAACATTCTAACAAATTGGCTATTTTATTGAATTGATATCGCTTTCCAAAAGTGAATGGGTAAAAAGAAAATTTTGTTACGCAGACAACTTCTTTTTAGATCCGATTACTCGCCCACTAAAATATGTTTCCTAAGGTTTTTACACATAATAATAAAAAAAATCTCGATTATTTTAGATACTTCACTTCTCAGTCATTATCATTGGATAAGCTTAATTTATCCAATAGTTTAAAGAACAAGCTAATTACAATAGCTACAACAGTTGCCAGCCCCATTCCTTTCAGCTCCACTGTTCCTAGGTGAATGGTTGCTCCGCTTACACCGATAGCTAATACAATACAAGTTAATATAAGGTTTTGTGATTTATTATAATCGATTTGCTGCTCCACAAGCATACGCAAACCACTTACTGCAATAATCCCAAATAGCAATAAAGAAATTCCGCCCATGACAGGTGTTGGAATGGATGAAATTAATGCAGCTAATTTGCCACAGAATGAAAGAAGGATAGCTAGTACTGCTGCTCCCCCGATAATCCATGTGGAATACACTCTTGTAATAGCAAGAACACCTATATTTTCTCCATATGTTGTATTTGGTGTTGATCCAAAGAAACTGGAGATCATTGTAGAAATACCATTACCAAATAACGAGCGATCTAATCCGGGATCTTTTACCATATCTTTATTCACAACATTTCCTGTTACAACCAAGTGCCCGATATGCTCAGGAACAAGTACAAGAGCAGCAGGTAAAATAATTAAGATATCAGACCAGTTAAATTCAATTTGATAATAGGTTGGCATTTGAACCCAAGCAGCTTCGCGAACCGCTGTAAAATCCACAATTCCAAATAACGTTGCGATAATGTATCCTGTTACAATCCCAAGTAAAATTGGAATGATTTTCAAAAATCCTCTTAATGTTACCCAATAAATAATCGTCGCACCTAAAGTAAGCAAGGATACTGTTATAGCTGTAATATCTTTAGGAGCCTCTGCCCCTGGTAATAACCCGGCCATATCTGCGGCAGTCGGAACAAGTTCAAGTCCAATAACAGCAACAATTGCTCCCATAGCTGCTGGCGGAAAAATCACGTCTATCCAGCTTGTACCTGCATATTTCACAATGACACCAATTAACGTTAAAACAATACCAACAACAAAGAATCCACCAAGCGCAGCTCCATATCCTCCGCCCTCTGTTAGCACCATCGTTACCGGCGAGATAAAAGCAAAACTAGAGCCTAAATAAGCCGGAATCTTTCCTTTCGTAATAAGAATATATATTAACGTTCCAAAGCCATTCATCATTAAGATGGTAGCTGGATCAATATTAAATAAAATAGGTACTAAAACGGTTGAGCCAAACATTGCAAATAAATGCTGCAAGCTTAAAGGTAAGCTTTGCAATAATGGCAGCCTTTCATGTACTTGTATTTCTCTTGATTTCATGGATAAATCCCCTCTCTGTATATTACACATTTGTATTATATACCAAAAAACACCTCACCAATGCAGATGGTAAGGTGCTAGAATATACAAAGAAAAGATTATCCCAGAAAGGAATACATTTTTGCTTTATCCGCTAACCTTACCAGCCTCACTGGACTAGCTTAAAGGTTCATTAAGTACAAATGTACAACACTATTTTATATTATTACAAATTTATACAATAGTTGTCAATCATTTTATTATCTAATTAGAACTTTGCTTTACAACGATAGATAACATGTCCTTTGGAAGCGAATTTTTCTTCATACTCTGTCTTCACATTTGTTTCGTCTTCTATCGCATGTAAATCTAAATTAACCTCCAAAAGGTTCATACCATAATCGGAAAAACTCACTAAGGAATACTCAAATAAGCCACGGTTATCTGTTTTCAGAACAATTTGTCCAACATCTTGTAAAATGTCTTGATATTGCTCTAAGAAGCTCTTATAGGTCAAGCGACGCTTCTCATGACGATTTTTAGGCCATGGATCAGAAAAGTTTAAATAAATCTGTGCGATTTCATTTTCTGCAAATAAAGCACGAATATCACTCGCATCCTCATTTAAAAGACGAACATTGGCCAAGCCAGATTCATCAACCTTTTGAACTGTTGATACAATGATACTTTTTGCAACTTCAATCCCGATGAAATTTATCTCTGGATACTGTTTAGCCATTCCAGTAATAAATTGTCCTTTTCCAGAACCAATTTCCACATGAATAGGATTTTCATTTCCAAAAACTTTTTTCCATTCGCCTTTATGTATACTAGGATTTTCTAATACAATATGATTTTTTTCTTTTAAATAATCGTCTGCCCAAGGTTTATATCTTTGTCTCATGTACAATTTCCTCACTTTTATTGCTTTTATATGATGTGAATAATAAGCAGTTATTCGTTTAAACTATTCTCAGGAACGAGGTGAATTAAGATGCAATTATCGATGAAAAACAAGCTGCAATTACTATGCGATATTTTAGACGAGCACCAATCTCATTCTTCAGGATCAGCAACGGAATATGCCCAATTGGAACGAATTGCTAAATCCATATTAACCAATAAAGAACTATCTAATCAAGAGGTGCAAGACGTCCTGTCAAGCATTCAGCAATATGGTCAAACAGGAGCTGCTGTATCTGATTTAACACAACATGTCCATGACCACCAAGACCAGTTTGATCATTGGATTAGCACCGTCCAGCAAAATCTCTAAGAAATATTAAAGTTTTTAATTGATTGGATGATTTCCTGCAACTCCTTTAATCTTTGCTGAACTTTTGCTTTCTCATCACGAGCATAATGCCAGCTTAAAAATTGTAAGTTATCTTGGAGCAGATACCAATACATGCGAATAAACCATTGTGTATCTGGCTCTATTCCATAATTGGTAAGCCACTCTTCCCAGTTTTCTCGGGGAATGTACCATTTTAAGAGCATACCAATGTCCGTTGCAGGGTCAGCAATGGTTGCATTGTCCCAATCAATTAAATATATCGTATTTTCCTTCGTTAAAATTAAATTATTATGATTCATATCACAATGACATACTGCTAATTTTTGATTTCTGGTATAAGGAAGCATTAACTCCAATAATTCAATTGCTTCCTTTATCTCTTTTTGCTCGTTTAAACCATTTTGTTCTAATTGCAGACGTATTTTTGAGAAACTTTCGTCTGAAGTTGTCGGCTTTTTCCCCATTTTTAGCAACATATGCATTAATTCAGAGGAATGATGTATTTTATACAATAAATCAGCTACAGATTGCTGCTTCATCTCTTCTTCATTCAAAGAACGCCCTTCCAGCCATTCTTGAGCGGTAATAACATCACCATTTTCTATTCTCTTTGTCCAAATAAGCTTGGGTACAATTCCTTCCGCGGAGAGTACCGCTAAGAAAGGCGAGGTGTTTCTTTTGAGAAACAATCGCTTTCCATTTTTTTCAGCTATAAATGCCTCGCCGGTTAATCCACCAGCCGGCCTAACAAGCCACCCTGTACCTAAAGCATGTTCGAGCCAGTTAATCATAATGTCTTCCCATCTTTCAAAATTAGCATTCAAGGATCGTCCGAAAAATCTCCGTTTATACAATAGACAATTCTTGCTTTTTATCTGTTTCTATAAAATGAAACCATATTCAATGTTTAGATAATCAAGCAGTCATTTTCTATTCGCTATAAACAATTAGATTCTTTTAACGTGTTAAGTATTTATTGTATCTAGAAATCAACAAAATTACAATATCTATGCAATTTATCATTTATATTTAAATAAACTAAAACTTCTTGCAGTTCCTTTTTATTCCATACAAGAAAGGACTAATTATAAAGATACTTCTCTTGATTATCCTTTTTCATATGACAAGTTTGCAGATGGCCTGTTTTTCCGGTCCGCTTGGTAACTGACAGGCAATTCAACTTCCATTGTCATTTCTTTCACCTAAAGCAATTCTACTTCTTTCAAAATACGATACAAATTTCTATATTTCGATCGCTTTCTTTTTTGAATACGTTGGAGCACCTTCCTTGCGTATCAATAAATTCCTTCTTCTCTAAAAAAGCATTAACTACTATTCTTCTTCCCACTCCGGTCTAGGCATGGATTGTGACAAGCTATTGCTTAAAAGTGCCTCAGCTACTGCTAATTGCCTTTTTTTGAGAGGTAAGTGAATAGACCTTTTTTCCTCAAACCACGCCGGAAAAGCTAACTTATCGATAATTTCACTTTGATAAGGTGCGGTTGCGTAAAGAATACGATTGGTTCTAGAAATGACGGTCTTTCTAATTGGAATATCAATATTCTTTGGATGAAGAAAACGTTCAATCCATTTTTCTGATCGTTTTAATGAAATTAAAGGGTTAACGATGTGACTTGGTTCTTCGTTATGTTTTGCTGTAATCGTCCAAGTACGCTCGTCTCCAGCCATAATTACTTCATCCGTATGTAATTCTACAAAAGATAGCAGTTCTATGCCGATTGGTGTGATAAGGATGATATCTGTTTCAACTGCCGCTCTTTTCACTTCGAATATTGGCCGATACATAATAAAATAAGTATCTGGAAATCGTTGAAGCAAGAAGCGTAATAATGGATCTTTATAATAATTCGATTCCACAATTGAAACTTGTGACACAGTTGACGACGCCCATTTTATTTGTGTTTCCAATAAACGATCTAAAAACACTTGCTTTAATTCTTCTTCTGTTTTTGGAATGGATGATAAGGGTTTGTTTCGTTTTACTACCTGTTCAACTGGTGTTAAATCTTCCACGGTTACAGAACTTTTAGTAAATCGACCCTTCCATTTTTGAAAGAGGGAGAGCTTTTCGATTTCTTCTTCTGGTTGCCCCTCTTCATTACAATCTTGTTCCATAGTTGGATGGAGCCATTCTGAATAGAATCGCTCCCACTGTTCCTTCTTTTGACGTATATATTGTGTGGGATAACGATATGTATCCCACTCATATCTTGAAATATAATCCTGCAGCTTGATTAATTGTGCCATCTTCCCTATTCTCCTCTTTAATTACACTGTAAAAGTCTGGAACACTCTATATTTTTAAATAGGGATTCAAACTAATTTACCTAAATGATATATGGTTCTCGTTTATTCAGTGTAATGGAAAGCTTTGTACGATTTCATATTTTGGTTTGGAAGTAGGATGTACTTTAAATAATTGAATCGCATCTACTTTAATTTTATCGTCCAAAGCAGGCATATTGTAAAGTATTTCTTTCCAAATATCTTCCGTTAACATTTTATCATCTGAAGCCCACTTTTTGGCGATCGTAATATGAGGAGTATACGGCCTGCTCTCCTTTTTATAGCCAATGGATTCGCTGATTTGAGTGACTTCTTCTTGAACTTGTAATAAAATTGAATTTTTCTCAGCACCGAGCCACAAAACCCTGGGGCGCTGCCTTTGCCCGAATGTCCCAATACTTGTTCTTTCTATTTCAAATGCCGGATAAGCGGAGATTGACTGAAGTTTATTTTTGAGAAGCTCAATAGATTTTTCATCCACTTCCCCTAAAAAAGCAAGTGTAATATGAAAATCTGACTTGTCTGTCCATTGTTTATATGGTAGACACTTCTCTAAACCCACTTTCCAATCGGATAACTGCTTTGCTAATATAGATCCTATCTGAATACCTATAAAATAATGTGACATACTTCAAACTCCCTGTCTATTTAGCCTCGCAATCGTTTATATTTGGCGAAACGATAGTTCTTTTTATTTTCGTTTATTACAATTTCCACCTCAATGCGATGCTTCTTCAAATTTCAAATTACCTGGCACGTAAACTGAAACAATAGGCCAGCTCTTCCTCTGTTAATGGACGGTATGTTCCAATTGGCAATTGACTATCCAATTCCAAATTGCCCATTCGATGCCGTTTTAAGTAAATCACCTTGCCATTCACTGCTTCAAACATACGCTTAATTTGATGAAACTTTCCTTCTGTTATTTCAATCTCAATCTCCGAAATGCCTGATTCATCTTTTGGAGACAATATCTTCAGTTTCGCTGGCTTTGTATGATAACCATCATCCAGTGTTATGCCTTCCGCAAATTGTTGGACAATATCATACGGAAGGTCTCCTTTGACTTTAGCACGATACATTTTGGGCACATCTTTCTTAGGAGAGGTAAGTTGATGTGCTAAATCACCATCATTTGTTACCAATAACAGCCCCTCCGTATCCTTATCCAACCTCCCAACAGGGAAAGGCTGGAAGCGTCTATCCTGTTCCGATAATAAGTCAATCACTGTTTTATCTTTGGCATCCACTGTAGCTGATACAACTCCAGGAGGCTTGTGAAGCATTAAATAAATAAATTCCTGATAGATAATTGGCTCTCCATCTACACAAACTTTATCTTTATCTGGATTTACTTTTTCTGAAGCGTCTTTTATTATTTTCCCATTCAAGGTGACCTTTTTAGCTTTTAATAGTTGCCTCACTTCTTTTCGGCTTCCCACACCCATATTTGCCAATAGTTTATCTAACCGCATAAGACTCTCCTTATTTTACATCCATTTTTTAGTCTGTAATTTGCTCAAGCCAGGTACTTTCCCATTAAAAATATGATCTAACAACGTTGATTTATACGCTAAAAAGAGATAGAACAATCCACCGCTGGATATGCCGATTAAAAGCATGATAAGCGTTGCCCATCGTTCTGTCTGATATGGCAGGAAGAAGCCAAAAACAAATTTTAATACAGCGATCACGATGCACATCATTCCAGTAAATATCAATGTTAAAATGGTTCGTTTTATCGTTTGTTTAAAAGAAAATTGCACACTTGTTCTTAACCGAAATAAATTAAGAAAAACAGCAATTCCTGCTGCGAGCGCAGTACTCAGAATAGCGCCCTTTCCACCGAATAAATGGATTAGTTGGCTATTTACTAATATTTTCACCAATAATCCGGAAATTAAGCTGATAACCGCATAATTTTGTTGATTAATTCCTTGTAGCATTCCTGAGGTAACTGTAATAAGACCAAACAATAATGCTACAGGAGCATACCAAGCCATTAAAGGTCCCGTAACCTCAATATTTTCTAATGTGAATAACGAGCCAAAAATTTCATCGGATAACATGGCGATTCCAGCCGATGCAGGAATAACAAGCACCATGATAACCTGTAATGCCTGATTGAGTAGTTTCTTATAAGAAACCGAATCATTCTGCGTAAAGGCATCCGTTAACGATGGAAGCATTGCCATAGATAATCCCGTAGCTACCGTCATAGGGATAATGATTATTTTATGACCTAAATTATTAATAACTGCGAATTCTGTTTCCCATAAAGTTGCTCTTCCACTGGCAACCATTGCGGGTTGAAATGTAAATTGGTCAACAAACTGATATAGTGGAACAGCTAGACCTACCAAAACAAATGGGCCGGCATACTGTAATAATTCTTTAAATAATTCTATGGTATGAAAATCATGCGATGTTTGCTGTGCATCAATCTGCTTATAAATAAAGGACTTTCTCTTCTTCCAATACCATAGTAAAATAACGCAGGATGCAAGGGCTCCAATTAATGCCGCAAATGCAGCAAAACCTACGGCTAACGTAATAGATCCATTAAAATAATGCACAATAACATAAGACCCAATAAGAATGGCTCCAATTCGGACAATCTGTTCTACGATTTGCGATAGAGCGGTAGGACCCATTGATTGATGTCCCTGAAAAAATCCACGTACAATACTCATTCCAGGGATAATAATTAAAGCAAAACTGACCATTCGAATGACAAAAGCAATATCTTCTGGGCTTATTGCACCGTTATCTCCTTTAATTTGCTGTGCTCCGATCCAATCAGCGGATAAGAATAAAACAAGAAATGCGATAAACCCTGTTGCAAGCATTAACAAACCGCCAGCTCGAAACATTCGCATCCCGGCTTTATAATCGCCTAGAGCATTATATTTGGACACAAATTTCGATACAGCTAGCGGTATTCCAACTGTGGATAAACTAATAAAAATACTATAAGGCGTATACGCATAGGCAAATAACGCATTTCCAGTAGTACCGACAATTGCAAAAAACGGTATAACAAAAATCATTCCTAAGAATCGAGATAGGAACGACGCACCTGATAATAGCATGGTTCCTCGTAGCATATTTGACATTGTAACTTTTTCACCTACAATTAGATTAATAAAATAGATTGCTTTATTGTAGCACTTCTTATTTATTTTAGCATACTTTTTGTCTGCTTTCTTTGATTTAATTTGCTAAAAATCGACAAATAAAATGAGAGTCCCATCTCTAACGATAATATGTATTGTGTATCCACTATAGAAATGCTACGATACGGAAGGAAAAGAAAGGAATGAGAAACCTTGAATTATGATGTCGTCGTCATTGGCGGAGGACCTTCTGGCTTAATGGCAGCTATTTCTGCTGCTGAGCATGGTGCAAAAACCTTACTAATTGAAAAAGGTCAAAAACTTGGCAAAAAATTGGCTATCTCCGGTGGTGGCCGCTGTAATGTAACTAATCGTTTACCACAGGAAGAAGTAATAAAACATATTCCTGGTAATGGTAAATTTTTATATAGTGCATTTTCGGTATTTAATAACTATGATATTATTGATTATTTTGAAGGCCTTGGCGTGGCTTTAAAGGAAGAGGATCACGGTAGAATGTTTCCAAAATCAAATAAAGCAATGGACGTCGTCAATGCGTTAATTAATCAATTAAAAGAACAAGGCGTGACTACCAAAATGAATACAAAAGTAACTGCTATTGAATACGGTAATGATATACACACGATTCATCTTAGAGAAGAAGCACCTGTTACATCAACATCTATTGTGATTGCAGCTGGCGGGAAAGCCGTGCCACATACTGGCTCTACAGGAGATGCTTATCCATGGGCTAAGACTGCAGGCCACACGGTAACTGAATTATATCCAACGGAAGTAGCGCTCACCTCAAAAGAAGCTTTTATCAAGCAAAAGAAACTTCAAGGTTTGTCTTTAAGAAATGTTTCTCTCAGTGTGTTAAATAAACGAGAAAAGCCAATCGTTACGCACCAGATGGATATGATCTTCACCCATTTTGGTATTTCTGGTCCTGCTGTTCTTCGTTGTTCTCAATTTGTTGTCAAAGAGTTCATGCGAGGAAGGAACACCGTCAGAATGCACCTCGATATTTTGCCTGAAATAACGGAGGAAAAATTAATGGAGCAAGTAATTGATATACTTGCAGAAAACCCGAAAAAAACGTTTAAAAATGCAATAAAAGGTATGATTCCTGAACGGCTCCTTGACTTTTTAATGGAAAAACATGCTATCCATCCTGAACAAAAGTGTGCAAATATATCTAAAAACACGGTACTTCTTTTTGTAAAAGATATTAAGAACTTTTTCTTTGAAGTTTATGGCAGCCTGCCAATGGAAAAAGCTTTTGTTACTGGAGGAGGTATTTCGATTAAAGAAATTGTTCCAAATACCATGAAATCAAAAATAATGCATGGATTATACTTCTGTGGAGAAATTTTAGATATCCACGGCTATACAGGCGGTTATAATATTACCTCTGCACTAGTTACTGGCCGTATTGCAGGAATGAACGCAGCCTTAGATGCAAAATCTGACGCTGTTATCTAATTCCTTTCATAATATATTCCACAGGGGAGATACTAAGATGGAACTTCATTCGTGGGATATCCCCCATGGAATGACAGTTGAGTGAATCAGGAAATTAGCGTCCGTTTTTCACCACTTAATTAATTTTCATTTCATTCTCTATTTGGTGGCAGTTTTAAGGACGTTTATCCCTGATAAACTTAAAACTTGTCTGAGCTAGTCTTATCCAATACGGCTAGTCGCTAATAATCGCTTTTTTCACACTTGTTGAAAGGAAGGATTAGTATGGAAAAAAACTCAATTTGGATTCCGTTAATTGCCTCTGTCGGAGTTGGTGCTGCTACTTTTTATTCCATGACGAGTCAACAGCAAAATTTAGGACAGGCACTACAGCAAGCTGCTCCTTTTTTTAGTTCAAAACAAAATCAATCCGCAGGAAAAGACGATGGTTCAGGCAAATTGGGGCCATTTGGAATGAGTTAATGTCTCAGACTGAGAAGTATCGCTAATGATACTTCTCATTTTTTATGTATAATCTCATATAAATATAACAAGGTATCTATAGCTATCAGCCAAAATTTAAGTTATACTATGACACGTTAGAAGCAATAAAAAAACTAGATTGGAGAGTTTTTTATGCAACGTTTTGGTTTGCTGTTACGAATTATTATCGCAATTGTTTTAGGTGTTGTTATTGGAATGATTGCAAATGATTGGCTCATTAGATTATTCGCCACGTTTAACGATATTTTTGGTGGATTCCTAAGCTTTATCATCCCACTTATTATTATTGGTTTTATTGCACCTGGAATTGGATTTATGGGAAAAGGAGCGGGTAAATTATTATCTGTAACAGCTCTTTTGGCTTATACATCAACCATTATTGCTGGCATCGTTGCATACCTGGCTGCAAGTAACCTATATCCAGCTATATTAGGCGGACAATCATTAACGATGTTTAATGACCCTACGAACTCCCTGCTCGGAGGATTTCTTGATTTTGAATTACACCCTCCTTTTGAGGTTGTAACTGCGCTCATTCTTTCTTTTGTCTTAGGTATAGGAATGGCTGCATTAAAGAGCAATGCATTATTAAATATGTTTACTGATTTTCGCTCTATTGTGGAATTAGTTATCAGTAAAGTTATTATCCCTTTGTTGCCTTTTCATATTTTTGGAATCTTCGCTAACATGACACATGCTGGTCAGGTTGCTTCTATTTTAAAGGTATTTGCTGTTGTATTTGTAATGATTATTGTCTTACATATCATGTATTTAATAGTTCAATATTCTATTGCTGGCGCATTAAGTAAACAAAATGTTTTTTCTATGTTAAGAACAATGCTTCCTGCTTATTTCACAGCACTTGGTACCCAATCATCAGCTGCAACAATTCCAGTTACGCTAGGTCAGGCAAAGAAATTAAAGATGAAAGGTAATATTGCTGATTTCACGATTCCTCTTCTTGCGAATATACATTTATCTGGCAGCACGATCACATTATTAAGCTGCGCGATTGCTGTATTATTCTTACAAGGAGATCCGATCACATTTGGTTCAATTTTTTCTTTCTTACTTGTTTTAGGCGTAACAATGATTGCAGCGCCTGGAGTTCCAGGCGGAGCAGTAATGGCATCGATTGGCCTGCTTGAATCCATGCTAGGATTTAGCCCGACAATGGTATCTTTAATGATTGCCTTATACCTTGCTCAAGATAGTTTAGGTACCGCATGTAATGTTACAGGAGACGGTGCTATTTCAAGTATAACTGATTCCATCAACAACCGTTGGAGAATTACAAAAGAATAAGAATACCACCATCAAGAATGAAAAATTATCCGCTGTTAATAAGTAGAAAATGAGCATAACAAGATGTTCTTTTTAACTTATTATCAGTGGATTTTTAGCGTAAAAATAAAGATTGTAAAGAATTTGTACATAATTCTTTCCAAAATATTTAACCATCAGTCATTGTGGATTCGAAGCTGCGGTAATATATCATCATACTAACATTAATTCTGTCAAATCCTTTAAACCATTGCTTTTCAGGCTTCAATCGGCATAATCTTTTCCAATAACTACATCCAAACTTAGATAGTGAGCTAAGCCTGGTCTCGAACAACCGTAATAATCTAATGAGAAAAATGAAATGGATGCACAATGCGTTTGTGTTAAACTGATATAAAGGAATCACGGTGAGGTGACGAACCGATGATGACTTTCACCCGCAGGGCATAAGTGCGACTTTAGCTCTGCCTGCGCCTGACGGCTTGTCAGTCGCCAAGTCTTCTTTTCACCACAGGCATAAGCGCGACTATGGCTCTGCCTGCGCCTGACGGCTTGTCAGTCGCCAAGTCTTCTTTATCGTAGGGCGCTCTCGCGTTGTCTCCTAGTTTTTGGCGCTTGGAGCTGGACGTGACTATTTATCTAAATAGTTATCCACACGCAAACAATTTTATAATTTCCTAACCAATAAAAAAGAGTTAAGCATAATCATAATGCTTAACTCTTTTTAAATTTGCCTGGCAACGTCCTACTCTCGCAGGGGGAGAACCCCAACTACCATTGGCGCTGAAGAACTTAACTTCTGTGTTCGGCATGGGAACAGGTGTGACCTCTTCGCTATCGCCACCAGACCTAAAATATTTAATTGGGATTTTGCACCCTGAAAACTAAATAAGAGTAACGTGACATGAAAAAACTTAGATAAGTCCTCAATCGATTAGTATCCGTCAGCTGCACGTGTCGCCACGCTTCCACCTCGGACCTATCAACCTCAT
>NZ_BORO01000033.1 GCF_018333215.1 Oceanobacillus sp. J11TS1 | reverse complement strand
TGGTTCATAGGCCAAGACCCAACTATGGAAAAAAGCGTTGGCCTTACCACCAAGGCTACCATGCCCACTACTCCATGTAAAACCGGTGCACTTCCTGGGAATTTACACATACTTATTGACAGTACCATATTTAAATTATTTTCAACTAATGCACTTAAAAATTATATTATTGATTTAAAAATTTTAAATAGTGAATTATCAACTATAGTTTCAAAAATGTTCCCGATATTTGAAATTATTATTGGGGGGTTATTAATTTTATATAGTAATTTCATCCTAGTAAATATACTTGCGATTATTTTAACTATGACGTTTCTAATAATCAATTTAATTGCTATAAACAGAGGTGAAGTAAAAGACTGCCATTGTTTTGGGAATGTAATCAAAACAAAAATGGGATATGGGGGAGTAATTCAATCTACTTTGTTGGTCCTATCTTTATTGCCAAATTTTTTTAATTACAATTTAAATTTGATTCATCTTGTCAATATTTTAGAATTATATGAAGTATTAGCTAGTTTGTCCATTTCCTTAGTATGGGGATTTAGTTTAATTGTTTTTCGGATAGCGATAGAGAGAGTTTTTGAATCATCCAAATTGATAAGATAGAATCTTTTTCTTCTACTTTATATATAGCGGGGATTTGTTTCACACTGTACTTTGATATAAGATCCCAGTCATCTTTATGAGAAAAGGTAAGGTTAATTACGTATGTTTCTCCATGCTTTCGCAACCCATTATAGAGCTTTCTAAAAACCATTAAAATTTTAGTGTTGTGCTATTAGTATCCAGAATAAGAGGAGGAAATATAATACTTGGGGGATTAATTATGGAAGAGACATCAGACTTTAAAAATGCCTTTTTCTTATTTATCAAATCACAGATCTATTTTTTAAAATTAATAATTAAAGAGCATCCAAAATTATTTTATTTGTTTAGTTTATTAACTCTATTTATTTCATTGTTACCTCCTTTTATCATATATTTAAATAAAGAACTAATTGATAGTGTTAGTATAGTTGGTAATAACCCAAATATGTTAAAAATATCAATTATATTATTGAGTGTTTTCTTTCTTTTGAACTATTTAGACAGCGTAATTAATTTAGTCAATGAATATATATTTTCAAAAATATCTTACACAGTGAATTATGTATTAAAAAGCTTATTAATTGATAAATTTATTGCAATACCTCTTAAGGAGTATGAAGATAGTTCTTTCTACGATACTATAGGTTTGTCGAATTCTGCGATAGATGGGAATGGAGTAAAGATCGTACAAGAATTCATTAGTATAATAGGTTCTTTGATTTCAGCGATTGGAATTTTTGGTACCTTATTAGCAATTCATTGGTCTTTACCAATTGCCTTATTTCTTTCTTCTTTGCCGGGAATAACCTTTCTAGTTATGGCTAAACAAAAGGGGTTTGATATGCAAAAAGAAGTTTCCCCGGACGAAAGAGAATTAGGGTTTACTGATGGGCTGTTTATAAACAAAAATGTTTTAAAAGAAATAAAATTATTTGACTCAAGTAAATTTTTGATAAATAAATGGAGTTACCTGTTTAAAAAGGTGCGTAATAAAAAAATGAGTATACAGAAGTGGGAACTTAAAACACAATCTTTTGCCGCACTCGTATTACAAATTTCAAGTTTAGGTGTTTCTATATTTCTAGTTTTTCAAATTTATAGAGGAAATCTATCGATAGGTTCATATGTTGCGCTATTAACAGCTGTGACCACTATTCAAGGTATTTTTGGAAGTATTGGTGGGAGTTTAGGTAATGTTTTTGAAACAGCAATTTATAATAACGCATTGCTTAAAATACTAAATTATAAAGTTGATAACACTAATGATAAAAATGAAAAGAAAATAGAGGATATCCAAACTATTTGTCTTGAAAATGCTACTTTTTCTTATCCGAATACGAATATAAACGTGCTGGAGAATGTAAATTTAACAATTACTAAAGGAGATAAATTATCGATAGTAGGAGCTAACGGCTCTGGTAAAACTACTCTTGTAAATTGCATCCTTGGTTTATACGAATTAACTTCCGGTAAAATTAAAGTAAACGGAGTAGATATTGAACAGATAAATATTAATAATTATTATAAAAATATTTCTGCTATTTTTCTGGATTTCACAAGATATAAATATAGCTTAAGGGAAAATATCAATTTTAATAATAAAACGAATGAAGTTGATGATAACAAATTAATTGAATCGCTAAAGAAAGTTAGCTTAGATGAAAAGATACCAACTTTAAAAGAAGAATTGAACACTTATCTAACTAAAGAAATGCCTAATGGGAGTGAGTTATCTGGAGGGGAATGGCAAAGGGTTGCTCTTGCTAGAGCGGTATATAAACATACTGATTTTATTGTTCTAGATGAACCGACTGCTGCATTGGACCCGATCACGGAATTGGAAATATTTAACATGTTCCACAATATATCCAAAGATAAAACATCCATTACAATATCCCATAGAATTGGTCCAACTAAACTTTCAGATAGAATTATTGTTCTTGATAAAGGTAAGGTGGTTGAAGATGGGTCTTTCGATCATTTAATGAATATTAAAGGGCTGTATTATGAAATGTATAAAGCGCAGTCAAAATGGTATGATTCCGAAAAGAAAAATGTAATGGCTGTTACTTAGACTAATATTATGGATAGGAAGGTTTGGAAGTGATAAAAATGAATGAGGAAAAAATACTCACAGTAAAGGATTTAACGAAGCTATATAAAACAGAAGGGGGAGATGTAAAGGCGTTAAATAATATTTCCTTCGATTTAAATAAAGGAGAATTATTGGCTGTCATGGGAACAAGCGGGTCGGGGAAAAGTACCTTGCTAAATGTGTTGGGGGCAATGGATCAACCTACTTCTGGTGAAATAATATTAAATGGGGTAATTGAAGAGTCTATGTTTAAAGAACCTAAAGCAACGATTTATCGTCGAGAAAACGTTGGGTTTGTTTTCCAGTCCTTTAATTTATTGAAAGACTTATCTGTTGAAGAAAATATTTCAATGCCGCTATTGTTAAGAGGAGATGGAGCAGAAAAGATAGAAGCGGAAACGGGGAAGATGTTGGATATTACAGGTTTAACAAAGTGGCGTAAACATAGACCTGTTGAACTTTCCGGAGGTCAACAGCAAAGGGTGGCAATTGGCCGTGCTTTAATTACTTCTCCACCTATTGTATTAGCTGATGAACCCACAGGTAATTTGGATTTTAATACATCCACAGATATATTAAAAACAATTTTAAAAATGAAAGCACAATATAATCAAAGTATTATTATCGTAACGCATGACCCATCTGTGGCGAGTTATGCTGATCGCGTATTATTTTTCCACGATGGAAAAATAGTCTCTGAGTTTGTTTGCAATAAAGATGGCAAAGATATCGATACAATTTTATTTGAATTTCGCCTCATTTTAAGCGGTGAAAGGATATGATAAAGTCGATTATTGACGTGGCGCTCCGTTTTTTTAGAAATAATAAACTGATTGCTGCCACATCGATTATTAGTGTGATAATCTCACTCTCCCTAATCATTACAATGGGTGTATTTATCGCTAATGCGGAAAAGTCTATGGTAGAAGAGATAGAAGAAATGTATGGGAAAATGGATATTGAAGTAGGATTTGACCCTCAGCAAGGATGGGTGATCGACAGGGATCTTTCTGACAAGATTAATAGTGTCAGTGGTGTAGAACATGTTTCGAATGT
This sequence comes from Oceanobacillus sp. J11TS1, assembly GCF_018333215.1. Classification (GTDB taxonomy): domain Bacteria; phylum Bacillota; class Bacilli; order Bacillales; family Amphibacillaceae; genus Oceanobacillus. Next base: position 33,554 of record NZ_BORO01000033.1, on the reverse strand, counting down.
TATATTGGAACATTTTACAATTGATGAATTAAATGCAACGTATTATACGGTTGGAGTAGAAAATGATTACTTGGCTAAAAGCAGATACCATTTTACTGAAGATATTCATGAAAATGAGGTGAGTATCAATCAAGGGCTAGCTGAATTACTGAATATACACGTAGGGAATAAAATCATGATTGAAGGAGATGAATTCACCCTAAAGGAAATATTACCTAACCTTGAAGAGGCCGGCAAAGTGACCGATGTTGTTTATTTAAACAGGGCAAAAGTAGAAAAGATGAATCAAAATTTGTATGGTCTTCATAAAATTGCCGATTATTCGTTAATAAAAGTTGGGGAGAAAACGGATCCTCAGGTAGTAGCCCAGTCGCTAAAAAAGTGAATAATGATTTTCGAGTGGAGTTAGCGGTTCAAGAAGAGTTTTTGAAAAATAATTTAGAAATGCTGTTTCAGTTCATGATTGTGTTATCCTTTTTAATTATTCTTATTACTTCTTTATTTATCATTTCTAATTTTGAATTATTTATTTATAAATATAAACATGAATTAGCTATATTAAGGTCTATTGGCGGCTCGCGTTGGCAAGTTTTTAAAATCATTTTTATACAATCGATTATAATCAACAGTATTGGATGTATCCTGGCTTTATTATTTAGTTTCTTCTCCTATCGGTATTTACAAACCCTTATAGGGGAATTGTTTTCCATTGAATTTACAACTTTTTCCTTCGATTATAAACTAGCACTTTTATCTGTCGGTATATGCGCTGTACTTATTCAAGCTTTTATGTTAATTCCTGCCTATCGCAGTAGTAAATTGCTACCGGTTACTGCAATGCAAGAAAATGAAGCGTTAACCATATCGCATGTTAAAGTAAGAAAGATAGCTGGAATAGCAGCATTATGTATAAGTTTCATTTTATTATTATCTGGAGCCATTGTACAGGGACTTGAGATCTTTGTATTGATAGGGGCGGGGTTATTTTTACTTGGAGTCATTATTTTAATACCATTGTACCTGTCTAGTATATTAGAAGCCTTTTTAGGCATGACAAAAAATGGCGTAAGCAAAGTTACATTTATAGCTATAAAATCTACTATTCCACAAATACAAAAAAGCTCATTTATTATCTTAATTATTAGTATAATGATGCTGATTGTTGTTTTTGGTTCTTCTTTCATTGAAACAATTCAAAAAAATGATGAAAGCTATATTAAAAAACAATACGAAACAGAAATATTAGTGGAGAATCGATTAGGACAGGAAACGGAAACCAATTCTCTCAATTTATATAAAGATTTGGAGAATGTGGAAAGCATTTCATCAGCAAGTATTATGAGTTATCAGGACTTGGCTGAAATGGAAGCTAATCAAATGAAGGAAAATATTTCTTATGCTTTTAGTGACTTCCAAAATTTAAAAAAGCAAGGATTGCTTGACATTGATAGTATTCAATCCTTAGATGATATTGTTATAAAAAAGAATTTTGCTGATGAAAAAAACATACAAGTTGGGGATAAAATAACGCTCAGTACAGAGTTGGATGAAGATGCTTATGGAAATGTTTTATATAAAGGTAATGATGAAGTAACTGTAGGGGCTATAGTGGAACACTTTCCATACCCGTATGAATTATATACTGATATTTTAATTGATTGGAACTCAGGTAAAATTGATACTTCACAAGGTAAATTTGAGGTGGTTTATGTAAAAGCGCCTGATGTCAATGAGGCATTGGAGGATTTAGAAACACTTCAATCAATTTATCCTGAGTTATCTATTAACAGCTTAGGGCATTCTTTAAATAAATCAAAGGAAATGGCCATGCAAAGATGGGCTATTTTCATCACAGTACTTATCGTTATTTTAATTAGTGTATTGTTTGGTGTGGTTAACACATTTATTAATCATGTCAATTCTAGAAGAAAAGAACTAGCTGTATTAAGAACAATCTATCTAACTAGGGCAAATATGGTGAAATATATTTTCACGCAAATTACGGTCTATTTAGTCACAGGTGTCATCCTTGGTATTATTATTGGAGTGCTGTTTACTACATTTATTAGTATGATTGATACTGGCTTTCCTTCATTTAACGTAAGTGTTATTATAGCAATGGCACTGATACTTTTTATCGTATCTTATGTTATCATCCTGATTGTTTCTCAGCGTATTTCTAAATTAACTCTATCTGAAGAAATAAACAAGGACATAACATGATAGAACTACAAAGAAAAACCCGTCTAATTACTAAAATGACGGGTTTTATTGTGCTTTTTAGAAAATGAAGATTACTACAAGTTTTATATATATATATATACCAAATAAGTCCGCCGATTATTCGTCCATCCAAAACCACTTATTTGGTATCTGAAATCAAATTCCTCAAAAAATAAAAAAACTTTAAAATTCCTATTGCATTATTATACATTATGATGCATAATAATTCGATAACAGCACATTTAAGAGAGGGGTTTTTTAAGTGGCAAAAGACAAAATCGTTTTAGCTTATTCTGGAGGATTAGATACATCTGTAGCGGTGAAATGGTTACAGGATAAATATAATTACGATGTGATTGCAGTAGCGTTAGATGTAGGGGAAGGAAAAGATTTAGATTTCGTGAAGCAAAAAGCTTTGGATGTAGGAGCCATCAAATCCTATGTAATTGATGCTAAAAAGCTTTATGCAGAGGAATACGTATTGCCGGCACTGCAAGCCAATTTGCTGTATGAAGGGAAATATCCATTAATTTCTGCATTATCCCGTCCATTGATCGCAAAAATATTGGTAGATATTGCGGAAGAAGAAGGAGCAGTAGCTGTTGCGCATGGCTGCACCGGAAAAGGAAATGATCAAGTTCGTTTTGATGTCGCATTTACAGCGCTTAACCCTGATTTAAAGATTGTTGCACCGGTTCGTGAATGGGCCATGTCTAGAGAGGAAGAAATTGAATACGCAAAGGATCATGGTATTCCGATTCCGATTAATTTAGATAGTCCATACAGTATTGACCAAAACTTATGGGGCAGAAGTAATGAATGTGGTGTTTTAGAGGATCCGTGGGTAGAAGCACCAAAAGATGCTTTTGATTTAACGCAAGATCCGGTAGATGCACCGGATGACGCGCAAATTGTTCAGATTACGTTTGAAAAGGGGAAGCCTGTTTCATTAGATGGCAAGAAATTAGAGCTGGATGAACTGATTTTAACCTTAAACGAAATCGCTGGTAAACACGGTGTCGGCAGAATCGACCATGTAGAAAATCGTTTAGTTGGGATTAAATCGAGAGAAATTTATGAAGCCCCGGCAGCGATGACATTAATTCATGCGCATCAGGAGTTGGAAGCATTAACGTTACCTCGTGAGGTGGCGGAGTTCAAACCGATTATCGAGCAGAAGCTATCCCAGGCTGTTTATTACGGTTTATGGTACTCCCCATTAACAGAAGCCTTGCAAGCCTTTATTGAAAAGACGCAAGCGCACGTTTCTGGTACAGTAAAAGTGAAGTTATATAAAGGTCATGCCCATGTGGTCGGAAGAGAGTCTGCAAATTCCTTATATGACTTTGACTTAGCAACCTATAACAAGGCAGATGCATTTGACCATGATGCAGCATTAGGATTTATTAAACTATGGGGGCTGCCGACCCAGGTGCATGCTTCGGTAAATGGTCCTCAAGGAAAGAAATCAATAGAAAAAGTAAAACTAGAAATAAAGGAAGCTGTGAATCCATGAAATTATGGGGCGGAAGATTTACAAAACCAACCAATGAACTAGTCGACGAATATACTTCGTCGATTGGTTTTGATCAAAAATTAGCTAAGCATGATATCAAGGGAAGCCTGGCTCATGTGGAAATGCTTGGCAAATGCGGGATTATTCCGGTGGAAGATGCCAGTCAGATCAAGGAAGGATTAAAAAAAGTCCTTGCCAAAATCGAAGCTGGAGAAGCAGAGCTGTCAGAAGCAGATGAAGACATTCATATGAATGTGGAAAGATTGCTGATTGAAGAGATTGGACCAGTAGGAGGAAAACTACATACTGGCCGGAGCAGAAATGATCAAGTGGCTTTAGACATGCGTTTATATGCAAGGGAAGCTATCGAAGAAGTAATTGCGCTATTAAAAGCCGTTCAGCAGGCACTTATTGGGCAAGCAAAAACAAATATGGATACAATCATGCCGGGATATACGCACTTACAGCGTGCCCAGCCTGTTTTATTTGCACATCATATGATGGCTTACGTGTTTATGTTCCAGCGTGATGTCGAGCGTTTAGAGGACAGTTTAAAACGTGTGAATAAATCTCCATTAGGTGCGGGGGCGCTGGCAGGAACAACTTTCCCGATTGACCGCAAGTTTGTAGCAGACCAGCTTGGTTTTGATGGGATTTGTGAAAATAGTCTGGATGCCGTAAGTGATCGTGATTTCGTCGTAGAATTTTTATCGAACAGCTCGCTGGCCGGGACCCACTTATCTCGCCTGTGTGAAGAACTTGTACAGTGGTCGAGTGCAGAATTTAATTTTGTGGAGCTAGATGATTCGTACACAACCGGAAGCAGTATGATGCCTCAGAAGAAAAACCCGGATGTAGCAGAGCTTGTCCGTGGAAAAACTGGCCGGCTTTATGGCAATCTGCTTGGTATGCTGACTACTTTAAAAGGTTTGCCTCTCGCATATAACAAAGATATGCAAGAAGATAAAGAGGGGATGTTTGATTCCCATGAAACGCTGAAGGGCGCTCTACAGCTGTTTGCTGGGATGATTGAATCCATGGAAGTAAAGAAAGAAAGCATGTATAAAGCAGTCACCAATGATTATTCCAATGCTACGGATTTAGCTGATTATCTGGTGAACAAAGGACTTACCTTCCGTGAATCGCACGCTGTCGTTGGACAGATTGTTTTACATTGTATTCAAGCGGGCATTTATTTGCTTGATTTAAGCTTCGAAGAGTTTAAGCAATATTCGGATGTTATTGAAGCAGATATCTTTGATGCCTTGCAACCAGAAACCGTTGTTAATGCAAGGGCAGCTGCTGGCGGTACAGCGAAGCAAAGTGTTTTAGACCAAATTGAGAAGGCAGAGCAATTATTGGAATCGTCTTACGCAGATAAGGTATAGTAGATACTAGGAATGAAATAATGGAGCAAAAGCGTGCATGCTTCCTTATTTTAAATGAAAAATAAATAGAGCCGGGTAAAACGACTGGAAATGGCTAGAATATAATGATAATGAGTATTGAAAAAGGCAGGGAATCGCTGCTTTTTTCTTTTTAACAGCTCTTTTCCGTTGGCATGAAATTAGCAATACAGCTCTATTATATCGAAAAGGCGGTTAGGTACGATGAAATTAATTGCATCAGATATGGATGGAACCTTGCTCAATGAGAATGGAGAAATCAGCGAAGCAAATGCCAAAGCAGTGAAAAAAGCAATGGATAAAGGTATTGAGTTTATCGTAGCAACAGGCAGATCGTATCAAGCTGCGAATATTCCGCTTCAAGCCGCTGGGATTACCTGTCCAATTGTCAAGTTAAATGGAGCGGTAACTTATCAAGAGAATGAACGGATGATCCATCGTATCCCCATGGATAAGCAAGTAGCTGCGTATATTGCTGAGGAATGTAGTAAGCTGGGGATGTATGTGGAATTATTTACAAATAAAGGCGTTTTTTCTGAAAGCCGGGAACACTTTTTAGAAGTACTTGTCGATATTATACATTCATCCAATCCGGATATATCGGAGAGGGAAGTTCAGGAAACGGTCGAACAACGATTCCAATTAGAACAAGTCACGTTTGTTGACCATCTTCAAGTTGCATTGCAGGAAACAGATGTAGAAATCTTTAAGATTCTTACTTTTGCTTTTGAGAAGAACCAATTAGAGGAAGCAAAGGAAAAACTCCGTGATGAGACAGGTGCAGTGATTACTTCTTCGGGAGAAACCAATCTGGAATTTAATCATCCAAAAGCACAAAAAGGCTTAGCGATTCAAAAATATATTGAGACTAAAGGCTGGTCAATGGAAGATGTGATGACAATGGGCGATAACTGGAATGATGTGAGTATGTTAGAAATGGCAGGTCGTGGTGTTGCGATGGGTAATGCGGAAGATGAAATTAAAAGGTTATGTGATTATCAAACCGCTCCCAATGATCAGGACGGCGTAGCACGGGCGATAGAAGAAATGTTAGAAGAGCTAGCCGACGAATAGGATATAAAAATGCCAAGCTAAAAATAGAATAAGCTTGGCATTTTTATGTTAAAAAAGATAGCGACCACACAGCATACCACTTCATGGGAGAACGCATTTTTAGTGTCGTTTACTTAGCCACAGAACGCCTGATTTTGCGAGCCTTGGCAGGAATCCGGTCATTGGTGTTTTTGCCATGTTTCCAAAACCGTCTGATTTCCCTAAGGAGCCCAATGTTCCTTTTAATTTGATTGCTTTTGGCTTCTTAGGCTGCTTTTCGTGTAAAACAGCGAGAAGTATCTCTGCAATTTGTTCTCCTTGTACCCCGGCAAGTTGTGCACTTGGTGAAAACTCACTGGATGCACAATCTCCTAAGACATAGACAGATGGATCTTCCGGAACCTGATAGAACTCATTGACAATCACTTTTCCGTGTTGATCTTTATTATATGGGAGTGCACGTACCAGCCAATTAGGCTGCACGCCAGCAGTCCAGATAGTTACGTCGTTTAAATAGCATACGCCGTTATTGCATACACCATCTCGTTCTACATATTCTACGGTTGAGTTATGAATAACATCGACATTATTTTCTACAAACCATTTCTCTACATAAGATTGAATTTTACTGTCGAGCGTTTTTAATACGGTATTTCCGCGGTCAAGCAAGCGGATATTTAAATCTGGCCTGCTTTCACGAATTTCAGAAGCGACTTCAATACCGCTTAAACCTGCTCCGATAACGGATACTTTTCCATACGCTTTTAAATTTCCGATTGCGACACCAGCATTGCGTGCCTTTGCAAAGGTTTGAACACTTTCAGTATATTCTTCCGCACCGGGAATGCCGTGATAATTGTCCTCGCAGCCTAATCCGATGACTAAATAATCGTAAGGAATAATGGAATCTTCGTCTTGAATCATAATCTGCTTATTTTCGACATCAATTTTTGTTATTTCCCGGAAAACATAATTGACACGACTGTCTTCCGGAAAGTCAACGCGAACATCATGATCTGCGGAAGTTCCTGCTGCAATGGCATAAAACTCGGTTTTTAGTGAACGAAAAGGATTACGATCAATAACAGTTATATGTATATCATCGGATAATGTTTGATTAAGAAGACCCAGTAGTACCTTAATGCCACCGTATCCGCCTCCAACAAGAACAACTCTTTTCATTGTGTACACCCCTTAACATGAGAACATTTTTAACTCTACTTATTAGCGTAACAAATTATGAAGGCGATGTCATTAAGATTGTAATGGTAGTTTACGAATGATAAGGGGATAGATTATTCAAAAAAATCGATTTGCTATAGTGAAGTATGAATCTCATTTTCTGACTTAACACTAAAAGCTAGTCTTGAAGAAGATTACCTATCTCTCCACCTGAAGGAAAATTGAAATATATTCAACAATTAACAATAGTTTGATTATCTGTTTTGCTCTTCATTTTGTCTAGCTATCAGTGTATACTATCAAAGTTCAGAAGAAAAATAAGATAGAGGAGGAAACAATTTTGTTAAAGATGTTTAAGCCGGCTCCTGAAAAAGAGAGGCTGCCTGAAGATCAAATTGATTCGCACTATAAACGTTTACGTTTACAAGTATTTATTGGTATATTTATTGGTTATGCAGCATACTATTTGCTACGTAAGAACTTTTCTTTAGCAATGCCTGGACTGATCGAAGAAGGGTATTCTAAGGGAGAATTAGGGATTGCGTTATCTGCTGTATCCTTAGCATATGGAATTAGTAAATTTATAATGGGAACTGTATCGGACAGGAGTAATCCACGAGTCTTCCTAACAAGTGGACTAGTCTTATCTGCTGTTGTCAGCTTATTAATGGGATTTGTTCCATTCTTTACATCCTCTATTGCAATTATGTTTGTTATGATGTTTTTACTAGGATGGTTTCAAGGTATGGGATGGCCGCCATCTGGACGTACACTTGTTCACTGGTTTAGTGTAAGTGAACGTGGAACGAAGACATCGATATGGAATGTTGCGCATAATGTCGGTGGTGGATTGATGGCTCCGATTGCAACCTTGGGAATGACTATCTTTGCCGGAAGCTACTTTGTAGGCTATGAAGGCGTATTTATTCTTCCAGGTCTTGTTGCACTTGTTCTTGCTGTTGTGGCATATGCCTTAATTCGTGATACACCTCAGTCGGAAGGATTGCCATCGATTGAAGAATATCGTAATGACTATCCGACCAACAATAAAGAAACATTAGAAACAGAATTGACTACAAAAGAAATTCTATTCAAATATGTTTTAAATAATAAATGGGTATGGGCAATTGCCTTTGCAAATATATTCGTTTATTTTGTACGTTATGGTGTACTTGATTGGGCTCCAACATACTTGAGCGAGTCAAAAGGATTCGAAATGAGCGAATCCAGTTTCGCTTATTTCCTATACGAGTGGGCTGGTATTCCAGGGACATTACTATGTGGATGGATTTCTGATAAAGTGTTTAAAGGCCGCCGCGGACCAGCTGGTGTGGTCTTTATGTTCGGTGTACTAATTGCTGTTCTTGTGTACTGGTTAAACCCAGCTGGAAATCCAATGATTGATAATGCAGCATTGATTGCAATTGGTTTCTTAATTTATGGACCGGTTATGCTGATTGGATTACAGGCACTAGATTTAGTACCTAAAAAAGCAGCTGGAACGGCAGCAGGATTAACTGGATTATTTGGTTACCTTGGTGGAGCAGTAACAGCCAACATTATTATGGGGTATGTTATTGATCACTTTAGCTGGGGAGGAAGCTTTGTATTATTAATTGTTTCTTGTGTCCTAGCAATGTTCGTTTTCGCTCTAACTTGGAACGTACGCGGACAAGAAGTTGTGAAGCACTAATAATTAGAAAAATAATTCTCGTTTAGACTATAGAAAAAAGTGGCGCATTTCGTTCGGATATGCGCCACTTTTTAGTTATAAAACCAACGTGTCCACGCGGCCATCATTCATCATCTATGCGGAAAACAGCAAAAAATATATAAAATAGTGAATAGCTTGCTAGAGTTTTAGAAATAATGGTACGATTAAGGGTGCTTTTTGGTTAACGAGGTTAAATAAGATTATTTCTTATAGATGTACCATAGAAAAGGAGTTGCTTATGGCAGGAATGAAATCAATCCCATTTACAGTAGCAAAAAATGAGCAATTTTTTGATCGCTTAGGAGATTATATCGGCGATGTTTTTTATGATATTTTACCGGAACAAGGGTTTGAGCTCCGCGATGAACAGATTTATATGGCATTTCAGCTGGAACAGGCGTTTAAACATAAAAAGACGATCTTTGCAGAAGCAGGTGTTGGAACAGGAAAAACAATTGTCTATCTCCTATACGCAATTTGTTATGCTCGTTATCAGCGGAAACCTGTCATTATCTCTTGTGCAGATGAAACTTTAATTGAACAGCTTGTCAAAGAAGGCGGAGATATTGATAAGCTTGAAAAAGCACTGGGGTTAGAAGTCGATGTTCGCTTGGCGAAAGCGCGTGAAAATTACTTGTGCATGAAAAAATTAGATCCATTGTCTGAATATACGGAGGATGAAGAAATTCTGGATGTATATGATTCTGTGCCGGATTTTGTATTTGATCAGGGTATTTCCATGCAATCTTTTTACCCTTACGGAGATCGTAAGGACTACCCATGGCTTTCCGATCAGCAATGGGAACAAATTGGCTGGGATCCATTGAAGCAGTGTGCGACATGTGATTTTAGACATCGCAGTGCCCAAACTTTACATCGGGATTACTACCGACATGCAGAGGATTTAATCATCTGTTCACATGACTTTTATATGGAGCATATTTGGACGAAAGAATCACGAATACGGGAAGGACAGCTGCCATTACTTCCAGAAGCAAGTGCAGTTGTCTTTGATGAAGGGCATTTGTTAGAGTTTGCTGCGCAAAAAGGGCTGACCTATCGCTTTAACTACCAAAATATTACCAGTGTCCTGACGGGCTATCAAGGTCAGGATGTTCGGGAAGAGTCTTTACAGTTAGCTGAAGATATTATGGAGCTTCATGATGAGTGGTTCGACCTTATTTCGGAGATCGCTGTTCGTGTAGAAGGTTCGAATCGATTAGAAATTCCTAGAAATACAAAAATGGTAGCGATGGCTGAAAAATTAGAGAAGATGGTCCAAGAATTATTGGAACAGCTTGTTTTTGATGCAGAGCTATTTACGATGGATGCGTATCATACAAAAATAATTGAAGAATACTTGGAATTTTTCACGTATGGTTTATCCATTTTCTTAAAGGATGACAAAGGAGTTTACTGGTTAGAGGAAGATGGCGATGAGAGCAGTTTAGTCATCATGCCGAGACTTGTTGAAGAAGTTCTTCGGGAAGAAGTATTTCAAAAAAATATTCCCTTTATTTTTTCTTCCGCAACACTGTCTCAAAATGGCGATTTCTCCTACCTGGCAAAAAGCTTAGGCGTGGATTCCTATGATTCCTTTTCTGTTGCTTCTCCATTTAATTATGAGGAAGTCCGTACAATAAATGAACATCATTATGCGGATGAAGCGGAAAAATATCAGGGAATTGCTAAACAGCTTCAGGATAATAAAGGTCATAGCCTTGTGCTATTCCGTTCAAAAGAGGAAATGCAGGCATTCCGAAAATGGGCGGAAGCGAAAGAATGGACCTTTGATTTATTATTTGAGGGAGATAAAGAAATTAGCGAAACTGTTCGCGCGTTTCATTTTAATAAGTCTTCTACACTGTGTGCCCATCATTTATGGGAAGGGTTGGATATACCAGGTGAAGCATTAACTCAGGTAATTATTGCTTCTTTACCGTATCCGCCGGATGATCCAGTTTTCAAAGCAAAACGGAAACATGCGGAAAATCCATATGAAGAAATTGATTTGCCTTATATGCAGCTTCGTTTAAAACAAGGAATTGGCCGCTTAATTCGAACAGAGCATGATAAAGGAATCGTTCATATTTGGAAAAAAGGATAAGTAATAAAGACAAAAAGCGCTATTCAGTTTGTTGCAGCTGAATAGCGCTTTTTTAGCTTGGGGTTTTATCCAAGAGAAGAAGTATAATCTATGTGTTCCTAGATTAAGTTTTTAAAAGGACCGTTGTTACGTTCTGACATGTATTAACGGTCTCTTTGGCTTTCTATTAAGCTTATAAAGTGGGTTAGAATCTTCGCGGTAAGTCCCCAGATTGTTTTATCATCATATCGATAGAAAAGTTCCTCCGCGGACCTTATACGCCACTCATAGTCCTCTCCGCCGACAATGAGGTGGTAAGGGAAGTTGTCCTCTGGCTGTATCTCTAGATGTACCTTGTATTTCTCAGGTGCGTTTTCTAAAAAGAAGGAGAGCGGAACGGTGAAAATATGATCCACTTCATCGGCATTGGGAGAGAGGTTTTCCGTATTTTTAAGTTTACCGATAAACGGGTAAATAATTCTTCCTGAATCATTCACAATATAATCGAGCGGAATTGGTTTAGATAAATCTTGTTCCATAATACCTAGTTCTTCCATCGTTTCTCTGATAGCAGTATGAGCTGGGCTTTTATCCTCCGGGTCCATACGCCCGCCAGGAAAACAAATATCTCCGGGCTGACTTCTTAGTTTCTTGGACCGAACTTCAAACAGTATATGAGTCTCTCCATTTATTTCAACCAAAGGAATTAGCACCGCAGATTGCTTAAAATGTTGATGTCCCATTAATGCAGGTGTGCGATCTTTTAATTTGTTTAGAATATTTTCTATCTGCATACTGTAGCCTCCTTCCGAATCAATTTAACCAAATTATATTTCCATTCTAGTATGCTTTCGAATTACTGTCATGTATAGTGTTTAAAACGTATAATTATGTGTAAGAATTGAAATTTATGGTGTTTCGCACCATGATAATATCAGGGGCAAGACTTCTGATAGAATAAGAATGAAACAGAGGAGGGGGTACTTAGATGAAGCATGCTATTTATCAAATGGATATCATCCCGGGAGATCCGGTTGGTAATCGAAGGCGCGTGCAAGAGTGGTTAGAAGTACAGGCAGAAAAAGAACAGCCCAATATTGTTGTTCTCCCAGAAATGTGGACAACAGCCTATACGCTAGGCCAATTAGATGGTTTAGCAGATAGGGACGGGGAACCGACAAGGGCGTTCTTGAAAGAATTGGCTAAAAAGCATCACGTGCATATCATTGGTGGATCATTTGCCAATAAAGTGGATGGGGAAATTTATAATACTGCACTGGTCGTTAACAAAGACGGGGAAGAGGTCTATACGTATGATAAAATCCATCTTGTTCCCATGTTGAATGAACCAGCTTACTTAGCTGGTGGGCGAAAACAAGCCCGTATATTTGAATTGGATGGTATCAAAATGGGACTGCTTATTTGTTATGACCTTCGTTTTCCTGAATTAGCCCGTCAATTAGCTGTAGCTGGAGCAGAAGTGATTTATATTGTGGCAGAGTGGCCAGCAGCTCGTAAGGATCATTGGAAGGCGCTGCAGTTGGCGCGGGCGATTGAGAATCAGTGCTATATCATTTCATGTAATCGAGTAGGGAATTATGATGATGTTACGTTTTGCGGAGCCTCTTTCGTTGTTGACCCTTGGGGAACGATTGTCAAAGAAGGAGCACAAGAACAAGAGGAAACGCTTGTGGAGCGCATTGCTCTATCAAATGTGGAGCGCATACGTAAGGAAGTTCCTGTATTTAAAAGTAGAGTACCAGATATGTATCAGGGATGGAATGAAGAATAGGAGCATTTGTTTAAGGACTGGGCAAATGTTTCCGTAATCTAATAAAAAAGACTCTTTGATCCGTGGTGCTCCCCGAAAGTCAGCATGCAAAACCAAACTTTCGAGGGGCGCCGTCACAAGGAGTCTATTTTAATGAATGGATTTATGAATATTAGGTGGATCTTTTAATTCACCTGTACATATATTTTCTGTAATATGAACCTGGCATGTTTTTCCTTTGTTATTAATGAATTTAAATACGCCGTTGTTGAAATCTGTTCCAATTTCTTTGTAGAAAATGCCTTCATACAAATTATGCTTGGAACGAGTAAAGCTTAGATGATAATTTCCTGATTCACCGTCTTTTTGAAGAAATGCGCGTACGCCTTTTTCATAAATTGTGTCATCCGTGCTTTTTAAGGTACGATCAACGGAAACAATGTGAAGGTCGATAAAGGAAATTTCACGCAACAGCACGTTGACAAAAGATCCTTTCGTAATCTCTTCCCAACGATTCTGTGCACTTTGGCCGATAATAATTTGGGTAATGTTGTAAGTATGTGCTACTTCTTTAATTGCTCTTACAGATCGTTTTTCATTATCGCGAATAATAAATTCTTCTACATCTAATTCTTCACATAATTCCTTCCAATGTTCGACAAAACCGGATTTTTCTGCGTCAAATTCATCATAAGGAAGGGCATCTACGGTTAACACGTACAATGGGCAATCCATGATTTGTGCCAGTTTATGGCCTCGGCGGATAAGGCGTTCTCCATTAGGACCATAATAAACACATACTAAAATACTTTCGTCCATGCGACCTCTAATTTTTTTCATCGTATCTACCGCACCTTTCGTTCATAGTCATTCCCTATTTACTTCCATTTTAAAAGATCTATATTTAGTCCAATTAGGAACCGAATTGTTTTATTAATATCACCTAGTATAGGAGGGATAAACCTTCATATAAATGTTTTTTCAGATAGTCTTATCCTTTAAACCGTATCATTTTAACATGTATTTCAAGATTCGTATAGTACTAGACGAAAAAAACTATATGAAGCAGCATAAAAGACTGTTGTTAAACACGTGGCAGCGGATAAACCCGTAAATTTATCTGTATTTCTCCATGTTCATTAGCAATATATAATACTTTTACAAAATGTATCTGCGCCGTATTTTATCAAGCCTACCACACCGTCATACATGCAAATACAAATTATTTCTTGTATAATTACCTTGTGTGATTATGAAGAATCTATGTTTAAAATGCATGTTTCAATAAGGTTTATAAAACTTGGATGGATAAGATGGCAACGTCGCGTTGTTTTTGTCTGACTTTTTGAACAACCATTTTAACACCTCATCATGCCTTGGTTTTTCACTACAGGAAAGGCTTGTTATTTTTTACCACGTTTTATCAAAATGCGTATATCCCTTTTAATAAATTTGCTTGGAAGATTCAAATGTCATCAAGCAAAGGTTAAACCACTTAACTGCTTTTTATTCATATTCAGTTATCTTACTATGCTAAAAAGTCCTTCTTCTTACATAGCTTCGTTATGATGACAAAGGCATAAGTTAGATGTCTATCTATGCTTTTATAAACAATGTGCTTTTCTATCATTAGATTAGCATTTTGCGGGCAAAATAACCATTATAATTGTCTCTTTCGTTTCCTACTTTGTCATAAAGGGTAGTTAATAAATAAAATACTTATTTGGATAGAATATGTGCGCCCTTTTTTTTGGAGGATAAGAAAATGTAAACTTTCAGCCATTTTTAGAGGGATGTGGATCTGCGAGCTCCAAATAGCATGAGAACGTAGTAAACTAAACGTGCTGGGTATAAGAAAAAACCGGAATGCGCGTTTAATGAACATAATCACCAACTCAACGAAGAAAATCAACGATAGGAGGTTCTTGTTTGTCGACTATAGTATTAGCTATTTTTATTCCGTTTTTTGCTGCTGCAATTATACCCTTCTTATATAAATATGTAAAAAACATCCATGTAGGCTGGTTTGCTATATTAGTTCCAACAGCTTTGTTCCTTTATCTTGCTTCCCTTATTCCGACCATATCAAGCGGCGACGTTATTGTACAGACGATGAATTGGATACCAAGTTATGGGATAAATTTAACCGCTTATTTAGATGGTCTTAGTCTTACATTGGCTTTATTAATTTCTGGTGTGGGAGCCCTTGTTATTCTTTATTCCATCTATTACCTGTCATCCAGAGAAGCATTAGGTTCGTTTTATACATATCTTATGCTGTTTATGGGAGCAATGTTAGGTGTTGTGATGGCAGATAACATGCTTGTCTTGTATGTGTTTTGGGAGTTAACAAGTATTTCTTCCTTCTTATTAATTGCGTTTTGGTACCAGCGAAAGCGTTCCAGAGAAGGGGCGAAAAAGTCATTAATCATTACTGTTTCAGGCGGTATTTCCATGTTGGTTGGTTTTATCATGGTTGGTTCCATGGCAAATACATGGAGTATCCGTGAAGTTATTGCCGATGTTGGAACAATTAATGAGCATGTTTTATTTATACCAGCGATGCTGCTTGTCTTGCTTGGTGCGTTTACCAAGTCAGCACAATTTCCGTTTCATATCTGGCTTCCGGATGCCATGGAAGCCCCAACGCCAGTTAGTGCTTATCTTCACTCTGCCACGATGGTCAAAGCAGGCATTTATTTGGTGGCTCGATTTACACCCGTTTTTGGTGGAGAAGCTGTCTGGTTTTGGGCGGTCACTGGTGTGGGGATCTTCACACTGTTTTGGGGTTCTTTTAATGCTGTTCGTCAAACCGATTTAAAAGCATTGCTGGCATATTCAACAATCAGTCAGCTTGGAATGATTATGAGTATGTTTGGCATGGGATCTGCTGCCCTTTATTTGGGGTATTCAACAGAATCTGTTATCTATACAGGGTCAACATTTGCCGCGTTATTCCATTTAGTTAACCACTCTACTTTCAAGGGTGCGCTGTTTATGATTGTTGGTATTGTCGACCATAGTGTGGGGACAAGGGACATCCGCAGATTAGGTGGTTTAATTACCCTAATGCCGGTTACTTTCACTGTTGCAACAATCGGCAGTATGTCTATGGCAGGATTACCGCCGTTTAATGGTTTCCTGAGTAAAGAAATGTTCTTTATATCTACCTTAGATATTTCAGAAGCTAGTTTCTTTGGTCTGGGGTCATGGGGAATTTTAATTCCAGTCATTGCTTGGGTAGCAAGCGTCTTTACATTTGTTTACTCCACTGTATTTGTAGTAAAAACATTCCTCGGACCATATAAAGAAGAAAAACTGGAGCACCCAGCACATGAGCCAAAACCGGGAATGCTGGTTTCCCCAATTATTTTGGGGTTGCTTGTTATAGCGTTTTTCTTCGTGCCAAATATGGTTGGAAAGCATTTAATTACTCCTGCAATGGGCGGAATATTCCCTACATTTGCAGCTGAAGGCGCAGATCTTGGACAACATATTCATGCTTGGCATGGTTTTACACCTGAATTAGTTATGACAATCGGTGTGATTTTGTTCGGCGTTCTACTGTTTTTAACAAGGAAATATTGGGCAGGTGTATATAGTCTATTTCCAGAAAAACGTTCCATCAATACATTTTACGGGTTTATGTTGAATCAGATTGAAGAAAAATCTACATTAATCACAAATAAATACATGACGCGTTATTTACGTGACTATATGGTCTATATCTTTACTTTCTTTATTTTAGGAATTGGCGGTACGTTTATTTTCACAGGGGCATATAAATTTACGCTTCCAGAAAATGCATCCATCTCAAATTTTGAGTGGCTTATTGTGCTTGCCATGATGGCAGCTGGAATCACGGTTTTATTTGCCAAATCACGGCTGACTGCCATTGTGTTAAATAGTATTTTGGGGTTCGGTATTGCGATTCTTTTTGTCTTATTCCGTGCGCCGGATTTGGCACTGACACAGATGATTATTGAAGCAGTAACAACCGTGTTGTTCTTAGTTGCCTATTATTTCTTGCCAGAATTGGATAAAGAAGATACACGCAAGAAAACGAAAAACATCAATCTTTTTATTTCCATCGGGGTAGGCGTTGTATTTACAGCAGTTGCGTTAGGAGTACAAGGAAATAGAGCATTTGAGACCATTTCCAGCTTCTATGAGAATTCTTATGAACTTGCTGGAGGAAATAATATGGTAAATGCGATTCTAGGTGATTTCCGTGCCTTCGATACGATGTTAGAGGTCATTGTCCTCTTAATCGCCGGCATTGGTGTATATACCTTTATTCGAGTAAGAACGAAGAAGGAGAGTGATCAGATTGAAGATAAATAATGTCATTCTTCGTACAGTGACAAAGCTGGTTTTCTTTATCATCCTCACTCTCGCAGTATATTTATTCTTTGCAGGTCATAATAGTCCAGGCGGAGGATTTAGCGGTGGACTGGTTCTTGCTTCCGCGTTGGTATTACTATTTATTGTATTTGATATTGAAACCATTCAAAAAGGATTACCGATAGACTTTAAGTTAGTAGCTGCTTTTGGAGCGTTATTATCTGTGGGTACAGGATTCGGGGCATTAGTGTTCGGAGAAAATTTTCTGACGCAGGCCTTTGATTACTTTAATATACCGTTTTTCGGTAAAACAGAACTTACGACCGTTACAATTTTTGAGGGAGGCGTCGCCTTAGTCGTGGTAGGCGTTGTTGTAACAATCTTATTAAGTATTAGTGAGGATGAGTAAATATGGAAACGTTAGTAACCATCCTGGCAGGTGTATTAGTAACAGTAGCAACGTATCTCTTGCTGTCAAAGAGTTTAATTCGTGTCATTATAGGGACTGCTATCTTAACCCATGCAGGGCATCTATTAATTATGACACTCGCGAAATTAAAGACGGGAACAGTGCCGATAGTCGGTGAAGGAAATCCAGTAGACCCGCTTCCGCAAGCATTAATTTTAACGTCTATTGTTATCGGTTTTGCAGTAACTGCGGTTTCTCTCGTTCTTGCTTATCGAACGTACCAGGAGCTCGGGACAGATAAACTAGATAAGTTACGGGGGGATCCAGATGAATAATATCATTGTTATGCCGATGATGCTTCCGGTCTTAATCGGGATTATTCTTTTTTTCTTAAGACCATATATTAAAGCGCAGCGAGTACTTTCATTACTGACGCTGCTCGCGAATATCGGCATAAGCGTTTACGTGTTACAACAGATTCAACAAAACGGTATTATGCGCCTTGATTTTGGCGGCTGGGAGCCTCCATTTGGAATCTTGTTTGTAGCTGACAGTTTTTCTATACTGCTTGTATTGACAGCGAGCATTGTAGCAGCCGCATGTTTAATCTATTCCTTTTCTTCGGTTGAACCATCCTTTGAAAAGAATTTTTACTATTCCTTTGTTCTATTTCTCATTGCAGGGGTAAATGGTTCCTTTCTGACAGGGGATATCTTTAACCTGTATGTATGCTTTGAAATTATGCTTCTTGCATCTTACGTGTTAATTGCATTTGGAGGAAGAAAAGGGCAGCTTCGCGAATCAATTAAGTATGTCATCATCAATGTTGTCTCCTCGTGGATTTTCCTTGTAGCAATTGCTTATTTGTACGGAGTTATTGGAACGCTGAATATGGCGCATATATCAGAGCGTATTGCAGAGGTTGGGCAAACGCCAACGCTGACAGTTATCAGCGTTGTCCTATTGACTGTATTTGGACTTAAAGCAGGTTTATTCCTATACTTTTGGCTGCCAGGATCATATTCCACGCCAATTACGCCAGTTGCGGCGCTCTTTGGCGCTTTATTGACGAAGGTTGGAATTTACGCGATGTTCCGTGTGTTTACGCTCATGTTCTACCATGAACAGCAAATAACGCACACATTAATTGGGATTATGGCTGCACTGACCTTAATTGGCGGCAGTATTGGAGCGGTAGCATATAAGGATCTTAGGCTGGTTGCCTCTTATAATGTTGTGATTGCAGTTGGGTTTATTTTAGTAGGCTTAGCTGTTGCTACACCAGCTGCTATTGAAGGGTCCATCTATTATTTGATTCACGATATTATTATAAAAGCATTGCTCTTTTTACTGGTAGGTATCATGATTGCAGTATCTGGACAAACGAAAATGGATGATATCAGCGGACTTATCAAAAACCATCCGTTGCTTGGCTGGTTATTCTTCCTGACAACACTATCTTTAGCCGGAATCCCTCCGCTAAGCGGTTTTATTGGGAAGGTGCTTATTGGGGAAGGAGCTGTAGGGGCTGGAGCGTACGTTTTATTGGCTCTTGCGTTTATATCAAGTATTTTTGTCCTTTATTCATTAATGCGTATCTTCTTGACAAGTTTTTGGGGAGAAACCATTATTAGTCAGGATGAGGAAGTGCCGGTAAGGAAAGGCTGGCTTGTGTCTACGTGCATCTTAGCTGTAGGAACGATTGCTTTAGGATTAGGCGCTGAGCCTATGGCTATTTATATTCAAGATGCAGCAGAAACATTATTAAATCCGCAAATTTATATCGACGCAGTATTAGGGAGTAATTGACCTTACGAGGTCGATGGATGAATTATTCAACCTCGAAAGGAAATTGGCAACTCTTAATTAGGTTTCTCTAAAAACAAGGTGGTGAATGCAGAATGCCAGCACAGTTTTTATTAAATGTTTTTATTGCTGTATTATGGACGTTGATCAGTGATGAATCGGAATTACAGTTTACAACATTGGTTGCAGGTTATTTAGTAGGAATCGGAATCGTCTTTTTAATGCACCGATTTTTCGGAGAACGTTTTTATTTAGCACGCTTTTTTGCATTAATAAAGCTTATATTTATATTTACAAGGGAGCTTATTTTATCTTCCAAGCTGGTTGTTGGACAAATTTTAAAGCCAAAGCTTACGATTAAGCCGGGGCTGTTTAAATATGAGACAGTTCTCCAAGGAGATTGGGAAATAACTGCTCTAGCACTTTTATTAACATTAACTCCAGGTTCTGTTGTGATAGAAGTGACAGAAGAAGGGGATGCTTTTTATATTCATGCGATGGATGTGGAAGAGTCCAAAGAGATGTTGTTAAAGTCAATTGATAATTTTGAGAAAGCGATTATGGGGGTGACGCGCTAATGGTTCAAGGAATGCTGGTTACCGCTTTAACGATTTATGGAATAGCAATCTGTATCAGTGTATTTCGAATTATCATTGGTCCCAGTCTGCCTGATCGTATTGTCGCTTTAGATATGATTGGTGTGATGCTTGTATCTTCTATGGCAATCGTATCGGTGATACTGACAACTACAGCATTTTTAGAAGTTATATTAATTTTGGCTGTCTTAGCTTTTATTAGTACCATTGCCTTCTCGAAATATATTGAGAGGGGGACTATTATTGAATATCGACGCGACGATTGAGTTTATTGCTGCTTTATTTATGCTTGTTGGATCGATTATGGCATTAATCAGTGCGATAGGAATCATTCGTCTGCCGGATGTTTTTACACGATCTCATGCAGGTACAAAGAGTTCGACGCTTGCTGTTCTGTTAACCCTTGTCGGAGCATTTATTTATTTTGCTACGAATCAAGGCTTTTATAGTGTTCGGCTGCTGCTCGGAATCGCCTTTGTATTCCTGACTGCACCGGTTGCGGGGCATGTAATCACACGAGCGGCTTATCGGGCAAATGTGAAAATGGCAGATACAACGGTCGAAGATGAACTCAAAGAAGTTATGGATAAAGTCCAAGAAGAGGCGAAAAAAGAGCGTAGTGAAAGTGGCGAAGTAATTATAGAAGATGAAAAGAAACCGAACAAAGAGCATTCAGACTAGAGTGCTCTTTGTTTATATATTCAAGATGCTGTGTGGTTTTTAAGATTTATATAGGTTTTTAGGACCGGCTAATCGGGTAAGATAGGAAAGTAACTGGGGGGTTAGATTAATGGTAAAACCGATTGTAAAGGATAAAGGAATAGACCATACAATAGATTTTTTAAGAGAAGGCTATTCTTACTTCTCGAAGCAAATGAATGAATATCATGCAGATGTAATGCAATTTCGGATGTTTGGGCGAAAGCTGGTAATGGTGCGTGGAGAAGAAGCAGCAGACTTCGTTAAAGATAGGGCAATGTTTCAACGAGAAAAAAGTATTCCAGAGCTATCTTCCAGCTCGCTAACGGAAGAAAATGGCGTGTTTTATCTCGCTGATATGGATACCTATCATGAGAATAAATGGCTGCAATACGCATTAAATACAGAAAAATTGAAAGAATTTGAATGGATTATCAGACAACGCTGGGAAGAAAGAATAGAAGCTTGGAAAATAGAACCATCCATTCATTTTGTAACCGAAATGGAAGAGATGTGGGTGATTGCAATTTGTAACTGGTTAGGCATTCCAATTCGTGCAAATAACCTTAAGCAACGTACCAAGGATATTCAACAATATGTGCAATTGTTTTCAAGGTATGGATTCAATCAATGGAATAGGAATCAAGCCAGAAACCACTTAGAAAAGTGGCTTGTATTTATAGTTCGTCAGCTAAGGGCAGGCAGAATCCATATCGATGAAGATAAAATCCTTTACAAGCTGGCTTGGTATGAGGATAAATCAAATCAAATTTTACCAACTAAAACAGTGGTTCATGCGTTATTATTACTTATCCGGACTTTTGCAGCTTCTAGCAGATGGGTTATCTACAGTCAATTAGCACTTATTGAAAATCCGGAGTTAAAAGCGCGTCTTCAGGTTGATGAGAAATATGTCCAATGTTTTATCTATGAAGTTATCCGCTTTTATTCTATTGTGCCTTTTTCGGCTGCGAAGACACAACAGCATCTCTTCTGGAAAGAAATGTTCTTTCCCAAAAACGAGACTGTATTATTTGATATATATGGGACGAACCATCATCCGTGCAGATGGACTCAGCCAGAATTGTTTCAACCTGATCGATTTTTAGAAAAGGCAGCTGATTCCGAAGCAGGCGTGGGTAAAGAGCTTGGTTCTGTAAAAGAGAGTGTAACAGTACAGTTAATGAGAGTGAATTTATCGTATCTGTTACGAACGGATTGGATTGTACCGGATCAGATTCCGGACTCCCGAAGTGCGGAGATTCCTGCAAGGCTAAAAAACGGTCTGCGTCTGAAGTTTTATCAGGAAAGGGAGAATTATTGAAAAGATATTTTACAGCTGAGAAATTAAGAGGGAGATTATATTTGGGGTCCCTAGAGGAAATCGTTCTTCAAATTGGGACCCCGATAATTACCTATTCATTCATTAATTCGCCTACAATAGAATAGGAGTACAGTCTTGCTTTAATATCGTAAATTTGTGATGTGATTATAATCTCATCTGCATCTGTTTCTTTGCGGAATGCTTCTAATCCTTTACGAACAGTTTCTTTATTTCCAATAATGGTTGTTCGTGGGCTTAAGGACTCTTGTACAGCAGCTTTTTCTGCTGGTGACCAGATAGCATCCATACTCTCAACAGGAGGCTGTAGTTTTGTTTCTATGCCTTTACGCAGATTTAAAAATTGCATCTGATGGGATGTAGCTAAGCGAGCAGCCTCTTCATCTGTATCAGCTGCGATGACATTTACAGCAACCATCGCATAAGGCTTGTCTAATGCTTCAGAGGCTTGGAAACGGTCGCGATAGAGATTTAGTGCTGGAACGGTATATGCAGGTGCAAAATGGCTGGCAAATGAAAATGGCAACCCTTTTTCAGCTGCTAAGCGTGCACTGAAATCGCTGGAACCAAGCAGCCAGATTGGAATATCCAGTCCTTGCCCAGGTATCGCTTTAACACGGGAAACAGGATTGGTTGAAAAATAGTCCTGTAATTCATTTACTTGCATTGGGAAGTCTTCTGGACCGGCATGAAGCGTACGGCGTAATGCAAATGCAGTTGCCTGATCACTGCCAGGCGCACGGCCTAATCCTAAATCAATACGACCAGGGTAAAGGGACTCAAGAGTACCAAATTGTTCAGCGATTACGAGGCTAGCATGATTTGGTAACATAATGCCGCCAGAACCTACACGAATGGAATTGGTATGTCCAGCGATATGCCCTATTAGCAGGGAGGTAGCTGAGCTCGAAATTCCTTTCATATTATGGTGTTCTGCAAACCAATAGCGGTGAAATCCCAGTTTTTCAACATGTTGCGCCAGGCGGACACTTTCTTGAAAAGCTTGTCTAGCGTCACCACCTTCAATGATTGGCGCGAGATCAAGAACGGATAAAGGTATATTTTGAAATCTTTTGTATGGTTGAATATCCATTAGAACCCTCCTTACTTAATGAAAATAATAAAGGTTTCTTGCTACCGAGTCCAATGTTTAAACTTATCGGTTTAATGAAGAATATATTGTTTTGTAATAAGAGGTTCTTCTTCTGTAAAATAAGGTACAGGTATAAATGGATATAATAAATTTTACTTTCACGTTTAGGACTATAAAAATCAGTAAACCATACGGCAGTAAATAACTAACGGCTGATTATAGGCATACTTGCATCCGCTTGGGAAGTTTCATAAAAAGAATGTAAATACGATTTGCTAACCTTGTCTCAATCAAGTAATATAGGGAAAGTAGAAAAAATGGAAATGAGGGTATATTGATGAGTAATTCATCTATCTACGGATTAACATATGAACAATTGAAATCGTGGCTAATGGAACATGGTGAAAAACGATTCCGTGCAGACCAAGTGTGGAATTGGTTATATAAAAATCGAATCAATCGATTTGAAGATATGAATAATGTCAATCAGGCAACAATTGATCTTTTGAAGGAAAACTTTGTACTACATACAATGGAAGAAGAAATCCGCCAAGAATCAAAAGATGGGACAATTAAATTTCTATTTAAACTGGCAGATGGTAATATCATCGAGACAGTTCTTATGCGTTTTAATTATGGCTTATCTGTCTGTGTTACGACACAAGTTGGATGTAATATTGGCTGTTCTTTTTGCGCAAGCGGACTATTACGAAAGAACCGGGACCTTTCCAGCGGTGAAATCGTAGAACAGATTATGAATGTACAAAAACATTTGGATGACCGGGGCGAGGAAGATCGTGTTAGTCATATTGTTGTCATGGGAATCGGTGAACCATTAGATAACTACAAAAATTTGATGGACTTTTTATATGTTGTTAACGATGACCGCGGTTTGAATATCGGTGCACGTCACATTACGGTTTCAACTAGTGGATTAGCCCATAAAATGTATGACTTTGCGGATGAACCAATTCAAGTGAACTTGGCTATTTCTTTACATGCGCCGAATAATGAGCTGCGTACGAAAATCATGAAGATTAATCGCGCATTCCCAATTGAAAAATTGATGAAAGCTGTAGATTACTATTTAGAGAAAAAGAATCGTCGTATTACGTACGAATATATTATGCTTCATGACGTCAATGATCATCAGGAAGAAGCGCGTCAGTTAGCTAAATTGATTGGAAATCACCGTCATTTAGCTTATGTGAACTTGATCCCGTATAATACGGTAGATGAACATATTGAATATCGCCGAAGCAGCTCTGAGAATATCCAAGCCTTCTATGAAACGTTAAAAGCGGAAGGAATCCATTGTGGTGTTCGTTGGGAAAATGGTGCGGATATAGACGCAGCATGCGGTCAATTACGCAGTAAGCAAATTAAAAAGACAAAAGCAGTTTAATGCACGTTTACAGGTAAGATAAAGGATGGAAGCTTTCTCACTAGAGTAAGCTTCTTTTTGGAATTAGAGGATAGAAGGAAAGAATCGCTTTGATATGGTAGGGGGAGGGGAGAGACAATGATAAAAATTAGGGGAATAAAAGAACAAGATGATGTTATCATGGAGTCTATTATCAAGCATTCTTTAGAAACGCATGGTTTAGACCAAGAAGGTACGGCATATACAGATCCACAATTAAGTGCCCTTACTGCCCATTATACAGCACGCCCTTTAGATAAATATTGGGTAATTGAATTAGATAGTGAAGTCGTTGGCGGAATAGGGATAGGAATGTATGATCAAGAAAAAGAAATTTGTGAATTACAGAAGCTTTATTTGGCTCCTAAAGCGCTTGGGAAGGGTTTAGCTAATGAATTAATGAAAACTGCTCTCAGCTATGCTTCTGTGCATTTTAAGCGGTGTTATTTAGAAACAAGGCATGAACTTGAAGCAGCAAGTAAATTATATGAAAAATATGGATTCGAACGTTTAGATGCTCCATTAGAGGGCAGTAATCACTCGGCAATGGATCGATGGTATATAAAAGATTTACAGTAACTAAAGAAGCGGGATTTTAGCACAATGACTAAAATCCTGCTTCTTTTATTATTTTTTTAGCATCGATTTTGGCGGTGAGGACTTAAATAAAAAGAGAAAATTGGTGCAGAAAATATCGATTTTATAAATGTGTGCATGTAAACGATAAATGTGTACAAAAGTAAACAATAAAGTAAACTTGTAAACAATAACGTGTAGGCGTTGGCATTGCAGTGTTGGTAAATGTACACAAGAAAATAAACATGTAAACATTTTGTCGAAACGCTTGTGGAAACGAGAGAATACGTTTATGCTAGATACATAGTTTTTATTCATATTGAAAACATTCTATAAGGTAGTTTTATAGAATGTGCATATGATCCCGTGTCTATTATTTAATAGACGTATATAAAAACTCTTCATTTTGAAAGGAGCTTGTAAATGACAAATTCAAGAATTGCAGCAATCGATGTAGGTAATGATGCGTTAAAAGCTAATTTTGGAAAATTAGAAAATGAATATTACATACCCAATGTGGTAGCGCCGGATTTGAAAGATAGACCGGTAATTGGAATAGAAGAACTGGATACGAAGGAAGTATTAGATAATATCCATATTCGAATTCATTCCCCTGCCCTATCTGAAAATAACATTGTTTATAGAGTAGGAAATCTAGCTACAAAAACAACCAACTCTCAAGAATTAGATCCAGGCAGCAGCAAATCAGAAGAAGACCAGACATTAGTGATGCTGCTTGCTTCTTTAGCATTAGATTCAGTAGAAAGTGAAGCCTTTAAGGAGAGAAACGGTGTTTATGATGCTACTTATACACTAGGAACAGGCTTGCCGCTTAGAGAAGTAAAAGAAGGAAAAGATGTAGGATATCGTTCTCGTTTACTGGGTTCTGTGCATCAAGTAGAATTTTTAGTCACACCAAAATATCAAGGAAAGAAAGTAAATATTAAATTTGATGAAGTGAAGGTTTATCCAGAAGGATTTGCAGCATATGTCAATTTAATCATGGATAATGATTTAAAAGTTATCAACAAGGATTTAATTAACAAGCAAATTTTAATCCAAGATATTGGCGGGTTATCCACAGATATTGCGGTTATTCGCAATCGTAATGTGGATGACGATAAAGCTCAAGGTTTTAATATTGGCGTTTCGGAATCGTTGGAACAAATTCGTGAAGAAATTAGGTCTAAACACGGTGTGGAACTTGACAGCAGACGAGATGTCGTGGATATTATCACGAGAAAAAATGACCGTAATCACATCATGGTAAAAGGGAGCCGTACAAACGTACATGATATTACAGATCATATTCTATTAGAGCTTGCGAAGAAAGAATATCGCTATTTACGCAATGTATGGAGTAAAAATTCACAGACAGAGATTTGCTATTTTGTTGGCGGTGGTTCTGCAGTTCTCAAGGATTATATCAAAGCTCTAAACAATAAATTAGATGGTTATAATATTGAATTCTTTGAGAATGAAAATGAGAGCATCTGGATGATGGCCAATGCGTATTATAAATTAATCACTGATTTTGTACAGAAGAATCAAAAACCAGAGAAGGTCGAGAAGACAAAGACAGCAAAGTAAGGTGATCCCATGGGAAAGAATATCGAAAGAGGACAAACAATCACATTTCGAATTCCTTCAGACACCCCAGAATACTTACTAAAACAATTACAACAATTGAAGGAAACCGAACGAAGAAACTTCTCTAGTAAAATAGCAAGTTTTGTCCTAAAAGGTGTGAATGAAACGAGTGTGAAAGAAAGGGAAACAGTGACAATTCCTCTTCCTAGACCACTGACAAAGGAACAAAAAAGCTGGTTGAAACACGAACACTCTGAGGCATTGATCGGAACGATTTTATACGAACTGTTAACTGATCCAATGCGTGCGACAGCATTATTAACTTCCATGAATCGCAGTACGGAGAATGCCTTTTCCTATATCGAGGAAAAACAAAGCTATGCCTCTACACAAGAGGAAGCATCCTCTTTAGAAAATTGGAATATGGATGATTTAAATATAGACGAGTTAAATATTCATGATTCTGAGGAAGATAACGAAGAAGAAGAAGAGTTAAATCCATTAAGCGATTTCTTTTCAAGTATGAATAAATAGGAAAAAGGCAGTTTCTAATGTATATAGAAGCTGCCTTTTTCCTATTTATATAGACTAAAGTAAATATACATAATTGGGGATAAATCTGTGGACATCCATGGAACAACTTTTAACAATCCACAGCTTATGCACAGGTCAACTTGTGGATAAAAAATTGGTATTAAAAACCGTTTCTAAATGCTTTTATTTCTATTAAATTAAGCTATAATGAAAACTTGAGTCTAATAATAGATGAAATATTAGATAGGAAGTACTTATTAATTATTCTTTGGTGAGGCTATCCCACCCAAGAAATATCGTGCATAATGTTAGAGTCGCTAATCTAGGAATCTGTTGTTTTAGGATAAAAAAGCTCGAAATAGAGAATAGTTAAAACAGACTATCTTAGGATAAAATTATTGCGTAGTTAAATAAACTATGATAGTGTTTAATACAAGATGTGGGAATGAAATTAACCACTTAATACCATATATTGTGTCTTGCTGGGGTTGGCATTAAAATTGCTGAGAATGGGGGAGCCTACCAAAAATAAAGGTTAACCCTCCAACTGAGTGTATTCGACATGGGGCGATTTACTATATCTAGTATGCGTAGTGGATTGCTTTTAATGAAAAATACAAATCAGTAGTTTCACCTCGCAAGGCGCTTATTATTTGGACGGAAGAAGAGTTAAAGGAACGGATTGGAAGAATACATATTTATTTAATAAATATTTAAAAATAATTGTTAACCTAATATATAAATTGATTACAGGAGGCTTCAAAATGACCATTGTTATTAACCCAACCTCAATTCAAGAAAAGATAAATAATGCCTCAGAAGGCCTGAAAGTAGATGCTGCTTCTTGGTTTGAAAAAGTAGAAAAACAAACACATGGTGTTGCTTCAAGCAAAAGAGTTACGGATACCTTAGTCCAGACAGCTCTTGAAAATATAGATGAAGCAAATCCGGACTGGACTTATGCAGCCGCACGTATTTATTTGGAGAACTTATATAAAGAAGCAGCTGCAAATCGCGGTTATGATGAAAGTGAAAAATATGGATCCTTTTATCAACTTATTAAAATGTTGACAGAAAAAGGTATCTATACAACAGCTTTCTTGGAAAAGTACACAAAAGAAGAAATTGATCGCATTGGCAGCTTTGTGTTACCGGACAAAGATAGGCTATTTAACTATTTAGGAATTTACACTATTGCAACACGATATTTAGCAACGGATCATCAGAAACGTGTATTTGAGCTTCCTCAAGAGCGCTGGTTAGTCATTGCCATGCATTTAATGCAAGATGAACCAAAAAATAAACGTATAAAATATATTAAAGAAGCATACTGGGCTTTAAGTAATTTATACATGACGGTAGCAACACCGACATTAACGAATGCAGGGAAGACACATGGTCAACTTTCAAGCTGTTTTATTGATACCGTTGATGACAGTCTGCAGGCAATTTATGATAGTAATACTGATATTGCTAAGCTTTCTAAAAACGGCGGCGGAATTGGCGTTTACATGGGTAAAATTCGTGCGAGAGGCAGCTCAATCAAGGGATTTAAAGGTATGTCGAGCGGTGTGGTTCCATGGATTAAACAATTAAATAATACAGCAGTCAGCGTTGACCAGCTGGGAACACGTAAAGGCGCGATAGCAATTTATTTGGATATATGGCATCGTGATATTGAATCGTTCCTGGATTTAAAGCTTAATAATGGGGACGACCGCATGCGTGCGCATGATATCTTTACTGGAGTCTGTTTACCGGATTACTTTATGGAGCAGGTTGAACAGCGTGGAGATTGGTACTTATTTGATCCGCATGAAGTCCGTCAAGTAATGGGCTTTTCTTTAGAAGACTTTTATGATGAAGAAAAAGGTAACGGCACATGGCGTAAGAAGTATGAAGCGTGTGTAGCCAATGAGGAGTTAACAAAAGAAAAAGTTCCTGCCATTGAAATTATGAAACGGTTGATGCGTTCACAATTGGAATCCGGAACACCATTTATGTTTTATCGTGATGAAGTTAACCGTCAAAATGCAAATTCACATGAGGGCATTATTTATTGCTCTAACTTATGTACAGAAATTACACAAAATCAGTCACCGACTTCTTTTGTGGAAGAGTTCTTAGAAAATGAAAATACAATTGTACGGAAATACCAAGCTGGGGATTATGTTGTTTGTAATTTAAGCTCTATTAATCTTGGAAGAGCTGTTTCTAATGATGTGTTGGAACGCCTTATTCCTATTCAGGTTCGTATGTTAGATAACGTCATTGATATCAATACGCTTCCGATTATGCAAGCATCTATTACCAATCAAAAATACCGTGCAATCGGCTTAGGAACATTTGGATGGCATCACCTTCTAGCATTAAAAGGCATTAGCTGGGAAACAGAAGAGGCTATTCAATATGCAGATGAACTTTATGAAAACATTGCTTATTTAACGATTAAAAGCAGTATGGAATTAAGTAAAGAAAAAGGTGCTTACCCTGTTTATGAAGGAAGTAAATGGAGCACAGGCGTTTATTTTGACCAAAAAGGCTATACGGACTCTAAATGGACTGCATTAAAAGAAGAAGTCAAAGAGAACGGTATCCGGAACGGTTATTTAATGGCTGTTGCGCCAAACTCTACAACTGCAATGATTGCAGGTTCGACAGCGAGTATTGATCCTATCTTCCAAGTTTTCTATTATGAGGAGAAGAAAGATTTTAAAATTCCTGTAACGGCACCGGCATTAGATCATAACACGTACAATGTATACCGCCGTTCTGCGTATATCGTCGATCAGCGTTACTCTGTAAGTCAAAATGCAAAGCGTCAACGTCATATCGACCAAAGTTTATCATTTAACTTCTATGTACCAAATACAATTCGCGCATCTGTACTGCTAGATCTGCACTTACAGGCATGGAGGGAAGGACTGAAGACAACTTACTACGTACGTTCAACATCAAATGATGTGGAAGAGTGTGAGTGGTGTCAAAGTTGAGGATACTCATTGCCTATCTAAGCTATAGTGGGAATACAGAAGAAGTCGCCGCATATATTGGAGATTATTTAGATAGAGAAGGGTTTACGATTGAGTGGCATCGTATCGGTATCGATGTCCTCAACGACCTTGCGTATTACGATCTTATATTTTTAGGGACATTTACTTGGGAAAGGGGAGCTACCCCTGATGAAGTAAAAGATTTTGTTTTGGAAGTTGGTTATAAACCTGAAAATATGGTTGTTTTTGGAACTGGAGATACGCAATTTGGCGGGGATGATTTATTCTGCAAAGCTGCAGATAAGTTAGCTCATTTTTACAAGAGCAATTATCCAGCTCTTAAAATCGAACAGTCACCACGTGGTTCGCAGGAGAAAAAGATTGACCAGTGGCTAGAAGGAGTGTTAAACAATGCAAAAAGTAACGCTTGAACGTGCAAAAACGTTAGAGCCGCGTTTCCCAAATAAATCAACAGGTTTATTCGGCGGTGAATCAAGTGGAATACTAAATTGGAATGATATTGCTTATCCACATTGGTATAAGATGTACAAACGTCTTGTTGGAAACTACTGGCAAGCAGATGAAGTGAATATGTCCAGTGATGTCAAGCAATTTTCTACATTAACAAAAGAAGAGCAAGATGCTTATTTAAAAATAATTGGATTACTATCCACATTAGATGCACCGCAAACAAGAACAGCGTTGTTAATTTCACTTTATGCAACAGATCCCTCTGTTCAATCCATTATGGCGGTTATTGCTCAACAGGAAGCTGTGCACAATGAAAGTTATTCTTATGTGCTATCTTCTGTTGTTTCCTGGAATGAACAGAACGAAGCTTTCCAATTAGGAAGAACAGATGAATTGTTAATGAAGCGAAATGAAGAACTTACAGAGCAATACAATGCCTTTGTGGAAAATCCAACTTTGGAAAATATCCTTAAAACCTTAGTATATACTTCCCTATTAGAAGGAATGTTTTTCTATTCTGGATTTGCTTTCTTTTATCATTTGGCCAGACAAAATAAAATGGTAGGAACATCCACCATGATCAGCTATATTAACCGTGATGAGCTGGAACATGGACGCTTTGTAACAGAGTTATTTAGAGCAACATTGGCGGAGAATCCAGAGTATAATAATAAAGAATTTATCGATTGGATTTACGATCATTTCCGTAGTTCCATTGATCTTGAATTAGAATGGTCTCATTATGTTCTTGCGGACATTGATGGCATTGATATGGACGAACTTGATGGTTATATCAAATATCGGGCCAATAAAATGCTGCGTATGATGGGATTAGAAGAGATTTATCCGGAACATGTGGAAAATCCAATGAAATGGATTCGTGCGTATGTGGATAATTTTGATGGGACAAAAACAGATTTCTTTGAACAGAAATCACGTCAATATACGAAAACAAGTGATTTGAATGGGTTTGACGATTTGTAAGATAAAAAAGCTTTTACGTTTGGGACGTAAAAGCTTTTTTAATGCCTTCCAAAACTAAAACAGTCAACGGACATTGGAGTGCTGTGGATAAAGTAGATACTTATAAACAGTTTTATTCGTTGATTGTGGATAATTCTCCGGTTATGGCATCTACACCATAAATATCACTGTTTACTTTACCGTATAATTGGTACATTTTTGTTTGCTGATTGTAGACATATACGGGTTCTAATTCAATGTGCTCGTATAAGAGTTTAGCTGCTGTATCTGTATCTACTTTCGGTGCCTCTGCTTCCTCGAAAAAGTCAAATGCTTCTACTAAAGGTTTTGTGTCCATATAGTTATTAACCTCTAATGTATCAGGATCGATCCAAAGGGTTAAAGATGGATAAACTACTTTCCTTGTCTCTGCTGCAGGGGCCAAACTCGCTAAT
The DNA here is from genome assembly GCF_018333215.1 of Oceanobacillus sp. J11TS1. Classification (GTDB taxonomy): domain Bacteria; phylum Bacillota; class Bacilli; order Bacillales; family Amphibacillaceae; genus Oceanobacillus. The sequence continues at coordinate 1,309 of NZ_BORO01000033.1, read as the reverse complement.
ATATACCCTTGCTCCTGTTTAACAGAAGTTAAGCGCCAGAAACCACTATCGCTTGGGAATTCCCTCCGCATCATATTCGTAATTTCTATTACGATTTGATTTATTTTATCATTTGAAAAAGGCTTGGCTTCGATTGGAGCTGTTTTATTTTGAAAAGCTTCCTCCTCTGTGACTGTACGTTGTAAATGAAGTTCCTTTTTTTCAAATGGTTCTGTCAAAGGTTCTTGCCAGGTTAAAGTAATATCTAAGGGTGTATAAGATAGATTATTCTCCACTTCATCGAAATAAATGATAGAATTAGGATCTTGATTGTGGATTAGGAAACTGGATATAACATAAAGAGGTTTCCATGAATTTGTAGACTCATCTGGAACTTCGATTAATTTACAATGATCTGTTAGTAAAGGGTGAACTGCTTCATCCACTAAATTAAAAGGTTCCCATTGGATTTGAGATTCATCTGCAAATGCACCATGGACTAAAAAGCTTGATAAGATCCCCGCTTCATTAAAGTGAATACGGATGACCCCTCCAGGGAAAAGCTTCATATTATCCACAGCTGCATGAAATTCAATGGCTTCTTTGGTCTCTTTCACGAGTTTAAATTGTCTTCCATATTCTAGCTGTGTCTGGCCTTCAATCCAGTCAATAACAGCTTCTAAATTATCCACACGTGGAAATAGTTCTTCAGGTAATAGATTCTTTTCATCCACAAATACCATATCTATTAGCATTTTAGTATGAATATCCACAGAAATTTCAACGGCTCCTGCTGGATTTGAATCACCTTCTTTGATTGCTCCATTTGGCAGCCAATTCATACTCAAAGCAATTTGATCATCATCCTGTTTGATTAAATCAAAGCTTTCTAAATAAAAATCATTCAGCTGGAATTGTTCACGTGTATTCTTGATCATTTCTTCTGTAGTAGGGTGCATACCTATACCTCATTTCTTACTGATAACATTTAGTAAAGTATAACATTGTTACCACTATTTATTGTACCCATTTATACAAGGGGATTATAGAGCATGAAGGAACTTATCATCCGATAGAACCGCTCCGAATCCGGCCGAACCGCTCCAAAATAGGAAAAAGCGCTCCACTTCAAGCTAAATCCGTTCCAAGATAGGAAAAAGCGCTCCACCCCAGCCCAACTCCGCTCCGAAAAAGAAGAAAGCGCGGTACTGTCAATAAGTATGTGTAAATCCCCAGGTAGTGCGCCGGTTTTACATGGAGTGGTGGGCATGGTAGCCTTCGTGGTAAGGTCAACACTTTTTTTCATAGTTGGGGCTTGGCCTATGAACCA
>NZ_BORO01000032.1 GCF_018333215.1 Oceanobacillus sp. J11TS1 | reverse complement strand
AACTCTCTATAAAAGTTTTTTGTTTCTTAGCTTTCAGAAGTCAACTTCTGACTTATTTAATAAGAAAAACGAGGTTGTCTTTCTTCTTTCGTACTGGTTGTTTTGTTCAGTTTTCAAAGAGCAATTTCATTGCCACCTCAAATTAGCGACTTTATTAATATATCACATATCCAATCTTTCGTCAATAACTTTTTTTATGAAGTCTTTTTTAAAAGCACCAACTGTTGACTGGATATTTATTATAGCACCGGCGACAATTCAAGTCAACACTTATTCGACAAATTCTTTTTTTCATTGCTGCTTCGTTTTATGTCCGTTTTCGACCTCTTTCTACTAATAGAAAAAAAGAACGTAGCATTCGTTCATTTCCAGCGAAAAAGAAGTTGCGACCAGCACGCCGCACATCTATGTTTCAACTTAATTATAGATTGCTATATCATTCTTTTCAAAAATAGCTGGTTTCGACACAACCAGAATAATATTCCGCGGGATTTATCTTCTTCCCCACGGAATAAATTCTTTAATAAACCAGTAATATTGATATTTTAGCGAAAGCGGACTTATTTAATGATAACTTCACCTTGCCAGTCTAACATACCGCCACTCATACTTGACACTTGAAATCCTTGGTCTTGTAGAAAAGCTGCTGCATTATAGCTTCTTCGACCAGAACGACAAATTATAACGTATTCCTTTTCCTTATCCAAGTTTTGATATTCATTAGGTATATCTCCTAAAGGGATATGCAGGGAATTCTCAATCATACCTTGTGCTACTTCTTCATCTTCTCTAACATCAATCAGTTGAATATTGTCATTCTCCTTTATAGCATCTACTTCTTCTGGAGAAAGTTCTTTAATATCTTCCATCCGTCTTTCATCTCCTTCCAATCTCTTTCTCCATACCATATTAAATGGATAATGAATAGGATTCAACTTGTTTGATTAAACTAAGTCCAAACTTACTCACTCTATAGTAGAAGGTGATACGATGGCTTATATCAGTTTATTATTTCTTGCTCTATTTTTCACTCCTGCAGAGGCAAATCAAGATAATATAACGCTTATTCATACGTACGAAGAGGACGTTACGGGCGATGGAGAAATAGAACTCTTAGAGTTAAAAGGAAAGCTATTTGCAGAAGATGGTGCTTATTATCAAGAAATTTGGGTAGAGATTACAAGCCCCTCATCTGATAAAGTATGGCGCATTAATTACGGCGGTGGCTATGAACCCGAACTGCAATTTGCTGATTTAACACAAAACGGCGTGGCTGATATCCTTTATCAAAGTCCGACAGGCGGAAGCGGAGGTTTATATACTTCGCAGCTAAATCAATGGGAAAAAGACGAATTTATAGAAATTCCTCTTCCAACAAATCAGCCCATTGAAGGAGAATTTATGGATAATTTTCGTATCTCGATTCAATTACTGCCAAAAGAAACACCCATCATCCTTGATGTCTCGGGGCGAAAAGAAGAATATCTACGCTTAAAATTATATGATGATCGAGGCAATCTGCTAGAACCAACTTCTTTAATGATTGACCCTGTTGCATTCTTTGAAGTGACTGAATTCGAAAAAGAAAATCAAATCGGGCTAAAAAGCCTTCAACAAATTAGCGGGGCATACCATGCAGATGGAATTGGAACAGTCGAATCAAGTTGGGTTTATGATAAAGACAAATGGATTCTCCTAGAAACAACATTAAAAACAGAACTGCCTCGTTTAGAGGTCTCTTCCAACTAAGAGGAATCTTTTGCTTCTATATAAAGCACGCCAGGCAAAACCATTTATGTTTCCATAAACAATCCATACTGATGGTATTAAAAAAAGAAATCCGGACCAAATCAAGTTCTAATGAAAGAATGTTGATTTTAGTCCGGATTTCTCTATGGTAAAAGCGCAGTTCTTATTTGATTAGTTAGCTACAACATTAACGAGTTTATCTGGAACAACGATAACTTTTCGGATTGTTTTTCCTTCTAACCATTTTTGTATACTTTCATCACCTAATGCTAATTTCTCTAGTTCATCTTTCGTCGTGCCTGCAGGAACACTTAGCTTGGCGCGTACTTTCCCCATAACTTGCAACACTACCTCTATTTCGTCTTCCACAAGCTTCGATTCATCATAAGCAGGCCATCCAGCATGACTAATGGACTCTTCATTGCCAAGTTTTTGCCAAATCTCTTCACACATATGCGGTGCAACAGGAGAAAGAAGTTTAATAAATCCTTCTGCATAATTTTTCGGAATCGAGTTAGCTTTATAACATTCATTGATAAATACCATCATTTGTGAGATTCCTGTATTAAAATGAAGGTTCTCGAAATCCTCTGTTACCTTTTTGACGGTTTCGTGATAAACCTTATCCAGTTCAGTTGCCGCATCATCTGTTATTTTATCTGTTAAAGAATTATCATCGTTGACATATAGTCTCCAGACACGATCTAGGAAACGTCGAGATCCGTCCAGTCCATTTGTAGACCAGGCAACGGAAGCATCCAATGGTCCCATGAACATTTCATATAGTCTTAGTGTATCTGCACCATGAGACGTAATAATATCATCTGGGTTAACAACATTTCCTTTTGATTTACTCATCTTCTCATTACCTTCTCCAAGAATCATTCCTTGATTATATAATTTTTGGAAAGGTTCTTTGGTAGGGACAACACCAATATCATAAAGGAATTTATGCCAGAAACGAGCATACAATAAATGAAGCACCGCATGCTCTGCCCCACCGATATAAATATCAATTGGCATCCATTCTTCTAATGCTTTTGGATCAGCTAGCTGTTCAGTATTATGGGGATCGACATAACGCAGGAAATACCAGCAGCTACCAGCCCATTGCGGCATCGTATTGGTTTCTCTTCTTCCTTTCATCCCTGTAGCAGGATCAACAACATTTACCCAATCTGCATTATTCGCAAGTGGAGATTCTCCAGTTCCAGACGGTTTAATCTCTGTCATCTCCGGAAGTTCTAGTGGAAGTTCTTCATCTGGAACAGCTGACATACTTCCATCTTCCCAATGAATGATAGGAATAGGCTCGCCCCAATAACGTTGTCTTGCAAAAAGCCAGTCACGCAAACGATACGTAATCTTCTTTGTACCCTTTTCATTGGTTTCTAGCCAATCAATCATTTTTGAAATAGCTTCGTCTTTATCCAGTCCATCTAAAAATCCTGAATTAACATGCGGACCGTCTCCTGAATATGCTTCCTCTTCAATATTTCCACCCGCAACAACTTCTTTAATAGGAAGGCCAAATACTTTTGCGAACGCATAGTCACGCTCATCATGAGCAGGAACTGCCATAATTGCCCCGCTGCCATAACTCATCAACACATAGTCGGCTACCCATATTGGCATTTTCTCCCCATTAACAGGATTTATAGCGTAAGCACCAGTAAATACACCGGTTTTTTCTTTGGCAAGATCCGTACGTTCTAAATCAGATTTTGTTTGTACCTCATGTAAATAGTTTTCTACAGACTCTTTTTGATCAGCTGTCGTAATCTTGTCAATAAACGGATGTTCAGGTGCCATTACTGCATAAGTTGCTCCAAACAATGTGTCCGGACGAGTAGTAAATACAGTAAAACTTTCATCATGTCCTTCAATCTCAAAGGTAACTTCCGCACCTTCTGAACGCCCAATCCAATTACGCTGCATTTCTTTCAGGCTTTCTGGCCAATCTAATTCTTCTAAATCAGATAGCAAACGATCTGCATAAGCAGTTATTTTAAGCATCCATTGTTTCATTGGCTTCCGTACAACTGGATGCCCTCCACGTTCACTCTTACCATCAATTACTTCTTCATTAGCAAGTACAGTTCCAAGAGCAGGACACCAGTTGACAGCCACTTCATCCATATAAGCAAGACCATTTTCGTAAAGTTTTTTAAAAATCCACTGTGTCCATTTATAATAATTAGGATCTGTTGTATTGATCTCTCTGTCCCAATCATACGAAAAGCCTAGCTCTTTAATCTGTCTCTTAAAGGTTTGAATATTTGCTTCCGTAAATTCTTTTGGACTATTCCCCGTATCAATCGCATATTGCTCCGCTGGAAGTCCAAATGCATCCCATCCCATAGGGTGCATAACCTCATATCCCTGCATTCTTTTCATTCTTGCTAAAATATCTGTCGCTGTATATCCTTCTGGGTGCCCAACATGCAAGCCTTGACCAGATGGATAAGGAAACATATCAAGCGCGTAGAATTTTTCTTTGTTAGAAAATGTATTTGTTTTGAATGTTTTATTTTCATTCCAATAATTTTGCCACTTCTTCTCGATTTCCTGATGTTGAAAGCTCATCGCAATCCTTCCTTCCTCTAGTAACTTCGTTTGGTTCATTCACTTAAAAATTGGTTTCATCATCCAGTACTCCTAAAATAAGGTATAAAAAAAGCCACTCATCCCAGTAAAGGGACGAGAAGCCTGATTATTCCCGCGGTACCACCCAAATTAACGCCGAAGCGTTCGCTTGACATCGATAACGTTGATGAAACGACAGTAACTACTCCATTTCATTACTGCAAACTAAAAAGGTGAGTTCATATGTTTACCAGTAACAGTTTTCACCACCCACTGCTTCTCTAAAACTGATACAACGTATTACTAATCCTTCTTCATCGTCTTTCGGTTTATGATATTGGAATTATAATGAAATACATCTTTCATGTCAAGCTGACAAATATTTTATCCTATCTTTAGTATACACAACTTTATGAAATAGGAAACACTAAAATAAATAATCCTATATATTCTTCACTCTAATTCTAATAAACATTGAGCTATTTTCTTGGTATAATAAATAGGATATACCCATTTACTTGCTATCACTGCATCTTAGAAAGTATCAAATTTATGTTTGGACGTATATAGCGGGAGTAAAATTTTTAAAGTACCGTATAAGAAAAAATATAGAAGGAGATTGTTACATGTTGTTAAATATTTTAAGTTATGCACACACACTGCTAAAAGAATGCCTTGAAGAAGGAGACGTGGCAATAGACGCAACCTGCGGAAATGGACATGATACCTTGTTTTTAAGCAAGACGGTTGGAACCTCAGGAAAAGTTTATGGATTCGACATTCAAGAGCAAGCTATTCAAAAAACAAGTCAAAAACTTACCGAAAACGGCTGTCATAATGTAACGCTTATTCAAGATAGTCATGAAAAAATACATACATTTATTAAAGAAGACGTTTTCGGCGGAGCTATTTTCAATCTCGGATATTTACCAAATAGTGATAAATCAATTATTACAAAACCGCGTTCGACAGTGTCTGCAATAGAAGCGATATTAGAAAAGTTAAAAACAAATGGTCTCGTTATCTTAGTTATATATTATGGACATCCTGGCGGTGAAGAAGAAAAAGAAGCTGTTCTTTCTTATACTTCCCAATTAAATCAAAAGGAATATCAAGTACTTCAGTACAGTTTTATCAATCAGCAAAACCAGGCTCCATTCATAATTGCCATTGAAAAAAAGAAACGCTCCTAAATGAAAAGGAACGTTTCTTTTTTACAGTTAAGAACCTGCTTGTCTCACAAATAATCCCCGAGAAAAGAAGGTTCTATTCATATTACTCCCAAACAATATAGGCTCAGGCCTCTATGCGGGAACAACTTCATACAATTAGGCAACCCCAAAAAACAACACACGGAAAAATAAATTTAAGAAATGCCCAACCGTCATAATAATAAATAGAATAATAGAAATCATAGAAACTCGAGCCTTTAATGTCTCATATTTTTTCGGATACGGAACCCAAATATACGCTGATACAATCATTAGTGGGACTGAGTATAAATATCCAAACAAATACACCCAATCCTGCAACGTAGAAATATCTCCTAGTTCAGGACTTTGTATACTATTTAACAGATTGATATATCCAATTACAAAAATAATGGTTACCAAAATAAAATAGCAAGACGTTACCATTTGCAGCCATTTCTGCTCGTCACTAATCAGTATATAGACACCAATAAAAAATAAAATTCCTATAATCACTTGAATTAACATGAATGTACAACCCCATTTTTAACGATAAATCAGTTCCCTTAAGAATAAATGAAACGTTACTCTTCCCAGAACTAAAATTATAACTGTCTGATTCCTATAACCGTCATTCTGCGATAAAAGAGATTCATACAATTACATATCCCGAGACTAGAACAACAGCTGCACATCCTAACGGTAAAATTTGTTAAACATTTCACGTAGGATGGCTGAAAATAGCCTTTATCGATTTGCTTCTTGCTACCATTAAGTAACTAGCTTATCTATTCTACCATAAAAAGAGCAGCAGCTGTAGAGGTTATAAAGAAGTAAATTTTTTTCGAACTTATTGTTCATATGTAATGAACTGAGCAGAAGATATGCCTATAGAAGACGTCCAAAACCAATAAAAACGAGAAATGATGCAAAAGTAAATAACAGAAAAAACAACTACTCCCTCCATTTCACTTTCACAAGCTCCACCATCTCATATTCGTGCTTCTTTTCAGATAATATCCCCTCTGATATACTGTAGTCATCATTATTGGTTGGAGGAATACATATGATTGATTCTTATAAAGGCATCTCCCCTTCTATTGATCCTACTGCATTCATTGCTAAAAATGCTGTAATTAATGGAGATGTAACCATTGAAGAAGAGGCTAGTGTTTGGTTTCATACAGTTATTCGAGGAGACGTAGCCCCAACAAAAATTGGTAAACGCACAAACATTCAAGATCTTTCTATGCTTCACCAAAGTCCTGATTTACCTTTAATTCTTGAACATGATATTACAGTTGGACATCAAGTAACCTTACACTCAGCAACAATTCGTCATCATGCCCTCATCGGTATGGGATCTATTATTTTAGACGGCGCTGAAATTGGCGAGCATGCATTTATCGGCGCTGGGAGTCTCGTACCTCCAGGGAAAAAAATCCCCCCTAGAACATTAGCGATGGGAAGACCAGCTAAAGTGGTTCGGGAATTAACAGAAAAGGACTACCAAGAAATGGAGCGTATCCGCACGTCCTATGTTGAAAAAGGACAATATTATTTAAAAGAGACGTCCATGGGTATCGATAAATCATTCACTTAACCAGTATCTAGGAGTAATCGTTAACAAAAAGGCACCTATATTTATACACCAATAAAAAATGCCAGGTACCCGCAAGTACCTGACATTTTTTATTTTGCAGTTAAAGCCTTTAGTTCTTCAACCTTATCTGTTTTCTCCCATGGGAAAGTAATATCAACACGTCCAAAATGGCCATAAGCAGCAGTGTTTTTGAATATGGGTCTTCTTAAATCCAGCATGCGAATAATACCGGCAGGTCGCAGGTCAAATAGTTCTCGTACTGCTTCCACTAATCTTTCTTCACTTACTTCACCCGAACCGAATGTATTAATCGAAATGGATACCGGCTCTGCGACGCCAATTGCATACGCCAGTTGAACTTCACATGAATCTGCCAGCCCGGCTGCCACAATATTTTTAGCAACATAACGTGCTGCATAAGCTGCAGAACGATCGACTTTGGTGGCATCTTTTCCACTAAAGGCGCCGCCGCCATGTCTTGCATAACCGCCATATGTGTCAACAATGATTTTTCTGCCTGTCAGACCTACATCACCTTGTGGTCCACCTAATACAAAGCGGCCTGTCGGATTAATAAAGTATTTTGTTTTTTCATCTAATAATTCATTTGGAACGACAGCTTCCACAACATGCTTAATGATATCTGCTTCAATCTGTTCGTTCGTTACTTCCGGATGATGCTGCGTAGAAATAACAATGGTATCCACGCGTACCGGCTGATCATTTTCATCATATTCTACAGTTACCTGTGTCTTTCCATCAGGTCGCAAGTAATCAATGATTTCCTCTTTACGAACGTCTGCTAATCTTCTAGATAAACGATGCGCTAAAGAGATGGGTAACGGCATAAGTTCCTCCGTTTCATTACAAGCATACCCAAACATTAATCCTTGGTCTCCAGCTCCAATTGCCTCAATTTCTTCATCACTGTCTTGTCCCTGTCTTGCTCCTAATGCCCGATCCACCCCGCCGGCAATATCAGGTGATTGCTCATCGATAGCAGTAAGCACAGCACACGTTTCTGAATCAAAACCATATTTTGCTCGCGTATATCCAATACTCTTCACTGTTTTACGAACAATTGCAGGAATATCTACATATGTACTTGTAGAAATCTCTCCAGCAACTAAAACAATCCCTGTTGTAACTGTTGTTTCACACGCTACCCTGGCATTTGGATCTTTTGATATAATCTCATCAAGAATAGCATCTGAAATTTGGTCAGACATCTTATCCGGATGCCCTTCAGTAACTGATTCTGAAGTAAATAAACGACGATTTGCAGCCATAAGGCTAACTCCCCTTTTCCATGTATGTTACGGAACTCTATTTCAATGTTAATTTATCATTCCACCAATGTGGCTTCGTCTCTATTTAAGCTTTTTTAAAGCAAAAAATCGCCTAAAAAACAAAAAAACCTCTCCTTCAATAGCATGAGGAAAGGGAAACATATTGGCCTTTCGCTCTTATTGTTCAAGGAATGATCCTTGCATCAGGTTAGCACCTTTCACACAAAGTGAGGTTGCTGGGCTTCATCGGGTCTGTCCCTCCACCATCTCTGAATAAGAGTATCCGTTCATCAATTAGATTAACGAAACAAAGCCCTCCTGTCAACCCTAAGGCTATTTGTAGCATAAAAAATTATTTTTCATAAATTAGTATGGACTATTTGATTTAATGTGTTATACTAATAAACATATTTGAGACATTAAGCCGAAATCTATATCATTAAAAGGAGTGAATGATTGTCTTATGAAAACATTGCGGAGAAGTATTTTGGAGGAATTCACTTCAACAAATATTCACAGCAACAATTCTGTAGGTCAACTCATCGAAAAAATTATTAATCGTCACGAAGCAAAACTAACGTCTACTGGCGCTGTCCGGGCTACAACAGGAAAATATACTGGACGCTCTCCAGAGGATAAATTCATTGTGCAAGACTCCTTAACAGCAGATAAAGTAGACTGGGGAAAAGTGAATCGCCCCATTGAAGAAAGTAAATTCAATCGACTGCTTGACAAAGTCATTGCATATTTAGATAGGAAAGAGGAAATTTTTCACCTTCAGGCATATGCTGGTGCAGCTGAAAAATACAAACTCCCTATCCAAGTTATTAATGAATATGCTTGGCATAATTTATTTGCAAGACAATTATTTATTCCAATTGAAAAAGAGATGGAGAAATTACATGAAGCAGATTTCACCGTTATTTCCGCACCTGGATTTAAAGCCGATCCAGAAGTAGACGGAACAAACTCAGAAACATTTATTCTAATTTCTTTTGAACAACGCATTGTTTTGATTGGGGGAACAGAATACGCAGGTGAGATAAAGAAATCCATCTTCTCTGTAATCAATTTCCTTCTGCCGCAGCAGGATGTCCTATCCATGCATTGCTCTTCCAATGTAGGAAAAGAGGGAGATGTCGCTTTATTTTTCGGTTTATCTGGAACAGGAAAGACAACGCTTTCGGCAGATTCTGACAGAAAATTGATTGGCGATGATGAGCATGGCTGGAGTGATGAAGGCGTATTCAATATAGAAGGGGGCTGCTACGCAAAATGCATCAATTTATCCGCAGAAAAGGAGCCGCAAATTTTTGATGCGATTCGTTATGGATCTGTCTTAGAAAATGTAGCTCTGGATGAAGAAACCAGGGAGCCAAATTATGATGACACCTCTTTGACAGAGAATACGCGTGCTGCCTATCCATTAGCAAATATTGATAATAGTTTAGAGCCAAGTGTAGCCGGCCATCCAAATACCATTATTTTCTTGACAGCAGATGCATCAGGAACCCTACCGCCGATTAGTAAACTAACAAAAGAACAAGCGATGTATCATTTCTTAAGCGGCTATACGAGTAAGCTGGCTGGCACAGAACGAGGTGTAACAAAACCTGTTGCGACATTCTCGGCATGCTTTGGTTCTCCGTTTTTACCATTAAATCCGTCTGTTTATGCGGAAATGCTCGGGGAAAAAATCGATAAGTTTGATGCAAATGTATTTCTGATCAATACCGGCTGGACAGGTGGCGCTTATGGTGTTGGAAACAGAATGAAGCTTTCCTATACGCGTGCAATGGTCCATTCCGCTTTGATTGGTGAGCTGAACACCATCGAAACAACAACCGATGAAATTTTTGGATTAGCTATTCCAAAATCGATTCCAGGCGTTCCAGATGAAGTACTAGTACCAAAAAATGCTTGGGATGATAAAGAAAGTTATGAACTAGAAGCGAAAAAACTGGCTGCTAAATTCCATACAAATTTCGAGAAATTCACCGAAGTAACAGAATCCATTCGACAAGCTGGACCAACGTATAGACCATAATAAACAGCATTCCTAAAGGGTAAACTCCACAAACGAGTTTGCTCTTTTTTTGTATGTCTGGAAAAGACTAGTTTAACGCTTTGTGCCTTCATATATCTCCTCACCTCCTTACTTCTCCTTATATAGGCATTCACACAATCAACCTGCCAATCATATATTTATAGAGGATATCGAAAGAACAGTATTTGAGAAAGGAAGATATGATGAGAAAACTTTCTTGTTTCATTTTATTAATAAGTTCTCTTCTTCTAATCAGTGCTTGCGGTCAAGATAAAGTGACAAAAATAAAGCTTGCAGAAGTAACGCGTTCTATTTTTTATGCACCACAATACGTTGCATTGGAGAAAGGTTTTTTTGAAGAAGAAGGACTTGAGGTGGACTTACAAACGACTTGGGGCGGAGATACTACAATGACTGCACTTTTATCTGATAGCGCAGATATTGCCCTTGTTGGTTCAGAAACCTCTATTTATGTCTACGCTCAGGATTCTCGAGACTATGCTGTAAATTTTGCGCAACTGACTCAGACAGATGGAACATTTCTAGTAGCAAAAGAAGCAGATGAAGACTTCAAGTGGGATGATCTACGTGATAGTCATTTTCTCGGACAGCGTGTAGGCGGTATGCCACAGATGGTTGGGGAGTATGTGTTGAAACAACATCATATTCAACCGCAAGAAGACTTAAATTTAGTTCAAAATATTGATTTTGCGAACATTCCAGGCGCTTTTGCCAGTGGTGACTATGAATATGTTCAGTTATTTGAACCAACTGCCAGTATTTTCGAAGCAAATGGCCAGGGACATATCGTTGCCTCTTTTGGTGAAGAATCTGGCAAAGTGCCCTACACTGTTTTTATGGCAAAGCAAAGCTTTTTAGAGGAAGAGGAAGAAACTGTAGAAGCTTTTACAAGAGCCATTTATAAGGCACAGCAGTGGGTCCAAGAAACAGATTCATTAGAAATTGCAAAGGTGGTAGAACCTTACTTTGAAGATACAGATGTTGAAATGCTTGCAAATGCAATTGATCGCTATAAACAACAAGGGTCCTATGCAACATCCCCGCTGCTGGAGGAAGAGGCATGGGAAAATTTAAAAAATATTATGGATGAAGCAGGTGAACTCCCGGCTGAAGCACCATATGAAGATCTCGTTAATACAGATTATGCCGAGAAAATCATCCAAGAATAAAGGAGGGTAACGATGTCTTACCTTACATTAGATCGAGTATCTCATTATTACTTCTCCAAAAAGCAATATACAGAGGCATTACACAATATTTCTTTTTTTGTCAGGAAAAATGAATTCGTTTCCTTACTGGGACCAAGCGGCTGCGGAAAGTCGACATTACTCTCCCTCATCTCTGGGATGCTTCAACCTGCTGAAGGAGAGATTTTAATAAACGGAGAAAAAATGGAGATAAGCGATATAGAAATCGGTTATATGCTGCAGCAAGATTATTTATTTCCTTGGAAAACGATTATCGATAACGTATTAATCGGACCTAAAATTAGAAAAAGGCAAACTGGTGAATTAAAGCAAAAAGCAATTTCTCTTTTAAAAGAGGTTGGTTTAGAAAATGTTGCTGAGAAATATCCAAGCGAATTATCGGGAGGAATGCGGCAGCGCGCAGCATTAATACGGACGCTTATCACGGAGCCAGAAATACTCTTACTCGATGAACCCTTTTCCGCTCTCGACTTCCAAACAAAATTAAAACTTGAAGTACTTGTGTCTGATTTGCTAAAAGCTTATCAAAAAACAGCCGTATTGGTTACTCATGATATCGGGGAAGCTATTTCCATGAGTGATCGAATTATTTTAATGTCTTCTCACCCTGGCAGAGTTGCAAAAATGTATGAGGTACCAGTTGAATTGCGAGACGAATCCCCTTTTCTGGTACGAAAGCATCCAAAATATGGGCGGCTCTTTGATAAGATTTGGGCAGATTTAAATCAACAGAATCAAACGGTAAACCCTTTAGAGGAGAATGAATCATGAACGGTCCTAAATTATTTGCAGCCTACCAGCAAAAACTAAGAAGAGAAGCAAAAATTGTGCTGACTTGGCAGCTTTCCATTCTCGTTTTATTCTTCGCATTTTGGGAAGTGGCTAGCAGATTATATTGGATTGACCCGCTGCTATTCAGCTCGCCCAGCCGTGTTTTTATCTCGATATGGGATCGGCTGGTGCAAGGTTCGTTACTTGGTCATATTCAGGTTACTTTATTAGAAACAATCCTCGGTTTTTTAATCGGTACCATTGCCGGGATTGTAATTGCATCCATGCTTTGGAGTTTTCATCGATTTGCAAAAGTAATGGATCCTTATTTGGTTGTCTTTAACGCAATGCCCAAAGTTGCGCTTGGTCCAATACTTATTGTAGCCCTCGGTCCTGGTTATTTATCCATTATCGCAATGGGATTTATTATTTCTGTAATCGTCACGACCCTCGTCGTCTTTGCAGCTTTTCATGAAGTCGACCAAAATTATTTAAAAGTATTACGCAGCTTTGAAGCAACAAAATGGCAATGCTTTAAAGAAGCCGTCTTTCCAGCTTCCTTACCTGCCATTATCTCCACGTTAAAGGTAAATGTCGGACTTTCTTGGGTAGGGGTTATTGTTGGAGAATATTTAGTTTCCAAACAAGGTTTAGGTTATTTAATTATTTATGGCTTCCAAGTATTTGATTTTACACTTGTTATGTCCAGCCTCGTCATTATCGCTATTCTCGCAGCAATTATGTACAAAACCGTAGAAAAAATAGAACAGATGCTGATAAGAAAATAGGAAAGAGCAGACAGCTGGTTGCTGCCTGCTCTTTACACATACGATTTCTTAATTCGAAGCATACAGGATTCTAATACGGCATCCTTCATAATAAAACTAAAGTTGTTTTTTCTTTTTACGTTTGCCGGTATTTTTTTAAGCAGTACAGGGCCCTTTGTTTCATAATAGGTAGATTGAGGCTGAAGTGCATTAATTTCAGCAAAATAAACGTTCTTAACCACGGTATCATGACGCCCGTCCACTTTATATTGACCGATATAGTAAAGCTTTTGAATCGTTGCTCCTGTTTCTTCCATTACTTCGCGAACGGCTGCTTGATCTGCAGACTCACCAGGCTCTACCTTCCCGCCAGGAAACTCAATCCCTCTCTCCTTATGATCTGTCAATAGCCATTTATCTTTATATCTGCAAATAACCCATACATGCTTTGGTTTTTTCGAAAATGGATGATCTAAAAAAGATAGTTGTACCTTATTATTATAATAATCTTTAAACACGTTCACTTCTTCCACTACTTTCTCACGGTGGTGTCATCACTTATAGCCTATATCTTGAATTTTCCAGCCGTTTTGAAGTGTCATCTCCACTACAAGGGTGTAACTTCCTACCATGTCATTTTCATTTTCCTGTACGATTTGCACAGATTGATTCGATGTATTTATCATATCATATTCATTTTCTTCTTGAAACCATGGCATTGTATGGGTTGGAATCACATAAACACCATCTGCTTCTATCCGGAAATAATAATCAACAAATTCTTCCGCTAATTCTGGTGTAACATATGATTCAAATGCATCTAAAAGTTCTTGTTTCGCAGCGTAGTTTTGCAGCTTATAGGAATCATCTGCTTCTTGTTTTAAGGTGTCTAATAAACCATTCATCACTTTAATGACTTCTTCTTTACTTGGTTGTAATTCTTCTGTCTCTGCAACAGCTGCATTGGTTTGATTTCCGCTCTGCACAACAGCTTCTTTAGGTACAGTGATAGAGAAAATGATTGCAATCATCATCGTAAAACAAAAAATTAAAGCGAGCTTTCTCACCGTCAGCACTCTCCCTCTCGTTATCTATGTTTCCAGCATTAATCTAAAAATCCGTTTTCTCAAACTAGATGAACTCATTTTTTGATTATTCTCTATTTATCCTGTACCCTTTTTATTATATCACCTAAACATACCTACTAAAGAACTATCTTATCGATTATGACGTAATGCGTTTACCTTTTCATCCAATATAGGGTTGAAAAGATAGGGATTTGAGCGCAAATCTCCTTAAAAAAATCTTGCTGACTGGCACTTCTATAGGGGCAGTCCCCTCATTTACACCTATTATATTTCATCTAATATTCCCATTGTCTGGATATGATTCCTCGTCTGTTCGTCTCCTAAATCGTATAACATTCGATAGACATCCGCGATGGTTTCATCATATACATCATTCGCCGTATCCAGATGGTAAGGAATAAAAGGCAGATGGGAACGTTTGTAGGTATCAAAACTAGCCTCATGGAGTCCT
Organism: Oceanobacillus sp. J11TS1; assembly: GCF_018333215.1. Lineage (GTDB taxonomy): Bacteria > Bacillota > Bacilli > Bacillales > Amphibacillaceae > Oceanobacillus. The sequence continues at coordinate 23,660 of NZ_BORO01000032.1, read as the reverse complement.
TCAAATTTTCTGCGCAGCATTAAAACCTCTTCCTGTGTAGCATAAATAATAAAATCATCGTTGCCTTGGAAAGGAATTCGGGAAATTTCACCTTGTCCCACACTGATAAAATATTTTTGTTTGTCCATTAAAATCACCTCTTCTTTTTAATCTTCCAAAAAAAGATGATTTTAAACATAAAGAAAAAACACGCCAATAACTTGTTCAGGCGTGTTTTACCGATTTATTTTATTTCCTTCCGAATACGTTTTAACTCATGGCGAACTAACTTATTAGCTGCATTTCTTGGAAGCTGATCCATAAAATGATATTCCTTTGGCAGCTTGTAGCTTGCTAACCTTTCCTTCAAACTTGTATGAACAAATTCTTTTGTTATATCTATATCTTGATTGGCTACAATAAATGCAATGGGAACCTCTCCCCATTCACGATGCTGCCATCCAGTTACACCGGCCTCTTGGATCCCCTTTATTTGCAGCAGGGCATTTTCTATCTCGGATGGATATATATTTTCACCGCCTGAGATGATTAAATCACTTCTGCGATCTACCACATATAAGAATCCTTCTTCATCCAGGTAACCTATATCTCCAGTGGATAACCAACCCTCGTTAAACGATTTTTCGTTTGCATCCTTTCGTCGATAATAACCAGGCGTTACCATAGGCCCCTTCACAAGAATTTCGCCAATTTCATTTGGTTGATTCGTTGAAATCTTTAGTTGTGCTGGAAAGAGCGGTTTTCCCGCTGAACCAATTTTTTCAAGCGCGTCCCTCGGGCTGAGCGTAACGATTTGGGACGCCGTTTCTGTCATACCATAGGATTGAAAAACGGGAATTAGTTTTTCCTTTGTCTCCAATAACAATGATTCTGGCGCAGGTCCGCCGCCTAATAGCATACAACGGAAGGCTTCTGGATATCTTTCATCTCCTAAATATTTTAATAGACGTTGCAGCATTACCGTTACAACAGAAGCAATGGTTACTTTCTTATTCATAATTGCGTCATGTATGAGATGAACATCAAACTTTTCCATTAAATAAATAGGCATGCCATAAATAACGCTTTTCAACATCGTAGATAGCCCACTTACATGAAAAAGCGGTAAAGGAATAAGCCATTTATCGTCCCGATGTAAGCCTAAATTCAATGCGGAACTCGTGGCACTCCACCAATGATTTCCATATGTATGCTGTACAGCCTTTGGAAAACCCGTTGTACCAGAAGTGAACATCATCGTGAACACGTTGGATAAATCGATCTCTTCAGCCAATTTTATATCCTTAGCTGCAGGTAAGTCATTTAATTCCGCATAACTTATTTGCTGAACATCACTTATTTTCTCTTGTTTTGTATCTTCGGTAATGACTAAAGTAACATTTGCATCCTCTATTTGCTGCCTGCATTCCGTTGCTGTTAACCTGGTATTTAATAAAACGACTACCGCTTCCATATAACTGCACGCATGAATCGTTTCTGCCATATCCACACAATTTGCTGAAAGAATAGCAATATGGTCTCCTTTTTTAACATGTAATGCAGCAAGCTGTTTTGCTTTTTGTCTGCTATTATTAGCTAATTGTTGAAAAGTCAGCATTGTACCATCCGGTAATTCGATTGCAATTTCATTTGGGGATAGGTTTTCTTGTTTGGTTAACCAATGGGGGATTACTGTGGTCATGTTATATTTCCTCCTATAAATCGTATAGCTTGAAAAGAAACCTTTGCTTATATGTTAAGCAAAGGTTTCTTCCATAAATATTTTGTCGCAGTGTAACTGGCTGGGACTGGGACTGGGACTGGGACTGCGATTACTCGTCCCACCGAAAACCACTGCGATTACTCGTCCCATCGAAGGGCTTTTGTAAGACTCCCACTTCAAGAAATGAGTAAAAAATTATATTTCTAAGTGGGAGATCTAACAGCCAGTAACGGCCCGATTAGTTCAACTAACCTTCAGTGAGGGATGAAAGAAAACCCCACTGAAGGAAGTTTCACTTTATCCCAAACATCTACCCGGCCCTCATAAAGCGGCCTCCCCGGCTTAAGGGAATCTAGGGAATTGTTTGAAGTCCGGTTTCCTTTTCTCTTTGAAAGCATCTCTTCCTTCTTTCGCTTCGTCTGTTGTATAGTAAAGAAGGGTTGCGTCTCCGCCAAGTTGTTGTAAACCTGCTAAGCCGTCTGTATCTGCGTTGAAAGAGGCTTTTAGGAAACGTAATGCCATTGGAGATTTTTCTAAAATTTCTTCGCACCATTGCAATGTTTCTTCCTCTAGTTTTTCTAGAGGGACAACTGTATTTACTAATCCCATCTCATATGCTTCTTCCGCATTATATTGACGACATAGGTACCAAATTTCACGTGCACGCTTATGGCCAACGAGACGAGCTAAATAACCTGCACCGTAACCAGCATCAAAGCTGCCCACTTTTGGTCCAGTTTGTCCAAAGATAGCATTGTCTGCAGCAATGGTTAAGTCACAAACCACATGAAGCACGTGACCCCCGCCAATTGCGTAGCCTGATACCATTGCAATGACTGGTTTCGGAATGGTACGGATTAAGCGTTGTAAGTCAAGTACATTTAAGCGGGGTACTTCATCGCCGCCAACATAGCCGCCATGACCGCGAACTGTCTGATCTCCACCAGAACAGAACGCTTTATCGCCTTCTCCAGCAAGAATAATAACACCAATAGAAGAATCATCTCTTGCATCTGTGAAAGCAGCAATCATTTCATTTACCGTAAGCGGGGTAAATGCATTACGTTTTTCTGGTCGGTTAATCGTTACTTTTGCAATCCCGTTATATTTTTCATAAATAATTTCTTCAAAGTTCCTTACTTTTTGCCATTCAACTGACATGTTTAAAGACTCCTTTCAAGCACAAGGCTTATCTAGTAATATTTTTATTTAGGAACACATCTACTATTTTACCAAACTTTCGTGGATTTTCCACGTGAACTGCATGGCCCACTTTGGGGCAGATAACAAAGTCAGCTTGAGGAAGTTCTTTTTGCATTGCCTTATTTATCATAACAAACTTTTCATCCAATTCTCCAGCAATTAATAAAGTTCGATGCGTTAACTGCGCCAAATGATTCCACCATGAGGCCTGAGCCCCTGTTCCCATTGCCTGCAGAGACATCGCTAATCCTTTTTCATCCTGAGAAAGACGTTCTTCCCTGATTTTTCTTTGTAATGCATCTTGCAGTTTTTTTTGGCTAGCAAATAGAGGAAGATCCTGCCAATAATTCACGAATTCCTCAATACCACGTTCCAAAATATACCCTGCAAGCTGCTCGTCCTTTTCTCTTCGTTCAGAACGGGCAGCTTCCTCTTTTAATCCCGGCGATGCACTCTCTAGCAAAAGCGAAGCTATATAGTCGGGATAATAAATGGCAAAGCTTAATGCTGTTCTGCCTCCCATGGAATACCCAACGATATGTGTCTTTTTAATTTCCAATTCATCTAATAAATCCGCAATCAACGAACAACAATCTTTCATCGAAGAAATTTTTCTAGTTGATTTTCCATGACCAGGTAAATCAACTAGAATACATTGATAATCCGTCAAATAGGAGCAAACTTCTTTCCATGTTTCACGCGTTCCAGTAAAGCCATGTAAAAACAGAACCGGCTCACCCTTACCAATGATTTCATATTGCAAGCCGTCTACGCCCATTGCCAACCCTCTTTGATTTCGGTCATAATCTGATCCCACTTTTCCCGATGCCATATAGCATTTTCATCTCGATCTGTACGCACTTCAATAATAGATACACCAGGTTGTTGATAGCTTTGCTTTAATTGTGTTTTTAATGCACCTTCTGTGGAGACAAGCTTATAATCAGCGCCGTATAAATCCCCAACCTTTTCAAAAGACAGATCAACCGGTGTACCAAAGAGCGCTTCAAAATGTTTCTTATCATTCGCTTGCGGAAGGAAAGAGAAAATTCCTCCGCCATTATTATTTACCAACACAATGGTTATAGGCAATTGATATTGTTTTGCAGCCAGTAAGCCATTCATATCATGGAAAAAGGATAAGTCGCCAATCAGCAGGGTAACCCGCTCTCCGCTTGCAGCTGCTCCAACAGCACTGGAAATGACACCATCAATTCCATTCGCACCACGATTACATAGGATTGGAACATTTTTAGAAGATGCCATAAAAAAGCTATCGACATCGCGGACAGCCATACTGTTCCCAACATACAGGACTGATTCATCCGGAATTATTTCTGCTATACCCCGAACAGCTTCCCCTTCCGTAATTTGTTCTTCTTCCCCGGCTAATAAATGATGCTTGGCGATTTGATTATATTTCTGCCACTCGCTGAGCCAATCAGCGCTGTCAACTTTATCTGATGTATTATTTGTCAGCTGCTCGCATAGCTGCTTCGGATCCGCATAAATATAGACTGTATCATTCCCGGACGGGTCGCGGAAGCCTTCATGCTCCTCTACCACGAATTGAGGAGTATTACGTTGTTCTTTTATAAAGAATAAATATGCTTTGGATACCGGCATTGCTCCAAACCGAATAATATAATCCGCCTGAAGCTTTTTACGAATTTCTGCATCTCTTAAGAAAGCATCATAGCCTTCTATCACATGCTCTTTATGATGCGCACCTGTCCGAATTTGGGAAAGAGGGTCTGCTAAGATAGGAATATTCCAATGCTGTGCTAACTGACATACATGCTCTGCAAAATTTCTATCTGTCTGCGGGCCGCATACAATTAACCCTTTTTGAGAAGATGCAAGAAGGGTTATCAATTCTTTTACATGCTCATCCGCTAAATGCTTCATCCCTTCCACCCTGCTGACGCCAGATGTTTTCATATCACTTGTTGTGCTCCAAATATCAGAAAGCGTAAAATCTGGAGTAAGTGGCTCCCGAAATGGAAAGTTCACCTGAACAGGCCCCTTATTTCCTTGTTCTGTATAAGCAAAAGCCTGCGCTGCTTTTTGCCGGGCGTATCGCAACATCACATCCGTTCCTTCAGGGATTGCCATTTCATGAAACCATTTGACATAGTCTCCGTATATCTTGATTTGTTCAATTGCCTGCGGTGCGCCTACTTGACGTAATTCATGCGGGCGATCCGCTGTCATGACAAGTAATGGCACCCTGCTATAAAATGCTTCCACAACGGCTGGATAGTAATTCGCAGCAGCAGTTCCCGAAGTGCATACTAAAGCAACAGGACGATTTGTCTTCTTAGCTAGTCCTAGTGCAAAAAATCCAGCTGAACGTTCATCAATCACAATCCATTCTTTTATAGATGGATGCTCCGAAAAGACAAGTGCCAAAGGAGTAGACCGAGAGCCTGGAGAAATCACTACATCTGTCATTCCGTTTTTCACTAGTTCATCTACAAAATTTGCAGTATATCGCGTTAAACTTTCCGTGTAATTCATCACTCTAATCCACTCCTAAAACAGATAACATCGGCATTAACTTAATATTGGTTTCTTCATATTCACTCTCCGGAATAGAATCTTCCACAATTCCACAACCGGCAAAAAGAGAAGCTTCATCCTTCTGAATAAGCGCAGAACGCAGGGCTACAGCAAACTCCCCATGGTTGTTACTGTCCATCCAGCCAATAGGCGCTCCATACCAGCCCCGATCCAATAATTCATTATCACGAATAAATGCTAATGCATCTTGTCTTGGCGTTCCTCCGAGTGCAGGTGTTGGATGCAATCCGCTAATAATGGAAATGATGCGATGATTTGCTTTTAATTTCGCACGTACCGGCGTATATAAATGTTGCAATGTCTGATATTGATGAACAACCGGCTCACTCGGAACCTCTACATTCGTGCAGTATGCATCCATGGTGCTGCGGATCATTTGTACGACATAATCATGCTCCTGACGGTTCTTTGGATCTTCAAAAAGATTTCTTGCTATTTGTTCATCTTCCTTCATTGTCGTTCCACGCGGTGCTGTACCAGCCAAACAAGTTGACAGTACTTCATCATCTTTCACTTTTACAAGACGCTCTGGGGTTGCACCAACAAAGCAATCTGTTCCCATTTCATAAGCAAACACGTAGGTATTGGGCTGTGTAGCTGCGAGGCGTTTTAAAATGGCGGGAATCTTTGCCGGCTGATCAAAATACAAACGAACCTCTCTTGCCAGCACTATTTTATCAATGGTGGTCCTGCTCATGACGTCCGTAGCTTTTTTAATTGTTTCCTTCCATAAATCAGGTGCAATCTCTTGTTTACGCTTCACGCGCAAATGATTCGTTTCTTCTGATTTATCCCTATCCTCGATCAGTGCTTTGCGATTATTTTGTAACTCCCTCAATATAGCTGGATAAGCTTCATCTGAACGAATATAACGATTTATCGTCAGGTAGTAAGTACCTTCTGCATGCGTTAAAACATAACTCGGAATAGAGAAATGGCTGCTTGGGAAGTTTTTCCATAACGTTGTCTGAGGCTTTAACGGATCAAATGAAAATCCGCCAAGTGCAACGACGCCAGTTCCAGATACTTGATATGGATTATAGATGATAGCATCATTTAATAAGGCATTCCAATCATTCTCTACTTTATCGTAGCGATGACCAGATGCCTCCGTAGATAGTTCAAAAGAATGCCCAGCTCCTGCTAGTTGAAAATCTTCTGTCGCACTCGACCAAAATGTTCGATTAAGTTCTAAGGAACTTGCTTTCTCTAGAAATTTATATAAATTAACTGGTTTTATTTTTTCAGTATAACTAAACAGTTTATCTTTTTGTTCTGTTTGAACGGACTGTACAGCCGCTTCTAACTCTACTGTAAACTGTTTTTCTTTCACTTCAATCATTATGATAAACCTCCATATTATAGGACGGGTATTTAATAATCCCTTCCTATTTTATGCCTTTTTCTCTACTTTCTCAAGAAAAGCCTTCTAATTGATTCAAATCTGTTCTTCTTTTCTAATTTTCTGTCGATAACTACTTTTATTGCAATGGATATTCCATACTGCAAAGGAAAGTTAAAAACGCTATTGAACCAATAGAATTCAACGCTTTTTCCTCTTTTACTTTCTAATATTGTGAAAGAGGTTTGACACGCTCATAGCACTTATCTAAAATAAATACGATATTGTTTTTTAGGAGGAGCAGGCAATGACTACAAATGATTCGTCTGATATAAAAGAATTATTGAACGAACGAGAAGGATTTCATAAGTGGTGGCGATTAATTCGCCCACATACATTAACTGCATCCTTTGTTCCTGTTTTTATTGGAACGATGATTGCTTTTAATGAAGGCACTATCGATTGGCTGCTATTTTTTGCTATGATGATTGCATCTTTACTTATACAAGCTGCTACTAATATGTTTAATGAGTACTATGATTTTGTACGCGGATTAGATAATGATCAATCTGTCGGAATTGGCGGATCTATCGTCCGTGACGGAATGCACCCAAAACGAATTCGGAATATCGCATTTCTTTTTTACGCCATTTCCGTCTTTATTGGAATTTATATTTGTATCGAATCCAGTTGGTGGATTGCAATTATTGGTTTAGTTTGCATGGCAATCGGTTATTTATATACTGGAGGCCCTATTCCGATTTCCTATACTCCTTTTGGCGAATTATTCTCTGGAGTGCTGATGGGATCGGTTATTATTGGGATCACTTATTATATTCAAACCTCTTCTATTACTATGGAAATGATTTGGATTTCCATTCCAATCACTATATTTATCGGATGCATTAACTTTGCAAACAATATCCGGGATCGCGATGGAGATGAAAGAGGGGGAAGAAAAACCATTGCCGTGCTTATTGGCCGACCAAATTCTATTATACTGCTTGGGATTTTATTTGTAGTTGCTTTTTTAATAACAATTATACTTATTCTCACAGGCATTCTTCCGGTGTGGTCTTTCCTTACTTTATTGAGTGTCTTTCCAGCTATCGGTGTAATAAAAGCATTTCAAGGAAAAACACAAGCTATTGAGATGATGCCAGCTATGAAAAAAACCGGGAAAACCAATACAATATACGGCTTGCTCTTAGGTCTCTCTTTATTAATTTCCGGATTATTGTAAAGCATGCATATGTATTCTGATTAAGAAAGGATGACATATAACCATGCCAGCTGAACATTTAACCAAAGAAGATTTAGCTTTTTTTAAGAAAAAACTTTTAGAAATGAAGAAAGAAGCGGAAGGAAGCACAGAAGTCGAAACGGATCAAGAAGGAGAACTTGCAACGGTAAATAATCATCCAGCTGATTTAGGAACACAGCAGTTTGAGCAACAGCGGGATGCTGGTCTTGAGCAGATGCGTCAAGAGGAACTGGACGAGATTGAAGATGCTCTAGCGCGGATAGAAGACGGTACGTACGGAATCAGTGAAAAATCCGGTAAGCCTATTCCAAAAGATAGACTGGAAGCCATGCCCACTGCAAGAATTCTTGTTGAAGAAGCTTAAAATATAAACAAACACATAAAAAGCAGAGACTTTAAAAACAAGTCTCTGCTTTTTATGGGATTTTTCATCTAACGGAAAATGCCCCAAAGAATTTCATTTTATATAAATCGAGTCCGCTGCTGCTGAATCCAGCTTTGCAGCTTCGTGAATAATGGAATAAACAAAATGCCAATAAATACTCCTTTGATAAGGTTAAATGGCAATACACCGCCGACGACGGCTATACGTTTCATTTGCTCCGACATTTCCCATCCCATAAACCAACCGTAAGCCGGCAGGATAAAATAGTAATTTAATATGCTCATACCTACTGCCATAATCACAGTACCAGCTACTAAACCAGTAATGAGACCTTTTAACCCTTTGACCCGATGATAAATCATGGAAACCGGTAAAACGATCATCAATCCTGCAATAAAGTTGGATAACACGCCAATTGGTTCTCCAGACCCTGAAACAGCTAAGTATAACAGGTTTTTAAATCCAACCACAAGCACTCCTGCCATTGGAGAGAATATCAACGATGCTATTAATGCAGGCACATCACTGAAATCCACTTTTAAATAAGGTGTTGGTAGAAATGGCAACGGAAAATTAAGAAAGAATAAGACTAACGAAATGGTACTTAATAAAGCAAGAATAATTAACTTTAACAGCTGATTTTTTTTCCTTTTTTGCATCAGCTTACCTCCTCCATCATTTTTTCGATTCCAACTCGTGATGAAGGTTCGATACTTTTTTATTTAGCAAACTAAAAAACCCTAAAGCAAATAGGGCTTTAGGGTTTGAGTCATCGCTAAATAGATACGCAAAATGCATGCGTACGATTAAAAACAAGCTCGACATCTTCTCCCATCCAGACTATTACTGTCGGTTCTGGAATTTCACCAGATCAACTGCACCGAAGTACAGCTCGCGGACTATTTCCGCCGGTCGGGAATTACACCCTGCCCCGAAGATTGGAATCGAATATTTATTTATTCCATTATAACACAGCTTAAACATTTGACAAGAAAAAATTCTCACCTATTTCTAAATGGGCGTGTCTTTTCTGTTTTATTCATCATGCAGCGGATTCAAGTCTTCATTACCTGATAAGTTCTCAAGCATGGTTACGATTAATTCAATTTCCTTATCAATATCCTTCTTGCTAACTGTCTCTACAGGCGAATGCATATATCTAAGCGGCAAAGACACTAACGCAACAGGCACTCCTTTGCCCGTATAACGCATCTTATCAGCGTCGGTCCCAGTCGTTCGAGGTGTTAATTCATATTGTAAAGGAATTGATTTTTCTTTTGCAGCTTTTTCCAGCCATTGATTGATTTTACGATGAATTGGTGCTCCTTTTGCTAAAACAGGACCTCCTTCCAAATGAACTTCAACTTGTTTTTTCGTATTTACATTTGGGTAATCCGTTGCAAAGGTAACGTCCACAGCAATCGCAAATGTTGGCTCTACTCCTGCTGCAGCAAAGTAAGCCCCGCCCATATTTGTCTCTTCATTAACTGTGCTTGCACCATAAACACCAATAGATAGATTTTTTTCAGAGAGCTTGCGAATCACTTCAGCAACGATAAAGGAGCCCGTGCGATTATCAAGGCCTCTGGCAGAAATATATCGTTCCTGTAAAATTTCCGGCTCGGTTTTAAACACACAAAGATCACCGACTTGGACTTTTTTAAGTGCTTCTTCTTTCGATTGGAATCCGCAATCAATATACAAGTCGTCCACATCGAAATCGCCTTTAATCCCGCCGTGATGTTGTGCGTTGACACCAATGACGCCTGTAAATGTTTCTTGATAACCCAGCACGGTCACGCGCATACCAACAGCCGCTTTCGGATTAATTCCACCCATTTTTTCAAAATACAAGAAACCGCGATCATCTATACGCTGAATGATTAAACCGATCTCATCACAATGACCTGCTAAAAGAACTTTGAATGGCGCCTCAGGATTTAACACTGCGATAGCATTGCCGACATGATCTGTTCTAATTTCATCGGCATAATTTTTGACATGATTTATCCATTTCTTTTGAATAGCCATTTCCATACTTGATGGAGAAGGCGTGTTAAGTAGATCCATTAAAACATCATATTGTGTATCTGCCATGCTATAGCCTCCTATTATTTCATCCTTCCGCTTACGATATACTTTTGTTTACCAATTTCACAGAAGGGGGTACACTTACTATATCAAATAATTGAAATGAGGGATATAAATGTCATTAAATAATTGGTATAACAAGGGAATGGACCCCGACGAATATATTGAATCCATGGAAGTAAATAAAGAGGGGTTATTACACATATATGATAACTTTTCATTACCAGCGGATGAAAGTTTTTTTGAAGAAATCAAGAACAAGAACTTAAGGGCCATTGTTCTCACAGAAGACTGGTGTGGTGATGCGATGTTAAACCTGCCTATTCTTCTAAAAATATCCGAGGCCGCAAATATGCCTGTAAGAGCATTATTGCGTGATGATAATCTGGAATTAATGGATCAATACTTAACAAACGGAACAGCGAGATCTATCCCTATCATTATCTTTATTGACATAGAAGGAAATGAAGTTGCCAAATGGGGCCCAAGAGCCGCAAGCATCCAGGCCTATATAGACGAAGCACGCGCGAAGCTTCCTCCAAAAGATACTAGTGACTTTGAGGAAAAGCAAAAACAAATGCATTTGTTTATTTCTAAATCCTATCGTGATAATCAAGATAACTGGTACACCGTTTATGAAAGCTTAAAAGAAACATTAAAAGCAATATAGTACTCTCCAGAAGAGGCTGGGACAAAAAGAAAGTTTACCGTCCAGCAGCCGAACAATATGCTAGTAGAACATAGGAAATATACTTAGACTCCCGCGGGAAATCAGCTTATATTTCCGAAGCCGTTATGCGCACAAATGATGTTCGGAATATGCTGGATGAAAACACTTTTGTCTCAGCCGTTTTTAAATAGGTTAAAAGATTAAATCGAATGCAGCGCCTGTCTAAGACTGAGCTATTGAGCACGTACTGTAAGCCCTTTTTTGCCCGAATAATATCTTATCCAATCTGCACATACTAACGATAGCAGATTGGAGGTTTTGCGAATGAATGAGCGTTTTCTTAAACTTCTTTATCACCGCATTCCCATTATCCTTAAATTATTGTTACTTATACTAATTACGATGCCAATTTTCGGATATCTTATCGCTTTAATAGAACCGGAGCGTTTCCCTACAATTTTAGACGGTATTTGGTGGGCGCTTATTACGGGATCTACTGTTGGATACGGGGATCATGTGCCCGTTACAATACTAGGCCGATTACTTACAGCTTTCTTGATTTTATCTGGCGGCGGATTAATTGCTTTTTACATTGCATCCTTATCCACTACTGCAATAAAACGCGAAAAAAAACTCCAAGAAGGAAAAATCGCTTTTCATGGAAAAAACCATTATATATTTATCGGATATAATGAACGGACCCGCCAGCTTGTTGATTTAATCATGAATCATTATTCGAATAAAAAAATTGTTATCATTGATCGAACTTTAAACAATCTTTCCTACACCAAATTACCAGTCCATTACATTAGAGGAAATGCGACAGAGGATGCAATTTTACATATGGCCAATGTCAAAGAAGCAGCTTGTGTATTTATTGCTGCCGACAGTCAAAAGTCAGATTACGAATCAGATACACATGTTATCCTGACTACCATTGCCATACGAGGAAATAATCAGAAGGCACCTATTATTTCTGAAATCCTATCAAAAAAGCAAATTGATAATGCAGCGCGCGCTGGTGCAACAACGATCCTTCGATCAAATGATTTTTTGAGCAGTCTATTTTTTCATGAATTGGATCCAAAAATGCAGGCCACACCCTTTGAAGACATTCATCATCTGCTAATTCAACAAAAATTCTGCCACCACCTGGTGCCTAACGAGCTCATTGGAAAAACTTTCACAGAATCTTTTTCCCTTTTGTCGGAAAAGGGATATCTTCCCATCGGCGTACTCCGTGAAAAGGATTATATGATTCATCCCAATCGATCTTTTACCTTTAAAGAGAAAGATACAATCATTACGATTACCAACCGATAAAGAGAAACTTCATTTAAATAGGGGCCCCTCTTCTATTTCCTTCAGAAATCTTGTTCAGAAGGCGTAAGGAGCTCATCCTAATTATGAGTCAAATAGATAAATTGGATATTTCCTATACTTTATGGTAAAATTATATATTGTGAAAAAAGTACGTGTTCAAAAGATGTAGAAAAAGATTTTAATTTTGTTTATCAGCTTGATAATTCATATGAAAAGCTGAAAGATCAAAGATAAGCTTCAAGAAAAAGCTGCCTTTTCTTTTTCCATCCGCTTTGGATTAACTTAAAACAGAACAGAAAAAGATATGGGGGATGTTTAATATGACAATAAACGTAGAAGTAGGCCAAGTATTAGAAGGAAAAGTAACCGGTATTCAACCTTATGGCGCATTTGTCGCAATTGACGGAGACACACAGGGGTTAGTTCACATTTCTGAAATTATGCATGGCTATGTAAAAGATATTAATGAGCATTTAAGTGTTGGTGATGCTGTTAACGTAAAAGTTATTCAAATTGATGAAGCAAAAGGAAAAATTTCCTTATCCATCCGCGCTACTGAAGAAGCTCCAAAAGAAGCTCCAAAGCAAGATAACACAGTAAAATACAACGCTTCTAACAATGAATCAACTGGTTTCAATATCCTTAAAGATAAATTACAAGACTGGATCGACCAAACACAAAATAAATAAGCAAAGAGAAATGAAACACACGCGCGTTGAAGTGCGTGTGTTTTTTATATGCCAGAAAAATGTTGGCACCATCAAGAATAAATAGAGCGCAGGTCCAGTCGTTAAAAATCGACTAAACACGATTCTTTCTGACAACAAATTTCTTTTCGAATCTCTCTTATTTTCTATCCTAAAAAGAGGGATTCCAGCTAAATTATTCTCCTTTCCTTAGGGATTTCCAGCTGCTTTTTCCTGTCTCAAACGGGTAGCCTTCAGGTCGTTACCCTTGATTTCATCACATTATTAGATTAAAGTAGAATCATATATGAGGTTCAATTTAAAGGGGGAACTATAAATGACACATGTAACATTTAAATATGATAAAGCACTTTCATTTTTTGACAAAGAAGAAATTAAGAACTTATCTCCTTTTGTCTTACGTGCTCATCAGATGATTCATGAAAAAATCGGAGCAGGGAATGACTTTTTAGGTTGGATTGATTTGCCTAAAAATTATGACCACGCTGAATATGCACGTATTAAAAAAAGTGCTGAAAAAATTAAAAATGACTCTGATATTCTTCTTGTAATTGGCATTGGTGGTTCTTACCTCGGAGCAAAAGCAGCATTAGAAATGCTAAATCACTCCTTCCAAAATCTTCTTTCCTCTGAAGAGAGAAAAGCACCACAAATTATTTTTGTCGGCCATCACTTAAGCTCTACCTATATGAGTGAGCTAATGGATGTACTAAAAGACAAAGATTTCTCTATTAATGTTATTTCTAAGAGCGGTACAACAACAGAGCCTGCAATTGCCTTCCGCATCTTTAAAAAGCTTTTAGAAGAGAAATATGGTCAAGAAGAAGCTAAGCAACGTATTTACGCTACTACAGACCGTAAAAAAGGCGCTTTAAAAACAACAGCGGATGAGAATGGTTATGAAACATTCGTTATTCCTGATGATGTCGGTGGACGTTATTCTGTATTAACTGCCGTGGGTCTATTACCGATCGCTGCAAGCAATATCGATATCGATGCAATTATGAATGGTGCACGTGCTGCAATGGACGACCTGTCTGTTCCGGATGTAAATAGTAACCCCGCTTATCAATATGCAACGGTACGCAACATTCTATATCAAAAAGGAAAAGTAACCGAATTACTCATTAATTATGAACCCGCACTTCAATACTTCTCTGAATGGTGGAAACAGTTATTCGGTGAGAGTGAAGGAAAAAATCAAAAGGGTATCTATCCATCATCAGCAAACTTCTCAACAGATTTGCATTCTCTTGGACAATACATTCAAGAAGGCAGAAGAAATATCTTTGAAACCATTCTTCATGTAAACGAGCCTAAGAAGAATTTAACGGTGGAAGAAGAAGCAAATGATTTAGATGGATTAAACTACTTAGCCGGAAAAAGTATTCATGAAATTAATGATAAAGCATTCCAAGGAACTTTATTAGCTCATACAGATGGTGATGTTCCGAACTTAATCATCGAAGTTCCTAAACTAGATGCTTATACTTTTGGCTATCTAGTGTACTTCTTCGAAAAAGCTTGTGCTGTCAGCGGCTATCTGCTTGGTGTTAATCCATTTGACCAGCCAGGTGTAGAAGCATACAAGAAAAACATGTTTGCACTACTAGGCAAACCTGGATTCGAGGACGAAAAAGAAAAACTAGAGAAAAGATTATAGTAAAAAACACATGAATAAAACTTCATTTCAACGGAATCCTATTCTTCTTGAAATGAAGTTTTTTTATCTTGTAAATCTAGCTTTACAAATGCCAGCCCGAAAAGCAACATGTTTTGTATTTATTTAATAATTTCTCCTGATGCTTCCTATTATTCAAAAATAAAATACATTTTTTAATATTTGTGGTTTATTCTTCTACACAAAGGGTATTACTATAATTGTAAGGCTTTCTCGTATTCCCCCTGTAAGCAGAGCGTATGACGCTTTGCTTTTTTTTGCTTACTAGTACTATTTTGGGTCAACGCCAAAATCAATGGCTGAAATGAGTAAATAAATAAGATAATAAGAACTAGATAGCGACGGTTTTCGGTGGGACGAGTAACCGCAGCAATGTTGTCAGGTTAATAAAAATCATTAAATATTAAACTCAATACGAATAGAACGAAACTAGCTAGCGGAGGAAAAACACGGAGACTCCTGCGGGAAAGCGCAGTGTGAAGACCCCGCAGAAAAAGTGGTTTTCTTTTTCGAGGAGGCTGAGCTCAAGCCCGCGGAAAGCGTAGTGTTTTTCCGTAGCGGTTGCATTAACCTGACAACATTGGTAATTGCAGTCCCAGTGGGAAGATCCCACAGGGGAAAAGCGATCTTTTTTTTACCGAGGAGATGAGCTCGGGGCTCACGGAAAGCGTAGTGTTTTTCTGGAGTTGCGATTACAGCCAAAAAAATAGTATAACCATTGCACAAAGCAGTGATAAGAAACAATAGAAATATTAAAGAAATGAATTCGACAAGTTCCCTCCTTTTTTAAAGCATCTTTGCTATAATAGAATAATGAAATAAATGTAGGGAGGCAAAAAATAATGAGTAACTTTGAAGAAGTATATGACCGCAAGCAAACAAAATCCATGAAATGGGATACCTTACAAAAGAAATTCCAATCAGAAGACGTTATACCAATGTGGGTAGCTGATATGGATTTTAAAGCCCCAGACGCAGTAAACCAAGCGCTTATCAAACGTGCAGAGCATGGAATTTATGGGTATACAGTGATTGATGAAGATGTAACATCCGCTATTACAGACTGGGTGAAAAATCGTCATGGATGGGACATTCAAGCAGATTGGCTCAGCTATAGCCCTGGCGTAATTAATACTTTACATATGGCATTACAAGCATTTACTGAACCAGGTGATAAGATAATGATTCAGACACCTGTATATACACCATTTTATAACATTATTAACGTACTCGACCGTGAAATTGTTAAAAACCCATTAGTCAATAATGACGGGTATTATACGATTGACTTTGATGATATGGAAAGTAAATTGGCAAGCGGTGTAAAGGCATTTATTTTATGTTCTCCACATAATCCGGTAGGTCGTGTCTGGACGGAAAAAGAACTACGGAAAATGGCACAGCTTTGCTTACAATATGATGCAATGATTTTCTCTGACGAAATCCACGCTGATTTGGTTTTCCAAGGGCATAAACATCTGCCAATTGCCAGCTTATCTACAGAAATCGCTGATAAAACAATTACTTGTATGGCACCATCTAAGACTTTTAATTTGGCTGGTCTACAAGCGTCTTACGCGGTTACACCTAATCAAGAAAACCGAAGAAAATTAGATAACGCCTTTCTTCGACAAGGCTTTAATAATTCATTAAACGGTATGGCTGTTACAGCGATGGAAGCAGCTTATCGCCATGGAGAAGCTTGGCTGGAAGGCTTACTAGAAATCATTGAAAGTCATACAGAATATATCAAAGAAATGTTTGCAGCACATGCACCAGAACTAAAAGTGACAAAATCAGAAGGAACTTATCTTGTATGGGTGGATTGTTCTGCACTAAACATGGATAAAAAAGAATTAAATCGATTCATGATTGATAAAGGCCGCGTCGGTTTAAATGCTGGTCAAGATTATGGAACGGAAGGCGATGCATTTATGCGTATTAATGTCGCTTGTCCTCAAGCCACTCTAGAAGAAGGTATCAAACGAATTATTCATGCAGTAGAAGCTTGGAGAGCGTCTAAATAAGTACAGGACACCGCTGCATTGGTCTAAATACAAAGAAACTGCATTCCAAATAATCTGGCGGAATGCAGTTTCGCTGTTATTTATTGCTCCTGACTTCAGGACATGCCTTTTATTTTACCCATTTCCTTCGCTATCCTGCTCATCATTATTTTCGGTCGGATCAGTCGGCGCATTTTCTTTCTCTCCGCTTTGCTTATCTTGTTTAATAATTCCACAAATTATCCGATCTCCTGATTCCCCAGCTGGTTGACTTATCCCGTCATCTACCCCATCATGTATAATCAAGGAAGTACCGTCATTTGTAATTAAACTGTTTTTACCACGCTTCAAGGTTGCCTCCGCAATTACCAATTCTTCATTCACATTTCCTTCTGCATCTGCTTCAATATTAGGAAGATCTCCGAGATGAGGCCCATCCGTCCGCAATAAACCATGTTCTTTGCCGTCTGGATTAAAATGATTGCCGCTAGAAGAAAAATCTGGTCCTTCACACTTTCCATATTCATGAACATGTATCGCGTGAAACCCAGGATTTAAACCTTCTACCTCAAGAGTTACCGCGACTCCTCCATCCGTTTCATTTAACCTGGCCGTTCCTACACGATCTCCATCTGCATTATACATCTCAACCATCTCTGAGTTTTCATGTGGCAGTAGACATCCCGATATAAGAAATAACATTACCAAAGTAAATACCATTACCGTTATAATCCGTATTCGCATCGATAAACTCCTTTGCTTTTTTCTTTAGTTTGGGCAAAGGAGAAATTTTTAATCAAAAACCCCCTCAAATCTATTGATTGGAGGAGGAATCTGTATGCGCATTCTTTTTCTTTGCATGGTTTAAAGCACCTTGATATTCTTGTTCAAAATGTTCTTGATCTCTTTTAGACTTTTTCATAATCCAGCGCATAAAAAATACAGCCAGTGCAATAAAAATAACTAACGTGATCACAGCGGGGATATACTCTGTTTTATCTTCTGGAAAATAAAGAAACGGCATCATAATGAAAACTCACACCCTTCTGAAACAATTCCTCAAACGGACGATGTATGTAATTTATTATATTCCTGGCCCTACCATGATTGAAGTCACACGTGTTCTCAGCTATTTAATAAAAGCGCCCTATAGACAGAGCGCTTTTACGTTGTATTTATTCACCTAGATGTTCTTTAATTACGTCAGCAATGCCTTGAAGAGCATCCTCTTCATCTTTTCCGTCTGCGCTTACTTCAATTTCAGCACCTTTAGGAATTCCTAAAGACATAACACCCATAATTGATTTAAGGTTAACGTTTTTGCCTTTGTAGCTAACTTCAATTTCAGAATCAAATTGACCGGCTTTGTTTACTAGCAAAGTAGCTGGACGTGCGTGTACTCCAGTTTCTGCAGTAATTGTAAAAGTTTGTGACTTCATTATATAACTTCCTTTCATTTTGTAAATCTATATCGTTTATGTACTTATTGTTTTATCTCACATAAACCTATGTCTTATTATATACAAAAATCCCGAAATATGAAATACATATGTACTTTTTTTTAAAATAAAGGGAAAAATGCAGGTTTACCCTGATTTCATTCAGATAAAGTACAGCCGCAGCAGAATCCCGAACGCCAAAAATCGAAAGACTTCACGCTGCATTTTAGCCTGCAATGACACTCCTCGTTTTTAGTTTTGAAAATGCATTCATTTGTTTTTCAAAAACCTTTGTGATACCTTTATCTTAAGACATATTCTTTTTATAGGAGGTATAGAAATGAGTGTACATATTGGAGCAAAACAAGGTGAAATTGCAGATAAAATTCTATTGCCGGGGGATCCATTGCGAGCAAAGTATATCGCTGAAAATTATTTAGAAGATGCAAAACTCTATAATGAAGTAAGAGGCATGTATGGTTATACCGGAACCTATAAAGGAGAACGCGTTTCCGTACAAGGGACGGGTATGGGAGTACCTTCCATCTCCATTTATGTGAACGAGCTTATTCAAAGTTATGATGTGAAAAAACTCATCCGTGTCGGTACATGCGGCGCAATCCAAAAAGATGTGAAAGTCCGCGATGTTATCTTAGCACAAGCAGCTACAACAGATTCACAAATAAATCAACTTATCTTTCAAGGTATTGATTATGCGCCGATTTCTGATTTCGAATTATTAAAAAATGCCTATGAAGCAGGTACAGAAAAAGGGCTTCAATTACGTGTAGGAAATGTGTTTACAAGTGATACCTTCTATCGGGATAACGCAAAAGAAGTCAATGAACTGCTTGCTAAATACCAAGTGCTTGCCATTGAAATGGAGTCTACTGCACTTTACACCTTAGCTGCCAAATATGGTCGGCAGGCTTTATCTGTTCTTACTGTTTCTGATCATATCATTACCGGAGAAGAAACAACTGCCGAAGAACGCCAAACAACATTCCATGAGATGATGGAAATTGCATTAGATACGATTATTAAATAATTCCTTATCGTCTCTCGAGTAGTTTGACACTTTCTTTTATTATGAAACAGCCTATGGTAAAATGACAGAAAATTGAAGCGTTACTCAGGAAGGAAGCACCCTCATCCATGACATTATTAACGAATTTCCCATTATGGGCCGCACTAATTGCTATTGTATTTGCACAAGTTATTAAGATACCTATTAAATGGATTTTCACCAAGGAATTCCAACCCGGACTAGCCTTCAGTACCGGAGGAATGCCGAGCAGCCACTCTGCAGCAGTAGCCTCCTTAGCAACGGCTATTGGCATCGCAGAGGGTGTATCAACCAGTGTATTTGCGCTCGCATGTATATTTAGCGTTATCACGATGTTTGATGCCTCAGGTGTTCGTAGACAAGCTGGTGAACAAGCAATTGTTATTAACCAGCTTGTCCGTGATTTTCAGTTAATCACCTCCAGCGCAAAAGGCTGGAGCAAAAAGAAAGAGAACGAGAAAATCCAAGAATTAAAAGAATTACTTGGGCACCAGCCAATCGAAGTATTTTTCGGTGCTATCACAGGAATAATTATCGCTTTTTCACTTGCACCCCTCTTTTCATATTGAGGAGAGGCTAAGTATAAAAAGCCAATGCTATAAGAAAGAAGCATTGGCTTTTTATATTTCTATATCATTTGAATATATCTCCTCTTTAAAAAGTTATTCATGCAAAAGATCATATGTAACAGATTTTTTCCAGTGATTTTTAAAACATTTGATAACCACTTTTTCTTAAAAAGCGGATAACAAAACCGGATACAATCGTTCCAATAAAACCAGATAATAAAATAATAATATCAGCTGCTGTTAAACCAACAATACGATCTCCAAGTGCTGAAAAAGCCTCACCTGTATTCGTAAAGTAGCTGAAAAAAGAAATGTTATCGATAACAAAAATCATGATAACTGGATATAAACATGCCATCAGCCACGTTCTTCTTAATAACATATTTAAAATAAATGCAATACCAAAAAAGATAACAAAATATAATATAACAGAAACAATAAGTTGGACCATTCTCTCCCCTCCGTCCTTTCTAAGGATGCATACAAGGGACATTTTATCTTAAAAAAACAAAAAAGCAAAGAGGCATCTTCCAATCTTTGCTTTTTTGTCATGATATCTCGACAAACCTATTTATTATTTTATAAGGCTCTTCACCAAAATCTAGTGACAAATTAAATTTGATAAATAGCGACCGCTACGACGGGTTATGATGGGGTGAGTAATCGCAACCCCAGAAAAACACTACGCTATCTAGCTCTTACTATAATATCTATTTACTCATTTCAAACATTGATTTTGGTGCCCCTTCTATAAGAGATGAAAGTTTCCTTTTTTCAATAATAAATTCCATCCACCCAATTGATATAAATAATGGTTATCAGAAATCCGCTTCACAAATGCAGCTTTCCAGCCAAATACCCGGCGATTCTGTATCCTGGCTACCCCGTCATCTCTTCCTAACGTTGCAAGCATTCCCTGCTTTACCGGCTGACAAGAAGTAAGCTCTTTATTATGAAGCAGGGAAGAAATATTCTTCGCAACAACCGTAGCCTCTTCTATTGCCTTTTTAGCAGTGGGAAGAATTTCTTCTCCATTCTCATCTGTGGAATATGCACAATCACCAACTACAAAGATAGAATCATCTTTTGTAGCTAGCATACTTGAATCTACTTCTATCTTTTTATTTTTTAAGCTTAATCCAGCTTTTTCAAATACTGGATTAGCTTGTACGCCTCCAGTCCAGATAAAAGTATGCGATGGAATCGTCTGTTCCTTTCCCTCTACTTCATAAATAACCTTATCTTCTTGACATTCTTTCAGTTTTGCTTGATGGATGATCTCTACTCCTCTAGATTGCAGGGAGCTGACTGCATAATGAACTAAATTCTCATCAAACCCCGGCAATAAAGAAGTATTCTCCTCTAACATATAAAGGTTTACTTGTATTTTTTCAATATCATACTCCCTACACATTACTGGAATTTGATTAATGAGTTCACCAGCAAATTCCACGCCGAGAATGCCTCCGCCGCCAATTACGATATTTAATCTGCTTTGATCTTTTTTAATGTCATTGGCATAGCATGCAAAATTATATTCCATATGCTCTCGGACAAAGCGGGCACTATTAATATCTGTAATAGAATAGGCATGTTCCCTCAGCCCGGGAATTCCTTCTGTATGAGGTTCATAACCGAGCCCAATGACTAATAAATCATAATGCAGCTCCTTATTTTTAAGCTTAATTGTTTTCTCTTCCCTTTTGATTGAAACGACTTCATCTATTATAAAATTTATTTTTGAACGATTGATAATATCTTTGATTTTAATTTTTGAGCGATCCTGATGCAAAGTACCAGCAGCATTTTCATGTAGACAGCTTGTTTGAAAATGATAGTCATATTTATGGACTAACGTAATCTTTGCTTCATGCTGTCGTAGCTTTTTCTGAAGCTTAACTGCTGTCATTATACCTCCATAACCCGCTCCCAGAATAACGATATGCGGTTTATTCATGGTTTTCACTACTCCTATTAATTATTATAATCTATTAAAACACCTGACATTCGCCGAACCTTTGGTTGAATGCCTTCGTTGCACGTCTGCATATAGAAAAAGTTGCGCTTTTCTATTTGCGAAAAGTGAGATACAAAATGCGTTTGTCATATAAATAACTTCATTTTGTAATCTAACTGTAATAATCACTAACTTATCTTAAATGCTTTAATAAAAAATAGCAAGCTTTAATTATCTCTTTTTCGTCTATACTTATGAATATTAAAACAGAGAAATGCACCTAGGCTTGTAAAAATCATATTCTTTCTGATCGGTAAATAACAGCAGATGCTGCGCAACCTTTCATTTTTTCGCCTTGATTTGAAACGATTTAATACAAACTAAAACGAGTTTATGATACCATAGGTTTGGTAAACGTCTAGAAAGAAAAGAGGTATTCTATGGAGAAAGTTTTTGATGTAACCATCATTGGAGCGGGACCTACTGGCTTATTCACTGCCTTTTATGGAGGTATGCGTCAAGCTAGTGTTAAAATAATTGAAAGCCTTCCTCATATTGGAGGACAATTAACGGCTCTCTACCCTGAGAAATATATATATGATGTAGCAGGATTTCCAAAAGTTCGTGCCCAGGAGCTTGTAGATCAATTGGAAGAACAGGCAAAATTATTTGATCCTGAAATTGTACTTGGGCAAGCCATTGAGAGCTTAGAACGTTTAGAGGATGATACATTCCGTCTTACGTCAAGCACCGGAGAAATCCATCTAACAAAAACAATTATTATCACTGCCGGCAACGGTGCGTTTCAACCTAGAAGATTAAACGTAGGTGACAGTGAAGCCTATGAAGGTAAAAATTTGCATTATTATGTGAAGGATATGGATAAATACAAAGATAAACATGTTGCTATTTTAGGAGGCGGAGATTCTGCAGTAGACTGGGCATTAATGCTAGAAAAAATCGCTGCAAAAGTAACATTAATTCACCGCCGCGACCAATTCCGTGCCCATGAACATAGTGTAGAGCAATTAGAAGCATCTACTGTCGAAAAACTCACACCATTTGCACCTGCAGCAATTGTTGCAAATGAAAAAATAGAAAAGCTTATTTTACAGAAAATGAAAGAGGAAGAATTACTCGAATTAGAAGTAGACGATATTATTTGTAATTATGGCTTCATCTCCAGCCTCGGACCAATCAAAAACTGGGGATTAGAAATCGAAAAAAATAGTATTGTTGTTAATTCGAAAATGGAGACAAACATTCCTGGGATTTATGCAGCTGGAGATATCTGTACCTATGATGGGAAGGTAAATCTTATCGCAACCGGATTCGGTGAAGGACCTACAGCTATCAACAACGCTAAAAATTACATCGATCCAAAGGCAAGAATTCAGCCAAAACATTCTACAGCAATGTTTTAATAATCACGGGGCAACTTTACAAAACCGTTTGAAGGAGAGATTACTCCATTCAAACGGTTTTCTTTTTTTAAAGAAGAATAACTTATTCTATTAACAATGAAATGAGATATGTTTAAAAGAAAGGTACTGTCAATAAGTTTGTGTAAATTAATAGGG
Source organism: Oceanobacillus sp. J11TS1 (assembly GCF_018333215.1). Classification (GTDB taxonomy): domain Bacteria; phylum Bacillota; class Bacilli; order Bacillales; family Amphibacillaceae; genus Oceanobacillus. The sequence goes on along the minus strand of NZ_BORO01000032.1, from coordinate 92 downwards.
TATCCTCTCTATTGGGATGTATTTTCAGACACCTTCCCCGGGTACCCGGGGAAGGTGTCTGAAAATTAGCTCGTTTCTTACCTACTCCCCGT
>NZ_BORO01000031.1 GCF_018333215.1 Oceanobacillus sp. J11TS1 | reverse complement strand
TTATCAGTTATACTAGTAGACATAGGTAAGGTCTCCTCTTCTTAGTTTTTGTGATGATTAACTAATGGGTAGGATAACCTTACCTTTCCTATTTATTCAGCTTACACAGACTATTGTACGTCATCCCGAATCCAGCCAAAGCGCTCGAACATTCCCCGAATCCGCTCCAAAACCGGCCAGAAGCGCTCGGACATCCGCCGAACCCGCTCCAAAACCGGCCAAAAGCGCTCGACCAAATCCGAAGCTATCCTAAATTACTCCTAATGAATAAAGAAAAACGACAACGATGGTAATCGGAGCAAGCCATCTTAATAGTTGATACCATGTTTGAAACATGCCATTTCTCCAGTGACTGCCTGCATGAAACTCTTGTTCAACTAATTTGCGATCCATTTTAAAACCTACAAATAAAGCGATAAGCAAACAACCACCAGGCAGCATAATATTGCTGACTAAGAAATCACTTGCATCAAATACCGTTTTCCCAAAAATATGAAAGTCAGCAAGAAGATTAGATGACAGAGCTGCTGGAATTCCAGCAATAAAAACAATCAGACCAGCAATCCATGCTATTGTTTTGCGATTTGCTTTTGTCTTTTCATGCACTGCTGAAGTAATGATCTCTAACATACTAAAAGAAGAGGTTAGAATGGCAAATAAGAACAAGAGAAGAAATAAACAAAGGAATACTTCTCCAAAAGGCATTTGCGAGAAAGCTTCTGGAAGAACTATAAATAATAATTTTGGACCTTCCGTAGGCTCTAATCCGAATGAAAACACTATTGGAAATACTGCCAGTCCAGCAAGTAAAGAAACCATAATATTCATAATGGAAACAGACGCAGCTGATTTCGTTAAACTAACATCTTTTGATAAATACGAGCTGTAAGTAACCATTACCGATATACCGACAGCAAGAGAAAAGAATGCCTGTCCCAATGCATATAAGATATTCTCCCCGTTTAATTGGGAGAAATCAGGCTGCAGGAAGAAACGTACACCTTCCATCGCACCTTCAAAGGTTAAGGCACGAATAACGATGATAATAAAAAATATAAATAATAGAGGCATAAGAATCTTACTATATTTTTCGATACCGTTTTTAATGCCATTGGAAATAACAAAAGAATTAATAAAGACAAAGACTGCCAAAGCAGCTACAGTAATCAGCGGGTTTTCTGTTATCATTCCAAACAGACCTGTATAGTCTGCGCCGTCTTTAATTACCATCCCAGGTATAGATAATAAGCTGTATATTAACACCCATCCGCCTACAACACTATAAAAAGACATTAAAATAAAAGCTCCAACTACGCCCCACTTTCCAATAAAAGAAAATATACTCTTTGGGGCAAGCTTTTGAAAAGCGCTAACTGCTTCTTTCTGAGCCCCTCGACCAACGACAAATTCAGCAATCAATAAGGGAAGGCCGATTAGGACAGTGAAAAATATAAAGATAAAGAAAAATGCTCCACCGCCGTTCATTCCTGTCATATAAGGGAACTTCCATATGGCTCCCAACCCAACCGCAGCGCCGGCGGAAGATAAAATAAAGCCAAGCTTGGTTGACCATTGTTCTGTCTGTTTTTCCATAATCGTAAATTCCTTCCTAATAAAAAATCAATGTTTAGTATATCATAAAACAAAACTTCATTCAGTGGGAGTTTGAACTATCCCATAAAAAACAGGGCTTGTCGCTGTTTTCTGAATATTATCCAAAAACAGTTGTAAACATATTTAAGCTTCCATTATACTAGAATTAGAAAGAGACAGAATGTTTTAGGGAGAAAGAAGTACATGTAACGAAATTACCCATGTTCAAGGAGGAATTTAAATGACAACGCTTACAAATGAAGAGAAAATCTTAAAAAATTTTATTAACGGAGAATGGATAGAAGTTTCTAATCGGGAACATGTGTATAACCCAGCCAATGGAAACGTACTTGTTGAAGTTCCGAACTCTAATCCCGAAGCGATTGATCAGGCTGTGGAAGCTGCTCGTGTTGCTCAAAAGGAATGGGCGCTTGTTCCTGCACCAGGACGTGCAGAAATCCTGTATAAAGTTGGGGCGATTATGAAGGAACGGAAAGAAAGACTTTCTCAACTATTAACTTTAGAGAACGGAAAAGTCATTGAGGAAGCACGTGGTGAAGTTCAAGAAGGAATAGATATGGCATTTTATATGGCTGGAGAGGGAAGGCGTTTATTTGGGCAAACCACACCAACAGAATTAAAAGATAAATTTGCCATGAGTCAGAGATGCCCCGTTGGTATTGTCGGGATTATCACGCCTTGGAACTTTCCAATAGCTATAGCTACATGGAAGTCCTTCCCTGCAATTGTTGCCGGAAATGCAGTTATTTGGAAACCTTCTTCAGAAACTCCAATCATGGCTTACGAGTTAGCAAAGATATTTGAGGAGGCCGGATTGCCAAAAGGTGTTATCAATATCGTATATGGATCTGGAACAACAATTGGGCAAGCAATGATTGAACATGAGGATATTCGCGTTATTTCTTTTACAGGTTCTAATGAAACGGGCAGAAAAGTGGCTACAGAGTGCGGCAGACAATTAAAAAAAGTGTCACTTGAAATGGGCGGTAAAAATGCAGTGATTGTTATGGAGGATGCAGATATTGATTTAGCAGTAGAGGGAATTTTGTGGAGTGCATTTGGAACCAGCGGCCAGCGTTGCACGGCATGTAGCCGGGTGATTGTCCATAAAGATGTGCGGAAAACCTTGGAGGAACGTTTGTTATCTGCAATGGAGAATTTAACCATCGGGGACGGTCTTGACCCGAAAAGTAAAGTTGGACCAATTATTAATCAAGCCGGATTAGATAAAATCTTAAAATATATTGAAATCGGAAAGGAAGAAGGAGCAAATTTAGCAGCGGGCGGCAAGCAGCTGACGGTAGAAAATTATGAAAATGGCTTTTATTTTGCGCCAACACTATTTACAGATGTGACGATAGATATGCGAATAGCTCAGGAAGAGATTTTTGGTCCTGTTGTTTCTTTGATTGAGGTCAATGATTTGGAAGAAGCTATCGCTGCGAACAATAAAGTGAAATATGGCTTATCAAGTTCGATTTACACACAAGACGTCAACCGTGTGTTTAAAGCACAGCGCGATTTGGATACAGGAATCGTTTATGTAAATGCTGGAACTACAGGGGCAGAAATTCATTTACCATTTGGAGGAACAAAAGGGACAGGAAATGGGCATAGAGATTCCGGTGTGCAGGCTTTGGACGTTTTCACGGAATGGAAGGCGGTCTATGTCGATTATAGTGGTAAATTACAGCGTGCCCAAATCGATACGGATGCATAAACTATAAGTGCCTTTTAAAGTACGAATTGAAAAGGAGGAGTTAGCATGAAAATAGGTGTATTAGGAACCGGTCTCATGGGAAAAGAAGTCGCAAGGGATTTGGTAAACAGTGAAGGCATCCAAGAAATCGGCCTTGCAGATATTGATCTGCAACGTGCCCAGAACATTTGCTATCAGCTACAATCTCCAATAATGACAGCCTACCAAGTAAATGCAAAGAATGAAGATGAGCTTGCAAATTTCATGTGCCGTTTTGACGTTGTTGTGAATGCACTATTTTATACTTTTAATGAACAAGTTGCTAAAACAGGCATGAAAGTAGGCACTTCTGTGGTAGATTTAGGTGGGCATATTGATCATATTACCGATAAAGTAATGAAATTAGATGGAGAGGCAAGAGCTGCTAATGTCACTATTATTCCCGATTTAGGCGTTGCTCCCGGGATGATAAATATATTATCAGGCCTATGGTGTCAGTAAATTAGAAAAAGCAACATCGATTCAATTATATGTAGGTGGCATCCCTGTTCATCCAGAAGCGCCATTAGAATATAATCATGTGTTTTCCATGGAAGGAGTACTCGATCACTACACCGATCCTTCCGAGATTATTCGTGATGGTAAATTAATTTCTGTACCGTCCTTATCCGAATTGGAGCCAATTGACTTTGCCGATTTTGGAGAATTAGAGGCATTCCATACATCCGGCGGAACATCTACACTGACACAGTCTTTTCCTTATTTAGAAACATTAGAGTATAAAACCATCCGATATCCAGGGCATGCAGAAAAAATGAAACTATTAGTCGATTTGAATTTAACCAGGAATCATTATGAAGTAGTTGTGGACGGTGTGAAAGTCAGTCCTCGAAAGGTTTTATTAAAAGTACTTGATCCGATTGTTGATTTAAAAGATAAGGAAGATGCTGTTTTACTGCGTGCGAAGGTAAAAGGCCAAAACAAACAAGTGGATACGGTATTTACCTATGAAATGGTGACGTACAAAGACAAGCAAACAGGTGTAACAGCGATGGCTCGCGCTACTGCAAATACAATTTCTATCGCGGCTCAAATGATTGGAAACGGGACAATTACCAAAATAGGGGTACATCCACCAGAAAAAATAGTTCCAGGTGAGGCTTATATCCACCAAATGGCGAAACGGGGAGTCATTATTAAAGAAAAAATATCAATGGAAAACCATACAACCGCTTCCTAAATGATGACGCCTACATTTATGCGCATAACAAATTAATCCCCCATTTTGTTATTTAAAAAAGAAGATTCATTGTTCCTTATTTTAATTTAATCCTTAAAACATCGCTGACACCTGTCCATTTCGTATAAGAATGATTTCGATAATAAATTCGTAAGTCCATTTCCTGAGTCATTGAGTCTTTTTTGCAATCTAAAGAAGCCTTCTAAATGAGCATTTTTAAAGGGGAATAGATATTATCTAATTTTCAACAAGTATATTTCCTTTTTCATTGCATGATAACGAGGTTATCAGACAAAGCTAAGGGCCTGTCGGTTGCCTTCCTTTATTAATAATTCGTGGGGGTCGTACGAAGTCCCCACGGATTATTAGTGAAAGGGAAAAGACGCCAGCAATCTATTTCCTTTCTTAGACAAGTATTATCACGGTGCGATGGTTGAAGTTTTATTTTGCCGCTTTTTGCAGTTTATGAATCATTTTTAGTGCGCGGCCAGTTCCGATTGCTACCGATTCTAATGGATTTAGAGCCATATGAACAGGAACACTAAGCTCTTCTGCTAGCCATTCCTGCATACCGTTTAATTGGCAACCGCCACCAGTAAGGACAATTCCATTATCAACAATGTCACCACTTAATTCAGGAGGGCATTCTTCCAATGTTGCACGGATAGTCTCTAGAATTTGTTCTAATGATTCTTTTAGAGATGCATAAATTTCTGTAGAGGTAACTTCAATGGTCTTTGGAAGTCCAGTAACCATGTCACGGCCGCGAATTTCCATTTTTTCTTCTTTATGATTTGGATGAGCGTAACCAATTTCCATTTTAATATTTTCAGCAGTACGTTCTCCGATTAAAATATTATACTGTTTACGGATATGTTGAATAATTTCTTCATCCATTTTATCCCCAGCTGTGCGTACAGAGTTGCAAGATACAATTCCGCCAAAGGAAATAATACCTACCTCTGAAGTGCCGCCTCCGATATCGACAATCACATTTGCATAAGGCTCATCCACAGGCAAATCAGCTCCGATAGCTGCAGCCACAGGTTCTTCAATTAAATGAACTTGTTTTGCACCATAACTTGAGACTGCATTATGAATAGCTCTTCTTTCCACACTTGTGCTGCCAGAAGGTGTACATACAATGACATTTGGTTTTCGCATAGACATTCCTAATGTTTTGCTTACCTTTTTTAATAACTCTTTTAATAGTTGTGCCGTAACATCATAATCGGCAATAACACCATCTTTTAAAGGACGAATTGGGATGATGTTTTTTGGTGTTTTACCAACCATTTCTTTTGCTTCCGTTCCTACCGCCATTACCTGCTTTGTATTTACATCTATTGCCACGACGCAAGGTTCATTTAAAACGATTCCTTTCGTTTTTGAATAAACCAGGATATTTGCAGTTCCTAAATCAATTCCAATTTCAGCGCTTGAAAACATATATATAATCCTCCATTATAAGTACAGTTTTATTTTTTTATCGTGATTGTAAACAGAAAAGACAAGATACGACACTTTTCCGTGTGATTTCGTTTATACATATATACATTATCTACAATATATCATTTTATTTCAGTTTCCTAGAATACTATTCTATCAAAAATTCATTTTTTTGGGGGTAATGAACTCCCCTTTAATAATATAGAAAGAACTAGTCTATAAAATAAAGCATAAAAGAAATGAAATCAAGTAACATTTTCGTTACAAATACGTCTTTCTTGTAACATTAGACCTACTTCTGAAACTTGTCAATATGCGTTTTGTAGCAATGATTTCCTTCAAAATGTTTAATTTCCATTCTAGGAGAATTATGCCCAATTTAGAATAGTAGATTTGACAAGGTTTTACAAGTTTCAAAGCAATAAATTTTAGTGGGATAAAGCAGTCTGGTAAACCTTGCCTTGATTATTTCAAATGTTACAGAAAAAACCGTGTTATGATCATTTTGCACAAAACAAAACAACAAAAAAAGGAGTGTATGTGCATGTTTAAGAAAGTAGGTATTGTTGCTACATTATCAGCAACTGTATTATTTGGAGGAGCATTCGTTTCTGATGTAGAAGCATCTGCAAATCCTCAACCATCTGCCCAAAATTCTATGCAAGTCTATTATTCTGTTAATGGACAAGGATGGAATGCATTAAATAGTGAGCAATTAAAGCAAAACAATTATAATTGCTTTGATATTATAAATGGAGAAGCTACTCCAAACGCTGAAGCAGAGACTCCAGCAGCTCCAACTGAAAATCAGCCATCTGAGGAAGCAAACCAAGAAGAGGCTAATACTGCGGAAGAAGCTCAGCAAAATAAAGAAGATAAGCAAACAGACGGTGACGTTAGTCAATTTGAACAAGAAGTAGTTGATTTAACAAACCAAGAAAGAGAAAAACAAGGACTTGCTCCACTTGAATTGGATACGGAGCTAAGCAAAGTAGCTCGCGAAAAATCCAAAGATATGCAAGCAAACAACTATTTCGATCATAATAGCCCGAATTATGGCTCTCCATTTGATATGATGCAAAGCTTCGGTATTGATTACAATACTGCTGGTGAAAACATCGCTCAAGGGCAGCAAACTCCAGAGGAAGTTGTCGATGCATGGATGAACAGCCAAGGCCACCGTGAAAACATCATGAATGGTGACTTCACTCATATTGGAATTGGTTATGTAGAACAAGGCAACTACTGGACACAAATGTTTATTGGAAAATAAGCATCGTTTACTAAATGAATAATCGAATGAAAAACCTTTCCGCTTGGATGGTCTGACTCTCTTTAAGAGATAGCCAGCCATGAGGAAAGGTTTTTTAATTTTTAAATGGTATTGTTTTTATTTAAAATGAAAATACTTTATCATAAGGAATATGGATGGGTAATGATACGCTTTACAGGGTATACATATATAAACTATTATGTGACGCGGGGGGCAATACATGGTACAAGGATATGTGAATTTGAATACAGAAAGAAATAAAGAATGGCTGCAAGAATATGTTGATAATTGGGTTACATTTTTCAAAAAGCAGACGGACACTGGAAAAGTAGCTGACTATATTCCGAAATTGGAAGATGCGGATCCGAATGCTTTAGGTATCACTATTATCGGCAAGCATGGGACACAGATTCGGTCGGGTGATCTGGATATTCCTTTTTCTATTCAGAGTATTTCGAAGGTGCTTAGTTTTATTGTGGCATGTATGGATCGCGGACTGACATATGTTTTGCATCGTGTTGATGTGGAGCCGACTGGAGAGGCATTTAATTCGATTATGCACTTGGAAATAAATAACCCTAAACGTCCATTTAACCCTATGGTAAATTCAGGGGCAATTACGATATCTTCTTTGTTAAATGGAAAAACCTCTGATCAAAAGCTGGAACCGATATTTGCATTGCTGGAAAAGATGATTGGCTATCGGCCTGAACTAGATGTAGAGGTCTATGAATCGGAACGTGATACGTCGATGCGCAATCGAGCAATTGGTTATTATTTATTAGAAGAGGGGTACTTGGAATCTGATTTAGGGGTAACGTTGGAAACGTACTTTAAGCAGTGCTCTATTAATATTACAACAGATGACCTGGCACGAATCGGGCTAGTTCTATCCAATGATGGTTTCCACCCCGACACAGGGGAAGTTATTATTCCTAGAAATGTGACCCGAATAGCCAAATCTCTGATGTTAACGTGTGGTATGTATGATGCTTCTGGAAAATTTGCTGCTTATGTTGGAATTCCAGCAAAGAGCGGTGTATCTGGCGGTATTTTAGCTGTCGTTCCCCCAAGGGTACGTGATAATGATTTACCTTTCCTGGATGGGTGCGGCATTGGTGTATTTGGTCCAGCCTTAGACAAGCAGGGAAATAGTATTGCAGGAATTAAGTTGCTTCGTCATATTGCCAACAGCTGGGACATGAGCTTGTTTTAGGGATGTTCTATTCGACAATAATGCAAGCAGTATAACAATTTTCTACAATTAAGACTTTGCTTATCGGACTAAGTTGCTTATAATAGAAATAAAGCAAAACACCCTAAACTTATTGTATACTTGTTTAGGGTGTTCATTTAGATGAGCTTATTCTAAGATTAATTAAGAAAGATAACTTTCATTGCAAATGCAATTAGCTGCGAAATGAATGGGGTGTATAGCGATTGGTGCGTGTGTTATTTGTTTGTTTAGGTAATATTTGCCGTTCTCCAATGGCAGAGGCGATATTTAGAGACCTTGTTGCGAAAGAACAGCTGGCGGATAGGATAAAGGTTGATTCTTGTGGCACAGGAGATTGGCATCTTGGACAACCGCCCCATCAAGGAACAAAGAAAATATTAGAACAGCAAGGTGTTTCTTATGATGGGATGAAGGCAAGACTGCTTACAGAGGATGATTATAAACAATTTGATTATATGGTTGCAATGGATCAAAATAATTATGAAGCACTAAAGCGTTCTGGCAATCATAAGGATACTCAGATTGTGAAATTAATGGATTTTGTAGAAGACATAGAAGATAATGAAATTCCTGATCCATATTACACAGGGGATTTTGAACAAACATATCAACTAGTTTCAAATGGGTGTCACCAGTTCCTTCAATTTTTGAAAGGGAAGCATCATTTAATTTAAAGGAGAGATAATCATGGGTAAACGAAAAATTATTTTAGGTGTCGTTGCAGGAGCAGTTATAGGAGGAGCTACAGCATTATTTGATAAAGAAGCACGCAGTTATGCATGTGGAAAAGTAAAAGAAATAAAAGACTCTTCGTCTTATTACATCAGCAATCCATCTGAGGCAATCCAAGGCCTGCAAAAAACAGTGGACAAAGTGAATCAAATTTTTGAAAGTGGATCTTCTAATGCAATGAATGCTTTAGAACAGGTAGAACAAACTTTAGATAAAGTTACGAATAAATACGGTCGTAAAGAAATAGAGTAATAAAGCATGTTCAAAAAGTAAGGAATAATAGTAGGATAAAGATGAAGAAATAGAAGACGTGCATCCTGATTCCGTATGGAGAGCAGTGCAGAGGCATTTATTCTACCGCATGCTTTCTCATTTTTTGAACAAGCTATTTTTAAAAATGAGAAGGAAGGTGGGGGAACATTAGAAATGTACGGAATATAGGCTTGCAGGTCTGGGCTCGTTTTGATGAGGTAGATGTATTTGGTTTAGCAGCGCAGCTTTCCTATTTTTTTATTTTATCTTTATTTCCATTTCTAATCTTCTTACTTAATTTAATTCCGTATTTACCTATTAATATGGATTTAATTTTAGCAACGCTTGGAGATTTTGCTCCAGAGCAAGTCATACGTTTAATTACGACGAATCTCGAATCATTAACCATTCAAAATGGTGGGTTGCTTTCCCTTAGTATCATTGGAACGCTATGGGCAGCTTCCAATGGGGTTAATGCAATTACAAGAGCGTTTAACTATGCTTATCGGATAAACACGGATCGTTCTTTCATAGTAGCACGACTAGTGGCGATGATATTAACCATAGGAATGATTTTAATCATTATATTAGCATTGTTGTTGCCGTTATTTGGAAGAATGATTGGTACTTATCTGTTTTCTTGGGTGGGCTTTGCAGATTCTTTCTTAGCAATATGGGGAACATTACGATGGGTAGTATCTTCCTTTATTTTCTTTATTGTTTTGCTCTTTTTATATAAGCTTGCTCCAAATCGTCGTCTTCGATTTACAGAGGTGATATGGGGGACGGCATTTGCAACTTTTGCATGGCAGCTTGTCTCTTGGGGATTTTCCTTCTATGTGAATAACTTGGCGAATTATTCCACCACCTACGGCAGTTTAGGTACAATTATTATTTTGTTAATTTGGTTTTATCTATTTGGAATAATTGTAATTACAGGCGGCATCTTAAATGCCACACTACTAGATCGAAAATCAGCTTAAAAAATGAAACGGCCAGATAATTTGCCGTTTCATTTTTTAGAATCTATGATTGACGAGCGCTACCGTACTGGCCGCTCTACTCAGCCCGATATCCGCTCCAAATCACCTCAATCCGCTCCACCAAGCCCGATACCCGCTCCAAATCCACCTCAATCCGCTCCACCAAGCCAATACCCGCTCCAAATCCACCTCAATCCGCTCCACCAAGCCCAATACCCGCTCCAAATCCACCTCAATCCGCTCCACCAAGCCCGATACCCGCTCCAAATCCACCTCAATCCGCTCCATCAAGCCAATACCCGCTCCAAATCCGCCACAATCCGCTCCATCAAGCCAATACCCGCTCCAAATCCGCCACAATCCGCTCCACTCAGGCCAATATCCCCGCTCCAAACCCACCTCAATCCGCTCCACCAAGCTCAATATCCGCTCCAATTCACCTCAATCCGTTCCACCCAACCGCTAACTTGGGCGCTACCCCATCAAATTTTAAAAAATACGGATTGGAAGATGATTTGTATTAATACTGTTCTGTATAAATGTTAGAACAGAATCCCGAAAATGTTTCCTTATAAGCCTTTCTTTGTTATACTAAATTTGTGAAATACATATAATACAGGGAGGTTTTATGGTGAGAAAGAAAATATCTATTTTTAGTGTTATTCTTTTAGCAGTATTTTTACTAGCTGCTTGTGGAAAAGGGAATGATACCGATACCACAGGGAACGAAAATGCAACCGACGAGCGTTGGGAAAGCATCCAAGAAAAAGGAGAGATTGTTGCAGGTACTTCAGGAACATTAATTGGTGCCTCCTTCTACGATGAAAATGACGAGTTAACAGGATATACGGTAGAAATCATGAAGGAAATAGGGGACCGCTTAGGCCTGGAAGTTAAGTTTGAAATAATGGGCGCAGATGATTTAGCTTCTGCCATTAATAGCGGCAGGATTGATGTAGGGGCAAATGATGCTACCATAACAGAAAAAAACAAAGAGAAATTCAGTTTTACGGACCCTTATAAATACTCTTACCTTGTAGCCGCAGTAAGAGAATCAGACAACTCAGGGATAGAAACATTAGAAGATTTAGAAGGTAAAAAGGCTGGGGGAGCAGCGTCAACCATTTACAGTCAAATTGCAGAGCATTACGGAGCGGAAATTGTAACTTATGGTAATGCTCCGAATGAAGCGTATCTAAGTGATGTGAGTACAGGAAGAACCGATTTGGTATTAAATGATTATTACTTAACCAAATTTGGTGTAGCAGCATTTCCTGATTTTGATTTGCATTTACATCCGACGTTGAAATTTAATCCGACAGAGCAAGCAATTATGATGCCAAAAGATGCAGACAAGCTACAAGAAGAAATGAATCGTGCCTTAAACGAAATGCGTGAAGATGGTACACTGAGTAAATTGGCGAAAGAATTCTACGAAGAAGATGCATCGCAAAAGCCTGATGTAGATGTTGAAATTGTGGAAGGTCTGGATTTTTAGAGGTCTCTGATGAATATAACAGAGATAAATTTCGGCGGTTTTTTTGATGTTCAATTAGCTTGGGAGAACTTACCGTTTGTTTTAGGCGGACTTCCAATTACATTACTTATTTCCATCGGAAGTATGTTGATTGGACTGATTTTAGGGTTATTTTTAGCGCTGGCGAGAGGCTCCAAATATGTGTTTCTAAGATGGCCGGCCAGGCTCTATATATCTTTTATGCGTGGAACGCCAATTATCGTATTTTTATATATCCTATATCTAGGTTTACCATCTGCTGGCATTCAACTTGCGGCTGTGCATGCTGCTATTATTGGATTAGGCTTGAATAGTGCTGCTTATATTGCCGAAATCGATCGATCTGCATTAAATAGTGTGGAGCAAGGACAATGGGAATCTTCGCGCGCGCTGAATATGTCTTATTGGTTAACGTTGCGTAAAATCATTCTTCCGCAGGCAACACGGATCGCTATCCCACCTTTGACAAATGTTTTTATGGATATTGTTAAGGCAACTTCTTTAACAGCGGTTATTACTGTACCAGAATTATTCCAAAAAGCTCAAATTGTTGCCGGGAGAGAATTCGATGCAATGACCATGTACGTTCTAGTGGCCCTTATTTATTGGCCGGTATGCATTCTAATCGGTATCGTGCAAGATCGATTAGAGAAAAGGTATAGTGTATTTGTAAAATAAGCAAAAAAAATGCTTTTACAAAAAGAGACATCTTTTACGTTAAGAGGTGTCTCTTTTCGTTTACCAAAAAGTTTCATGGCACCGTATGTATAGTTTTCTTCCTTTCAGAAAAAATAAAACAAAAAGAGAGGAAGGTACGGAATGAAAAAATGCAATCGTGCTTATGTTTATACGCTTCTTTTATGTTTGACATGGCTTCTGATACCAACGCAGAGCTTTGCAAAGGAAGAAAAAGCAGAAGAATCCAATATACCAAGTCATGTATTGGATGTTTCTAAAGAAAATACATTTCCGAATTCAACCGAAGATCAAGAAATTATTGAACCCAGTGAACTGACAAAGGAACTAATCAAAGGCGTGGACATACCAATTGAAAACCCGGAGCTCATTAAGATTTTAAATGAAAGTACAATTAAACCATCGCCCGTTGCAATCGGTTATCGCGGTATGGTTTATTTAGGAAGATGGCCAATAAATTATCAATCCGCAGAATCAAATGTAAACTGGGAATATCAACACATTAACAAAAACGAAATGAATAATGTTGAAGGCGATCAAGTGCAAGAGATGAGCTATTATCAACAAGCGCATAAAGAAGTAAAAGGTGCACTTACAAGTAAAATAAATAATCCAGAACAAGTAAAGACAATGATGTTATTAAAGGCAAGCGAAAAAACCAAGCTGCCATTGTCTTATCAAACCGTTATCGGGCACAATACAAAATTGGCAAATTCATATAATATTCCAATCGAGAAAAAAGGTATATTAGATGCTTATGCACCAGCGGTAAACGAAAAAGGGAAAGTAACTTTTGGAGAAGTATATATCGAGTTAAAAGGTTCGAATAAGAAGATACAAATTAAAAATGTAACAAAGCAGGGAATTGGTGCTTGGATACCAGTACAAGATCATGTATCCTTTTCCTTTCAAGTAAAATAAGAACCGCAAGAGAGGATTGTCGAGAAGGACAGTCCTTTTTGTGCGCGGAAAATGAAAAACCCCTTGCAATTTTTTCTTTAATGCTTTATCATGATAAAGTGTTAAAGAAATTATAGATTATTATATTTATTGGGGGAAGTAAAATGGGATGGGTTGTTATTGTAGCAGTCTTATTAATGACTATTTTATGTTTATTAAAAGTAAATGTTATACTGGCTATTATCATTTCTGCTATTTCAGCTGGCTTAATGACAGGGCTTGGCTTTGTAGAGTCTGTTGAATTAATGGTAAGTGGAATGGGAGATTCTGCAAATACTGCACTCAGCTATATTTTATTGGGAACTTTTGCAGCTGCAATTAGTTACACCGGAATCACCCAAATTTTAGTGAATTTTATTACTCGGGTGTTAACAGGAAAGAAAACAATGATGTTATTGGCATTAGCCGGGGTTGCGAGCCTGTCACAAAACTTAGTGCCAGTACATATTGCTTTTATTCCCATTTTAATTCCTCCTTTATTAAAACTATTTGATAAAATGAAAATGGATCGCCGGGCCGTAGCAGTGGCACTGACATTTGGGTTAAAGGCGCCTTATATTATGATTCCTGCAGGTTTTGGACTTTTATTCCAAGACTTGATACTAACTGGATTAGAATCAAACGGTGCAGAAATTACCCTTCATCAAGTAACTTTATCCATGTTAATCCCGGGTTTTGGGATGATTGCAGGGCTATTAATAGGTATATTAATCACCTATAGAAAAGATAAAGCTACCAACGGTGCAAGAAAAGGAACTAAAATAGAAACAGATGATGTCGTTGAAGAAGTAACATTCAGCAAGAAACATTTGCTCACGCTTGTTGCGATTGTATTAGCACTGATTGTACAAATTATTACAGGAAACTTAATTTTAGGTGCTTTAACCGGAATCATAGCACTGTTTGCATTCGTAGTTATTCCGTATAGAAAATTAGACCAAGTTATGACGCAGGGTATTGCAATGATGGGAACTATTTCTTTTGTTATTTTAGTAGCAGCCGGATTTGCTAAAACGCTGCAGGAAACAGGCGCTATTGCTGAATTAGTTGAAGCATCGGCTTCCGTATTAGGAGATAATAAGCCCTTAATCGCTTTTGTACTACTATTATTAGGTTTAGTTATTACCATTGGTATCGGAACATCATTTGGAACCATTCCAATTATTGCTGCTTTGTTTGTACCGATTTGTTTAGCAGCCGGGTTTTCACCATTAGCTATAGCTGCTTTAGTTGGAACAGCCGGAGCCTTGGGGGATGCGGGTTCTCCAGCTTCAGACAGTACGCTCGGACCTACGTCAGGGCTTAACGCGGATGGCAAGCATAACCACATTTGGGATACCTGTGTACCGACGTTTATACACTATAATATTCCGTTATTTATTTTCGGATGGATTGCAGCAATGGTTCTTTAAGAAAAGCGTATAATATAGAAACAAAAGGAAAAGGTAAGAGAAAAACTAGGTGGGATTCGAATGAAAAGAACAATCACTTTCCTATTTTCACTTGCCTTTTTCCTATGCATGTTTCCGTGGGATACGGCTTCTGCATTTGGCTGGGGTTACCAAAAAAACAATAATCATACCCCTCCGGAGATAGGTGCATACCAAGCAGTGCTAGATAAATATAACGCCTTTTATATAGACGATTCCGGAGAAAAAAATCTTTATCTTACCTTTGATAATGGTTATGAACAGGGATTTACTTCTGAAATATTAGATGTATTGAAAAAAGAAGCGGTTCCTGCAACTTTCTTTGTAACAGGGCATTATGTGGAAAGCGAACCTGAGTTGGTCAAAAGGATGGTGGATGACGGCCATATTATCGGTAATCATTCCTACCATCATCCGGACTTTACAGTGATGGATAAAGAAGCCATTAAACTAGAACTGGAGGAGTTAGAACAGGCTGTGGCAGAGGTGAGTGATCAAGAAGAATTAATATATGTCAGACCGCCTCGTGGCACATTTAGTGCAGATACATTAAAATGGTCAACAGAATTAGGACTGGTTCATGTATTTTGGTCATTGGCCTTTAAAGATTGGGAGACAGATTCACAAAAAGGTGCAGATTATGCTTACGATGAAATCATGAAGCAAATACATCCTGGGGCGATTATCCTGCTCCATGCTGTATCCAGTGATAATGCAACTGCCTTAGAAAAGGTCATTCAGGATTTAAAAAAAGAAGGCTATCAATTTAAAAGCTTAGATGACCTATGGATGCACAAGCAATTGCCAAAGCAGTTTCTATATTAAAAAACTGTCCTTTAAAGAAGGGAAAGAAAGTCGGAGAGAGAGGATCCGACAAGCTCTTTTACTTTTTTAAGGGCAGTTTTTTTGTTATACTTCAAAAAAATCGAATGGATAAATAAATCGATCAGCCCTTTATGAAATGAGGATTCTACCTATATGTAAACTAGCAAAAATGACAAAGGTCAAAAAAAATATAAAAAAATTGACTAAAATACTTGAAAGTCAAAATAGGTCAGAGTATAATATGGGTATAGTCAAAGATAGTCAAAGTCAAAACAACGAATATGAAGCTATCTAGACTAATTTAAAAGGAGGAATGAGAAATGAAATGTCAAAAATGTGGTCAAAATGATGCAACCATAAATGCGCATATGCAAATGAATGGACAAAGCATGGAAGTGCATCTATGTCATGAATGCTTGCAAGAAATCCAAGGTGACATGATGAATAGTGACTTTTTCTCTAATTCTCCATTTGGCAATATGGGTCAATCATTTGCCAACAACTTTTTCCAAGGTAACGGGCAAAGTGGTGCAAATGCTCGTACTAGAACACAACAAAAATCAAACAATGGAAATGGCTTGATTGATCAGTTAGGAAGAAATATTACTGATCAAGCACGAGCAGGAAAGATTGATCCTGTCATTGGTAGAGATAAAGAAATTAAACGAGTTATTGAAACATTAAATAGAAGAAATAAAAACAATCCAGTATTAATCGGGGAACCTGGTGTAGGTAAAACAGCAATTGCAGAAGGACTAGCTGTCAATATTGTAGAAGGAAACGTTCCTACGAAATTGATGAATAAAGAAATTTACTTGCTAGATGTAGCCTCCTTAGTTGCAAACACTGGAATCCGCGGCCAATTTGAGGAACGTATGAATAAATTAATTGCTGAATTACAAGAGCGCCAAGATGTCATCCTATTTATCGATGAAATTCATCTTATTGTTGGCGCAGGTACAGCAGAAAGCTCTCAAATGGATGCTGGAAACATTCTTAAACCGGCTCTTGCACGAGGTGATTTACAAGTAATTGGTGCAACAACATTAAAAGAGTATCGCCAAATTGAAAAAGATGCAGCCTTAGAACGTCGTTTGCAGCCGATTATTGTAAAAGAACCATCTCTAGAAGATGCGGTGAAAATTCTTCAAGGAATTAAAAATCGCTATGAAAAATTCCATGAAGTACGTTATTCCGATGAAGTAATCGAAGCGTTTGTCGGTTTATCCAACCGCTATATCCAAGATCGTTTCTTACCAGATAAAGCTATTGACTTGATGGACGAAGTCGGCTCTCGATTAAACCTTGCAAATGCTCAGAAAGATTCAGTGTCTATACAACAGCGTTTAGAAGAAATTACAAAGCAAAAACAAGAAGCGGCAGATAAAGAGGATTATGAGCGTGCTGCAAATCTTCGCTATCAAGAAATTCAATTGCAAAAACAATTGGAGAAAGTAGAAGACGGCGAAAAAACATTGGATGTAGATGTTTCTGATATTCAATTGATTGTGGAAGAAAAAACCGGAATTCCAGTAACAAAAATGCAAAAAGATGAAAAAGAAAAAATGAAAAATCTTGCAGATGATCTTCGCGCAAAAGTAATTGGACAAGAAGAAGCTGTAAACAAAGTTGCTAAAGCAATTCGTCGCAGCCGCGCCGGTTTAAAAGCAAAAGAGCGTCCAATTGGTTCCTTCTTATTTGTCGGACCTACTGGTGTAGGTAAAACAGAATTAACCAAAGTATTGGCAGAAGAACTATTTGGTACTCGAGATGCGTTGGTTCGTCTTGATATGAGTGAGTATATGGAAAAACACGCGGTGTCTAAAATTATTGGCTCACCACCAGGATATGTAGGACATGAAGAAGCAGGACAATTGACTGAACGTATCCGCAGAAACCCATATTCTATTCTACTGTTAGATGAAATCGAAAAAGCACATCCTGACGTTCAAAATATGTTCTTGCAAATCATGGAGGATGGTCATTTAACAGATTCTCACGGCAGAAAAGTAAGCTTTAAAGATACTGTCATTATTATGACAAGTAATGCTGGAACTGGAGAAAAGCAAGTAAGTGTTGGTTTTAATAGCGAAACACATGAATCAGTTGCCACATTAGAAACGTTAAGCAACTATTTCAAACCAGAATTCTTGAACCGTTTCGATGCTATTGTAAACTTTAATGAACTAAAAGAAGAAGATCTATTACAAATCGTTGACCTTATGTTGCATGATTTGGAAGCAACAATGAAAGAAAATCAAATCACGATAACTATTTCAGATGAGGCAAAACAACGCCTTGTAGAATTAGGATATGATTCCCGCTTTGGTGCACGTCCGTTACGTCGTGTTATTCAAGATAAAGTAGAGGATCAATTAACGGATTTAATTCTAGAAGGAGAAGAGCTAACAACAGTTAACGTAAAAGTAAATAATGATGAAATTGTTGTTGAGAATGCATCTTCACGTTAAACATCTGAAATACGATTTTGTGAAATGATATAAGTAAATAATGAATGAAAAGGTTTGTTAATCAATTGTGATTAGCAAGCCTTTTTTTGTGTGAAAAGAACATGCTGAAGAAAAAATCTCCTCCGACCTAAAACAAATATGTACAGAAATGGTACAGAAGGCAAGGCTACCAACTCCTATATTGGGAAGTTAAGATTGAAATATATTGATAACTATTTAAAAGAAATTGGAGGGATAATTTTTGAAATAATGATCGCCCAAAATAGCTATGTTTCAATATGAGGTTGTGTTGTCTGTACAATTTACTTCTGCATCCAAGTAGGGGAGTAAAATTTGTCCTGGTTGATTCTTGAAAATTTAGGGGGAGAATAAATTTGAAGCGGAAACGAGATATGCAAAATAAGGTAAGGATGGACATAAACAGAAGGAAGAAGGATCGTTACAAATCGAAAATAATTGCAACCATGATGATTACAACGCTTGCATTACCATCATCTATATTAGGAAATGCTTCTATTGTCCATGCTGAAAATCCAGTAAATGCTGGAAAATATGAAGTAGCGTTATCAAATTCTTTTGAGGAAATAAATTGGGGAAAAGTCGATAGTGCGCAAACGGAATATCATTTTTCTTCCCCTCCAACGTACGTGATATTTAAGCAAGCCAGATTTGCGGTAATCTGGTCAGCGGATGGAAGAGTATGGACAGCTGAAGATTTGAAAGCTGTTTCCATTCATGATCCTAGCTTAGCGAATATTAAGGAAGTTTATAATTTCAGTGGTTCCGATCCCTTCGATCTAAGTGGCAGCCTTTCTAACGGGGGAATCTATCAAGTAGTTGGTAGTACAGCAACAGTAAACGACAAGTCGAAAGTTAGTCATATATTATGGGGATATGAGATTGCGAATCCTGTAGATCCAGAAGAGCCGACTGATCCAGAAGAGCCGACTGATCCAGAAGAGCCGACTGAACCAGAAGAACCGACCGATCCAGAGGAGCCAACCGATCCAGAGGAGCCAACTGATCCAGAGGAACCGACCGATCCAGAGGAGCCGACCGATCCGGAAGAACCGACAGATCCAGAAGAACCGACAGATCCTGAGAAGCCAACCGATCCAGAGGAGCCGACCGATCCAGAGGAACCGACCAATCCAGAGGAGCCGACTGATCCGGAAGAACCGACCGATCCAGAGGAGCCGACCGATCCAGAGGAGCCAACCGATCCAGAGGAGCCAACCGATCCAGAGGAGCCAACTGATCCAGAGGAACCGACCGATCCAGAAGAGCCGACTGATCCAGAAGATCCTGTAGATCCAGAAGATCCTGTAGATCCAGAAGAGCCGACTGATCCAGAAGAGCCGACCGATCCGGAAGAACCGACCGATCCAGAGGAACCGACCGATCCAGAGGAACCGACTGATCCAGAGGAGCCAACTGATCCAGAGGAGCCAACTGATCCAGAGGAGCCGACCGATCCGGAAGAACCGACCGATCCAGAAGAGCCAACCGATCCAGAGGAGCCAACCGATCCAGAAGATCCTGTAGATCCAGAAGAGCCGACTGATCCAGAGGAGCCGACTGAACCAGAAGATCCTGTAGATCCAGAAGAACCGACCGATCCAGAGGAGCCAACTGAACCAGAAGATCCTGTAGATCCAGAAGAGCCGACTGAACCAGAAGATCCTGTAGATCCAGAAGAGCCGACTGAACCAGAAGAGCCGACTGATCCGGAAGAACCGACCGATCCGGAAGAACCGACAGATCCAGAAGAACCGACCGATCCAGAGAAGCCAACCGATCCAGAGGAGCCGACCGATCCAGAGGAGCCAACCGATCCAGAGGAGCCAACCGATCCAGAGGAGCCAACCGATCCAGAGGAGCCAACTGATCCAGAGGAGCCAACTGATCCAGAGGAGCCAACTGATCCAGAGGAGCCAACTGATCCAGAGGAGCCAACTGATCCAGAGGAGCCAACTGATCCAGAGGAGCCAACCGATCCAGAGGAACCGACCGATCCAGAGGAGCCGACCGATCCGGAAGAACCGACTGATCCAGAGGAACCGACCGATCCGGAAGAACCGACCGATCCAGAGGAGCCAACTGAACCAGAAGAACCAGTAGATCCAGAGGAACCGACTGAACCAGAGGAGCCGACTGAACCAGAGGAGCCGACTGAACCAGAGGAGCCGACTGAACCAGAGGAGCCGACTGAACCAGAAGAACCAGTAGATCCAGAAGAGCCGACTGATCCGGAAGAGCCAGGTAAGCCAGGAGAACCGGGAGAGCCAGGTAAGCCAGGAGAACCGGGAGAGCCAGGTAAGCCAGGAGAACCGGGAGAGCCAGGTAAGCCAGGAGAACCGGGAGAGCCAGGTAAGCCAGGAGAACCGGGAGAGCCAGGTAAGTCAGGAGAACCAGGAGAGCCGGGTAAGCGTGAACTAACAGACGTAAATAAGACGGAAAATTCGAATGGAACAGTATATACAGCCAATTATGACAATAATGTTGGTTCCAAGCATAATGGGGGTTCTGTGGAAACCAACGCAGAGGATAGTAAAGGGGAAAAGCTCCCCAATACTGCAACTGCCATTGGTACACTGGGCTTAGTAGGTCTTGGCACATTGTTGCTAGGACTGGTAAGTCAGTTAATTGGTCGACGAAAATCATAATTTCAGTAAAAAAGCGGATTCTTTAATCCGCTTTTTTTATGCTCTCAGTAAGATAATTTCTTTGGCAGACGTTACAGGAATAAGAAGACCAAGAGATTTATTAGCTGTTGTGCTTATTTTTATAAATAGAATATTTATGCTGCATCCTCATATACATTAAAGAGCTCTGTATAGCAAGTGAATAATAAGGTTACCAGCTGTTTCCCAAAACTGCTTTGTTAAAAATAAATTTGGAAATATATTACTTACTTATGAGGCGTTTCTTTGTATTTACTTGGTTACATAATGAGACCATTTTTTAACTAGAAATCTGGCAAAGGAAATATTAACTTGATTTAATCAATTAATAGATTTATGATTATATAATAATAATTTAAGTAAAGAAAATGATACTTTATAAATGTATATATTCATTAAAAATGGGTTTTAAGGTATAATAGTTGCAGTAGTATCCTCCCCTTATAGTTAGAGATGTGGACAGGAATAATTCTTTAATTATAAGATTTTTTTATATATTTCATAATGAAAATTAATACTATTCATAATTTTACTGATCTACTTACCGGTTGTATCATATCGAAATTGACCAAGTAGCAAATTCCTATCATTTTTATAATCGGAATAGAGTGGCAATTTGGAGATGTCGGTAAATACTAGAAAAGTTAATTTGGAGGGAGATTCCATGCTTCGTATTTGTATTGTGGATGATGAAAATTTGGCTTTGCAGTATTTGGATTCCTTACTAAATAAAATGGATGATGTACAGGTGATAGGGAAGTTTAACGACCCTCAAAATATCATCGATTATGTCCGGAGGCAAAATGTAGATATTGTATTTTTGGATATACATATGCCTACTATGAAGGGAATAGATGTAGCAGAACGATTACTTAATATACAACCTTCATTACATATCGTTTTTGTTACGGGTTATAACGAATATGCCGTAAAAGCCTTTGAATTAAATGCATTAGATTATATTTTAAAACCAGTACAAAAAGATCGGTTACAATTAACTATTAACCGAATCAGAGAGAAAAGCAACATACGCAAAAGTTTGGATTCCCCTCAATCAACGTATACGATTAAGAATTTAGGAGATTTGTCTATTTATATGGGGGAGATTTTGGTAGACGTGAAATGGAGAACAGCGAAAGCAAAAGAATTATTTGCTTACCTTATTCAGAATCACAGAAATGCTATTCGAAAAAGTGAGCTAACAAGTTTGCTGTGGGACAATCTTCCGTGGGAAAAGGCGCATTCCCAATTATATTCTACTATTTACCAAATTAGAAAAGTTATTCAGCAAACAGGCATACAAATTAAAATCGTCAGCGAAGATGAATTTTATCATATAAACATGAACAATGTAAAGATTCAATCGGATGAATGGAGACAATCAGCATTACGGTTATTGGAAATGGATCATGTATCAATAAGAAGTTATTTAGAATTATTAGAGGAATACCAAGGTCATTACTTAGAAAAGATGCCATATAGCTGGAGTTTAGAGGAAAGAAAGGATTTACGAGTTCTATGGCTTCAAATAATTGAAATTCTAATAGAATATATAAAAAATAATAAGGATGTATCCTTATATGCGCTGCCAAAGATAAATTCACTAGCAAAGTTGGATGATGAAGCTGCTATGTTAGTGCAAATTTAAGCACATAAGGGAAGATTGACATGGAGGTTTGAATGCAATCTATAATGATTTTTTGGAATCTAGATGATGAGTAGGGATTTATTCGAAAAAGACAGTCGCTGGCATTTACGTTTAAAACCGCCTCTTTTGCAGGTGGTTCTTTCGTATACTACATGTTTCGCTATCTATGCTGTTTGATTTGTTGGAGCCGAAGTAGAAATTCCCTTCTAAACGGATGTTCTCTGTGAAAGGAATTTTGAGAGGCGTTCCTTCAAGCACGTTTTGTCTAGGAACCGTATGTAAACAGGGATATTTGTGTGAAATTATGAAAAATGGAGATGATACCTGAAAATGAATCGAAAAAAAATAATCCTTGTTTTATTATTTCTGATTATCCTTACAGGCCTGCGATTCGTATGGTTACATTATTTTAACATAGGTCATGCCAGTTTTATTCATAATGGACAAGCTCATTTAAAAGAACAGGGATTAGAGGGAGAGGTTTTAAAACTCAGTGGAGAGTGGGGATTTTACCCTGAGCAATTAATCACTCCCGAAGACATTAATCGTAAAAACGTTACGGTAGAAAAAAGATACATACAGTTTCCAGAACAGTGGTTTACATATATACAGAATCAGGAATTTTCGTATGGTACGTTTCATTTACAGGCAACGATTGATGATGCGCTTATCGGGCAGCCATTATCCATTTATATACCTAGATTTCCCTCGGCAAGTAAATTGTACATTAATGGGGAATTAGTGGGTGAATCAGGTAATCCTTCGACAAAGCTGGAAGGTTATTCTGCTCAGACGCTTCCGTATACAGTGATTTTTCAAACAGATTCTCAAGAACTTGATGTACTTATCCAAGTGAGTCATGATTATATGCCGGTTAATTTTAGTATGCATCCTTTATTATTTGGTACCGCGGATAAGATAGATAATGTACTGCATTTTAATTTGCTGGCAAAAATTATTATTATGATTTTCACACTGCTTCTTACCATTGCAGCTATGTTTTTATTTTGTATGGGGTATAAAACAAAGCAATCCTTTTATTTCAGCCTGTTGATGGCTGCCATTACGTTGATGGTATTATTTGACCCGGATGGGGCTGCGTTACTATCTTTGCCGATGGATCAGGCATTTCGGTTTAAACTAACGCTCTTCATTTATGTTTTAATATCTATTTTCCTGCTTAAATTTGCGGAGTATTTTTTGCCAGATTATGCGCCCAAACGGCTGTATAAAATCTTACCTATCTTATATATAATATATGGTTTCCTTGTGATAACTTTGCCTATCTCTATTATTTTGGAGCATCTCGTTATACTCGGCATTATTCAGATTCTTAGTGCTTCTCTTGTAGCCATACAGATTTTTAAAGCAAACATAGATGGTGCGCCAAATACTTTTTTACTAATCCTAGCGGCGATTGCAGTATTTCATAATGTCGTATGGTCATTTATAAAGCATCGAATAGATATGTTAATCGAATTCTATCCCTTAGATATTCTGATTGCACTCCTTCTGTTTGCAGGGTATTGGATATGCTTATTTTTACAGCACGTGCAAGATATTGAAGAAAAAAATACGAAGTTGCGTCTGGCTAATAAAAGTAAGGATGATTTTTTAGCGCATACATCGCATGAGATGAGAAATCCATTGCACAGCATGATGCATATTGCTCAGTATGTTTTAGATAATCCGGAGAACACCATAACTAACAGAGATCGTGATGAACTTACATTGCTCATTAAAGTAGGTAAAAAAATGTCATTGCTTATTAATGATTTAATCGATCTATCGCAAATAAGGGAGCATCGATTAAGGTTGGATCAAAAAGCGGTTCATCTTCATGGGCAAACACAAGTTGTTTTGGATATGCTGGCGCATGTGGTAGAAGGAAAACCGTTGCAAATTATAAATAGCGTAGATCCGTCTTTTCCGGTGCTTGAAGCAGATGAAAACAGATTAAACCAAATATTACTAAATCTTCTGGATAATGCAATTAAATTTACGAAAGTAGGCACCATTACAATCCAGGCGGAAGTTGTGAATGATTATGCAGTGATAAAGGTAGCAGATACAGGAGCGGGTATTGAAAAGGGACACCTTGAAAAAATATTTCTCCCGTATGAGCAGGTAATAAGCGAGGATAATTTGCATCATGCTGGAAGAGGACTTGGTTTAGCTATCACAAAAGAGCTTGTTGAACTGCAAGGTGGTTCAATCAGTGTGGAGTCCGATGTGGGGAAGGGAACAACTGTATGTTTTACACTTCCACTGTTTAAAGGAAACTCCTTGGCACTTGAAAATACAATGGTTGATAAACCGTTAATACATTCTGTTGAACGAGCAGAAGGATTACAGCAGCTGCCTGACTCGCGCTTTAAGATATTGATGGTGGATGATGAAAGAATCAATTTAACCGTGGTATCAAAAATCCTAGATAAGGGTCAGTATGAAATTACTTTTGCGGATAACGGGGAAGAAGCACTAGGTCATTTAAACGCGCAAACCTTTGATTTGGTGATAAGTGATGTGATGATGCCTATGATGTCTGGGTTTGAATTGGCGAGAAAGATAAGAGAGCATTACAATTTATCTGAATTACCTATATTGCTGCTCACAGCACGAGCTCGTCCGGAAGATATAGAAACTGGTTTCTTAGCTGGTGCGAATGACTATGTTGTTAAACCGGTGGAACCTTTAGAACTACGAGCAAGAGTACGTGTACTGACTGATTTAAAGCGAGCTGTCACAGATCGTTTAAGCATGGAAGCGGCTTGGCTGCGGGCACAGATTAATCCGCATTTTATATTTAATACAATTAACTCTATTTATAGTTTGATGGAAATGGACCAAGAGAAAATGCGTGACTTATTAGACCAATTTATTTACTTTTTACAGACAAGCTTTGATTTTCAAAATACAAATAACCTTGTTTCGTTGGAGCATGAATTCAATTTAGTGGATGCTTATCTTGCTATTGAGAAAGTACGATTTGGAGAGAGAATTCGTATTCACAAACATATTGATGTAGATCCTGCATCTGTCCATGTTCCGCCATTATTGATTCAAACATTGGTAGAAAACGCTGTGAAGCATGGGATATTAAAGCGTCAAGAAGGTGGAGAAATAACCATTGAAGCAGTACGTCTCGGGAAGAGATGTGAAATTACAGTGAAAGATAATGGTGTAGGGTTACCAAAGAAAATAAAGGAATCATTGCGTTTGAAAACAAAAACCGATAAAACGGGTATTGGGTTGCTTAATACGGAAAAACGTCTTCAGCAATATATGGGAGAAGGATTACGTATAGAAAGTGAGATAGATAAAGGTACTACAATTCGGTTTCAACTATATTATAAGGGAAAGTAACGTTTTAATTCCCATAAGCCTCTCTTTTCAACAATTACCAATCATCTTTCCTCATACTGTACTTTCATTTTGTTTACACTAATGAAAAAGGAAGGGGAGGTGTTTGGAGTTTGTGGAATAGAGGTTTTATTTTTTTATTGATGCTTGCAGTTATCCATTTTTATAACCCGGCACCTATTCATGCAAAGCAGGAAATGCCATCCATGAAGGTGCATTTTATAAATGTTGGTCAAGGAGACAGCATTTTAATTGAGACGCCTTTAGAACGGACTATTTTAATTGATGGTGGTCCTCCTCGAGCGGGGGATGCCGTTGTTAAATATTTAAAAGAGCGGCGTATTAATGAAATTGATTTACTTGTTGCAACGCATCCAGATATCGATCATATCGGCGGCTTAGTAAAAGTACTAAAAAAAATGGAGGTAGGAAGAGTGATTGATACAGGAAAACTGCATCCAACGAAGACCTTTGCTACGTACATGAATCGGATTCGTGATTTAGAAATACCAATTACAATTGCTGAAAAAGATACGCCGATTGAAATAGATCCGATGGTTTCCTTTGAAATTTGGAATGCAGCACAACCGTTAACTTCTCCCAATGCCTCATCACTTGTCCTTAAGTTGACCTATGGCGAAACAGATATGCTTTTTATGGGAGACGTCGGGAAGAAAGAGGAAAAGGCGATACAAAAAAAGTACGATGTGCATGCTGATTTGATTAAAATAGGCCATCATGGTTCCAATACAAGTTCTGCTATGTCCTTTTTGAAAGCGGTAGATCCTGAAATTGCTATTCTGACCTATAGCAAAGATAATAATTACGGTCATCCTGTTCCTCGTGTTATTGACCATTTAAACAAAATAAATGCGCTTATTTATTCCACTGCTGCTTTGGATAGTATTACTGTTGAAACAGATGGGGATTCCCTCATCGTCAATCCCAAAATGAATCCAATCCAAAAATTTGTGGAGGAGGGAGCGGGATAAATATACATTTTAACTGCAAAAGCGATATCATACTAATATAATATGAAGAGCCTTAAGAAACTTAGTTTAGATTTCTTAAGGCTCTTTTAGTGTTATGGATATACTATTTATGATACTTCCTCATCAGAATTAACGTCTGTTTCTGACTGAAATTGCTGATAGGATAGAAAATGTTCTTTTGAAATGACAAACAAGTCGTACATTGGTTCGTCTGGATTTGAATTTACACGGTGGTACATTGTTTCGTACAAATCATTTGCAAAAGTGACGTATGGCAGCTTTAATACAGCTTTTTGCGAACGTTGGTTATTTTTGCGTACTTTCATAAAAATTCCGTCAATCCCTTTGGTTGTAAATAGCTCCTGGAAGAAGGCATCTTTTGCTAAGCGATTATAACCTTTCCCAAAGTAAGGTTTGCCAATCCATGTAGCCAAAAAACCGTAGTTATCTTCAATATCAAAAAGGTTAATTGTGCCAATTGGGTGCTGATATTCATCTAGAATGGTTCTAGAGATCAATTCGCCACGTTCTTCTGCTTCGAGAGTTTGTTTCGTTAAAAAGTAAAATTCATCCACCGTTGTTGCTTTTTGTCTGACAAAAGGGAACACCTCAGGGTCAATCATAAGTTCAAATAGCATGGGTACTTCATTCAAATCGCGTATTTTTAGCATAAAAAATGCCCTCCTTTTTCCAGGTGGGGATCATAAATGCAGAAAAAAACGCAATTTAGGAGTCGCCCACCCTCGAATTTTCATTTTAAAAGTAGCATTGAAACAAAAATTCGGGGTGGGAATCGAACCCACTAGAACCAGGAAACCCTGGTGGCGCACCATTTGCCTTCCCTATTTAATTCAATCTTCATATATGCAATGGAA
Source organism: Oceanobacillus sp. J11TS1 (assembly GCF_018333215.1). GTDB lineage: Bacteria > Bacillota > Bacilli > Bacillales > Amphibacillaceae > Oceanobacillus. Next base: position 15,796 of record NZ_BORO01000031.1, on the reverse strand, counting down.
ATATTGCTAACCAGCTCTTTTCAAATATATTTTTATTTATCGATTTCGTAGCTCTATTTTACAATTTATTTAGCAAAAATCAAGCATTCGTTAATAGAAATAATTGTAAATTTATTTCCGTTCGCTTGGAAGCTCCTGTGAAGGATTTTTGATATTCTCTATAGCTTGATCGAGGTATCCCAAATCGTACGTAAAGCCGTAATCGAGCGCTTTTTGTGGATAAGCATATTGCCCCTTTGTAAGGAGCTGTGCCATTTCTCCTAAAGCAAGATAGAAGAGCAGAGCAGGTATATGAAACCAATTTGGCCGTTCATAAACTTGGGCTGCTTTTTTCATAAAGTCTTTATTCCGTTTAGGATTAGGAGCAGTTACATTAATCGGCCCTTTTAGAATATGATTTTCCAAGCAAAAGGTGATTAATTTTACGGCATCATTTACATGAATCCAGGAGAGCCATTGTTCGCCTTCACCGATATTTCCACCTGCATAGCATTTAATAGGAAGTGACATAAGCGGAAACGCACCGCCATCTCTGCCAAGTAAGACGCCAAACCTGGCATAAATCGTTCGGATACCTAGTTTTTCTGCCTCACTTGCTTCTATTTCCCATTGTCTCGCTACCGAAGCTAAAAAATCATTGCCAGGTTGTGTTGTGGCCTCCGTGAAAATAAAATCCTCGGACATGCCATAATAACCAACAGCAGATCCACTGATAAATACATCTGGTTTAGTTTTCATATCTTTCATGAGCTGAACTAAGTATTTGGTGACGCGGAGGCGACTTGTCAGTATGGCTTCCTTCTTTTTTTTCGTCCAATAACCTAATAAGGATTCACCGGCTAAATTAATCACAGCATCGATACGAGGCAGCTCAGCTGCAGTTGTATCGTAATCGACAAAAGTCATATGCGATGTGTTTGCCTGTGTTTCTGGATTGCGGGTCAAGATATATAATTTATGGTTGAGGCTTAAGAGGTGTGCTGCTAGTTTACTTCCTAAAAAACCAGTGCCGCCGCTGATTAGTATATTCATTGTTTAGAAACCTCCTTAGAAATAATGTTCAAAAAACAAAAATGGACGCGTCAAAAAAGGAACCTCTATACCTTTTGCATACACACTTAGAATATATTTCTATGCGTATTTTTGCTATGATGAAAAGAGAGGTGAAGGACGTTGAGAAAAATTACTCGTATTACGACCCAGAAAAAACATAAACATCGGTATAATATATTTTTAAGTACAGAAAATGGTGATGAATATGGCTTTAGTGTTGACGAGGATATCCTTATCAAATTCCGATTAGAAAAAGGCATGGAGTTGGATAAGGAATTCATTGAAACACTAAAAAAACAAGATAATCTCCATAAAGTATATACCCTTACTATACACTTTTTAAGCTATCGAATACGTTCAGAAAAAGAAGTTGTGACATATTTGAAGAAAAAAGAAATTGATGATGAACAGATTGCTGAAATTATGAAGAGGTTAGCGAAAGAAAAATTAATCGATGATCAGCAGTTTGCAGATATGTTTGTGCGCTCGCGTATGAATTCAAGTTCAAAAGGACCAAAATTAATTCGCCAAGAGTTATATGAAAAGGGAATCGAAGGACAAATTGCTGAAAATGCTCTGGAACAATACACACCAGCACAGCAAAAGGAAAAAATCCAAAAATTACTCTCGAAAAAAATAAAATCGACTTCGAAAGATTCTTTTCAAAAACAATTGAATCAAGCGAAGAACATGATTCTTCAAAAAGGGTTTGATCAGCAGCTGGTTTTTTCTGCCATACAGACAATGGATCAAGAAGAGAATGTGGATCAGGAATGGAAAGCATTGAAATTTCAAGGTGAAAAATTATTTCAAAAGCATGTAAAGAAACATGAGGGGTTTCAGTTAAAGCAAAAAGTGATGGAAGGATTGTATAAAAAAGGATTCCACTTTGATATGATCCAGCAATTTGTGGATGAGCATATTGAAAACAGGGATGAAATATAGGTTCATGTTCAAAAGGGGGGAGTCAGTTTAATTCTAGGGCATGATTACTCACCCTACAAAAAAATCGGCCAAGTCAGTGTGGATTCCAGTACATAACATGTGTTTTGAGCATTGACTTTGCACGATGAAAAAAGGGGACTCTTTACCTTTGAAATTGCACTTATAAAAGAGGCAAAGAATATAAAGTCAAGCAGCATCTCAATTGCAGATTGCTGCTTGATGCTTCAGTGATTGGTAAGTTACTGTCCGTTTCCATCCCAAGCTGGCAGCGTTTTATTAAGTTCTCTATCTTCACGATATCCTAAAACATATTCAGCTTGCATAATGGTATGAATTTCACGGGTACCTTCATAAATAACCGGTGCTCTTGAGTTTCGCAGATACCTTTCCACTGGATATTCATCTGAATAACCATATGCACCATGTATTTGAACAGCGTCATCGGCTGCCTGATTAGCAAAGTCGCAAGCTTGCCATTTTGCAAGTGATGTTTCTCTTGTATTTCTTTTTCCTTGATTTTTTAATTCTCCAGCACGATAAACAAGCAATCGACTCATCTGTAGACTAGCTTCCATTTTGGCAATCATCTGCTGGACAAGTTGATGTCTTCCGATTTTCTTTCCAAAGGTTTCTCTTTCGTGACAGTATTTTACGCTTGCATCCAGACATGCTGCAATTTGGCCAACTGCTCCCGCTGCTACTGTAAACCTTCCGTTATCTAGTGCAGCCATAGCAATTTTAAAGCCTTCCCCTTCTTCACCAAGCAGGTTTTCTTTCGGTACTTTAACATTTTCAAAAAATAGCTTCCCTGTATTACCGGAGCGTATACCGTGTTTTCCTTTGATTGCTTTTGAGGAAAAGCCTTCCCATGTGCGTTCAACAATAAAGGCTGAAATCCCTTTATGTCTTTCCGATTTCTCACCTGTATAAGCAAAAACAAGGAAGTTATCAGCTGTATCACATAAAGAAATCCATGTTTTTTGCCCATTTAATATATAATAATCTCCTTCTTTTACTGCAGTAGCCTGCATGGAGGCCACATCGGATCCTGCTGCGGGTTCTGTCAGTCCAAAAGCGCCAATTTTTTCTCCTTTTGCTTGGGGGACCAGGTATTTTCTTTTTTGCTCCTCCGTTCCCCATTGTAATAGAGTCATACTGTTAAGACCAGTGTGCACCGATACTGCAGTACGAAAGGTTGTATCACCATACTCTAATTCTTCACAAACAATAGCCAACGAATTATAGTCCATTCCACTGCCACCATATTCTTCAGGAATACATACTCCCATCAATCCTAATTTAGCAAGCTTCCCGATAATAGCAGGATCAAATTCCCCCTCACGATCCCATTCATTAATAAATGGCAAAATCTCTTTATCAGTAAAGCTTTTAACTGTTTGACGCAACATTTTTTGTTCTTCAGAAAAATCAAAGTTCATTTAATTCATCTCCTTGTCTTTCATTGCTTTTGATTCATCTAATATTTCTTTGTTATGCTCGCTCGCAATGGGCGGATGATGTCTTAACCTAACTGGTGGGGTTCGCGATAACTTTAAAGGGCTCCCTATCATTATAGATATTGTTATTGTACAATCTTGTAAACTAAATTTAATTTTTTATATAATATTCTCTATATTATATAAAAATCTAAATAATTTGTAAATATATCGTTCTTTTCGGCGGGGCGAGAAGCCACAACCTAAGCTGTAGGAAGTCTTAGTAGAAGTTCCTTTCTCTGATGTTTTATTTTCGTTAGATTTTTTGAACTTACTTTATAGGGTGCATTTGATTAATTTGGTATAATAGATATCAAGTGGGGGGAGAAGAATGAAATTTCGTTACAGTGATTATTCGATTGAGCAATTACATCAAGAAATTGGTAAATTAAAGGAGCAAGCCCAAAAAGCGGAGCAGCTTGGTAATATATCTGAGGTGCAAATTTGTGAACGGAAGATGCAAGTAGCGCTTGCTTATACAATGAGTCCAGATGATTTTGCAAAGGATGAAATTTATCATCTCAAAATGGAGTCAGGTTATAAATTTCAAATTTCTTATATTAATGGCGTATTTGCATGGGGCTATCGGATTGACTTATTGGATGAAGTAAGTGAGAATTTAGAAGCCTTGCCAATTTCCTTGTTAGGGAAAAAGGCGAGCTAAGCATAACAACAACTCAGAGGAAGGGATGCTTCTTCTGAGTTGTTGTTTTTGCACTTAATAAAATTATGGGGTTGAGTCACTTGGAACTAATTTATTTTGAAGCTTTTGTTCTGAGAAAATCCAACCAGTGTAAGAAGTAATTACTTCCAGATTTTGATCTAGCTTCACAACGGCAACAAATGGATAAAATCCTTTGCTGCGGTAGCGTAAATCAATAAAACGAACTTCGGTTACATTATTTTCATCCGTATTCATCTCCCAGCGATACACAGGAGAAAAATTTAAAAATGATGCGATGTTTTTATCTTTTATAGCAGCGTTTACCACAGCTGTATCAGGCAAAGGCACACGATAAAATTCATCAACTATCTCAATATGACGATTCTCAACGCTGCCTACATAATAACGGTCACTTGTAGTAATTGCGACACGCCAGTAATTTTGTTTGATCGTAGGGGACGTAGCAACAGTCTCTGTATCAGGGAAATATTCTTTGATTTTCTTCACGATTTCCCTTTTGTCCATATACCGTTTGATGTAATATAGTACAATGACTGTATAAATAATAATCCAAGTATATCCTGGATTTGCGCCTAATGCCCAGGCTGCAATGCCAGCGACATTAAGGGAAAAAATGTACGGATCAAACGTATTAATAAATCCTTTTGCAATCCATTTCTTTGTAAATGGCCGAAATGCTTGTGTACCGTATGCATTGAATAAATCAACAAATACATGAATACACACAGCTAATAATGTCCAGAGCCAAAGTGTCAAATAACTTACTTGAGGAACAAATAAATAAATTGCTCCAGATACAAGGAGGCTCCACATAAGAATAGCAGGGAGAGAATGAGATGCTCCTCGATGCTGTCTTATATATGTTGCATTATTTTTTAATTTAAATACAGTATCAAAATCTGGAGCGTGGGATCCAACCACTGTCCCAACTAATACAGCATGGAATAGTGTGGGATTACTTTGCACATTGGGATCTAGTGTTGCTAAACCGCCAAGCGCAACACCCATAACTATATGCGTGCCAGTATCCATAGTTATATATCCTCCTTAAGTTGCTTCCGTAAAAGCACTCCACTATTATTTTAACACATAGGATGTGAAAACATGAACGATAAAAGACTTGAAAATATAAATATTTTGGCTTTTCAAGAAGATTTACTCCAATGGTATGAGGAAAATAAGCGTGATTTACCTTGGCGTGAAAACAATAACGCTTACCGCGTCTGGGTATCGGAAATAATGCTCCAACAAACCAAAGTAGATACGGTTATCCCTTATTTTAATCGGTTTATGGAGAAATATCCAACCGTATATAAATTAGCTGAAGCAGACGAGCAAGAAGTTCTAAAACAATGGGAAGGACTAGGTTATTATTCCCGTGCAAGAAATTTACAATCTGCTGTTCGTGAGGTGGTTGAGTCCTATGATGGAAAGATTCCCGATAATCCAAAGGAACTTGGAGATTTAAAAGGAATAGGTCCTTATACAAAAGGAGCAATCCTTTCTATTGCTTTTAACCAGCCGGTTCCGGCGGTAGATGGCAACGTGATGCGCGTTTTTTCCCGTGTATTACATATTGAAGAAGATATTACCCAAACCTCAACGAAAAAATTATTTGAATACTATGTAGGAGAAATAATCTCAAAGGAAGATCCGTCCTCCTTTAACCAGGCAATCATGGATTTAGGTGCAACGATTTGTACGCCAAAGCAACCGCTGTGTATGTTTTGTCCTGTGATGGAACATTGCCAGGCATACGCTGAAGGGATTCAAGAAAGACTACCTATTAAAAAGAAGGCAAAGAAACAACAAAAGAAATCCTATGTTGCGTTACTTATCCAAAATAAGCAAGGTAAGTATGTTATTGAAAAAAGACCTGATACCGGCTTATTAGCAGGTTTATGGCAGTTTCCAATGATCCCTGCGGATAAAATTGTGAAACAGGATTGGGAGCAATGGCTTAGAGAAAATTATGGATTAGACGTAGAAATAAAGGAATCATGCACCTCCATTAAACATGTTTTTTCCCATATAATTTGGAATTTAGATGTACGAAAAGCAATAACAAAACATGAATCGTTGGAGGATAAACGGTTGGAATTTGTTTCCTTGGAAGAAATGAAAAGCTATCCTTTCCCAGTTTCTCATCAAAAAATGATTCCATTTTTGGAAGGAAAATGAAGCAATTCAGCAAAATTTAATCAGCCAATGATGATCTTGTAAAAAAATATACACCATTAAACCATCGTCTGCACACCATTGTTCGCCCGTTCATTAGCATGTTGAAAATTTTTCTTTAAAAAGTTTGGATAAAGACATGTGCTTCGGGAAACATTAATTATTGCGGAGGTGATATTGATGGCTAAAAAACAAAACAACCAACAAAATCCTGCAAAAACAAATGCACAGCAAGTGAGAAAACAAAATCAGGCAGCAGCTCAAGGTCAATATGGTACTGAGTTTGCTTCTGAAACAGATGTACAAGAAGTGAAAAAGCAAAACCAACAATCAGAACAAAACAAACAATAACATCTGTTTTACCAAAAAAAGGGTTTCCAAATGCGGAAACCCTTTTACTTATTTGTCGAAAAGGACTTTTTAATAATTACATACAAATGTAGTCTTCACGTAAATAGACCTTTTTACTCCATATCATACGCAGGATTTCAATTAAAAAGGAGTTATCCTTTAACTTTTATAGCTGAAGGCTTATAATAAAATATAATTCGTAAATCACTGTATGAAAATGGAGAGGGAGATTTAAGATGGTTTCTCCAAACGCTGGTTCAAAAATGATGATACAAAGTTATAAACATAATGGACAACTTCATAGAGTCTGGAAAAATAGTGTCGTATTAAAAGGGACGGAAAGTGTTATAATTGGAGCCAATGATCGGACGAAGGTTATTGAAAGTGACGGCCATTCATGGATGACGAGAGAACCGGCCATTTGTTATTTTGACTCCAAACATTGGTTCAATATTATTGGGATGCTTCGAGACGACGGAATATATTATTACTGTAATCTAAGTTCCCCATGTGTCTACGATGAGGAAAATGAATCATTAAAATATATTGATTATGATTTAGATGTGAAAGTATTCCCGGATATGACATTTAATCTTCTTGATGAAGATGAATATGAAGAAAACAAAGCATTGATGAAATATCCGGAAGAAATTCATCATATTCTTTATCAGCAATTAGATATTTTAATTCAATGGATTCGCCAAGGAAAGGGGCCTTTTTCTCCAGGGTTTGTTGATGATTGGTATGAGATGTATTTAACATACCATTAAGCTAAAAAGGTGCCGTTTTGTCATGGAAAACCATAAAAGGCGGTTCCTGAGCGATTTAATTGCATTAAGAATGCGTTAAAGGGTATCCTTGTTACGAGATCAAGTAGCAAGGATTTTTTATATTTATAATTGTCCATAAAAGTGGATAGGAAGTAACGAAAATTTTGAGCGCTAGTTTAGAAGCAGAGGAAGTTGATAAATGAGCAGTATGAAGCAGTACATGCAATTTGTAAAACCATATAAATGGAAAATAATCTGGACATTACTCATTGGTGTTATAAAATTTGGTATTCCACTATTGATGCCTTTAATATTGAAATTTGTTATTGATGATATTGTCACAGTAGAGGACCTTACCCAGTCCGAAAAGATAACACGGTTATTCTGGATAATGGGTATTTCTTTTGTCGTATTTTTAATTGTCCGGCCACCTGTGGAGTACATTCGCCAATATTTGGCACAGTGGGTTGGAAATAAAATACTTTTTGATATCAGAGGAAAATTATTCGATCATCTCCAAAAATTGAGTCTGAAATTTTATTCACAGACAAAGACTGGCGAAATTATTTCCCGGGTAATACATGATGTAGAGCAAACGAAAAATTTTGTCATTACAGGTTTGATGAATATTTGGTTAGATTTAACGACCATTTTAATCGCAATTATCATTATGTTTACCATGGATGTGCCATTAACCTTTGTATCAATTATTTTATTCCCGTTCTTCGGACTGTCGGTCAAATACTTTTTTGGACGTTTACGCCGTTTAACGCGAGAGCGATCACAAGCTTTAGCAGAAGTTCAAGGACATTTACATGAACGAATTCAAGGTGTACCGGTCACAAGAAGCTTCGCCTTAGAAGATTATGAAGACGAACAATTTGAAAAAAGAAATAGTCATTTCTTAAATCGCGCTTTAAAGCATACAGACTGGAATGCTAGAACCTTTGCAGTAACAAATACAATTACAGACTTAGCACCGCTTTTAGTGATTGCTTTTGCAGGTTATCAGGTCATTATGGGGAATACCTCTCTCGGAACAATGGTAGCATTTGTTGGATATATGGAGCGAGTATATAGTCCCTTGCGCCGGTTGATTAATTCATCTACTACATTAGTGCAATCCGTTGCATCCATTGACCGCGTATTTGAGTTGATGAATGAACCGTATGATATTACAGATAAAGAAGACGCGGTAGATCCAGGGCGATTACAAGGGAAAGTCACTTTTAATCATGTTTCGTTCCAATATGATGAGGAAGCAGAAGCGGTATTAAAAGATATTAATCTTCACGTGGAAAAAGGGGAAACAATAGCCTTTGTAGGTATGAGCGGCGGAGGAAAATCAACATTGATTAGTTTAATCCCCCGCTTCTATGATGTTACAGGCGGTTCCATTGAAATAGATAGAATGGATTTACGTGATATGCAAGCCCGTGCCTTAAGAGATAATATTGGGATGGTGCTTCAAGATAATATTTTGTTTTCAGAATCGATTGAGACGAATATTCGAATGGGAAATCCAGAAGCCACAAAAGAGGAAGTTATTCGGGCAGCAAAAGCAGCGAATGCCCATGACTTTATCGAAGCAATGCCAGAAGGGTATGAAACAATGGTTGGTGAGCGCGGTGTGAAATTATCCGGGGGGCAAAAGCAGCGGGTTGCCATTGCACGCGTATTCTTGAAGAATCCTCCCGTGCTTATCTTTGATGAAGCAACATCCGCCCTTGACTTAGAAAGTGAACATTTAATTCAAGAAACCTTGGAGAAACTTGCTTCTGACAGAACAACTTTCATTGTTGCCCATCGTTTAGCAACCATAACCCACGCAAACCGCATTGTGGTTGTGGAAAATGGGGAAATTGTAGAAATAGGTTCGCATGATGAGTTAATGAAACTCGGCGGACATTATTATGATTTGTACCAAATTCAGAATTTGGATGAATAGCGGAATAGAATTTGAAATAAAAATTAAAAAAGGCTTTTCTTAGAGATTATCCGTCTCTTAGAAAAGCCTTTTTATTATCATTAAATTATTGATTCTCTGCCATTTTTGCAAACACACGGCCAACAGCGTCAATCGTATTTTCGATATCAGAATCTGTATGCTCTGTTGTTAAGAACCATGCTTCATATTTAGAAGGAGCTAAATTAATGCCTTCTCTCAGCATTAGCTGGAAGAATGTAGCAAACGCTTCTCCATCGGAAGCTTCTGCCTCCGCATAATTTGTTACCTTATCGACTCCAAAATAAACGGTTAAAGCTCCGCGAAGGCGATTGATTGTAATACGGATATCATTTTCTTTTGCTTTTTCTAAAATACCTTCTTCCAGGCGTTTTCCCAGACGTTCTAATTCTTCGTAGACACCTTCTTGTTGTAATACTTCTAAGCAAGCAATCCCTGCTGCCATCGAAGCCGGGTTTCCTGACATGGTACCAGCTTGATATGCTGGCCCAAGCGGTGCAACTTGCTCCATAATATCTTTTCGTCCGCCATAAGCTCCAATAGGCAGACCCCCGCCGATGATTTTACCCATAGCTGTTAAGTCGGGTTCGATATGATAGACTTGCTGTGCACTTCCGTAAGTAAAACGAAATGCGGTAATAACTTCATCATAAATGACGAGGGCACCTGCACGGTGAGTAAGTTCATTGACCTCCTCTAAAAACCCTTCAAACGGTTCAACAATTCCGAAGTTACCAACAATCGGCTCAACGAGTACTGCTGCAATTTCCCCTTCCCAAGATGCCAATGCTTGTTTAAATGCATCTAAATCATTAAATGGAACGGTAATCACCTCAGAAGCACTCGAAGCAGGAACGCCTGCTGAGTCAGGTGTGCCAAGTGTAGATGGACCAGAGCCTGCTTCGACTAATACAGCATCAAAATGTCCATGGTAGCAGCCGGCAAATTTGATGATTTTTGTTCGGTTTGTATAGGCGCGTGCAACACGGATGGTTGTCATTACAGCCTCCGTACCTGAATTATTAAAACGAACTCTTTCTAATGAAGGAATAGCTTCCTTAAGCATTTTCGCAAATGTATTTTCAAGTTCTGTCGGTGTTCCGTAAAGGACACCTGTTGTTGCTGCTTCAGCAATGGCTTTAGCAATATGTGGATGTGCATGCCCGGTAATGATTGGACCGTATGCCGCTAAATAGTCAATGTATTTATTGTCATCAACGTCCCAGAAATAGGCCCCTTGTCCTCTTTTCATATATACAGGCGATCCACCGCCGACAGCTTTATAAGAGCGGGAAGGAGAATTAACCCCGCCAACAATATGTTGTAAAGCTTCCTGATGTAGCTTTTCAGAATGTGTAAATTTCATCTTGTTTCCTCCTCGTTCTAACCGACTTGCAAAGCATTTTAATCATATAACTTGTACAAGTTCTTTTAAGAAAGGTAGAAATAAATAGCAATGCTTTTACTGTATGATCAAAAAGGAGGGTAAAAAGGACCGAATAGTACCTTTTCTCAAAATGTCATTTTTACCGGACTTTTTGAACAGCATCTTTTAGCGTTTATTTTTACCCTAGTTACTAATATAACAAAAAAATGAAAGGAAAACTTGTACAAACTGTTTCACTTTCTGCATAGACATAGAGAAAAGGCATTTTTGGAGGGAGTAAGTGGAATGGGAATCCCTTGGATCGTTTTTATCATGATTATATTTTTAATTGGCAAAAGCATTTATGATTTTATTCAATATAAATCGTTTCCTTCTCCTATACAAATGAAAGAAGGGCATTTCTCTTTAGAAATATTTATAGCACTGTTGATTGTGTATTGTATTACGATGGTTGGCTATGGGCTGATTTATTTTGTTTTATCTTTCCAAGGGATTGTGCTTGTCGAGCATGGTGAACTCAGAGAAGTAACCATTTGGGGATCAATTGTACATTCCATTTATTTTAGCGGGGTAACATTGTTAACTATAGGATATGGCGATTTGGCACCGGTAGGATTAGGCAGAGTTATTGCCATTTCGGAAGCTCTGATTGGCTATATACTCCCTGCCGCTTTTGTTTTAAAGGTTGTACAAATCAGCAGCAGAGATAGTGATAAATGAATCTGACTCAGCGATATGCTATATTGAAGATAGAGGATAGATAAAATGGAGGGATAAGATGTCAATCGAGTTAGGAACAAAAGTTAAAGATTTTACATTACCAAATCAGGATGGTGAACAAGTAAGTTTATCTGATTTTGAAGGGAAATACGTGGTCCTATATTTTTACCCAAAGGATATGACGCCTGGCTGTACGACGGAGGCATGTGATTTCCGAGATCATCATGAAAGCTTCAGGGAATTAGATGCGGTCATTGTCGGCATCAGCCCAGACCCAGAAACGCGCCATCAAAAATTTATTGATAAGCATGACTTGCCGTTTACCTTACTTTCAGATGAAGATCATCAGGTAGCTGATCAATTTGGGGTATGGAAGTTGAAGAAAAACTTTGGGAAAGAATATTATGGTATTGAGCGCTCTACATTTATTATAGATAAAGAAGGGAAGCTTTTGAAAGCGTACCGTAAAGTCCGGGTGAAAGACCATGTACTAGATGCTTTAAATTATTTGAAAGAAAATGAAGTAAATTAAGATCTTTACGACAGGAGGGGAATAACATGCGAATCTATACAAGGTCTGGCGACAAAGGACAGACATCGTTAGTTTACGGCCAACGTGTACCGAAAAACCATTTAAGAGTAGAAGCGTATGGTACATGTGATGAAGTGAATTCGAGTATCGGCCTTGCAACAAGCTATATTGAAGAAACAGATTGGAATGAAAAAGCTGCTTTTCTGGATCAATTATACCGCGTACAGACCATTCTTTTTCACGTTGGGGCAGAATTATCCACGCCACAAGGAAAGGAAGTTTATTGGAAGTTGCAGCAGAAGCATATTGACGAGATGGAAAAGCAAATTGATGAGTGGGATGCATCACTTGAACCCTTGAAGAATTTTATACTGCCATCCGGACATCGGGCAGCCAGTGCGCTGCATCATGCGCGCACAGTTGCTAGAAGAGCGGAACGTTTAACGATAGGATTAGAGGATGAAGTGGAGAATAAGCTTGTTTTCGCATATTTGAACCGGCTATCGGATTATTTATTTGTTGCTGCCAGGTATGTAAATCAGCAACTAGGAGGAGAAGAAAAACCCCTCCGCGTCGATGTTTGATTTGTACGTGAATGATTGACATTATGCACACAGGGCGATAAACTAATTATAAGAATTATAATGTAATAATTTTATTAATTGGGAAGAGAGGTGTTTAGGGTGTCTGAAGATAAATTACGGCAAGCAATTGATACTTTAAAAGAATCAGGCGTCCGGATTACACCACAACGACACGCCGTGCTAGAGTATTTGCTTAATTCAATGGTTCACCCAACTGCAGATGATATATATAAAGCACTTGAAGGAAAATTTCCGAATATGAGTGTTGCAACGGTATATAATAACTTGCGGGTGTTAAAGGATATTGGACTAGTAAGAGAACTCACGTATGGAGATTCTTCAAGCAGGTTTGATTGTAACACATCAGATCATTATCATATCATTTGCAATCAATGTGGAAAGATTGTTGATTTTCATTACCCTTCATTAGATGAAGTTGAATCGCTAGCGGAGCAAGTAACAGGTTTTGATGTAAGCCACCATCGTCTGGAAGTTTACGGTACATGTAACGCTTGTAAAGAGAAACAGGCGGCAAAATAAGGAAATAATGAATATAAAAAAGATGATTAGACATAGTACTGCAACATGGCTCGTGTATTATGTCTAATCATCTTTTTGGTTGAGTTAAAAAGCACTATGCCTCGAATGAAAGAGATTCTTTCTGTAGAGCATGGTGCTTTTTCTAGATTAATGAGTAATCAGAGGATGCTGGGACAAAAGTTTTTTAATCCAGCAAATTCTGAACATATTTTGTACAAATAACTTTTCCGGAAAGATACTTCTTCCATTATTTATTTTCTTCACGGAATTTACGATTGTTAAACCGTTCATCGAATTCTTTACCCTCTAAATTTTTATCCAATGTCAATGGTTCTTTACAATGCATACAAGCATCTACGCGACCTAGCATTTTTGTAGGCTTTTCACAGTTTGGGCATATGACTGGAACCGCCCTCAAAGATAAAGTGCCAATCCATATGTATACTACACAGCTAAGTATAATCATTAGTACACCTAATATAAATAGGGTGAGCATTAACCACTCTATACGGCGAACCATAATTCCGCCATACATGATAAGAATACCAGCGAATACAAGGATTAAGGCAAAGGTACGAATTTTATTTATTTTACTTGAATACGTTACTTGTTGTGCCATTTAGATCCCCCTTAAGTTACAATTGTAGTATATCATAGAATATTAGAAGAATGAATATTAATGAGAGATTAGCTAGCTGGCATTTTAGGCGTGAGAATTATCGCTTTCGTTGTGACTTTTAACGAGGAAGCGCAGTTACTCCTCGGGTTGGAATAACTCATTCCCCCGAAAACATTTGGGGTCAACCCAGGTACTAGAAAGTGTTCTTTGACTCTTATCGTCTTTAAAACTAGCGGAATCGAAACTGTTTCTTCGTAAATTTTATCCTTTCCTATCTCGCACAAAAGAGGATTTTGAAAAGGATATATCGAATTATGTTAATTGGAAGAAGTAGAACAGGGAGGCACCATTACATGGAGAATTTTTTAAGAATAATCTATCAAGAACATGCGAGCAATCCAAATACATTAGGAATACTGATTGTAGAGAAAACACAATTTGACCGTCCAATCACCGATGAATTTGATAGTATTTTACTTATTATTGTTGAGAACCAAGAAGTGGATTGGTATGTGAAGCATTATGAAGTGAATGGCCAGAAAGTGGCTATGCATATGGTATCTAGATCCATTTTAATGGATTGGATTGACACAAGCGGTTATCGGCGTGCGGTAGAATGGGTTATTTATGGAAGGAAAGTATATGATAGAAATGAATTTGTGATGGGTTTGAAGGACCAGCTCCAGTCCTTTCCGGAAGAAAAGCGTACGCTTAGAAAGATGATTGATTTCGGAAAGCTGCTGAAAAATTTCAGCGAGGGGAAAGCATTATATGAAGCAAAAGAGGTAATGGATTCCTACAGCAAGATTTTAAATGCCCTGCATTATTTAGCAAGGCTATCTGTCATTGATCAAGGTTATTATCCAGAAGTTACTGTATGGAACCAGGTGAAAAACATTGATTTGGAAGTGTACAAGCTTTATGAAAAATTAATGGATAGTACAGAGGATTTAGAGAAGAGAATAGAATTAATGTTGATTGCAATGGATTTTGTGATGTTTCATAAAGCGGCATCTGCTTCAGCGCATTTGTTAAATGTCTTACGCCAGAAAGATGAATATTGGTCCTATGCTTCTATTAAAGCATTACCGGAGATTGAACATTACACTTTAGACTTGCATGCCATTATTTCTTATTTAGAAGAGAAGGACATTATTGATATGAAACGAGTTCCTACTAAAAATCCTGATGTGTTTCAGAGAATGTATAGGGTAAAGGATCTATGTTGAAGGTATATCAAACGGAAGGTGGCAAGAATAGACAATTACTTATCCTGCAATTCTTATGAAATTGCGGTATAAGTAATTTTTTAGTTTTATGATTTATATTTCTATGAAAGAGAAATTACTTGCGAACTTGTCATGTGGAGCAGGGGCTTCTGCGCTCGCCTCCTAATGTGGGTATTTAAAAAAGACTTCGTGGATAGACAATAGAAGTAATCTATTCTATAAAAACAAGAGAAATACTAATTAAATAGTGTTTTACTTGTTTTTGTAGGGAGTGTAAAAACTGAAATGTGGGGACTTCCTAAAGTTCTATATAATGATGTATAGATGAATATAGGCGCCTTCGTGCAATGATATATACAAGGTTTAAAATTTACTTTGAATAAATTTTAAAATAACCGTTGACTTTCTATTTCCAACATGGTAAAGTTAATTTCGTTGCTGATTCGAGCGAGCGCTCAGGTAACATAAAATAAAAAAAGTTGTTGACAACAATCTTCCTTTTATGTTATATTAATAGAGTCGCTGCTTGAGGCGAAGAAATAAAAATTGCTCTTTGAAAACTGAACAAAACAACCAGTACGAAAGAAGAAAGACAACCTCGTTTTTCTTATTGGATAAGTCAGAAGTTGACTTCTGAAAGCTAAGAAACAAAAAACTTTTATAGAGAGTTTGATCTTGGCTCAGGACGAACGCTGGCGGCGTGCCTAATACATGCAAGTCGAGCGCAGGAAGCAAACGGAA
>NZ_BORO01000030.1 GCF_018333215.1 Oceanobacillus sp. J11TS1 | reverse complement strand
TATCAGTTATACTAGTAGACATGGGTAAGGTCTCCTCTTCTTAGTTTTTGTCGTGATTAACTAAAGGGTAGGATAACCTTACCTTTCCTATTTATTCATCTTACACAGACTATTGTACGTCATCAAAAAGCGCTCCAACCCCATCAGAATGCGCTCCAAAAAGAAAAAAGTCGCTCCAACTCCATCAGAATCCGCTCGAAAAAAGGGAAAAGCGCTCCACCCCCATCCCGAACCGCTCCCAAAAAAGAAAAAGCGCTCCATCCCCATCCCGGACCGCTCCCAAAATGAAAAAGCGCTCCAACCCCATCAGAATGCGCTCCAAAAAGAAAAAAGTCGCTCCAAGCCAATCCACCCAAGTTCTGTTTTAGAATCCTAAAGATTGTGGAATAATGAATAACGAGGTTTGGGTTGCTTTGCTTTTATAAAAGTGAAACTACATTCAATTATACATATTAGCAGGGAAAGGGTTCATATGATGTTTAAAAAAATTACGCGAAAAATAGAAAGTAATGAACTCTCCCCCTGGGTAATGCTGCAGAAGTGGGAGAATTTATTATTTATCCATTGGCCAATTTCACCTGAAGTGCTGGCGAATCATCTCCCAGAAGGGTTAGAGCTAGATACATATCATGGGCAAGCGTGGATTAGTATTGTGTCTTTTAAAATTAGCAGGGTTCGATTGCGTCATTTACCAAGGATTCCTTATGTACGTCCGATGCTGCAAGTAAATGCAAGAACGTATGTGAAAAGAAATGGAGAAAAAGGCGTATATTTCTTCAGCATGGATACCAATAAATTATCTGCTGTCCTGGGCGCAAAGATGGTAACTGCTCCTTTTTATCATGCGGATATGAGGATGAAAAAAATAACAGATACCTATCATATCTATAGTTCGCGTAAAGGAAAGGTGCCAGCAAAATTTAAAGCGAGCTACTGCCCCAAAAATGAATTCTTCCAGCCAGAAAAGCAGGGGCTAGATTATTGGTTATTGGAACGGTATATTATGTGGACATATAAATCAGGTCATTTATATCGTGGGGACATTCAGCATGAAAGTTGGTCAGTTAAGCATGCAAAAATAAACATCAAACATCAATCGCTTTTTCCCTTTTTACCGGAGAACGTTACAAAAGAGAAACCGTTGGTACACTATGCGCGTTCGAAAGTTGCACTGAATTGGATGATAAAAAAGATCGAGTGAGCTGCTTCCTGAGGCACAGAAAAAAGAAGATCCTATGGAAGCCAAAATTCCAACAAGAGATCTTCTTTCTCCTAAACGCAGCTCGAAACTTAAACCAATCGTTTTCTAATTTGCGCACTCACAATATCAATCAATGTTACGACGGCAATAATAACCACTAAGATTAGACCCACTTCAGACCAATTTCGGTTGGTTGTCGCAATGGTGATCAGGGTTCCGATACCGCCAGCGCCGATAATACCTAAAATCGTGGAGGCGCGGACGTCAATTTCAAAACGATAAATCGCATAGGATAAGAATTCCGGAATAATTTGCGGAATGATTCCATAAAAAAGTACTTGGAGTTTATTTGCCCCATTTGCTTCGAGAGCCTCCACTACATTCATATCAATCGACTCAATGACTTCACTATATAGCTTACCCAGCATTCCGATAGAGCCAATTGCAATGGCGATAACCCCGGCAAAAGGTCTTGGTCCTACAGCTGCTACAAACATTAAAGCTAAAACAAGCTCAGGAAATGCACGAATAGCGTTCAATGCCCATTTAGAAGCTGTGTTTAAAAATTTATTTTTTACCATATTACTTGCAGCGAAAAAACCAAAAGGGACAGCCAATATTGCTGCCATTAAAGTACCTGTATAAGCCATTAACAATGTTTCCCACATAAGCCCCATTACTTTTCCGAAGGCCGACCAGTCTGGAGAGAATAATTGCGGAATAACACGTGTTAAACTTTCAACTGTATGCTGGCTGAAAACACGGCTCCAGCGTATTTCGATACTTGAAAAAGTCCAGATATAAATGGCAAGAAGAATAATTCCAATGAGGTATGGCCGCATCTTTTGCCAAGCTGTTTTCTTTGGCTTAGGAGGTAACGTAAACTCTGTCATATTAGTCGCTCCCTTAATTTGTTACTAATGTAATCAATAATAACAACAGATACAAAGATGATAATAATAATCGTCATGACGTTTGGATAATTCGCCCAGCTTACTTGCTGATTTAAGAGAAGGCCAATACCGCCAGCTCCTACAAAACCTAGCACAAGAGATGCTCGGACGTTTACCTCAAATACATATAAACCAAACGATACAAATTGAGGGAGTACTTGCGGCAGCACTGCATACCCAATCACCTGCAGTGTATTTCCGCCAGAAGCACGTATTGCCTCAATCGGATTCATGTCAATAGATTCAATGGTTTCATACACTAATTTAGCGAGTAAACCCAGGGAGAAAATAATTAAAGCCATGATCCCAGGAAAGACGCCAACCCCAAAGATTCCTACAAAGATTAAAGCAAGTAATATATCTGGAATGGTACGCAATACATTCATAATAAAACGCACTGGCTGATGAATAAAGGCATTTGGAAAGAGGTTTGCAGCTGATAACAAGCTAATTGGAATACTGATTATTGCAGCAATTGTGGTTGCGATGATTGCCATATGTAACGTTTCGATTAATTGTGGCAACACAGTGGATGCATAATTCCAATTTGGCGGAAAAAGATTTTGAGCAATATTTATAAAACCATTTTTGCCATTCCATAAATCGAGAAGAGAAGATTCAGTTTTTATGGAAGTAAACAGATAAAAACCAACCACGATAACGAAAATGGAGGTAATCCGTATTTTGGTTTGATTGGATGTTATGCCCTGCAATGTTGGCTGACTTGTTTTACGCATCATCAGAACCTCCTACCCGGTCCTCATCACGAATTTTTCTTCCATAAATTTCTTCAAATGTTGCTTCGCAGACCTCGCTGACAGGCCCATCGTAAACGACTTCACCTGCTCTCATTCCGATAATACGATCAGCGTATTCCATTGCCATATCAATAAAATGCAGGTTGACAATGGTTGTGATATGATCTTCTTTATTTACTTTCCGCAAATAGGTCATTACCTGATGCGAGGTTGGCGGATCAAGTGATGCCACTGGTTCATCTGCGAGAATAATATTTGGCTGCTGAGTAAGTACACGTGCAATAGCAACTCTTTGCTGCTGACCACCGCTTAACTGGTCAGAGCGCTGGTATAATTTTTCAGATATGTTTACACGCTCTAAACTGCGGTAGGCGAGAGCCATATCTTCTTTCGGATATAGGTTAAACAAGCTCCTAAGTGTTCCTGTATATCCTAAGCGCCCAGAAATAACATTTTTCATTACAGAAGAACGCTTCACGAGATTATAATTTTGGAAAATCATTCCGACTTTTGTTCGGAGTTTACGAAGGTCACGGGCACGATAATTTAAAATATTCTCTTGATCAATAAGCAGTTCGCCATGCGTTGGTGTCACAAGACGGTTTATACTGCGAATCAATGTTGATTTTCCTGCACCGGATAATCCGACGACAACCACAAATTCTCCAGGATTAATTTGGATATTGACATTTTTTAAACCTTGCGTACCATTTGGATAAACAAGGGAAATATCCTTAAATTCTATCATAATGAAATTCTCCTTTTATCTCAGGATGAGCAGGAGTTTAGGATGAAGAGCCTTCTTATTCAAGCAGACTCTAAGAGAAAGATTATCTCTTTCCCTTAGAATCATGAAGGAATCCGGTAATGTTCCTGCTTGCTAGAGTAATTGTTTATTCTTCAAACTGATCTTGGAATTTATGATAAACATCACGTACAATTTCATATTCTTCGTGCGTTGCTTCATCGAGGCCAGTCCAGTTGTAAACTTCATCCATTACATTTATCATTTCTTCGTCATCGTTAAATTCTAGGAAAATATCTTTTATTTCGGCAATTTCTTCTTCACTTAATAGATTTGTGTTGGCGCTAATTGTGTCATTCGGAATGGCTTCCGTAAAGTCTAATTGCACCAGCTCATCCATTGCTTCTGGATAGTCTTCAACAATGTTTGTGCGAGCGTCTTCGAATGTTGTCGCGAAGTCCGCGTCCCCTTCAAGAACAGTAACTAATGCCGCATCATGCGATCCAGTTTGGATTTGATTGCTAAAGAAAGAATCTAAATCTGTTACGCCGTACTCATCCATCAGTTGTGCCGCTGGGAACAGGTATCCTGATGTAGAACCTTGATCGGCAAATGCCCAAATTTTCCCTTCCAAATCCTCTAGATTTTCAATGCCAGAGTCTGCACGGACAGTGTATTGAGCACGGTAGGAAGAATCCCCTTCACGAATTGACTTTGCAAAAACTTCTACTTGATCATAGCGCTCTGTTGCTTGCACATAACCAAAAGCTGGAATAAACCCGATATGGACTTGATCATTGCCTAAAGCTTCCACGAGACCACTAAAATTTGTCATGACACGACCTTCTACATCACGGCCAAGTTCTTCTTCTAAGCGTTCTACAAGCGGCTCAATATTGTCTGCAATTTTGTCAGAGTCTGTAGATGGAACAAAACCTAAAACAAGTGTATCCTCTTCATCCCCTGAACCAGAACCACAAGCAGCCAAGATAAGAGCCAGTACAATCGTGAATAATGCGATTGCCCCATTTTTTAACAATACCTTCCCCTCCAGTTGAAATGATATAGTTTGTTTCAAGTTCATTATAAGTGATTTGGAAATCCACTTAATTTTAATGAATATTCTAAAGATATTAAATTGGTTGGTATTTTATGCTGAAACCAATGGAATATATGCTATGATAAAGGCAATAGGAGGGCGTGTGTTATGTTAAGTAAATATAAGCTTGTTATTTTTGATTTAGATGGAACTTTATATGAGGGGACAGCACATTTTGATTATTATGCAAAACTTTTACAAGAGAAGGTTGCAGCCGATCAACAGGCTGATTTTTATCGGGAATATGAAGCAATGAAAGATGGAGAACACCTTGTCTCTATCGGGAAGGTCTATGATGTGCAGCGCGATTTGATTTTAACGATTAATTCTCTTACTTTTGAGGTAACGGAAGCATATCGCTGGAACGGTGAAAAAATATCTGAAGCAGAAATGAGAGAATATTATCATGGACCACAGCAATTTGATTTCGATCATTTAGTTGCTATTGGAGATGGCTGGTGGCTTCCTTTTGCCTGTGCAAAGCATTATGGCGTAAAAGAAAATTACAGCAGCTATCTGGCAACAAAAGAATTTATGGTTACAGACGATTTTACGATAGAAAGGCTGGAAGGACTTCGTGCGTATTTATTGCAATTAAAAGAGAAAACACAGATTGTCTTGATGACTAATAGTGATAGGGTAGATGTGACACGGTTATTGAATGAGCTGGATTTAACCAATATTTTTGATCACCTTATTACTTCAGCTAAAAAACCTGCCTATACCAAGAAATTAATGGAGTACTTAATGGAACAGTATAACATGGAACCTTCTGAGGCTGTTTCTGTTGGCGATAATTTTATCAATGAAATTGCACCGGCCTTATCCCTGGGGATGGATGCAGTGTATATTCAGCCCCAAGGTCATGAGGAGGAGATAGAAGGTTTAACTGTGATAGGTTCGCTGAGGAGTTTAGTACTAAAAAATAGAAATGGGTAAGAGATAGAAAGATGATGGGAGAAAAGGTTCCCGTCATTTTTTATGGGAAAATATCAAGCGCTTTCAATTTAAGGTTGTTATTTCAAATTAGACGTGTTAAAATTCAAATATAAAAATCACATATAAGATTTTAAATCATATATGTGATGGGAGTGATGTTATGTCGGTCAAGTCAGCAGAACGTGTTTTAAGGATTTTTGAATTATTAAGTGCAAACATGAATGGAATGACGATTAAAGAAATTAGTGAAACCCTGCAGCTGCCACAAAGTAGTACATCAGGTTTAGTGAAAACTTTACTCCATGAAAATTACTTGTCTATTAATCAGCAGAAGCGATTCATTTTAGGGCCAAAACTAATTCCGGTGGGAAATGCGGCGATGGAATCTCTTGATATTTCTTCTTTAGGTCATCCTTCTTTAAAAAAATTAACGGAAGCAGTTGAAGAAACTGTATTTATGGCCGTTTTAGTAGAAAAAGAACTGGTCTACGTAGCTAAGATTGATAGCAACCGATCGATAAGAACTTCAGCTTACTTAGGAGGGCAAAAGCCGTTATATTGTACAGGACTTGGTAAAGCATTTCTTGCGTTTATGAATGAAAATGATCGAATCAATTATTTGAATACTGTTCAATTAAAAGCGATTACGGAACAGACGATTACAAGTAAAGAAGAATTAAAGAAAAGACTTCAAGAATACAGACAACAAGGGTATTCGATTGATGATGAGGAAAATGAAGATGGTCTTTATTGTTTAGCGGCACCTGTGTTTGACATCATGGGTTCCATCCAAGCAGCAATTAGTGTAGCTGGGCCTAAAGAAAGGATGCTTAGGCAGCAAGAATCCATTTTAAAGCATTTAAAACAAACGGCCGCTGTTATTTCAGCAAAGCTAGGATATGTAAGTGAGGAAGGTGTATAAATGGATGTTTTAAGTATTGGAGAAACAATGGTCTTGTTTTCTCCAAAGACAAGCGGACAATTGCGATATGCTAATGATTTCTCGGCAAAAATTGCTGGAGCTGAAACCAATACGTTAATTGGTTTAGCAAAACTGGGCCATCAGACAAGCTGGATTAGCAAGGTAGGAAATGATGAACTCGGTGCAAAGATTGTAAGCGCTGTACGTGGGGAAGGGGTGGAAACAACGTATGTAAAAAAAGATAAAAATGCATCTACTGGGATTTTCTTAAAAGAGAAAACAAATGCGCAAACAACCTCTATTTTTTATTACAGAAAAGATTCTGCTGCCAGTAAAATGACTCCAGAAGATATTGAAAAAGTAGATGTATCTGATACAAAATATCTCTATGTGACTGGGATTACTCCTGCTTTGAGTAAATCTTGTAAAGAGGCGATTTTTGCTCTTATTCACAAAGCAAAACAAGAAAGAGTAACGATTGTTTTTGACCCCAATATAAGGAAAAAATTACTCGATATAGATAGTGGAGTGGAGTTAATAAAGAAGATAATTGGTTTATCTGATATTGTGTTACCGGGGAAAGCAGAAGGTGAATTTTTATTTACGACTACGGATTCAACAGAAATTGCCAAGCACTGCAGGCACCTTGGAGCAGGAACAGTTGTAGTTAAACTGGGAGAAAAAGGTGCGTACTTTGAAAATAGCGAAGAGAACGGCATGGTGGATGCTTATGCTGTTCCATATGTAGTTGATCCTGTTGGAGCAGGGGATGGCTTTGCGGCTGGGCTGCTATCTGGTTTATTGGATGAATTAACATGGAAAGAAGCTGTAAAACGAGCATGTGCTGTAGGAGCTTTGGTAACACAGGTCGATGGGGATATTGAAGGATTACCTACAAGAAATCAACTGCAAGCGTTTATGGAATCGAAAGTATACGATGATGTGAATCGTTAAGGAGGAGTTATTTTGGATACATTTGAAGCAATTTATCAGCATAAAGTTATTGCGATTATCCGAGGTGCAAAGAAAGAAGATCTGCAGCAAATTGGAAACGCTTTAAAAGGGGGCGGCGTCCGTCTTATTGAGGTGACACTAAATTCTCTTAATGCGTTAGAGGGGATTAAGCTGCTCAAGGAAACACTTGGACGAGAAATGAAAGTTGGAGCAGGAACGGTTTTAGATCCAGAGTCTGCAAAAGCAGCAATCGATGCAGGAGCAGATTTTATCTTATCGCCAACAGTAAGTACAGAAACGATTAAAATGACAAAGCGTTATGGAAAAGTAAGTATTCCGGGAGCCTTTACACCGACAGAAATATTGACAGCTTATGAGCATGGAGCTGACCTCGTAAAAGTATTTCCGGCGAGTATAGGTGCAGCATATATAAAAGATATACGCGGACCGCTTTCCCACATTCCATTGATACCAACCGGTGGAGTCAATGAAAATAATATTGCTGACTTTAAAAAGGCTGGAGCAGCAGCATTTGGAATTGGAAGTTCTCTTGTAAATACAAAGGAGGAAGTAAATACAGCATATTTGCGAGCATTAACAGAAAAAGCACAAATATTCGTCCAGGCAGTTACTGATAAGTAAAAAGTAATAAAACACAAAGGATGGTAGTAAAATATGAAAATTACAAACTATGAATTATTCCAAGTACAGCCAAGATGGTTGTTTTTAAAAATAGAAACAGATGAAGGAGTTACCGGCTGGGGAGAGCCAGTTATTGAAGGGCGAGCTGCTACTGTGAAAGCAGCAGTTATTGAACTGATGGAGTATTTGGTTGGAAAAGATCCGCTGCAGATTGAAGACCATTGGAATGTGATGTACCGAGGAGGATTTTATCGAGGTGGACCTATATTAATGAGTGCCATTTCTGGTATCGACCAAGCACTTTGGGATATTAAAGGAAAATATTTAAACGTTCCAGTCCACCAGCTGTTGGGAGGAAAGGCAAGAGAATCCATTAGGGTATACTCATGGATTGGCGGAGATCGCCCATCTGATGTTGGAGCAGCCGCTAAGGAAGTTGTTGATAAAGGATTTACTGCTATCAAAATGAATGGTACGGATGAACTGCAATATATCGACTCCTACGAAAAAATCGATCGGGTTCTAGAAAATGTAGCAGCTATTCGTGAATCAGTCGTTCCTTATATCGGAATCGGTATTGATTTTCATGGGCGTGTTCATAAGCCAATGGCAAAAATATTAGCAAAAGAGCTGGAACAATTTCGACCTATGTTTATTGAGGAACCAGTTCTACCAGAAAATAATGAAGCATTGCGAGAGATTGCCAATCATACGGTGATTCCAATAGCTACTGGGGAAAGAATGTATTCTAAATGGGATTTTAAAAATCTATTAAAAGACGGATATGCTGATATTATCCAGCCTGATTTATCTCATGCTGGAGGGATTACAGAAAATAAAAAAATCCTATCTATGGCAGAAGCATTTGATGTAGCGGCAGCACCGCATTGTCCTTTAGGACCAATTGCCTTAGCTGCGTGCTTGCAAGTTGATACTACATGCCATAATGCATTTATTCAAGAGCAAAGTTTGGGAATTCATTATAACAAAGGCTCTGACTTACTAGATTATTTAAAAGATGACAGCGTATTCAAATATAAGGATGGATATGTCGATATTCCGAATGGCCCAGGTTTAGGGATTGAAATCAATGAAGAACATGTACGAGCCATGGCAGAAAAAGGACATGATTGGAAAAATCCAATTTGGCGTCATAAAGATCATAGTGTAGCAGAATGGTAAAAAATAAATAAAGAAGGGGGAAAATAGATGTCTTCAACAGCTTTAATACTTATAACAATTATAGGAATTGCTGTGCTTTTATATTTGATTATGCATTCAAAAATGCAAGCATTCCTGGCATTGCTCATTGCGAGTATCTTCATTGGGATCTTTACAGGAATGGATCCTAGTTTTCTGCTGGAAGTAATGGAAGATGGGATGGGCGGCACTTTAGGTTTTATTGCGATTGTAGTTGGACTCGGTGCGATGTTTGGAGAAGTACTTCGAACATCTGGCGGTGCTGAGCGGCTTGCTTTTACCCTTGTTGATAAATTTGGTGAGAAAAGATCGCAGTGGGCGCTTGGTTTAACAGGTTTTGTTGTTGCAATTCCAGTGTTTTTAGATGTGGCTATTGTTATTCTAATTCCGATACTTTATAGTTTGGCAATACGTACGCGAAAATCCTTACTTTACTACGGAATTCCGCTCCTGGCAGGGTTGGCAGTAGCCCATAGCTTTATACCGCCTACACCAGGGCCTATCGCCGTAGCATCCGTGCTAGGCGTTGATTTAGGATGGATGATGTTATTTGGTGTCATTGCCGGGATTCCAGCAATGATTGTAGCTGGACCGATATTTGGTCGCTATATAGGGAATAAAATTCATGTTAGCGTTCCTGAACATGTTGCTGAGGAAGAAGCGAGAAAAAAGGCAGATAAAGAGGAGAAAAAGCCACTTCCTAGTTTTGGATTAATTTGTTTCCTTATCCTCTCACCGTTAGTATTAATTTTGTTCAATACGGCAGGGGGCGTTCTACTGGAAGAGGGCGTTGTAAAGGAAGTTGTAACGTTTATTGGACATCCATTTGTTGCCCTAATCATTGCAACGCTTCTATCTATATATTTCTTGGGTAAACGTCGCGGTCTTTCTAAAAACGAAATGCAATCAATTACCACAAAAGCACTTGAACCTGCCGGAATAGTTATTTTAATAACAGGAGCGGGCGGTGTTTTCAAAGAAGTACTCATCCAAAGCGGTGTCGGCGATGCTATGGGAGAACTATTGGCTTCTTCCGGATTTCCTCTCGTCCTGCTTGCATTTCTGATTGCTACTTTTGTTCGTGTCGCGCAAGGTTCAGCAACAGTAGCAATGATCACAGCTGCAGGATTAATTTCTCCTATCCTTGATATGACGGATCTTTCACAGCCTGTGTTGGCGTTAATTGCTATTTCTATCGCATGTGGTGCAACTGTTTTATCTCACGTGAATGATTCTGGATTTTGGCTTGTAAACCGATTATTTGAGATGACAGAGAAAGATACACTCAAGTCATGGACTGTTATGGAAACGCTTATTGGTTTGGTAGGATTCTTTGTTGTGTTTGGTTTAAGTTTCTTTATTTCATAAATAAAATAGGAATATATTAAACTGTCATTTTGTGAAGTGCTCTCCTTTAGTAATAGGGAGAGTGCTTTTGCTTTTTATTTCTTTAAATTCATTATTGGTGAAGTCTAAGTTATAATAGGTTTGATAAACAGAATTTTCAAGTAACCTTAATGATTTTAAAGTGCGAGGAGGTTAGAGTATGAGCAGTATAGCTATTTTAAAAGAGTTTGGATTTTACGTAACAGAAGAACAAGAAAGTATTTACCCATTTTCTCCAGTCTATAAGATTCAAAATTATATTATAAAGCGAACGCAATACCCTTTGGAAAAAGCATGGAGTCTTGTCAGATATTGCATGTATTTAAAAGAAAATGGTATACCCATTGTAACTCCGGTAAACTTAAACAATGGCAACCCAAAGCAAATAAATGATGCATGTTATATTTGTTATCCATTTATAAATGGAAGAGATTATCAGGGGACAGACAAAGAAATTATCCAGGCAGGAGAGCTACTTGGACTTATCCATGCACTTTCTTCTTCAGGAAATAATTTTGGTTTGAGTCGGTACGATGTCTTTGACTTTTTTCATTATGAAGTAGAGGAACATATGAAGAAAATTAGTCATTTTGTTCGTGCTTATCAGGTGGATATGGATGTCCACAAACTGAAAGATCAATTGCATAGAGCAGTGAAAAATCAGCGGAAATTAAAAAGTACCGCATTAAACTGGGTCGAAACTCCCCATGATTATAAAGCGAATAATCTTGTCTTTCAAAGCAGGCCTGTGCTTATTGATCCGGATAATGCTAAGTGGATTCCGCGCACTTTTGATTTAGCATTGGCACTATTATTGTTTCACAATGAATTATCTTCAGCACCTAACCGTACTTTTACACCGAAAGAATGGAAACTATTTTTAGAAGGTTACTTAAAGCATCAGACTTTAACAACTATAGAAATAAACGCCTGGGAAGAAACCGTTTTGCATGTATTCTTAGACGAAGTAATGTGGCTGATGGCGGAAGTGGAAGAGGATTGGAAAAGGGAGGAGCAAAGAAATCTCTTTGTTAGCGTTACAGAGACCATGTTTCGTATAAAAAACTATCCTCTATAATTGAACTTTTTCCTTCAAGTCGACAGCTAGTTTTTATATTAATATATAACGTTGGGTTCTTTCATAAATGATAGAGGGAGATTATGGAAGATTACGAGAGAAGATACTTATCAAAAAACATTAATAGATAACTTATTGCAGAAGGGGATGAAAGGATGTCGATTGTGAAAATTTCTGATGAAAATAGACAAAAAGTTATCGGTTTTTTCAAAGAACACTGGGATGGCTCGGAAATGGTTATTTCATCAGGAGTCTATTATTGTGATAGCTTGGATGGCTTTATATTCGAGGAAAACCATAAAGTGTTGGGGTTAGTAACCTATGTAATACATGGCAATGAAGCAGAAGTGATTTCATTAGATAGTATTTGTGAAGGAAGAGGAATAGGGTCGTTATTAATGGCTGAAGTGGAGAAGCGTCTACAGTTATATGGGGTAAAGTTGATATCTTTGGTGACTACGAATGATAATTTAAACGCTTTAAAGTTTTATCAGAAAAGAGGATATAAAATAGAGGCTGTGTTCACGGATGCAGTAAAAAAAGCTAGAGAAATAAAGTCTTCCATTCCCTTAATTGGTAATGATGGAATTCCAATTAATGATGAAATAAAGCTTGTAAAATCATTATAGAATCTGCGTGTCAAGATGATTATTAAAGGAAAAGGACAACTCATAATTGAATATGGCCGTCCTTTTCCCTATATCATATATTATTCATAAACCTCTTCTGGAGCTCTAAATAAAGATTTATCCTCCATCTTATGCGTTATAAACATAAGGATTACCCCAAAGAAAATCATACCGCCAGCGACAAAGGTAATTTCCCGGAAAGAAAAATGATTTGTCAGTAATAGACTGCCTAAGGTTGCTCCAATCGAGTTTGCCAGATTAAATACGGATGCAGCGATGGTACCTGATAAGGCTGGAGCTTCTGTTGCTGCAAGAATTATTTTTGCGTTCAATATCGGCGTTGTTCCGAACGTGCCGGCACCAAATAGGAAACAAGCTGCATAGGTGAAGAATGGATTCATGAGTAAGAAGGTGAAACTGATAAGCACCGTGCCTAAAATAGCCATCGCTACAATTAAGCGTTCTGTCAGTACTTCCGGTTGAAAACTTCCAGATACGAAGTTCCCTATAACTGCACCGAGTCCAAAAAGGAATAATCCAATCGTTATGCCTGTCACATCAAAGCCTGCGAGTTCTCTCAGCATCGGTTCTGTGAATGTATAAGCAGTGAATACACCGGAAAAACCTAGGACAATCACGGCAATCAGCATCCAGACATTTTTATTTTTTAATATAGCTAATTCATTCTTTAATTTCGGAATTTCTTTTTGCTTGATATTCGGTGTAACGAACACAATTCCGATTAAATTAATGACGCCCATTAGTGCAATAAACCAAAATACGAGTCTCCAATCAAGCAACCCGCCAATATAAGAACCAAACGGGACCCCCAGCATAACAGCAATTGTAAGTCCTCCCTGGACCGCGGCGATGGAGTTTGTGCGTTTATGAGGAGGAGAAATATCTACTGCCATACTCATGGTTAGCCCGAAGAAAGGTGCGTGCATCGTTGCAGAAAGAAGTCTGGAGAGAAGAAGTATCTCAAAATTGGGTGCTGTTGCTGCAATCATATTACTTATTATAAAAATAGATATCAGTAAGATCAGTAATGGCTTTGGAGAGTATTTAACTGTCAGTATCCGAAGCAGCGGACCACAGATAGCGACGCTGATAGCATAAACACTAAGCAATAATCCTGTTGTAGAGACTGCTACATCTAAGTCAGCAGCAAATTGCGTTAATAGTCCAGTCACTGCATATTCCGTCATGCCAATCGCAAATGTACCAATCATAAATATCAGTAGAACCATATTTCGGGAATATTTTAAAGTCATTAGATAACTCCTTTCTGTCTAACTAAAAAAACAATAGCACTATCATAGAGGAAGAGATCTACCTATGTCTAGGCATCTGATTAAGGAAAATAAAGAAATAATTTTCAGATTAATGGGCGTGCCTCGGCTGAATAGCGCCGAGAGAGGTTAGAAGAAGCGGGAAGCAAGGTAAAAATGATATAGTTAAATTATCTTTATCCATTGGAGGAGCTAAAATAATGACAACGATTACGCAAAATATTGTTCCGCATCTTTGGTTTGATAGAGAAGCAAAAGAAGCAGCGACATTCTACACATCTGTTTTTCCAGAGTCTCAAATAGTTAGTGAAATTGTTATTACAGATACACCATCTGGAGACTGCGATTTGGTTTCCTTTGACTTATGGGGACAGCGTTTTATGGCAATTAGTGCTGGACCTTATTTTTCATTTAATCCATCCATTTCCTTTATGGTAAACTTCAATCCGGCACGGGATAAAAATGCTTCTCAGCAGATGGAAGAAGTTTGGGAGAAGTTATCCGATGGCGGGCAGGTGCTTATGCCGTTTGATGCGTATCCTTTTAGTAAAAAATACGGATGGGTTCAAGATAAATATGGAGTATCCTGGCAGCTTATCCTGACAAACCCAGAAGGAGAAAAAAGGCCGCCAATATTGCCATCCATGATGTTTGTAAATGAAAATGTCGGAAAAGCAGAGGAAGCGATTCAATTTTATTTATCCATTTTTAACAGCAGCAAGCAAGGAGTGTTTGCACGTTATCCCGCAGGTATGGACCCAAACATGGAAGGTACGGTGATGTTTGCTGATTTTATGCTTGAAAATGTCTGGCTGGCAGCAATGGATAGTGCCATGAAGCATGATTTCCAATTTAATGAAGCCGTTTCTTTGTTAGTAAAATGTGATACACAAGAAGAGATGGATGATTATTTCCAACATTTATCGGCCGTCCCTGAAGCAGAACAATGTGGTTGGTTAAAGGACAGGTATGGTGTTTCTTGGCAAATTGTTCCACGCGACTTGGATGAAATGATGAGCGAACACGCATCACAGGCACAAATCGAGAGAGTAAATCAGGCAATGCAGCCTATGAAAAAATTAGATATACAGGCATTACAAGAAGCTTTTAAAGGAGAAGAATAATGTATCAATTAAAAACAAAGGAAACAGATAACAGTGTGATTGAATTTATTGAAGAGGTAGAACAGCCACGCAAGCGGGAGGATGCCTATCGTTTGCTGGATATATTTACAGAAACGACGGGTATGGAAGGGAAAATGTGGGGACCTAGCATTATCGGATTTGGAAAATACCATTATACGTATGACTCTGGCCATGAGGGAGATGCACCATTAGTTGGCTTCTCTCCACGTAAAGCAAAAATCAGTCTTTATTTTGCGACCGGAGATACGGAGCGTGAAAAATTGCTGGAGAAGTTTGGGAAGCACACAACAGGCAAAGCTTGCGTTTATATTAATAAGCTGGCCGATGTGGATGAAGCGGTCTTGCGGGAATTGATTATGCAGTCTGTGCAGTTTTTACAGGAGAAATATCCTGATAAGTAGGAGCCTGCAATATTTGAAAGCTGAAGTTAGATGATTTGACAGGCTCATATAAATAAAAGAAGAAGACCTCTGCCAGTTGATTGCTTGACGTCTTCTTCTTTTTTCATACATTATTGTTTATTCAGCTCTTCGAAATAAGTTATATTTGTATCAAAATTAGGTAACTCTCCAGTTTTTTCTGCTTTTTTAACTAGCTGAACGACTATATCGTTATATGGAGTAGAAATACGATGTCCTTTCGCATAGGCAGGAAAACACTTAATAAAATCAATTTCTGTAATACGTCCTTTTTCTAAATCCTGTAGCATACTTGCTTTTAATAATTTTGATGGTTCCATTGCTTTGCGAAGTGTGTCGATACGTTTAGGAATATCTGCTTCCTCATGAATTTCAAGGGAAGAAATATCCATTCAAACCATTTTAACAAAGGTAATGCCGTTTGCATGACCGACTTTAATGGTTTCATCTGCAATTTTTGCAGCGCTGATCATACTTGCCTCATGGTCAAGTACTCCTTCATACTCGGTATTAAGTGCAGCAGAAAGACCGCTAAAAGCATACAGAGCATATGTCAAAAGCAGCTGACCGATTGCAAATTGCCCAGCCTTCTCTAAGCTTGACAATCAAGCGCTTAGAAGATGAATTAGGCACGAAATTATTTCAAAGAAAAGGGAGAAATATTGTATTAAGTGAGTCAGGAGAAATTTTATTAAGGCATGTGGATGCAATTTTTTTAGAGCTTGAAAATGCGAAGTTTGATTTACGATTGAAAAAAGAAGAAAGAGAACAGCTGATACAGATTGCGATTTCGAATCCGAGATTTTTATCCGGGGTCATGCAGGATTATATTTGGCAACGCCAAGATGCAAAAATCAGGCAAGGATTATTAGGGAGAAAGGAAATAGAAAAGAAATTAAAACAAGGAAAGCTTCATTTAGGGATTGCAGGGCCACCTATCAGGGATAATGCAATTCATAGCAAAGTACTGATTGAAGAAACGATTGTTCTGGCCTACCCGTCAACGCATCAGTATTTAGCAAATCAACAAGAAGTCTCTTTGCATGAAGTAGCTGATGAAGCATTTGTAGCTCTTGCAGATAATGAAACGTATCAGCAATTCACAGTTGATTTATGTAAGCGAGCAGGGTTTAGTCCGAAAAATCATTTTGAAGTTGAATCGAAAATCTTGGAAGAGATTATGCTACTTGACCGGGGATTTGCCCTATTACCTATCTCTGTGTGCCGAAAATTGGGTTTATCGTTTGTTAAAATTGCAGATAATCAAGCTGTTTTTACAGTAGGTATATCCTGGGTGAAAGGTCGATTGCTGACGCCAGCTGTAAAGGATTTTCGAAACCATGTTATCAATTACTTTAAGCAGCATGCAGCTCAATATAAAATTTAACGGAAAGAGGAAGAAAGGCAGTCAATCAATTGAAGTTTATGGATATACTTGTTTAACTGAAAAACTAAATTTGCATCCGGGGCTCGGTCAGGACATTCGAACATGACCGAGCTTCTTTTATTTGCTTAAAAATAGTTAAATTTCTGTAACCCAATTCTCTTTTAAATAACAAGCAAGCTGAGCCTTTAACGCATCCTCTGCATTCTTCAAAGAAATTTGAAGACAACTTTCAATTTTGTGAAGCCGCTGATATAACGTATTTACATGGATATGAAGTGCTTCTGCAGTTTGGCTGATACTACGATTGT
Source organism: Oceanobacillus sp. J11TS1 (assembly GCF_018333215.1). Lineage (GTDB taxonomy): Bacteria > Bacillota > Bacilli > Bacillales > Amphibacillaceae > Oceanobacillus. Next base: position 26,882 of record NZ_BORO01000030.1, on the reverse strand, counting down.
TTTGCATATAAACCTGCAAAGTTTCGCACAAATGCGTATCAGTTCGATTTGACATGATAAGCGGGTCAAAAAAATCATTGACAAAAGCACGTATCTCTTCTTCAGGCTGTGAGAGAAAGAGCTGGTTTATTCCGATGTCTTTAAAGTTTAAAGATTGTTGCCATATGGATTTTTCTTGTAATTGGTTCAGCGCTTTATAGGCTTCTTTATAACTTTTGCCGATTTGTCCCAAACGCAAAGCTTTTGTTCCTATCCCTGTACGCACTTTTATGGAAGAAGCGTCGGAGAAAATTTTTAAAACAAGTGTTTCCGTTTCCTTCACTGATGAAGCATGCAGCAAAGTAACGATGAAGGCGTCTTGTGTGTACAGTATCGTTAATTGATTTCCCAACTGATGCTGAATGAAATTTATAAAACGCTGCATATAAAGGTTTGTAAAAGACGGATTTACATCAAATGATACTTCGAAAATAAGTGAAAATACAGGTTTCGTATCATCCAATCTGAGTTGCTTTGCTGCCCTTCGCAGTTCGGCACTTGTCTCCGCAAGTAATAAATGCTGGAAGGCTTCTTCCGTTGCTTTAAATTGATTTTCAGTCTCCGTTTTTCGATGAATGAATTCAAGTGTCAGTAAAGGAATTCCTTGTTCCAATACCATTCGTTGTGTGGCGGATAATTCTATTTTTGCATCAAAAATAAGATATCCCAAGCAAGTATTTAAGTTGATAATAGGATAAACTTGATAGACATCATTATTTGGGGAATGGACAAAAAATGGCGTATTCAAAGTTTCATTTTTATTTAAATTTTCAAGATGTCGGTCAACGATATATAAGGACTCCCTTTGATCAATCGAATAGTTAAAAGCATCTACTAATGAACAAGAAAAACCAATAATCTCTTCAAAAGCTTGCTTAATAAAATCTATCCCTTTATTTAGCAAGGAAAGCTGTACGAGACGTTCATGAATCTCTGCTCGTTTTTGGAGAAGCTGATTTTGATTTTGCATTGCTTCGAAGATATTTGTATTGTGCAAAACGATACTTACTTGATTAGCAAAGGTTTTTAATAATTCCAAATCAGGCTCATCAAACGTTACTCGATGAAATTGATAAAGAATCAGTACACATTTCGTTTTTTGCTGAACTTTTACGGGAGCGCATAAGACAGATTTTACATTCGTAAAAGAATAGGCTTTTTCTAAATAGCTTAAGTTATCTGCCGACATATTTGCACTTGCCTGAAAAATCTCACTGCTTGTTCGGTAAATTTTAGCTTCCCCCTGTTGAAAAACAGTTCCAATCATACCTTCACCAGACTTCATTTTCATAGATTTCATCGTGACATCATCCACCAAGGAAGAGGTTTTTCGAACCTTTAAGCATTTATCTTGTTCATCATATACCCAGAGAACGCCAACATCTGCTTCGGGAATAACTTTCATGGTAGTATCGATAATTTTAGAAAGCAATTCATCTAGATTAGTTATGGATGTGATAGCATTGATGCTATCATATAAATTTTGTAATAACTTTTTTTGTGTTTGTTCCATGGCCTTATGCGCAAAGAAAGGCAGTAATTCAAAAAGCTTGTTTTCTAAATCATTAGAAATCCTATGAAAGGATGGAATTCTTAATACATAACGAATTCCATGTGCATATTGAAAATGAATGTCTTTACTAGTTTTTAATCCTCCATCTGTATAGGCAATATCATTTGTATTTAACGGAAAAAAAGATGGCGGTTCATAAACAGAGAATGAATTGTTATCAATTTGCTTAAATTGATGTGTACTAATCTGCTTCCAAAGCTGATAGGGTATATTTTCGAGTAAATGTGCTAACTGAATGCTCATTATAATCCTCCCTAAAAGAGTAATATAGATAAATATCCATTTGTCCTTCGTAATTATAGAGAATTATACACTATTATTGTAATTATGTTTATTATAAGATTATTATTGAAATTAGAATGTGGGGGCGAATAAGACATGATTACAGAAAAAAGGTGCCTTCAATCAGGAAGCTACTGCAAAAGAACTGCAGATACGGGGAATTGAGTTAGAAGAGTATCAATCCCTCTTCCCGGAGGAACAACTATTGCCGCCTAAACGACGTAAAAAATGAACTGAAATTAAAAGGAGGAAGGCTAGATGCTCAAACAAATTCCAGGATATTTAAAAGATTGGCGCCTCCACGGTGTTGTCCTATTAATTGTGCTTGTTGCAGAAACAATTGGTGCGCTCTCATTTGAAGTGGGGGCAGGGATGATTCTCATACTGCCAATGATTTATGCTTTTATTTTAGGAATTGCTTTTGTATTTACACCGGTGATTAAAGAGAAGCAATTCAAGCATTCGGAAACTTTAACAACCGCATTAATCGGTTTACTTGTTGCAAAGGTCAGCCTAAATATTGGACCAGCAATTAGCATGATTGTGCAAGTTGGACCAGCAATTTTACTTCAAGAAATCGGAAATCTTGGTACCGTATTATTAGGTCTGCCTCTAGCAATATTATTAGGGGTGAAACGTGAAGCTATCGGAATGACGTTCTCTATTGCAAGAGAAGGCAGTCTTGCAATCATCAATGATAAATTTGGCTTTGATTCACCTGAAACAAGAGGTGTATTTTCTATTTATCTATTTGGTTCTATTTTTGGGGCTGTGTTTTTCGGATTGATGGCTACTTTATTAGCGACATTTACACCGCTGAATCCTTTGTCACTTGCCATGGCTTCAGGAGTTGGAAGTGCGAGTATGATGGCTGCATCAAGTAGTTCTTTGAGTGCTGTTTATCCAGAGATGGCAGCAGAAATTCAATCATTAGCCTCCGCCAGTATGATTTTATCCGTCGCTACAGGATTTTTTGTATCTATTTTCATTGCTCTCCCACTAGCAGAAAAAATGTATTATCTAATAACTAGAAGAAAGCCGGCTAAAGAGGAGATAGAAGTAGCGGCTGAGAAGAAGGAGACAGGCTCATGACGAAGCAATTATATCATACAGTTCTAGCTTTAATTTTATCGGGAGTTATTGTTTTAATTGGAAATTGGATCGGCTATGAGGTTATCCCTAGAGATGCATTAATGGGAATGTTGATACTCATTTTGATTACAGCTGCAGGTTTTACACTTAAAATGATTCTTCCGTGGAAAACGATACCAGGTATTCTTTACGTGGCCGGAATTTCTATTATCTTATCTTTGCCAATAACGCCTGGGTCTGCGCAAGTAATCGAATGGGCCAGTGCAATTAATATTCAGGCATTTACAACACCACTTTTAGCATATGCAGCTATTGGAATCGGAAATTCCTTAGCTGATTTTACGAAACTGGGGTGGAGAAGCATTGTGATTGGTTCTGTTGTATTTTTAGGCACATTTCTAGGATCAGCAGTCATTGCAGAGATTGTTTTAAGAATCCAGGGAGTAATTTAAACACATGCATCAGGCCAGGATTCCAATACAATGCACATAATAATCTTTTATTATAAAATAAATAAGGAAGCTGCAGATGAAGGGGAGGAACGTAACCATGAATAAGAATATTGTAAAAGAAATTGAAGAAATTATTGAACAAAAGCGGGAAGCTTTTTTTAAAGTAAGTGATCAAATCTGGGAAACACCTGAAATTCGCTTTGAGGAAGACCAATCGTCTAAATACTCAGCTGATTTTATGGAGGAACAAGGATTCCAAGTAGAGCGAGAAGTGGCCAATATTCCTACCGCGTTTACCGCAAGCTTTGGAAACAGTGGTCCTGTTATAGCGATTTTAGGAGAATATGATGCACTGCCTGGTTTGAGTCAAAAAGCAGGAGTCGCGGAATATGAACCTGTACAAGCAAATGGACCAGGACACGGCTGTGGTCATAATTTGTTGGGTGTTGGTTCAATGGCAGCGGCCGTTGCGGTAAAAGAATACTTAGAAAAAAATAATCTGGAAGGAACCATTCGTTATTATGGCTGTCCAGCAGAAGAGAGCGGGTATGCAAAAACCTATATGGTCAAAGCGGGATTATTTGATGATGTGGCTGCATCCTTTTCATGGCATCCGCACTATTCGAACAGCCTATTTCATGGACCATCTCTGGCAGTTATTCATTCCACCTTTACGTTTAAAGGAATAAGCTCCCACGCTGCTGCGTCTCCAGAGCTGGGAAGAAGCGCTTTAGATGCTGTGGAATTAATGAATGTTGGCGCCAATTACATGCGTGAACACATGATTGACGAAGCCCGTGTCCACTATGCGATTACTAACTCTGGGGGGATGTCTCCCAATGTTGTCCAAAAAAATGCAGAGGTATCTTATTTTGTACGTGCGCCCCATGCAGATCAAGCACGGGATTTGTTTAAGCGTCTGATAAAAATTGCGGAAGGTGCTGCCTTAATGACAGAGACCTCCATGGACTATCGCATCGAAGGCGTATGCTCTAATCTTGTGCAAAATGCCACATTAGATAAACTGCTTCATAAAAATATGAAAGCACTTGAACAGCCGCATTTTACAGAAGAAGAGCTGGAATTAAGTAAAAAATACTTCCAGACACTCAATAAAGATGATAAAGCTTTTGCTGCATCACTTGTTGGAAAGGAAAAAGCGAAGGAGCTTGCCGAACGTCCGCTTATACATGAAGTGAATGACTACCGCGAGGCACCGGAGTATGTGAAAGGGTCAGGATCTACAGACGTTGGAGCTGTCAGCTGGGTGACACCAACTGCACAGCTGACGGCAACAACGTGGGCTTTTGGTACGCCATTTCATACATGGCAGGTCGTATCTCAAGGGAAAACCTCCTATGCGAAAAAAGGTATGCTTTATGCAGGGAAAGCTATCGCCAGTACGATCATTGATGTTCTGCAACATCCAGAAGTATTAGAGGATGCAGCTAAAGAACTTCGTGACCGTGAAGCGGGTCCAGAAAACTATGATTCCCTGTTGCCAGAGGATCAAGATATGCCGTATTTACTTCAAAAATAAAACAATGTCTATTACAAGAATATCCAATAAAAAACCTTTGAATCGCCTAATGATTCAAAGGTTTTTTTAGAAAGTATAAACATAGATTTCCCGAATGATTTCCGCTAAGCGGAGAACTGTAATCCCATGAATTCTCTTATTCAGAGTTAGCTACAACCAACTTCAAACGCCAAAAACAGACTGTAAATTCGCTGTGGGGCATGCGTGTATTCATCTCCATTTCTAGCAGAATAAATCATTTTTCTTCGGATTATTGAGTCCAAATAACGGCCTGATAAATAAGGCAACTCCTGTGCCGAGCATTGCCATTACCATCCATACCCAACCATGCAAGCTAAACGATGCAATGCCGCCAAAGTATGCACCAATATTACAGCCAAAGGCAAGACGTGCGCCATAACCCATTAATAATCCGCCGACGATAGCGGCGCTGGCCGGGCCGGCTTTCAATTTTTTAGGTTTGAAGTTACCTTGCGCAGTTGCAGCAATAAAGGATCCTAAGATAACACCAAAGTTCATCACACTTGTCGCGTCAGCAAGAACGCTTTGACTCAATGCCGTTCCATTTGCTCCCTGGAAATATCCCCATGAAGCTACGTCGACACCTACAAAATCAAGGGCTTTACCTCCCCATAAAGCAAAGGCAGATGTGATTCCCCATGGCTGGCCGCGTACCGCTAGTGTCAGAGCATTTAAGATTGCTAGAATAATTCCGGCAGTAAATAGCGGCCATGCTCCTCGAAAGATTTTCTTCCATCCGCTAGTTGTGACGAGCGGCTTCATCATCGGAGGTTTCTTTCTCTTCGCAAATTGCACGAGAATAAAGTAAATCACAATAAACGCAATCATTTGGACCACCCAAGCGCCGCCATATCCCAGGTTTGTCGACGTTGCAAGGGAGAATGGTTCCAGCGACGGGGTGCTCATCCAGAATGGAAAATGAAGTGCGCCGACTGTGGAGCCGATAATAAAAGCTATTAATGTAAGAATCATGGAACTGGAACCGCCACCGAGATTATAAAGTGTTCCAGAGGCACAGCCGTTTCCAAGCTGCATGCCAATCCCAAATATAAACGATCCAAAAAGGACACTTACCCCTACTGGAGAAACAAATCCCGCGGGATCAGCTCCGGTAAAAGTAAAGCCGGTACTAAGAATAATAGCAAATAATGTGGTGGCAACCATGAGCATAAGCATATGCGCTTGGAGCCCTTGTGTATTTCCAACGGACATAAGCCGTCTGAATGCAGAAGTGAACCCAAAGCGTGCATGCAATAAAGTAACACCTAATGCAATTCCTATTAAATAAAGAACTCCCTGCACCATACCAGTCGTGCTAACAATTGCTATAAATAAAATGATGGAAGCGATAATTCCAATTGTTAAAAGCGGTTTTTGAACCGGCTGGAGTTCTTTTATAGTGGTTGTTGTATGTTTAACGAATGTCTTTGATGGGACAGTTGCTTGTTGTTGCAAGATAAATACCTCCTTATCCTTATCAAACTAATAGGATTTATATGTATTAAATTTTATAAGAAATAAGGATTTTTGTAAAGACGTTATATTTGAGTGCCGATTGTGAGTGGTAGCTAAACAGGATGGTGTCCATGGAAAGTGTGTGCATTTAAGGGGGATAGAATAAATGCGCTAGTTAAAATCTTTAGCCATCTGGCAACTGTGTATAAAATAATATATTAGGTGTCACTCTATAATCCAATTGATTGGTATCAAAAAAATTCAAACACGTGCAGAATTTTGACTATTCGTGACTATAAGCTATTTTAACGAATCTGATGAGCTCAAATGGCAGAGAATCGGAATTTAAGAGATTTGCCTTAAAATTTTATTTATTCTATTATATTCTCGAGTCGTCGAAAAGTTTGACGGTTGTAAATCTACTATGTAGAAAGGGAGGTCTAAAAATATGAATTCGATATTAAAAAAAGGCATTGCTATTTTAAGCGTAAGTATTCTAATGATATTGGCAGCTTGTCAGGGAGAGGCCAGCGACGGTAATACAGAAGAAAAGAACGAAGCAGCTGATATTACAGAAATCGTCGGGATTGAGCCAGGGTCCGGGACAATGGAAATCACAGAGAAAACAGTTGAAGCATACAACTTGGATGTGGAACTAATACCGAGTACAGAACCAGCGATGCTTACGGAAATGCTGCATGCTATGGAAAATGAAGAACCGATTGTTGTTACACTTTGGCAGCCACATTGGATGTTTAGCGAATATGATTTGAAATTCTTGGAGGATCCACAGGGTACACTAGGCGAATCGGAAAATATTCATACAATGGTCCGTCAAGGCCTGGAAGAGGACCATCCCTCCGCTTATCAGCTGTTGGACAACTTTCATTGGGAAGTGTCTGATATGAATGAAGTAATGGCGAAATTTGGACAGAGTGGCCTCGAACCCAGAGAAGCAGCTGAAGAATGGATTGCTGATAACCGGGATAAAGTTGAGGGTTGGATGGAAGGCATTGAACCAGTTAATAATGAAACAATTGAGTTAACTTATGTTAATTGGGATACAGAACTTTCCTCCACGAATGTGGTTGCCCTTGTCCTTGAAGAATTGGGTTATACCGTGGAATTAACTGCACTCGATATGGGGATTGCATTTGAAAGTCTTTCTGTAGGGGAAGTAGATGGGATGTTAATCGCCTGGCTACCTGTAGGCGCGGCTTCTTATGCGGAGCAATATCAAGATGAAATTGTTGATTTGGGTCCGAACCTGGAAGGTGCTCAACAAGGATTTGTCGTCCCGGAATACATGGAAATTGATAGTATTGAAGATTTGCCAACGAAATAAAAATTAGCAGACACTCTTGTTCGATTATAATATAGACAACCCGATTCTAGCTGGTCCCCGGTCTGTCTGTAAAGAATCGGGTTGTTCTTTCAAAGTACAATTAGTTTCGTCTCGTTAAAATATCTTGAATGATCTCCATATGCACATTCGCCCATGCTTTTTCTTTAAAATGTAGAACTAAACTTATCGAGAGTAAAATCAAGTAAACAATAGAAAAAATCATCCAGTTCGAGCTTCCATCGTGAAAGAGGAAGTTTTCCAAAGGGTTAGCAAAAAGAAAAAGCAGCCACGGTATAGCTGTTGCAAAAATTGGAATGATTCCAATACCGTTCTTTTCTTTTACTATCTGAAAATAAATTAGCCGTAACGTTTCATTATCGAGCAACTGATAAAATGCTTTAATAGCTGCTGTTTCCCTTAAATATTGGCTCTTTTTTATGTCTTCAACCGGCATCTCTTTTAGTTGAAGATAAAGTTTATGAGCATCTCCACGCATTGAAAATTTCAGGTAATCCCCTCCTGACATATAGAACTTATACTACTACCATTTGTAAAATAACTGAAATAATACATTAAAACTTGAGTTAATGTGTGCCGGTCACCTTTCGATTTTTTTATAAGAACCAACAGATTTCAGTTATCTAATTAAACAAAACTCGACTTCGTATGAACGCAAGTTTTGTCTAAACGTAGACAAAACTACTACATATTTATCATAATTTTCGAAAAATAGTAAACTTGTCCGATTGTTTTATTTACTTTTTATTGGTAATCTATTAATGAAAGTAAATATTTTACGAGGAGGAGTAATATGAGCAACCGGAAAAAAGTGTGGTTCGAAAACGCAGAACGTAAACTTGACCCTGGCTTAGTGGAGCAATTACGAAATTCTCGAAAAGTAACCAATCATGAAACCAACAATCAAGAAATCCCCATTATCGTTTACCTGAAAAAGAATTGCAATCAAGACAAAAAAGGCGACCTTCTAAAAGTATGCAATGCTGACCCCCACAACAAACTAGGTAGAGAACTTCGCAGTATAAATGCCATGAAGGGACACTTAACACCTGATAGAATAAAACAAATTAAAGACCATGACGCAGTAGATCGGATTTTTTACGATCGGAAAGTAACCTCCTTTTTAGATATAGCCTGTGAGCAAACAGGAGCTGTTAAAGTAAGAGAAGAGCTTGGGGTAACTGGAAAGGATGTTACGATTGCAGTAATAGATACAGGTATCCATCCACATGATGACTTAACGAATCCCACGAATCGAATTATAGCTTTTCAAGATTTCATAAATGGAGAAAGTGAACCGTATGATGACAATGGACATGGGACGCATTGTGCTGGAGATGCAGCAGGAAACGGAAGTCTTTCTAATGGAAAGTATGCGGGTCCTGCACCAGAGGCCTCTATTGTTGGTTTAAAAGTTCTGGATGAACAAGGGAGTGGAAGGTTATCCACTATAATTGAAGGCTTGGAATGGTGTATCGATCATAAAGAAGAGCATAATATACGCATTATCTCTCTTTCACTTGGGGCTCCGGCATATGAATCTTTCCGAGATGATCCATTATCATTAGCTGCCCAAGCTGCGTGGCATGAAGGAATGGTTGTATGTGCTGCAGCGGGAAATAGTGGACCTAGTGCAGCAACGATAAGCACCCCTGCAATCGATCCATTTATTATTACCGTTGGTTCGACGGATGACCAGAACACTTTAGAACGTACAGATGATGTGATAGCAGATTATTCTAGTAGAGGTCCTACGATTGATACGCTCGTTAAGCCGGATGTTTATGCACCAGGTACAAATATTATTTCCTTGCTCGCTCCAGGATCGGCTATTGAATCGGAAATCCCAGAGATGGTGATCGATGAAAGCTATATTCAATTGTCTGGAACATCCATGGCAACACCAATTTGTGCGGGAATCATTGCTCTGATGCTAGAAGCTAATCCGAAGCTCAGTCCTAATGATGTTAAGAGCATCCTAAAAGCGACATCTCACCCAACACTTGATGACGTATGGGGTTATATTGAAGCAGAAAGTGCTGTTCAAATGGCAAAGAATTATCTTTTGCCTGCTACTACGGAAACTGTTTAGGAAAGTTATAGCGGATGTTTCTTAAGATAATAGGTGTGGTATCTTCATTCTGCTGAAGGTACCGCTTTTTTCTTTTGGTCAAAGGATTGGAATATTTTGGTAACTGCAACAGCCGGAGAGGGTGAACCTGTTATAGAAAATCCTAAGAGAGTGATCCAAAGACCTAGAAATGGTTTTTTAGATCAGTTAGATTTGATTCCCTTGATTCTCTGCAATCTCTACATTCTATTTGCATTATTTCACTTTTGCGACCCCGATGGCATAATTTTTCCAGAGAATACTTTCCACCATTTCTGCCTGTTCTTCCTTACAATCAATGATTAAAATCACTTCGGAATGCTCCCCTTTTAACGCTCTTTTCCGTTTTTTAACGACATATTCAACATATAGTCTAATTGCGAATCCGATAAGAAATCCGATAAATGCTCCAATTAGTCCCCAAATGATTGGTCCCCAATATAACATTAATCCAATACTTGCACCGATTACAGAAAAACCTGTACCAATCGCCAATCCGATATCGATAAGGGATGTTCCGTCTGCTCTGTGAAGTGTATCAAACAACCTGGGTTTTTCTATTTGACTATCTAGCGGAACAGCAAAAATATTTTCGTTTGGAATACCTATTCTTTTCAGCGTGCCTATCGCTATCTCTAAAGATATATGATGTTCAAATGTTGAGAAAACCTGCATAATTAGTCAACCTTCTTCCCCTTTAAGATCTTAAATGAGGTATTTTGATAATGATCTTTGAGATATTGTCGCTGCTCTCTATCGAAAAGCTTATTATTTTCCACCGTATTTACGTAGGCATCGTACATAGAAAAACCATAAACGGAGGGAAGAAATAAGATCCATTCAGCGTTTATCACAGAGTTAGCTTGTTGAATTTCTCCTTGAAGCAGATACGTAAGAGCCTCCGGAAAATGAGAAAAGTAAAAAAAGAGAAGCACCCAGATAATCACAAAGAAAGCCGTGAAAATTCGGTGTATGTAAAGCTGCCCCAGCCCGGGTGTAATGATCGATGCTACCACTGCCATGAGCGGATTTCGTTTATCTAAATAATTTATTTCTACCGGCCCAATATTAAATGTATTAAAACGATGTCCTTCAAGCTCGGACGCAGTGTAAACTCTATTCATATCGTTGGTTGTACGATAACTGTCCCAGATAGCAAAGAAATATACGGGTGTATATAGTAAGAGCCATCTGGTATCTACTACACTTGTAGCTGTCTCAAAGTTTCCTTGAAAGCTATAAATAATCGCCAAATTAATATTAGCTTGCAGGTTAACAATTACTTCCCAAATAAATAGGACAAACCCACGCAGATATTTTGATAAAAGCAGGTGGCCGAATCCCGGGAAAGCGGCACTCCACCAGGCAATAATATAAGGGTTTCTTAAATGAATTTGTGTCGTGCCGACCGTGCTGACATATGCGGTATAACGTCTGGCTGTATTATCAGGTGTATAATTCTGCATCTCTAAAGTTCCCTTTCAAGGTTTTATTTCTTTTTGGTAAACATCCTTTGTGCGTACAACCAGGTAGTTGTATACATCCCCAATCGTATTAGGCGTACGGGAATAAAAATAATTGGAAAGAGCAAGACGAGATAAGGGAAATAGGCTATTTATAATGCTGATCCCACTGCTTAAATTTATTAATTACAAATTTGAATACAACGGCAATAATAATATAAGGCAAGAATGAATAGATATGTTTCCAATGAAACATTTCATATATCTGTAACTGCACCAAAGTCGGTTCCAGGATAAATGCGAAAATAAATGCATTTATCGTAGAGGCAATTAAAAATGATTTCCATTTCGGGAAGTATTGGTAGATAATCATATAAATAGCAGGCATTTGTATTCTGTGTATTTCAATAATCAGAGATACAGGTAATAAGGAATTTGGGTAATTCCATAACATTAACATAACACCTAGTGCATCACCTAAGATGGCTACACTTGTTACAAAAAATCCGTATGTAATAATCTCGAATATTCTCTTTTTATCTAAAAGAATCAGCCATACAACAAAAAGGCCAATTGTTGTAATGAAAAGAATCCACCAACTGAAGGTAAATAAGTTCTCATTTAACCAATATTCCAATTTTGTGTCCCTAAATTGCTTTGTTAATTCCATAACATCTTGCCAAGTAGGCTGCATGTCGCACACTCCTAATTTTTCCGAAGTAAGGTACAGTGATTTTCTGCAATAGGTGTTCCAAATAAAGAAAACAACTTGGCTTGGTCCAACCCAGAACTATTTTTCCCGCTACCTAAATAAATATTCGTATATTAATGAAAGGTCACGGTATATGGAAATAGAGTTACAAAGATTAATCGTACCCTCTTTGACCTTTTTATCTAGCCAAATAGTTAATGGTGTTTTTGAAATGTGGATGCTTTTTTATCTGTGGGAGCTGGCAGAAACTACTCGCTGCCAAAACCAATAGCTCTTAAGCTAAACTAAAGCTTAAGAGCATTGTCAAATAACCTCTTCTGATTCGCCATCCGCATTTATTTTTAGTAGAAACCATCTGATAAGCCCGCCAATTGCTAAACCAATCGGTGTAGATAGAATTGGCATCCATACAGGACCGATAAAGTGCCCGAAAATTGTTAAGTTTGGTGAAAAAATGACGCCTACTGTAACAAAATAGGCTGTGAAAGCAAGCGGCAGATATGCAAAAGGCTTTTCTCCACCACCGGCATCCTTATATGCATCCCATATTGTAAAGAAATATAAGCACGGATAAAACATGAGCCACAAATAATTGGTTTGTGCGATTGCTTCTTCAATTTTAAGATGGAAGCTTAAAATAATGACGGTATTCAAATTCCCCATTACATTAATTAAAATCTCCAATCCAATAAATAGAATCCCTTTTATATAACGATGATTTAATAATTGAGCGAATCCAGGCAGCGCAATGCTCCAAAGGACCGCCTCAAGCTTCTTGCTTTTCTTCGTTAACTTTGTCTCCAATAACTCACCTACTTCGATAATTCTTTCCAACCTGTTGCTTTTGGAGGTTATTTCGAACATCGGGTATATAAAATAAATAAGAAAATATTTCCTGTCTCTTTAGCCTTTTCCTTTTTCCGTTTTCGCTAACTCTTCCCTATCAATCATTCGTGGCGGTTCTTCCAGCCAGCCATTTTTGATTAAGATATTGGTACCATCTTCTGAGTAAAGTAAAATTTCATTCATCAGACGGTAATAATTTGCTCCGATGTCCTTTCTCGTATTGGTCGAGATACTGAAACCATAAAACCCGAAACCCTGTGAAATCATGCCTGTCGTATGAAACATTATTAATTTATCGGAAAAAGGGGAAACCTCAGCAGAATTTGTTACTAGGGAATCAGAGCCCATAGGAACAGAAAGACCGCTCCCTTGTAAAGATTCGCTAAATATGTTCACATGCTTTTTAGCGATATCAATTCCTCTTAGTAGATAGGATTTAACTTCTTTTGACTTTGCGACCTGGCTAAAACCGGTTAATGTAGCAGCCCCTAATGCATTTCGCTCTATATTGCCAAATAAGCTTGTAATTTCCTGAGCTAGCAGCGGTCTGCGCTCACCTAACCAACCCTTCAGGAAATTTTGCTTTTTCACAAAATCTACTTCTTTTAGGGCAGGTATCGAAGGTGGACGGACAAACGTACCCTTGGATAGAGCAATCTGTGTCGCCTTATGATGGATCGCATGATAATCCTGGAATGCTTTGCTAAAAAAGGAGTAAACATCTTCGCGGGCACTGCTGCTTATTGACATCGTCAAAGCAGTCATTCCCAGCATTCCTAGATTTAAAGTATGCTGCAGCATATAGCCGTCTGTGTAAAGCTTTGGTGCTTGCGTATTGACATCTCCATCTGTAAATCCCTGAGGTACGGGGTGGCTTTCCTTGATTAGAAAACTTTTGAGCTTCTCTAAGTGATCTCGTTCCATATTATATACGTCCTCGATTACCGGACGAATCTCCTCATCTTCTACCTTTTCTTTAAAATAAGAATATACGGCACTGTTGAGACTGGCATTCATGTACGAACCCCAAATTTGGGACAGTTCCGCAGCTGTTAAGTTGATCTTTCTTTCCATGTTCTTTTCCCTCCCGAAATTTTAGTGCAATGTAATTCAACTGATAGAGTGAATCAGCTTTTCTCCTTATTCCTGGCTAATTTTTCCCGATTTTTGGTGCTTGGCGGTTGTTCGAGCCAATTATTATCAATCATGATATCTGCACCGCTTTTTGCAAACCGGGCAATTTCTAAGGACAGACGTGAATAATTAAGGGATAAATCTGTTCGCTGACTAGCCGCTCCGGCAGTGGCATAGTTTCCAACTCCTGCTGACATAATCAAGGACATATGAAACATCATTAATTTATCAGAAAAAGTTTGTGTTGTGGAATCACTAACCGCTACATCCGGTATTTGTGGCGCTCCAAGATCACCTTTCATCAAGGTATCCACGAATATTTTTATATGCTTTTGTGAAATATTTTTCCCCCTAATCATAAAATCCTGTACAACTTTGGCAGGGGAGGTTTGGGCAAATGCAAGGCATAATCTTGCCCCCATTTCATTTGTCTGGATGTTTAAATATAAATGAGAAATTTCAACGGCATTTAACGGTCGTTTCTCACTAAATGGATTAAGACCGCTATAATATTTTTTGCTGTCGACATAATCTGTTTCTTTAGGGACCTCAATATAGGGGTGCCTCGAATTTATTCCTTTCTCAAGAGCAACTTTGACAGCGTCATCATAAAGCGTTGTTGCTTCCTTGAGCGCCTGTATGGAATAATCTCTAATTTCCTTTTTTATACTCATCGAGACAAACCCACTGTAAGTAATCATCCCAATTCTTGCCATCTGCGTGACATACGTTAAACAAAATGTATCAGTAAAAAGCCAAGGGGCATTCATATTGACATCTTTCTCCGTAAAACCATTTGGGATTGCATAATTTTCTTTTTCAAAAATTTGATGCAGCTGCTCGATATGATTTGCAGAAATGTCATAGGCTTGTTGAACAACGGGCTTTATTTCAGGGTCATCAATATATTTCAGCATGAAACCCAAGATGCATCTCGCCATCGTATCATTCATATATCCTGTCCATAAAGAAGCAATCTCAGCCGCTGTTAGATGCACTTTTACTTTTTTTTCTTCCATTTTGTTTTTGACCCCTTTCTTAAGTGGAATATAGATTTAGATTTTACTACTGGATATATTTTATACATAAATATAGGTTCATTGGGAAAAAGAAGAGGAGCAATTATTTTAGATGACTTGAGGGGATAAAGTTGGGTCGATCTTTATATCGGAAAAATGATAAAAAAAAAGCAGAAGAAAATTTCTCTCTAGAGATCGGAACGAATCTGGCTGAAAATCTGGGAAATGTAAGAAAAATGCTAGAAAATCCAAATGATCTTATTATACGTGAATTTACCATTGGTAATGGAAATCATCGCACAGCAATTGTTTATATCGATGGCTTAGTAGAGAGCGTCTATATCCAGGATCATATTATGGAAGATTTAAAACAGGCAACAGAATTGCCTGATGATAAACAGGAGCTATTTGACGTAATTCAACATGAAGTTATTACGCTAACAGATATCGAACGGGGACAATCACTAGATGATGTATCGAATGCCATCCTCAGCGGTAAAACGGTGTTCTATTTGGATGAGGTAAACCAAGTGCTTATCATGGATACCAAAGGCGGGGAAAATCGATCCGTTGAAGAACCGCAGTCAGAATCACTTATTCGCGGTCCAAGAGAGGGATTTGTAGAGGACTTAAGTACAAATACGGTTCTGATTCGTCAGCAAATAGCTGATCCTAACCTGCGTTTTAAAAATTATAAAGTTGGCAGGCGCTCTAAAAAGGACCTTCTTGTCGTCTATATGGATGGTATTGCGAATCCAGACATCGTTGAAGAAGTAAAACGAAGACTGGAAACGATTGATATCGATGATGCACCGGAATCTGGTTATATTGAGCAATGGATTGAGGATAGTTTTTTGTCGCCTTTTCCACAGGTTTTAAGTACAGAGAGACCGGATAAAGCTGCTGAGGGAATGCTGCAAGGGAAGGTTGTCATTATGCTTGATCGTACGCCGTTTGTATTAATCGCACCAGCGACTTTCGGCAGTTCCATGCATTCTCCTGAAGATTATTATTGGCGATGGTCCCTTGCAACGCTGATTAGAATGCTGCGTTACCTTGCAGCGTTTATCTCGGTATTTCTGCCAGCTTTATATATTGCCTTAGTTTCCTATCATCAAGGACTGATTCCTTCCAAATTAGCATTCTCTATTGCGGCATCGAGACATGGAGTTCCGTTTCCTCCATTTATTGAAGCGTTAATTATGACGGTTACAATGGAACTGCTACGAGAAGCTGGTTTGCGGTTGCCAACCGCAATTGGGCAAACCATTGGAATTGTAGGAGGGCTCGTTATTGGGGAAGCAGCCGTTTCAGCTGGAATAGTTAGTCCTATTATGGTAATTGTCGTTGCCCTGAATGCTATTGCGTCTTTCTCTCTGCCCTCGTATGATATCGCCATTTCGTTTCGGATCCTTCAGTTTGGATTAATGTGTGCAGCTGCTATATTCGGTCTGTATGGAATCATTCTCGGATATATTATGATAAATATCCATCTTGTTAATTTGACGAGTTTTGGTGTTCCATATTCGGCTCCCTTTGCACCGAACTTTTTGAGTGATTGGAAGGATCTTGTTTTACGTGCGCCTATTACCATGAAGAAAAAACGTCCAGTCTTTATGCAAACCAATGATGAGAAGCTGATGAATAAAGGAGATATTGGCAATGAAAAGGTTTAAATATGGAGATGAAAGAATCAGTGAAAGAGATATTATGGTTGCTATCCCATCCATCGTGATTGGGGTAGGGATTCTTTCCCTGCCTAGAGATTTGGCTGCTCTGACGATAGGATCGGATGGTTGGATTCCTTTATTGGTTGTAGGATTAATGATTATCTTTGTATGTTGGGCAATAGCCAAATTTGCATCCGGTTTTCCCAATCAGACATTTCTTACCTACGCCTCTAAGATCGTAACGAAACCTGTAGCAATTGTTTTGACATGTCTATTTGCTATTGTTTCTATTTTTATCACTTCATTTCAAATTCGTAAAATTTCTAATATAGCCCAACAATATCTATTTGATCGCACACCCATCGAGGTTATTGCACTAACCTTTTTGTTGGTTGTCGTCTATGCTGT
Source organism: Oceanobacillus sp. J11TS1 (assembly GCF_018333215.1). Taxonomy (GTDB): domain Bacteria; phylum Bacillota; class Bacilli; order Bacillales; family Amphibacillaceae; genus Oceanobacillus. The sequence continues at coordinate 9,703 of NZ_BORO01000030.1, read as the reverse complement.
TGCCGGTTCGAGGGTCGGTTTGTTTCGAATCAATCTGCTATTTATGCCGATTATTCTTTTTATCGCATGTACAGTAATTGTATTTAATATAGGCTGGTTTGATTTTGGGAATTTATTACCTGTTTTTCAAACACCTGTAAAGGATTATCCTAAAATTTTTACTTCAGGCTCAGCCGCTTATCTCGGCGTTGGAATCTTGTGGTTTTACCTTTCCTTGGTTGACGAGCCTAAAAAAGCACCAAAGGCAGCGGCACTAGGGATGTGTATACCTGTCGGATTATATATTTTGATATTTATCATGTGTATTGCAGTGTTTGGCACTGAAGTTACCTCAAATTTACTGTACCCGACAGTAGAGCTGGCGAAAGTAGTTGAAATACCAGGTGGATTTTTTGAACGATTTGAATCTGTATTTTTTGTGATATGGATCATGGCCATTTTTATTACTGCAACGATGGCCATGGACATTGGTGTTTTTGCGCTGAATTCTATTTTTAAAAACACGATGAAAATAAAACTTATTTTTATCTGTGCACCGTTCATATATCTCATTGCGATGTTTCCGAAAGATGTAACGGAATTAGACTTATTTGGAACAATACTGAGTAATTCTATTATTATTTTAAATCTGTCTGTACTTATTCTGCTGCCTGTGGTTGCTAAAATCAGAGGGGTGAAGCGAAATGAATAAAAAATATCTATTTCTTCTATGCTGTTTTTGTTTTTTTCTTACCGGATGCTGGGATGAAATGAATATTGAAGAACGAGGCTTTGTGGTTGGTGTTGCTTTTGATTTAGCAGAGGAACAATCTGGAGATAGTCCGATGATAACCATGACAAACCAGTTTGTTGTCCCTGCTGGATTTGGCACCCCCAGTGAAGGTGGAAATAGTTCTGAAAAACCCTATAGCAATTTATCAGTAACTGGTCAAAGTTTATTTGAAATGACTCGGGAAATGGCAACGATTCAAGGGAATGCTCCCTATTATGAGCATTTACAATCCATTGTGGTTGCTGAAGAATTAGCACAGGAACCACATATGTTTGAAAACGTGATGGATCTCCTAATTCGCGATCCGGAAATGCGGAGGGAGACCAGGGTCGTCGTTTCTGCAAAAAAAGCAAAAGATATACTCGAAATCGAACCTACTTTAGAACCACTCCCAGCTATGCATATTAATACGGTGAATGACAATATCGATCGAGCCGGAGGCTTAATTCAACCACTTCGAATAGGAGAATTGAATGAATACATGTTAGAAGAATATAATTATCTTATTCCAATTGTTCGCGCATTTGAGGATCGAATTATTTTTAATGGTGCTGGTATCTTTGATGGGAAAAGTAATCAATTAGTTGATACAATCAGCGGTCTAGAGATTTTTGGTGTAAATTTAATAACAGGGAAACTGAAGGGAGGCTTTATTAATTTTAAGGCTAAAGATGAGAAGATGGTTTATGAAATAAAACAAGCAAAAAGTAATATTAAAATAGAGGCAGACCAAACAGATCATATTACCATCGATATAGAAATTGATACAGAAGGAAATATTGCTGAGACGTTTGGAGGAAGAAGCCTATTAGATGAAAATTATATGGAAGTAGTAAATAAACATTTAAGAGAAGAGATTAAACACCAAGTCACCGATATACTAAAAAAGGGCCAAGAAGAAATCGGCATGGACTTTTTTGGATTCAGTAAAATAATGCGAGAAAAACATTATAAAACGTGGGAAAAAATAAAAGGTGACTGGGAAGATGGGAAAAACATTTTCCAAAATGCAACGATAAATGTCACGGTAGAAAACACTATCCGAACCGTCGGTACGACGAATCGGACAAAAGATTTGAAAAGAAGCGAGTGATTTTATGTGGGATCGCGTAATGGGGGTATTACCCGAAAATTTAATTCTGCTCTGTGCCGTTTTATCCTTTTTGATTCCATACGCTGTTTATAAAGTAAATCAAAAACTGCATAAATATGGAGACCCGCCATGGAAGGATAAGGGATATAGAGAGAATCAGAAGATTGGGAATAAGAACAAGGGCAGCTGAGATTGCAGCAAGATGTAAAAAAATCCTTATAAGTCTAAAAAAAGAGGCTGGAACAAAATATTTTTGTCTCAGCCCCTTCTAAATGATGTACGCACACTATAATACATAAATCCGATATTATAGTGTGAAAATAGGTTATTCTATTGGCGCCCTTGGCCTCCGTCAACGTTTTCTTCTTGGTTTTGTTCATTCGGTTCCTCAGTCGGATCTGGCTCTTGGTTATCATTATTCGTCGCGCAACCAAATAATACACCCATCGAAAGGATTGCCGTTATGGCACCTACGATAAATTTTTTAGAATCCATCTTAACTACCTCCTTTTTTACTTCCATCTTATCCATCCCCATTTTATAGGGAAGTATTCCGTATTTCTTTATCAGATTATTCACTTGTATTTCACAACCAAAATAAAACTTTAATGATTTATATAAAAAAGACGATTAGATGCATAATTGTGTTCCGTTATTGTCACCATATATACGAAGAAAAAATTTATTAGGAGGATTTTCATGCAAAATAATCAAAACGCCCAACAAATGAATTCTGCAAGTGCATCGGCATCACAAATGAATCACGGGGGACACGAAATATTGGATGTCCATGAGGTATTGTCAGGTGCAATTAATACGATTAACACCTATACGCTTCTAAGTGCACACCTGAAATGCCCAGAGCTTCGAGATATTTTAGAAAGACAAAAAGCATTCATGCAAGATGAATATAATATTACGCTGGAGTGCTATAAAACAGGTAAGGATCCTTCTCATCCAACACAAAGCTATAAAATGAAAGAAGATAATCAGGTCACTTATGGGTTAAAACCCCCTTCCCAGCCTAAAAAACCAATGCAGGCTCCTACGGAAATAAACGATGAGCTCATCGCACAAAGTATGTTATGTGCAGTAAAATCAGGTGTACCAGGCAAAGCGACTGCAGCATTAGAATCAACCAATCCTGTTGTACGCAGAGTTCTAGCAGATTCGCTTCCAAACTGTATTGAGATGGCTTATGAAATTTCTTTGTATCAAAACAAGCACGGTTATTATCAAGTGCCGCAGCTTACACCGCAAGATATGATGCAAATGCAACAAGGTTATGCACCAGCTGCGGTTCAATCACAATAACGAAAAAATTTTCAAGATGAAACAGGCATGCCCTTTCTATTAAGAGAGGGCTTTTAATCACAAGCTATAAGAAGGTGTTCAAAAGTTTTGCTATAAAAAGGAGTTTTTAACATCATGATAAATGAGGATAAAAAAATAAATAAAAATAGTAAAAATGAGCAGTTGGAATATTTTCGGAGCGCTGATAGTGAAGATAAAAAGTTGACGACGAATCAAGGTCTTAAATTAACGGAAGATGCACGTTCTCTAACAGCAGGAGAAAGAGGACCGACGCTGATAGAAGATTTTCATTTCCGTGAGAAAATGACTCATTTTGATCATGAGCGCATCCCAGAACGGGTCGTACATGCGCGAGGTTTTGCTGCTCATGGAGAATTTCAAGTATATAAATCAATGAAACAATTTACCAGAGCAAAATTTTTACATGATCCGAATGTAAAGACACCTGTGTTCGTCCGTTTTTCCACCGTTGTCGGGTCACGTGGATCGAAGGATACCCCCAGAGATGCCAGAGGATTTGCAACAAAATTCTATACAGAGGAAGGGAATTTTGATTTAGTGGCCAATAATATTCCTGTCTTTTTTATCCAAGACGGTATGAAATTCCCTGATGTGGTTCATGCCATTAAACCAGAGCCGCATAATGAAATGCCGCAAGCAAGTGCTGCTCATGATACATTCTGGGACTGGGTTTCACAAAATCAGGAGTCTGCTCATATGGTAATGTGGCTGATGAGTGATCGAGCTATTCCTCGAAGTTTTAGGATGATGGAAGGGTTTGGTGTGCATGCATTCCGGTTTGTGAATGAGGAAGGGAAATCCCATTTTGTTAAGTTCCACTGGAAACCAGTTCTAGGCACCCATTCGCTCGTTTGGGACGAAGCTGAAAAGTTAGGCGGGAAGGATCCGGATTTTAACCGCCGTGATCTTTGGGAAGCGATCAATATGGGGGACTATCCTGAGTTTGAACTTGGGGTTCAAATTTTAGAGGAAAAAGATGAATTTGCATTTGACTTTGATATTTTGGATTCAACGAAGATCTGGCCAGAAGAAGATGTTCCTGTCGAAATTATCGGTAAAATGACGTTGAATCGAAACGTTGATAACGTTTTTGCGGAAACGGAACAAGTTGCTTTTCATGTAGGTAACGTCGTGCCCGGGATTGACTTTACAAATGATCCCCTGCTTCAAACGCGATTATTTTCCTACACGGATACACAGCTGCTTCGGCTTGGCGGTCCAAACTTTCACGAGATCCCAATTAACCGCCCAGTTTGTCCGTTCCATAATAACCAACGTGATGGATTTCACCGCCAAACGATAAATAAAGGACAAGTCTCTTATCGAAATAATTCGCTAGCTAATAATTCTCCACATACCGTAGACGAGAAGGACGGCGGCTTTGCACATTATCAAGAGAAGGTTGAAGGACATAAAATCAGAGCGAGAAGCAAAAGCTTTGACGATCATTTTAGTCAAGCAAGATTATTTTGGAACAGCATGAGCGACGCTGAAAAAAAGCATATTATAAATGCATTTTGTTTTGAGGTCGGTAAAGTGCAATATAAGCCTATCCAGCAGAAAATTGTCGATATGTTTGCTATCGTTGATCATGCCATGGCTGCTGCAATCGCAGAAAAGATTGATGTGAATGTACCTCCAGCAGAGGTTCAATTAAAGATAACCAAAAAGTCACCTGCCTTAAGCCAGGAGAATACCCCGAAATTAGCCAAAACCCGCAGAACGGCTGTCATTATTGCTGATGGATTTCACGGTGCGGAAACCAAAAAAGTGATCGAGACGCTGCAAGCAGCAGGGGTTAAAGCAGAAATTATAAGTGATAGGCTCGGGCCTATACGTGCGGATGATAACAGCGAACTTATAGCCAAGCATACGTTTACAACTGCTTCATCAGTTATATTTGATGCTGTGTATACGGTTGGCGGAACACAAGCGGATAATACGTTTAAGAAAAAAGCTAAATTGTTTATGCAGGAGGCGTTTGATCATTATAAACCGATTGGCATCGCTGAGGAAGGGGAGCGATGGTTTAATGAATTGCAAATGCCAAGTAAAACAGGTGTTGTTGTAAATAATCATCAGCCAGAGCAATTTTCAAAGCGATTTATTGATGCCATAGCTGCACATCGTTTTTGGGATCGAACGATATCGTAACAAACAAAAAAAGGTGCCTCTAGAGGGCTCCTTTTTTCGTTTATAGGGGGATTCAAAATGTCTTCTGCCTTAGCAAAGTACCTCTTTAATAATTTGTGCGATGTCCTCATTTTCAATGCCCTGGTGGAAAACGTCCCATTGCTGGTGTTCTTCTTGCAGTCTATTTAAAATCTGTTCTTCCATATTTTTTGAGGAATCCTTCCAATCCTCTAAATGAAAAACAAGCCCTTGCCTTTTTAAATAATGCAAGTTGAATTCTTCCTGCCCTGGCAATGCTTCATACACAAAGATAGGGAGCTTTTTCCATAGGCACTCTGTCACGGTAACCCCTCCAGGCTTGGTAATGATGGCATCTGCTTTGTCATATAATTTATTCATATCCTCTTTGGAACGAAGGTAAGGAATAGCCTTTATTTCAGAGTTATGAAGTTGCTGAATTTTTCTGTATAATACGTGGTTTTTACCGCATAGTACATAATACGAAATAGTGCCTGAGGCGTTTAGTGACTGAAGTAATTTTTCAATGGAACCTGCTCCCATATTTCCTCCACTGACTAAAACAATTAACTTTTCTTTCGCTTTTCGATTCCCGCGGGTTTGTTGTTTAAAAATAGGATGAATAGGAATACCTGTCACGCGAATGTTTTTTTCAAGGACACCTTTTTCTTTTAATTCTTGTTTTACGTGTTCACTTGGAACAAAATGATAGTCAATATGATTTATTGCCCATAAATCATTGACGAAATAATCCGTATAAACATTTACAACCTTTCCAGACCATTGGTTGTTTTCTTTTAATTTGCTTAACAGATAAGAAGGAAGAGAATGAGTGCATATAACCAAATGGGGATCCCGTGCTTCTAACGCCTGGAGCATTTTCTTTAAAAATAAGCGGTCATAGAATTGATAAATTTTACTTTTAGATCCTTTCACAACGGAAAACCTATAAATTTGGCTATAAATAGCAGGAACTTTGTGGATGGATTGTAAATAGAGCGAAGAAATAAATGACTCCAACTTACCAAAGCAATGGGATAATATCTCAAGTTTGTCATAATCAATTTCTTCTGATATCTCGTCAGAATATTCCAGCTGATCTTTTATACTGTCTGCTGCGTGATGATGTCCAGAAGGTATCCGCAGGAAAGGCATAAATAATACTCGAAACATCCCTATCTCTCCTTTCGAACATTCGTTAAATTGGTTTTTAGCTCGCACTGAAATGATAGTTAAAACAGATGGAATGATGGTGTTAAGATTAATTTTTACTTTAATATTCCTGTAATAGTATCTGCAAACCAACCCAAAATAAAACTGTATTTTATTTCAGTATTGCTGGCAATAAGGCCCAAGATTAGGATTTTACGATGGAAGCAGGAAATACTGCCGGTAAGACTTGAAAGGGTCGATGCTCAAGACAATGCCTAACGATTCAGCTGAGCGGTGAAAAGCAAAAAGTATATCGAAGTAGAACTTTTACCATTATAAAAACTTTGTTTGCTTTTTCACCAGCATGCCTTGAGCTTCGAACTCATTGAGTGGATTTCATTATATTTGTGAGAGGTTACGACGATGAGAATCAATATGAAGAGCACGTGTTTACGGATTTGGAGTGTATGGGACCCTATCTATTACGATTTGACACGGCTGGAATATGTCGAAAATAAACCCGGAAACCGATCCATTATACGTGTAAGGCTTACGAAATATAAAGGAAGAAAGATAACATTAATGGATGGGACAGTCATTCATAAAAACGATATTCTGTTAAAAATTCATTTGCATAATGTGAAGTTATTAAAGGAAGTCCAAGCTTATGACAATGACATAAGAAGAGCATTAGAGATATATAAAATGGTAAAGGAATCTCTTCCATCGCTGGCTAATTTCATTTATTCACACGGTTACATGAATCATATTAAAGGACTTATCGGGATTACAACATTGCACAAAGGCTGCAGAAAATTAGGCTTTGAAGTGTATCCTTTTCAAAACAAATACTATAGATGGTTTAAGCAATTTTCTTTATTTCCGATTCATATGATAGCATCCCAAAAATTGAAAAAGGAAATCCCAACCCCAATGTACCTCATAATGTCGAAAGATGAACTATTAGAAAAATACCATGTAAAATGATGCCATTTGAATGGTCTTGGAATAAGTAATTGCAGTTTTAATTAGGGCAGTCGCCTTTTAGGCTACTTGCCCAGTTTTCTTTATGGATTACCTTCTATGCAAGCCACTTTATGCCGCCCCTCGCTCGGAAATAAGGTTAAGCGCTCCAACAAGTGCCGTGCCCGCTCGGAAATAAGGTTAAGCGCTCCAACAAATGTTGCCTGCGCTCGAAAAAAAGTGTACGCGCTCCGCCCAATGCCGAACCAGCTCGAAAAAAGTCTAGGCGCTCCAACCAAGGCAAAACCCGCTCGAAAATAAAGTGTACGCGCTCCACCCAATACTCAACCCGCTCGAAAATAAGGCTACGCGCTCGACCCAATGCTAAATCCGCTCAAACAAAAGGCTAGGCGCTCCAACCAAGGCAAAATCCGCTCGAACAAAAGTGTACGCGCTCCACCCAATACTCAAACCGCTCGAAAATAAGGCTATGCGCTCCTTCCCGAAGTCCCACCCCAATCTAGAGGAGTGCTTTCACATTAAAGCGCTGCTTAATCTATCGTCCCCCATACTATTAATGCAATTTTCTCTAGCTGTTTTTGAAGCCTATTTAGTCAAAGCTCAGAACGCTTGAGGCTTTAGTCAATTCGGTTCTTTTTATCCTTCTTTTTAAGGAAGTGCTTATGGAAAAATAAGAGTTACATTTGTTTGTATGTCATTTTAACCATATATTACTACTAAAAATATCTATGATTCTCTTTTATAATGAAATGGAGGAGGTTGATTAAATGACATACGTAATCATTACGATTATTACAATTCTAATAGCTTCCTATTTTTATAAGGGTTACAAAAACACGAAATCCGTGACAATCAATCATATAAAAATAGATGAAGTGGATTCCACAACGATGCATTCTTCCCTACGCATCCTGCATATTTCAGATATGCATTTAGAAAATATATCTATCTCTCCTGAAAAACTTTATCAAGATTTAAAAGATCAGCCTATTGATTTGATTGCATTAACAGGTGATTTTCTTGATCGTAAACAAGGTATCCCGAAGTTAGTTCCATATTTAGAAGCTCTTGCACAGCTAAACCCTGCATATGGGTCGTATGCTGTTTTTGGAAACCACGATTATGTTCTACAAAATGAGAATTTTAATGAGTTAAAAGATATATTAAATAATTACGGATTTAAAACGATGCAGAATGAGCATGAAAGAATTGAAGTTGCTGGAAAAGCATTAAATATTATCGGTATTGATGATTTCAGTACCAAGCGAAGCAATATTGAAAAATCATATGATGGGCTGGGGCAAGGATATAACCTGGTGCTGACGCATGACCCAAATATTGTGTTAAGCATGTCGAACTATCATTTTGATTATTTGTTGTCTGGACATTTTCATGGCGGGCAAATCTACTGGCCAAAACCATATCACTTAGTGAAAATGGGGAAATTAGTAAAAATGAAAATGGTGAAAGGATTGCACTATTATAACGGCCGCCCATTTTATATTAGTGAAGGACTGGGACAGACGGGGGTAAACATCCGTATCGGAAGCCGACCAGAAATAACCTATCACGAATTATGATTATTTGTTGAGTTAAAAGCGAATAAAGAAGAGTAGCAAAACGGGTATAAAATCACTATATTTAAAGAGAAGTCCAAACTGATTTGAATTCTAATGAAAGAATTTGATAACAGTACGGGTTTCTCTTTTTATACGTTTAGGAAGTATAAAATTTAGCAAATGTTATCGATGGTCTGATTCCGCTCGGAAAATAGATAACCCGCTCGAAAGTATAGCAACGCGCTCCAACTAAGTTTGAACCCGCTCGAAAATATAGCAACGCGCTCCAACTAAGTTTGAACCCGCTCGAAAATATAGCAACGCGCTCCAACTAAGTCTGAACCCGCTCGAAAGTATAGCAACGCGCTCCAACTAAGTTTGAACCCCCGCTCGAAAATATAGCAACGCGCTCCAACTAAGTCTGAACCCGCTCGAAAGTATAGCAACGCGCTCCAACTAAGTTTGAACCCGCTCCGAAAATATAGCAACGCGCTCCAACTAAGTCTGAACCCGCTCGAAAATATAGCAACGCGGGTACTGTCAATAAGTATGTGTAAATTCCCAGGAAGTGCACCGGTTTTACATGGAGTAGTGGGCATGGTAGCCTTGGTGGTAAGGCCAACGCTTTTTTCCATAGTTGGGTCTTGGCCTATGAAC
>NZ_BORO01000029.1 GCF_018333215.1 Oceanobacillus sp. J11TS1 | reverse complement strand
ATTATCAGTTATACTAGTAGACATGGGTAAGGTCTCCTCTTCTTAGTTTTTGTCGTGATTAACTAAAGGGTAGGATAACCTTACCTTTCCTATTTATTCATCTTACACAGACTATTGTACGTCATCGACTTTAACTTAGCTTGGAAGCTGCCTTAATATCATACAGAAATCCCCCGCCTATCTTTTAGTGATGGGCGGGGGATTTCTGTATCAGGAGAGTGTATTTACTTATTCGCAAAAAATTCTTCTGCTTCTTCTAAATACTTCTCTTGATCAGGAGTTAAATCGTACTCCTCTTCAATTGCAGACACGGGACAAACTGCCTTGCATGCGCCGCAATCAATGCAAATATCAGGATCAATATAAAATTGCTTGATACCTTCTTCTATACAATCAACAGGGCAAACACTAACGCACTCCCCTGCTTTTTCACCTCTGCATGGATCAAGAATAACAAAAGCCATGGAAAGATAACCCCCTTACATGATAAACATGGTTCATCCTAAATGATAAGGGTTTTACAGAATGAAGTAAACTGTTTCAGCTCTATTTATGTGTATTTTTGATATATTTTATCGATTTTATATTTTCCTAGAGCCATATGAAAATGGAGATAGAAACGAAACTCTACCTCCATTTATCAAGTAAAACAAATCTATTTTATTTCGATGATTCCACTTTCTCCAGCTTTCATGTTTTCTTTTAGAAGTTCCACATACTGACCTTCTGCTAAATTAGTGAAAACAATTGGTGTGATAGTGGATGATGCATGCTCACCAATATAATCTAAATCAGCCTTTACCAGGGCTTGACCTGCTTTTACTTCTTCTCCTTCTTCCACAAGAATATCAAATCCTTCCCCTTTCAGGTTCACGGTATCAATTCCTATATGAATCAGGATTTCTTTACCGGCTTCGGATTGCAGGCCAATTGCATGCTTGGTAGGAAATACATTTATAATTTTTCCATTTACAGGGGCTACTACCAAACCATCTGTAGGCTCAATCGCAAAGCCATCTCCCATCATTTTCCCAGAAAATACTTGATCCGGAACTTCTGTAATTGGAAGTAACTTTCCGCTTAAAGGAGAAATAATCTCTTCAGCCATATCTGTAGGATGTTCTGTTTCCTGTACTTGTTCTGTTGTATTATTCAATTCCTGCTTATCTGTTGCTGGTCTTGGTGTCTTCCCAGATATAATATCTTGCATTTGTCCTTTAATAATTTCTGAGCGAGGTCCAAAGATTGCCTGAATATTATCGCCGACTTCTAAGACACCAGAAGCTCCCAGCTGCTTCAATTCGTCCTTATCTACGTCTTTAATCGAGTTTACAGAGACACGTAATCTGGTAATACAAGCATCTAGATGGGTAATATTTTCTTGTCCACCCATTGCTTCTAATACATGATATGCCAGATCGCTAGACTTTCCTTTTTCCTGACTGTCTTCTTCACTTGCTTCCTCACGACCTGGAGTCATCAAGTTAAACTTCTTAATAAAGAAGCGGAATAAGAAGTAGTACAGCACAGCAAAGATAAGCCCGAGTATAATCGTAATCCACCATGGTTCCTGGTTTGGCACTACTCCAAACAGCATAAAGTCAATCGCTCCACCAGAGAAGGTATAGCCGACATTTACGCTAAACCAAGTCATCAACACAAAGGAGAGTCCATCTAAAACAGCATGGATAAAGAATAAAAATGGTGATACAAATAAGAATGAGAACTCAAGCGGTTCTGTAATACCTGTTAAGAAAGAGGTTAATGCACCGGAAGCCAATAATCCGGCAACAAGTTTTTTTCTTTCCGGGCGTGCTGTATGATACATTGCAAGTGCTGCAGCAGGCAATCCAAACATCATAATTGGAAATTCTCCTGCCATAAAGTTACCTGCAGTAATCTCTACGCCATCTCTTAATTGTGCAAAGAAAATAGTCATATCTCCACGAATGATTTCCCCTGCAAGGTTGGTATAGGTACCAAATTCATACCAGAAAGGGGCATGGAAAATATGATGCAGTCCAAATGGAATGAGTAGACGTTTAACAAATCCAAATAAAAACACCGCAAAATACGTACCTTCTTCAATCAGCCAATACGAAGCACTGTTCATCACGCTTTGAATCGGCGGCCAGATAAACATTAATAAAAGGCCTGCAATAAAGGAAATACCTGCTGTCATAATCGGGACAAAGCGTTTTCCCGCAAAGAAACCTAAGAAGGATGGCATCTCAATATTATGAAATCGATTATAACTATAGGCGGCAATTAACCCGGCGATTATCCCGCCAAACACGCCTGTCTGCAAGGTTCCTATACCGAGCACACTTGCAAAACCAGGATCTTCCGAAATCATATCCGGTGTTACTTGCATAAATGAACCCATTACCTGATTCATAATTAAATAACCGACGAGTGCCGCAAGTCCGGCTGCTCCATCACCCGCCAAGCCTATCGCAACACCAATTGCAAAAATCAGTGGCAAGTTATCAAAAATAATTCCGCCAGCATCCTCCATTACTGTTGCAGTTAATTGAATCCAGTCTGCTTCAAGAAATGGAAGATAGCTAAGCATTGTGTCCTGCTGGGCAGCATTACCAAATGCAAGCAAAAGACCTGCTGCTGGTAAAAGCGCAACGGGCAGCATAAGAGCCTTACCAACTTTTTGGAGGACTCCAAATGCTTTCTTAAACATATAAAACACCTCTTTATTTGGCTAGCAGACAATAAAGAGATCCAATAAAAAAAGCATGAGCAAAGACAAGTAAATAGCTGCAGGTGCAGAATTTCTGTACCCTCTGCTATCAAAATGTCTCTCCTCATGCCTGATCGAATCAGTTACACGTTAAATAGTTAAATTATTATTTCTATTTTGATTTTGAGTGAACGTTTTCATATAGACGCTGCAAATGAATCGTCAAGTAGACAGATTCCGCATCAAAAATTGGTTTCTTTAAAGTCTGCTGCATAATTTTTATCAACTTCCATGCCAGATTATAACACACGGGATATTCTTCTTTCAATAGGGCTGCCATTTTTTTGGGTTCTTCTACCTTATCCCCGTTTAACACACGTTCGATAGCATAACGCAAATGACGAACAAAGCGCACATAATCCATCCCGTCTCTATCTAATTGAATACCGAGCCACTCTTCAATTACCTGCACTAAATTAGAAACAAGTCGTGAATACCGATTAATTTCATGTAATGCAGTGCCCTCCATTGCACTATGAATATGTAAAGCTATAAAACCAATCTCCCCTTCTGGTAACAGCACAGATAAAGAATGATTCATATAGTCTACAATTTCGGATGCAATTTCATATTCAAATGGATAGAGTACTTTTGTTTCTGACAAAAATGGATTACGAATTTCCAGCCCCTTCTGCAAGCGGGCAATTGCGAAAACAATATGGTCTGTTAAAGCAACCTGTGTATGCTCTGGAATAAACATATTTGTCCTGTTTTTAATCATTTCCATGGAGGTAACAATTGTTTGTAATGTATTATCATCGATATCATGAATGATTTTCTTATAATGTTCCTGTTCTTTTTTATCTCTTAAAACAAACAGTTTCTCTATCATTTCAGATTGAATAAGATCGTTTTTCTTTTTTCCGAATCCGATGCCTTTCCCGATAAGGATGACTTCTAGTTGATTATGATCTTTTGCAATGAGAACATTATTATTCAGTGATTTGATAACAGAAAAGGCGTCCATAGCTATCATCCCTTCTAACATTTACTGCACTTGTCCTTCTATTATATAGCACTTCACACAAACTGCAAAAGTTACACTTTAACGGGTTTTCAGCTGACAATTTGTTCTTCCATACTTCCAATAAAAGCAGACCCTCAGAAAGAAGTCCCCACCTTTCTTTAGGATGGGAACTTCGAGATTTTACTGATTTAATTTTAGTTTAAGAACGGTCCTTTAATTTTGCAAGAGCCTCTGCAAGCGCATTGTTTTTAAAATCATCTTGTTTTTTCATATATTTATTGACATCTTTTTTAGATACCTTTTGATTTTTTTCCTTCTCTTTTCTCTTTTGGAAAGTGGAGAGTTTTTCACGGTGACCGCAAGAGCACATAAACATTTGTCCTTCTCCCTCTCCACGGAGCTCTAAACGTTTATGACAATTGGGACAACGCGCATTGGTATATTTTGCGATATTCTTTTTACCGCCGCAGCTGCGGTCCTGACAAACAAGTTTTTTCCCGTGCTTGTTTTTAACTTCCAGCATCAGTTTTCCACATTTCGGACATTTTGTTCCTGTCATATTATCATGTTTAAATTTTTCTTCACTAGCTTTAATTTCTTGTACTGCCTGTTTGGTATAGGATTTTATTTCCTTTAAAAAGACTTCTTTCTTTAATTTACCATCAGCGATTTGCGCTAATTTTTGCTCCCATTCTGCGGTTAAAATTGGAGATCGGAGTTTTTCAGGTGCTAATTCTAATAGCTGTCTGCCAGTTGATGTCAGATAAATATATTTTCCTTTCAGCTCCATGTATTGGTTATTAAAAAGTTTTTCAATAATATCTGCACGCGTAGCAACTGTCCCAATGCCGCCAGACTGTTTGATTGTTTTTACAAGCTCTTGTTTATTCGTTTCCATATATTTGGTCGGGTTTTCCATTGCCTGCAAGAGACTTCCCTCTGTGAAACGTTCTGGAGGTGTTGTTTGCCCTTCCTTCAATGTATAGGTAAGCGACATTTCCTCCCCTTTCGTTACTTGAGGAACATTGGAACGAATGTCTTCTTCATCTTCTGCATGATGCTGATAAATTTCCTTCCAGCCTAAGGAAACTACTCGGTTTCCCTTTGCTTCAAACGTTTCTCCAGCTGCTTCTACTGTAATACTTGTCTGCTCGTATTCATACGGCTTAGAAAGAGCTCCTAAGAAACGCTGCACAATAAGCTGATAGATTTTCCGCTCTTGATTGGACAGCGCACTATAATCAACCGGTTCTTCCGTAGGGATAATGGCATGGTGGTCTGTTACTTTGCTGTTATCCACAATCGCTTTTGTAATACGTAAATCTTCTTTTAATATCTTATTGGCAGCTTTCGCATACTCATCCACACCACAAGCGTTGACGCGCTCTTTTAATGTAGATACCATATCCGTTGATAAATGCCTTGAGTCTGTTCTTGGATAGGTGACAAGCTTATGTTGTTCATATAATTTCTGCAAAACGGATAAGGTTTGCTTTCCGGAAAATTGATAAATACGGTTAGCATCTCGCTGTAAATCCGTTAAGTCATATAACGTCGGTGCGTGTTTTTTCTTATGCTTTTTATCGACATGGCTGACAAATGCTTTTTCCTTGGATACTTTTGCTTTTATTTTATCCGCTGTGTCTTTAGAAAAAATACGAGATTGATTCTTTTTATCCTTCCAGGTTACAGCAAAGCCACCCTTTGTTTTTCCCTGTAGCTGATAGTACGTCTTTGGCTTGAATTGGTTAATTTCTTGTTCACGCATCGCAATCATTTCAAGTGTTGGCGTCTGAACACGACCACTAGACAAAGACGCATTATGTTTGGTTGTTAATGCTCTTGTCGCATTTAATCCTACATACCAATCCGCTTCAGACCGCGCCACTGCAGACTGATAAAGATTCCAATACTGATTCCCAGGCTTTAAATTCCGAAAACCGTCCTTTATTGCTTTATCTGTAACAGAGCTGATCCATAGACGCTGAATTGGTTTCTTTACACGTGCTTTTTCAATAATCCATCTGGCAACGAGTTCTCCTTCTCTTCCTGCATCTGTGGCAATCACAATATCGCCCACGTCTTTTCGCAGCATTTGCTGCTTTACGGCTTGAAACTGCTTGCCAGTCTTTTTCATTACTACTAACTTCAAATGGTCAGGAAGCATCGGCAAATCTTCCATATTCCATGTCTTATATTTTGCGTCATAGGCCTCCGGATCTGCCAAGGTAACTAAATGGCCTAATGCCCAAGTTACAATATATTTTGTTCCCTCTTGATAGCCATTACCTTTTTTATGACACCCAAGAACTCTCGCTATATCCCTGCCTACAGACGGCTTTTCTGCTAATACCACTGTCTTACTCATTTATATCCCTCATTTAATCGATTTCTAGTCTGTTACTACTTTAACATATTTTCTTACAAAACGTTCGACATTACGTTCGGTTTCACCAAGACACACATCGCACCCATAAACATAGAATAACGTACACAAAAGTTATTGGAATGACATTGCTCCATGCTTTTAAGGAAGATCTTACTTGTACTTACTAGAAAGAGGATGTTACGTATGATATATACAGGTATGCTTTTACTCGTTATTGCAGTAAGTCTCGATGGATTTAGTGTAGGTATCACCTATGGAATGAGACAGATTAAAGTTCCCTTGCTCTCTTTATTTGTCATTATGTTTTGTTCCGGATTGATTGTCTTCCTGTCGATGGAAGTCGGGGACTTCTTGCGTTCTTTTATTTCTCCTCAAGGAGCCAGCATGCTTGGAGGAGGTATTCTGATCTTTTTAGGTTTCTTCTCCCTTTTTTCCATCTTTCGTTCAAAAGAATCGGAAACCGTAAAAAACAGGGAGCATTCCTCCTCCAGCTCCAATATTAAATTTAAGAATGTGAAAACGGTACTTTCGCGTCCTAAAGAAGCGGATTTAGATAAGTCTGGGATTATCTCTATTAATGAATCCATTCTATTAGGATTCGCACTGGCTCTGGATGCATTCGGCGCTGGGATTGGTGCTGCCATGCTCGGATATTCTCCGTTAATTACTGCTTTATTAACAGCTGGCATGAGCGGACTCTTTTTATACAGCGGAATCATGTTCGGGAATTATTTATGGAGAATACCGGCTTTACAGCGTTTATCCTTCTTGCCGGCCGTTTTCCTGATTACTTTAGGGTGCTGGAATATATTTAGCGGTTGATAAAACATTAAATGTTGCATGAGCGCAATCATTTTAATGAAAGAGAAAACAAATTCACCGTATAAACAGCTATATTATACGGTGAATTTTTCTCGTTAAATAATTTAAAACCTTTTTATTCAAAGAACCTAAAACTTCCTGTAAAGACAGATCCACTATGACAAACCAAATTTCCTTATCCTTTTTCATCTTTATACTATCTGACTGCCCTTAAGCGCCCATTCCATTCTACTCAATAGCATATTCCGGGTTAACTCCCCTGTTATATTAAATACCTGCAAATTGAATTGCGGTTCCTTCTGGTCTGAAAAATTTTTCCATTCCTCTGCTACGTACGCTAAATCAGCTGCCTTTATTAGAGCCACGTCTGTATCTTCTTCTGAAAATGCTTTTAACTTTTGAGCTTGCGCTACGGCATCTTTTGTATAATCATGTACTACAACCAAAAAAAGTGTGACCCTCCATTTATCTGAACGGATATATCTTAAAAACTGTTTAAAGTCTTTTTCAGGAAAAGTATACGGTTCTTCCGTACTTTTGTTGTCCCATAACATGACTTCTGTTGAACTAAATTGAACTTTCCCGTCAGCATGCCTTGTTCCTTCCATTTTCATTAAATCAAGACCCAATTTTAAATCAAATAAATATCGAGTAGCCTCTTCAAAATAATTATCTACCTGCACATCTTTTTCAATAATTTTATTAATACGAAGCGTTTTATAATCTCTTGCAGCTAATGACTCATAAAAATCATATAATCTTGCTCTTTCATCAGTTGGGTCAGAGGACATAGGAGTTGAGAGCGTTTCATAATAATCAATAATATTTTGGATTTTTTCTTTTTTGGTACCACTAATTTTCGCGCCTTCAAGGTTTCTTAAAATATCTGATAAATCTTTCGAACCAAATACCTTCAATGCTGTTGAGGGTAAAATATTATATTCTATAATCCGGTTAACCAATACTTCTTTTACACCACTTACACTAAAGTCTAGATGGTTTAAGATTTTTCTTAGCTGCGTAACATTGAGATCTGTTAACAGTGTTGCATAAACTTCATTTCTAAGTTCCCCGCCCATTTCATAACGTAAAATTCGGGCTATATCTTTAGGTATAATATAATAGGTTGTATCCTCCCTAAAACGAAGGATAAGTCCCCTTGTTTGTAAGTTTATCAATGAGCGACTAATCTGTTGGTGAGTATGCAAGTCATTACCTTTTCTCGGAAATCTGCCTATACGGCTTTCGAGTAAATAATGTTCTCTTTTGGAAAGATCTAATTCATTTCTTAACACATTCAAAATGTTTATTTCATGGGCATTCAGAGATTCATCTTTTATCCAAGCTTCTTCTAATACCGAACTGTAGATTCTCTTTGCATCCTTTGGAATGAATCGGTCAATATAATTATCATCCAACCCTTGTTTCAATATCTCTTTTTCCATATCTTCTACTTCTTTATAAAGTTCAGACTCACTTAAAAGATACCCTTCCTTCTCCATCAACGCCATTAAAATCATTTCATTAAGTAATGTCACATCCCGCGATTCATTGCTGAAATCTAAATAGCGTTTTACACGTTCTTTATTTTGAAATTCATCAATGTTTTTTAATATGACCTCTCTCATTCCCTCTTCCGTATCCATGTGTACATCCTTTAGAAAACTATCAACTATTCTTCCCAGGTAAAGCTTGGACATCTTTGGTAAAATATCTTGTAAGTACATTGATTTTCCAACCCCCACATTTAATATTATTTACAACGAAATCCAAAAACTCCACTTTATTAATCAAACCTTTGCAAAAACGGCCTTTCATTATACATAATCTTCTAAACATTTAGTTCATTTTTATAGAAATGCATTCCTCACGAAACATTTTGTAATGAGGAGATTTGAGGATTGAACATAATAGAGCTATTCTAGGTATAGTACAGAAAGTCATAATCATGACTTTGCATTTATAATTATCTAACAAGATGTAAATAAATTATTGGAATAAAAACAGCAAGGGGAATATAGTTAATGCAAACTTATAACTTGTTTTCGATGGGGATGAGTAACCGCAAAAGCTCTTCGGTGGGACGAGTAACCGCAGTCCCAGTCCCAGAGGAAAAACACGGATAACTCCTGGAGGAAAGCGTAGTGTTTTTCTAGAATTGCGATTTCTCGGCCCATCATAACCCGTCGCAGTGGTTGCCACCATCAATTTAAATCTAGTTTGTCAACTATTGATTTTGATGAAGAGCTATAATCTAAAACCTATTTATTCAAAGAACTTAAAATTTCCTGTAAAGACAGATCCGCCATCGAATTTAATTTTAAATGATAATTTTCAAAAGCTAAGGAAGCCGTAACTGGATTTGGGACAATAACTGTAGGAATATTTATTTCCTGTGCAGCAACAAGCCCATTTAAAGAATCCTCAAAAACAACCGCTTCATGAGGTTCAACCCCTAATTTTTCAAGAGCTTTTAAAAACAAGTCTGGTGCTGGTTTGACTTTCTCCACCATGTCCTTTGTTACGAAGAAGTCAAAATAAGAAAGCAGATTTAAATTTGTTAAATGGGTCGTTGCCCATGCGGTGTTGGAACTGGTTGCCAGAGCAATTTTTAGTCCCGCCTCTTTCGCATCTTTCAAATAATCTGAAACACCATCCCTGGCTTTTGCATTTTTTATATATCGGGTGTGGAGTTTGGCCGCTTCATTACGAATACCTTCTATATTCAGTTGACTTCCTAATTCCTTTTGCAAATAAAAATAAAGTTGTGTTTCATCCGATCCGACATACTTTACAAATTCCTCAAGCGGCAGATCAAATTGAAATTGGTCCCTCAGAACCTCTTTATAAGCATCAAACCAAGCCGTTTCTGTATCTAAAATAAGCCCGTCAAAATCAAAAATAACCGCTTTAATCATGGTTTTTCCCCTCCGATTTATAATCAAATTCGTTTTTACCCATCCTTAAGCAATAATATTTAATAAAATCGTAAGCGTAACTACACTAACAACCGTCGAGATAAACGTAATCGTTGATACCAGTTCTGGCTCCGTATCAAATTCAATGGCATACATTGTCGTTGTCGCTGCGGTCGGCATAGCTGAAATAATGATTAATACCGTTCCAATCAGCGGATCTACCGGAACAAGCCAGACGAACGTCGCTGTCAGGATTGGTGCCACAATCATCTTTAATGTAACGGAAGAAAGAACAACCTGCCAATCTATCTTCAACGCCGTTAATGAGCCTAACTGCATGCCGAGCATCACCATCATCACAGGAATTGCAGCATTCCCGACCATTTCTAAGGTAGAGTGTATATAATCTGGTATCGCAATGGGTTGCAGCGAAAATAAGAATGCTAGAATCGCTGCATAAGTTGTCGGCATTTTCAATACATTTTCCAGGGCTCTGCGTATTCCGCTTGTGCTTCTCGATGCATAATAAACACCGAAGAAATTATTCTGCAATGCTTGAATAACCATAATAAAAATGGCATATGGTGCAGCCGCACTGCCAATACTATACAAAACGACAGGAAGGCCATAGTTTCCTGAGTTCATAAAACCGGTTGAAAGAATCGCTGCACTTTCTTTATTCCCGTCCCAGCCAAAGATTTTCGCTAATATTTTATTAATAAATACCATTGCATAAAATAAGACAAACATGTAAATAAGAATAACTAAAAATCCTCGGTCAAACTCCGCATCATACAACGTGACAAATACAAGTGCCGGCGAAAGAATATATAAACAGACAGCAGACACGGATCTCACGTCTAAAACACGGATACGCTGCAAGATAAATCCAGCCGCAAATACAGCCATAATCGGCAAAATAACTTCAATAAACAGTAACATATGTAAATCACGCAGCTTTTTTCAATTAAATTAAGTGTATCATATTGTGTCAACTTTCTATCTATTTCCCAAAAGCCATTTTTAAATGGAAAGCGTAAGATAAAAGCTTGCTAACGTAGGAATTTGCCGTGGTCATTTTTATTAGAAACGCTGAACATCCTTAAAAGGTTGACATTTACGAAGAAATCATGCATACTAGAAAAGTTAATGAGTAACAGTTGTGATTTGGCATTCTGTAATGCTTTTTGAAAATGCTTATTCACACTGGCGCGACTAAGGGGTCGCAAGGATACAGCAGAAGGTTTGGGGCTGTATTGCTTAAGTTAGAAAAGTTTTTAGAAATTTTACCGCGGACAATTCCGTAAGCGTTATACGGATAAGACGGTTAGCATATCTAACTAACCGATTAAAATAAGCTAATAACCCAATTATTAGGGGAAGAATTGAGTTCTTCTCATGAAATGACGTTCAAAATAAAACTTTATTGAACTTCTGTTAAATTTTAATTATGATATCACGTGTTACTTTATTCATAAAGGGGTACTCTTTTAAGAGAGTATCCCTTTTCTAAATTATTTTGACTTTTGAAAGGAGTATTTTATATGCCGACAGATTTACCAATCGGTTCTATCATAACGATGACCGTTTTGCGAAAAATAGATACTGGATATGTGTTAACTGCTTATGGAGAGGAAGTTCTGCTGCATCATAATGAAACAGAAAAGCCATTAGAGCCAGAACAGTCTGTTGATGTTTTCCTTTATTTAAATAAAAAAGACCAAGTAAATGCTACTACATATTTGCCTTTTGTTACTACCGGATTGTATGACTGGGCGGAAGTTGTAGATGTAGTTCCCCATCTAGGTGTTTTTGTCAATATAGGCACGTCAAAGGATATTCTTGTCTCCAAAGATGCCTTGCCTTTATTCCAAGAAAGCTGGCCACATTCTGGAGATCGTCTGTATATTACTTTACAGTTAGATAAAAAGGGACGTCTTTTAGGTGTCCCAGCGTCTGAGAGTATTATCGCCAATAATGTTTTCGCAGCACCAGAACAGCTAAATCAGCAAACGGTCGTTGGCACAGTCTATTATACAAATAAAGAGGGTGCAGCTATCATAACAAGCGAAGGCTATCGCGGTTTTATTCATCGTACCGAAAGAAAAGAGGAACCTCGTATTGGACAGGTTGTTGAAGGACGAGTGATTGCTGTAAAGGAGGATGGCTCCATTAACGTTTCCTTGCGCCCATTAAAACAGGACAGTTTAACAGAAGATGCAAATGCTATTTTAAAGCATTTAAAGGAAAATGATGGCGTGATTCCTTTCCATGATAAGAGCGATCCGGAAGAAATTCGGGCAACATTTCAAATTAGTAAAGCAGCATTTAAACGTGCCTTAGGAACATTGCTGAAACAGGGGCAGGTAAAACAGGAAAATGAACAAATCATTAAAATAGATTAGCTAAAACTTATGTAAGAAAAAAGTAAAAGCAATGTCTGCGTATGAACAGGCATTGCTTTTACTTTTTATGCTTCTGCATTTTTGTAGGAGTCTAAAATTGCTGAGATAATGAATCCGATTGCAGCTGCAAACATACAAGCAATCCCGATTCCGCCAAATCCAGCCCCTCCAAAATCAACTTTTGGTGCGATTGGTGCTACAAGAATTAATAATATCCCCACAAGACCTAAGAATAGGTTTGGATAATAACCAGCATGGGATACTTTGGAAGTCATTTTAACTAGAAAAATACTGATTAGTGCTGTAATCGCTGTTAAAATAGCTCCAAATGTGATGACTGCTTCTACCATTTCTTCACCCCACCATTATTTAATTACGCTATTTTCAGTCTACAATCGAAATCTAAGAAAGTCAATATACATCCCACTGGCTCACTTAAGTAATTTTATAATTTGTTCACGTATTTTTCATTTTAAACGAGGACATTCTTACATCTTATAGAAAATAAACCACCAAATTGATAATAGAATCAAGGGAAGATTTCGTTATCTTTTGAATACTTTTTATCCTAAAAAACGTTATAATGATGAAGACGACTTCTTTCAGAGGATACCTGGATAAGTATGTTCTTTAGAGTAGTCATGACCAAATCCAATTTTTTAGGAGGTAAATCCATGCAAACATTTTCTGAATACGTTTATGAACGTCCAAACATGGCAGAAGTGAAAGAGACTTTTTATCAAAAATTGGAGCAATTTCAAAACGCAGCTTCGATCGATAAGGCAGTCGCTGCCATTGATGAAATTAATGCCATTCGAAACCGTCTTTCTACCATGTATAACCTTGTGTTTATCCGTGCTTCCATTGATACCCGTGATGAATTTTATCATAAAGAAAGAGACTTTTTTGATGAAAAATTACCAGAAATTCAAGAACTAGCTACATCTTTTTATAAAGAGCTATTGAAGTCTCCATTTGAATCGCAACTCCGGGATAAGTATGGTTCCCAATTATTTGATTTAGCAGCATGTGAGGTAAAAGCTTTTTCTAAGGAAATTATTCCACTGCTGCAGTTAGAAAATAAGTTAACATCTAATTATTCCAAATTAATTGCATCTGCGGATATCGAATTCCGGGGTAAATCCTATACTTTAGCACAACTTGGTCCTTTCGCAGAGGATCCGGATCGGCAAACTAGAAAAGAAGCATTGGAAGCTCGTCAAACCTTCTTTACGGAAAACAAAGAAAAACTGGATAGCCTCTATGATGATTTAGTAAAAACACGTCAGAAAATAGCTGAAAAGTTAGGCTATAAAAACTTTGTCGAGGTTGGTTATCTTCGTATGCAGCGAGTTGATTATAATGCCGAAATGGTTCAGCGTTTTCGGAAACAAGTAGAAGAAGTCATTGTACCAATTGCGACAAAACTTTATAAGAAACAAGAAAAACGAATTGGAGTTGATTCTCTAAAATTCTATGATGAGTCTTTTGTTTTCGCTTCAGGTAACGCAGCACCAAAAGGCAATCCAGATTGGATCATCGAAAATGGCAAGAAAATGTACGATGAATTATCCGCAGAAACCAGTGAATTTTTCCAGTTTATGCTAGACCGTAAGCTGCTTGATTTAGAGGCAAAGAAAGGAAAAGAAAGCGGCGGTTATTGCACGTATATTGAAGATTATCAGTCTCCATTTATTTTTTCTAATTTCAATGGAACGTCTGGAGATATTGACGTATTAACACACGAGGCAGGGCACGCCTTCCAAGCTTATTCCAGCCGTCATTTTTCTGTCCCAGAGTACTATTTTCCAACAAGCGAATCTGCAGAAATCCATTCAATGAGCATGGAATTCTTTACGTATCCTTGGATGGAAAATTTCTTTAAAGAGGACGTCGAAAAATATAAGTACGCTCATCTATCGGATGCTATTCAATTCCTTCCTTATGGGGTTGCTGTCGATGAATTTCAACATTTGGTCTATGAGAATCCAGACTGGACACCAGAAGAACGCAATCAAGCGTGGCGTCATTTAGAAAAGAAATACTTACCACACCGTGATTATGACGGCATAGAAGGCTTAGAATCAGGAGCTTTCTGGCAGAAGCAGGGGCATATCTATGAAGATCCCTTCTATTATATTGATTATACTCTTGCACAAGTTTGTGCCTTCCAGTTTTTGAAGAAATCACAGGAAAACCGGGAACAAGCATGGCAAGATTATATCGGCCTATGTAAACTCGGCGGTTCAAAGCCATTTCTGGAACTTGTTGAATCCGCTAAATTAAAATCACCTTTTGAAGAAGGAACGGTAGAATCAGCAGTCTCCTTCATCGAAGACTGGCTAGATAAAGTAGATGACCAAACACTTTGATATTAGCTGATAGATGATTGGGAGAAGTAGATTAAGATATGTTAATAGTTCAGCCTGGGGTTGGAGCGGAGTGGGCTCGGGGTGGAGCGGATTGAGCTCGGGTTGGAGCGGATTGAGCTCGGGTTGGAGCGGGTTTCGATTTTTTCGAGCGCTTCCTCCTGGATGTGGAGCGGATTTTTCTTCTTTCGAGCGCTTCAGCCTGGGGTTGGAGCGGATCGGTCTCATTTTGGAGCGGATTTTATTTCCCGAGCGGCTTAGCCTGGAGCTGGAGTTCTTCTTTTAAAATAGACTCCAGGTTATCTTTAACAAATTTTAAAACTAGCTCTTCATCTGTTAAAAAAAATCATTATTAGGTATACTAGTAGATATAGGTAAGGTCTCCTCTTCTTAGTTTTTGTAGTGATTAACTAAAGGGTAGGATAACCTTACCTTTCCTATTTATTCATCTTACACAGACTATTGTACGTCATCTTTTTTCTAGCGCTTTCCTTCCGGATCAGAGCGACTTTTCACTTTTCCGAGCGCTTCTACTTCGGATTGGAGCGAATTTCTCTTTTTTCGAGCGCTTCCCCTTTCTTCTTCCAACATCCCATCCTCTGCTAGGCTTTCTGAAAATAGTATGATAAAATAGCGTTAATTTTATTGGATTGAAGAAGGAGACTATCATGACTTATCGAGCACTATTTTTAGATATTGATGGAACGATTTTGCAACCGGATCATACTTACGCAGCTTCGACGAAAGAAGCCATTCAACAAGTAAAAGCAGCAGGTTTGGAAGTTTTTTTATGTACAGGCAGGCCTTTTGTGGATATTCAATATCTGACTTCAGATTTTGAAATTACATCTTCCATTACCTACAACGGAGCTTATGCTCTCTATCAAGACAATGTTATTTTTAATGCACCGATGAGGAAAGAAGACGTAGAAAATATGGTGGATATTGCGAATCAAAGTGAAAGCGAACTTGTCCTCTACACCACAGAGAATAATTACTTCACTTCATTAACAAGTCCACATGTTAAGCGTTTTAACGAGGTATTCGAACTCCATCAAAATAAACTATTTACATCGGATGTGGCGGATCAAATTGTTTCTGCTTCAGCTATAAATGTTGAAAAAGATCAAGTAAAAGACTTTGAAGTTACAGAGGATTTCCATCTCGCCAAAGTAAATGTTGCTCATGCCAGCGAATCCTACGATATTCTTCGGTCCTCTGTAAATAAAGGCGTGGCTATTCAACAAATGCTACATCATCTGGATATCGCTCCTTCTGAAGCAATTGCTTTTGGAGACGGGATGAATGACAAAGAAATGCTCAAGCTTGTTGGAACTGGCATTGCAATGGGAAATGCAGATCCAAGATTAGTGGAATATGCTGATTTTCAAACGACATCGGTAACGGAGTCAGGTATCTTTAATGGATTGAAAAAATTAGGTTTGGTAAAATAACGTATTTATAAACGAAAAAGCATGGGAACCTCCATGCTTTTTTGCTTATTTTATAGAGATATTCATTCACTCAGGCCGCATTTGCTCATATTCAGCCATAACTGCTTTTGTAATGGAATGATCTTTCTCCAATCCGCTAATTTCCACAAACGCTGCTTCTACTCCTGTTTCCTGAATCATTTCCTGGAGCTTCACAGCCTCTTCATCTGCTTTATTATGGAATTGTAAAGCAGATGCCATCGCTTTAGATAAGTACCTAGGGGCAGAGGATGTAAATTCAAAATACATTTTTGAAGGACGTACAAAGCGATCTTTTGGTCCAAGCTTGCGGATTGGACCTCTGGCTACCCGATTAACTTCATCAGAAATATGTGGATTTTGGAAGCGGCTGATGATTTTTTTTATATAGGCTGCGTGTGTTCCTTCATCAAATCCATAAGCTTCTACTAAAGCTTGCCCGGTCTCTTGTAATGTTCCATTTAACGCATCCAAAATTGCTTTATCCTGTAAAGATTCGACAATGGTGTCATAGCGATGATAGCTGCCTAAATATGCTGTTACTGCATGTCCTGTATTTACTGTGAACAACTTTCGTTCAATATATGGCCCGAGTTCATCTACATAGGTTATTCCTTTAATTTCAGGAATCTCTCCATGGATAAATGATTTCTCTACAACCCATTCATAATATGGTTCCACCGTGACATCCAACAGGTTCTTATTCGTTTGATTTGGTACAATTCTATCTACAGCAGCGTCCGGAAAACTAAACAAATCATCAAAGCCTTCCTGATTTAACTCGTCGATTTCTTGATAGACATATTCTTTTAATAAGGTACTGCCTCCAATCATATTTTCACAAGCAATAATCTGGAGGGGGGCTCGATTGGCATCGATTCTTTCAGCAAGTCCTTTTGCAATCGCTTTGGCGATGACTGGCAAGATATTCGGGCCGACCGCTGTTGTGATAATGTCGGCTTCCATGATTGCATTCGTTACAGCCTTAGGATCTTTGACACTATTGATACCTGAAATATGCTGTACGGTGATGGACTCAACGTTATCCGCTGCAAAATGAACCTGGTATGCTTTTTCTTGATTAATCGCACTAATAACCTCATCATTGACATCTACAAAGGTAACTTCATAGCCTGATTGATCTAATAAAAGACCGATAAAGCCTCTGCCGATGTTCCCTGCACCAAAATGAACAGCTTTCATTATCCATTCACCTCATTAAGAAGATCAATAATTTCCTCTTTTGATGATGCTTGTGTCAATTTCTCTACGTTCTCTTCTTCAGAGCAAATAATGGCAATTTGCGATAGAATTTCTAAGTGCTCATCCCCTTTTCCAGCAATACCAATTAGCAGCTTGACAATATTCCCGTCGCCAAAATCAACGCCATCTGGGACGGTTACGACAGAAAGACCCGTTTCTAAGACTTCATTTTTCGCATCTTCCGTGCCGTGTGGGATAGCTAATGAGTTCCCCATAAATGTCGATGCAATCTCTTCACGTTTCAGCATTTTATCAATGTATGAGTCTTTGACATATCCGTTATTTAATAAAATACCGCCGACATGACGAATTGCTTCCTCCTTGGATGAGACTTGTACACCTAATTCAATATTCTCTGTACTTAAAATTTCTTTTGCCATTATTATGCACTCCTTTGTAAAACTGTATATTAAAATGTAACGCTGCAGTTTCTTATACTGCAAATTCTGTCTCTCATCTCGAATTTTCCTCATTCGGCCAGACATCCAGACACTAATGGACGGTTTTCCATTTGATAAAACTTTTCATAAATAAATAATTGAAATTGTTTCGTCATAAATTGTTTGATCTCTTTTTCTGTTGCTTCTTGAAGTAATTGCAAATAACGATAATCTTGAATGATTAAACCGCTTAGATAACTTAAAATATCCAAAGCTTCTTTATACGCAGATTCTGGGGCCAGCATCATTAAAATACGTGTTACATCCATCTTCGTCCCGTCCATTCCTTGCAACGCTACCTTATTCGGTAATTGAAAAATAAGGAAGTTCGGACCTTTGATTGTATCTGACCTTGTATGAAATAGTGCAAGCCGCGAACCAGGAATTCCTAATCCGCCCTGTTCCTCTCTTTTTGTCAGTTTTTCTAGCAACACATTTTTATCCTCTGCGGTACCATTCAGCTGCAATTGATTACAAATTAACTCCAGAAAGCCAGTCTCTGTTTCTAACTCATATACTCTAAATCGATTTAAGACCTGTAAAATCACATCCGAATAGCGGTGCATCTCTTGAAGATTTACAAGGAAATCGCCTTCCATCATTTTATTGGTTTGAACAGATGATCTCGGCCGGGTCAAAGCAGCTTTTCTTAGTGCGGCCTTAACTTTTGCCGCTTCCTCTTCTGTTAGCATCGGTGAAATATGCACATAGCTTTGACCCAGATTCTCTAAGTGAACAGTGGAGACAACAACATCATATTCCAAAAGTTCTGCTTGATTTAAATCAAAAATAGATTGATGTTTTGCTATCTCTATTTCTGGAAATTTACGCTCCAACTTCGATGCCAGTATTTTGGATGTACCGATACCTGTAGAGCAAATAACAAGGACACGAAGCTCTCTGTGCTGTTCTGATTGGAGTATTGTTGCCGCAAAGTGCAGCACAATATAAGCAATTTCTTCCTCGGGAATCTTCAAATCCGGAAAAACAGTTGTCATACTCTCTTCAATCACTTCAAACAACTCAAGGTAATCACGCTTAATTTCCGCAAGCATCGGATTATGAATATTCATTTGCTGCTTTATACGATAGATAGCCGGTTTTAAATGGGTTGTTAAATCCGATAACAATTGATTATTTGCTGATAAATCAATATGGAGCTGCTCTGCTACCTTGCGAATAAGCTCTTTCGCCCGATGCGCCAAGTCCAAGCTCGTCTCCTCCAGCAAAAAGGACTGATTCTCTCTTAATTTCGCTCCCATTAAATGCATAGTAATGTAACCAATCTCATCCTCTGGAATATCTATTGAAAATGTGTCGCCCAGCTTTTTAATTAATCGGGCTGCTATTTGATACGCTTGTGTTCCCTGAATCTCTCGCATGTACGCTTCATCAAAATGAATCGTATCCCCTTTTTGCAGCCTTTCAATAGCAAGAGCTAAATGAACGACTAACCCGACGTAAGCGCTATCTGCCAGATGATAAGGAAGCTCTTCTCCAATTTCTTGAACTTGCTTCTCTATTTTTTCTAATTTTAACGGATCTACAAGTCTTAATAGCCGATCAGAAATGGTATCGTTTCTTGCCTTTTCTTCCTTATTTTTGCCTCGGATTTTCTCTACAAATTCAAATACATCAATATGCCGCGAAATTAAATTACTCAGCACGGCTCGTTTTCTTCCCTCATCACCTTGTATCTCCACGCCATACCCTTTTTTACGGATAAGTTCTAAACCGAATGAATGGATACGCTCCTCCATATCATCCAAATCCTGTGAAATAGTGGCTATTGTAACATTCAATTCACTGGCCAAGGTAAATAATTTAATGGGCTCACGGATCTGGATTAATGTATTTAATAAAATGGATTGTCTTTCCTCTTCTGATAATTCTACACCATCCAGTTGTGCGACCTTATTTTTTAACTGTTGCTTATTTTGTGCGTCCCCTTGAATCCTTATTCCAGAGCCTGCTTTTTTATGAAATGTCAAATGATACGTTGCTAATACATTTTCTAATTTTTTTAATTCACGGTGAATGGTTCTGGTACTAACGCTTAGTTTATCAGCTATTTGTTTTACTGTTTTCTCTTCCTCTGTCGATAGTAAAAAGCCTAGGATATGACGTTCACGACTAGTAAGATACATCCCCATTCACCTCCTTTAGTAAACAACAGCTTTCACTTAAATAGAGAAGGCTATTATCTTATATATACCTATACCAAATACATTAGTTTTTTAAACGTTC
Organism: Oceanobacillus sp. J11TS1; assembly: GCF_018333215.1. GTDB lineage: Bacteria > Bacillota > Bacilli > Bacillales > Amphibacillaceae > Oceanobacillus. Next base: position 24,206 of record NZ_BORO01000029.1, on the reverse strand, counting down.
TACTAACTCATCATAATGCGGGCTATTTAAGAAATTATCTACGGAGATATGCTCAGCATCTGGACGTTTTGCTTGTGCACGTTCTGTTAATGCTTTTTGCGTAATAATGATATCTGCATCTTCGGGAATTTCGTTAATTGCTTTATTGGTCACATCGATATCAATGCCGCTCTTCTTAAACTTATTCTTTAAGAGCGAAGCACCCATCGCACTCGACCCCATTCCCGCATCACACGCAAAAATAATTTTATTAACTTCCGTCGCTTGTTGGGCAGGAGTTGTTTCTGCGCTCTTTTCTTCTACAAGTGAACTGCTTACACTGCTTCTCTTCCCTTTCATAGCTTCCATTTTTTCAGTAGAAGCCGCAAGATCCTCTTCTTTATTTTTTGAAGTTTTCAAGATAAAGGATGCGATAGCAAAGGAAACTGCAGTTGCTATAATAACACTTAGTATAACTCCAATATAACTGTTACCTGGCGTCATGGCCAAAACGGCGAAAATACTTCCAGGTGAAGCAGCTGCTCTCAGCCCTGCATCAAATAATTGCAGCGTGAAGATCCCAGACATCCCACCAAAAATCGCAGCGATAATTAATGTCGGCTTCATCAAAATGTAAGGGAAATAAATTTCATGGATCCCACCTAGAAATTGAATAATTGCTGCTCCTGGCGCAGATGATTTTGACACTCCTTTTCCAAAGATAGCAAAGGCAAGCAAAATTCCCAGACCCGGTCCTGGGTTCGCTTCCACGAGGAATAAGATTGATTTCCCTGTTTCTACCGCCTGATCCGCCCCAAGCGGTGTCAGTATCCCATGATTAATGGCGTTATTTAAAAACAGTGCTTTAGCGGGTTCAAGAATAATACTGGCTAATGGTAACAGGCCTGCAGTAATGATTGCTTCAACGCCTCTTGCCAAAGCATTTGTTAAACTGGAAACAAGTGGTCCAATTCCTGAAATAGCAATCATCGCAAGGATAGCTGCTAAAATTCCAGCAGAGAAATTATTATAAAGCATTTCAAAACCTTGACGAATTTTAGCTTGGAATAAATCATCAATTTTTTTCATAAGGTAACCAGCTAACGGCCCCATAATCATGGCACCAAGGAACATCGGCTGATCCGCACCGACAATAACCCCCATCGTTGCAGTGGCACCAACCACTCCTCCGCGAATATCATAGACAATTCGTCCACCAGTAAAACCAATTAGCAATGGTAACAAATACCGAATCATTGGATCGACTAATGCGGCCATGTTTTCATTTGGAATCCAGCCATCAGGAATAAATAATGCAGTAATAAGTCCCCAAGCGATAAATGCACCGATATTTGGCATAATCATGCCGCTCAAGTTACTGCCAAACTTTTGTATTTTTGCTCGGAATCCACTATTTTGTGGTGACATATGATTAAACCCCTTTCATTTTTCTATTTTCTGCTTACCCTCATTTTATTCTTCTCCCTATAGGAAAAACAACCTAATCAAAATGTAACTTTGTCATTGTAATGTTGCCAAAATAATATTTGCTTTTCATACATGTTCTTTTAGGAATCCTTCATGTATGAAGAAAGGTATCTAATAAAAAAAGAGACTTCTGCTAAACAAAGAAAATTACTTTTTCTTTAACAAAATGTCTCCTACTATTTTCATATCCTGTTTTTACATCTCACATTTAAAGGAAAAAGCCACCATACAGCATTGCTCCAGCGATAACAAAAGCAGGATGAACCTGTTTAATCTCAATTAAGTAAAAACTAACCAGAACAATGATGACTGTTTGCAAGAGGCCAATGCTTACATATGCTTCGGTCCAAAAATTCCATGCAATTACGCCAAGTAATACAGCAATAACAGGTTGAACAAATACCGTAAGCCTATGTACACGTGCAGACTTTTTATATTTAAGTAAAAATCCTCCTAATAAAATCATTAAAATTAAAGAAGGCGCAACCGTGGCAAAAACCCCAACAAAGGAACCTAGTACACCGCCTAACTCATAGCCGATATATCCTGCCATTTTTGTCGCAATCGGTCCTGGTAATGAATTTGCAAAAGCAAGCACTTCCCCAAACTCTTGAACAGACATCCAGCCGTAATTACCCACCACTTCATTTTCTACTAATGAAATGGATGCCGGACCACCGCCATAACCAAGGATACCAGGTATAAAGAAGGCAACAAAAATATCCCATAAAATCATCTGTGTTCACCTTCTTTTTCTTCTTTTTTAACAGGGAGAATTAATGCAATCAATAAAAGAGCTCCAATGACGATACCCGGATGAATATGCAAATAATTTAAGAGTACAAAAATAACAGCAAGCATAATAATCGCCGTCAACCACCCAAGTCCTTTTCCTGCCTTATATAAAAATTGCCAAGTCAGTACCGCCATCATCATGCCGACAACAGCAACGACTGCTGAAGTCATCCCTTTGACCCAATCAAATTCACGAACCTCAGATAATGTTCTTAATAAAATAATCACCATGATAACTGTTGGAAGAACTGAAGCGACTAATGCATTTATCATGCCCAGCCACCCGGATACACGATAGCCGATATATCCTGCCATTTTTGTTGCTATCGGTCCAGGAAGCGTATTACTAATTGCTAAAACGTCTATAAATTCTTCCTCATCCATCCACTTATATTTATCGACAGCTTCCTTTCGAACTAATGGAATCGAGGCTGGTCCACCACCAAAACCAAGCATTCCTACACGAAAGAAAGCAATAAAAATATCCCACTGCCTTTTCATTAAACCAAACAATCCTTCTCTGTTTCATTTTTTATACAATTCCAAAGCTATTTAGCTCAAACTGTATTTTTATATTATGCCCTTTTTATCTTAGAACAAAAGCACCGTTCCAAGTTTCAGAGCTCCAGTGCAGTCCCTCTCTTTCCCTATTTTAATAAATAGTACTTCAAGACACCGCCAGCTTCTATTCCATCCATACATTTCTTATAATATATATTCCTTTATTCTCTATTAGTCTATCATACTTATTCTATATTGTAAGTGAGTGGAAAGCGTTACGTATTTTCCAAATAAGGAGGATATACTCCCTCTGCTATGCTATCATCCAAGGCCTCTATAAAAAAGACCTTTCCTACCTGGTATGAGGAAAAGTCTCTTTAATAGATTTAATGACCAGCAAACAGAAGTCCCATTTGTGCCAATAAAGCACTGCAGATATAGGTTCCTGCAAATACAAATACAGCAACAATAGCAATTTTCCAAGATGTTTTTCGCAAATCAACAAGACGGTTTGCTACGGAAATCCCGGCAACAGTCAGGATCGGGGTCGTAATCGCAAGAAAGTCTACGGACTGAATTGCTTCAACGAAAAAATCGGAAATCAGACACAACGTTAAAGAGGTGATCGATACCCAGCCCAATATCGGAAAATCTCGGATGACCTTAATAGGAACCATTTTCATTAAATCAGCAATAATCACACCTAGAAAAGAAAATAACCACAGGATGCCTAAACCGATAAAGGTCATGGATGTAATTGGTGTCGAATCAGGATTTTTTAACAGTTTGATTTCCTGTGCAAATAATATAAAAGATACACTTAATAAAAGCACGAGCGCATAACGGATATAACGACGCATTGTTGGACTCATTTTTTGTCACCTCTAACGAAGAACTTGTACATAAACTGCTGTAACGGCGCAGCAAGAAATACCATCGTAAACGTACCTATGAAACTGGTTAACAATTGACTGGCGGAAGCATAGGCTAAAATCGTACTCTCCATTTCCGGGACCCTTGCTACGAGTGTTGCAGATGCAGCACTCATCATACTTCCAGAACCTACCCCGGATGCCATTGCAAGTGCTTCAACACGAATGCCGAAATCGAGCAAAACCGGTGCGAAAATACTAAAGAACATGGTACCAAATAATGTTCCAATCACATAAAGCGAGATGACTCCCCGCCCTTCTGGAGATTCTAGGGTGTACTTTTCGGAAATATAAGCGAGCTCGCCTTCCCGTCCTATTCCTAAAGTTGCCCCGATTGCTTCACGGCGCAAACCTATCAATATAGCAATAGGCAGTCCGATAAGAACTGTTCCTAGGTTACCAATCTCCTGAATGATAAATACCCAGCCGACCTGCAAAATTTCTTTAATCTGTGGAGCGACATCCGATCCATATCTAGCCATTAAAGGAAGCATAATAAAAATTAAATACTTACTCGCAAATTCAACATTCTTCTTACTATAGATCTTTTTCAAAATACCTTTTCGCAAGTATGGCAATCCAAGGAGCATCGCTATCGCAATGGCAAATACCAACGGAAGCATCGAAATTGTCATGGAACCAATCGTAAAGGATTGAATACCAATCAATTCAGCTGTTGCAATTACTGCTAAAACAAAAAGTAAAAAGTAAATAAAGTTTTTGACCATAATCTATTCCTCAATTCCTAAGTTAATGGGCTAATCAACAATTTCGTTAATTACCGAAAGATACTCCGAATAAGAACGCTTATATAATTTTTCCTTATTTATATTTCTATCTATGTTCTCCAATACTTCAGCAACGAATTGCGGGAAAATAGCATAGATAAATTCTGGATCAATATCAATAAAATCATCTCCATGAATTGTCCCAGTAAATCCACTGTAACCAATTTGAATACATGGAATCATATAAGACAAGTCACCAATATCCCCTGCTGCACTTATAAAGTTATTATTATATATTTCATCAATTTCTGAAAACTTATCAAAAACAGTTTGAACAAAGGTAGATAAATACCTATCTTGAATAAAAGGCAAATAGCCCATTTGTGTATGCGTCGTTACCTCCCCCTGTAAGGCAATTGCGCTCCCTTTTGCTGCATCATCTAGTTTCGAAGCAGCTTCTTTTAAATAATCTACTGTTTTTGTTCGGAGATCTGTTCCAACAGTAATTTGATTTGGAACAACATTAGTCGACATATCGGAACCCATTATAATTGGGTTCATGCGTACATGCTCCTTCTCTTCAAGTTGCTGCCTCATTAAACCGACTGCCGTGTTGAATACCGTTGACATGCTGTATGCGTTCTTGCTGGAAAACGGGTCAAACCCAGCATGTGCTGCTTTTCCTTTAAAGGTGTATTTTTTATATAAGAAACCAGCTAAATCGCAATTTATTTCTACTGTTCTTTTCTCAAATTCACCGCCGATTGCATGGACGCATATTCCTACGTCAATATCATCAAAAACGCCTAATTTCATTGCTTCCGGCTTTCCACCATAATGTGTAATCACACCTTGTTTCATCAACGAATCACGATAATCTAAATCTAAATATTCTTCTGCCGGAACAAAAATAAAGCTTATTTTATTCTTCCAGTTTTGATAGGATTTTGTTTTTGCATAATAACGATAGATAGCAAGTGCAATGGCTACTTGTGTATAGTGTCCACAGTTATGAGCAGCCCCTGTTTCTTTATCAGCATATATATGAGATGGAGCGTATACTGCATCAAGCTCTGCAATAAAAGCAATATGCGTGTCACCCGCTGCCGGTCCTAATGTTGTCTTAATTCCAGTGGTACTAAAATGCTCAATTTCAACATCTGGGTTGACTTCCTCCAAAAACTGAATGACATTCTCCTTTGTCCGATGCTCTTTGTAACCTAATTCCGGATGATAATAAATATCTTCTGCAAAGTCTTTTATGTACGGATATTGTTCTTTAAAAAACATCATTGCTCTTAAACGCTCCTTTTCAACGTACTAAAGTGTTAAAGCATGTCAATATCTTACCATTCGACAAATTTCACGTCAATACAGTTTTTTCTAATTTTTTTGATATTAACGCAAATTTTGATCTCTAGACAGAAAATAACGTAGGTGCCGGGATATATACCCAACTTCCTACGCCATTTTTACATCTATATTAACTTCATATCCTATTCACTAACTTAACTTTTATATCATACTTACGTAACCAATAATCAATCTGACAGGGATGCGCAATAATTTTGGACCTTGCATCAACTGACCATACCAGGGATCCTTAAATTCTTTCCCAGTCATCATCCTCTCCGGCAAACTATCCAGCCTCCCACTAGCCTACGCTATTTTGGACATATTCGTGACCAAAAAGGAGGTATTTTTGCGCAAACAAAAGACCACCTAAAACGATGGTCTTTCATTAACACTTATTTTTCTTTCATGCTGACTCCTTCTGGACTTCCGATAATTACGGAAGTTGCCATATTAATAAATAGTCCCGTTTCAACTACCCCAACGATTTTCTGTAACTTCTGGTCTAATTCAGCCGGATCCTTTATTTTTTCAAATGGACAATCAACAATATAGTTTCCATTGTCGGTCACAAGCGGTTTCCCTTCCTTTAATCGAAGTGCCGGAACACAGCCAAGCTTCTCTATTTCATATGCAGTTCGCTCCCAAGCAAATGGCAGGATTTCAACAGGTAAAGCATATGCGCCTAACTGCTCTACTAATTTGGACTGATCAACAATAATAATCAATTCTTTTGCAGCTTGGGCAATGATTTTTTCTCGAAATAAAGCTGCTCCTCCGCCTTTGATTAACTGGAAATCCGGATCCACCTCATCTGATCCGTCAATCGTCACATCCAGCTCCTTTGTTGTCGCAAAATCTGTAAGCGGAACACCAAATTCCTTTGCCCATTCCTCTGTCTGAATGGAGGATGGAATTCCTTCTATATGTATACCTTCTTTCTGGATTCTTTCCCCCAAAGCACGGACGAGCCAATATACCGTTGAACCGGAGCCTATGCCCACCTTCATTCCATCCTTAACTAATGATGCAGCCTTTTCACCGACAGCTTTTTTTAATTGATCTTGTGTGTTCATTATATTCCCCTCCAAATCATGGTTTTATTATAGCACGTGTTCAACGTTTGCAGTCCTGCGTAATTCAGATTGCAAGGTTCCCATTATGTATCCGCATCCATTATAGCGTAAATGAAGCGCTTTATAAATGGTTAGGTGAGTATCAAGCGGATAGATGAATTTCAAACAATTGAGGAAGTAAAACAATATTTGAAATAAATAAAGCACGGGATCTCCCGTGTTTTTTCATGTAAGTATACGATAAAGAACCCTATAAACAGCATGGTTAGATAGTTTTGGCCATGTCTAGTTTATAGGGTCCAGTTTAAAATAGTTTTTTGTTTAGATATTATATGAGAGACAACTGAAAAACCATAAGATTTTTAGTTGCTTTCAATGACAAGTCTCTTCATCTGATTAAGGTGTTACTGGTTCGTCCTGTGTTACGCCAACTTCATAACGATATAATTCTGAATCTTCTTGGCGAATATCCCAGTTTACTACACGTTTGTTAACTGGCACTAATTGTGAGCGGTAAACCGTCGGGAACACTGGTACCTGCTCTACCATATATTCCTGCCATTCACTATATACTTCTTTCCGGTATTCTAAATCCATCGCTTCTGGAGAAACTCCCTCTTCAAGAAGACGGGTATTTTCTTCATCTTCCCAACGAGTGTAGTTAAATATTACATTCGGTCCCCATAAACCAGTTGGATCAACGTCTGTTCCTACACTCCAAGCTCCTTGGTAAATATCAATATCCGGATCATCATTACCTTCATTTCCGACCCTGTCATAGAAATCATTAAATTCAATCAAACGACCATCTAGCTTTTCTACTTTGATACCAACTTGCTCCCAAGCCTGAATGTAGTAGTTTGCCAATGGTTCAGCCGTATCGCCGCCAGACATAGACGCAAAATTAAGCACTAATTCTTCGCCGTCCGGATTTTCGCGGATACCATCACCATCTACATCTTCATAACCAGCCTCATCTAAAATTTGATTTGCCTTATCTGGATCATAAGTTGGTGTTTCAATAGAGTCATCATGATAAATTTCATAGAAAGAAGGAATTAACGTTGTTGCATTCCAGCGTAGTCCATTATAAAACCGTTCTCCTACTGCATTATTATCTACTGCATACCACATTGCCCGGCGTAATTCAACATCGCCGACTTTAGAATTTTCTAAATCCATAGCAACTTTGTTATTCTCTTTATCCCATGTCCCCATTTTAAACCCGATATACGTATAAGATCTATCAATTCTTCCTAAAAACTCCACATTAGTCAGAGATTCTTCAACATCCGGGTATTGATCTGTTGGGAAAGAATGTACCATATCCACTTCACCAGTTTCAAGTGCCTGTGTAACTGTTTCAGGAGCGATTACTTTTAATGTCACCGAATCTAGATTAGGCTCACCTCTCCAGTAGTCTTCATTCTTTGTGTACGTTACAGACTCACCAGGAGTAATAGATTCTACTTTAAAAGGTCCAATGCCGATTGGATTCACACGTACTGCATCCGATGATGACATTTCAGCTACTGGAATATCCTCGAAAATATGCTTCGGTAATGCATATGTCCATATTCCTCCCGATAATAAAGAAGGAGTTGGTTGTTTAAAGGTCATTTTCAAAGTCTTCTCATCAATAATTTCTAATCCTTCAATACTATCCGCTTTACCATCATGATATTCTTCTACACCGACGATGGATGTGACATCTCCATAGCGAACCCCATCATAGTCCGGATCAGCGATTACTTCAATAGCAAACGCCCAATCCTCTGCAGTTACCGGTTCTCCATCATGCCAATTCACTTCATCCCGGATGGTAAAAGTAAATTCATTTCCTTCATCATTCATTTCCCAGGTAGCTGCACCATCTTGGGTATAAGTGAAAGTTTCATCCACACCCAAAAGCGCCTCATCAAACCAATCAATTACTTCCGAATCATATGCATCTGAATAAAAATTATAGTTCAATGTTCCAGCAAAAACTGTATCTGCGACAAGACCGAAGTTCAGATTACCGCCATCCATCGGTTCGCCTTCTTTTAACGGGCTGAAATCTGCTATATCATATATCTTACCATCTGCCTTCTCGGATTCAGATCCAGCGTCTTCACTTTCTCCATTTCCTTCATCACTTTTACTGTCGCCAGTATCATCAGAGCCGCTGCTACATGCTGCCAGCACAAGAAACAGCATCAGCATCATGATGAATAAAACCTTGTTAATAGTTGCTTTTCCCATCCTTATTACCTCCCCTTATAATATGTCTTTCTAACCGGCAAGGACTGCCGGTATATATACTCAACATCTACTCTGAATTAGCAGCAGATGAAAGTAATAAAATAGAGCGAAACTTTATTCAGCGTTTTTTTCATCCCCCACTGAATATTTGTTGAACAAATCAGGTCACTACTGGCTGATCTCTCATTTTTAATTTTTGAATCTTCTTTATTCTTGAAGTCGAGTCTTACAGCCAGTTGCACTGCGTTAAGCATTACCCACGCCGCTGCCGGGCATCAGCAGCTCTTCTTAATGCCTCCCCAACATTCCTCACAGAAAGCATCAATAATAAAATCAATATTGCTGCCGGTGCCCAAATCCACCAGCGAAATTCCAAAGTTTGAGGATTTCTGGCATAAGATAACAATGTGCCTAAGCTAGGGGTATCTTCCGGAAAACCGAATCCTAAAAAGGACAACCCTGATTCTAATCCAATATTTGATGCTAAATTTAATGTCATGGTTACAATAATTAATGATGTAATGTTTGGTAATACTTGTTTGAAAATGATATTAAAATTAGATGTTCCCAATGTTTTTGACGCCTGGGCATAATCTAGCTCTTTCTCCTGTAGCGCTTTTGAACGTATTAATCTGGCTATACCCATCCAGGAAAATGCCGCCATTATTAAAGAGAAACTGACAATACTATAATTGGAAGTCATAGATACAAAAACAATAATAATTAATAAGAACGGTAGAACCATAAAGAAATCAATGATACGCATCAGCGCATTGTCTACATGACCGCCGAAATATCCCGATACGACACCATAGGCTATTCCAAAAATTCCACTAATTAATGTAACTAAAATTCCAATTGCCAGGGAGTTACGTGTTCCAATAATCAATTGGCCGAATACATCCCGTCCTCCATAATCAGTTCCTAAAATAAATTGATCTGATGGCGGTGCATTAATTGCAAATAAATCTACAGTCACTATTTCAGCTTGGTCCAAAAACAAGGATAACCCAAATACAAACCCGGCGATTAATATCAAAAATATGAGCGAAATAAGTGCCAACTTGTCCCGTATTAATTCCCTCAAAAGAATACTAAGTGATGAAGGGCTCTTTTGCTCAACAATTTCAACTGTATCAGCTTCCATAAGTTATTCACCTCAGTTCCTGTCAAATTTCTATTTAATACGAATTCTTGGATCTACTATGCTTAAAATGATATCCGATAAAAGTGCGCCTAAAATACTCGCGGCGCCGAAAAGTAATACGAGAGATGTCACGACGCTAAAATCACGTTGCATTATTGATTCCAAGAAGAGAAGCCCCATTCCTGGATAGGAAAACACACTCTCTACAAATACTGTTCCTGATATTAACGAAGTGATTTCCCAGCCAAAGAAAGCAGCTATCGGCAATATGGAATTACGGAAAATATGCTTATTATACACACGATTTTCAGAAGCACCCTTTGCTCTTGCCGTAACAATAAAATCCTTTTGCTTCGTATCAACAATCTCACTTCTTAAATACTGAATAGTAGAAACCACGGATATTAAGGCAATAGATAAACCTGGTAGTAATGCATGATATAATTTGCTTATATAATATTCCATTGTTCCGGACTCTAACCCGGGAGCCACACTTCCACTCGTCGGAAACCATCCAAGCTGAAAACCAAATATCCAAAGCATGACAAGTGCAAAAATAAATATTGGGGTTGCAAAACCGAGATAGCTATAGCCTGTAATAACTGAGTCTAAAGGAGAATCATTATAGCGTCCGCTGACTATCCCCAAAGGAATTGCAATAATGTATGTAAATATTAGTGAAACGGCCGAAAGTAATATCGTGTTCATAACCCGTTCTGAAATTAGCGCAGTAACGTCCATTTTAAAACGGAACGACTGACCAAGATCACCTTGTACTAAACCACTTACCCAATCCGCATATTGTATATACCAGGGATTATTCAGACCCAAACGTTCCCGTTGCAAATCCAACGCTTCTGCAGTAATAGTCGGGTCTATTAGACCAGTTAGAGCGTCTCCCGGCATCATTTGCGCCATTATAAAAACGAGAACACTTAAAAAAACAAGTTGAGGAAATGTAATTAACAGTCTTCGAATTATAAATTTCCACATAAACGAATCAACCTTTCTCTGGCAAAGCAACTTTATGCGTATTAGAAATAGACTGAAGACCGAAAGCTAGCCCGTCACCATCGAAATAAGTATCATAGGACTCGCGGTATTCTTTTGCTACTTCTTGCCGAAATTTAAATTGCTTATCACGATTTTTAGGATCGATGTCTGGGATTGCTGCAATTAAACGTTTTGTGTAAATGTGCTGCGGATTTTCAAAAATATCCTTTGTACTGCCCTGCTCGACATATCTTCCCTTATACATAATGGAGATATTATCACACATATGTTTTACAACTCCTAAATCATGACTGATAAAGAGATAAGTTAGATTTAGTTCTTTTTGAATCTCCTGAAGAAAGTTCAGTACCTGTGCTTGCACGGATACATCCAATGCAGATACAGGCTCGTCTGCTATAATCAATTTTGGTTTTAAGGCAATAGCCCGTGCGACACCAATACGCTGCCTTTGCCCGCCAGAAAACTCATGAGGGTATTTGTAAATACTATCAGTACTGACATTAACAATGTCTAAAAGCTCTTGTACACGCTTCTTTTCCTCTTGCTTCGATAACTTTTCAAAGTTGCGCAACGGTTCGGCAACAATATCCAACACTCTTTTTCTCGGGTTTAGCGAGGAATAAGGGTCTTGAAAAATCATTTGTACGTCTTTTCGGAAATTTTTGTTTTTTGCTTTTTTATCCGTAATATCTTTACCCTCAAAGAAAATTTGTCCTGATGTCACTTCTTCTAATCCGATAATCGCCCGGCCCGTTGTCGATTTCCCAGAACCAGATTCACCTACCAGTCCATATGTCTTACCTTGTTCCAATTCAAAGGATACGCCATCAACTGCTTTTATATAGTCAACTGTTCGGTTAAATATGCCACCTTTAATTGGAAAGTATACTTGTAAATCCTTGACCTCAAGAAACGACATTTTCCTGTTCCTCCTTTTTATCCAGGAAGTAAAAATGCTTATGACATGTACATCTGACAAAGTGCCCAGACTCCACTTCATGTAAAGTTGGATTCTCCTCATGATAAGAAGCATCCACCCAAGGAATACGTTCTGCAAAACGACAGCCTGTTCTCGGGAGGTTTTTCAACGATGGTACAACGCCCTGAATCACATGAAGCCTGTCCTGTCCTTCTGTCGGTACCGAATTTAATAAGGATCTCGTATATGGATGAAGCGGATTTTCAAATAGTCTTTCTACGGTTGCAATTTCTACAATCTGACCAGCATACATAACAGCTACACGATCGGCCATTTCTGCAACTACACCTAAATCGTGGGTAATCAAAATAATTCCTGCATGGATTTTTTCTTTCAATTCACGGATTAAATCGAGAATTTGTGCTTGAATGGTTACATCCAAAGCAGTTGTTGGTTCATCGGCAATTAAAAGCTCAGGATCATTAGCTATCGCGATTGCAATAATAATACGCTGCCTCATTCCACCAGATAATTCATGGGGAAACTGCTCATAGACTCTTTCCGCTCTCGGAATGCCGACTAAATTAATCAGCTCTATAACCCGCTTTTTCCTGCCCTGCTGCCCAAGTCTCTTATTATGCAGAAACAAGGTCTCTTCAATTTGTCTGCCAATAGGCATTAATGGATTTAACGCAGTAAGCGGATCCTGGAAGATCATCGCCATCTCGTCTCCGCGTATTTTATTTAACTTTGATTTGGACATTTCGACAATATTACGGTTATTTAAGGAGATTTCTCCTTCTATCTTTGCTCTTGTGTGCAGTCGCATAATGGAAAACGCCAAAGCACTTTTTCCTGAGCCAGATTCTCCGACAATACCCAAAACTTCATTTTTATTTAGAGTAAGCGATACATCATCCACCGCTGCGTAATATTCATCCCCAATACGAAAAGATGTTGTTAGGTTTTTTATTTTTAAAAGTTCATTAGTCAAACCTACATCCCCCTATCCAATTGTTTTCTATCTCTAAGGTGCTATCAACGAAAATTAAAAATATAATTTAAAAACAGGTAACTAAAATTTTCATAATTTCTGAATATAATAACGGAACGCTACTAGTTCAATATAATATCGTATAATGCTATACTTCTTTTAAACGTGCTCTATGTATTAGATTATATAAAGAAAGGATTGTTGGTATTTTTCTGAAAATTTATCTTAAATAAAAAGCTAGATGATTACTTTAGCACAATAAAATTTATAATTTTCTTTTTCGCATCTCTAATGTTTCAAATTTATTTCAAAATACTAATCTCGAAACCTTATCGTAAACAAATCTTAATATACTTTGAAATTATAGTTGATAATATTAGTAAAATCAATAGGTTTTGACAAAAAATAAGATTGGCAATTATATGTACAATTGTCTATATGTTGTTAAAAACCTTTAAAATCAAGGGGTTATTCCAATAATTTACTACAATAAATATTTGAAATTATTTTTCATTTTAATTCTTTCTTTCATGTCGTCTTATCAAAAATATAAGTTTCTAGTTTCTTTGCTCACGGTTTATTAACAGTATTAAAATACGCTGCAAAGATACTTTTCCTTACTAGCAAAAAAACTTCATCCAGTAAAGGTATTCCCCTCACTGAATGAAGTTTCATTTTATCACAGCATGAGCGCCCGTAATTCCCCTTATTCGGTATTGCTAAATTTCTTAGGACAGGCAGGGGAAAACGGGCGCTTCATCTCCTGATTGGTTCAACTATGATATATCGGAAAAATCACCCGATATATCATAGTTTCACTTTATAAAGCGACGTATGATTTTACTTTTTTTGGTTTATACTTTTCGGATAACTCTTGAATTCGCTGCATGTTCCCGATATCGAGGTTTCCACCACTCACGATGACTCCGCAATGTCTAGAACGAAGCTGGTGATGATGTGCGAATAAGGCTGCCAGAGCAGCTGCCCCAGCTCCTTCCATCAATGTTTTATTCCGTTCAAGCATATAAATAATCGCTGCAGCAATTTGTTCATCACTTACTGTCAAAATATCATCTACATATTCTTGGATGATTGGCAATGTATGCTTTCCAGGTTCCTTTACGGCAATCCCTTCTGCAATCGTGTCGACATGCTTCCAAGTTTTCACTTGCTTGGTATGATAACTATCATAAATAGCTGCGGCTCCTTCAGCTTGCACACCAATCACACGAATGTTTCGATTGATATGTTTGGCTGCTACTGCAATTCCACTAATTAATCCGCCACCGCCAATTGGTACTAATATCGTATCCAAACGATCTTCTTGACGCAATAATTCCATTGCAATGGTACCTTGCCCAGCCATAATGTCATAATCATCAAATGGATGAATATAGGTTGCTCCCGTTTTCAGTTGATGCTCCAGTGATGCTTGATAAGCTTCTTGGAAACTCTCTCCTGTTAGAATAACCTCTGCACCGTAATTTCTCGTTGCATTTACCTTCGCAAGCGGTGTTCCTTCTGACATAAATATCGTTGCTCTTACGCCCAATTTCGAAGCAGCATGGGCAACTCCTTGAGCGTGGTTTCCAGCAGATGCCGTGAGTACACCATTTGCAAGTTCCCGCTCTGTCATTTGTGTCAGCTTGTAGCTTGCTCCCCGAAACTTAAATGCACCGGTTTTTTGCTGATTCTCCATCTTACAATACACATGTTTACCTACTAGCTCGTCTGTTGTATGCGATGTTAGCAGTGGTGTTTGATGAACAATTGGCTTTATTTTCTTCCATGCTTGATATACTTTTTCACCAGTTAAGCGATCCCCAAGTGAATCCACACTCCTTCAACCCTTCTGATTCTTTATAATTTTCTATCTATCTTTTAATTTTCTCATACTTTTCTGTAT
Source organism: Oceanobacillus sp. J11TS1 (assembly GCF_018333215.1). Lineage (GTDB taxonomy): Bacteria > Bacillota > Bacilli > Bacillales > Amphibacillaceae > Oceanobacillus. The sequence goes on along the minus strand of NZ_BORO01000029.1, from coordinate 9,130 downwards.
TTATCATCCTTAAGCACGTTTTTCTTCAAATGCACGAATCTTATCTTCTTCTAACAGCGTCAGTGCAATATCATCCCATCCATTCAGTAATTTTTCCTTATGGTAAGCTGGGATGTCGAATGAAACAACGTTGCCGTCTGCGTCTGTAATTTCTTGTTTTTCCAAATTAATATCTAGTGTTAAGCCCTGCTCTGCTTTTTTCATCCATTGCTGGACTTGCTCTTCATTCATTTTTATTAATAGTATGCCATTTTTTAACGAATTATTATAAAAAATATCTGCAAAGTCAGGCGCAATAATGACTTTAAACCCAAAGTCCTCTAGTGCCCATGGAGCATGCTCCCGAGATGATCCACATCCAAAATTATCGCCAGCTAATAAGACTGTAGCATTTTCATATTTTGGTTGATTTAAAACAAAATCATCACGTAAGTTTCCGTTATCATCAAAACGCCAATGTAAAAACACAAATTCTCCAAATCCTGTTCGTTCAATACGTTTTAAAAATTGCTTTGGAATAATCTGATCTGTATCTACGTTACTGCGGTTCAACGGAGCAGCAATTCCTTTATGCTGTTTAAATGGTTCCATGTCTGTTCCCCCTAACTTGGTACTCCTGCGTATTGTCTCACGTCTACAAAATGTCCTTCAATTGCCGCTGCAGCCGCCATTTCTGGACTAACCAAGTGTGTACGTGCTCCGTTCCCTTGTCTTCCTTCAAAGTTACGGTTTGAGGTAGATGCACATCTTCCGCCAGATGGAACAATATCATCATTCATTCCCAGGCACATACTGCAGCCTGAATTTCTCCACTCAAATCCAGCATCGATGAAAATTTTATCCAGTCCAATTTCTTCAGCTTGTTGTTTTACCAGAAATGATCCTGGTACGACAATCGCTTTTACACCTTCTTTTACCTTCTTGCCTTCTACAATTTTAGACGCTCTTTTTAAGTCGCTCAGGCGAGAATTGGTGCAGGAGCCGATAAAGACATGGTCAATTTCAATGGATGTTATCGGCTGATTTTCTTTTAAACCCATATAGCTTAACGCACGCTCTACTTCTTCAGGGTGCTCTGCTTCTTTAATGGTTGGTGTAGAAGCACTAACAGGTACACCCATTCCCGGATTTGTCCCCCACGTTACTTGCGGCTCAATTTCATCTGCATATATTGTAACTGTATGATCGTATTCTGCACCTTCGTCAGTAGCTAGGGCTAGCCATTCTTCTGCTAATGCATCAAATGCTTCACCTTTTGGAACCATTTCACGGCCGCGCAGGAATTCTACTGTCGTTTCGTCTGGACTAATCAGTCCGGCTCGTGCACCAGCTTCAATGGACATATTACAAATCGTCATTCTTTCTTCCATTGTCAATTTGCGAATAGCGTCTCCTGTATATTCCATCACATACCCAGTTCCAAAACGAACACCGAATTTCGCAATAATAGCAAGGATCAAATCCTTCGCTGTAACACCTAAGCCTAATTCACCGTCAACTTTTACGTTCAATGTTTTCGGTTTGTCTTGCCAAATCGTTTGTGTTGCTAACACGTGCTCTACTTCACTTGTTCCAATACCAAAGGCTAATGCTCCAAAAGCACCATGCGTGGATGTGTGACTATCTCCGCATACAATGGTTTTTCCTGGCTGTGTTAAACCTAATTGCGGTCCGATAACATGCACAATCCCCTGATCTGGGTGATACATATCTGCCAGCTTGACGCCAAAGTCTGCACAATTCTTTTTTAAAGCTTCCATTTGTTTCTTTGAAATTTCATCTTTTATATTTTCTCTATTAATAGTAGGAACGTTGTGATCCATTGTAGCAAAAGTAAGATCAGGACGTCTTACCTTCCGTCCATTCAATCTTAAACCTTCAAACGCCTGCGGAGACGTTACCTCATGAATAAGATGCTGATCAATATATAAAAGAGCAGGCTTTCCTTCCTCTTCTTTTACAACATGCTTATTCCAAATTTTTTCAAATACTGTCAAAGCCTTCCCCAATTGTTACACCTCCAAAACAATATCGCCGATACAAAAAGCCTTTAGCGGTGACTTTTTGAACATCTTCCTATACATAAGAGCTACAAATTGAATCAGAAATACATTTTGTCGTTAAATTCTCGATAACTGCTTCTGTTATTTCATCTGTATTCATTTGTTTGCCATTGATTATATTTAGATCTGATGTGTGGTAGCCTTGCTCCAAACAATCATTTACTGCTGCTTCAATCGCCTTTGCCTCTTCATGCATTCCAAGAGAATATTCAAGCATTAATGCAGTTGATAAAATCATTCCAATTGGATTCGCAATTCCTTTTCCAGCGATGTCAGGAGCTGAACCATGAACAGGTTCATACATTCCTAAACCATCTGTACGAACACTTGCTGACGGAAGCATTCCCAATGATCCAGTCAGTACAGATGCCTCATCACTTAAAATGTCGCCAAATAAGTTCTCCGTTACAATGACATCAAAATCACTTGGTTGCGTAATAATTTTCATTGCTGCTGCGTCTACTAATAAGTGCTCAACTTCCACATCTGGATAATCTGCTGCTTTTTCATTAACAATTTCTCTCCACACCCGGCTCGACTCTAGTACATTGGCTTTATCCACAGAAGTTAAACGCTTCTTGCGGATTCGTGCAGATTCGAAGCCTTTTTCCACAATTCGTTCAATTTCTTGTCTTGAATAGGCTAACGTATCTACCACGTTTTCTCCGTTATTTCGCCGTTCGCTAGGTTCGCCAAAATACAAACCACCCGTCAATTCACGAACAATCATCATATCTGAATCTTTAACAATCGCTTCTTTTAAAGGTGAAGCATGTAACAAAGGGGCGAATGTTTTCACTGGTCGCAGGTTAGCAAATAATCCTAAGCCTTTACGAATTCCCAGCAGCCCTTTCTCCGGTCTAAGTTCTGGCGGTTGATTATCCCATTTCGGACCTCCAACTGCGCCGAGTAAGACAGCATCTGCCTCTTCACAAGCTTTTAGTGTAGCGTCTGGCAGCGGTACACCATAACGGTCAAGAGCATCTCCACCAATAGCACATTCCTGAAGAATAAAATCATGATGGTATTCGCTAGCAATTGCTGCGAGTATTTTTTTAGCTGACTCCATAATCTCTTTGCCGATTCCATCCCCAGGTAACAGGACGATTTTCTTTTCCATTATTATTCCCCCTTCTTCTTACTCGTGCACGAGCTGTTTGATATTTGCTTTCTTTTGAATGTAGTAACGATTTATCGCTTGAATAAGCGCATTTGCTGAGGCCTGCAGTACATCTTGAGCAGTACCGCGTCCATTAATAATTTGTTCATTTATGTTGATTTGTACATGTGCCTCTGCTAAAGCGTCTTTTCCGCCGCCAACAGAGTTTAACTGGTAATCAGTCAATGTAATTTCTTCATCAATTAACGAATTAATCGTTTTATAAAGTGCTTCCACACTTCCGCTTCCTTGCTGCGTCGCTTCTACGTTTAACCCGTCTGGAGCTTTTAAAACGACTGTTGCAGAAGGTGTATCTTTTGTATCATAAGAGACACCGAATTGAATTAATTCGTATTTATCAATGGTTGAAGAATCTGTTTTGATTTCCACCACAATGGCATAAATATCATCGTCTGTTACTTCTTTTTTGTGATCGGTCAGCAGCTTAAATTGCAGGAATGCTTCCTTTAACTCTTCTTCTGTCAGTTCAATCCCAAATTTATTGACTTTGTCTTTAAAAGCATGTCTGCCAGAGTGCTTACCGAGAAACAACGTATTTGGTGTTACGCCGACCAGTGCCGGGGTGATAATTTCATAGGTCTCAGCATGTTTTAAGACACCATCTTGGTGAATGCCAGATTCATGTGAAAAAGCATTTCTGCCAACAATCGCTTTGTTTGCCTGAACATACATTCCTGTTAATTTTGCCACCAGATCACTTGTACGTTTTGTTTCATTGAATTTTAAGCTCGATTCATATGGAAAGTAATCGGAACGTACATAGAGCGCTAAAGCAACTTCTTCTAATGCAACATTCCCTGCGCGCTCTCCAATTCCATTAATGGCACCTTCTACTTGTGTCGCGCCATTTTGAATGGCAGCAAGTGTATTCGCTACTGCTAACCCTAAATCATTATGGCAATGACAAGAAAGTTCTACTTGATCAATATTCGGCACATTTTCTTTCATATAACGGAACATGCTCCCGTAATCTTCCGGTGTGGCGTATCCAACAGTGTCCGGTAGATTAATGACTGTAGCTCCGGCATCAATAACTTTTTCAATAATTTCTGCCAGAAAAGCTTTGTCAGAACGTGTCGCATCCTCTGCGGACCATTCGACATGATCAAATTTTTCCTTCGCGTAACGAACCATGCTTACAGCTGTTTCGACAACTTCCTCAGGAGTACTCTTTAATTTATATTTCATATGAATGGGAGATGTGGCAACAAACACGTGAATAGCCGGTTTGGCTGCATCTTTCACCGCTTCATATACTGCATCGATATCCGATTTGAGGGTACGCGCCAAACCAAGAACGGTTGACTTCGTTATGGTTTGTGCGATTGCCTGAACTGCTTCAAAATCTCCTTTGGAGGAGGCTGGAAATCCAGCCTCAATCCGATCCATTCCATATCTTTCAAGCTGCTTAGCAATTTGCAGTTTTTCCTCTTTATTTAAGTTAACCCCAGGCGATTGTTCGCCATCTCGAAGTGTTGTATCAAAGAAATTAATTTTTGACATGTACTTTCTCACCTTCTTCTGCGCCATCATTAATCGGTTTTTTAACGAATGGCATTAAGGCACGTAACTCTCTTCCTACAACTTCGATTTGATGTTGGTTTTCGCGGCGATTAATTGCATTAAACTGTGGACGTCCAGTTTGGTTTTCAGAGATCCAATCCTTCGCAAATTTACCAGTTTGGATATCAGAAAGAATATCTTTCATACGACCTTTTGTATCTTCATCGATAACGCGCGGACCAGATACAAAATCTCCCCATTGTGCAGTATCTGAGATAGAATAACGCATGTTTTCCAAACCACCTTCATAAAGCAGGTCTACGATTAGCTTCAATTCATGTAAACACTCAAAGTATGCCACTTCTGGTTGGTAGCCGGCTTCTGTTAACGTTTCGAATCCTGCCTTTACTAGTGCTGTAGCTCCACCACATAACACAGCTTGCTCTCCGAATAGATCTGTTTCTGTTTCTTCTTGGAAGCTTGTTTCTAGTACCCCGGCTCTTGCTGATCCGATACCGTAAGAATAAGCAAGTGCTACTTCTTTTGCTTTTCCAGTATAATTTTGTTCTACGCCGTATAATGCTGGTACGCCAGCTCCTTCTTCATACGTACGTCGCACGAGATGTCCAGGTCCTTTTGGTGCTACTAAGAAAACATCTACATTAGAAGGAGGTACGATTTGTGTAAAATGAATATTAAATCCATGTGCGAATGCTAATGCATTTCCTTCTTGTAAATTATCTTTAATGCTTTCTTGATATACTTGCGGCTGCAACTCGTCTGGAAGCAATACCATTACCAAATCAGCCTGAGCTGTTGCTTCTGCGACAGAATATACTTCGAAACCATCTGCTTCTGCCTTTTGTTGTGATTTTCCTGGACGTAAACCTACTACTACATCAAAACCAGAATCTCTTAAATTCATTGCGTGTGCATGACCTTGGGAACCATAGCCAATGATTGCGATCTTTTTATCTCTTAGTACCTCGTTATTGATGTCCTTGTTGTATAATACTTTTGCCATAATGTAATCTTCCTCTCATCTTTGTTTAGTTTTTATGTTTTTTAATACCTGTTCAAAAGAAATTTATTTATCCATGAGCTGAAATACTATTCAACTCACTGAAACCTTGTTCAGGTTGATAACCTCTTGGAAATGCTGTTAATCCTGTTTTTGTCAAATCTTTAATACCATATGGTCTGAGCAATGCAATCAACGCATCGACCTTCTCTGGTTTTCCAGTAACTTGTATCGTCAGACTGTCTTTACTGATATCTATCACATCTGCTCGAAATGCAGAGATTAACGTCATAATTTCTGCTCTTGTTTGATTGGTCGCGACAACTTTTACTAAAGCGAGCTCCCTTGTCACAATTGCTTTATCTGTGACATCCAAAACTTTGATCACATCAATTTGTTTGTTTAGCTGTTTTGTTAATTGTTCCAGCTTTTGCTTATCGGCAATTTCAACGACAAATGTCATTTTTGAAATACCTTTCACATCTGAAGCGCCGACAGAAATACTTTCAATATTAAACTGACGCCGGTGCAGCATACCGGTTATTCGATTTAACACCCCGCCACGATCTTGTACTGTGGCAATGATTATCCGTTTCATTTTGTCACCCCAATCATTTCATGCATTCCTTTCCCCGGTGCAATCATCGGGTATACACATGTGTTTCTTTCGATGCGGCAATCAATAACAACTGGGCCATCATACGAAAATGCTTCTTCAAGCGCTTCTGGAACATCTTTTTCTTCTGCTACGCGCATTCCCTTGACTCCATAACTTTCCGCTAATTTCACAAAATCTGGGTTTTCTGAAAACAAAGAGTGCGAGTAGCGTTCATCATAAAATGTTTCTTGCCATTGTCTTACCATTCCGAGTGCTTCATTATTTAAAATCACCACTTTTACTGGTAGGTTTTGAGATTTCAAGATAGATAGTTCTTGTAATGTCATTTGAAAACCACCGTCACCTACAACGGAAATAACTAAATCATCCGGTTTAGCGATTTGTGCCCCAATTGCAGCCGGGAAGCCAAATCCCATTGTGCCAAGGCCGCCAGAAGTTACCCAATTATTCGGGTTTTTAAAAGTATAGAATTGAGCTGCCCACATTTGATGCTGTCCTACATCTGTTGTCACAACAGCTTCTCCTTTTGACTTTTCATAGACTTGCTCTATTAACCATTGTGGACTAATCGGGGTTTCACCACGGTTATACCAAAGCGGGTATTTTTCTTTATTCCTTTTTAATTTATCTAACCAACTCGTATAATCTCCGCGTTTTACTTCTTGTTGCAGCAACACGTTCAATGCTTGCTTGGCATCAGCAACAATCGGAATGGTTGTTTTCACATTTTTCCCTATTTCAGCCGGATCAATGTCGATATGAGCCACTTTCGCATTTGGTGCAAAATGCTGCAGGTTTCCCGTTAAACGGTCGTCAAAGCGCGCTCCAATATTGATAAGTAAATCACTCTCGTAAATGGCTGTATTTGCTGCATATGTCCCATGCATTCCTCCCATTCCGAGCGCTAAGTTATCATTCCCTGGATAGCTCCCAATTCCCAGCAATGTCGTTACAACTGGAATCTCCCAATTATTAACGAATTGTTTCAATTCTTCTGTTGCTTCTGAAAATAATATTCCTGCCCCGGCAAGCAATACGGGTCTTTTCGCTTCACTCAGTGCCTCTGTAACTTTTGAGATTTGCATTGGGTTGGGATAAACTGTCGGCTGATATCCCGGCAAGTAAAAATCATCATCGTAATCATTGATGGTTACCGTTTCAGAAATACTTTTCGGAATATCAATAACAACCGGTCCCGGTCTTCCTGTTGTTGCAATATGAAATGCTTCATTCACAATTCGAGGCAAATCTGCAATATCATTGACTTGATAATTGTATTTTGTAATAGGTGTTGTGATCCCCATCACATCTGCTTCTTGAAAGGCATCTGTTCCAATAACTTGTTTGGCAACCTGCCCTGTGAAAACAACCAGTGGAATAGAATCCATCATAGCGTCTGTAATTCCTGTAATTAAGTTGGTTGCTCCTGGGCCTGAGGTCGCTATAACAACACCAGGTTTTCCGGATACCCTTGCATATCCTTCTGCTGCATGAATGGAGCCTTGCTCGTGCCGCGAAAGCACATGCTTGAAGGATGTGTTGTTTCGATGCAGCGCGTCATAAATTGGTAAAACAGCCCCTCCTGGATAACCAAATACAACTTCAACATCTGCTTTTTCTAATGCCTGAACTAACAAATCAGATCCTGTGACCAAATTACTCTTCACTTCTACCTCTTGATTTGCATTAACTTTCACAGCAATGCCCCCTCCTTTTTCTTAAGAAAAAATAACGTTCACCAAACTTTTGGTTGAAAGTCTACGTCGGGGTTGCGGTTACTCACCCCGTTAAAATTGTTGCGCTTTGCAAATAGAATCCTTTTGTATTCTACCATTTGCGAAAAGACTGACTTCTTTAATCACCTTTTCTTCTAGTCATTATGTGTAGGGGCGGTACTTCGTGAAAAGAATAAAAAAAGACCCTCTTCCCCCATGTACATGTATTACTATCATGTATGGGGCGAAAAGGATCTGCTTTTCACGGTACCACCCAGTTTTTGCAAAGTTCTCTCAAACTCTGCCTCAGTAGCTACTAGAGCTAAATTTGATAACAGGTGCATTTATAACCATGCACCTGGTCACATATAATTGGAGTATTCCTTTCCATGTGACACTCAGGGACGATGTCGGAATAAGTAGCAATTCTGGGCTTCCAGCAACCCCAGATCTCTGTAAAAGCTATATATCTTTTCCTTTTTTCCCGTCAACGTGTTAACCATATTCGTGAAGTCATAACTTCTTATCGTTTTGTGAAAAATGAATCAGTTAAGAAATATCTTATATTGCGAACAATCATATCTTGTTTCTGTATGATAGTCAATAGCATTTTGTAATTTTTTTAATAATTCTATTTAGTCTGATTTTATGTATGCGTTTACATTGCTGACAGGGTTTGCCCTCTCGTTTTACATTACAATTTGATAATAATTGCATTTTTCGTAATGTTAGATGTTAGAGATTATTTGAGTTTGTATAGGAGTTTGGTAACTTAATAGGTTTGTTGGGGGGATTCGGGATGGGGATTGCTGGAGTTTAGAGCCGTTTGAGGCTGGAGTGGAGCGGTTTGAGGCTAAGGTGGAGCGGGTTGGGACTGGGTTGGAGCGCTTTGACTGAGTTTGGGATGACGTACAATAGTCTGTGTAAGCTGAATAAATAGGAAAGGTAAGGTTATCCTACCCATTAGTTAATCATCACAAAAACTAAGAAGAGGAGACCTTACCTATGTCTACTAGTATAACTGATAAT
>NZ_BORO01000028.1 GCF_018333215.1 Oceanobacillus sp. J11TS1 | reverse complement strand
TAACAGATTATAACCAAAGATGGGGAGAACGTAAGTTAAGAGGATTCGCAAGCGCATATCAAGCATTACAAAACATGTTTGAAGAGCGCTACGGGGAGTAGGTAAGAAACGAGCTAATTTTCAGACATCTTCCCCGGGTACCCGGGGAAGGTGTCTGAAAATACATCCCAATAGAGAGGATACCCTATTAATTTACACAAACTTATTGACAGTACCTATCGTCTTTCTTCAAAATAGGATTCTCCTTTTAAATTCGTGATAAAGTAAAAAGTCTAGTAACAGTGTAAAAGGGTTTACGTAAGGTCACTTTCGACTTATTTAGCAAAGGTTTTCTCTTTGTAGAAACCTTTGCCTAGAAATTACGACCGATTTCGATTTTCAACCTGATTAATCCAATTTAAATCTGCTTCTAGACGCAAGAGCGTACCAGTGATTAATAAATACCTATTCTCGTCACCTTGAAGAAGAAATTCCGTTTTTAATTTAGTCAATTCCATAACATCTTTCATTATCATTGCTTTTTGTTGATCAAGCATTTTCTTTTCCTGTTCGAAATTAATCTTACGGGCACAGCTCCATTTAAAATGGAAGTCGTCCCTAGTAGAATGATAGGGTACGGGTTCCAACAACCAATTTTCCAACTCATTTTTACCTTCCGTATTTATTTTATAAAGTTTTCTTTCTTGGTCATCCATTCCTACAGATAAGACAAGTTGATCACGAATTAAACGGTCGAGAGTAGTATAGATTTGTCCTGGGTTAACTTTCCCTTTAATTCCCAAAAGGGATTCTAGTTCTATTTTTAATTCATACCCATGATTATTTTTTAGGACTAGCAATGTTAATATTCCGTATTTAACCGACATAATTACTTAACCTTCTTTGAGTGATGATATAATATTTATTTTACTAGCCGTAGTACTAGAAATCCAAGAAGCAAAGAGACTTAGAGAAACACCAGCAATCAGCGCCAGTATAATATTTCCTAAAGGTATTTGAAAAGATATAAACCCTCCAAGAAGTTTAGATTGGCTGGTGACATAAACTAATATCATTCCTGATGCTATACCTCCAATAACTCCTGACAATCCTATAAGTAGACCTTCTCCAATTATCATTTTTCTAACTTGCTGTTTAGTAAAACCAAGTGCTCGCATTGTTCCTATCTCGGAGTTGCGCTCCAAAGTATTCATTAATAAAGTATTAGCTGTACCAATACTAGCTAGCCCCACGATTAAAACTAACATGGTTAAAATTAACTCGTTCATGCCAGATAATGCAGAAGTAGTTGATTTGATTGCTTCTTCTACAGTTTCAACTTTTGAGAGATGTTTGCTAAAATCTTGCCATAACTGATCCCGTAATTGTTCACCAGTATATCCGTCATTTAAAGTTAGTAGCATGTCAAAACTATTCGCCCAGCCAAATTCATTATTTAGATAACTTTCATCCATAAATGCGACATAGCCTGAATAATGCGATGTATTCACAACTTCAATGACTTTAAGTTGTTGTACACCAGAAGGGGCATTTATGTGAATATATCCCCCAACATCTCCACCCCATTCATCAAAAGCCCGTTTGCCAAGAAGAATAGATGGTTCCTTCTTTAATTCTTTATATAATTCATCTCTTTCAGGGTCCTCAAACAAGGTTGGTCCCTCTTTATCTACAGCAAAGATGGAAAACTGCCTCTTCTTACCATCGATTGTTTCCCATGTAATTGGCTTAGCTTCCGTAAAAGGCTCAACATTTGAAACAGACTCATAAGATCGCAGAGTTGCTATATCCTCATTAGACCAAGGCGCTTCTGAAGTAACTCTTAGATCTCCCCCATACGTATTCCTAATTTCGTTTTCATATCCTTCGGGAGCAGTTTCTATAACCGCACTCAGTAATAATATTACTGCTATCCCGACGGCAAGAATAGCGGAAGTATTGGCATTTCGATTTAATTGTTGTGTGAGATTTCGGGCTGCCATATTTCCAGAGTAGCCGAAAACTATCTTCAAAATAGGTTTAAATATCCGACTCAGACCTAGTAACAGTAATGGGAACAACAGAATAATGCTTGCTAAAATAGCTAAATAAGAGACAGGATGATCAATAAATACAAAAGAAAGCAAACCAACTCCCACAATGGCTCTGATTATATGTTGCCTCGTTGATGAATGCGTTTGATTTGCCTTTTTTAATGTCAATAACACCGAAGTTTTTCCCGCATTGTAAATAGGAAATAAAGAAAAAACAACAGGAAATAGAATTCCAATTACTACGGCTGTTAATGCCGGTATTTTCCAATTTAACGTGTAAACCATGTCAAACTCAAATACGCTAAGCAAAGTTTGCATAAACATATCTCCGAGCCAAATTCCTATGGGTACCCCAATTGCTGTACCTATTAATGCTAAAAGTATGACATCTATAAAAATAAGTCTGGAAACAGAACTTTGCAGATAACCAAAACTCTTCATTATCGCAAATTCCTTTTTCCTCTCCATAACACTTGTATAAATCATATTAAAAACAATGAAACCACTGATAAACATAGATAACCCAGCAATTAAGTAAAAGAATGTATACAGTCCCCCGATGTCGTTACTTTGTTGATCATCTGCGACAACTGGCTGTACATATACATTTGAATGAAGAAATTCTTTCTGGAGAGATTGAAAGAGTTGCTGCCCGTCTTCATTTGTTTGAAATCGTAAATATGAAAGCTCGTTATCCATACCCGTCCACTCTCTTAACAAATCAAGTGGTGCCATAACGCGAAAGCTGGTCGATTCAGCACCTTCCCAGTCACTGGGGCTTGCAAGCAGCTGTGTATATTCAACAATGGCGGAAACCTTGGCTTCTCCCAAATCGGCAAACCGAATTGTATCTCCTACCTTTTTATTTAACAGATTTGCAACGACTTCTGGTATTACCAACCCTTCATTATCTAAACTACCTTCAATCACGGGAAGTTTTAGTAAAGGACTATTTTGATCATTCACGCCCGTGATTCGTACTGATCTTTGATTAAGAGATTTATCGCCCTCAAGTTCAAAGAAAGCTTGTTTATCAAGAGCGAGCAATGTTTCCATAACAGCTGAACTAGTCGAAACCGACGAAACAGAATCTTCAGATAATGTATGTTTATCACTTAGAATCCAGTAATCCGCATTAGCCACATACATTTGTTCATAATAATTGAAAACATCATTTGTTGTTTTGTCTGCAACAAGCATAGATGTTACAAAAGATATGCCTAAGATAATCCCAAGCAGTGAAATAAAAAATCTTTTTTTATTTTTTGTTATGTTACGCCATGAAATTCGCCACATATTCAGCATAATCATCATCCTTTCTAGAAATCACTTGATCAATAACTCCATCTTTAAAAAGAATAATTCGATCCGCAAATCCAGCTGCGAAAATGTCATGCGTAACCATTATGATTGTTTGATTGTTTTCTCGGTTGAATCTTGATATTAATCCAAGAATTTCTTCGGCTTTATTTCTATCTAAATTTCCTGTTGGTTCATCAGCTAATAAAACGGAAGGATTATTGACCAGCGCCCTGGCTATAGCTACTCTTTGTTGTTGACCACCACTAAGCAAATTCGCTCGTTTCCGACCAAGCCCGTTCAATCCAACGGAATCGAGTAATTCTAAAATTTGTTGATTTCTTTCTTTAGTTAAATTGCCATCTGCATGAAGAGGAAAAGCTATATTTTCTTCTACAGTTAATGTAGGTAGTAGCTGGTAATTTTGGAAAATAAAACCTATGTACTTCCTACGGAATATCGTTCTTTCTTTTTCCGTCATATTATTTAAATAACTCTGGTTTATTAATATATCTCCTTTAGTAGGTATATCGAGACCACCTAAAAGTTGGAGTAATGTACTTTTTCCAGAACCACTTGGCCCCATTATAGCCACGAACTCTCCTTCCCTAACGTCCAAATCAACACCTTTCAACACTTGAGTTTTTTCTTGACCCTGCAAAAATTCCTTATTTAAATTACTAATTTTAATCATATTATTTCCTCCCGTTCTTCACTCATTTTATTATATACTAAGTATATAATAAAAAAATCAAAACACAAGTCTAAATACACTTTAAAATAATACAAATCGTATTTTCTGAATTCAAAAATACCCCTAAACAATACATACTTGGTATATATTGTTTAGGGGTATCATATTAACTATTCGAATAAAGTTTACAATACGTGCATGATTTTTTTGTAAGGGTCCTTCATTAATTTGTTTAGGCTACAGAAGCGTAGGATCAATCAACTGAAAAAGGAATTGATCCAAATTGCAAGGCTAACTAGCTTAAATAGCTATGACACCCTACGTTGTAGTCAAAAGCTAGACGAACTCATTACCATCTATCAAAATCAAAACAACTTAAAAAATAAAACTAGAAACCATAAGATCAACTATACACAAACGTGTGCTTTTTAAACAACTTAATCAACTTATGTTTTCTTTTTTTATATAAAAGGGTATAATGTAATTAGAAATGAATACATTAAAAACGACTGAAGGTGCGCTAACACCTTCAGCCTATACAATAGCTTGGTTCCCTTCAAGGGGGCTGGCACTTAAGGATATTCCACCCTATTAATGAGCCGCTAACTCAAGGGTGGGTTTTATTTTTTGTTATTTTTATCTGACATAATCGCAACAATTAACGCTCCGAAACTAATCATAAGCATCAATCCTTCTGCAACTGTCATCGGCATCACCCCCTTTCGGGGTGCGCCAACCACCCATGAGTTAACCAATATGCTATTGTCCTCTAATTATACCATCTGATAAAGATTAAATACATTTATTTTCAATATCGCAATACCCTCGGAATCTTAATTCTTCCTTTGTTTTCTTTTTGTCTAAGTCTAAAAAAACTATGTCAATAGAATATTTTTCCTTTGTATAAAGAACGAACGTTTGTATATAATATAAATTATACAAAACAAATGTTCGGAGCGATTAATGTGATTAATTTTATAAAAAGAGCATGTGACAATAAAACTCCTATACAGATCATTTATATTGACAATGACCATCAAATAAGCCAGCGCACAATTGAGGTATTAGCCATATCCCAAACAACGGTAAAAGCCTATTGCTATACTAAGTGCCAATTCAGACAATTTAAGTTATCCAATATTTTATCGGTAGGATCCATAAAGCAAGGGAGAGTTAGCTGATGGAGAAAATAATTTTTCTCGTTGACATGCAATCCTTTTATGCTTCGGTTGAAAAGGCGAGGGATAAATCTTTACAAGATAAACCTGTAATCGTAGCCGGAGATCCGAAAAGAAGAAGTGGGATCGTACTTGCTGCTTGTCCGTTAGCTAAGAGAAAGGGGATCACTACCGCTGAGACATTAGGTTCTGCTTTAATTAAATGTCCCGAGGTCCAAGTAGTCCGTCCACACATGCAATTATATATAGATGTTTCTGTGCAAATAAGCAAAATCATGGAACAGTTTACACCTATTGTTGAGCCGTTTAGCATTGACGAACAATTTATGGATGTGTCAGGAAGTCAAAGACTATTCGGTAATCAATTTGAAATCGCTAAAAGATTACAATCTAAAATTATGCATGACACTGGAATATATGCCAGAGTAGGGATTGGGCCGAATAAAATCTTGTCCAAGATGGCTTGCGATAATTTTGCAAAGAAAAATAAGGACGGCATTTTTCGGCTTGATCAGAGCAATATCGAAGAGCTTTGGAAGCTTTCTGTTGGGAGTATGTTTGGTGTCGGCAATAAAATGCAGAGACATTTACATGGGATGGGCATTTATACGATAGGAGCCCTAGCTAAATACCCTGTTAAATATTTGATAAAACGCTGGGGTGTAAATGGAGAAGTGCTATGGCAAACAGCCAACGGGATAGATTATTCGCCCGTCACTGTTACGACTCACGACAAGCAAAAAGCAGTTGGGCATCAAATGACATTGCCAAGGGATTACAAAAATCTAAACGAGATTAAGGTCGTGTTATTAGAGCTTTGCACAGAAGTAGCTAGGCGTTGTAGATTAAAAGGATATATGGGGGTCACTGTGTCGTGCGGAGTTCGTGGGGCTAATTTTGATTACCCCACAGGGTTTCATAGGCAAGTCACACTGCCGTTTCCCACTAATTACGATTTAGATATTTTTAACGCTGCCTTTAAACTCTTAAAACAATTTTGGGACCGTGAACCCATAAGGAGTTTAGGAGTAAGCCTGTCAAACCTAGAAATATCCAACAATTATCAACTGGACTTGTTTGACAACTATTTGCATAAAGAACATCTAAATGAAGCGATTGATGCCATTTGGAATAAGTATGGTCATGCAGCTTTATATAGAGCTTCTTCTCTTACAGGTGCAGGTCAGGCGGCTGAACGTACTGCTAAGATTGGAGGGCATTATAAATAATGGCGATTAATAAATTAACTAAAGGTCACAACCTACGCTGGGAGTCCAGTAGAATGATGCTACCCGAACACGTCTCGGCGCTAAACGCTTCAAGATTTGATGCTACAAAAGATAAAAAACCGACCATTGACGAACAGCAATGGGAAGAGTATTCTCTGATCATTCAGGAAGCTAGAGCTAATAATAGAAAGGTAAGAATTACCGTTTGGAGCGACGGTTTTTTTCGAGATATGATTGGTTGGATTCACAGTGTCGATCCTCAACTAAAAAAAATACGAATCGATTTAGATGAGATTGATGTAGTTTATATAAATCTTGATGAAATTGCAGGAGTAGAGACTATGGACTGAAGATGACACAAAACCACTTCATAGTTGTCTGTGATAAACCCTATATCCTATCATTACATGGCAAGCTTATGGTTCGATATATAGCCATAAGTATGCCTTTTTCTGGCTACTTTCCCTGAAACCTTCCATTCAACCAATACTATTATGATGTTAAAATTGAATATGGAGGGTTTTATATGTTATTTACAGCCATTAAACCAATGCTCGTACACCCTAGCGATTATATTCCAGTTAAAGCAAACTACATTCATCAATTAAAACTAGATGGTCATAGAGCCTTGCTACACTTTAATGATGGAGCTATTATGATATACACTCGTCACGGCAATGAGGTGACTTATAAATATCCCGAATTACAAAATCTACAATTTCCCGTTTCAAACTGCATATTAGATGGAGAAATGATTTGCTTTGACTCTGACAATAAGCCATGTTTTGATAGTTTGATGTCTCGGTTTAGAGCAACTAGGGCTGGCAAGATAAAAGAATTAACAGATTTGTTGCCCGTCCATTTTTCAGCGTTTGATATCTTGTTTTTAAATGGCGAATCTTTACTAAACAAACCACTAGCTGATCGCTTAGCAGCTTTGGAAACCGTGATAACAAACACACCTTACATTTCTATTTGCCCAACGTATTCAGACGGTCATGAACTATTTAACAGCGTAGAGTCACTTGGTCTTGAAGGTATAGTGTCCAAGAATTTAGATAAAACTTATACAATGGATGCTCGACCTACTAATTCTTTTTTAAAGATCAAAAACTATCAGTATGCTACTGTCAAAATCGCTGGTATTCGTAAACAAAAATTCGGCTGGTTAATGCTTGGGTCTGATGACCGTTATAAAGGCGTACTTGAATTTGTACCACCTAATGAACGAAAATCCTTTTACCAAATTTCCAAGCAGTTGATAACCAGTGAGGATAAAGACTATATTTATCTTGATCCCCTTATCAGTTGCGAGGTTAAATACCAATGTCTAAGTAAAAAAGGTTATATGCGTAGTGCTAGTTTTCAAAAATTTATTATTAAGGAGTGATCCTATGTGCGGCCGTTTTACCCTTTTCGCAACGTTTGATGAAATTATCGAGCGTTTTGACATTGACCAAATGATCGACGAAAGCTTGTACACCCCGAATTACAATGTGGCTCCATCCCAATCTGTATTAGCAGTCATTAACGACGGAACTAACAGCCGTTTAGGCTACCTCCGTTGGGGCTTAATCCCTTCATGGGCAAAAGATATGAAAATCGGCTACAAGATGATCAATGCCCGCGCAGAAACGTTGACAGAAAAACCTAGCTATCGTAACGCATATAAACAAAGGCGCTGTTTAGTCCTTGCTGACTCGTTTTATGAGTGGAAACGGCATGACGATAAGACTAAGACCCCAATGCGTATAAAACTTAAATCTGATAACCTATTTGCAATGGCAGGCTTATGGGAAACTTGGCGCTCGCCTGATGGGAAGCCTGTTCATTCTTGTACTATTATAACTACAAAACCTAACAAGCTTGTAGAAGAGATCCATGACCGCATGCCGGTTATTATTAAACCAGAATACGAATCTACCTGGCTTGATAAATCCATCACCAATACGGATCGCCTTAACGATCTATTGGCACCTTTACCCGAGGACCTGATGGAAGCTTACGCAGTGTCCAGCCTTGTTAACTCGCCGAAAAATAACAACCCTAATTTAATACAGAAAATCAGTTAGGGTTGTGGCTATTTGCCTTTTTATTCGAAATGCGACATAGTTTACTCGTAATTTTTTAATCTAAGTTCACAATCCTGAACAGTGATTTTTAATCTCCTTACCTTCTGTTTTAATGTTTTTAAAACAATGGGAGGAATATCTTCTGTTTGTTCAATAAACCTTGAAATAACTTCTTTTTGCTCTTTTGCAGTATTCAATTCATTTGTTAATTCTTGTACACGTTCTAACATATTTAAAACCCTCCTCTATAAATTGTTATGTCGCTTTTTTAGAGCGACTCTATTTCCCAGTAATCACAATCGCAAACAGGTATATTGATTTCATATTCCCCATTACTATTTAATATTTCAAGTTCCGATTCATATGTGATTTTTAGATACTCGTCCGTGCAATCGCAATGACAATGGCGATATCTAGGTGAAAAATGGCAAACTAAAGTGTTTTGATTTGTACCCACTGTGATTAATTCTACTGTAGCCTTATCAATGTTAAGAATGAAGTCTATAGCTTCATTGAGTGATATTTCTCCTGCGGTCGATCCATTAATTAAATAATTAAAATCTAATAACTTAAATAACTCTCTTATGTTAAAATGATTTTCCTTTTCCATTCTCTTAATAAGGGAATATTTTTCAGACTTAAACATTATTATCATTGTTGCTATGAAATAAAGTTTGATCAAAAATCCTTCACAAACCCGTATTTTATGGCAAAAAAAGAGGAAGCTATTTTGAAAAAATATTGATTAAAGTAGATTCTTTTCATTTGAAGGATTGTGTAGTTTTATAAAAAAGTTCGATCAAAATATTTTATAAATGCTGATATAACAATGTCTCTTTTAGATTTACCCTTCCAATACGGTACGACTTTTTTATACAGATCACTAATGGACCCAGCCCCGAATTGATATTGATTTTTGATTGGATAACGGTTGATTACATAATGCCCTACCCGCTGCTCCTCCCGCTTCCTTTGCCGTTTGGATACCAACTATTTAGCAGTAGGTACCGACTTTTTTTAGCATGGGGAAGAGGAAAGAAACAGGGGGATATAATAGAAAAAAGTATACAGAGATAAGTAGAATTGTTCATTACTACAATCGCTAAGAATATAATGAGCTCCACGTACCCCTTGCCCGTTTTCTTGTCGCTTAGATACTACATATTTAAGTAAGTGCATTCAACACTAATGGGATTTCAAACCTAAGTTTATTTACTTTTAATTGTTTCTGTATGAGAAAAAATAGCATCAATTATGGTATCCCAATCTTGATAATGTATTTCATGGCCAACTCCCTCAAGAGTTAGAAGTTTGGAATTAGGGATTTCTTTAGATAGAACTTTACCATGCTCATATGGTAAAACCCGATCTTCTGTCCCATGAATAACTAATATAGGAACCTTTATATCTTTAAGCTGGCTGGCGTACTCATCCCCACCTTTTAAAAGGGCATGGTTAAATTGACTTAACAAATTGTTTGCCCGATTAAAATCGGTTCTCGCCAATTCATATATCCTCTTTTCATCAAAATCATGCTTTGATCCATTAAGGAGTTGCCAACTCTTGACCATATACTTTACAGCTGATTCTTGATCATCCCAGTTTACTGTATTCGCCGCTGAATGATATTCTAGTATTTTGGTATCTATATGTGGTAAGTCAGTTCTGCGGGAACCAATAGCAGTTGTAGCGATTAAAGTAGCCGTAGAAACTCTCTTGGCATGTCTTAACGCTAAAATTTGAGCCACCATTCCTCCCAAAGACATTCCTACAACATGTGCTTCTTTTATGTTATAGGCATCAAGAATCCCCGTAGCGTCATCAACCAAGTCAACGATTGTATACCCAATTTGTCCCGGTTCGTAATAAGTTGACTTTCCGACATCCCGATTATCATAACGGATCACGTATCTGCCTGTAGCAGCTAACCTTTCACAAAAATCAACGTCCCACCAGACCATCGAGGCATTAGCTCCCATTATAAGCAAAATAGCCGGATTATTAGAGTCCCCAAAGCATTCTGTACAAATATTAACACCATTAACGCTTATCATCTTTTCACTCATTCAAGATTCCTCCATCTTAATAGATAAAAAGGTCCAGCGGTTATCCGTGATTAAGCTTCAATCACTTGTAACACCTGTTTTGCCATCTTCAAATACTCATCACTATCAGATACAATTGCAAATTCTGCGATTGCAACAGGATATGCCGCTTCTAATTCAATAATATGCTCTTTCATTTTCGGCCAAACATATCCACCTGCCTCTTTATAGGCATTGATTAACAATTCAAAGCCCTCTTCCCCAAAAGTCCTGAAAAGTACAACAAAATCATTCGATACATCAGACACCTTTGCTTCAGTCCAATCAATCAAACCCGTCACGTTCCTAGCTTGATCAATCAGAATGTGACCTGCATGAACATCGCCGTGAATTAGTCCAGTTTTATTGGGCCACATTTCATCATTCTGAATCCAGCTTTGCCAACGATCCCATAGTGAATCACCTACACCAATTTCTTCTCTTACAGCATCCATACGGTCCTTCATTGACCGTCTTGCTTCTTCTGGTGTATGCAAGGTTAAACCAACTTCCATAGCCTTTTCGATTGGAACATTATGCAAAGCTACAAGTGCTTTTCCAAGGGTCTGGTAAAAACATTCTGGCACATTGTTAATATCAAGTTCCCACACATAGTTTTGAATATCATGATCAATTGTACCCGCAGGGACTCCATTTAACTTTTTATATGCAATTAAATCATTTGTATAAATCGACCAATTTGGAGCTTCAAAAACTGTGATCTGCTCATTCACCAAATCTAATGCTTTTTTTTCTTCCCTAGTTCTTGGCATAACATCATCACGTCTGGGTAATCGCAGTACCCATTCATCTTCTAGCTGATCAACTGCAAATACCACCTGAAAATCCAGACCTGATTCATTAAATACTAAAGTATCCTTATTTAGGATTAACCCGTGTTTAGAAGCAAGCTCTAAAACTTCATTTTTCGAGTTACTCATTTTATCACTTCCTAATAATATTTTTATCTTTCCAGTTCATTTGCTACAGCATTAAAAACAATCTCTTGAACTTTAGGATAAATTTCCTCACCAAGATCTTTTTTATGAATAATCATTGCTAAACAAGCTCGGATCACACCAGCAATAATCTCGATTTCCTCTTCTACGATTGTTTTTAGCTCTTTATTCTTCTTAATAAATTCCATGAGTGGAACAATGCTTCTTAGGGTATTAGTTGCAGAATATTGCGGATCTATCTTTCTCGTGACCATGTTGAATTCATCCAGATTTGTGATTAGCCTCTTTGTTAAGATATTCAATTCCAACGCAGAAGACATTTCATGCAAATAGACATTAATTGCCCTGCGTACATCCCTTTCTTGTTCCACCTTTGGCCAGACTCGTCTTTCAATTTCTTCTCCCTCTAAGGCTAATAACTCAAGGTAAAGCATTTCTTTTGATTCAAAAAAGACATAAAAACTGCTTTTAGCTATAGAAACTGCAGAAGTTATTTCTTCAATTGATGTATTTTTTAACCCCTTATTGATAAAACATTGGTGGGCAGTTTGCAACATATTTTGTCTAATTTTCTCTTTTTCTGCTTCTGTAAATTTTGGCACTATAATTTCACCTCATATCTAACATTAAAACAAAACATAAAAACAATTTGTTTATTTGTTTTTATAATATGTTAAATTCTTTAAAACGTCAAGGCCATAGTTGAATGCACAAAAAGACTTTAGTTGGACACTTAACAGGAAGATGGAGAGAAAAGACAATTTTTATTTTCATTTCCCTTTTTAATAATACTCTCTCCAGTTTTATAAAAATACCCTTTGGACAAGCATATCCAAAAGGGGAAAAACGGTGCAATTTTTCTATAAACAGTTAATTTTTTTATAAACGGTCGAACTTTTTTACAAACGGTTAAACTTTATTTTAAATCTACAAATTGAGGTATTAGCCATATCCCAAACAACGGTAAAAGCCTATTGCTATACTAAGTGCCAATTCAGACAATTTAAGTTATCCAATATTTTATCGGTAGGATCCATAAAGCAAGGGAGAGTTAGCTGATGGAGAAAATAATTTTTCTCGTTACAGATTTGTTGCCCGTCCATTTTTCAGCGTTTGATATCTTGTTTTTAAATGGCGAATCTTTACTAAACAAACCAATTGCTGATCGATTAGCAGCTTTGGAAACCGTGATAACAAACACACCTTACATTTCTATTTGCCCAACGTATTCAGACGGGCATGAACTATTTAACAGCGTAGAATCACTTGGTCTTGAAGGTATAGTGTCCAATGTTGGTTTGGAATAAAGTTTGATTAAAAATACCTCCCAAACTCACATTTCACGATAAATAAAAAGAATCCATTTTGAAAAAAGATTGATCAAAATGGATTATCACTTGTGAAAGTATGAAAAACTTTTATAAAAAAGTTTGATCATTTTCTCCCCTTGTTGTTCAATAATTGCGCTCATTTTCACTATTTGGAATTACTTTTAACGATTTTAACTGGTCGTTTTTCAAACCATTTAATGAATGACTCTCCAAATTTCCAAGGAATATCTTCAATCATTTCGTGATGAACTGGTTTAGATCGATTGACTGTTTTTAGTGTAGCAATTTTAAACTGCTTTTGTAACCATGATCGTTTTAATCTGACCTCAATAATTTTCTCACGTCTAGTGATAAAAACATTTTTCGAAAATGTCCCAGATTTGAATTGTAAAATCTCTCCGTTAATAATATAGCCCGTATTCAAGTATTGCAGAAAACGCCCTCCATAAGCAAGAATAAAAATAACAGCAGACCACCATAAGTCAATATTTAAAATAAAGAGTAATATTGTAAAGATAATCCCAAACCAAGGAATGCGAAGAAGATTCATCCATAATGCCGTTTTGGGTAAACGTTCCATAGTATGTACCACTGTGAAATTAGGAGTTAATTCTTGTATTAATAAATATGCTTTTTGAATGGGTAAATAAGGATAGAGCGAGCTAAAGGTATTTTCTTCTTTATCAATTTCGCCTGCAGTAACAAGTTTTACCTCCGCAATACCAAGTAAACGTTTTATTAATGATTGTTCAATTTTAATTGCTTGTACATGATGTTTTTTAATTGTAAAAACTTTTTCATTAAATACACCCTTTTGTATGAAAATATGTTTGGAATCTGAAGAGACTATAAATTTTCCATATTTAAAATAAGTCATTACAATTCCAAAAATAATAGACACTATGACTAAGAGTGAAGCTGAAATAATAATAAAGATCCATGACATCAATAAATTGGCAATCCAGTGGTCTACTTGGGCTTCGATATTATATAATTCATTCACCCTAAAATACATAGAAACTAAAATAGGTATTAGTACTAGAAATTGAAGTGATGTAAAGGATGCTTTTATTATATCCTTCTTCGTAGTTGTAAAATGAACGGTACGTTTAGTCTGGAGATTTTCGTTATCCATTCTTTCTAGCTTATTGATTTCTATAGGAGTACCCGATTGTGAACGTCCTATAGTATTTGTAATCAAATCTGCCTGCTGTTTAGAAATTACATTTAGTTTGATTGATGCGTTTTTGTTCACAGATCCAGTCTCTAATATTACCGAAGTAACATTAAAAGGACGTAGAACAGCCGTTGTTTGTTGCTGAATGTTTTGTATTTGTATCAAAGGAATATTGCGTCGTTGCCTTGAAATAATACCAAAATTCATTTGAATATAATCTTCATTAAGAATATAACTCGTTGTCAGCCATCGTATTATAATATAAATGAAATTAAGAATTAGATAAATATATAGGAAGTAACGCATGAAAATATAAAAACCGGAATCAACATTAAACTTTAGAACAATAAAATAGATAATTGCTACTGAGAAATTTCTTAAAGTAGTGGCAAACTCCAGAAAAATATATAATGGATGTAGACGTTGTTTTCTGTGTCTCATTGTTCAACTTCCTTAATTTTTGCAAATTGAGCAATTTGCTTACTTAATTCCACACCTTCTTCTTTTGTTAGTCCAGGTATGGATAGAGAAGAGCCCATCGTTCCAATATTAATTGTGCATAGCTTGTATTTCCGTAGAATAGGCCCTTGTGCTATTGAGACAAATTGTATTTTTGTCATGGGAACAATAATAAATGTTTCATTAATGTGGCCATATTTTAAACGAACGTATTGTTCATCAATATGATATCGCCAATGTTTTTGAAAAAACACAGGTTTAAAAAGGATTGACCAAATGCCACTGATTAGCGCAATGCAGAACAGGCTATATATAACAATCGGCAGCCAAACATACCAACCGAAATAATAGTTTATAAGGAGAACGCTAAAAAGTACCAGAAATATTATTAGATAACCAATAGAGTAACTAATTCTTAAAACTGTTATTATTTTCTTTGAAATGCGATTTTGTTGATAATGAAATTCATCTTCCAAAAAAGGCACACTCCTATTGCAAGGGACATTTAAAACTGTGTAAATATAAATAACTGCCAACCTTATTTATTGCTTTGTTAGCAGCTTTTATGTTTGTGTAAATTATTTTGATGGTTTATTTTTATCTACAAACTCTTTTGCATCCAATAAACCTAAACCCGTTTTTTCTCTAACATATTTAACTACAGCTACCTCATTTTCATTCCGCTCAAGCATGGCTTGAACTTCCTTAGAAAGCTCAGGATAATCTTTGTTTAGATTTGTCTTTACAACTTCTTTTTCCTTTTTACTTTTATTAAGATAAATCCATATTAGAACAACTACTATTACAATTATACAGAAGCCAATTAATTGTGTAGCCATATTAATTCCTCCTTGAAAAAACTTTATATCATAGCAATAATTAATTTAACCTATATATTTTATACGAATTTGATTGAAAAAAGTTTCTTTATTCTATTAAGCACAAGCAGTGAATAGGTGAACATAAATTATTTTACCTCTTGTTGCCATCGTATTATCAATATAATAATAAAGGAAAAAGCCGAATTGTTCCTTCCTCTAGCTAGGAATTAACCTTTTTATAATCAACAATCTGTCCAATTGTGGTGAAAGTTATTTTTTTGTATCATTTTTTTGCTCTAAAGGAGTTAATTACATTGTATGTAAGCCTGATTGTTGGAAGTCATCCCCCATTAATAATGAGTCTTCCCTTCATTTTCTGAAATAAAACGTATAAGCAGGCATTATGAGAGTTTACCTATTAAAATACCAGCTCTATGTTGAATACCTTTACTACTATGCTTTGCTTTTACTATTTTAACCCCTTGTTTCTCAAAGTATCCTAATGACTTGCTAACCCAAGTACCACTAGCATTAACAAGGCTCACAAGCAAATGCTGATAAATGGAAGCCCAATTCTGTACGGAATTTGAGGATAAAATAATCGTCGATAATGAACGATGTTCACGTTCAACCTCAATAATGTTGAAGCGATTACCATTCATCATAAATACTTCAGCAATCACATAACGTCTTTTAGTAATACCATCGCTAAGCCTTGTAAATCTGCGTTCCCCTAGTCCCTCCGGCAATACATCAGTAAATGCCCGAATTGCTTTTACTTCTGGATATTGCTCCAATACCTTCAAGACATTAATAAAGTCCTGCAATTCCCCTTGAGCCTTAATTTCATGCAGCATTTGATGTTCCAATCCCCTAGCCAATTGCTGACCACCACTATCTGCTGCAGAACGGATGTAGTCATTTTCACCGTAGTATCTCTTGGTATTTTCGTCTTCTTCCAAATGTTGCTTGGAAGAACCACGTTTAATCCGTTTGACCTTAGGCACCGAAGTATATTCATGTCTTAATTGATTCATCTGTACAAGATCAAAATCTTCCGTAGCCCCATCGACTTGTTCATCTAATGTAAATCCTTCTTCACCATCTTTTTTATTTAAAGAACGATATGTATACTTCTTCTCTTCTTTAGACTTCTCTTTATCCTGTATTTCCGGATGTGAGATTGAAATACTTTCATAACAAAAACACCCCTTTAGACAATCAAATCCAAAGGGGCAAAGCTTCGCATCTTTTTTACAAACATCGCGACTTTATTTTAATCCTACAACAAATATTAATTAAATCCTTCTCCTACTCTACCGTCACACTCTTCGCCAAGTTACGTGGTTTATCCACGTCACAATCACGGTGAAGAGCTGCATAGTAAGATAGCAGCTGCATTGGAATAACACTTACCAATGGAGTTAACAGCTCATGAACCGGTGGCAATACAAAAGCATCTTCATCGTGTTCTAGACCTTTTGAGCTGATAATCATTGCATTTGCTCCACGCGCCACAACTTCTTGCACATTTCCGCGGATGGAGTAATTTACATTTTCTTGCGTTGCCAAAGCAACAACTGGTGTGCCATCTTCAATCAATGCGATGGTACCATGTTTCAATTCTCCTCCAGCAAAACCTTCTGCTTGGATATAAGAAATTTCTTTTAGCTTCAATGCTGCTTCTTGAGCAACATGATAGTCTGTACTGCGACCAATAAAGAATGCATTGCGCGTTGTAGCAAAATAATCTCTTGCTAACTGCTCAAGTTCCTCTTTTTGGTTCGTAATAACTTCCATTGCATTCGCTACAATAGCAAGTTCTTGAAGCGGGTCAAAATCTAATTCGATACCTTTTGTTCTTGCTGTATCTACTGCAAGAATGGCTAAGACAGCGATTTGTGCTGTGTATGCTTTTGTGGAAGCAACAGCGATTTCTGGTCCAGCATGTAAAGGCAACGTATAATTTGCTTCACGAGAAAGGGTGGATCCAGGCACGTTTGTTAATGTAAGTGCTGGATGTCCTAATTCTTTTATCTTAACTAAAACGGCACGACTATCTGCAGTTTCACCACTTTGAGAGATAAAGATAAACAATGGTTTTTCAGATAGCAGCGGCATGTTATATGAAAATTCACTAGCAACGTGAACTTCTACAGGAATGTTAGAAAGCTTTTCAATAAATTCTTTTCCAACTAATCCAGCGTGATAGCTCGTTCCTGCTGCAATGATATAAATGCGATCCGCTTTTTTCATGGCTTGACGAACATCTTTATCTAACTTTAATTCGCCCTTTTCATCCTGATATTCACGAATAATCTTTCGCATAACGATTGGTTGTTCATCAATTTCTTTCAGCATGAAGTGAGGGTAAGTTCCTTTTTCTGTATCACTTGCATCGATTTCTGCTGTAAATGGTTCACGTTCGATTACTTCTCCATCTAATGTTTGCACTTCAACAAAGCTTCGGTTCACAAGAACGATTTCTTTATCATAGATTTCCAAGTACTCATTTGTTTCTTTCAACGTTGCCATTGCGTCACTTGCGATTAAGTTAAATCCTTCTCCTAAACCGACTAACAGTGGACTTTTATTTTTGGATACATACAAAGTATCATGATCTTCTGCATCAATTAAGCCGATAGCATAAGAACCTTTTAGCAGGCTCATTGCTTCTCCAAATGCTTTTTTTGTATCTTGATGCTTCTCATAAAGTTTTTCAATAAGCTGTACGATAACTTCTGTGTCTGTTTCACTAACGAAGTCTACATCTTCTAGATATTCTTTCTTTAGGGCAACATAGTTTTCAATAACACCATTATGCACAATGGTAAAACGTTCAGATGAGCTTTGATGTGGATGCGCGTTTTGCACACTCGGCACACCATGCGTAGCCCAGCGCGTATGACCAATACCAATTGTAGCCTCAATACGATTATCTACTTCTTCACGTAACGCTGCAATACGTCCTTTTACTTTTGTTACGTGTACACCATCTTCACCTAAAGTTGCAATTCCTGCAGAGTCATATCCGCGATATTCTAATTTTTCCAAGCCTGTTAATAAAATTTCTTTCGTATCATTTTGTCCAATATAACCGACGATTCCGCACATGTCGATGTCCTCCTTGTTTTAAGGGGCAGAGACAAAAGACCGATTTAAAGTGAAGGGGCTTTTGTCCTGCCCCTTTCCCGTGTTGTATTATAAGACATCTTTCTTTATCTCTTTGTACACTAGGTCACCCTAATGGTTTAAAGATAAAGCAACAACTGCGATGCACAGCTGGGAGGCACCCGCCGAATAATTCGATAACCCCCGACCTCGTCAACTATTCTTCCTATCCGTCCGTAGAATAGTCCTGGCGCTTGTTATTATAGATTCCGTTTTACTGCTTCACTTTGCCCCTTTCTTCCCCTAAATTCATCCTTGCATGACGGACCTTTCAAAATTAGGAAAACAAGAACTTTCTATATTTTATCGGAAAGTCATATTCAAGGTCAACCCTTTTCTTCCTTTCCGATAAGTTAGTTTATGAATTCCTTTTAAAAATGTTGCAGAATCTTCACAAGTGACGGAATGGCTTCCTATTACAGAAGGTGGTAAGAAAAGGGTTGAAGCAGATTGGTATAACTGAAAATATAAGAAGAACTTTTCTAAGAAAATTTTTATGATTTACCTAAAGTTACATAAATTTGTTTTAACAACTCAAACCCCAAAAAGCGTTTAAATTATATAAAACGCAATTAAAACATATTCACTGAACGAATTAGCCATGATTCCAAACCAAACACATCAGCGAAGCTAAAATTAGAATAGCTTCGCCGATGTGTTTTCTCTACTTGTGCTTCTCCATAAACTCTAACATCCGCTTATAAACTTTAATTTCATTCTCTTTTTTCGAAAACCCATGCCCTTCGTCTTCCAAGACCAAGTATTCAACATCTCGGCCTTTATCCTTCAAATTTTGAACGATTTGATCCGATTCTTCTTTTACTACCCGAGGGTCTTTTGCACCCTGGATAACCAGCATTGGCTTTGTCATTGTTTCTAAATAGGTTACTGGAGAGTCCTTTATAAATCGTTCCTTATCCCGTTCTGGGTCGCCAAGCCATCTTTCCATAATTGGTTTCCAATCCGGCGGTACAGAATTGACGAAAGTAAATAAGTCAGACGGACCAAAGATATCAATCACCGCTTTAAAGTATTCTGGATGACGTCCATGCAGGAGCAGTGCCATATAACCGCCGTAGCTTCCTCCAACTAAGAATAGATGGTCTGGATCAGTAATTTTTTGATCAATTAACCACTTGATTCCTTCCACATTATCAAGGCGCGGACCATGTCCCCAATCCTGCTCAACAAGTTTAACAAAAGAAGAACCATAGCCCGTACTACCGCGGAAATTTGGTGCAAAAATATGATATCCCCGATTTAGAATACTTTGGAACATCGCACGGAAGTATTTTCGTTCAGCAGCTTGCGGTCCGCCATGTGGCCAGAATACCGTATATCCATTTGCATTTTCGGGTTTTGCTTTAAAGAGCAGTGCTTCGATTTCCATCCCGTCAAAGGAAGAATACGTGACGATTTCTGGATCGACAAGCTCTTTCTCTGATACACCTAAGACACGATTATCTGTAAGCTGCTCCCATTGTCCACTCTGATCTTTTAAACGATAAATATTATCCGGTTTTGTGGCAGCGTGGCCAAGAAGGTAAACCTTCCCTGATTCTGTTACTGTCAGCTGATCAATAATATCAAAAGGCTTTTGAATCTCCCTCAACGCCCCTGAATTTAATCCATACTGGTAAAGCTTATCGACAACACCATTTTCCGTTACTAAATATAGTGAATCAGTCGCTTTATCGTATTTTACAGTCTTTATCGATTCTTTCTCTATTTCAAGAACTTTTGAAAACTTCTCTTGTTTGATATTATACTTGGCCAGATACATATATTCGCTCTCATAATCCGTTGGGAAATAAATGTTGTCGTCATCCGCGAAAACCGGTTCATAGGATACATGTACTTTTTTGGGATCAGGAGTAAGATAAATTTTTTCTCCCCCTTTTTGGATGAAAATATTATTATATGTGTTCGCAAACATACTTACATATACCAGGATTTCCTCATCTTCGGATACACTCGCTAGCGTAGTTGGTGCTCCTTCTCCCTCTGCTATCAGCTCATCTTTGTCTGTATCCAAATAGCGTACACGTGTATTAAAAAAAGCCGGATTATTTTCCGAAGTATTATAATAAACACGTTTCCCATCCTTACTTAAATGAGCAAATAAGTACTTTTCATTCTTTTCCCCAGAAATCAACGGCTGTGGTAAACCTCCCTCTTGCGGTAATGCATAAATATGATAGTTTTCATCGCCATCCGAATCATATCCTGTTAAAACATATGTACCATTCGGGTCAAACTGAATAAAATTAGAGTTCTCATCTTTTTGGGCAAACTGATATGGATATGGATGTTCTTTACTTAAATCTAACGCCCACAGATTGCGTTTTCCACTTAAATTTGTGGAGAATACAAGTTTTTTTTCGTCTTTGCTTAAGCTAAAATCATAAATGCTATATGTATAGAAAAATTGCTCTACTTCTGGTTTTGGAAAGGTTATCATTTTATCGCTCCTCACTTTTCAGTATATTCTTTATTCTATCACAAATAATACGATTAAAAGTGATTTGGGTTCTTATCTTCTTGATTGGAAGTAATGCATGCTTTCACGCGTCTGTCCAAAGGGCAAGCTATAAGCGTTCCTTTTTTCTTAAAAACAAAAAATCGTATAGATGACCTTCATCCATACGATTTTTTATTTTTAAGGCAACAATTAAGCACCTAAGTGATTTTCAATAACTTTTACAATGCGCTCTGCATAAGTTTTGCACTGCTCTTCTGTCTTCGCTTCCACCATCACACGCACAAGCGGTTCAGTTCCAGATGGGCGAACTAATACGCGTCCGTTATCCCCTAGTTCCTTCTCAACAGCTTGTACCTCATCTAAGATAATTGGACTGGTTAATGCTTCGTTCTTGTCTGTTACTCGAACGTTAATTAATGTTTGCGGGAAAATCGTCATTTCATCAGCTAATTCTGATAAAGGCTTGCCTGATTCTCGCATAACATTCACAAGCTGTAATGCCGATAACAGACCATCTCCTGTTGTAATATAATCTAAGAAGATGATATGACCAGATTGTTCTCCGCCTAAGTTATACCCGTTTTTACGCATTTCTTCCATAACATAGCGGTCACCGACTGCAGTCTTATCACTTTTTAGACCTGCTTCTTCCAATGCTTTATAAAAGCCTAGATTACTCATTACAGTAGAAACAACTGTATCCTTACGCAGCATACCAATTTCTTTTAAGTATTTTGCACAAATAAACATAATTTTGTCGCCGTCTACAATTCTTCCTTTTTCATCCACAGCGATAAGACGATCTCCATCTCCATCAAATGCAAGTCCGACATCTGCTTCTTTATCCAATACAAATTGCTGCAGGCCTTCTGGATGTGTAGAACCAACACCATCATTAATATTCAATCCTGTAGGTGACGATCCCATCGAATGGATATCTGCTTCTAAATCTGCAAATAGATGCGTAGCTAAGCTGGAAGTTGCCCCATGCGCACAATCCACTGCGATTCTTATACCTTCAAAATCGTTATCAATGGTATCTTTTAAGAAAGATAAGTATTTCTGTCTACCTTCAAAATAATCACTTACCGCGCCAATAGCAGCTCCAGTAGGGCGAGGTAAATCATCTTCCTCTTTATCTAATAAAGCTTCAATCTCAGCCTCTTGATCGCCTGTCAGTTTAAATCCATCTGGACCAAAGAATTTAATCCCATTATCTTCAACAGGATTATGGGAGGCAGAAATCATTACCCCTGCCTGCGCACTCATTGCTTTTGTTAAATAAGCAACACCCGGGGTTGAGATAACACCTAAACGCATTACCTCCGCACCTGTAGATAATAACCCTGCAATTAATGCACCCTCTAGCATATGTCCAGAAATACGCGTGTCTCTCCCTATTAATACGCGTGGTTTCACACTATCTTTTGTTAACGTATAACCGCCAAAGCGGCCGAGTTTAAATGCCAATTCAGGAGTTAAGCCTTCGTTGGCCACCCCTCTGACACCATCTGTTCCAAAAAATTTACCCATTTTATACCTCTCCTTTAATGACCATACACAATTATTCTTCTGCTGTAACTGTTGGGTCGATTATTTCAACCGTTATTTCTTCTACACTGCTTGTGGCGGTAACTTCATCACTACCCGATACCTCTATGGTAATAGGCACTTTATGATTTCCTGTTTCTAAACCTGATAAATCCAGTATCGCACGAATATCCTTTGCCGTTAAGTCATTTATTACGGAAGTATCGCCAGCTAACTCAACATTAAATGTCGGTTCTGTATAAGAGACTTCTAAACCATCTGCTAATCCCTCTTCTTCTAAAGATACATCTTCAATGACTTTTGTCCCTTCGACTTCAATCGATACCTCCACATCCTCTGTATCAGGCGCTTGTACGTTTTCCGGCAAATCAAGCGGCACTTCAACCGTGCCAGATTCCTCAATTTCGGATAAATCTAAGGGCTCGGTAGTGACTTCTGAAATATCATCAAGAACGTCACTTTGAGAGTAAATCTCAACTTCCTCTTCATTTGCAGAAACGGAACCAAGTTCAAGGTCCTCATCTAATTCCCCTGTCGTCTCCACAGAGAGCGGTACGGTCTTTTTAGATTTATCCACTTCCACGGAAACTTGAATACTTTCTGGGTCTAAACCAACATCTAGTTCATTTCCTTGTAAATCATATACATTCACTGGAAGCTCGCGGTTATTAATCGAACCGTCTACATTATCCAGATTTACATACACCTTCACTGCACCAATCGATTCAATAACGCTGCGAGAGCTCATAATCGTTACCACCTCTGGCTCGATACTATAGCTAACGACCTCATAACCGTCTGCCATAAGATCCTGGTTAATAAAATCAGCAGTTACGGCAAACTCTTGAGATGCACGTTCTTCAATCGTAACCTCAATTGTTTTTGGTTCAATAAATACTTCTACATCACTCGCAATATTATGCTGCAGTTCTACAACATGCGTTCCTTCCTCTAAATCTTCTAAATCAACATAAACATCGAAATTACGTTGAAGTAACAACGGCGTCACACTGCCGGGAGTTCCTTTCAAGCTGACTTGAACCCCTTCTGGAACATCGCTGACGACATATTTGTCTCGGTCAATACGAATATCGACTGGAACATCATCTAATGATTCCGTTTGACTTGTTCCCCTAGAGAACGTTGCATCCGAATTTGGTGTCTCAGATACACTGACAAAAGCATAGAGTGTGACAGCAAAGGCTAAAGAAAGAATACGGACAAACCATTTACTCTTAAACCAGTTATCCACGCTTACCAGTCCTCCGTTTCCATGTTTTTTTATCAGAGGCTTTCGGCACAAATGATAAATGTGTTAAAAGCATTTCTCTTAATTTTTCTTCATCAATATCACGATGCAACTCACCATTCTTTGTACAGGATATCGCACCAGTTTCCTCTGATACAACAATGGTTAAAGCATCTGTTACTTCACTAATTCCCATAGCTGCACGGTGTCTTGTTCCCAGTTCTTTTGAGATAAATGGACTCTCTGATAGAGGTAGGTAACAAGCCGCTGCTGTAATTTCTTCATTTTTAATGATGACTGCACCATCATGCAATGGTGTATTCGGTGTAAAAATATTTGTCAGAAGTTGATGGCTAAGTTTTCCGTTAATCGGAATTCCTGTTTCTGCATATTCCCCAATTCCAGTCTCTCTTTCAATGGAAATAAGTGCACCAATTCTTCTTTTAGCCATGTAATTACAAGATGTAACAATTGCTTCAATTTCATTTTGTATAATTTCTTCAGCGGAATTTCCGGACCTTGAAAAGATGTTTCCCCTTCCTAGCTGCTCCAGTGCTCTGCGCAGTTCTGGCTGGAATAAAATAATAATAACAATAAGTCCCCAAGAAATAACTTGCCCGGTAATAAATTGTATCGTTTGCAGGTTTAACAACATACTTATTCCCCATACAACCAATACAACGGCTATTCCCTTTAATAGCTGAATAGCTTTTGTTCCTCTGATCAGCATGATTAATTTATATAATACATACCAGACGAGAGCAATATCAAAGCCTATTCGCAGTAGATTTAAAATGTCAAATCCCCCATCAAGCATGTGCACACATCCTTTATCCAATAGAATTTTCCGTTTATTTTAAGTGGAAAATTATCATATTTCCCTCTTTTATTATAAATTTACAATCGGTATATATTATATCATAAATGAGTAAAAACAGACCTCTCTGTTGGTAAGTTTATCATTAAAATTATGCTTCATGGATCTTTTTGCTTATGTTCATTTCCTCCCTTAGTATGTACGTCTATAAAGAAAGCCAGTCAGGATCTTATCGGATAGGGCATCCGCATACCTAAGAGCCGCTTTCCACGAGCGCAATTTAAGCCTATTTGGAAGAAAATAGCTTCCCCGTAAGTCCTTATTAATGGGAGCTAGGATGTCTCACCGCAGTGAAATCCAACTCTCCTCCACTCTATGGATGCTTTTTCACCAAAAAAAGAGAGCTATATAACGCCCTCTTCATTACAAATAACTATTATTCTTTAAAAAGCGAATAATCCTTTAAAGAAATTCTTTATATGGTACCATATCCATTCAAACGTTTGATCAACTGTTTCCAATTCCCCGTTCACGCCTCCTGCAGATGCCATTAGACCGCCGCCGTCGAGCTCAGAATCACTGTCTAGGAGTTCTCCATTAAATAATGTTACATTGCCATCAACGGTTCCAAGTACTAATAAATCACCATTCTTTACATAAACATCGCCTGGAACGGTCACACCTGCTGGTACAATAACGGTATCGCCATCAATAACAAGTTCTTCCTGTGTCGAAACTACAAGTTGATCCGTTCCCTGATTAAATGTCGAAGAGAGACTGCCAATCATCAAAATGAAAAAGATTGCAGCTGCAACCAGAATGGGATGGCGTTTAAACCAGCGCTTGTACTTCACCCGTTTCTTCTCCGTAGGTAACTTGCCCATGACGTTTTCTGTAAATCCTACCGGCGCTTCTACCCGTTCTGCACTGCGAATTAAAGTAATGGTTCGGTTAAGCTCATGAAAATGCTTCTGACAATCTTCACAATCTTCAAGATGTCTTCTTAGCAAACTCTCCTCTTCCGTGGAAATATCTCCATCTAAATAATCATGCATTCTTTTTATATATTCTTCATTACAACTCATATTAAGCACGCTCCTTTACACATGTCGAAGCCTCTTTCTAAGGGCCTCTCTCCCCCGATGGATTCGCGTTTTTACTGTCCCCAGAGGAACATCGAGAATTTCACTGATTTCTTTAAGTGAAAATTCTTCTAAGTACCGAAGCATAATGATACTTCGATATTTGGCAGGCAACTGAGAAATCTCATGGTGAATATACCGCTGCAGCTCTCTGCTTTCTACCTCTTCTCCGGGTAGACGTTCCGTGCTAGCAAGCTGGGTATACATATCTAGACCATCTGTTCCTTTTACTTCCGCATCGAGATGATAGTCTGGCTTGCGCTTGCGCATACGGTCAATTGTTAAATTGGTAGCAATACGGTATAACCATGTAGAAAATTTTCTATTCTCGTCAAACGAATCAATATTCACGTACGCACGTATGAATGCTTCCTGTGCAATATCTTCCGCTTCGTGCTTATTTCCAAGCATTCGGTAGCAATGCTGGTATATTTTATTTTGATAAAAGGACACCACATCTGAAAAAGCAGACTGATCTCCTTTTTTTACTTGTATTATCTTTTTCTTTATAAATTGATCCATCTAATTACCTCCGCAATATGCGGTACTCTCTATACGAAACAACCGCTAGTAAGGTTTCACTTTTTTTAAATAATGTTTACTTTTTTTCTCGACAGGGTATACCTAACGACAAGTATACTAAAAAAG
This sequence comes from Oceanobacillus sp. J11TS1, assembly GCF_018333215.1. Taxonomy (GTDB): domain Bacteria; phylum Bacillota; class Bacilli; order Bacillales; family Amphibacillaceae; genus Oceanobacillus. The sequence goes on along the minus strand of NZ_BORO01000028.1, from coordinate 18,249 downwards.
GAGGGACATTGGTGGACAAAAAAACATTATTCACTAATATTGAACGTTGTAGGGAAGAAATGTTGGCATTGTCTGAAAAACATGGTTTAAATTCGAATGTTGTTCTAGCTACAAGCAAAAGACTAGATGAGCTAATCAATGACTATTTAAAGAAATCCTCTTAATAGAATAGCTTGAACTTAATTTAAAGACATGTTTCGTATGTCTTTTTTATTTCCATTTAAACTACATGCTTCTACCGATAATATTTTTCCTTTCCAAGTATCTCTATGAATTATAATATCTTATTTTTCTCATTATGAGTAATATTATTTTTTTATAGAGTTATTAAAACCCTACTAAGAATGATAATAACCGCACCCATATAAAGAAAAAGAACCGATTCACAATGTATGATTGTAAAACGATTCCTGATTCGTATTCCTGAAGTTTTTTCTTATTTTGCTTCAATCACCATTTCTCCGCCAATAGACGGGGCTAATCCTAAGGCTTTAATTCCTTCTTTCTCCCAAGCAACGGCTAGTTCTTCTGCTTTTTCTTTTGAAGGCATAAAGGCAATTCCACAATCGCCGCCTCCAGCTCCAGAAGGTTTTCCTGCTCCTCCCAAATCTTCTGCAAGGTTACATAACAAAGCAAGTTCTGGTGTCTCAATGCTTGTATCAGCTGCTTTGCCAACTTCATCCAGCGCTTTTCGATTTGCAGTTATTCCCTGAAACAATTGGGTTAGATTTCCGTTTTCCGCTCCTGTTAAAAATGCAGTGACTGCGCTTTTGCTTTCTTTTAAGAATTTATCATAGCTTTTAGCATTGTTCGTTTTTAGTAAACGAACGCGATTCACTAAATCTTTGGTGGATGCAGCATTCCCTGTCCAGCCTACACAAAAATAAACATTATCCGGTAAAGCAATTGGTTTGGATTGATAATATTTCCAATCCATTTCCACAATCTCAGATATAGAACTTGCTTCTTGATATGCTTGAAGCAACCAATCTGCTTGAAAGGAAGCAAATTGTATTAATCCGCCATAAGTGGATGCAGCTACATCTGCACCAGATCCATTCCCTTGTGTGATAACGTGTGATAAGGCCGCTAAACGAAAAATCGTATCTTTTTTTGCTAACTCTGGATCCTGGAAGTGCAGGACACCCGCCACAATAGAGGTAACAATGGCTGCACTTGACCCTAAACCGTATTTCACCCCAGATGCATCGTCTAGTTCACTCTTCGTGGATACATGCATTGGACGAACTGTTACCCCTTGTTCAACCAGAAAACGATATGTAACCTGAAGCGCATCCTTTACAAAAGATAAGCGAGGATCATTCGATTCAATATGTATATCGGTCTCTTGCCAAGCCCACGGAATACAGTGAAGCGAGAAATCTGACAAGGTCAGCTGGTGACTGTCCGTTTCTGATACCGTTGCATAGACAAAACGATTAACAGCCATTACCGCCAATTCCTGATAAGGTTCCAATACGGCAAATTCTCCTGCAATCATTAATTTTCCTGGTACTTTGACTGTGATTGATTTTGCCACCGTATTCTCCTCCTACAAATAACTGATTCCGCTTCCTGGCTTACTAATAATGATATCTTCTACGCCTTCAATAACCTGCAGGCGACTTTTCACCTTATTCTCATCTTCCGGTAAATACATCACTTTCACATTGGGACCTGCATCGATAGTAAAGTAGGCCGGAATTCCTTGTTCCCTTAAATCCTGCACGGTCTGCATCACGCGCATGGTTGTATCCTGCCAGTAGGTAAATGGCGGATTCGCTCCCAATGTGGTCGCATGCATTCGCAGACAGTTTGCTTCCGCAATGCTTCCTGTCTTCTCAAAGTCTTTATCAGCAATCGCCTGTTTTATTTCTTGTATATCTTTTGATGTTTGCTCTATCCAGCCTGCATAGAAAGGAGAGGTTTCTACCGTACGACGCATTCCTTCTCTGCTTGAGATCTTTTTCATTGTTTTTGACAACACAACAGCTGCGATTCGAATATCCCAATGCGACTCGTCAGCCACTTGCACTGCATAAGAATCTAGACCATCTTCACGCTCTCCCATTTGCCATTCAACAAAACCGCCATAGATGGAGCGACAGGCAGAACCAGAGCCTTGGCGGGCTAATCGCGATAATTCCGTGTTATCTAAGGAAAGGCCTATTGCTTTTGTACTTGCAGCAGCCAAAGCCGCAAGACCGGATGCGGAAGAAGCGAATCCGGCCGCAGTAGGAACATGGTTCAGAGAATCAACTTGCGCATAGATTTTTTTACCAGAAAGAGCCCGCACTTTATCTAAAAATACCGCTACCTTTCTCAAAGCATCTCCTTCTATAACCTGCTTGTTCAAGAAGAATGTATCTGCTTTTAAATCTTCTTGAAAGTCCACCGTTGTCTCTGTAGAAAAACCGTCTAAAGTTACGGAAAGATTACTATTCGTGGGAAGGATTAATGATTCATTCCTTTTCCCCCAGTACTTAATTAAAGCGATATTCGTATGCGCTCTTGCTGTTGCCTTCATCGTTGATTCTCCTTTTCTACAATCCCTATCTAAACATTTATTTCTTTAAAACAAATGGCCACACTGCAGCAGCCCCGAATCGGCGTAACTTTTCAGCTAACTGCTTCGAATGCATTTCATTTTGAGCAAGCGCAATAATGCAGCCGCCATTTCCTCCGCCTGTAAGTTTCGCTCCTAAAGCACCTTCATCACGAGCAAAACGTATTAATTTATTTAATCCCGCGTCACTAACACCTAATACTTCTAACTCTCTTTGTGCTTCATTTAATAGCTGGCCTAAAATTTGTTTGCTTGCTTTTTCTAAAGCATCTTTCGCATTATGGGTTAACTCGCCAATTCTCTCTATTTTTGAATGAATACGTTGTGGTGCCGATTTTAACAGCCTTGCTACAGATTCAACAGATGTGCGCGTGTCGCCAATTCTGCCAGAGTCCGCCACAATAAAATGGAGATCTTCCCCCAATTCGATATACTCTGCCGGTTTTTCTTTCTCGTACCAGACTGGTTTGTCCGAAGTTATACTCAGTGTATCAATTCCACTAGGTGCACCATGCGCATAGGTTTCTGCAACATTCGCTAATTTCAACAATTCTTCTACAGAACATTCCCTGCCACAATAGTTAAACAGGGAGCGAATAACAGAAATCGCCACTGATGCACTTGATCCCAGCCCTTTTCCAGCCGGAATAGAAGAACTGATTCGTATTAACAAGTCTTTATAAGGGATGCCAAGGTATTTACATGAATCATAAATACAATTAGCGATTCCTTCCAGCTCTTCCGGCGCATGATGCAGCGGACCATGATAAAAAGCACTGTCCATTTTCACCGTTCCAGGAACATGCTCAATCACTGTCTCTACACCGATTAAAGGAAATGGAATAGCTATTGCGGGCTGTCCGTGTACAACCGCATGCTCTCCAATTAAGATCACTTTACTATGAGCTATACCAATAGCTGTTTTTTCCGACGCTGTTACTTTTTCTGCACTCATTGTTTATACTGTTCCACCAATTCTTTAGCTTTTCCCACACGGATTTCTTGTTGCTCTACTAATTTTTTTGCTACCACGTCAATCATCTCCCCAGTTGCTCCACCAGCTATAGCAACAGAACGTGAATGAAGTGCCATGTGCCCTTTTTGAATTCCATCTGTTGCCAACGCTTTGAGCGCCCCAAGATTTTGAGCAAGGCCAACTGCCACAATCACCTGTGCAAGTTCTTCTGCTGATTCAATATTCATTACAGATAAAGAAAACTCAGCTAATGGATGGACACGTGTCGCTCCTCCAACTGTCCCTACAGACATTGGCAATTCGATTTCACCAACGAGATTGCCCTCTTCATCCTTTGACCAAGTTGTCATCGATCCATAATGACCGTCTCTTGCAGCATAAGCATGCGCTCCAGCCTCTACGGCACGCCAATCATTTCCTGTTGCTATGACAACAGGATCAATACCGTTCATAATCCCTTTATTATGCGTGACAGCTCGATATGGGTCAGAAGCAGCAAATTCATAAGCATGAACGACACCATCCCTTACCTCATCTCCAGTGAACGTACCTGTTTGTAATAAATGCGGAGGAATAACGCATTTCGCTTTAACAAGGCTTCGATCTGCATAGTTCGACAAAATCCGAAGATAAACCTTTCCCTCCGTTAACTCTTCTACAATCGGAGCAATGGATTCTGCCATCGTATTAATCATATTCGCCCCCATGGCATCACACGTATCTACATAGATATGCATAACCAGCATTTTCCCATAGGATGATGAATCATCTTCATTCAGGATTCGAACATCTAAATCTCTTACTCCGCCGCCACGACGAACAATACTTGGATAGGCATCATCAGCAGCTTTCATTAATATATTTTTTTGATTAAGAATTTTTTGCTTCGCTTCTTGAAAATCAGGGCATCCAACGACTTGAATCTGCCCAATCATAAGTCTCTCTTTTGATTCTGTTTGAAATCCGCCAGCTTCCCTGACTATTTTTGCAATATGACTGGCAGAGGCGACCACAGAAGCCTCCTCAATAACCATTGGTACTACATATTCTTTCCCGTTTATCAAAAAATTTAACCCTAATCCAAATGGTAATTGATAGGTGCCAATAACATTTTCAATCATATTATCTGCTTTTCCAATGGTCAGTGCGTCTGCGTTTGACAAATGTTGCGTTTCTGTATTAGTCAAAGAAAAGCATTTACGTAATAACGCTCGTCTTTCTTCTACTGTCATATTATAGAACCCAGGTATTCTTGAAGAGGTCATGCCTAGCTCATCCTTTTTATTAAAAAGTATCTCATGTTTTATATATTTCACTTTTTATTACTAAGTACTAAAATAAACTATTTTGATTATAACACGAATTCTATCGTTTTTTCATTTAGAAGATACTTATTTCGCTACATGAATTATGTCCGGTGTTTCATATTGGCGCGTGGAGATTTCACTTGATCCTATAAAGAAAAGCATTTTTAGACAAGTGTGTTTGTTTGCTGCCGTGAAGATATCTGTAGGCTGTAGGTCTGTTTACTTTTTATCTCCTAAAGAGAGCTTGGCCACCAATTCTTTTAAGGCGCCTCACTCTCATTGAAGCTCGGGACTGAGACTGAGACCGCGATTACTCATCCCATCGGAGAGATTTTGCGGTTACCTAGCTTATTATTAAACCGCTGCTTTTGTAATTTATCTCTCCCTTTTTTTCCGCTTTCTTAAAGTACAAAGAAAAAAACGAGATAAAATTATCCCGTTTTCTTTTGGTTGTTTTGTACTTGTCAAACTTGTAATGAGCCATGAAGGATTCGAACCTTCGACCCTCTGATTAAAAGTCAGATGCTCTACCGACTGAGCTAATGGCTCGTGTTATTTATATCATCTCTTAAAAAAGACATAAAAAAATGGCTGGGCCACCAGGATTCGAACCTGGGGTACACGGGATCAAAACCCGATGCCTTACCGCTTGGCTATGGCCCAACAAAAAACATGGTGGAGGGGGGCAGATTCGAACTGCCGAACCCTGAGGGAGCGGATTTACAGTCCGCCGCGTTTAGCCACTTCGCTACCCCTCCATAATATTGTTAACCATACGTTTCATAATATACATAAGAGATGGTGCCGGCCAGAGGACTTGAACCCCCAACCTACTGATTACAAGTCAGTTGCTCTACCAGTTGAGCTAGGCCGGCATAATGGTGGAGGATGCAGGGCTCGAACCTGCGACCCCCTGCTTGTAAGGCAGGTGCTCTCCCAGCTGAGCTAATCCTCCATTTGGTGACCCGTACGGGATTCGAACCCGTGTTACCGCCGTGAAAGGGCGGTGTCTTAACCGCTTGACCAACGGGCCATGCTGCGTAAAGGAAGTTTTTAAAACGTCCCTCGCAAACTGACGAATTTTATTATATCGAGGAACTTGTCTTTTGTAAAGAGGAAAATGAAAAAAATTTTATTTTATTTTTTAAAAGCATGCTTAACAGCTGTCATTTCTTGTCTTCACGCTGTTTTGATGCCCATACGAATTTATACACGATACGCCTAATTACTCCTTTTGAAACAACTTTATCTTTCCTTTGCTTTCAGCAGAACCAAAACAGTACGTTCCATTTTGTACATAAACTTGAACCAACGACCAGCGTCCCTACCTTATATATAATAGAAAAACGGATTATGGCTTTATCACCTGGTACTAATCAGTTATAATGATGCTAAGTTAATATTGAATGGAGGATAAGTATGACAAAACTATTAGAAGGCAAAAATATCGTTGTAATGGGTGTCGCTAACGAAAGAAGTATTGCTTGGGGCATCACAAAGTCTCTACATAACGCTGGGGCTAGCCTTATTTTTACGAACAGACAGGAAAGATCCTACAAAAAATTAGTAAAACTCTTAGAGAAGCATGAAATTGAACCAAAAGCAATTGTCTCTTGTGATGTTGCATCGGATGAAAGTGTTCAGGAAGCTTTTAAAGAAATAAAAGAAAAAGTCGGTGTGATTCACGGCTTAGTTCACTCTGTTGCCTTTGCAAAACGAGAAGACCTGCAAGGTGAATTTGTCACCACTTCACGCGATGGATTCCTGCTTGCCCAAGAAATCAGCGCCTATTCCTTAGTAACAGTGACAAATGCTGCGAAAGAACTTATGACAGAAGGCGGTTCAATTGTTACACAAACTTACATTGGAGCAGAACAGGTTGTTCCTGGCTATAATGTGATGGGCGTGGCCAAAGCATCTCTAGAAGCAAGTGTCCGCTACTTAGCTGAGGATGTAGGTAAAGATGGCATCCGTGTCAATGCTGTTTCCGCTGGTCCAATCCGCACACTCTCTGCAAAAGGAGTAGCAAACTTCAACGAAAAATCACAAGTAGTTGAGGAGAAAGCCCCGCTACGCCGCAACATTGATCAAGATGAAGTTGGCGATGCGACGCTATTCTTAATCAGTGAAATGGCACGTGGAATTACTGGAGAAATATTGCATGTAGATGCAGGATTCAATATTATCGGTGGCTAATTGATTTAAAGAAATGAAAAGTTGTCTCATTTTATATAAAATGAGGCAGCTTTTTTTATTTTATTAGATAAAAGCAGGTTTCCCTCTATGTTTAAAGCTATTTCAGAGCGGGAAAGTGTATTGTATAAAATATATAAAGGGGTGGAATGAATGTATCAATACACACAACATTATATTAATGGTCAGTGGGTCGATTCCACTGGAGACGAAACAATTGATGTTATCAACCCTGCAACGGAAGAAAAAATTGGTGAGATCAGCTCTGGTACAAAAGAAGATCTTGATAAAGCAGTTCAAGCTGCACGAGATGCTTTTCCAGATTTTTCACAAACAACAAAAGAAGAACGCGCTGCATTATTAGACCGCATTGCAGATGAATATGAAAAACGAAAAGATAAGTTTATTGAAGTTATTATGGCAGAGCTAGGTTCTCCAGTAACTTTTACCAAAGAAGTCCAATACCCAATGGGATTAAACCATTTCCGCACAGCCGCAAAGCTGGTACGTGATTTTGCCTTTATCGAGGAACGTGAAAATTCCTTTATTCAAAAAGATGCTATTGGCGTTGCCGGCTTAATCACACCATGGAATTTCCCAACAAACCAGACTTCCACAAAGTTGGCCAGTGCGTTTGCAGCAGGCAGTACCGTTGTATTAAAACCATCTACAGAAACACCTTTTGCAGCCATTTTGCTAACTGAAGTGTTCGAAGCTGCCGGTGTACCTAAAGGAGTATTCAACCTGGTAAACGGAACAGGTTCTACCATCGGTGACGGCATCAGTTCCCACCCGGATATCGATTTTGTTTCCTTTACAGGTTCCGGCGGTGTCGGGACGAAGATTATGGAAAACGCCGCCCAAGATATTAAGAAGGTTTCCTTAGAACTCGGCGGCAAGTCTCCTATTGTTGTATTGGATGATGCAGATGTGGATTATGCTGCAAAAACAGCTATTTCCCATATCGCGGGAAACACAGGTCAAGTATGTACTGCTGGAACACGCGCACTCGTTCCAAAATCCATGCATGACGATTTTATTGAAGCGATTAAAAGTCATATTTCCGAATACCCTGTCGGTGATCCAAAAGATGAGTCTACTTTCACTGGACCGCAAGTATCTGAGGAACAATGGAAAACGGTTCAGGATTATATTCAAAAAGGCATCGACAGTGGAGCAACCCTTGTCACCGGCGGAACTGGAAAACCTGAAGGCTTGGAAACAGGATATTATTCTAAGCTAACTGTATTTACCGATGTAAAAGCCGACGATACGATTGCCCAAGAAGAAATTTTCGGACCGGTACTCTCTGTTATCACGTATAAAGATTTAGATGAAGCAATTGATATTGCCAATGGCACCATTTATGGTCTAGCAGGCTACGTTGTCGGCAATAACCCGGACACCGTAACCCACGTGGCAAAAAGCCTTCGCTCAGGCAGAATCGTCGTCAACAACGAGAAATCTGACTTCACCGCTCCATTCGGTGGTTTCAAACAATCTGGAATCGGACGTGAATGGGGAGATTATGGAATTGAAGAATTCTTAGAACCAAAAACAATCGTAGGTTTACCTAAATAACGAACCCATGAATAATAAAGAAAATGTCAGCAGCAAAGAAGCTGTTGGCATTTTTTTGTGAAATATCTTGACTTCCATTCTAAAAACATGTAAATTTTAAATCGTAACGATTACGAATAATAATGATTACGATCTCCAAGAAATAAGTCCCTGCTCCATAGCAGAGCTCACAAGGAAGATTCTATGCAGCGTGACTTATTTGTTTTTCACAGAAACGAATTACTGATTACATTATTAGATAAATGGAGGTACATTTCATGGTAAAACGGATGATTATTTTTATTAGCCTTTCCCTTCTTTTCCTCGCCGGTTGTCAATCAGCTGATGACAGCCAAGAGGGGAATAAGGAAAAGCTGGAAATTTCTACAACTATTTTTGCTTTAGAAGATTTTATTTCAAAAATAGGCGGGGAATATGTGGATGTACAGAGCATCTATCCACCTAACGCAGATGCACACACATATGAACCAAGCTCTCGAGAAATGGTGGACTTAGCCAAGAAGGATATGTTTATTTATTCCGGTGTTGGCATGGAGCCTTTTGCTTCAAAAGCAGAGGAAATCCTAAAAGATGAGAAAGTAGAAGTAGCAACAGTAGGGGACAATGTCTCTCTTCGCGGAGAAGCAGAAGACCATGACCACGGGGATGAAGGTCATCATCATGACGAAAACGAAATGGGCGATCCGCATGTTTTTATTGATCCTGTCTTAAGCATTCAATTAGCTGAAAATATAAAAGACCTTCTTATTGAACAAATGCCAGAGCACGAAGAATATTTCACCACTAATTTTGAAGAAGTAAAAGAACAATTAGAGCAACTAGACCAAGACCTGGAGAAAACAATCAGCGAAGCAAATCACCCGCAGATCATTATATCCCATGCAGCATACGGATACTGGGAAGATAGATATGGGTTAGAACAAATTAGTATCCATGGACTTTCTTCTTCCCAAGAACCTTCGCAATCAGCGCTCGTAGATATTGTGGACAAGGCTAACGAATATAATCTTAAATATGTGGTGTTTGAAAACAATATCAGCAGTAAAGTAAGTGAGATTATTCAATCTGAAATCGGGGCGGACAGTGCCGTTTTAAGGAATATGGAGACAATCTCTGAGGAAGATCTAGATAACGGCGAAGATTACTTTAGCCTGATGCAAAAAAATATAGAGACACTACAAAAAGTGTTAAACGATTAATGGAATGGCGCGGCGTTTTTTACTTGGGAATATTCTAAAACTCCTCAAGAAGAAAAACGGGCCGAAGCATTGAAACATTGATAAAAAAGTTGGCGTGGTATTAAACAACGCCAACTTTTTTATCATTCAAACATAACTGCTAACAGCTTATACTGACATCTATTCCACTTCTACATCAAATACAAAGAATGCCTCTCCATCTGTCCATTCTGCTTGAACTTCATAAATATAAACTCCTAGATTTGACGGGATAGTAATTTTATTATCCTCTAAAGGAATTTCCTTCTTTTCTGCTTTTTCATCCCATTCAAAAACAGTAAGTACCGGGCTTTCTTCAATCTCTATTTCTACCTCCGTGCCTTGTTCCATAGTTAGTGTTTCAAAATCCTTAACAGCTTCTTGTACTGATGTCGGTTCAACTGAATGTATTTTTACTTTTTTTCCATCTGATGAATATGCTCTTGTTCTCATTTCATATTCATCTTCCCCGACGATTATTTTTCCCGAAGCCGGGACTTGATCAATTGACGTACTACGCCCTAGCAATATTGCACAACATATAAATACCAATATGCCAATAGTACGCATTCGCAAATTCAAATCACCACCCTCTTAGGATAGAAATGAAACTAACTATTAAATTTCAGATTAATCATACCAAGTTGTTTCTACAGAAGTAACTGGATAAGTTAATTAAATGCAATTCAGCTTTTTGTTGCTACCATCTGGCAAGCCTCTAACGTCAAAATTTTTCACTACCTAAGATTTCTCGATATTTACTTATGCCAGGTGGTAGAAAACCGCTCCTTCTTTATTCAGAAACCGGATAAGCATAGGCGACAAAACGTTCTGGCGCATTGCCTACAAAGTGAAATGGATAACAGGTTGTTACCACCAATACTTCTTCGCCCATTTCTCTAATCACTGAAGTATCATCTTCCGGAACAATTTCCGTATCTTTTATTTCATACGTGTACTCACCATAAGGCATTCGGACGATAAAAGTATCCCCTAACTCCAGTTCACCAAAATTACGGAAAACCGTATCCCGATGGCCTGAGAGAATAATTTGCTCTCCTTGCCCAGGAAAAACGGAATTCGATAAATGCCCGACTCCTTTTTTCAATGAATCCGGGTCTGTACCTTCTACAACGGGCAGGGTTTTCTCTAGTTTTGGTATCTCCAATGTAGCAAAAGCTTCATCCAATGTAGCATCAAATTCTTCGATACTTTCTTCCCCACCCACGTCTAAATCATCTTTTTTGTTAATTCCTTGCTCAATTCTTTCCTCCGCCTGGATCAGTGACTGTTTTTGCGATTGATGATGTCCCCAAAGCTGGTAACCAAAAACGCCTAATAAGACGATACCTATAAATATAAAAAGGATCCCTATCCGCTTCATTGATGTCTCTCCCTGATCATTTAGTGTAAATAAAAACTTCAGCAAACAGTATTTCTATACTCCTTTATAGTCTAGCTTATTTTGAACATTTTGCAAACCGGATTTATAATATTCACAAAACGATTCATATAAATTCACCCTATTTTTCTACAAGTTTACTTTCTTCCTATTTTAAGATCCTCTTCCTACTATTTACGATAATAACGCACATAGGTAGGACTAGCTGTAATGTAAAGCCCACTTTTCAACCGATACATATGTCCTTTGCCGACCGAAAATTTTTCCTTAGCAATTGTAAATACCTCTCCCCGGTGAACAATCAATGCCCGGTCATCCCACTTAGGCGTATGATATGTCCAAAGAGACGGTGTAATTACTTCAACGTATGCTTGTCCATTTCCAATGCTCCCACCAGATTTTGATAAACCTAAAGCTTTAGCGATTCCATTGGCATGGCCTAATGCAATGCGCTCCAAGTAGGTATTTGATTTTAATTTATTGGCATCAACAACGGAATCAATAAATCCGTTTTCTGTTAAAACTGCTGGCATTTTTGTCTCTCTTAACACATGAAAATTCGCTCTTTTCTTCCCTCGACGCTGAAAATCAACTTGTTTCGTCATTTCCGAATAAATAGCATTTCGATATGCTGCGGTAGTGGAACGCTCTGATAGATGAGCATAAATATAATCTTCGTAACCAGATCCTCCACCAGCATTGATATGAATCGATACAAAATAGTCCGCACCCTAGTTATTGGCATCCTTTGTTCGCTCAGCCAGGGAGACAGTTTTATCACTTGTTCTGCTCATTCGAACGGAATGTCCCTTGTAATCTCGATTTAAAATGTTTCTCACTTGTAGTGCAATCGCTAATGTTATGTTTTTCTCCTGAAGCCCATTTCCTGCTGCCCCAGGATCTGTCCCGCCATGTCCTGGATCTAAATAGATTTTTTTCATTTCAATTCCTCCCCAAATAAATTTATCCATTCCCTTTTATAATCGTTTCTCTTTTTAAAAATGGGGCATTTCCTATTAAAAGGAACGATTTCTATTGTGTTCGCCTTGTATGCTATAATTTATTTCTAATATAGAAACGGAGAGGTGCATCATGGATACAGGGCAACGAATTGTGCAATTACGCTTAAACAAAAACTGGACACAGAAAGAATTGGCTAACTTTGTGAATATCAATGTCAGTGTTATGAACCGCATTGAATCTGGTGACCGGCCAATTAAAGGAGACGAATTAAGTGCGATTGCAACTGTTTTCGATGTGACAACGGATTACTTATTAGGCAGAAAAGAACAGCAAACTCCTCCGAAATCCGAACAAAAAGATCACATTATCGAGATCATGAAAAAAATTCAAAAGAAATTTTCTGATTCTGATGACCTGTTTCGCGATTTAGCTAGTCTGAGCCATAATGAACTGCAAGATATCCATGATTATATTCTCTTTAAAAAAAGCAAACGAAAAAAGCAAAATCGCTCATCATAACACATAATTATAACGGGATAGTGAGAAGATTCCCCACGAAAGATGACAGTTGTCTGTCTTTTTGTGAGGAATTTTTTATTATTCGGCAAGGACTCCTTTCAACATATTACGTCCAAAGAATACCTTTGGTAAGATTCTTACATATATTTTTTCCATTCCATAGTTGCTTCTCAAACTCTTTCATTTATTATTTTCTTTATTCATTTTATGGTAAAATCCACTATATACTAAAAAAAAAATTTATAAACAATAATATAAATACTTTATTGACAAGGATGACAGATAATGAAAATGTTTGTTACAGAAAGAAGAAACAAAATTATGGAGCTCCTGCACGATAAACAACGCCTGACTGTAAAAGAATTATCAGAGCAAATCGGGGTATCAGAGGCAACATTGCGTACGGATTTAAACAAAATGGAGAAAGATGGCCTTTTGACACGAACGCATGGTGGAGCGATGTTAAATCAACAAGATAATCTTGACAAGGATAAAAGCTTTTTGGCGCACGAACAGAAAAATCATAAAGAAATGTCATCGATTGCTAAAGAAGCTTTCCGTCTCATCGAAGAAAAGCAATGTATTTTGCTTGATGCCAGTTCAACTGCCCTTGAATTAGCACGGTATCTTAATGAGAAACCAATTCGTCTGACAGTGGTGACAAGCGGAATCCAAACAGCATTAGAACTAAAGGATAATCCAAACATTACCGTTATTTTAATTGGCGGGGTAGTAACAAACGGTTCTACGACAATTGAGGGAATTCTTGGTATAGAATTATTAGATAAGCTTCATATTGATATTCTTTTCACTTCTGCGAATGGTTTTTCTGTTGAGAATGGTATGACTGACTTTAACTTGTATGAGGTGGAATTAAAAAAACAGATGGTTAGTAAGGCGCAGCAGGTTGTTGCTTTAATTGATCATTCTAGAATCGGAGTTACGTCTAGTGCCCGATTTGCAAGAACAGAACAGGTGGATGTACTTATTACGAATGAGTCAATAGATCCCAAGACAAAGCAGGTGCTTGATAATCATCATATTCAAGTGGTTTCAACTTTATAGTTCAGTATATTAGGCAGGCTTGTTGTCTTGGAGCGGCTGATAGCAATGTTGCCCTTCATAAAAAAGCATTGCATAAAGGAATGGCTTTATGCAGTGCTTTTCAATTGATTTAGCAAGCGCTTTTTATATGCGGACAGACTCTCCTTTGTTTTATATTCACTATTTCTATTACCAATGTTATTTTCATATTCAAGTAACTTGATGAATAATGAAAGAATCCATCGTCTTTCTAGTAAAAATTCACAAATCCATGGAATTATTTTCTATAGAATGAAAAACCCTTTTCTTCATTCAGATAGCAAAATTATTTAAACACACGAGCAGCTTCTACAGCTTTTTGCCAGCCTTTATAAAGCTTGTCACTTTCCGCTTCATCCATTTCTGCTTCAAATGTTTTTTCATTTTGCCATTGATTTGCGATTTCATCTTTATCTTTCCAATAGCCTACCGCTAAGCCGGCTAGGTAAGCAGATCCAAGCGCTGTGGTTTCTTGAACAACTGGACGTTCAACTGGAACATTTAAAATATCGCTTTGGAATTGCATTAAGAAATCATTCTTAACTGCTCCTCCATCAACACGCAATGCTTTTAAGTCAATTTCAGAATCCGTAATCATGGCATCCAACACATCTTTCGTTTGGTAAGCAAGCGATTCTAATGTTGCACGAATGAAATGCTCCTTCGACGTACCGCGTGTTAAACCAAAGACCGCACCACGTGCATCACTATCCCAGTAAGGCGTACCTAGTCCGACAAATGCTGGGACCATATAAACGCCATCTGTAGAATCAACTTTTTTAGCGAAGTCTTCACTTGCCGGAGCATTTTCAATGATCTTTAAACCATCCCGCAGCCATTGAATCGCAGAACCCGCTACAAAAATACTTCCTTCTAGCGCATATTCTACCTTGCCGTCAATTCCCCAAGCTAGTGTAGTCAGAAGACCATTTTTCGAAGCTACACCTTTTTCACCTGTATTCATTAACATAAAGCAACCTGTACCATACGTGTTTTTCGCCATTCCTTTTTCAAAACATGCTTGACCGAACAACGCAGCCTGTTGGTCACCTGCAATCCCTGCAATAGGAACCTCCTTACCAAAGAAATGATAATCAACTGTATTTGCATAGATTTCAGAGGATTGTTTTACCTCTGGAAGCATGCTTTTCGGTACGCCTAATATGTCTAGTAACTCATCATCCCATTTTAAATCATAGATATTAAACATGAGCGTACGCGAAGCATTGGAATAATCGGTAATATGTGTTTTTCCGCCAGATAATTTATAAACTAACCATGTATCGATGGTTCCAAATAATAAGTCGCCATTATCCGCCTTTTCTCTGGCACCCTCTACATTATCAAGGATCCATTTTACTTTTGTTCCTGAGAAATAAGGGTCAAGCAATAATCCTGTTTTCTCTCTGAATAAGTCATTATGTCCTGCTTCCCTTAACTCTTTACAAATGGCTTCTGTTTGGCGGGATTGCCAAACAATCGCTTTATAAATTGGCTTTCCTGTATTCTTATCCCAAACCACAGCTGTTTCCCTCTGATTGGTAATACCGATACCTGCAATTTGGTCTGGCTCTATGTCTGCTTTTCGCAACACTTCAGCTATACACCCCAATACAGATGTCCAAATTTCGTTTGCATCATGCTCTACCCAGCCTGGGTGCGGAAAGAATTGTTCAAATTCTCTTTGCCCTACCTCAACAATGGAACCATCGTGATCAAATAAAATAGCACGTGAGCTTGTAGTTCCTTGATCAATGGAAAGAATATACTTTTTACTCATTATGACATCCCCCTTTTATTATGTTCTTCATTAAAGTGATTCCTTTTTAATTTTACTTTCACCGTATCAAGAATCTGTTTATAAATTTGCCGGGTTATAACCGAACCTTCCAATAAAAACACCGTCTACATCCTTATGAGACATAATTTCATAAATATTTTCCTTACTAACTGAGCCACGTAATTAAACAATGAAAACCCT
Organism: Oceanobacillus sp. J11TS1; assembly: GCF_018333215.1. GTDB lineage: Bacteria > Bacillota > Bacilli > Bacillales > Amphibacillaceae > Oceanobacillus. Next base: position 2,461 of record NZ_BORO01000028.1, on the reverse strand, counting down.
TACAGATAACGGTAAAAAATCCATTTACTATAATTTGGATACCTCTTCTACAATTACGCCAACATCATTTGTAATTGTTGATTGTACAGAAGCTACAAACGCTCCTTCCACAATAGGACCCTCTACAATTTTACATTTTGCTTGTAAACCTTCATCTAATAAATCAATTGCAGTCTCTGCGCTTAATAATGCACTTCCCATATCATAGAAAATCAAGATATTTTCACATTCCTGAAGTTCTTCAATTTTACTCATAATGATAGTAGCACTAGTTCCCAGGCGACCATCCTCTGTGCCACCAGCAGAGTGAACATTTACATTATCTCCATTCATTTCAAGGATAAGGTCTTTCACCCCCTCTGTTACCTTTTGACTGTGTGATACCAAAACAATGCCTATAGATGATTGAATTTTATTTGCCATCTTTATTTCTCCTTGTATCCATAGTGATAGGTAGATATATAAAAGGATGTTCAAAATACCAAATGAAGCGCTAACATATTTCCCGATTCCCTTTACTTCAATCTCTAGTTATATCATATCTTTTTTTGTTCCATATATATTTGTTACCGTTGATCCTAATAAATTGCCTCTATTTGAAATTGATATCCTCACTGGCACCAGTTTTTCAAAATACACCATTTACATCATTTTATGATAAACTATCAACTAGCACTCTTGTTTACGGCTTTCCTTATTTACGAGATAAGGTGCAATATCTTCCAATAAATTATCCTCTTGATTTGCTTGAATTCTTATTTTAAGTGGCTTAGTTAAGTCCAGACTAAATATCCCCATAACCGATTTAGCACTCAGTATATAAGAATCAGAAATCACCTCGACTTTGTAGTCATAACGTGATACTATCTCTACAAAATCTTTGACGTCATTAATTTTTTCTAATTTCACATAACGCTCAATCATCGAATTCCTCCTTCCAAACTCTGGATGTCATCTTCCTCTTCTATGAGAGATCATGATAACACTTAATATGTTTTATATTATCCTATCTTCTCACCTATCTGACAATTTGTAAACTTCTCAAGAGCACCAAATGAGTGAATGGTATCGATTGTTAATAGTTAGTCTCTATTACATTTTATTAATGCTTTGGCAGATGTAACGAAAACAGATATGATTGAATTACGGCCTGGCTATTTTGGTATGAAGTTTATTGAAGAATTCCGGCAAGTACGTGATGCTCCGTATTTTTTAAGTGGCTTTATGAGCAAAAAAGAACACTTAGCTGAAGCAGAAATTAGGATTGTTTGGTGCAACAACAAGCAGTAAAGATCTTTGGAATGAATAGGAGGTATTTTTTTGACTCATGGTCTGATTCATCATATCGAAATCTACGTTTCTGATTTAAATAGAACGGTTCATTTCTGGGATTGGTTCCTAAGAGAATTAGGGTATACACCTTTTCAAAAATGGAGAGGCGGGCAAAGCTGGAAAATTGAAGAAACCTATCTCGTATTTATGCAGGCTGAAGACAGGTTTTTAGATATTCCTTACCATCGATGCCGAGTTGGTCTAAATCACTTAGCATTTCATGCAAGTTCTCGAGAATTTGTTGATGCGGTGACAACAAAGCTAAAGCAAAAGGGCATAACTATTCTATATCCCGATCTTCACCCTTTTGCAGGGGGAGACAACCATTATGCCGTTTATTTCGAAGACCCAGATAGAATAAAAGTAGAATTGATTGCACCGTAAATGTTTATGACAGTTAAAATTTAATGCAATAAAATACAGCGAGGACATTTGATTATTTTATATGTAACAGGCAAGTAAATTTTCTGAATAACAAAGCAAATTTGTTTGGACTGGGATTTGCTTTGTTATAAAGATTTACGGTCTATAACCATCACAAACACAAAAAAACGCTCCATCCTTTATAGGATAAGCGTTCACCCAGAGCTTCCAAGCGGACTTGAACCGCTGACCCCTTCCTTACCATGGAAGTGCTCTACCGACTGAGCTATGGAAGCAGAGGCTCCACAGGTAGGATTCGAACCTACGACCGATCGGTTAACAGCCGATTGCTCTACCACTGAGCTACTGTGGAATAATTAAATTTAGATAAAAAAAGCCTGGCAACGTCCTACTCTCGCAGGAGGAGAACCCCCAACTACCATTGGCGCTGAAGAACTTAACTTCTGTGTTCGGCATGGGAACAGGTGTGACCTCTTCGCTATCGTCACCAGACAATAAACTATGTACTTGAATATCTAAAAACAAGGACAATTTATATTATATGCATTTTAGAATGAAAATGCAACACTTTTTTTAAAGTTTGCACCCTGAAAACTAAATAAGAGTAACGTGACATGAAAAAAACTTAGATAAGTCCTCAATCGATTAGTATCCGTCAGCTGCACGTGTCGCCACGCTTCCACCTCGGACCTATCAACCTCATCGTCTCTGAGGGATTTTACTCACTTAAAGTGATGGGAAGTTT
>NZ_BORO01000027.1 GCF_018333215.1 Oceanobacillus sp. J11TS1 | reverse complement strand
GAAAATCACACCTCTTTGTCGTATTTATATGGCAAGGAGGTTTTAATTTGAGTAAAAAGAGTTTCAAAATAACAATTCCATTTATCGATGAAGACGACGAAAGATTTATTGATGCTTTGGATTTGCATACTGGCGTAGTATACGGGTTTTATGAACAAGAATTTGAACATATGAAACGACCAGAACACATGCAAGTGAAGGAATATGTCATGAAGCGCATGCATTTAATCAGATCGGGTGCTTACGATGACGAAAATACTGAGCCACCTATGTATGTTATATTAGGGGATAAAGAGAGGTGATTCCTCTCTTTATTTGTTTTTTTTATCTCATAAGTTCATAATCTTAATGATTAGTAAAACTTTAGCTAAAATTGGTGTTGTTGGTGTATTTTTATATGGTGGTTTAATTGTCGTAATGTGGTTTATAAAACTCCAAAAAGAGAAGACCTCGCTTTTTTGTTATGTTATAATTGATAGCAAATAAAAAGGGAAACATCTGCATACAACCTGTGGATAAGTGGGTGTAATATACAAGTAAGTGACAAAACAATTGATTAACCCATGACATAGCACGATTAAGGATTTATCGCTATAATAGGTACATTATATAAATTCAATGAATGAAGGGGCATCTATGCAACAAAATTCTGAAAAAGTAAATATTACTTTAAAAACAGTGATTTATGATATGGATTCAGATGAGCAGGAGACACAAGAACAGTCTGTTGCAGGAGAATGGATTAAAAAAGGTGACATCGATGTATTAAAATACGAAGAGGTTATCGAAGAAGCTGGAACGATTCAAAATATGATTACCATTCGGCCAGAACGTGTTTCCATTCGACGCACAGGCGCAATCCAAATGAATCAGCAGTTTCAATCGGGTCAAAAAACAGAAAACATTTATCAGCATATGCATGGCAATATTCATATGGAAACTTATTCCGAATCTATTACTTTTACGGAGAATACCATGCCGCGGATGCTTGAAATCAATTATACAATGAAGCTGAATGGACAATTAGAACGTAAGCATCAGCTCAAGTTGCAATTCTCAAGGAGGAAATAAGAAATGAATGTACTAGCGCAAACAGAAGAGACTTTAAAAGAACAAATTCATGCAGCTGTGATCGCTGCTGAACTTGCGACAGAAGATACAATCCCGGATATTATTTTAGAGAAACCAAAAGATAAAGCACATGGAGATTTTGCTACAAATATTGCGATGCAGCTAGCACGCATTGCTAAAAAAGCACCACGCCAAATCGCAGATGAGATTATAGCAAAATTAGATAAGCAGGAAGCATCGGTTGAAAAGATTGATATTGCTGGCCCTGGATTTATTAACTTCTATATGAAGCAGGATTTCTTAGGCGAAGTCATTGAAACAGTATTAAAAGCAGGAGATGCATATGGTACTTCTAAGGATGGGAACGGCGAAAAAGTTCAAGTCGAATTTGTTTCTGTAAACCCAACTGGCGACCTTCATTTAGGTCATGCACGTAATGCAGCGTTTGGTGATGTATTATGCAATCTATTTGCTGCTGCTGGTTATGAAGTGGAAAGAGAATATTATATTAATGATGCCGGAAACCAAATTAATAATTTGGGCTTATCCGTAGAAGCTCGTTATCTTCAAGAATTAGGTCAACCTGTCGACATGCCAGAAGACGGGTACCACGGACAGGCAATTATTGATATTGCTAAAAAACTTGTAAAAGAAGAAGGAAATGCGTGGGAAGAAGAAACTCATGAGAAGCGTCTGGATTATTTTAAAGAGTATGGTTTAAAGGCTTCTTTACGCAATATTGAAAATGACTTAAAGGATTTTCGTGTTGAATTTGATAGCTGGTTCTCTGAGCGTTCCTTATTTGAAAATAATCAAATTGATCATGCTTTAAAAGTGCTGGAAGACGGCGGCCATACGTATGAAAAAGACGGCGCATTATGGTTTCAGACAACTGCGTTCGGCGATGATAAAGACCGTGTGCTCGTGAAGCAGGACGGTGCCTATACGTATTTAACACCTGATATTGCTTATCATAAAAATAAATTAGACCGTGGCTTCGATCAAATTATTAATGTATGGGGAGCGGATCATCATGGTTATATCCCTAGAATGCGCGCAGCACTTCAAGCATTAGGTTATCCGGTTGATAAATTCTCCGTGAAGATTATTCAAATGGTAAACCTGTTTGAAGGCGGCGAAAAAGTCAAAATGAGTAAGCGTACAGGAAAAGCTGTATCTTTAAGAGAGCTTATGGATGAAGTAGGTATCGATGCAGTCCGTTATTATTTTGTAGCGCGTTCGAATGACTCGCAGCTTGATTTTGATATGGACCTTGCGAAATCGCAATCCAATGATAACCCAGTTTATTATGTTCAGTACGCCCATGCACGTATCTGTACAATGCTTGAACAAGCGAAAAATAAAGGTTTTGCAACAGAGAAAGCATTTGATGCATCCCTATTAACAGCGGAAAAAGAACTGGATCTCCTTAAAAAAGTAGGAGAGCTTCCTCAGGTTATTACCGATGCAGCAGAAAAACAAATGCCGCATAAGGTGACACAATACGTATTCGAACTTGCAACTGCTTTGCACAGTTTTTACAACGCAGAAAAAGTATTAGATGCCGATGACCTGGAGCGTACCAGTGCGCGAATTGCTTTAATGAAAGCTGTCCGTCAAACATTAGCGAATGGCTTAGCAATTTTAGGCGTAGCCGCACCGGAGAAAATGTAAATAGAAGATAAAATTAAAAAAACCTGCAGAGAATGGATGATTACTCTGCGGGTTTTTTGTGTATTTCATATTCAAATGAGATAAATGGTGTGTTGTTTTAGGCGTTGGAAGTGTTGTAATATGTGTATACTCAAAAATGTATTTGAATATAATAATACTTATTTGTTTAAGATTCTTTTTTTGTAGCTGAATTTGATTTATAACAAAGCTTCCCGTGAGTAGCTTTTATCGGAATAAGCGTAAATATCTGTGCAGATTACTAAAAACGAAAGGAGATTTTGTTCTTATGAGCATTGATGCTTTTGAGAGAAGAGAAGCAATGATTAATTTAAAGGAAAAGTTATTAATTGCAGAAGAGCAACGGTTTTGATGGGACGAGTAATCGCAGTCCCAACGGTTTTGATGGGACGAGTAATCGCAGTCCCAACGGTTAAATGGTGAAAAGACGACACCACTTGATGCTGCTTCTAAGAGAACCAAGGAGAAAATTAAGCAGCAGAGGAAGTATTAGAAAATATGATGACTTCCTTAAAACAGCTTGAGAAAATTTTTTATGCTGGGCTTAAACTAAATCAGGCCCTGCATAGCCGGAAAATGCGAGTAGTCAATACTGATTCCTCTTATGATTGAAATCACAAGTTTTCTCTGCTTTTTATAAATAACTTTGATGTATTATAAAATTTATCGCATTTCCCCCTAAATAGGTTGACTGAATGTTCATTCATGTTTTAAAGTAGAGATAGAATATTTTTTTATTATAATATGAAAACGCTAACACTTTGTATTATAATAAAAAAGAGGGGGAAGGGTCTTGGATACATTTCTTATTATTAATTGGATTGCATTTTTAGTTGTGACGGTCTATGCACTGTTCTTATTTGCGAAGGTCATCGCGACACGGGTTGCTTATATTAGACTCGGGAAAAAATCAGAGTTTGATGGAGAGATAAAGCTAAGAATCAAACGCATTATGAAAAATGTATTTGGGCAATCGAAACTATTAAAAGATAAAAAATCAGGTACCATTCATGTCATGATGTTTTATGGCTTTATCCTTGTCCAATTTGGAGCCATTGATATGATTATCAAAGGCTTGTCACCTGGAAATCACCTACCGTTTGGCATGTTTTATCCAGGGTTTGTCTTTTTTCAAGAACTCGTTACATTAATGATTTTAGTTGCGGTTGTATGGGCATTTTATCGTCGTTACATGGAGAAACTTGTCCGTTTGAAAAGAGGCTTGAAAGCAGGACTTGTACTTATTTTTATCGGAACGTTGATGATTTCTGTGTTATTTGGAAATGGGATGGCGCTTATATGGCAAGGACATGAATTAGCATGGACAGAGCCAGTTGCCAGTCTATTCGCGGCATTATTTGGCTGGATATCTGCGGATGCAGCGATGGTCCTGTTCTATATCGCCTGGTGGGTACATACGTTAACCCTGCTTACTTTCTTAGTGTACGTACCACAGTCTAAACATGCACACTTAATTGCTGCACCAATCAATGTATTCTTGAGCAAGAAGGTACCTGGAAAATTAGAAAAAATCGATTTTGATATAGAAGATACGGAGGAAGAAAGTGAAGAAGAAATTGCTTTTGGTGTCGGAAAAGTAGAAGATTTCAAACAGCATCAAATGATAGATTTTTATGCGTGCGTAGAGTGTGGCCGCTGTACGGATGTTTGTCCAGCTGCTGGAACAGGAAAAATGCTTTCACCAATGGATATTATGATTAAAGTTCGTGATCATTTAACAGAAAAAGGAGCAGCCGTTACTGGTAAATCTGCTTGGGTTCCTTCCTATGCTTTTTCCGGATCTGCTGGCAATCAAGCAGCTGGGAGTCACGAAGCAGCTGCAGCTGTTGAGAGCATGAGCTTAATTGGAGATGTGATTACGGAAGAAGAACTTTCTGGATGTACGACCTGCCGAAATTGTGAAGATGCTTGTCCTGTAAATAATGAACATGTTGGCACAATCATTGATATGCGGCGTTATTTAGTTATGACAGAAGGGAAAATGGATTCTGATATTCAACGTGCTGTCATGAATATTGAACGCCAAGGTAATCCATGGGGGTTATCGAAAAAAGATCGTATCAAATGGCGTGACGAAGATAAATCTGTATACATTCCGACCGTAAAAGAATTAAAGAAGGAAGATAAATCTTTTGAATATTTATTTTGGGTCAGTTCCATGGGGTCTTTCGACAGCCGCAGTCAGAAAATTGCCCTCAGTTTTGCGAAATTAATGAATGAAGCGGGTGTTAGCTTTGCGATTTTAGGAAATACAGAAGCAAACTCTGGAGATACTGCAAGACGTATCGGGAATGAGTTTTTATTCCAAGAAATTGCCGAGAAAAATATTAAACAATTTACCAAGCATGACGTCACTAAAATTGTCACAATCGATCCGCATGCGTACAATATATTTAAGAACGAATACCCTGACTTTGGATTTGAAGCAGAGGTATATCACCATACACAGCTGTTGTATGACCTTGTCATGTCAGGGAAGCTGAAGCCGAATAAGGCGATTAATGAGAGATTAACATACCATGATTCCTGTTACTTAGGAAGATATAATGGGGTCTATGACCCACCGCGAGAAATTTTAAAAGCTATTCCAGGCTTGGAACTGGTAGAAATGGAACGCAGCCGTGAAAATGGCATGTGCTGTGGCGCAGGTGGCGGTTTAATGTGGACCGAAGAAACAACTGGAAATCGGATTAATGTGGCACGTACAGAGCAAGCATTGCAAGTACAGCCATCGATGATTTCAAGTGCATGTCCATATTGCTTAACCATGTTAAGTGATGGCACAAAAGCAAAAGAAGTGGAAGAGGATATTAGTACTATGGATGTTGCGGAGATTCTGGCACTGTCCGTTTTGGATCAAAATGAAGAAAAAACAGCATAAGGGTATAGAGGGGGGACGAATTTCCTCTCTATACTTTCTGCTGCTCATTGAACGAGCGTTCGCTCAAAACATAAAGGGAGGCTATTATATGAGGAAGTCAGTCATTGTATCTGGGGCACGTACCCCTTTTGGGAAATTTGGAGGAGCATTAACCCCATTAACCGCAGTTAATTTAGGAGCGAAAGCAATTAAAGCTGCCTTAGAACGAGCAGCATTAGACGGTGCTGAAGTAGATGAAGTGATTATGGGAACGGTCCTGCAAGGAGGCCAAGGGCAAATTCCATCAAGGCAGGCGGCGGTAGAAGCGGGCCTCCCTTGGGAAGTCAAAACCGAAACAATTAATAAGGTCTGTGCCTCTGGTTTACGCAGTGTCACTTTAGCGGATCAGCTTATTCGTTTAGGCGAAGAAGATGTCATCGTTGCTGGTGGAATGGAAAGTATGAGCAATGCTCCGTACATCCTTCCTGACGCAAGGTGGGGAAACCGGATGGGGGATAAAACGGTGCAAGATTTAATGATTCACGATGGCCTCACTTGTACTTTTACAGGAAACCATATGGGGAACTATGGAAACGACACAGCCGCTTCCTTTAAAGTTACCCGAGAACGTCAAGATGCATGGGCATATCGGAGTCATCAACGTGCGATTGATGCTATCGAATCAGGGAAGTTTGCGGATGAAATTACTCCAGTTGAGATTCCAGTCCGCAAAGGAGAGCCAATTGTTGTCAGTCAAGACGAAGCGCCAAGAAAAGGGACATCTGTTGAAAAGCTGGCTGCATTGCGACCAGCATTTGATAAAGATGGTACGATTACAGCAGGAAACGCGCCTGGGGTGAATGACGGAGCGAGTGCTGTCGTTGTCATGTCGGATGAAAAAGCGAAAGAGTTAAATAAAACACCGCTGGCAACGATTTTAGGCCATGCAGAAGTAGCAGTGGAAGCAAAGGATTTTCCACAAACACCGGGTTTAGTCATTAACCGTTTATTAGAAAAAACAGGGGTATCCAAAGAAGAAATTGATCTTTATGAAATCAATGAAGCTTTTGCTGTCGTTGCGCTTGCCAGTGGCCAAATTGCAGATATTGATGAGGAGAAAATCAATGTCAACGGTGGAGCAGTTGCACTAGGGCATCCAATTGGTGCAAGTGGCAATCGGATTATCCTAACACTGATTCATGAATTAAAACGCCGCGGTGGCGGAAAAGGCATTGCAGCAATTTGCAGCGGCGGAGGTCAGGGAGACGCTATTTTAATTGACGTACCAGCAAATTAAAGGGAAGGTGCTTATCATGACTGTAAAACAAGTAATGGTTGTCGGAGCAGGGCAAATGGGTGCAGGAATTGCGCTCGTTTTTGCCCGTTCCGGCTATCAAGTGCAATTGTATGACAACAATAAAGAAGCATTAGAACGGGGAAAGCAGTATATCGAAAATATTTTTAATAAAGATATTGCTAAAGGTAAAATGGAAACGGATTCAAAAAGGGAGGCAATGGAACGTCTCCAGGTAGTTGGCGAACTAGATGAAAAACCACTAACCGCAGATTTTATTATTGAAGCAGTGGTGGAGAATCTGGAAGTAAAACAGGAAGTATTCCGCAAGCTGGATAAACTTGCACCTGAGCACACGATTTTTGCAACCAATACGTCCTCCTTGCCAATTACGGAAATTGCAGCTGTTACCAAGCGGGCAGAACAATTTATTGGGATGCATTTTATGAATCCGGTTCCAGTCATGAAGCTGGTGGAAATTATTCGCGGATTGGAAACAAGTGAAGCAACGTACCAAACGGTGAAAGATCTGACAGAAGCGCTAGGGAAACAGGATGTGGAAGTAAAAGATTTTCCAGGCTTTGTTTCGAATCGTGTTCTAATGCCAATGATTAACGAAGCGGTTTATACCGTTTTTGAAGGTATTGCCAGCATAGAAGACGTGGATCAAGTTATGAAGCTGGGGATGAATCACCCGATGGGACCATTACAACTAGCAGATTTCATTGGGCTGGATACATGCCTATCCATTATGGAAATTCTTTATGATGGTTTTGGCGACAGTAAATATCGCCCATGCCCGCTTCTGAGGCAATACGTGCAAGCAGGAAGACTCGGCAAAAAAACAGGCAGGGGATTTTACACATACAGTGACTGATATAAAGGGGTGTGCATAATGATAATTTCGCTGACAGAAGAACAAAAGATGTTAGTCAAAATGGTTCAAGATTTTGCGCGTGAGGACATTGCAAAGGAAGTTGAAAGAATGGAGACGGAAGACCGTTTTCCAAAAGAAATTATCAGGAAAATGGGAGAACTCGGCTTAATGGGAATTCCTATACCAGAAGAATATGGAGGAGCTGGCATGGATTTTAGTTCCTATATTCGGGTGATTCACGAACTATCGAAAGTCAGTGCAACTGTCGGCGTTATTTTATCTGTGCACACTTCTGTGGGAACGAATCCAATTTTATATTTTGGGACAGAAGAACAAAAAAAGAAATATATCCCCAAGCTTGCTTCTGGCGAATATTTAGGTGCCTTTGCGTTAACAGAAGCGAATTCAGGGTCCGATGCAGGCGGGTTAAAAACCACCGCCAAGCTGGTAGATGATGTTTATGTACTCAATGGTTCCAAAGTATTTATTACGAATGGGGGATACGCGGATACATTTATTACTTTTGCAAGAACAAGTGAAGAAAGAGACGGAATCAGTGCCTTTATTGTGGAAAGGGACAGTCCCGGTATCCACATCGGAAAAAACGAAAAGAAAATGGGATTAAAAGGTTCTAGCACCGTTGAAATAACTTTTGATCAATGTCTTGTTCCCAAAGAAAATTTGCTTGGAAAAGAAGGGCAAGGATTTAAAATAGCAATGGCCAATTTAAATATTGGAAGAATCGGCATTGCTGCACAGGGATTAGGTATTGCAGAAGCTGCTTTAGATTATGCGGTCGCTTACGCAAAAGAAAGAGAACAGTTTGGCAAGCCGATTGCAGCGAACCAAGGAATTGCTTTTAAACTGGCAGAGATGGCAACAAATGTGGAGGCAGCTAAGCTATTAACCTATCAAGCTGCGAAACAGATTGAAGCAGGTCAGACCTGTGTAAAAGAGACTTCCATGGCAAAAATGACCGCAACCAAAACAGCAATGCAAAATGCGATTGAAGCTGTACAAATTTACGGGGGTTACGGGTATACCAAGGATTATCCTGTTGAAAGGTTATTCCGTGATGCGAAAGTGACGGAAATCTATGAAGGAACAAATGAAATACAACATATCGTAATTTCTAAAGAGCTGTTGAAGGGGAGATAGAGATGAATTTTCAATTAACGGAAGAACAAGAAATGCTGCGGAAGATGGTTAGGGATTTTGCGGAAAAGGAAGTAGAGCCGACAGCAGCAGAAAGAGATGAAGAAGAACGCTTTGACAGAAAAATATTTGATCAAATGGCAGAACTGGGATTAACAGGCATCCCTTGGCCAGAAGCGTATGGCGGAATTGGTGCTGATTATGTAAGCTATGTGATTGCGGTGGAGGAGTTATCACGTGTTTGTGCTTCCACGGGAGTTACCCTCTCTGCCCATTTATCTTTAGCAAGCTGGCCCATTTACAAATATGGAAATGAAACACAGAAGCAAAATTTTTTAAAGCGGCTTGCAACTGGGGAAGCATTGGGTGCCTACGCATTATCTGAACCGGGAGCTGGCAGTGATGTTGTTTCTATGAAAACCACGGCTAAAAAAGAGGGCTCTGATTATATATTGAATGGAAGTAAAGTATGGATTACTAACGGCGGCGTAGCGGACATTTATATTGTATTTGCAAAAACAGACGCGGAGAAGAAGCATAAAGGGATTACAGCTTTTGTCGTTGAAAAAGGAACAGAAGGATTCACTTTTGGAAAAAAAGAGAAAAAACTTGGTATTCGTTCCTCGCCAACAACAGAACTAATTTTTGAAAATTGTCGCATCCCGGCAGAAAATGTATTAGGGGAAGAGGGAGACGGCTTTAAAATTGCGATGACTACCTTAGACGGGGGAAGAAATGGAATTGCTGCGCAAGCCTTAGGGATAGCACAAGGCGCACTAGACGCAGCCGCGGCTTATGCAAAGGAAAGAGAGCAATTTGGCAAGCCGATTGCTGCTAACCAAGGCATATCTTTTAAGCTGGCAGATATGGCAACCGAAATTGAAGCCGCTCGTCTATTAACCTATCAAGCTGCATGGCTTGAATCTGTAGGAAAACCCTATGGAAAAGCATCTGCTATGTCTAAGTTATTCGCAGGGGATGCTGCGATGCGCATCACGGTAGAAGCTGTGCAAGTATTTGGAGGATATGGATACACAAAAGACTATCCGGTGGAACGTTACATGCGCGATGCAAAGATCACACAGATTTACGAAGGAACAAATGAAATCCAACGACTGGTTATCGGCAGAATGCTTACAAAGTAAAAGTAAGGATTAAATCGCAGGCTTCAAAGGTTTTCAAAGGAGGTTGGGAGATGAGTGAGGACCAAATTCGTTCTTCTGTAAAAGACCAAGACTTAGTCATGAGACGCAGGAAGCAAATTATTGAAGGGGCGATGCGTCTATTTAAGGAGAAAGGATTTCATCGTACGACAACGAGAGAGATTGCTAAGGAATCCGGGTTCAGTATTGGTACGTTATATGAATATATTCGAACAAAGGAAGATGTTCTTTTTCTCGTTTGCGAATTTGTACATGATCAAGTACGTGATCAGCTGACCGAAACCATGTCGGTCGAGAACCCAACGAAGGAAAGCTTGCGGCAGGCTATTCGACAATATTTTTATTTTATGGACACCATCCAGCCGGAAATTTTAATGCTTTATCAAGAAACCAAATCCTTAAAGAAAGAAAAGCGTCAATTTGTGCTGGAACAAGAACAGAACGTTGTCCGGATGATGGAGGAACTGCTGATTATTTCTTTAGGGGAAGAACTGGATCACCGAGAGATTCGTTTTTTAGCAAACAATATTGTTGTCGGCGGACATATGTGGTGCTTTCGTCGCTGGCTCATCCAAAAAGAATTTACGATTGATGAATATGTAGATTTGCAAATGCAACAAGTTGATTTTTGGTTATAAACGTATCATGGAAAGTGAGGATTATTCCTTTTTATTTCGAGATTTACGAGAAGAGGAGGAAATAGCATGACAGAAGAACGCTATTTGGCGACGCATCCTATTCGTTTTGTAACCGCATCCAGTTTATTTGATGGGCATGATGTATCGGTAAATATTATGCGGCGTATATTGCAAGCGAGTGGTGCGGAGGTAGTTCATCTTGGACATAACCGTTCTGTAGAAGAGGTTGTTTATGCAGCGATTCAGGAAGACGTGCAAGGCATCGCCATCTCGTCCTACCAGGGCGGCCATATGGAATATTTTAAGTATATGATTGATTTACTGAAGGAATTAGATGCGGCACATATTCAAGTAGTAGGTGGCGGAGGGGGGACAATTCTGCCTCGTGAAATCAAAGAGCTTCATGATTATGGGGTTGCTTGGCTATTTTCTCCAGAAGACGGAAGAAAATTCGGTCTGCAAGGGATGATTAATCGGATGCTGGAAAAATGTGATTTTCTCCCGCCGATAGATATAGACAAAGATTTGGTGCGTTTAAGAGAAGGAAGTCGATTAGCAATCGGCAAATTTATCACTTTAATGGAAAATGGAGATGAGGAAACAAAGAAACAAGTATTAGAAAAACTCTCTGATCATCAAGAGAAAAAAATTCCGGTACTCGGGATTACAGGAACAGGCGGCGCCGGGAAAAGTTCTTTAACAGATGAACTCATCCGCAGATTTTTGAACGAAATTCCCGAGCGGAAAATTGCTATTTTATCGATTGATCCATCCAAACGAAAAACAGGTGGTGCTTTACTCGGAGACCGGATTCGCATGAATGCTATTTTTTCTGACAGGGTTTATATGCGCTCCCTTGCCACCAGAAACTCAGGCACGGAGCTCTCTGCCTCCATTCAAGACGCCATAGAGGTTGTCCGTGCATCTGGTTACGACTTAATTCTTGTAGAAACGAGCGGGATTGGGCAGGGAGATGCAGCGGTTACGGATATTACAGATTTATCCATGTATGTCATGACAGCTGAATTCGGTGCACCAACACAATTGGAAAAAATCGATATGATTGATTATGCCGATTTTATTGTAATTAATAAATTTGAACAAAAAGGATCAGAGGATGCCCTTAATCAGGTTCGAAAACAATACGAACGGAGCCATATGTTATTTCATGAGGATAAGACAAAGTTTCCTATCTTCGGTACAATAGCGAGTCAATTTAATGATGAAGGTACCGATGCGTTGTTTGCCTCACTGATTGATCGAATAAATGAAGCTTATTATTGGGGAGAAGAGGTCGCTTTTCAACGTCATGTGATTTCAGAAAAGAAAAATCAAATTATTACAAATGAGCGCAGACATTATTTGCGAGAAATCGCTTCCTATGTTCGCAATTATGATAAGCGTGCTGAAAAACAAAGAGAAATTGCTTCCAAGCTCTACCAATTAAAAGGTGCGAGGGAAGAAGTAGATGGAGAAGCAGCGGCTTCCCTGGATCAAATGATGGCTGCCTATGAACAGCAATTAGACGGGGAGGCCAAGCGTTTATTAGACAATTGGGAGAATCTAAAAGAAAGCTATCTTGGCGATACATTTACTTTTAAAGTACGGGATAAAGAAATTACAATGGATTTAACAACAGAGTCTTTATCCGGTTTAAAGATTCCGAAAGTCGTATTGCCAAAATATCATGATTGGGGAGACCGTCTTTATTGGTTGATGCGGGAAAACGTTCCTGGCACTTTTCCTTATACTGCGGGCGTGTTCCCATTTAAACGAAAAGGCGAAGACCCGACAAGGCAATTTGCCGGGGAAGGGACCCCGGAGCGAACCAATCGCCGTTTTCATTATCTTTCTAAAGGAGAAAAAGCGAAAAGGCTATCTACCGCATTTGATTCGGTGACATTATATGGCGAAGATCCGGCAGAGCGTCCAGATATTTACGGGAAGGTTGGGAACAGTGGTGTAAATATTTGTACACTAGATGACATGAAAAAGCTTTATAGCGGTTTTGACTTAACAGATCCGTTAACCTCCGTCTCCATGACGATTAATGGGCCGGCGCCAATTATTTTGGCGATGTATTTTAATACAGCGATTGACCAGCAAGTAGATAAATTCACCGAGGAAAATGGACGCCAGCCAACGAGTGAGGAATTTCATAAAATCCAGGCAGATACCATTTCTGTTATTCGCGGCACAGTGCAGGCAGATATTTTAAAAGAAGATCAAGGGCAAAATACATGTATTTTTTCAACAGAATTTGCGCTGCGGATGATGGGCGATATTCAGGAGTACTTTATCGAAAACAAAGTCCGTAATTATTATTCTGTATCTATCTCCGGCTATCATATTGCAGAAGCAGGTGCTAATCCAATTACACAGTTAGCTTTTACATTAGCGAATGGATTCACTTATGTGGAATACTACTTAAGCAGAGGAATGGATATTGATAAGTTTGCTCCGAATCTGTCCTTCTTTTTCTCCAATGGTTTAGATCCGGAATATACCGTGATTGGCAGAGTAGCGCGTAGAATTTGGGCAATTACCATGAGGGAAAAGTATGGTGCGAATGAACGCAGTCAAAAACTAAAGTATCATGTGCAAACTTCGGGAAGGTCTCTGCACGCACAAGAAATTGCTTTCAATGATATTCGTACAACACTGCAAGCGTTATTAGCCATTCAAGACAATACAAATTCATTACACACCAATGCTTATGACGAAGCGATTACGACACCAACCGAAGAATCTGTTCGGCGTGCAATGGCTATCCAAATGATTATTAATAAGGAATTTGGATTGACAAAAAATGAGAACTCCTTGCAGGGGGCCTTTATTGTTGAGGAGTTAACAGACCTTGTGCAAGAAGCTGTATTAAAGGAATTTGAACAAATGAACGACCGTGGCGGTGTACTTGGTGCAATGGAGCGCCAATATCAACGCGGCAAAATTCAAGAGGAATCGCTCTACTATGAAGGGAAGAAGCACTCCGGAGAATTGCCGATTGTTGGTGTAAATACCTATTTAAATCCAAACCCGCCATCAGAAGAAGAAATTGATTCCATGGAGCTCGCTCGTGCATCTGAAGAGGAAAAAATGCATCAAATTAATGAGTTAAGACGTTTTCAGTCGGAGCACCAGAGTCACGTAAAGGAAGCGTTAAAACGATTAAAAGAGACGGCAGTTTCCAATGGGAATATATTTGCAGAATTATTGCATACCGTCCGTTATGCAAGTCTGGGAGAAATCACCAAAGCCCTATATGAAGTTGGCGGACAATATCGTCGCAATATGTAAGCTATTTAAAAGAATACCAGATAGGAGAGTTCCTGCTCACGTTCCTTTTATTTCAACGATATATCTTGGAGTTTTCGTTGGATAATTGCAATTCAATATGTTTATAATGTAAAATAGATTTATTGTGACTAAATGGCAAAAAAATAATCATTTGTAGCATAGATAGGTATTTTAACCTTGATTATATTTTTAAAGGAGTGCATTGAACGTGAGCGTGAAAGAATTGACACAAGAAGAAATCGACCATACTTCCATGATTGAATTAGGTTCCATGATTTTAAAAGAAGAAAATAAAGCTATACCTTTTCAAGATTTATTTGCAAAAATAGCAGATGTAAAGAATTTTTCTAAAGAAGAACGGAAAGATTTAATTGCGCAGTTCTACACAGATATGAATGTGGATGGACGTTTTTTAACTCTAGGATCTGGCATGTGGGGATTAAAGAGCTGGTATCCAGTAGAACAGGCAGAAGAAGAAATTACAGATGAACCAACGAAAAAGAAGAAGAAAAAGAAGAAAAAAGCAGTGGACCCAGCTATCGAAATTGATGATGATTTAGATATCACAGATGAAGATATTGATGATGTGCTAGGTGACTTTGATGATGATTTAGAAGACCACGATCTGGATGAGCTTGAAGACGAAGTGGATGATGTCATTGGTAAAGATGATCTGGATGAATTAGACTATGATGACGAGGACGACCGCTAGGACCGATATAAAACGGGAGCCGTCCAGTTCACCTTTAAAAGGGAAGCCCTATGAAGCTGCTGAATAGCTGAAACCAGTTTGGTATAATCCCGATATGTTCCAGCTATTTTTAGTAAATAGGGAAGTTGCGCCGCTCCGTCTTAGAGAGGTTTTCATTTAATCAAATGTGAATCATGTCATTTCAATGCTTGACTTTTACATGGACTAACAGTAGAATCTTTATTGGGCTCTTTGAATATAATTACAAAGCGTTTCCCCCAGGAGTGAGAGGGGGAAACGCTTTTCTTGTTAGATAAGAAAATAAAGGAAGTAAAACAATATTATCATTATAACTTTCATTATCAATGTAAAAGATAAGGAAAGGATAATACATTCCAAAGAACGACCAAATTTATTTAAATGAAAAACATATAAAATAAAGAAAGAAGGATGAGGACAAGTGACAAAATATATTTTTGTAACTGGTGGCGTAGTATCATCGCTTGGAAAAGGAATTACAGCAGCATCATTGGGACGTTTATTAAAAAATCGTGGATTAAAAGTAACGATTCAAAAATTTGATCCGTATATCAACGTAGACCCAGGGACCATGAGTCCTTATCAGCATGGTGAAGTATTTGTTACGGAAGATGGAGCAGAAACAGATTTAGACTTAGGACACTACGAGCGCTTTATTGATATTAACTTAAATAAATACAGCAATATTACTACAGGTAAAGTGTATTCCAGCGTTATCCGTAAAGAACGCCATGGAGATTATCTTGGTGGGACGGTACAAGTTATTCCACACATTACCAATGAAATCAAGGATCAAGTATTCCGTGCCGGAGAAGCTACAGGTGCAGACGTGGTTATTACAGAAATTGGCGGTACCGTAGGGGATATTGAGTCTTTACCATTTTTAGAAGCCATTCGCCAAATCAAAAGTGATGTAGGCCGAGATAGCGTGATGTACGTGCATTGTACGCTTGTTCCTTACATTAAAGCTGCAGGAGAAGTTAAAACAAAGCCTACACAGCATAGTGTAAAAGAATTGCGTTCTCTAGGAATTCAGCCGGATGTTATTGTGTTACGTACAGAAAAAACCATTACAAAAGAAATGAAAGAAAAGATTGCTTTATTCTGTGATATTAACGAAAAAGCAGTTATCGAAATGCTTGATGCAGATACACTTTATCAAGTTCCGATTGCTTTACAGGAACAAAATATGGACCAGATTGTTTGCAATCATTTCGGATTAGATTGCCAAGAAGCGGATATGGATGATTGGAAAAAACTTATCAACAAAGTTCGCAACTTATCTAAAAAAGTAGAGATCGGATTAGTTGGTAAATATGTAGAACTTCCAGATGCCTATCTTTCTGTGGTTGAATCATTGAAACATGCTGGTTATGATTTTGATGCCAATGTAAATATCCATTGGATTAACTCTGAACAGCTGTCAGAAGAAGAAATCGAGACAGAACTATCTAAAGTAGATGGTATTATTGTGCCTGGTGGATTTGGTAACCGAGGAATTGACGGTAAAATTCATGCGATTCGTTATGCACGTGAAAATAAAATTCCGTTCTTCGGGATTTGTTTAGGTATGCAATTAGCTACCGTTGAATTTGCAAGAAATGTGGTTGGATTAGAAGGAGCGCACTCTGCAGAAATTAATCCAGGGACACCACATCCAATTATTGACTTGTTGCCAGAGCAAAAAGATATTGAAGATTTAGGAGGTACATTGCGTCTTGGTGTATATCCATGTCAATTAGTAGATGGTACAAAAACAAAAGAAGCTTATGACGGAGCGGATGTTGTAGAAGAAAGACACCGCCATCGTTATGAATTTAATAATGCGTACCGTGAACAAATGGCAGAGAAAGGTCTTGTTTTCTCAGGTACAAGCCCAGATGGACGCCTTGTAGAAACAATTGAAATCCAAGACCATCCTTGGTTTATTGCATGTCAATTCCATCCTGAATTTACATCTCGCCCAACGAGATCCCAAGGACTGTTTAGAGGATTTATTGGTGCAGCAGTCAATCATCAAAAATAATCATTAAATAAAGTTAAAAAACGAGGGTATTCATTAAATGAGTGAATATCCTCGTTTTTTTGTGTTAGTATAAAATTACAGCAAACATTTATGATGGTACGAGTAATCGCAAAAGCTCTTCGATGGGACGAGTAACCGCAAAAGTTCTTCGATGGGACGAGTAACCGCAGTTCCAGTCCCAGTCCCAGTGTGGAGCCCCCGAAGAAAAAGAGGATCAACGCCAAAAAAGAGGGTACATAACTTAGTAAGCAGGAGAATAATAAGATTTATCGAATTTTAAACTACAGAGAAATAATTCAAAAAGATAATATCGGAGGGTGAGTATGACAAAATCAATCCTAATTGTTGATGATCAAATAGGAATTCGTATGTTACTTCAAGAAGTTTTTCAAACAGCTGGCTATCGCACTTCATTAGCAGCTAACGGCAAAGAAGCAATCGATTATTTATCAAAAACTCCTTGCGATTTAGTGATTTTGGATTATCAAATTCCTATTTATGATGGGAATACTGTCATACAAAAGATCAAAAAAATGAAAATAAACACGAAAATTATTGTAATTAGTGGACTCCCAGAAGTTGCAAAACAAGAAATGAGTGGAAATTTACCAGATAAAATCATTTCAAAACCCTTTGATGTAGCAAAGTTAAGTAATATGGCCGAGGAAATTTTAAAGAAAAAATAAGGAATCGTAACTACTATGTTGCGATTAAGCTATGGAATTGGTATTCTTATATAGTAATGAATACAGACAGATTCATGCGTATGAAATTGAAGGAGGAACTTGGTATGCCTTTAGTATCAATGAAAGAAATGCTTGAAAAAGGAAAAGAGAACGGATATGCAGTAGGTCAATTTAATATTAACAACCTAGAATATATCCAAGCTATTCTCCAAGCAGCACAAGAAGAAAATTCACCAGTAATTCTTGGGGTTTCTGAGGGTGCAGGAAAATATATGGGCGGCTACAATGTGGTAGTTGCTATGGTTAAATCTTTGATGGAATCTTATGGGACAACGGTACCTGTTGCAATCCATTTGGATCACGGATCTAGCTTTGAGAACTGTGCAAAAGCAATCCATGCAGGGTTTACTTCTGTCATGATTGACGGATCTCATTCACCAATTGAAGAGAATATTGCATTAACAAAGAAAGTGGTTGAGCTTGCTCATATCCATGGCGTATCTGTTGAGGCAGAAGTTGGTACTGTTGGTGGAGAAGAAGATGGTGTCATCGGCGGAATTAACTATGCAGACAAAGAAGAGTGCGAACGTCTTGTTAAGGAAGCGAATGTTGATTGCTTAGCTCCAGCTTTAGGTTCTGTTCACGGTCCATATCAGGGAGAGCCAAATCTAGGATTTACAGAAATGAAAGAAATCTTAGATTTAGTAAGTGTACCATTAGTACTTCATGGTGGTACCGGAATTCCTACACATGATATTCAAAAAGCAATTTCTTTAGGAACTGCTAAAATCAATGTAAACACAGAGAACCAAATTTCTCAAACAACAGCAATTCGTGCAACTTTAGAAGCAAAACCTGAATTATATGATCCTCGTAAATATTTAGGACCAGGTACTGCAGCTATTAAAGAAACAGTAATTGGTAAAATGCGTGAATTCGGTTCTTCCAATAAAGCATGAATGATTTAGTTCATAGATAATCGGCAAAAGCTGTACCAATGGTGCAGCTTTTGTTAAAAATTTTAGGGAGGTAAATGGTAGATGAAATTTTTTATCGATACAGCAAATATTGAGGACATTAGAGAAGCAAATAAACTTGGTATTTTAGCAGGTGTTACAACAAATCCGAGTTTAGTAGCAAAAGAAGGCGTTTCTTTCCATGATCGCTTGCGTGAAATTACAGAAGAAGTTTCTGGATCTGTAAGTGCAGAAGTTATTTCTGAAGACGCAGAAGGCATGATTGAAGAAGGGAAAGAACTTGCTGCGATTGCACCCAATATTACTGTGAAAGTTCCAATGACACTAGAAGGATTGAAAGCGGTTAAAGCTTTTAGTGATTTAAACATTAAAACGAATGTAACATTAATCTTTAATGCGAACCAAGCATTGCTGGCAGCTAGAGCAGGTGCAACCTATGTATCTCCATTCTTAGGAAGATTAGATGATATTGGACAAGATGGCATGGAATTGATTGCAAATGTTGCTGCAATCTTTGATCGTCATTCTATCCAAACAGAAATTATCGCGGCATCTATCCGCCACCCGATTCATGTAACAGAAGCTGCATTAAACGGGGCGCATATTGCAACCATTCCATTTAACGTTTTATCATCCTTAGTAAAACACCCATTAACGGATCAAGGAATTGAAAAATTCTTAGCAGATTGGAATAAACAAAATTAATTGTATAGAGTTGGAAAAAAGACAAACACTATAAATAGGTTAGAAATAGTGGGTCAATCAACACCAAAATCGCTAGTGTTGGAATAAAGAAATAAATATGGTATCGAACCAATGGTTTACAGGGGCGAGTAAACACAAGGTTTATGATGGGACGAGTAATCCCAACGCTTTTCGGTGGGGCGAGTAATCGCAGTCCCAGTCCTAGCCCCGATCCCAGTGAGAAGACTACGTAACCTTGTTTTCAACCATCGATTTTGGTGGAGAACTGATCTATTTGAAGAAGCAGCTTATACAATGGAACTTCATTTGGTGAGGATTTCTTGCTATCCTCCCTACATGAATTTAGGGAGTTCGCTTCGATCTCCCGCCTTATTTAAAATAAGGCGTCTTACGGATAATTTTCCGTGATAAACAACTTGTGGAGTGATACATCCACTTCCATAGGAACGAGGTTTTTACATGCAAAAGTTATTAATTGAGGGTGGACATGAACTATCTGGAGAGGTTCATATCAGCGGTGCAAAAAATAGTGCAGTAGCTCTATTGCCTGCAGCCATACTTGCGGATTCTACGGTGACAATTGAGGGATTGCCTAATATTTCTGATGTAGACACATTAGGTGCTTTGTTGGAAGAAATTGGTGGAACAATCTCCCGAGATGGTCAGGACATGACGATTCATCCGGAGAAGATGATAGCTATGCCATTGCCGAATGGGAGAGTCAAAAAGCTTCGGGCATCCTATTATTTCATGGGAGCAATGCTTGGGAAATTTAATAAAGCAGTCATTGGGTTGCCTGGAGGATGTTATTTAGGTCCACGTCCGATTGACCAGCATATTAAAGGCTTTGAAGCGCTTGGCGCAGAGGTAACAAATGAGCAGGGAGCCATTTATTTACGTGCCAAAGAACTTCGAGGCGCACGTATTTATTTGGATGTTGTCAGTGTTGGTGCTACGATCAATATTATGCTTGCAGCAGTAAAAGCAAAAGGACAGACCATTATTGAAAATGCTGCAAAAGAACCCGAGATTATTGATGTTGCAACGTTATTAACAAATATGGGTGCGAAAATTAAGGGCGTTGGCACCGATGTGATTCGTATTGATGGAGTACCTTCCTTACATGGCTGTACGCATACGATTATCCCTGACCGTATTGAAGCTGGGACTTATGCTATTGCAGCTGCTGCAATGGGGAAAGAAGTTGTCATTGACAATGTTATTCCGCAGCATATGGAGTCATTAATCGCAAAGTTGCGGGAAATGAATGTTAATATCGAATCCCATAATGATCAATTATATGTGGCTAGGAATAAATCTTTAGAGAGCGTGGATATCAAGACGCTTGTTTATCCAGGTTTTCCGACAGACCTACAACAGCCTTTCACCACCTTATTAACGCAAGCAAACAATTCAGGCCTTATTACAGATACAATTTATTCTGCGCGTTTGAAGCATATCGACGAACTTCGCCGCATGAATGCTGAAATAAAAGTTGAAGGTGGATCTGTGATTGTTTCCGGACCGGTGCAATTAGAAGGCGCTAAAGTAAAAGCTAGTGACCTCCGTGCTGGAGCAGCGCTTGTGATAGCAGGATTGCTTGCAGAGGGTGTAACAGAAATCACCGGTGTGGACCATATTGATCGTGGCTATGAGAGTTTAACGGATAAGCTTTCTTCTTTAGGAGCAACGATTTGGAGAGAAGAAATGACGGAATCAGAAATCTTCCAAGACCAGCACACTTAAAAAGGTGTGTGTATAATAAAAGAGAAGACTTCCCCTTCTCTTTTATTATATAATATCTAGCGATCCCGAAATAATCCTTCGACAAATTGATGCATAAACATGAATAATGTCGAATTAGATCATGAAACTTTAAAATAGGAGGGTTCATTGTATTTTAGGGGAGTTTTTGACAGATAATCAAAAGCTCTTTATATTGATGTATCATTTTAATCAATCCTTTAAAACCCCAGAGCGAAGTACTATACGCTAATCTTCAAAAATAACATCCAAATTTAGAACAGCCCGCCTGAATATCTTAATTTTTTTGAATCTTGAGGTGGAATTTTAAAGTCGTTTACAAATGGATACAATAATTCCTCTAATTTGACAAAAAAGTGTATTGAATCTTTACCGGTAAAAGAGTATGATAATAGATGTTTAATAAAGCCAAGATTTGATTAAATGTCTGACAATGGAATGTGAAATGAACCTTCATACAGTGGAACTTTTCGTTCACCCTTCAAAATGGGATCTGGCGATTACGTCTTCTACTAAAATGGTTATTTGTTCAATTCAATGAACCAGGTTGATAATGTCTAGCTTCTCTTGATGAACAGTTCTCGAATGGGAATCACTCTTTACTTTGATATGTCATTTTGATAGACGTTACAACAGGATAATAACTTCTAAATGCTTCTGTTGAACAAGGCAAGTCTTCTTTAGTATTCCTTCCACATATATAGGGTAATCAGGTTAAAAAAAGCGTATTTCTAGAGTTAAGAAGAGGCGAAGTAAGTGTAAAACGCGAGGTTATGAGATTTTAAATTAGCACATATAAAATGAAATGACTGATAAGCTACCAAACAATGGTGTTAGATGCGGAAAATCAGTAGCTTTAACTAGATTTTCACATAGACTTTTTCTAAATCTATATTATGTGAAGCGTATACAAAATAAGAGGATTGTTGAAATGAGGACAATATAGCGGTGTAACAAAGCTATAGAATATGAATAGACCAAGTTGAAAATATCCGCAGTATCCTGTTTTTATTGTCATCTGCATATCAAAAGTTATCCTTATGATTGGCGAACAGGAATTTTACGGATGCTTCCAACATGAAAATATAAAAAGAACCTAGAACAGGCGTGGTGATTTAATGGCAACACTGACAATCTCTAGCTTAGAGACAATGACATTAAAAGAAATTTATGCACTTGCAAAAGATTATAAGATTTCTTATTATGCAAAGCTGACAAAGAAAGAGTTAATATTTGCAATATTAAAAGCGCAAGCAGAAAAAGACGGGTTTTTATTTATGGATGGAATCTTAGAAATTATTCCTTCTGAAGGATTTGGATTCCTGCGCCCGATTAATTATTCTCCGAGTGCAGAGGACATCTATATCTCTGCTTCTCAAATCCGCCGTTTTGATTTAAGGAATGGAGATAAGGTATCAGGAAAGGTCCGTCCTCCAAAAGAAAATGAGCGTTACTACGGTCTCTTGCATGTAGATGCTGTAAATGATGAAGATCCCGATTCGTCAAAAGAACGTGTGCATTTTCCTGCATTAACGGCACTTTATCCAAACCGTCCAATTAAATTAGAGACAGAAACAAAACAATTATCGACACGAATCATGGATTTAATGACACCAGTTGGCTTTGGGCAGCGTGGTTTAATTGTTGCTCCGCCAAAAGCAGGTAAAACCATGCTGATTAAGGAAATTGCAAACAGTATCTCCAAAAACCATCCGCATGCCAAACTGATTATCCTGCTAGTAGATGAACGTCCAGAGGAAGTAACAGATATTGAACGTTCTGTAGCTAAAGATGTAGATGTCGTTTCTTCAACATTTGATGAAGTGCCAGAGAGTCATATTAAAGTATCTGAACTTGTTTTAGAACGTGCGATGCGACTGGTAGAGCATAAACGCGATGTCATCGTTTTAATGGATAGTATTACACGTCTAGCTCGTGCTTATAACCTAGTTATTCCTCCAAGCGGACGTACATTATCTGGTGGTATTGACCCAGCAGCTTTCCATCGTCCAAAACGTTTCTTTGGAGCAGCGAGGAATATTGAAGAAGGTGGCAGCTTCACAATCTTAGCAACAGCATTGGTAGATACAGGTTCACGTATGGATGACGTCATTTATGAAGAATTTAAAGGAACTGGGAATATGGAGCTTCACTTAAATCGTCACCTAGCTGACCGTCGAATCTTCCCAGCTATTGATATCCTGCGTTCAGGAACAAGGAAAGAAGAGCTGCTAGTAGAAAAATCACATTTAGATAAAATGTGGCTGCTTCGTAAAACCATGCAAGATTCGAACGACTTCTTGGATCGTTTCTTAAAACGTCTGAAGAGCTCTAAGAATAATGAAGAATTTTTACAACAAATGGAAGAAGAAATGAAAAGAAAAGGGATAAACCGTTCGTAAAAGATGCAACGTGATTTGGTCTTTTGTTAATAACTGCTATTGCATTTCATTCTATAGACTGTTATAATCTTTCTGTGTGAGTTTAGATAGGATGCACAAGCATCTCTGACGACTCTTGCAATAACTCTGTTTCCAAGGGACTCAGGGCAAAAAGGAGTGGAAGAACATGAAAAAGGATATTCATCCAGAGTACAGAAAAGTTGTTTTTCTAGATACTAGCACGAATTACAAGTTCTTAAGCGGATCAACAAAAGGATCAGACGAAACAATTGAGTGGGAAGATGGTAACACATACCCTCTATTAAAAGTTGAAATCAGCTCTGATTCACATCCATTCTACACTGGTAAGCAAAAAGCTGACAAAGTCGGTGGACGTGTGGATCGCTTTAAGAAAAAATATAACCTTAACTAATAATCTGACTTATTACAGCAATATCCGTTTTATCGGAACTATGCCGTATAAAGAGGTTTTTTGTAAGGAATTGAATCTTAAAAAAACAGGCAAAATGTTGCCTGTTTTTTTACTTTTAAAGGCCATCTGGTATGAAAAAATAGATATGTTTTTCATTTGACATAAAGAATAAAATGTCCGTTTTTATTGTGAAAATTATCTGCTGTATTACAACGGACAGATGGGGACGCAATTCGTTTCCCATTCAAAAAAATGTAACTTAATATACTTGAGTCAACACTAAAATCTATGGTTGAAATACATGAATAAATACGGTTGTGAAAACTAGCTAGCGAAGGAAAAATACGGAGACTCCTGTGGGAATGCGCAGTGTGAAGACCCCGCAGAAAAAGCGGTCTTCTTTTTCGAGGAGGCTGAGGACAAGCCCACGGAAAGCGTAGTGTTTTTACGTAGCGGTCGCTATTTATCAAACTTAATTTGTTAACCTAAGATTTTGGTGAAGAGCTATATACTTATTGAAACAAAAAGATAAAGGGGAGGATGCTTGTGGCACAGTTATATTTTAAATACGGAGCTATGAATAGCGGGAAATCGGTAGAAATATTAAAGGTAGCTCATAACTATGAAGAACAGAATAAATCCGTTTTAATTTTTACTCCAGGCATTGATGATAGAGATGAAGTGGGTTATGTTTCAAGCAGAATAGGAATTAAAAGAAAAGCACTTCCGATTTTTGAAGAAACAAACATATACGATGTTGTAAATAAATGCGAAAAGAAGCCCTATTGTGTTTTAGTAGATGAGGCACAATTTTTAGAGAAAGAACATGTTTTACAGTTAGCTAATATTGTGGATAAACTTGATATTCCTGTGATGGGATTCGGGCTTAAAAATGACTTCCAAAATGAATTATTTGAGGGAAGTAAGTATTTTTTACTTTATGCAGACAAAATTGAAGAGATGAAAACGATTTGCTGGTTTTGCGCGAAAAAAGCGATCATGAACTTACGTGTAGATGAAAATGGAACCCCTGTCTATTCAGGTGAACAAATCCATATAGGTGGAAACGATTCCTATTATCCAGTCTGTCGTAAATGCCATGCTAATCCGCCACTGTAGGGAAAGGTAATTTGGCAAACGAAGCCTACGCATAGATCGATAAGTGAAAATATGCCTGTAACACCTTGCTATTTGTTTTTTATTCAGATTAGAGAATTAGACTGCTAGCGTTAGATGATAACTTGTCTTATTAAGTGAAATAATAAATAACGATAAGGAATCATTTTTATTGGATCAACATCAAAATTAATGGTTGAAAGATATGAATAAATATAGTAGTGGAAAACTAGCTAGCAACAGTGTTCTATGGGACGAGTAATCGCAGTCCCAGTCCCAGTGTGGAGACCCCGCAGAAAAACCCGTCGCAGCGGCTGCCATTATCAATTTAGCTTAGTTTGTCAACAATAGGTTTTGGTGAAGAGCCTTTTTATTAGCGGTAAAAAAGTTCTTTAAACCTGAGGCATGGGAAAGGTGCAATTGACCCAGTTCTCCCCTTATAATATAATAAGACTGTTATGGAGAAAGAGGTGTATTCTTGTGTTAGATCGTTTGCAAGCACTAGAAGATCGGTATAATAAATTAAATGAAATGTTAAGTGACCCGGAAATTATTAGCGATACAAAAAAACTGCGTGAATATTCGAAAGAACAAGCTGGATTAGAGGACGTTGTTCAAGCTTATCGTGCGTATAAAGAAGTTACCTCACAACTTTCAGATGCGAAAGAAATGATGGAAGACGATTTGGATGATGAAATGCTGGAAATGGCAAAAATGGAGGTATCTGAATTATCTTCGAGAAAAGAAGAATTAGAAGACGAAATGAAGATTCTCCTGCTTCCAAAAGATCCAAACGATGATAAGAACGTTATTATGGAAATTCGCGGTGCCGCTGGTGGAGATGAGGCTGCTTTATTTGCCGGCGACTTATATCGAATGTATTCCCGATATGCAGAGAGTCAAGGTTGGAAAATAGACGTGATGGAAGCAAGCTCCACAGGGGTTGGCGGTTATAAAGAGATTATCTTTATGATTAATGGTTCAGATGTTTATTCTAAACTGAAGTATGAAAATGGTGCACATCGTGTCCAACGTGTTCCAGAAACAGAATCTGGCGGACGTATCCATACTTCGACTGCAACAGTTGCTGTGCTCCCTGAAGCAGAAGAAGTAGAGATAGATGTTCATGAGAAGGATATCCGTGTTGATACATTTGCCTCCAGCGGGCCGGGCGGGCAAAGTGTAAATACCACCATGTCTGCGGTTCGTTTAACGCATGAACCTACAGGGATTGTCGTATCGATTCAGGATGAAAAATCACAAATAAAAAATAAAGAAAAAGCGATGAAGGTATTACGTGCTCGTATATATGATAAATTCCAACAAGAAGCACAGGCAGAATATGATGAAAATCGTAAATCAGCGGTTGGTACAGGAGATCGCTCAGAGCGGATACGGACGTATAATTACCCGCAAAATCGCGTAACTGACCATCGTATTGGCTTAACCATTCAGAAGCTGGACCAGATTATGCAAGGAAAGCTCGATGAATTTATCGATGCGCTTGTGATGGAAGAACAGGCTAAAAAATTAGAACAGATTGGTGAATAATTCATGAACCAAACCAAAATTTATGAAGTCCTTAACTGGGCTTCTCTTTTTTTACAAGAAGCAAATAGAGAACCGAAAGTCGCTGAGATTTTAATCAAACATCATTTGGGATTATCCAAACAGGAATGGCTCGTTTCTTTGCGGGAACCGGTCCCTGAGGATAAACTCGAAATTATAAAAGCAGATATAAAAAAGCATGCAGAAACGGGAATCCCGGTCCAACATTTGACGGGTTATGAAGAATTTTATGGCCGGTCCTTTCAGGTTAACGAGCATGTATTAATCCCAAGACCAGAAACGGAAGAGCTTGTACTTGCGGTGAAGGAGTATCTCACGCGGAAAAAAGAACACGTACGGATTGCGGATATAGGAACGGGCAGTGGAGTTATTGCCATTACACTAGCATTGGAAGTGGATAATGCGGAGGTATTTGCTACAGATATTTCTGATGAAGCACTGCAGGTTGCTAAACAAAATGCGGAAAAATTAGATGCAGCTGTTTCCTTTTTGCAAGGTAACTTCTTATCCCCGCTTATGAATGAAATGACGCCGTTTGATGTGATTGTCTCAAATCCGCCCTATATTGCAAAATCAGAGGCATCTGAGCTGAGTGATACGGTTCGTGATTTTGATCCAGCGTTAGCATTATTTGCAGAAGCGGATGGAATGGCGGCTTATCATCGGATTATCGACCAAATGAAACAGATGCCTTTAACAAAAGAAACTTTACTAGCGTTTGAAATTGGTTATACACAAGGTGAGCTTGTTAAAAAATGTATTCAGCAAGTATTTCCTGCTAGTCATGTGGAAATCAAGCAGGATATTAACGGAAAAAATCGGATGGTGCTTGCAACGAATTTAAGCTAGCACCTTTCCAAAAATGCAAGAAAATATACCTTGATTTTAAATATATATTTCTATGAAACTTGTATAAGTAGAAATCTCCTTGTCCACACTATCTTCTAGATAGGTGGAAGGGAGATTTTTTTAATGAAAAAATTATGGGGCACATTAGCACTTTTATTTTTATTATTATCGATTATTCCTGTGATTAGTACAGCGAAAGAGCTGCAGAATAAAGAGTTAGACTATCAGGTCATCCCGGATGAAGCAATCCGACTGCGTATTCTGGCAAATAGTGATAGCGATAAAGACCAAAATTTAAAACATAAGGTCCGTGACGAGGTGAATGAAGTCATTACGGAATGGGTGAAAGATATTGATGATATTGAAGAGGCAAGACAGCTGATTCAAGACCGGCTTCCAGAACTGGAAGAAGTGGTCCAAGACACACTGGAAAAAGAGAATAGCCAGGAAGATTTTGAACTAGAATATGGAGAAAATATATCATTTCCAGCGAAATTATATGGAAACTATCTTTATCCAGCGGGTGAATATGAAGCGATTCTAGTAACCATAGGTGAAGGAACTGGCTCTAACTGGTGGTGTGTATTGTTCCCGCCGCTATGCTTTTTAGACTTCTTTAACGGAACATCTGTAGCAAGTGATGATGAAAAAGCAGAGAAAGAAGAAAAAGAAGAAAAAGTAGAAGAGGAAGAAGTAAAAGTAGAATTCTTTTTATTTAAATGGTTAGGGTTGTCATAGTTTATTTCATAGAGGCATATCCTTATAGGGAAACGAATCTAATTTAGCGGGATGTATTTCTGGCTAAATCTAGCTTGATTTAATCAGGAAAATGTAGTGACCATTATTTTCCCGGCATGAATAGATTTTCTGGAGAGGGAATGATGGTCACGCATACGGGTAACCCCTTAAAACTCGATGAATGGAGGATAAGAATATGCAAATCTATCAAGTGAAGGAAGCAAAACTAGAGTTGGTTGAGGAATTTATTCACAATAATGAAATGGCTATCGGCAAAAAATTAACAGGTCAAAGCTATGTGATAGAGATAAACGGTAGAATTGAGGGCTGTTTTGATCTGGAAAGGCTGGATGAGTCGACTTACTGGCTTAAACAGCTGCATTTAAACAAGGAACATGTGCAAAAGTTATTCGTTGTTTTTGAGTCTGTCCTCATTATTGCCCGAAAAAACAACATAAAATGTGTATATGTGCATAACCAGAGCCCAGTTGTGGATATCCTCCTAGAGTCTCTACAATTCAAAAGAGAAAGCGATGTCACTTTTAAAGGGATAAAGTCAGAAAAAACAGGGAATTGGTGGGCGTATCAGGTTTCTTAAAATATGGATAAGTAATCAGAAACGAAAACACTTGATATAACAACAATCGATTATTTTTGCATTTGTCAAGATAAAATTATACACACTATTCACAACTTGCTGTGTATAAATAGAGGGTGTTTGTGAGCAATATCATTTTTGTGGATAAAAACTGTGGATAATGTGTATAAATGTGGTGAATTATCCCCTTCTTTGCGTTTCTTGTGTGCATCAACTAAAATAGTAACGTAGAAAAGAGGGAACGTTATGCACACAAAAGTATGGAAAATAAATTCAATCAATATAATAAAAAAAGATATCCAAGAGGCAGCAGACATGTTAAAGGAAGGGGATGTGGTTGCATTTCCGACAGAAACAGTTTATGGACTTGGGGCGGATGCTACCAATGCGTCAGCTGTCCGTAAAATTTTTGAAGCAAAAGGGCGCCCGCAAGATAATCCGTTGATTGCCCATGTGGCATCAGTGGCGCAGCTAGAGGGAATTGTCACAAATATCCCGGATTATGTGTATACATTAATAGAGGCCTTTTCACCTGGTCCTTTAACATATATTTTACCGGCAAATGATTCCTGTGCTGATAATGTAAAAGCAGGCCTGTCAACGATTGGTGTACGAATTCCCAGTCATCCGATTGCCCTTCATTTACTAGAGACAATCGGACGTCCAGTTGCGGCTCCGAGTGCAAATGTTTCAGGAAAACCAAGTCCGACTACAGCGAACCATGTGTATGAGGATTTAAATGGTCGCATTGCTGGATTAATTGATGGTGGACAAACTGGTGTTGGTTTAGAGTCAACGGTTATTGATTGCACAGGAGACGTGCCGATTATTTTGCGTCCTGGCGGTGTTACAAAAGAACAATTAGAGCTAGAGGTTGGTACGGTAATGATGGATCCAGGCCTTGCAACGGCTTCGGTAAATCGCCCAAAAGCTCCCGGAATGAAATATAAACACTATGCACCAGAAGTTCCGCTCTATTTATTTACAGGCTCTGGAGAAGCAATGAAAGAGTTTGTGGATAAAGAAAAACAAGCTGGAAATAGAGTTGGTCTGCTTCTTTCCAATCAAACAGCTGAATTATTCCAAGCAAATGCACCTATTCATTTACTCGGGGAATCCATAGAAGAAATTGCTTCCTCTCTATACGATGGGTTAAGATTTTTTAAGCAAGCAAATGTGGATAAAATTATTTGCGAAACATTTTCCGAAAAAGGAATTGGCCAGGCCGTAATGAATCGCTTGCGAAAAGCCGCGGACCGTGTCATTGAAGGATAATAAAGGCGCAGGATTTCGCTGGCTGTGTTGATATTTTTTTAGAAATGAGAAAACACATTCATATTATCTGCAGGTGAAGCATAAATTGTACAAGCATGCTTCAGAGGGGGATGTATGGATGTTTTTTTCTACCGAATTACTTTCACTAGCTTTGCTCGCAATTGGTTTAAGCATGGATGCGTTCTCCATAAGCTTAGGCCTGGGAATGAATAAGATGCGATTGAGACGGATTGCTATCATTGGGTTGGTAATCGGTAGCTTCCATATGCTCTTTCCGATGGTTGGCATGTTGCTTGGGCACGCTTTATCTGAACAAGTTGGACAATGGACAGCCTTTGCATCCGGAATACTGTTATTCTTTATCGGAGCACACATGTTTTTTTCAGCTTTTCATACATCCGATGACTTCCGGTGGCAGCCTGTTGGCTTCGGACTATGGATGCTTGCATTCAGCGTCAGCCTGGACAGTTTTACGGTCGGATTCAGCTTAGGAATCTCTGGCGTAACGATTATCATTACCTTGATTATCTTTGGCATCGTAAGTTGTTTTTTTACATGGATCGGCCTATTACTGGGAAGACGATTGCAAAGATTCCTTGGAACCTACAGCGAAATCCTCGGGGGAAGCATTCTATGCAGCTTCGGGATATATATGCTATTCAGCTAATGAAAAATAGCTCCTTTAACAAGTCAGGCGTAAAGCTTGGCTATTTTTTAGGGTCAATACCAAAGTCTGTGGATAACCTATAAAAAGAATAACAACTGTCCAGCCTGCACGATTCTTACTGGTAAGAACATAACTTCCAGCTAGAAACGCTTGTGGATTGTTTATCAAAAACCATGATATGATAAGAAAAATGATTTTTTCCATACTAGAAATGGAACAAGATAAACAAACAGGAGGATATACCTATGAATGTACTATTCGTATGCACGGGAAATACTTGTCGCAGCCCAATGGCAGAGGCATTATTAAAACATCGCGCACCAGCAGATATAAACGTTAAGTCCTGTGGAATGACGGCTATACCAGGCGCCCCAGCAAGCGATCAAACCACGGAAGTCTTAAAACAACAAGGTATTGAAATAAATCATCAAGCTTCCCCAATCAGTGAAGAATTAGTGCAATGGGCTGATCTTATCCTTACCATGACAGTTTCCCATAAGGAAAGGCTGTGGACAGACTACCCAAAACATAGAAAGAAAACATATACACTTAAAGAATTTGCACTAGGTGCCGATATAGAAATATGGAATCAATTAGAAATGGCCTATGCAGATTTGGAAGAAAAAAGAGAGCAATGTTTACAAAAATACGATGCAGACTTGGATCCAGGAAAACGTAATCAGCTCCTGTTCGAGTTATGTCAACCAGAGTTTGAAAAAATTAATTATTTAAAAAGACAGCTGATACATTCGGATATTGCAGATCCATTCGGCGGACCGATAGCGTATTATCTAGAGACGAAGGAAGAAATTGAAGCGTGTCTTGACAAATGGTTGTCCTCCCAGCGTTAACATTCCATATCGGAGTGGAAGGAAGTGCGAGCAGTACAAGCGCATGTTTTGAAAACGCTTATGCAGGGAGTGCTTTCACGTTGGAATGTTTTCCGCCCGCTAAAGGTTATTTTCCGCTGCTTAAAGGCTGAAGTCGTATAATCACTTGCAATGAAGCGAAAAGGTTACTAAGGGAGTGGAAGGTTTAATGGGGAACAAATATCGGTTTAGTCTACGGTTAAAACTTGTTGTGTTTACAACCATTTTAGCGGTTATTACCTACTCAACAAGTGCGATTTTTATCTATGTTTTATTTGGCTACATACAGTCGTGGTCCAATATATCGCAGCAAGTCTTTGTGATTATCACATTACTATTAGGCATCATATGGTCTGGAATCCTTGCCTTCTTTGCAGCAAGATGGATTACGAAGCCTTTGCAAAAATTAGAGGAAGTAACCGGGGAGGCTGCCAAAGGTAATCTGGAGATACAAGTAGAAATCCCGAAATCGGATGATGAAATTAAATCGTTATCTGTCGCTGTAAACAGTATGCTGCAAAGTTTAAATAAAATGGTCACAAATATTGACCAGCATTTTGAAGAGACGAATGAAACGGTTAACCAATTGAAGAAAGCGTCAAATAAGGCAACACAGCATGCAACAGCTATTGGAGAATCAATCAGCGAAATTTCTAACGGAGCAGAGAATTCATCACGCGCTACGCAGGAAACAGTGGAATCGATTGAAATAGCAACGGAATTAGCTGGAGAAGTTCAGAATAAAGCAGAAGCATCCAAGGAACAATCCAATGCTATGATTAACATGTTAGAAGAGGGACAAAGTGTAGTGAAACAATTAGTGGAAGGGATTGGGCGTATCGCAGTGGAGCAAGAGGTCTCTTTAGAAGATATGAATCATTTACGCCAGAGCACGATGGAAGTGGAAGGAATTATCACATTAGTCGGTGAAATAGCAGAACAAACCAACTTATTAGCGCTAAATGCGTCTATTGAAGCGGCTCGTGCCGGGGAACATGGAAAAGGATTTGCAGTGGTTGCGGAAGAGGTCCGGAAACTGGCGGATCAAAGTGGAAAAGCTGTGAAAGACATTTCCGAGCTATTACTTTCTATTCAAAATGATGTGAAGCAGGTTGCAGCAAAAATTAATACGAATGTGAAGTCCTCACGGGAAGAAGTTAATCGTGGAGAAAATACGAACCGCACGATTGCGAAAATGGGTGCGACGGTGAAAGAGACAGCTACCCAAATTGATACAATCTATGGATTAGTAGAACAACAGATGCAATCCATTCAAAATACGGCCTATCAATCTCAAGAAGTAGCTGCCATTGCTCAGGAAACATCCGCTGGTACGCAAGAGGTGAATGCAGCTATTCAAGAACAAGTCGTGACAATGGAACAAGTGGATCAATTAGCTCGGCAGATGGAAGAACATGCAGGAAGTTTAAGGCAGCAGATCAGACAATTTAAGGTGAAGCAAAACAAGGAAATTGCAAGTGTTCCTACCATGAAGATTTCTAATAAAAATCACAAAACCTATCAACAAGATGTATCGTAAATTCTCAAAAATCGTGGTATGCTATAGATAGTTCTATTATTTGTTGTGCCGAACGAATCTAAAGGATTACTAGTAGAGGTGTCGTGATGATAACCAATGATATAGAGAAAGTGATGAATCAATGGCTGGATACGGACTGCTTGCATAAAGATGAAATTGTTGTAATTGGTTGTTCTACAAGTGAAGTAGCAGGGCATCCAATTGGAACAAGCGGCAGTACCCGAATTGCCAAAAACATTTATGAGCAGCTAGCAAAGCTTCAAAAACAAACAGGTGTCCATCTTGCTTTTCAATGCTGTGAGCACTTAAATCGCTCCCTTGTCGTAGAGCGCCAGACAGCAGTACGGTATGGCCTGGAAGAAGTAGCGGTCGTTCCTGTTCCAGAAGCTGGAGGGTCGATGGCAAGCTATGCATATAAGCAAATGGAAAACCCTGTCGTTGTTGAAAATATCAGCGCGCATGCTGGAATAGACATTGGTGAAACAATGATTGGCATGCACTTAAAAGCCGTTGCAGTTCCGTTAAAATTAGAACAACGTACAATTGGTCATGCCAGAATTCGAGCTGCCCGAACCCGTCCAAAATTAATTGGCGGTCATCGAGCATTTTATGGGGAGAATCCGTCTAGATAATAGATTGGATTCTTTATTCCTTAAAAGACAACAAATAATAATAAATCTTCACATTTTACCTTAAAATAGGAGGCTGTGCACAATGATGGAATATGTAAAACAAGCAGACAATGAAGTTTTTCAGGCAATGCAGCAGGAGAAGGATCGTCAGCAGAATAAAATCGAACTGATTGCATCCGAAAACTTTGTATCGAAAGCGGTAATGGATGCAATGGGCTCCATACTTACGAATAAATATGCAGAAGGTTACCCGGATAAACGTTATTATGGCGGTTGTGAATATGTTGATATTGTAGAGAATCTTGCTAGAGAACGTGCGAAAAAAATATTTGGAGCGGACCATGCGAATGTACAGCCTCACTCCGGTTCACAAGCGAATATGGCAATCTATTTTACCTTCCTAGAACCAGGAGATACTGTATTAGGAATGAATTTAAACCACGGTGGTCATTTAACGCATGGAAGCCCGGTTAACTTTAGCGGTGGTTTATATAATTTTGCTGATTACGGTGTGGATAAAGAGACAGAAAAACTAGATTATGATGCTGTTCTTGAAAAAGCAAAAGAAGTAAAACCAAAACTGATTGTTGCCGGTGCAAGTGCTTATTCAAGAAGCATTGATTTTAAAAAGTTCAGAGAAATTGCCGATGCTGTAGGTGCTTATTTAATGGTGGATATGGCGCATATCGCAGGGTTAGTTGCTACAGGGCATCATGAAAACCCAGTACCATATGCTGATTTTGTAACAACAACAACGCATAAAACATTACGTGGCCCCCGCGGCGGTATGATTCTTTGTAAAGAAGAATATGCGAAAAAAATCGATAAAGCAATCTTCCCAGGAATCCAAGGCGGACCTTTAATGCATATCATTGCAGCAAAAGCAGTTTCCTTTAAAGAAGTCCTATCAGATGATTTTAAGACTTATTCAGCTAACATCATTGAAAACGCCAAAGCGCTTGGAGAAGCTTTAAAAGAAGAAGGTATCCGCATTGTCTCAGGCGGAACAGACAATCACCTGCTGCTCTTAGACGTAACACCACTAAACCTTACAGGAAAAGTAGCAGAAAAAGCATTAGATGACGTTGGCGTAACAACAAACAAAAATACAATTCCTTTTGATACCGAAAGCCCATTTGTAACAAGCGGAATTCGTATTGGAACAGCTGCAGTAACAACGCGCGGATTTGGTATAGAAGAAATGAAGGAAATAGCAGCCATCATCTCACTGACATTAAAAAACCACGAAGATGAAGCTAAACTGAAAGAAGCAAAAGAACGCGTCCAAGCATTAACAGAGAAATTCCCACTATATAAATAAGTTCTCACAATAACCTAAATCCACAGAGCCAAGCACTCTGTGGATTTTAATATAGCTAGTCAAAACCCCCGCTCGAAAACAGATCAAAGCGCTCCATGCAGCCAGAATGCGCTCGAAAACAAGGATAAGCGCTCCACCCATCCTAGAATGCGCTCGAAAACAAGGATAAGCGCTCCACTCATCCTAGAATCCGCTCCAAAAGAAGAAAAAGCGCTCCACCCATCCTAGAATCCGCTCCAAAAGAAGAAAAAGCGCTCCACCCAACCTAGAATGCGCTCGAAAACAAGGATAAGCGCTCCACCCATCCTAGAATCCTCTCAAAAGAAAAAGCGCTCCGTCCAGCCTAGAGTCCGCTCGAAAACGAGGATAAGCGCTCCGTCCAGCCTAGAGTCCGCTCGAAAACGAGGATAAGCGCTCCATGCAGCCAGAATGCGCTCGAAAACAAGAAAAAGCGCTCCGCCCAGCCTAGAATCCTCTCAAAAGAAAAAGCAATCCGTCCAGCCTAGAGTCCGCTCGAAAATAAAAATAAGCGCTCCACTCCATCCAGCCTCCGCTCGAAAACAAGAATACCCGCTCCACCTACCCTAGAATGCGCTCAAAAACAAGGATAAGCGCTCCACCCATCCTAGAATCCGCTCGAAAACAAGAAAAAGCGCTCCACTCCATCCAGCCCCCGCTCGAAAATAAGGTTAAACCGCTCCACTTCATCCAAGTCCCCGATCAAATACAGGCCGCTCCCATCCAACGTATCCTCAAAAATCTTCCCCCCACAAGGAAAATTATAATTTTTGAAATAAACTATTAATAATTCCATAAGAGGATTGACTTGAAAGCATACTTGATTTTCAGTACAATTTGAACGATATATAATTTAAGGAGTGATCTGACATGGGAAATGTCTTTGTATTTGATCATCCGTTAATTCAACATAAATTAACGTATATTCGTGATAAAAATACGGGAACAAAAGAATTTCGCGAGCTTGTAGACGAAGTTGCAATGCTAATGGCGTTTGAAATTACAAGAGATTTACCAACAACAGAGGTTGAGGTAGAAACACCAGTAACAACCTCAAAATCAAAGGTGTTGGCTGGTAAAAAGCTTGGACTTGTACCAATTCTTCGTGCAGGCTTAGGAATGGTTGACGGAGTACGTAAATTAATCCCGGCGGCAAAAGTTGGACATGTTGGTTTATACCGTGACCCAGAAACGTTAAAACCAGTAGAATATTATGTAAAATTACCAAATGATATTGCAGAACGCGAACTAATTGTGATTGATCCAATGTTAGCGACTGGCGGATCTGCAAATGATGCGATTGGTGCTCTAAAAAAACGAGGTGCGAAAAACATTCGTTTAATGTGTCTTATTGCAGCACCAGAAGGCGTGGAAGCAGTAAAAGAAGAGCATCCAGATGTGGATATTTACTTAGCTGCCTTAGATGAGCGTTTAGACGAACATGCCTATATTATCCCTGGTCTTGGGGACGCAGGAGACCGTCTATTTGGAACGAAATAAAGAAGATAAAAAAACAGGCTGGATATATAATCAGTCTGTTTTTTTATGTAATAAGAGCGAGTCCTCTTCTTTCCAATTCTTCTGTTGTGGATAACCCGCCGCCATCAAACAACAGACATTTTATACGAAAGCTGTGGATATTTTTTTCAAACCAACATCATTTGCATAAAATAACTGGTATCCTCGAAAACTACTCTACAAAGGTGGGGATGTTATGTGGAAAAAGTTGCTATGCACGGTTATCATCTGTGGAGTAATTTTGCCTATTCAAGTAGAGGAGACTACTTATGCACAAGATGAAAAACAGACACTCATTATTGAAGTAGAAGGAGACCCTGAGGATGTAAAAGAAGAAATAGAGACCTATCATCCGTTTATCGAAATTGTGGCTGTCTATGACCTTCTCTTTAAAGGATTAGCAGTAGAGGGGAAGATGGAACAATTAAGCAAGCTGGGATCGATAGAACAAGTGAAGACATTCCACCAGGTTCAGACCTATGAAAGTTTACCTCTTTCGAAACATACTGCAGATGTTATTGAAAAAAAGGATTCCTCTCAGCCTGAACCGTATGATTTGAACACAACATCCTATACGGGAAAAGGTGTAAAAGTAGGCGTTATTGATACAGGTGTAGA
Source organism: Oceanobacillus sp. J11TS1 (assembly GCF_018333215.1). Lineage (GTDB taxonomy): Bacteria > Bacillota > Bacilli > Bacillales > Amphibacillaceae > Oceanobacillus. The sequence continues at coordinate 12,550 of NZ_BORO01000027.1, read as the reverse complement.
TTATAACCACCCAGATTTACAAAAGAATTATCAAAGTGGCTATGATGTGGTTGATTTTGATGAAGAGCCGATGGAGACCACGCCAGAGGAAGGACATCCCACTTCACACGGAACCCATGTGGCGGGAATCATTGCTGCCGATGGAGATATCAAAGGAGTAGCCCCGGATGCAGAAATTTATGCGTATCGTGCATTGGGTCCAGGAGGATCAGGCTCAACCGTTCAAGTATTGGCTGCAATGGAAAAGGCAATGGAAGATGGGATGGACATCATTAACCTCTCATTAGGAAATAACGTGAACGTTCCAGATTATCCGACGAGTATTGCCGTTAATCGTGCGAGTGAACTCGGAACGATTGTCGTGATAGCTAATGGAAATAGTGGACCGGGTGCATGGACAGTTGGCTCTCCTGCTACAGCGAATAAGTCCGTATCGGTAGGAGCAGCAACGACAGCTCAAGATGAACCGGTTCTTCGTGACACGTTTGAAGAGAAAGAAATTCCTTTGATAGAAGCGATAGGAGCACCTCCTTGGGAATTGGATAATTCCTATCAACTAGTAGATATGGACAATGCAGAACAAGGAAGCTCTTTACATGGAAAAATTGCGATAACAAAACGCAGCGACATCCCTTTTTTTGAAAAGGCAATCCAAGCGGAAGAATTAGGTGCGGAAGCTTTAATAATTTATAATTCGGAGCCTGGCCCAATCCAAGCATCTGTGGAAAATAATCGGCAGCCTATAACTATTCCAGTTGCCTCCATACAGCAAAAAGAAGGAGAATGGATACAGTCAAATATCACTCAAGGGTCTTACTATATGGATTCGGCTCAAAAAGAGGTTGCGTTGACTATCGCTCCATTTAGTTCTCGTGGTCCGGTGACAGTCCAGTGGGGAATCAAACCGGATATCTCAGCCCCGGGTACGGCAATCTGGAGTACAGTTCCGGGTGGATATCAAGCAATGAATGGCACAAGTATGGCCGCACCTCATATCGCAGGAGCCTTTGCAGTGTTGAAAGAAGCCCGCCCAAACTGGAATAATGAACAACTTATCGGTGCACTTAAAACAACCGCAAAGCCTTTTGAAGAAAACGGTGATCGCTTAAACGCAACGATTCAAGGGATGGGTCTCCTGCAAATAGATGCTGCTATGGATACGCCTGCAATTATTTATGATCCCCAATTAGAATTCGGCAAACTGGATCGTTATCAACAGGAGTTTACCGAAACTGTGACCATTGAAAATAAGACAGAAACTGCTCAAACCTATCATTTTGAGACGCCTGAGCGGAAAGACGGATTAATTTGGAACCTTCCGCAATCTTTCACAATCCAACCGAATGAACAAAAGGAAATCCCTTTAAAGCTATCCGTGAATCGAGAGAGGTTGGAAGAAGGTGTTCATGAAGGCTGGCTAAATCTTGTACAAGCGGATCAAAGCTATGCATTACCATACATTATTGTGAACCAAGAAGCAGACCAGCCTAAAACAGCAGGCTTTGAATTCTATATGGAACCTTTTGAAGATGGGAAATATAAGTACCAATATTATGTGACAGAACCTGTGAAGAGCCTTGAAGTAAATTTGTATCATCCGGAAACGTTATTATTTGAACGAAAGCTGCTAGAGGAAGGGAAGCTTGAAGAAGGAATGCGTGAAGGAGTTCTCAGCAAGGAAGAAGCAGGGCCCTCTGGATACTATCTTGCCCTCATCACAGTCGAGCTTGAGAATGGGGAGTTTGATCAATTGGAAACGATAGTCTTTATAGAGTAAAAAACCTTAAATTTGACACTTTTTTCTAGCAATAATGCTGAGTTCACAAAAATGTCAAATTGAACTGGAAGCATTTGTGAAGCTGTTGATTAGAAAACGGCTTCACAAATGCTTATTTAATAAGGCTAAAGCCTGATTTGAAGCAATTTATTACGGGTTTAGAAATACTTTATAGATTGTCTTATACTCGTTGACAACTCTTACAGGCGTATTGTACACTTACTTAGTGTGGAGCAAAGGAAAGAGCAGATAGAGCCCATTTATATTTGCAGATTTTTTGGAAATATGCTATGTGCATTTCTCTGCCTTCTATACATAGATGCAAATAGTATGGAACACCTCCGCATCTAAGACTACAAGTAGTATTGCCTAGCAAGAAATTCCCCAACTTGATTGAAAACGGATGCAAGTCTATGGTTCTAATAGTAATGTATCTAGTTGACGGGCAGCATTAGGAGTGAAACAGCATTGATGTCTAATTTTGATAGTATGATTACCCGTCAGCGAAAATGGATGCTTTATTGGTTAGCAATTTTAGTACTTTGCGCTGGATTTCTACCCTATACCCGAATCTTTCTCGGTTTAATCCTAGGTAGTAGTATTAGTCTTTATAACTTGTGGTTACTGCAATACAAGTCAGAAAAACTTGGCAGAACAATTGCAGCAGGCGAAAAACCTAGAACTGGTTTAGGTACTTTTTCCAGGATGGCTGCCGCAGTTTTAGCAGTTGTCGTTGCTATACGTTTTGATGCGTATTTTCATCTGTATGCTGTAATTTTTGGGATTGTTTCTTCTTACTTGATTATGACAATAGATATCATCGTTTATCAATTCGTCATACGTAACCGAAAAGAAGACTAGTCCTTCCAGTATTCCATTTTTACTTACAAATAGTTTTAGTAAAGGGGTGATAATCTTGGATCATGAAAATCCAATAGTACATGATATCTTTGGGATACCGGGTGCTGATTTAAATCTATCAAATGTGTTTATGACTTTTATGGTGTCCCTTATTGTTTTCGTTTTTTGTGTATGGGGAAGCAGAAAACTGCAAATGAAACCCAAAGGGATGCAAAACTTTATGGAATGGGCAGTAGAGTTTGTGCGGGGCATTGTAAAAGACAATATGGATTGGAAAACAGGAAAAGTTTTTCTTCCGCTTGGACTAACACTCATCTTTTATATCCTAGTGAGTAACCTTGTCGGAGTAGCTACTGTTGGAGTGGTTGGACACGATTTATGGTGGAAATCTCCTACTGCAGATGCGGGTCTTACACTAACACTGTCAACAATGATTATTTTATTGACACATTACTACGGTATAAAAGTTCGAGGTACAAAAGAATACTTAAAGACATATGTAAGTCCGGTGCCGTTTATGTTGCCATTTAAAATTGTCGAAGAATTCACAAACACCTTAACATTAGGTCTTCGTCTGTTTGGTAATATCTATGCAGGTGAAGTTCTTTTAGGTCTATTGGTAGGCTGGGCAACTACCAGTGCATTCGGTTTTCTTGGAGCAGCAATACCAATGCTCGCATGGCAAGGATTCAGTGTGTTTATCGGCGCCATTCAATCGTTTGTATTTGTTATGTTAACAATGGTTTATATGTCTCATAAAGTGAGTGCAGACCATTAAATAAATAATATAAGTTGTTTTTACACATAAAAAAGGAGGAAATTATTCATGGGAGCTTTAGCAGCAGGTATAGCAATAGGTTTAGCGGCACTAGGTGCTGGTGTAGGTAACGGTTTAATCGTAGGTAGAACAGTGGAGGGAATCGCACGTCAACCAGAATTAAGAGGTCCGCTTATGGGTACAATGTTTGTCGGGGTAGCACTTGTTGAGGCTGTACCAATCCTTGCGGTAGTTATAGCATTTATGGTCATGTAATGGGCGTCTGATTCCCCAAAAATATAATGGCGAAGTTCATCTCAGAGAGAATCTTCGCCATTCCTTTATGCAAACAAGCAAGTAATACGAGTTTTCGTGTTTAATAAATGAAATAGAGTTGTCTCTATTTCAGGATAATGTCTTAGCGAAAGGAGTGGAATTCGTGCATTCATACATTGATTTATTAGCAGTTGGTGCAAGTGTCGGCGGATTGCGTTGGCCAGATATGGTAGTTCAGCTATTTTTCTTTATTGTACTTCTTGCCTTATTGAAAAAATTCGCTTGGGGTCCATTAATGAATAAAATGGAAGAACGCGAGCAATATGTGGCGAGTGAAATCGAAGAAGCGGAAAAAAGCAGAGCTGAGGCTGAAAAAGCTTCTAAAGAAGCAGCTGAACAGCTAAATCAGGTCAGGGCAGAAGCTCAAAAAATGATTGAAGATGCAAAGTCTGCTGGTATCAAGCAAGAGGAGCAGATTATTGAATCCGCCAAGAAGGAAGCAAACCGTATTAAGGAAGCTGCTCAAGCAGATATCCAAAACGAGAAAGAAAGAGCAATTCAAGCTTTACAAGATAAAGTGGCATCTCTATCTGTATTGATTGCAAGCAAAGTTATTGAGAAAGAATTAAATGAGCAAGATCAAGAGAAATTAATCAACGAGTACATTAAAGAGGTAGGAGAAGAGCGATGAGTGATGTAGTAGTTGCTAAACGTTATGCAGATGCTCTTTTCAGCCTCGGATTAGAACAACAAAAGCTAGAACAGTTTGTCGATGAGTTGAAAGTCGTACAGCCTGTTTTTCAAAATGATAAGAAATTAGCTAAATTCCTAGCGCATCCAAAGTTTGATAATGCGAAAAAGAAAGAACTTGTAGTTGATGCATTTAAAGGGTTAGACAAGCCCATTTTGAATACACTTCAATTACTTATCGATCGCCATCGGATATCGATCATTCCAACCATTATCGACGAATTCATTTCTTTAGTAAATGATGCAAAAGGAATGGCAGATGCTACAGTTTATTCGACGCGAAAATTATCGGATGATGAAAAGAAACATTTAGAGCGTTCTTTTGCCGTCCGGTTAGGAAAAAATGCAGTTCAACTCACCAATATCGTTGATCCGGCCATTCTTGGCGGGATAAAAATCAGAGTAGGAAATACGATTTATGACGGTACGGTGAAAGGGAAGCTAGATCGAATCTCCCGTAGTATTGTGTCTGCTAATTAATGATGATAGGGGTGAAATGGTATGAGCATTAATGCTGAAGAAATTAGTACGCTGATAAAAAAGCAAATTGAAAATTTTGATTCAGACATAGAAGTTACTGATGTTGGAACAGTTATTGAAGTTGGGGACGGGATTGCACGTGCACACGGACTTGACAATGCAATGGCTGGTGAGTTGCTTGAGTTTTCCAATGGGGTAATGGGCTTAGCTCAGAACTTAGAGGAAAGCAATGTAGGTATCGTTATTCTTGGGCCTTACCAAGATATTAAAGAAGGTGACGAAGTTCGTCGTACAGGCCGTATTATGCAAGTGCCAGTTGGTGAGGAACTTTTAGGTCGTGTGGTGAACCCGCTTGGACAGCCAATTGACGGAAGAGGAGCGATTGAAACCTCTAAATCGAGACCAATTGAAGCTCCAGCACCAGGTGTAATGGATCGTAAATCCGTTGATGAGCCATTACAAACAGGTATTAAAGCGATTGATGCCCTTGTACCGATTGGACGCGGACAACGTGAATTAATCATCGGTGACCGTCAAACAGGAAAAACAACCGTTGCCGTGGATACGATTTTGAACCAAGGCGACCAAGATATGATTTGTATTTATGTAGCGATTGGTCAAAAAGAGTCGACTGTCCGTGCTACAGTTGAAACATTCCGTAAACATGGTGCATTAGATTACACAATTGTTGTAACTGCAGGTGCATCTGACCCAGCTCCATTACTTTACTTAGCACCATATGCAGGTGTAGCTATGGGGGAAGAATTCATGTATAACGGGAAGCATGTTCTTGTTGTTTATGATGATTTATCTAAACAAGCAGTAGCTTACCGTGAACTTTCCTTACTATTACGCCGTCCGCCAGGCCGTGAAGCATTCCCAGGGGATGTATTCTATCTGCATTCACGTTTATTAGAGCGTGCAGCTAAATTAAGTGACGCAAAAGGCGGCGGTTCTTTAACGGCATTACCTTTTGTTGAGACACAAGCAGGAGATATCGCAGCGTATATCCCTACCAACGTTATCTCTATTACAGATGGTCAGATTTTCTTACAATCCGATCTATTCTTCTCAGGGGTACGTCCAGCGATTAACGCAGGTTTATCTGTATCTCGTGTAGGTGGATCCGCACAGATTAAAGCAATGAAAAAAGTTGCTGGTACACTGCGTCTAGATTTAGCGTCATTCCGTGAACTTGAGGCATTCTCGCAATTCGGTTCCGATCTTGATAAAGCAACACAAGCAAAACTTAATCGTGGACAACGCACGGTTGAAATATTGAAACAAGGCCTGCATAAACCAATGGCCGTAGAAAAACAAGTTGCGATTATCTATGCATTAACAAGAGGATTCTTAGATGATATTCCTGTAGAAGATATTCAGCGCTTTGAAGAAGAAATGAATATTTGGATTGAAAATAATCAAAATGATATTTTCACAACAATCCGTGAAACAGGAAACTTGCCGGATGAAAAAGAGTTCAGTGGAGCAATCGAAAGCTTCAAGAAAACATTCTTACCATCTAATCAATAAGATGTCCGTGAATAAATGAGATGGGCCGAAAGAATACTCGGCCCGCATTCCTTATAGGAAAGTGTGGTGAAAAGCTTGGCATCACTTAGAGATTTAAAAGGAAGAATTGACTCGACGAAAAAAACAAAACAAATCACCGGAGCAATGGAGCTTGTATCAGCATCCAAAATGTCCAAGGCAGAACAGAATGCCCGCGGGTTTGTTCCTTATGCTGATAAGCTGCAGGAAGTAGTGAGCAGTATTGCGAATTCCAATACAGGCGCACAACATCCAATGCTTGTTAAACGGGAAGTAAAGAAAACGGGCTATTTAATTGTTACCTCTGACCGCGGTTTGGTTGGTGCATATAATAGTCATATTTTAAAAAGTCTTGTAAATAACATTGAAGCGAAACATACGAGTAAAGACGAATATACGATTATTGTTATTGGGAGAAAAGGGTATGACTTCTGCCGTAAACGTGGTCTTCCAGTTACTCAAAGTATATTAGGAATGCCGGACCACCCTACATTCGCAGATGTGAAAAACCTTGCTTCTGAAACTGTACAAATGTATATCAATCAAGAAATTGATGAACTTCATATTATTTATAACCATTACGTAAGCGCCATTTCACAGGTAGTCACAAATAAACAGCTTTTACCAATTGCAGATTTAGGTGAACAAGGGGCATCCACTTCCAATTATGAATTTGAACCAAATCAGGAGGAAATCCTAGAAGTACTTTTACCGCAATATGCAGAAAGCTTGATTTTTGGTGCATTGCTTGATGGGAAGGCCAGTGAGCATGCTGCAAGTATGACAGCAATGCGCAGTGCAACAGATAATGCAAATGAGTTAATTGGTGATTTAGAACTTTCATATAACCGTGCACGTCAAGCAGCTATTACCCAAGAAATCACAGAGATTGTTGGTGGCGTAGCAGCGCTTGAATAGTACAGGTAGAGTAAGTCAGGAGGGAAACAGATGACGAAAGGACGCGTAACACAGCTTATGGGACCGGTTGTTGACGTACGTTTTGAAGACGGCCAGCTCCCTGCTGTAAATAATGCATTAGTAGTCCATGGTGAAGCTGGAGATTTAACACTAGAAGTAGCACTTCACCTTGGTGATAATAGTGTTCGTACAATTGCTATGTCCTCAACAGATGGTTTCCAGCGTGGAGCAGAAGTAGAAGATTTGGGTCGACCAATTTCTGTTCCGGTTGGAGATGTTACATTAGGACGAGTATTTAACGTTTTAGGTGAAAAAATTGATTTAGATGAGCCGCTTCCAGCTGGTACTCGTTTAGATCCAATCCACCGTGAAGCGCCAAAATTTGAGAATCTTTCTACAGAAACTGAAATTTTGGAAACTGGAATTAAGGTTGTAGACTTACTGGCACCATATATCAAGGGTGGTAAAATCGGTCTGTTCGGTGGAGCAGGAGTAGGTAAAACCGTACTAATTCAGGAATTAATCAATAACATCGCTCAAGAGCATGGCGGTATCTCAGTATTCGCAGGTGTAGGAGAGCGTACTCGTGAAGGAAACGACCTTTACTATGAAATGAGTGACTCCGGAGTTATTGCAAAAACAGCGATGGTATTCGGTCAGATGAACGAGCCGCCTGGTGCGCGTATGCGCGTTGCATTAACCGGTCTTACTATGGCAGAATATTTCCGTGATGAACAAGGACAAGACGTACTATTGTTTATCGATAACATTTTCCGTTTCACGCAAGCTGGTTCTGAAGTTTCCGCACTTCTTGGACGTATGCCGTCAGCCGTTGGTTATCAGCCGACACTTGCTACGGAGATGGGACAATTACAGGAGCGTATCACATCTACAGATAAAGGCTCCGTAACATCGATTCAAGCAATTTATGTTCCTGCCGATGACTATACAGATCCAGCACCGGCAACTACATTCGCTCACTTAGATGCAACGACAAACTTAGATCGTAAGCTTTCTGAGCAAGGAATCTATCCTGCCGTGGATCCATTAGCATCCACTTCTCGTGCACTTGATCCAGAAGTAGTTGGAGAAGAACATTATCAAGTTGCGACAGAAGTACAACAAACACTTCAAAAATACCGTGAATTGCAAGACATTATCGCAATTCTTGGTATGGATGAATTAAGTGATGAAGACAAGTTAGTTGTTTCTCGAGCACGTCGTATCCAATTCTTCTTATCGCAAAACTTCCACGTTGCAGAGCAATTCACTGGGCAACCTGGTTCGTATGTTCCGGTAAAAGAAACGGTTAAAGGCTTTAAAGAAATTCTTGAAGGAAAGTACGATGACCTTCCAGAAGATGCCTTCCGTCTTGTTGGACGAATTGAGGAAGTAGTTGAAAAAGCAAAAGCTTCGGAATAATTGACAGCTGAGGATGATTCATAAAGAATGGGTGTTTGATGGAATTTTTAACATCATCTAAGATGTATCATCCTTTCAGCTTTTTAGCCAGCTGTAGGAGGGGTAAACATTGAGTACATTAGCAGTAAGTGTCGTCACTCCTGAAGGTCCGATTCTAGAAGATAACTTTGATATGGTTGTCTGTAAAGCGGAATCCGGTGAAATTGGTATTCTCCCAAAACACATTCCGCTTGTCTCTCCATTACAGATTAGTATCGCTCGTTTAAAAAAAGGCGATGATACACAGCTAGTTGCAATCAGTGGAGGTTTTATGGAAGTGCAGCCTGATAAAGTTACAATCCTAGCACAGTCTGCTGAAACTGCTGATCATATTGACGTTCTTCGTGCAAAGAATGCAAAAGAGCGTGCAGAGAAACGTCTTCAGGATAATAGCGATACAATAGACAGAGTTCGTGCTGAACTTGCATTAAAACGAGCAATCAACCGTCTAGATGTCGCAAATTCATAAGAAATAAGCTGAAAATAAAAATACGCAATAAACTCCCTGCCCAAATGATGGATAGGGAGTTTATTTTAGTTGTGACAGAATCAAGATTTCTAAAATGCGTTTCTTAAAGCAGAAATAGAACGAATCATGTTATAATTTCCCGGGAAATTATAACATGATAATATAATTCAACAATAAAAGACAGCATTCATACGTTTCTTCATACATGTAAGAAAATCAAAAGACACAGTGCTGTTTGATTACTTATAAAGAATATGGCTCCACACTACTATTCGTAATGGATATTAGCTATGCAGCTACGCAAAGGACGTTAAAATTTATTTTCAAACCAACGTATGCAGAAAGGAGATTGCTATGTTTTCAATGGAACAAATGGCATTGATTAGTATATTTTCACATATCATGTTTATATATCTTACGTGGAAAGTCGTCACCGCGATCCGCATTGAATCAATTTTTAAAAAGGGAAGAGCAGCCGAAGCGAGAGTTTTTCTTTTATTTATAACAATTGTTATTGGTACAGGAGTCAGCAGATTTTTTCTAGATATATTACAATGGTCAGGCGATTTAACATATCTTTTTTCTTCTATAAGGATGTATTGATATAAAAACTTCTGTCAAAACTAAGATTAATAGATTTGATAGGAGGTTTTTTTCATGTTTCATAGATTCCTTACAAGTTTTCAAATTCCCTTTACGCAACAATCCCCTAGCCCTGAACAAAAGCCTATTGCATTGAGGAAGCAAGCTATTTGTTTGCTGCTTATTATTTCTTTCTTTGTAAACCAAGCGTTTAGCCAGCCTATTCAGAATGATGAAATGGAAGACTTGGCTGCGTTTGCGAATGAATATGACCTAGAAATGAATTTCTGGGAAGTTACCATGAAAGAACAGATGGATAGCCAGCGAGCAGAAGAGATTGTACAAGGTCTGCAAGAAACGCATATATCCCATGAGGAGAAGGATGAGAACCGTATAAAGCACACCTTTGAGAGTCGTCACAAAAAAGATACCTTTGACGTATTATATAAGGTGATCCTTCCTATAGATAAGCGTGAATCAGCAGAAGTAATTATCGTTATGCATGGAACGGATTGGGATAATCATATAAGCCAAAAGTATCGCGAAGAAAAAACAAATATACTAAGGAACTATTTAACAAAAGAGTCACATTTATATACTTGTCTCTCTGTCCAAGATAGTGGTATAATGAATCACGATGTATTCATAAATAAAGCAAAAACGTATTTCAATATAAAGCATATATCGACTAATTATGACAATATAAAGAATTCCACGATTAAAAAAAGTACATACGGGTACACGAAGACATGGAAGCAATTTTATTACATGGAAGATGACCCAAAAAATGTGCAAATTGCCGCTGTTGCTGATCGTCATGGGAAAATGAATTATATGATTGGAACACCTATCCTGATCAATGAATATTAATAATAGGGAAATTAGATTCTGAAGGGGATTTATGACATGGAAAAAATCATCGTTGGTGGGGGACGGAAGTTAGAAGGCACTGTTCGCGTAGAAGGTGCTAAAAACGCAGTCCTACCTGTACTTGCTGCTAGCTTAATCGCTAGCGAAGGAAAAAGCATTATCAAAGAAGTGCCAGTATTAGCAGACGTCTACACAATTAATGAAGTACTTCGCAATTTAAATGCCAATGTGGAATTTGATTCAACAAAAAAAGAAGTAACGATAGATGCTTCTGAAACATTAGAAACACATGCCCCATTTGAATATGTAAGAAAAATGCGTGCGTCCGTGCTTGTGTTGGGACCATTATTAGCCCGCTATGGACACGCAAAGGTAGCTATGCCTGGTGGCTGTGCAATCGGATCACGTCCAATTGACTTACACTTAAAAGGCTTTGAAGCAATGGGAGCTGACATTCATGTTGGCAATGGTTTTGTAGAAGCAAAATCAAATGGTCGCCTGCAAGGTGCGAAAATATATTTAGATATGCCAAGTGTAGGAGCTACAGAAAACATTATGATGGCAGCTGCATTAGCAGAAGGAAAAACAGTTATTGAAAATGCAGCAAAAGAGCCTGAAATTGTTGACTTAGCAAACTACCTGAATAAAATGGGCGCAAGAATTGTAGGAGCTGGAACAGAGACAATTCGTATCAACGGGGTGGAAAAGCTATACGGAACGGAGCATATTATGATTCCAGACCGTATCGAAGCAGGAACATTTATGGTAGCAGCTGCGATAACGAATGGAAACATTCTAATAGAAAATGCAGTACGTGAACATTTAAGCTCAGTTATTTCAAAACTAGAGGAAATGCATGTTCGAGTCATTGATGAGGATGGCGGTTTACGCGTTATTGGTTCCGATTCGATTCAATCCACAGACATTAAGACATTACCACATCCTGGCTTCCCGACAGATATGCAATCGCAAATGATGGCATTAATGCTTTGTGCTAAAGGAACAAGTGTTATTACGGAAACAGTATTTGAAAATCGCTTCATGCACGTAGAAGAATTCCGCCGTATGAATGCAAATATCAAAATTGAAGGCCGTAGCGTAATTATTGAAGGACTTTCTAAATTACAAGGTGCAGAAGTAGCAGCTACAGATTTACGTGCAGCGGCAGCACTTATTTTAGCAGGACTTGTAAGTGAAGGTTATACACGTGTTACAGAATTAAAACACCTAGACCGCGGATACGTTGACATTGTATCCAAATTAGCCAACCTAGGCGCAGACATTAGACGCGTAGATGAAAATGGTGTCGTAATTCAGCCATTAGGCGTTGAGGAAAATGTCGAATTAACGGAATTTGTAACAGAATAATAGACTAATAGTTATATTAAAAGATGCATCTCCTGGAGATGCATCTTTTAATATGGAAAAAAGGAAGAAACGCGCTCCAACCTAAGCTAAATCCGCTCGGAAATGGGAAAAAGCGCTCCAGCCCAGCTAAATCCGCTCGAAAATGGGAAAAAGCGCTCCAACCTAGGCTGAATCCGCTCGAAAATGGGAAAAAGCGCTCCAGCCAAAGCCAAATCCGCTCGGAAAAAGGAAAAAGCGCTCCAGCCCAGCTAAATCCGCTCGGAAATGGGAAAAAGCGCTCCAGCCTAGCCAAATCCGCTCAGGAAAAGATGACGTACAATAGTCTGTGTAAGATGAATAAATAGGAAAGGTAAGGTTATCCTACCCTTTAGTTAATCACGACAAAAACTAAGAAGAGGAGACCTTACCCATGTCTACTAGTATAACTGAT
>NZ_BORO01000026.1 GCF_018333215.1 Oceanobacillus sp. J11TS1 | reverse complement strand
ATGGTTCATAGGCCAAGCCCCAACTATGAAAAAAAGTGTTGACCTTACCACGAAGGCTACCATGCCCACCACTCCATGTAAAACCGGCGCACTACCTGGGGATTTACACATACTTATTGACAGTACCGATACGAGCATAGCGGAGCGGGTATACTAACTTTTCGAGCGGATATAGGCCTTTTGGATTGGGTTGCTCTCTTTTCGAGCGGAGGCCAGATTCGAGATAGGTCTACTGATTAATTTATAGAAAAATAGACCAGGATTCTTCCCGGTCCATCTTTTTATTCTTCTACCATTTCCGATTGTACATAATGATAAACCAAGTTTTCCGTGTGCTTGAGAGACGATTCATGTGTCCGTTCAAATGCGTGGGAGGCGTCAATTCCCGGTCCAATTAGTCCATGAATGATATCATGCCCGGAATGAATGGCCGCAGATGCATCTGATTGATAGTACGGATAGATATCTAATTTATAATCGATTTGATTTGCTTTAGCAATTTCTGTGAGATGATTGCGAAGGCCATAGTGGTATGGACCAGAAGCATCCTTCACACAAATCGATACCGTGTATTCATCTGTTCGTTGACCGTCTCCAATCGCTCCCATATCGACAGCTAAATATTCAACAGTTTCTGGCGGGATGTTGGAATTACCGCCGTATCCAATCTCTTCATTATTAGAAAAGAGGAAATGCGTTGTATAGGGCAATTCTGTTTGATCTGCCACAAGCTTTTCAATCACATTAATTAAGATTGCAACACTTGCTTTATCATCCAAATGGCGAGATTTAATAAATCCGGAGTCTGTTGTTTCAACTCTTGGATCAAAGGAAATAAAGTCACCTACTTCAATTCCTAATTTGCGGGTATCTTCTTCGCTTTTCACAACCGCGTCAACCCGGACTTCGATATTTTCTGTATCTCTTTTTAGTTCGGAAGTATTCCGATACACGTGGACAGCTGTTTGATGCATTAAAATGGTACCTGTTATTTTTTCTCCACCTACTGTGTGGATTGTACAATATTCTCCTTCCACAAAGTTAAAAGGAAAACCGCCAATAGCCTGTATTTTTAAACGGCCATTGTCTTTTATCTCTTTGACAATCGCTCCTAAAGTATCCACATGCGCTGTCAGAAAACGATGTTTGCGTGTATCTTTACCAGGCAATGTCGCAATCAAACCGCCTTTACGGTTACGTTTTGTTTGTACATGGCTTTTTGCTAATCTGTTTTCAATAAATTGTATCGCATCTTTTGTATAGCCGGTCGGACTTGGTATGGTTACTAAATCCTTAATTAATGCCTTCGTTTCTTCTATGTTAGGATAATTGCTCATGATTGGCCTCCTCAGAAAATTTGGAATGATACTAATGATTCTACTATAGTTTACCAAAAAAAGCATTGTCATTAATTATTCAAAGTTTATAAAAATGTAATGTTTTTACTTCGACCAAACTTGTTATAGATCTCATTATCTTGTAACATAGAGTTCGGCAACACTATATTGAATTCAATAGATTAAGGAGGAAAACAAATATGAAGAAATTAACAGGAGCACTATCTTTCATTCTCTTATTATTTGTATGTAGTGCAAGTCCTGTCTTTGCACATACACACCATGAGGCATCTGACCCAGAGGAGGGTTCAACAGTAACAGAACCTTTAGATAGGATTACAATTTATTTTGAAACAGTGATTGAAGAGAGCGCTGTACTGGAATTACAAGCGGAGGATGGTACACAGATTGCTCTAGATAATATCGCAGTCAATGACGATGAATTATCTGCTGAAGTCGCTGAACCTTTAAAAAATGGGGCATATACAATCAGTTGGGATATTATTGGTGTAGATGGTCATCCTATGGAGGATTCCATTTCGTTTGAAGTGGATATAGAGGAAGATACAGATTCTGCAGAAGATGCTAACGAGAATCAAGATGCTTCTTCTGAAAGTGATGTCCAAGATTCTGCGCAGGATGATAGTAACTCCAATACGATGCTAATTGCGATTTTACTTATTGCGATTATCGCTATCGTAGCCATTGTATTACTAAGAAGGAAGAAATAAGACATGTTTTATCTAACCATTTTCACAGAAACATTCTTATACCTTTGCCTTGCCTTTTTAGCGGGAAGCTTTCTTATTCGATTGCTTCCTGCCACTTCTTCAGCAAACATCAGAATCTCTTCTAATTTGCAGCTCACAGCTATTGGGGGAATTGCTTTATTCGCATTTATGCCTCTTATTCAGCTGATTAGTCACATAGCCCAACGTTCTACATTAGGTTCTGCTTTTGAGACGGTTTTATTATCCTTTCGAATTGGGAATGCTTGGCTATTTTTATTTATCATTTGTATTCTTTTTAGTATTTACATTGCATTTGTCCAGGATACAAGCCGTAAACAAACTGCTTGGGTTGGTATGATTTTTGTATGTTTTGCTGCAATTGGTGTGGGCTGGTCCAGCCATGCTGGTTCATTGCAAGGGATTCCCGGTGTGTTAACGCATGCGGTGCATTTGTTTGCAGTGAGCTCCTGGGTTGGAACGCTCATGATGGTCTGCTGGTTTTCACCAAAGTCTATTAGTTGGCTGCATTTTATAAAAAGCTATCATCCTTTTGCAATGGCTTGTTTTGCCATTGTCGTTCTAAGCGGTATTTTATTAGCGCAATTCACTGTTGATTTTCGCCAGTATGGAGATGCCCTGCTTGTTTCTTATGGTCAAAGTTTATTTTTTAAACAATTATTTATCGTTCCATTATTGGTATATGCCATATTTAATGGGATTTGGATGAAACGACGTTTACAGGCTGATGCAAGCTTTCAAGCAAGACCTTGGATACGAGTAGAATTCTTTATTATTATGTTTATTTTGTTGCTGACAGGTGTTATGAATGAACAGTCACCGCCGCTTCATATCGAAAATTTAATTGCCCATAGCGGCTATGCACCTATTCTAAATATGTTTTATGCGGGAGCTATGGATGGTTTAAGAATAGGCTTAGCATTAGATGGATCTGTTTTCTTTTTTATTGGCTTAGCGCTGGCATGTCTAGCTGCAAGCATTTATACCTTTAAAACAAGAAGACACCCTGCTCTTTCCTACCTAGCGTCTCTCCTGTTTGTAGTAATGGGATACTTTGCCTTTATTCAAAGCATCGTGATTAACTGATTATAAAAGCAAAAGCATGTGCTCTTTTTTATGTCCAGAGCACATGCTTTTATTTATCTTTCTAATATCGTTACTTTAACATCTTTTCTTCCCCAGCTATGTGCTTGAGAGGAATCTGAAAAGAATACATCAATTTTATTTCCTGTAATTGCTCCGCCTGTATCACGTGCTACAGCTACTCCATAGCCTTCCACTTCTACAATACTGCCAAGCGGGATAACACTAGGATCCACAGCAATTACCTTCGCACCTGGATTTTTCTTTAAATCAAAACCGGTTGTAGTAATACCGGTACACCCAGCACAATCAGCTGTGTATGCTGTTGATGACACGGTAAATGTTTTGCCCGATTCTTCTTTAACTACAGTGTCTTCTTCACTAGAACTTTTCTCTTCCTTTGGCTGAGAAGGTTCTTCTTTCTCTTGGCTAGGATCTTCCTTCACCTCGGACTTCTCAACAGGAACCTCTTCTTTTTCTGCTTCAGGTTTAGCTTCAGGTTCAGGTTCCTTTGTAATTGTTTTAGAGGCGACACTCGTTTCTTTTTCTTTGTGAACCTTTGTTTCTTCTTCTTTCGCTGCTTTTTCTTCAGCTTCAGCTAGTTTTGCTGCTTCCGCTTCTTTTGCTTTTTCTTCAGCTGCAGCAAGTGTTGCCTGTGCATCAGCTTCTAAAGATGCCAATTGGGAATCTGTTATTTCCAATTCTTCCACAAGCGCTTGTAAATCGTCTTGCTTTGTTTCTAACTCATCTTTCTTGGCATTGCTATCTACCAATGCTTGTTCCACATTTTCTTTTGCTGCTCTTTGCTCATCTTTTAAATTATTTAAGTCATCCATTTTGTCTACTTCTTCAGAACGCTTATCTTCCAATAGAGCAATATCTGCTTCTTGCTGTTCAATCAAGGATGCATCAGAATCTGCAATTTTATTAACTGCATTTGCCCGTGTAATAAAATCCTCAAAGCTTTGGGCACCGAAGAGAACCTCTAAATAGTTAATATCCCCGCCGGAATGCTGAACAGATACCATTCTTTCTTTCAAGATATCAAACCGCTCTTCTATTTTCTGTTCCAGCTCTGACATTTCATCTTCTAAAGTAAAAATATCTTCTAATAAAGCATCAATCTGTTGATCTGTTTCATCAATCTCCTGTTGCTTTTCTTCTAATTCAATTTCTGTACTTGCAATTTCACTCTTTAACTGCTCCAATTCTTCTAATACTGAAGCAATTTGTTGTTCAGAGTCGGATAACTCTGTCTTGACTTCCGAGCGCTGATCGCGAATTCCCTCGAGATCATCAGCAGTTTCTGCTTGAACTGGTTTAATACTGGAACTCATGAAACCAACTATCATTACTATTGCTAGCAAAAACGTTTTCTTCAATTCTTTTCCCCCTGTTCCTGCATCACTACTACATAGGTCTCTCTGTAAAAGGACGATGAGCCCTTCGTTAATATGCAGTTTTGTGAATCATAGGATAAATTTAACACAATATGAATTTCTAGTGCAGTGTAACATCTATAGATTGCAAAAAGATTATCAAAATATTACAGTTCTGTATCACCACTAGGGGAAAATCCTTGTTAAGCCTGTCATACGAATGCTTTCAGATGTAATATTACAATCTAATTACATGATGTAATATAAGTAAATTTCCCATGGAGAGTCCTGTTCTGTAAATGTTTCCTCTAGGGACAACCCTATATCTCTAGCATTTTCAATTGGAACAGCAGAAAGAACATATTCTCCTCCTAACTCCTTTAAAGCCGTTGTATCAATGGCCAAGTCCTGTATAGGCTCATTTCGATTTTTGGTAAACATATAGTTCTTACCGTGTTCCGCTACATACATATACAATCTTCCTCCCCATGTATCAAAGTAATTTTGCAGGCTCGGACTTTTTTCTAACTCACCGGCAATAACCTCTCGAAAGGCATGCTTATATTCCAGCGGAAAACTATTATTATACGTATCCAACGTATAGAAACCATTATATTGAGCTATCGTTGGATGCAACCCAACACTGACAACGCGATAATCGCTTGGATCCTCCCCGATATATTCTTGAATAGACGTAAATAATTCCTTCGAATAAAACTCTTTAAAGGTAGGCGTATTT
This sequence comes from Oceanobacillus sp. J11TS1, assembly GCF_018333215.1. Classification (GTDB taxonomy): domain Bacteria; phylum Bacillota; class Bacilli; order Bacillales; family Amphibacillaceae; genus Oceanobacillus. The sequence continues at coordinate 51,793 of NZ_BORO01000026.1, read as the reverse complement.
ACTTCCCGGTATTTAAATTCTTCTGAAAGTCCAAACAGCATATAGCATTGCCAAATAATAACTGCAATGACAAGAAGTTTCCCAATCTTTCGAAACCTCCAAATGATGCCTAGAGCTAGGGCAAAAGCAATATACCATATTGGCGGATCCATAAAATGAATGCGGGCAAAATTAAAGGTATTTAAAACAGAAATATTTTCTTTTAACGGTTGCCAGCCTTCCCAGTACCAGAATGCATACCAAAAGGACAACACTAAATTTAACAAAAACAGCGTATACAACCATTTCGGCTGCCGTTTTTTTACTAATGCAAGCCACAGGGCGAATAAAATAATGGGAATAATAATATAGGCTTGAATCGCTTCATCATGCGTATGCCCATATAAAAAATTCTCCCATGCCAATTCGTAGCTTCGTTCAAATGTATTATGACTCAACTCCAATTCTTCTCGGTGGGAAGTAAAACTATCATCAAAAAACATGGATGTAATTAATAAGTAATCCTTCATCAAAAATAGGCTTGTCATTATTGCAATCGCAGCAAAGAACGTCCAATTCCATTGTTTATAGCGAATCCGGTCAATCAGCCACAATACGCCAATTACTGCGAGAAAGAAAACAAAACTAAGGACAAAATTTGCGAAAAATGGAATAAGGCATAGTAATACCCATGTATGCTTCGGTGCCTTGGTCCGATATTGTCGAATCATTAAAAAGACATACAGAGCAAGCGGCATCCCTGCAATTGATAGGACGCCGGACGGCCAATAAGGCAGCATAGCAAAAGCAAGCGAAACACCGACTGTAATCCAGGGTGTCGTCTCTTTTTTCACGACAAAGCGAGTTAATAATAAATACATTCCAAATAACGCTGCCAAGCGCATAATTGTTTGACTGATCGTATAGGCTGTTATTGGTTCAAAGAGAACATACAACCAAAGCGCGGCATCAAAAGCAGAAGGCAAAGCACTTCGAGGCAGTCCATCAATGGCATACGGCAACGGCACATCCTTTAAGGAAAAAATTTGCCCGCTCTCTGCCAGCACTTTGTACCAAACGATATTAGAATCCATATTATCATGAATACGAATATGTACGTCTTCTCCATAAATCACATAAGGAGACAAGTAGGCAAGCAAAATAAGACAGCCTGCCCATATCCATTTATTGTGCATAAAATTGCTGAATGCTTTGAATGACATACTCTACATCCCCTTTACTTATCCCATAGTAAAGTGGTAATCGTAATAAACGTTCACTTTCTATTGTTGTATAGGCATCTTCTCCATGAAAGTAGCCAAATTGTTTTCCTGCTATGGATGAATGTAAAGGAACATAATGTGTCGCTGTTACAATGTCCAGATCTTTTAAATAATTGCTTAGCTGTTCCCGAACGATCGCATCCGCTGTTTTGATAAAGAATAAATGTGCGTTATGTTTGCTATCTTCAGGGATTGCTGGCAACTCGATTTTCCCCTCTTCAGCAAGCGGTGCGAGACCTTCCGCATAAAGGTTCCATGTCCTAATGCGATTTTCATTAATTTCTTCGGCATGCTCGAACTGTACAGACAGATAAGCTGCATTTAGTTCACTAAGCAGATAAGATGACCCGATATCTCTCCAAGTATATTTATCTACCTCGCCGCGAATAAATTGCGAGCGGTCTGTTCCTTTTTCTTGAATGATCTCCGCACGTTCTGCCAGGGAAGCATCATTAATGTAGAGAGCTCCACCTTCTCCGCAAACATAGTTTTTCGTTTCGTGAAAGCTGATCGTTCCTAAATGTCCAATTGTCCCCAAAGCTTTTCCTCTATAAAAACTCATCAATCCCTGTGCTGCGTCTTCTACAACCCATAGCTTATATTTTTCTGCAAGGGACATAACCAGCTCCATTTCACAAGAAACACCTGCATAATGGACAACAACAATCACTTTGGTTTTTTTTGTAATTGCTGCTTCGATTCGTTTTGGATCGACATTCATTGTTTCCGGTTCGACATCTACAAAGACAATTTTCGCTCCCCGAAGCGCAAACGCATTTGCTGTCGAAACAAAGGTATAAGAAGGCATGATCACTTCGTCCCCTTCGCCAACATCCGTTAACAACGCTGCCATTTCAAGAGCGGCTGTACAAGAAGGGGTCAGCATGGCTTTGTTGACACCCATCTTTTCCTCCAACCAGCGTATACACTTTTCTCCGTAGGAACCGTTGCCTGATAATTTCTGTTTTGCTATTGCATCACGAATTGCTACGTCTTCTTTTCCTATATAACATGGTACATTAAATGGTATCATGGAATCACCTCATTATAAGAATGCCTATTATCACAAAAGCAAAGCCAATGATTTTCTGTGTACTAATCGGTTCTCCAAATAAGAGTACAGATAAAATAAAAACAAGAACAAAAGAAAGACTCATAAATGGATAGGCATAGCTGATATCGAATTTTGTCATAGCCGCCATCCAGCTTAATGCTGCTAAAAAGGCAGCAATAAATCCGGATAGTATCCAAGGATTCCATATGAGTTGAAATAAAAATAAAAATTTATCAAGTAATCCATCTGGTAATTCCCCTTGCCGATCCATGGTCCATTTAATAATTAATTGTCCATAAACGGTAAATAGAATGGTTCCAGCAATATAAAAATAGCCCAAGCTTCTCTCCCCCTACTACCTGTTGCCTTCTTTAAAGAAAATTACCATTCACTTTATGATAAACATCCTTCCCTGCGCGTAACCGAAACCCTAAGCCGATAAAGACATTTAATGAAGCTGGATTACTCGGAGAAATAGATGTAATAAGCTGCTCTTTATTGGTACGTTCAAACTGCTCTTTCACACAAGCTGCTGCAAATGGTGCGGCAAAACCCTTTCCACGAATATCCTTATGCATTGCCAACAGTAAAACATTTTCTTCTTGATAAGCAAAAAAACCTGCAACACGATCAGCTTGCTTATAGGCAAGAATTAAATTCTGTTCAATCAAGTCTTTTACCCAATTCCGATAACGCAGATCCGCCATTTCATTGGGAACTTGAAAATCACGGTGATATCTTCCGCCTTGAAATGCTTCTTCCGCTATGGCTAATACTTCATCTGCATTATAATCTTCATAAAAGGATACCTCTCCAGCCCGTTCTGCTAAAAAGGTATTCCGGTAACAATAAGGCTCCAGTAATGTATCCGTATAATAAAAACCGTATTTATGCAGTAAAGCCTTGTCCGCCAGAGGGTCCACCTTAATAGTAAAATGACCCTCTGTTTCTTCTGTTGCTTGCAAAGCTGCTTCACTGTATTCCGTTAATTGAAAGGTAGCCAATGGAAAATTCCGATTATCCCATGGTGTTGGTTCTAGATATTCACTCATTTCCCTCTTCCTCTCTATTTAGCATCCAAATATTTTTGGCGGGGCGAGTAATTGCCAATGGCCAAGCCCTAAGATATGGTGACTTCTGCGTCGGCAATTATTGTCCTGTAGTTTTATTTTTTTGAACTTCGCCTTTTATATCTTTAATTAAATAAAGCGGACGCCCCTTCGCTTCATTAAAAATCTTTCCGAGATAGAGACCAATAATCCCAAGCTGGAAGAAAATCAAACCACCAATAAAGAAAATAGATACCATAACACTCGTCCAGCCTTGCACGGTCTCATCCAGAAAGAAGTAACGTGAAAATAAATAAAGCGCATAAATAAAGGAAGCCAAAGCCATCAGAAATCCTATACCAATCGAAAGTCTCAGCGGTTTATTCGATTGGGAGACAATCGCATCGGTTGCTAATGCGAATAATTTTTTCAGCTGATAAGACGATGTCCCTTCCTTTCTTGCATCATGCTGTACCTCTATTTTTGTCTGCTGATATCCCATCCATTGAATAAAGAAAGGAAAGTAACGATTTTGCTCCCGCAGCTCTCGAAAGCTTTCCACTACTTTTTTTCGGGAAATACTAAAATTTGCTATGGAAGCGTCTGTTTTTTTCCCTGTAAAATAATCATAAACCTTGTAAAACACCCTCGATGACAATTTTTTTAATTGTTTATCCTGCCTTTGCACACGTTGCGCAAAAACAACATCATAACCATCCTGTGCTCTCTGATATAACGAAGCAATTTCTTCCGGGCGGTCCTGCAGATCGCAATCCATCACGACCACCCAATCCCCTGAAGTAAAATCAAGACCGGCTGTGATGGCATGATGCTGTCCAAAATTGCGAGATAGATTTATTCCTTTTATTTGCTTATCTTGCTGATGGAGCTTGAGAATCGTTTCCCAAGCGAGATCCGGGCTTGCATCATTTACCATAATAATTTCATATTCTGCTGGAATGGACTGGATTGTTTGAATAATTCGACTGGTTAATTCAATAAGACAACGTTCACAACCGTAGACTGGAACTACGACAGAAATTAAATCGGTACGTCTGTTTTCCATTTTTCTACATACCATTCCACTGTTTTTCGCAGTCCATTCTCTAAATCTACTTCAGGCTGCCAGCCTAATTCTTTTTGTATTTTACTAGCATCTATAGCATATCTCTTGTCATGTCCTTGACGATCATCTACATAGGTAATCAAATCAGAAAAATGCTCCAAACGATAGGTTTGAAGTAAATCCGGTCTCAATTCATCCAATAACTGACAAACCATTTTTGTAATCATTATGTTTTCTTGCTCATTACTGCCGCCAACATTATAAACTTCCATCGTCTTACCCTGGTGATAAATCCTATCAATCGCTTTACAGTGGTCCTCAACATATAACCAATCACGTATGTTCTTTCCATCACCGTAAATGGGTATCGGCTCATTTGCCAAAGCATGTCGAATAATCGTCGGCAACAGTTTCTCATCGTGCTGTCGTGGACCATAATTATTGGAGCAGGAGGAAATAATAACATTCATCCCATAAGTATAGCCAAAGCTTTTCACTAAAAGATTCGCACCTGCTTTCGATGCACTATAGGGATTTCTAGGATCGTAAGGGGTTTCTTCTGTAAACTTTCCTGATTCTCCTAATGAACCATAGACTTCATCTGTCGATATCTGGTGAAATCGGCGCTGGCGAAGCTCTCCCTTCTTCTCCCAATCTTCCTTGGCTGCTTGTAAGAGATTTAGTGTTCCAACTAGATTCGTATCAATAAATGGACTGGCATCATCAATGGAGCGATCAACATGCGATTCAGCTGCAAAATGAATCACACCTTCAACATCATATTCATCGAAAATTGCTGCCACTGTTGTCCTATCTGCAATATCTCCATGAATAAAATGGTAATTCTCCGCATCTTCTACTTCTACTAAATTATTTAATGAGCCTGCATAGGTTAGCTTATCTACATTAATTAACTGCTGTTCGGGATATTTCTTTTGATAATATTGGATGAAATTAGAGCCGATAAATCCGGCCCCGCCAGTGATTAAGATGGCCTTACTCATTTCCTACCAGTCCTAACATTGGGTGATGGTCAATGGAATCCCAGTATTGCTGACTATGTTTACGGTTTGCAATTTCCATTAAATATTGTCCATAATCTGTTTTTTCCATAGACTTTCCCTTTTCGTAAAGCGCCTCCCGAGACATATATCCTAAATAAAAAGCAATTTCTTCTAAGCAAGCAATCTTAAATCCTTGTCGTTGCTGTGTTGTTTTAATAAATTCAGCCGCATCAAATAAGGATTCTTGTGTCCCTGCATCCATCCAGGCAAACCCTCTTCCTAATAGCTCCACATGAAGCTGATTCCATTTCAAGTATTCTTTATTTAAATCTGTAATTTCTAATTCCCCGCGCTCAGATGGTTTGAGTTTTTTAGCAATTTGAACAGCTCTGGAATCATATATATACAGACCTGTCACAGCAAAGTCTGATTTAGGATCCTCTGGCTTTTCCTCAATTGAAATCGCATTTTGATGATGATCGAATTCAACAACGCCAAAGCGATGCGCATCCTTCACGCGATAGCCAAAAACCGTCGCATGCTGGTGTTTTTTCAGTGCATTTCTTAATAATGTTGTAAATCCTTGCCCAAAGAAAATATTATCCGCCAGGATCAGAGTGACATCATCTTTCCCAATGAAATCTTCTGCAAGAATAAATGCTTGTGGAATTCCTTTTGGCTGATGTTGTTCTTTATACACGATACGAATACCTAATGCAGATCCATCTCCTAATAATCTCTCAAAACGATTCGTATCCTCCGGTGTACTAATCACCATCACTTCTTTAATACCGCCAAGCATCAGGACAGATAATGGATAATAAATCATCGGTTTATCGTATACAGGTAATAGGTGTTTATTGATACTATCCGTACTTGGAGATAAACGAGTTCCGCTTCCCCCAGCTAGAATAATCCCTTTCATGTTATACACCCTCCATCAAAATAGTATTTGAGATTTCATATATTTCTATTGTGAAACTTAACGCTTATCTCCATTATTCCTTATTTCAGACTTTTATAAACTTACATTATTATTTCAAATTTGTTTCGAAACGGTAATAATAAATGAGGTTACTGCCTTTGAATTGCCACAATTAGTAAAAAGGATATAAGAGTAGAGCATTTAGCAAATTTGTTCCGTGCCAAATGAACTGTTTTCTTAATCAAATATCTTTCTCTAGATGACTTATAAAGGATAAATTTCCAAAGATAACATCAAAAAACCTCTCCACCATTTTAAACTTAAAAATGATGAAGAGGTTTTATTCACTCTAATTAATTTGTGACAGTTTCTTGATTGTGCATTCTTTCTTGTTTTATTACTGCTCTTTCCCGACGTGCTTTTCTTCCGTGCAAGACATAATATAAGCCTGTAACAACAATGGTTAAAAGACCCATCAACCAATACAAATTACGATATCCTACAAGCGGAATCAACATTCCAAGCAAGAATGGAGCGAAACCAGCGCCTAAGTCAGCAAGCATATAAAAAGTTGATGTTGCAAGACCGATCTTTTCTTTTGGTGCAGATTTGACAGCAATTGCTTGAGCACTTGGTATGATTGTTCCATAGCCCAAACCGATAAAAACAGCGGATAATAAAAGTAAGAATCCATTCGTTGCTGTTGCCAATACAGCTAAACCAATCACAAAGGATATAAAAGATGGATACATTACTTTATTTTCTCCAAAACGGTCAAATATTTTTCCGGTAAATGGACGGGAAACCAACGTACTCACGGCATAAACCATAAAGAAAAAGCTCGCTACAGAGACAAGATCAATTTCTTGTGCGTAAGCTGTTAAGAATGACAGAACACTTGCATAAGCGACCCCTACAAATACAGCAACAAAAGCAATTGGCAATGCTTCTCTTTGCAAGTATTTGTCCAGTCCTTTTGCTGGTTCTGCTTCTGGCTGTTTCTGAGCTTCCTGTTTTGGAAGAGAAGCAACTTCGATTTTCTTAATTGTAAGTCCCATTAAGAATGCTACTGCAATAATAGCAAGACAGAAAGTAAAGTTCATTTCAAAACCAAGATGCTGATTAATTAAAATACCTACAAACGGTCCTACCGCAGATGCTACGGTTGTACTTAATGCATAGTAACCAATGCCTTCCCCTTTACGATTTTCAGGAACAATTTTGGAAGCAATTGCTCCAGTAGAGGTAGATGAAATACCGAAAGCAATTCCGTGTAAGAAACGAACAATCATAAGAATTGCTAAACTATGAATCGTAAAATATAAAGAGATGGTTGCGATAGAAGCAACAAGGCCAATCATTAAAATATATTTAGGCTGCCACTGGTCAATATACTTACCAGAATATAGACGGCCAAAAAGCATACCGATAATAAATATACCAGCAGCTAAACCTCCCATTCCTTCACTTGCTTGGTATTCCTCAATAGTGAATACCGTAATGGTAACAATTAAAGAATAGTGAATAATATACATAAGAAAATTCACTAATGTTATCGATATAAAATCTTTTGTCCAGAGTTTCTCCGACATTTAATCACCACTTTCTAAAAAACAGTATGTTTATATTATATATATTAATAATAACGTTGTATAATTAAAATTAATGATGTTTACATTAACTACACTTATATAAGAGGTGAAACCATTGAACTTTGAGCAATTAGAATATGTAAAGGCCGTTGTTGAATATGAATCGATGACACGTGCTTCTGAAGCACTGCATATCAGTCAATCAGCTTTAAGTCAATCCATCGCAAGTCTGGAAAAAGAGCTCGAGCATAAACTCTTCAATCGGTCGAGAAGCGGCACAGTACCTACGGAAAATGGCAAAAAGCTTATCCCTATTATATTAGAAATTCTCGAATCGGAATCGAAGTTAAGACAAACTGCCAATTCCTTATCGGCAATACTGCGTGGAAAATTAACCGTTGCAACCTCACCATCCTTATTTATGGCAGTTGTTCCGCCAGCACTCTCAAGCTTTAGAAAGGATAACCCGCTAATTGACGTGCAGATTATAGAGGCAGAAAATGAGGAAATTTATCATTTAGTACAGAAAAAAGAGATAGATATTGGACTGTTTTCTTTAATAAATGATCATAAAATAGAGCCAAGTATGGAGGTATATTCCTTATTTATATCCAGCAGTTTTAAAGCAATTGTACCAATTGATTCCAAGCTCGCATTTCGGGAATCAATCAGTTTAGAAGATATTCAAGATTCGCCTTTTATTTTATTTGACCGGGAATTTTATAACGTAAATATTGAGAAATTTGAAGAGAATCGAGGACCATTAAATATCTTGTTTACCACAAAAAATCCCAGCGTCTTATTTCGTTCCGTTTCATCAGGTTTGGGCATCAGTATTGTTTCTGATTTGATGCTTCAAAATAATCCTTATCTGCAGACCAAATCGATTGCAGCTATTCCTATTGGTTATCCATTTAATAATGAAATCCAATTTGTCGCTTTATCCAATAAAGACAATGGAAAAAAGCAACTGACGGAAACCTTTATTTCCTATATAAGAAATAAAAAATGAGCAGTTCTCACCTGAGACTGTTCATTTTTTGTTACCTATAGAATGGGAAAGGATAGGTGGCTTGATAGCTGTTCCACTTTTGCATTTGTATGGAAAATCGGGATTCAAGATTATAATAATTTCACTCCTCCTATTTTAGAACTACATTTAGGTTCAGAATGTTTTGTATCTCGCCTTTTTACAAAGCAATTATCGCTAGAAATAATAAGATTCATAACTTCTTTCCCCAATTCTATAATACGTATATATTTGAAGATAACTTCCATATTGTACTTCTTTTTTCATGTTTTTCTTCAGTCTGTAGTCCGATAGTATACTGAAACTCTCCGAATTCATTACTAATTTTCTAACCTATCACTTATAGGTGGCATAAATTTCCCTTATTTTTTCAAAAAATATCCTTTTTTTCCTTTTATATTTATGGTAAATTATATACGCATGAAAAAAAAGGGGGAAATACATACTATGAAGAAATTAATGCTATTATTAGTAGCTATTTTATTAGCTGGAGTTCTTGTCGCGTGTGGTGACAGTGACTCAGGATCAGAGGCAAAAACTGATACCGATACAAATCAGGAATCAAATGAAGATACATTAGAAACGGAAGATGAGGATGCTGAAGTATATGAATTCAACCAAGAAATTGCGGATAATGATAATTTCAAGGCTACTTTAGTCAGCATCGAAAGAGTTATTGACGAAGATTGGGATGAAGAAAAAATAGAAGTGACGTTTGAAGTAGAAAACAAACGTGACGATACAGTAGAATTCCAAGCTCGTGAAGTTTCCATTAACGATAAAATGGTGGATGAAAGTTTACAATCCATGAGTACTGAAGTTGCAGGCGGTAAGTCTGCGGATGCTGTTCTTACCATAGAAGATTATGAAGGCGGCAACCTTCCAGAACTAGAAGGCGATTTTGAAATGTTATTAAACGTATTTAGCTGGGACGATATGGATTACGATGAAGAAGCTGAAGTTAATGTGACATTTGAATAAAAAATTTGTATAGCTCTCACATTGTGGGAGCTATTTTTATTTGGTAAAATACACTTGCAATCAGTTCATAAAGTGTTCGCAACAATATTTATAAAATTTTATAAGAAACTCAAAATAGAAAATAAAGATCAAATCCTTTCTTTCATTCATACTCATATCAAAGAATTATTGGATTTGGATTCTAAATCGAGAGAAGACTTTTGATTTCTCTTGAAAGTTTTCTAGACAACAATGGCTCTCATAAATTAGCCGCACAGCAATTATTTGTTACACGACAAGCATTGTATTATCGAATCCAAAAAATCAAAAATATCTTAGGTAATGACTTTTTAGAGCCACCTAAAAGGTTAGCTGTAGAATTTTCTGTTAAGGCTTATCGATACTTAAATAAAAATCGTTCATTGTAAAACACACGCGACTTAATCACGTCCCAAGTGAATGCTAATCACTTGGGGCGTTTTTCTCTTCTACCATCTCCTTTTTTCCATTTCTTCTGTGGTACTAGATCTAATTCTCTTCCTTTCCTGCCATCTTCTACTACCTAATATCATTTTTACGCGGTGTGATGAAGGGATATCTGTTTCTCAAAACAAAGAATTTTATGTTATGATTTGGAAAGTTATTTTAATTACATTAAGGAGAGTTAGTGTATGGACGAAGTGCCAATCAATTCTAAAAATATTCTCGCTTTGATAATATTTCTTTTATTGACAACCGGTTTTACATGGCTGTATATCAATTTCAACAGTACCATTAAAGATGAACCTGCAGAAGAAACGATTGAATTAAAATACAGTAAAAAAGGATTGTATTTATACCCGCGCTATGAGATACATGTCTCCAATTCGGATCGGCCAAGTACCGTTTCCAAAGAACAATTTGAATCTGTCGAAGTAGGAGATACGATTTCAGGGTACATGAAAACTGAAGATACCTTTGTAACGGAGAAAGATATTCACTTTGAAAAATTATTAGGGATACCGATTCTTATTGTGTTATATCTAGCTGTGCTATTCGTTGGTGCCGGCTTATTGAAAAGTACAACATTTATCAAAAATAAGCCTTCCTATAAAAACATCGTTCAAAAAGTATTCATGACAAGTCTTTTAACGCTTTTAGGCATCTACATCCTAACAGGGTTGATTCTTGTAACGCTGATAACAACAAATATTTTTAATAAAGTAAACACATGGAATCAAACAGTAGTAACAGCGTCTGTTTTAGGCGGGGACTATAATGAGACACGATCACAAAGGGGTGCTTCTTACACAACCTATGAGCTATTCCTTCATTTTCAAGATCAAGAAGGGAAAGATTACATAACCAAAAAAGCAGTAACCGGTACAACATATAATAAATATGATCTGGATGAAAGCATTCCACTGATTTATCGTAATAATAACGTATATGATACCTTTATTGATACAAAAAGTGCCAACGAAATCTGGCCTGCTTTTCTGAATCTGTATACCATACTTATCGGCTTTTATTTAATTTCCGTATTTGCCATGATTAGAGGATGGCGTAAGAAGAAAAAGCTTCAGCAAGAAGAAGATGCTACGCTTCACAATACGATTTGAAACTTGAATGGAATAATTTGATAAAGTGGGTTAACCTGACTCATCAAATTATTCTGCAAATCCTTCCACCCTTGACTTTTCCACGGTATAATAAATCGTAATCATATCTTTACTCAACTGCCATGTCAGTTGTTTTATTCTTTTTACTTTTATATTATTTAATCAGTATTCATTTATTTGTGAACAATATCACAAATAATAGGAAGGGGAGAAAAAAGTTGCAACGACAAATGAAAATGGGGACGATGATTCATGGTGTAGGGGAGAAAATGTCTGACTGGAGACACCCAGAGATACCGTCAGATGCCAGTGTCAGTCTTGAATTTTATATAGAACAGGCACAAAAAGCTGAAGAAGGTAAATTTGATTTCGTTTTTATTGCGGATGCGTTATACATTAATGAAAATTCTAACCCGCATTTAAACATAAGTAGCTAGGATGACTGCTCTCTTTCCATATAAATCAAGGTGTATTTGAAAATAACCTTTTATATTTTTATTCTTGAACTCCATTACTACATTGAATAGTTTAGAGGTGAATGCGTTGCTATTCTTCCAGATATTCATAAAATTGATTTTCTAATTCATCAAGTTCCTTTTTTGCATCTTGTATTTTTTCATGTCTCTCGAGAAGTTCCTCAGTTTCATTGGTACTCTGTTCTACCTCTTTCATTAGTTCCTCGTGTTCCTTATCATCCTTCTCTTCTGCTCCACAACCGCTTAGTAATACTAAGCCTATTACCAGCATAAATATAGCCTTTTTCATATTATTTCTTCCTCCCCCTCTTCTTAATCACTTATAATATCGGAATGTTTTTTTCAAAGTGTAGTTCTCTATTCTTTCTTATCGCATTTAATAGTCCTGCTCTTATTTCAGATGGGTAGACACCTTGCTTTATATATATCCTTCTTGCATCTAATATATCATAAGCCAGGGCATCACAGTAACTTAGGTTTAAATAATCTTGTAATTTATTACCACTTAAACCATAAGTATATGTTTCTCTATGCCTACCATCTACTCCAGGGTGAGGTTGTTCCATATTCATACTAACACCATCACTTCTCTTTACTCCTGCCTGTTTCATCTTAGCAGCAGAAGGCATATGTTGCGGTGTAATATTATCAAACTTTATACCTTGTTTTGCAAGTTCCTTAAAAGTCCCTACTTTACCTTCTGTAGGTAAAAGAGGATTATCTATACCCTTAGGAATATCTAAATAAGTACTTTATAAAAGGATGGTAGTTTATTCAACCACCATCCTTATTAGTTAACTCGCTTTTGTATCAACTTGATCTGGCATGATATATGCCGTTTTATTTTTCATCATACCATAGATTATTCTGACCAATCTTCTCATAATGCAGAGAAGAGCTTGTGACTTGGATTTCCCTTCACTTAGCTTCTGATTATAGTATGCGTAAAACACACGATTACGAGGAATTTTACTTCCTTTACATACTTGAACTTGAACAGCTAGGTTGTAAAAGGTTTCATATAGCTTTCGATTGCCTTGTTTCGTTTTCTTCATCGTTTCCTTACCGCCCGAACCCATTCTAATTGGTGCTATTCCTGCATATCTTGCAAGTTTATCAGAATTTGCGAACCGATGAATATCACCGATTTCTGCAATTAAAGCGGATGAAGTAACGGTATCAATCCCTGGCATGGTTTCAAGCTGCATACCTAGCGTCTGAATAGTTAGCTTTAACTCTTTAACCACCTTCTTGATTTCCTGTTTCTTAAATCGGATATCTCGAACCATGCTTTGAGTGATAAAGTCTCTTGTTGTCTGATATTCTCGTTTTACTTCACCATCAGCTTGAACAAGTGATAGTATCTGTTCTGCTTTTCTTGTTGAACAAGCATTATTACTCGCTTCTAGTAAGAATGTTAGTAAGCCTTCCATTGTTTTCCCCTCCAAATGAGAAGGTGAAGGATAGCTTTCCCAAAAGGCTAAAGCAGTTTTGCCATCCACTTCTGAAAAGAAATCCTTATAGCTTGGATAATGATAGTTTAATTGGATGTGTAATTGGTTCTTTAAAGCAGTTTGTGCTTTTACTAAAGCGTTTCTTCTGCCTACAAGTTGTGCAATTATCCAGTAAATATCGTATGGTGTAGCTACAGGCAAATACGGTAGGTCACGTATTAAAACCCTTGCCTCACATTGAGCGTCCCAACTATCATTCTTTTGTGTCATCGCATAGCTGTTTCGTTCTGCATTGGATAAAGAGGAATTAACGAATTTTACATTGTAGCCTTGTTCAATCAGATATAACGCTAAACCTCGTCCATAACCGCCCACATCTTCTAATCCAAATACAGGGGTCAAACCTTCTGTAAGATACCTATTTACATATTCTAATAAACTAGGAAAGATGGATGTTTTATTTTGAAACGTCATTTCTCCTAGCTTTTCATTCCAACAATCCAATATCACCGCTGTATGTTGAAACTTGTGTAAATCTAGTCCTATATAAATATACTTATCTCTTTTCATCAGAAAACCTCACCCCTATTTTAGATTTTAACGGTAAATGCAAGACAGAGAATGTCGGCAACCTTAGGTCGAGCGTTAGTCTCAAGAGACTCGCAAGGGTACGAAAGCCTATCCATTCTCTATCTGTTAACCGTTATAAAATGGCTTGATGTTTGCCATTTGCTGTTATGTCTCCATAGCGGTATAACCCACTATAAAAGGCTTTTCTATCTAAAATCCGTTTGATCTGGACTTTCGTAAACAACTTTCCTTGTTTTGTTCGATGTCCTTCTTCATTCAGTTGTTCCGCTAGCTGAGTTAAAGACCATGAAGGATACTGTTCCTTTAAGTCAAACACTCTTTGTACGGTCTGCGCCTGTCTGTCATCTATGACAAGCCTTTTTTGACCTTTCTTCACTTTGTAGCCTAATGCGACATTTCCTCCTGCATAGCCGCCCTGTTGGGCTTTCTTGTTTCGCCCTCTCCCTAACTTCAATGAGATTTCTAATCGTTGATATTGGTCTAACAACTCCATTAAGCCATTGATTAAAAAGTCGCTAGGGTCTTTCTTATGGATACTGTATTGCGGTTGTTCAATGCTCCGAATGTCTACTCCATACTTTTTCAACTCTCGATGAACTAACACTTTCACAATGTCTGACCGCCATAATCGGCTTGTGTTCAATGTGACAACATAATCCACCTCATGGTGGGAGAGATACTCCAACATCTCCTGAAAGCCTAATCTGTCCATTTCTAACGCTTCTTCATCCACTTTAGCCCCACTGATACCCTCATCCTTAAACAAGCGTAAAAGTGTGTATCCTTGAGCCTGACAAAACGCTTTGATTTCATCTTCTTGGTAAGCAAGACTATAACCATCCCTTGCTTGTCCTTGTGTAGATACTCGTATATATCCAATAACTTTCATGATAATTTCCCCCTCCGTTACATTAACGTAACGCTTAGCCGCTATATCCAACATAAATTTATTGTATGCGGTTTTAGCGATACATTCAACCCCTTTACCGATACAAATTTATTGTGTATCGTAAAAGTAATATGAAAAAGAGGAAGGGAACTATCATGCCAATATCAATCAAACTTAAAGAAATCCTTAAAGAACGTGACCTTTCACAGCGTGAATTGGCACGAATGACAGGACTGCGTCCTAATACGATTAGCCATCTTTGTTCAGACAACGTGGACAGAGTTTACCTATCAACATTAGAAACAGTATGCAAAGTGTTAGACATCGACATTCAGGAGTTAATTGAGGTGGAGTAGTCCTCTCGATAAAGTAATCGTTCTTTTGTACGTAAAAGTTGCGAAAAATTTAAAAGGCAGTGAGAAAGCAAAGGGTAAGTATTTGAGGATAAGTATGGTGGTATCTGATGATTTTAGGTTATTTCACAACAAAGGAAATTCACTAGATAGGGTACCCTTTTTAAGGGTGTTGTACGTACCAAATAATTTGTTAATAAATCATATAGGGATTACAAGGTTTAGTTCTATCCTGTAAGTAGTAAGTAAGTCATTCGTCACTAGGTAGTCCCTCAAAAATAAACCTTGAAAGGCACTTTGCCAATCAAGGTTTCAAATAAATTACATTATATCTTAGGTATATCAATCTCTTTGCCTGGAGACTTACTAATTAGAACGTCAGGAAGGTCTGGATTATTCTTTTTTATCTTATACTTTTGAATTTTTGTTAATTCAGGGTCAAAAGAAATGTCTTGTGATTTAAAGTCTAGGCTTAGTAGTTTATTATAATTCTTCCTCAAAAAAACTTTCCATTCCTCTAACGAAGAACCTGAAATTTCTTCTGAACTCTCTAACAAACGATAGCCATCTGCATAATGAAACATTAGTAAACCAGTCCCTAAGCCAAAAGTCTCATTATCTAAGATAACTGCTGGTACTTCAAACCCACTATTCCAATTATAATTGGCAGCAAAGTAATGGAGTATTAGTGGATTATCTACTTTTTTTAACTGGCTGATTAAAATATTTTTATCTGTATTATAAAGTAACCCCACTAGATAAGTAATTTCTGAGTTAACCATCAACTAAATCAATTCTCCATACCTTTAAGATTTCTCTTTCTCATAATTTGTAGCAGCAATAAAATCAAAAGCACCTGTTGAACTAATTTCATTTTTATATTCAAAATTATATATTAAAATTACTGCATTATATGATTTCTTTAGGTTTATACTTTTCTGGATTTTTGGGATGACAATTTCTTCATACGAACACCCATCTAATAATGCTGAAATATCACTACTACTATTCTTATAGACCGCTTTTTCTATAGTATCCTCATCTGTTTCATCCATATCAATATTAAAATCGATAAAGAATTGGGATGGGACAGACTCGCCATCCTCATCATACGTTAAATCAACATACTCTCCTATTGAGTCCTCATCGTTAATATTCCCTAACCAAATTGAAACCCATCCTTGTTTTTCCATTATAGTATCCTCCTACTTTAATCTTAGACCTTGTGGTAAAGACGAAACTCCACCCTCTAATCTATAATTAGCCCAATTATTAAGTCGTCTAACAAATGTATTATAGTCGCTAGAAGTATCTATTATTGCTAACAATTCATTATGCGCTTTAGTTGAGCCTAACCCTCCATGAACACCGTTTGGATTGACAAATTTGACATCTGATATAGCTGTTCTTAAATCTTTAATCTCTTCAGCACCAATATTCCAATACTTAAATTGAGGAGCCCTTGAAACTAAGTGCCACTCATGTAAACCTCCAGGTTCTCTAAGTTGACGTTCAATTTTCTTTCTAATCTTTTTATCTTTCCAAAGTTCGTCTAGTTCACTACTTGTAAGGGAATTGAAGAATTTATTAAAATTCCCACTCTTTGCAGTTGGTATATCATCAACAGTTAATTTTGTTATATCTTTAGCATTATCTATACCCTTATCTCCACTATCCTTAGTAGAACTACTACCACTACTTCTTCCACCGCCATCTGATCTAACTAAATGATAAGCCCCAGTAGCGTCCTGCACAAGTCCAACCTCTGGCATCTGTTGTCGAAACCATTCACGTATATTGGTAAGTGTTGGTAATCTCCCGCCATCAGGTACAAAACTACTTGCTGCGGCAGTGGAAGAATTTGTATCGTTATCAGTCTTTGGCACAGCTTGTGATCCCGATGGTTTACCGCTTGGTGATGGAACGTCTGGACTTGGATTTGGTTTACGAATAACATCAACATTCCCATGGAGAGTACGTTTGCTATATGTTCTTTGGAATTTGGATCCTCTGGCGCAAATGTGCCTTTCGCTAAGTCTACTCCTCCCATTGTTAACCAATTAACGAAGTCTTCTGAGGAGTTAAGCATATTTTCACCATAGCCAACCATGGCTCTATACGTATCTTTTCCGGTATCTAAGGCACCTACCGTTAGATAATTCGAAAAGTCATAAAATGAATTCATCTTGTTATCGTTTAATTCTTCTAGACGATTTCCGAAACCAGTAACTTTATCCTTCCCTAACTCAACTGTATTGTCAACGGTCTTCTTGAAACTATTACCTAGTTTCGTAAAGAAGTCTTCTTCCTCCACTTCCGGCGGCTTTAATCTCTCCTCAGGGATTGCCTCCACGAAATGATATTTCATAACTCCTTCGTGATCCATGAAAGAGCGAACAATTCTTCCATCTTGCAGGGTTAAATAATTACCGTAAAATTCTCCTTTATAATCTCGTACAGGCGTAGTGCTTACTGTGGTAACATTAAGACTATTATATTGATCTTCTAGCATAACAGGCGATGTATTATCCAAAAAGTAACCCAGAGCCCGTATCCGATAATCCGTCGTCATACTCATTTTATCATTAAATTCGTTTCGGACAATGGATGCGGCAGTAGATCCCATTGCTAGATAACTAGAACTTGTTATTGCGGTAAGAATGTCTATCACATATTCTTTGGGAATGGCTTTTTGGAATAGCCCTGCAATCATTTCCTGATGAACATCTAATTGCTTTATTGAATTCGCTTTGTAATTCGTTACCAGCAACTGATGATCTCCCGTTAACGACTGAATATCTTTAAGGTAGTTTTCTAGGAGGTCAAAATCTTTTTCCGTTGTTGTTAACTTGTTGGTTGCTTCCTGGTCAAATTGATACAGATTTTCAATTGTTTTGTTCACTTTATCTTCTGTTTTACCCACATTATATAGTATTTCCTCATCCGAGACATTCGATAAATGGATAATATCTTGTACCGATCGTAAAAGCTCATTGGTTTCATCCGTTAACTGCACTGTATGTTCTTTTGTTTTTTGGAGTTGTGATTTCATTTCTGATTGAAGAAATTCTTCATCAATATAGGCCTGCTCCGAGCTGTCAAATTCGTACAACGACTGTTGGATTTGCAGTAATGTTTGGTGATATTCCCGGACAATTCCTTCTAAATACACAGCTAGTGGTGAATGGATATCCCGATAAAATGCACGGATCGATGAAGCTGTTCGTCCACTAAAATCCGATTCTGTTTGCAGTATTCCTGTTATTTTCCCCTGAACTTCCACAACTTGATTCGCTAATTCTCCCAAAAGCTTTGTCGTCTGTTCAATACCTTCATGAATCGTTGATGCTTCTAAAGTCTTCATACCCCTTTACCCTATCCCTCCCTCGCTATCGCTAAAATCATGATTCGATCATTTTAATTCCCTTTGCTTCCATTCTATCTTTTTCCTCCAATGCATCCAATGCTCCTAATGCAGAAGTAATATGCTTTGCCGAAACGTCTTGAAACAGTACAGTTAATTGTTCGATTCGTTGATTTAACTGGTTCATTTTTTTTACTGCATCCAAGTTATTTTCCCCTCGGATATCCACGAGTCCTTTGGCTTTTACTTGAGCTAATACATGTTCATAATCTTGAAGCTTTTGTTCGACTGGACCACGATTTAATTTTATTTCAGTCATGCCTTCACTCCCTTTTTAACCATGCACACATAACTCGTTACACGGTAAAAATTAGCTTATTTTCATCTATTTATAGTATAAACATGCTAATTATTAATTCCAAGGGATTAAAGGAATTATTTTCAAAGAATGTCAAACAATTAAAAGCCTTATGCCCTGGTTCAAACTACCATTTTCAACATCCGTCATATGAATGATAGAAACTTGACTTCGAGATTAAATGAATCCGAAAGAATTATTCGAGGACGATTAGAAACGACGGGCACAACTAGCGTATTTGTCCAAATTCCAAGGCCATTGCTCTAGCCGCATGAATTCCCCTGGTTCCTATAAGTGATACATTTCGGTAACACCCTGCTTAGCAATTTCAGGATATACCTTAATTTATTTACTCATCTTTCATTGCCTCTTTTTTCTGCTGTTCAAGCTCTATTTGTTGTGACTCTAATGAAATAATATTTGTCTCTATGTTACTGATTTCACTCATTATCTGTCTTAGTTTTTTTCCTATGTCCGTCATTGCCCCGCCAATCTGCTCTTCAGCTAAGGAAACAATGCTTGTCTTTACCCCATCTTCTCTTATTTCTGCTACCGTTTTTGCATTCTCTCCATCAAAGTTTTTTGATGTGAATTCAGGTTTTGAACACCCTTCCTCTACATCGTAAAAATCACTTTGTACTTCTCTCAGATCTTTCTGCACTTCCTTTAATCGCTCCAGTTCCTCTTGTTTACTAGATAATTGCAGTTGATTCACCTCTATACTTATATCCACCATCTTCAATCTTTGATTTAATACAAAAGATGCAGTCATCCTATACATCCCAACTTTCCATTAATATATTATATTTTTTCCTTTACTTCTTACATTTTAATGAAAAATTTGATAACTTTAAAGCATATTCTTAAAATTTAGGATTTGCAATATATTCCCGGTTAATTATCAATAACGTACAAGAAATAAATTATTCTTCACATTATTGACAGGAAATTTCAGCCGCACAAAGAACCAAACTATCTAAACGGTTACGCTTTGATAATCTGGTTTTTCCTATCTTATTGAAATTACAGACCTTTGCTTTAATCTTGACAGCAGGATCCTTGATGTTCTATGCCATTATCTAAAATTGAATACAGTGAAATAAATTTGTATCGTCTTTCATCTTCCTAACTAAAAAAATGATCACAAATAATAGAAAGGGGAGAAAAGAGTTGCAACGACAAGTGAAAATATGGACGATGATCCATGGTGTAGGGGAGAAAATGTCTGACTGGAGACACCCAGATATACCGTCAAATGCCAGTGTCAGTCTTGAATTTTATATAGAACAGGCACAAAAAGCTGAAGAAGGTAAATTTGATTTCGCTTTTATTGCGGATGCATTATACATTAATGAAAATTCTAACCCGCATTACTTTGACTGCCTTACAATAAAATCCATTGAAATAAAAAAGTGTCAAAAACCGTATAATTTCAAGGTTTTTGACACTCAATGAAACGTGATAAAATTGTTTAATAAAACTAAAATGGAGACGGAGGGAGTCGAACCCTCGTCCAAGGATATCGCCACTCAAGTATCTACACGCTTAGTTGGTATATTATCATTCACTCTCATGTCAGCCTACCAACAGGCTTCCATGGGGCTAGTCTGATTAAGTTCTTCTGCCCATCCTCAGACGGTGGATAGCAGTATAGCCCGCTTCATTTGAGACCCTTCAATCTGCCACACGGGCGATGGCAGGAAGGATCGTTTTAGGCTACTTACGCAGCTGCTAAAACAGGTTGATTGTTTTCTTTGCCAGTTATATTTAGGCGTAACGTTTTACGAGCCGTAACCTCGACGTGCAACTTGAGCTCAATCTATCCCTGTCGAATCCGTAACGTCCCCGTATATAAAAAGCACAGGGAATAATTAAGCATCATTATTCAGCTGTTCCTTGTTTGCATGATATGAGTTGTTTGTTCAACAACTATCATTAACAAGGTAACCTCTATTATAACAAATCATACTAAAAAATCAAGTGGTCTTGATTAACGCATATGATCTTTGATTGCGCGGTCGACATCTCGTTTCATTTGCTTCCGTTTAAGGTCTTCCCGTTTATCATATTTCTTTTTCCCTCTTCCAAGGCCGATTAATACTTTTGCATAACCATTTTTTATATAAATTTTTAATGGGATTAATGCATAGCCTTGCTGCTGGGTAAGACCAATTAATTTATCAATTTCTTTACGATGAAGCAATAATTTTCGTGTACGGGTAGGATCATGATTGTAACGATTTCCTTGTTCGTACTCAGCAATATGCAGATTAATTAATTGCAGTTCGCCTTTCCTGTCAATCCGGGCATGTGCATCTTTAATATTTACTCTGCCATTACGAATGGACTTAATTTCCGTACCTTGTAAAACAATTCCTGCTTCATACGTGTCTTCAATAAAATAATCATGGGAAGCTTTTTTATTCTGGGCGATGGTTTTTCCATTTCCTTTTGGCATTTAAAATCATCCTATCCTCTCGTAGAACTTTCATTCATTACTAATAGCTCATGAAAATAAAGTATATGAACTCATTTGAAAGTTCTTTTTCATCTGTGAAGCATTCACGTTCTCTCTGAATGAATTCTCTCTTTATTTTACCAAAAAACTTGCCTTATCTCAAAAGTTTTATATAGGTAAGTAAGTTTCTTTCTGTGTGAAAAAACGATAAAATCTCTTAAAAGAGATTCTACCGTTTTGATTTATTTCTTTTTTGATTTTTAGGCTTTGCTTTCCCTTTTGCCTTTGGTTTTGATTTTTCTTTCGTTTTGGTTGAGGTTTGGATTACTCGTTTAGACGGCTTTTGTTTGCTTTCTTTTCGACGTGGAGAAGCTAAGGATGTTAATTCGAAATCCACTGTGTATTCTTCCAAGTTTACATCAGCTACCTTAATATCAACTTCATCTCCAACTCGAAATACTTTGGCTGTCCGTTCTCCAATCATCGCCTGACTGCGTTCATCATAATGATAATAGTCGTCTGTTAAATAGCTGACATGGACAAGACCTTCCACCGTATTTTCCAGCTCGACAAACATGCCAAAATTCGTTACGGAACTAATAATACCAGTGAATTCTTCACCAATTTTATCTTTCATAAATTCCGCTTTCTTCATATTATCTGTGTCACGCTCCGCATCTACTGCTCGGCGCTCCATCTCAGAAGTATGACGACCAATCTCTGGCATGCGCTCCTTCCAATGATTCAACGTTTGCTTATCCATTTTATTTTCAATTAAATATGTGCGAATTAATCGGTGCACAATTAAATCAGGATAACGGCGAATCGGCGAAGTAAAATGTGTATAAAAATCCGTAGCCAAACCAAAGTGACCAGCACTTTGCGGAGAATATTTTGCCTGCTGCATCGAGCGCAGCATTAATTTTGATACAATCATTTCCTCAGGCTCATCTTTAATGGATTCTAACACTTTTTGCAGCTGTTGCGGATGAACCTCATTCGCAGTTCCTTTTACAGAGATACCCAGTCCAGCTAAGAAGTCATAGAATTTCTCCAGCTTTCCTTCGTCCGGGTCTTCGTGGATACGATGAATAAATGGTACATCCATCCAATGGAAATGCTCAGCAATCGTTTCATTGGCAACAAGCATAAATTCTTCAATTAATTTTTCCCCGACGGAACGTTCACGAATAACAACATCGGTCGGATGGCCTTGTTCATCGACAAGCACTTTTGCTTCTTTGAAATCAAAATCAATAGCTCCTCGTCCAAAACGTTTTTTGCGTAAAATAGAGGCAAGCTCTTCCATATCCTCAAACATAGGAACAAGCGGCTCATATTTTTGACGAAGCTCCTCATCCTTATCTACTAAAATCTTATTCACATCTGAATAGGTCATTCGCTCATTTGAATTAATCACACTTTGGAAAATTTCATGGTGAACAACTTGCCCGCCTGCATTAATCTCCATTTGGCAGCCTAGTGTTAAGCGGTCAACCTGGGGATTAAGGGAGCAAATACCGTTTGATAAACGATGGGGAATCATAGGAATCACGCGATCGACTAAATAAACACTTGTACCTCTCTCAAATGCTTCTTTATCCAGCGGCGTGCCTTCCTTAACGTAATGACTCACATCAGCAATATAGACACCCAGCTGGTAATTCCCATTATCCAAACGCTTCACACTGACAGCATCATCTAAATCTTTCGCATCTGCTCCATCAATCGTGACAACGACTTCATCCCGTAAATCTTTTCTTCCTTTTATCTCATCTGGATGAATTTCATCTGGTACTCTATTTGCTTGTTCAATGACCTCTTCGGGAAAATCAATCGGAATTCCATGCTTATAAATAACGGAGAGAATATCAATTCCCGGATCATTTTTATGACCTAGAATCTGAATAATTTCTCCTTCTGCACTCTTTCTTCCTTCTGGATATTTGGTAATACGGGCAAGTACTTTATGGCCATCAATCGCACCGTGTGTATGACTTTTAGAAATAAATATATCATTAGGGATCCGCTTATCATCCGCAATGACAAATCCAAAGGAACGATTATCTTCAAACGTGCCGACAACAGTGACTACCGCCCTCTCCAAAATTCGAATAACCTTGCCTTCTGGGCGAGAACCCTCGGAATCTTTCTTTTCTAAACGAACAAGTACTTTATCTCGATTCATTGCTGAACCCATATCATTTGCGTGGATGTATACATCCTTTTCGTCTTCATCTTCCGGAATAAGGAAGGCAAAACCTTTTGCATGCATTTGGATTGTCCCTTTAATTAAATTCATTTTATCTGGTAATCCGAAACGATTTTTCCTTGTACGTACAAGCTCTCCTTCTAATTCCAACTCATTTAAAGCAATAACTAGCTCTTTAAATTCAACCGCATTATCTAAAGCTAAAGCCTCTTCCAGTTCTTGAACAGATAAAGGCTTGGTACTGTTTTCTTTAATATAATCTAAAATGCGTTCTTTCATACTTTCACCTTCTTTCTTTTAATCTTTCCTGCTTTTATTTTATACTTCCCAATCTAAGCTTTCTAAAAACATATAGATATCTTCGTGAAGCTGATCCTTTTCTTTGTCCATCGTAATGACATGGCCAGAATTTGCATACCATTTGATATCCTTTTGTGTAGCTTCGACATTGTCATAAATATAATTAGCACTGTCTGTATTAATCATTTCATCGTTCTCTGCCTGCACTACAAAAGTTGGTGTATAAATCATATCAATATTTGAATTCACTTCCTTAATGGTGTCACCGACCCCTTTAAAGAGATCCTTCGAGTTACTCATTAATGCTTCCATTTCTTCTTTGATGACCGTTTCGTCCTTTTGCTCCAGCTGCTTAAACTCTTTGGAAAACGATTGAAATCCTTTTGTCAGCTCTTTCTCGTTATCAAAAAACATCGGAGCACACATGGATACCATACCTTTAATTTGCTCCGAATAAGCAAGTTTTAAACCTAATACTCCGCCAAGAGAAAGACCGGCTACAGCAATTTCCTTATATCCCAAATCCTTTAGATGGTTATATGCGGCTTTTACATCTGCCCACCACTGTTCTGGATTACTTTTTATTAATTCTTCAGGAGGAAGCCCGTGCCCACGATAAATTGGCGCATGGCTCGTATAGCCTTTCTTCTCTAAAAAACGTCCGAGCATACGAACGTCTGCAGAATTTCCTGTAAATCCATGTAATAATAAAACAGCCCGCTCTCCTGCTTCAAATGTAAACGGCTGTGGTAACTTTACTTTCACACTATCCATTCCTTTCATCTTCCTTCACTAATTTTTTCCCATTTCACTTCTAGTATACCCTTCTAAAACAAAAGTGAAAATGAAAAAACCTTACCACCAAAATGTGATAAGGTATAATATCTACTGTAATACATATGCTGCTAGAAAAGCTAAGACAAAGAACAGTACACCTGTAACAATCGTTAAACGATGAAGCACTAAATCAATTCCGCGTGCTTTCTGTTTCCCAAATAACTGTTCAGCTCCACCAGAAATTGCACCGGATAAGCCTGCACTTTTTCCAGACTGCAATAACACAAGTGTAATCATAACAATAACATCAATTACTAATATAACATTAATGACAGTTAACATGCTTTCATACTCCTCCTATGTTCCGACAATCCCTAAAATCTACTTTATCACACTTTGAATTTGTTGCGCAACAAAGATTCATGAATTGTTTCTTATAATATCAACTATCGATAACGGTGTTGACTCAAAAAAACAATATATCATCTTTCATTTCTTTATTTTCAGTAACGATTTGGAAAGCGATTGAAATAATGAATTTATTATTATCAAAACTTTAGTCACCCCATCTATCATCCCAGGTTAGTTATTTGTACACAGGACAATCCCTTTAATTTTGTGTTATTTGGAGGGTTCTAGCAAATCCTCTAGAATACATAACGATATACCTATAAACAATGGAGGGATTTCATGAATAAATTGAACAAAGGACTATTAGCATTAAGCCTTACAGGAGCTTTCGTACTTGGTGGAACATCCATCGCTCCCGCAGTTGTCAATGCAGTTGGGAATGGTCCAAATTACGGTGGTAATGAAACCGTGAATACCTCTATCCTTACCACTTATCAAGAATTAGTAGATTTTCTGAAAAAACAAGACGCAAAACAAGAAAAAATGGAATTAGAAGTTATTGGTCAAACTGTGAAGGGGCGGGATATTCACCTTGTAAAGTATATGTCGAATCCTGAAAATCCAACGGTTCTATATTTAACCCAACAACATGGGAATGAACAATTAACTACAGAAGGAGCACTAGAATTTATCAAACATCTTGGAACAGGTAAATCAAAAGGGGTATTGGATAATGTTAATGTCCTCGTGCTGCCAATGCTTAATGCGGACGGCGCCATGGGAGACGTTGATTTTCCATTAGATGATTATGTTGCAAACGGTGACCGTCATTTAACTAGATACAACGCTGTTGGCACGGATATAAATCGCGATCATATTGATAAAATCCAACCGGAAACGAAAGCTTTGCATGAGAATGTCTTACAAAAATATGATATTGATTACATGATTGACCTACATCATCAAGGAGCGGATCGGGTAATTAATGGGGATGAATTGGTATCTGGTTCCATCCTTCATCCAACAACACCTAACGTCAATCCAGAGGTCCTGCATAAGTCTAAGCAACTTGGTGCTATAGTCTACAATGAAATTGAATCAACAGGCTGGGGACGCATTGGAAAATACCCTGGCGGAAGTGCTGAAACAATTGCACGTAACGGAATTGCGGTTCAATACGATATTGCCACTCTTTTATTCGAAATGCGCGGGATGTCTGACCATTCCAATGAATCAGCTGTACTTGGCCAAAAAAGTAATGGTTACTTAATTAAACAGACTATCAACACCCTTGATTCCACATTAAGAGCCATTGCAAGTGGATCCGTGAATGAACAAGATGAATCTTTCTGGGATTCGTTACCAGAGCAAACTCGTAAAGATTCAGAATAACAAGCAGAAATTAATGAAGAATATTCTATGTTCAGGGTGTTTAACCCAGTAAATTAACGAGTCTTGTCGGATTGACGATTACTGATGCTCTTTTTTAATTAACAGCAGGCCAATATTAACCTCATGCTAAAAATAATTACATGCAGAGCGTCAACTTCTGATTTCTTCTTAATATCTTCTTTTAAGATAACTTTTTAAGGAAAGAATACGGATAATGTTTGCTAAAGTAACGAGGTATAATATTGGCCATTTTTCAATCCTTTTATTCAAGAAAGCTCTATTCTTTACTTCATATTTTCCATTGGTTTGCTTTCACCTTTTGCCTTCTCCTGTCCAAAACCATAGTCTATGATTCCGTATCTTTATTTACTCTGGCATTTGTTCTGAAACTTGGCTTCACAGTATAATGAAAATAGCTGCTTCAAACAAAATACTGTACTGCTAATTATAGAATCAATAAGGGGGAAAGCCGAATGCATATCAAACAGCATTGGCTAGATGTTTCTGATGGTGCAAGCATTTATCTCAAACAATGGCTTCCAGAAAATGAAGCGATTGGTGTCTTGCAAATAGCACATGGCATGGTGGAGCATATCGAACGTTATCACGATTTTGCTTCTTATTGTACTTCCTTAGGCTTTGTTGTCATAGGCTGTGATCATCGCGGTCATGGTAAAACAGGAGATACCGGAATACAGGGGTACTTTACAGAAAAAAATGGATTCCGTCGTGTCGTTACAGACCTTTATGAAATCATGCAATTTGGGAAAGATGCGTTTCCACACCTTCCCTATTACTGTTTAGGGCATAGTATGGGTTCTTTCTTAATGCGAAATTTCATCCAGCATTATAGCACGGAAATCGACGGGGTAATTTTAACTGGCACGGGCCATTATTCCAGAATCGTTACGGCTATTGGAAAAAGAGTTGCCTCCCTGTTACCAGCAACAAAGCCATCTCCTCTTATGAATAACCTTGTTTTAGGAAGCAGTATGAAGCGTGATAAACATTATAAGCATGAATGGCTTACAAGAGATAAAACATTGGCTGACGCCTATGAAGTGGATCCTTATACAGGCTTTATTCCAACCGCTCGTTTTTTCTATGACTTGTTGGAAGGGATATATCAGACAAGAGATCAAAACCTCAATCAACATATACGTAAAAACCTGCCCCTTCTTCTTATTAGCGGAGACCAAGATCCGATTGGCCAGTATGGGAATGGGGTATGGAAAACTGCTGATCTTTTTCAAAAAAGCGGGCTGACGAACATTCTCGTCCAAGTTTATGAAGGAGGAAGACACGAGTTATTAAACGATACATGCCGAAAAGAAGTATTTGAGTTTATCGGAAGATGGTTGAAGCATTCTAAAAAAGACAATAATTAGCAATTCCTTTCTCATATCGCCAAATGTCTACAATTTCCGTATATTACTTGCACAATGATGCACGCTCATTTAGTATAAATATGTTATAATATGTTTAAAGCTTTATTAAAGAAAGGATGCTCGAATGATGAAGAAAATGAATGGAATTGCTGCATCAAGCGGTATTGCCATTGCTAAAGTATATGAATTAAAAGAACCGGAATTAACGTTTGAAAAGACGACAGTTGATCATCCAGAAAAAGAGATTGAACGTCTTGAAAGCGCAATCGAAGTTTCTAGAGATGAACTGGAGAAAATTAAAGCACATACATTAAAAGAACTCGGTGAAGAGCATGCAGAAATTTTCTCTGCACACCTGCTTGTATTGGGCGATCCAGAGCTTATAAATCCAATCAAAGATAAAATCAATAATGAAAAAGTAAATGCAGAAGCTGCTTTAGACGAAGTTGCAACGATGTTCATTCAAATGTTTAAAGATATGGATAATGCATACATGCGTGAGCGCGCAGCTGACATTCATGATGTTACAAAACGTGTAATGTCTCATTTGCTTCAGGTAACCTTCCCTAACCCTGCTCTAATTAACGAGCAAGTGATTGTGATTGCAAAAGATTTAACTCCTTCAGATACTGCTCAGTTAAATCGTGATTTTGTAAAAGGTTTTGCAACCGATATCGGTGGCCGAACTTCTCACTCCGCTATTATGGCCCGTTCTTTGGAAATTCCCGCTGTTGTAGGAACAAAAGATGTTACAGATTCAGTGAAAAAAGACGATCAAGTTATCGTGGATGGAATTGAAGGTAAGGTTATTATTAACCCGACAGAGGAAGAAATTAAATTATATGAAGAAAAACAAGCTGCATTTGCAAAACAGCAGGAAGAATGGGCAAAATTAAAAGATGAGCCTACTTTCTCTGCAGACGGCGAACAAGTAGATCTTGCTGCAAATATTGGTACACCCGACGATGTAGAGGGCGTTCTTAATAATGGCGGTGAGGGCGTTGGTCTTTATCGTACAGAATTCTTGTACATGGGTAACTCGGAATTGCCTTCCGAAGATGTACAATTTGAAGCATACAAATCCGTATTAGAAAAAATGGGAGACAAGCCTGTTGTTGTACGTACACTCGATGTCGGCGGGGATAAAGAAATCAGCTACTTAGATATGCCGAAAGAACTTAACCCATTCTTAGGATTCCGTGCAATTCGTTTCTGTTTAGAAAATGAACACGTATTCCGCCCGCAATTGCGTGCTCTATTACGCGCAAGTGCATACGGCAATTTAAAAATCATGTTCCCGATGATTGCTACATTGGAAGAATTTCGCCAAGCTAAAGCATTGCTATTAGAAGAAAAAGAAAACCTTCAAAATGATGGTATAGAAGTTTCTGATGATATCGAAGTAGGAATCATGGTAGAGATCCCATCTACGGCTGTCATTGCAAAACAATTTGCAAAAGAAGTTGACTTCTTCAGCATCGGAACAAATGACTTAATTCAATACACAATGGCTGCTGACCGTATGAATGAACAGGTATCTTACCTGTACCAACCATATCATCCAGCAATTTTGAACCTGGTAAACAATGTGATTGAAGCAGCTCACGCAGAAGGCAAATGGGCTGGTATGTGTGGAGAAATGGCAGGAGATTCTACTGCGATTCCATTACTTCTTGCACTTGGCCTGGATGAATTCAGCATGAGCGCCACTTCTATCTTACCGGCAAGAACGCAAATTCTTGGCTTGAATAAAAAAGAACTTGCAGCACTTAAAGATGAATTCCTTTCACTAAGCACTGCTGAAGAAGTTGTTGCATTAGCGGAAAAGACTATTAATAAATAAATTAATATAAAGAAATCCCCTAATTATTGTTTTATCCAAACAATAATTAGGGGATTTTTAATACATACGATACATTCCCACAGAATTCGGAGCTGTATAGCGAAAGCCAAACTGTTCATATAACTTATCAGCCGGAACATCGGCGATCAGGCTGACATACGATCCTTGGTATGTATGGTTATCTAAATAATTCATAATTTCCTGCATCACACATTTTCCAAGGCCTTGTCCCTGATAGCTAGGTTTAACAACAATATCCACTACATGAAAAACAACCCCTCCGTCACCAACAACTCTTCCCATACCAATTAATGTATTACCATCATAAATAGATACAGCAAATAGTGTATTAGGAAGGCCAATTTCAATTGCTTTTCTTTCCTTGCTACTTAGACCGGCCTCTGTCCGTAATTGATTAAATGTTTCGATACTTGGTGTCTGATACTTGATTTGATAACGTTCATTCATTGATTTTTCATCCTTTGTTACAGTTTTTTCTATTGTAACATTCCAATATATATCTATCTAATTAGCCTTCATATAATATTTTCTTATCTAGTCCAATTAAAAACCAATATTATATTTAATTAGCATGTAAAGCTATAATCAATTATAATAACATTACTGAGGAGGAGATGCATTGGATTTTCACAGTAAAGATAATATGTACAGCTATACAAATCGTGAAGCAGATACTGCATGGAAAGAGAAAATAAAAGAGCTGATTGATATGGATTCTATTCAACTAGCTGCAGATATAGGATGCGGGGGCGGTATTTATTCCAAAGCTTTGGCTGATATCGGGATTCCATCTATATTAGGCATTGACTATTCCAAATCCATTTTAGAAGGAGCTAGGGAAAACTGCAGCAATTATTCTAATATTACCTTTCAGCATGATGACGCAGATAATACTAGCTTAGAGCCGGATAATGCTGACTTAATATTATCCAGAGCATTAATCCACCATATAAAAGATTTACGTTCTGTATTTGCTGAGGCATATAGAGTATTGAAAAGCGGCGGCTGTTATCTTATCCAGGATCGCACACTGGACGATTGTTTACTAGAAGGTAGCAACGAACATATTCGCGGCTACTTTTTTGAGGCTTTCCCGACACTAAAGGCATTTGAAAAGGAACGGAGACACTCTAGCTATGATATAAAATTAAGTCTTCAGCAAGCTGGTTTTAAAAATATAGAAGAGCACCGCCTATGGGAGATAAGGAAAATGTATAAAAACAAAGAAGCTCTCTTTGATGACATTCAATCCAGAGCCGGACGCAGTATTTTACATGAGTTATCGGATAATGAGTTACAGCGTTTAATCGACTATATGGATCAATCTATTATTGGTGACTATATAACAAAGATTGTAGAAAAGGACAGATGGACGTTGTTTAAAGCAATAAAGGGATAAAGTGAAACTTCAATTAGTGGGGGTTCTTTCATCCCCTACTGATTGCTAGTACCACAAGGGCATGCACCTAAAGGTATGACCAAAAAGCGGCCTCCCTAAAGGCCCTTGAACCAATCGGGCCGTTACTGGTTGTTTGATCTCCCACTTAGATGATTATCATCATCTTCTTCTTGCTATTACAGTTCCTATCCCTGTAACCCAGATATAAACCACAAAGAAAATCCACAAATACGTAATGGATACGGATTCAACTCCGAGAAGACTGAATATGAATATTCCTAAAAATAATACAGCTAAAGAAATATGAGATGCGTATGCGGAAAAACGAAATATATTGTGCTTTACTCTTTCATCTGCTTCCGGAGTATTATCTTTTTTACGTTTGTACTTAATAAATGCAAATATTGCTAAAATAATTGCTCCAGTTAATCCGCCCAATAATACTTCATATGGAAATTCTCCGCCTTGAAAAAAGTAATACAGAGATGCCCCCAAAATACATCCAACCAGTGAAGCGATAATACGAAAAAATGGTGCCCACTTTTTTACAGATTTTCCTTTCTTCATGTTATTTTCCACACTCATTTGTCATCCTCCTCTTCTAAAATAAACACCTGCTCAATCGGCATTTCAAAATAGGCAATTATTTTTAAAGCCAGCTCCAGACTCGGATTATATTTATTTTTTTCGATGGCGTTCATTGTCTGGCGTGTAACCTGCAGATCCTCCGCCATTTTTATTTGCGTTATCCCTTTTTTCCGGCGGATTTCACGGATATGATTAATGACTGCTATAGTAAACACCTCCTCAAAAACCGACATATCAAGTCTGAAAAATCGTAAAGATATCTTTACACATAGTTTAATAAAAATACGATAAAAGGTAAAGATATCTTTACTAATTTCCGTTCTTTTATTAATCGAAAAATGATAATACTTTTCTTCTTCGTTCTTTGTATACTCAAATTTTAAAATAATAAAAAACCCTCTATTTACAATGATTTTATCATCATAAATAGAGGGTTATACACTCATACTAACGTATTATTTATTAGCTAAGTTATAGAAAGAAGTTAATCCGCCATACTCGCCCATGCCAGCTAGTTCATCTTCAATGCGAAGTAACTGGTTGTATTTTGCAACACGGTCGGTACGAGATGGAGCACCTGTTTTAATTTGACCCGCATTGGTAGCAACTGCGATATCAGCAATAGTTGTATCTTCCGTTTCACCAGAACGGTGAGAAATAACAGCAGTGTAACCTGCGCGTTTAGCCATTTCGATCGCTTCAAATGTTTCTGTAAGTGTACCGATTTGGTTTACTTTGACAAGGATAGAGTTACCAATCCCTTTTTCGATACCTTGAGAAAGTTTTGCAGTGTTTGTAACAAATAGGTCGTCACCTACTAGTTGTACTTTATCGCCAAGACGGTCAGTTAAAATTTTAAAGCCATCCCAGTCATTTTCATCAAGGCCGTCTTCAATCGAGATGATTGGGTATTTAGAGATCATTTCTTCATACCAGTCAACCATTTCTTCAGAAGTACGTACAACGCCTTCTCCTTTAAGATTGTATTTACCGTCACTGTAAATTTCAGAAGCAGCTACGTCCATAGCAAGTTTTACTTCTTCACCAGGTTTGTAGCCAGCAGCTTCAATTGCTTCTACAATCGTTTGAAGAGCTTCTTCGTTGGAAGAAAGGTTTGGAGCAAATCCGCCTTCATCCCCAACAGCAGTATTGTAGCCTTTTGAGCCTAATACTTTTTTCAAGGAATGGAAAATTTCTGCACCAGTGCGTAATGCTTCTTTGAAAGATTCTGCACCAACAGGCATAATCATGAATTCTTGAATATCTACGTTATTGTCAGCATGCTCTCCACCGTTTAAGATGTTCATCATCGGCGTTGGAAGAGTTTTTGCATTGAATCCGCCAAGATAGTTGTATAAAGGTACTTCTAAGTGATTTGCTGCTGCACGAGCTGCTGCCATAGACACGCCTAGAATAGCGTTAGCGCCTAATTTCCCTTTGTTTTCTGTTCCATCTAAATCGATCATTAATGCGTCGATGATGTTTTGACGAGTTACATCTAAACCGATTAATTCAGGAGCGATGATTTCATTTACGTTTTCTACCGCTTTTTCAACACCTTTTCCTAAATAACGGTTTTTGTCACCGTCGCGCAATTCTACAGCTTCATATTCCCCTGTAGAAGCACCGCTTGGTACGATGGCAGAGCCAAAAGCTCCAGATTCTGTGAAAATTTCTACCTCAACAGTTGGGTTACCTCTTGAGTCTAATACTTCTCTTGCGTATACATCAGTAATATATGGCATAATATACTCTCCTTTTATGGCTATTTTTTGTTTTGGCTATTGTCAAAATCTGTGGTAGACAAAGCAAATGCAGGAAGCTTTTTCCGACCACTGATTTTGAACTTGCCCTTTTATTTTTTAATTAATGATGAACCAGTCATTTCTTCTGGTTTCTCTACCTCAAGTAAATCTAATAGTGTTGGTGCTAAATCAGCTAGAATTCCGCCATCACGTAACGTAATTTCATCTTTTGTTACGATAACCGGAACTGGGTTTGTTGTATGTGCAGTCATTGGCTTGTCTTCCAATGTCACAACCTCATCTGAGTTCCCATGATCAGCTGTAATAATAGCATGTCCACCTAACTCTGTAATTTTATCAACAATTTTACCTAAGCATTCATCTACTGCTTCAATTGCATCGATTGTCGGCTGCAGCATTCCTGAGTGACCAACCATATCTGGGTTTGCAAAGTTTAAGATAATGGCATTTTGCTCCCCAGCATCAAGTTCTTTTAATAACGCATCGGTTACTTCATAAGCACTCATTTCTGGTTTTAAATCATAGGTAGCTACTTTTGGTGAATCAATAAGGATGCGTTTTTCACCTTCAAACTCTTTTTCACGACCACCGCTCATAAAGAAAGTGACGTGCGGAAATTTTTCCGTTTCCGCAATACGCAATTGGTTCAAATTGTTCTGTGCTAAAACTTCTCCAACGGTATTGTCCAAGTTAACTGGTTTGTATGCAACATGTCCATCCACTGTTTCACTGAAGTTCGTCATCATAACAAATTCAAGATTCTTCGGAGCTTTCTCGCCACGATCAAAATCATGGAAATCATCGTTCGCAAAAGTTCTTGAAACCTGAATCGCACGGTCTGGACGGAAATTATAGAAGATAATAGCATCTTCGTCCTGAATCGTTGCAACAGGTTTGTCATTCTCATCTGTAATAACCGACGGAATCACAAATTCATCATAAATTTCATTTTTATAGCTATCCTCTACAACTTCAGCTGCACTGTGATAAGAAGGTCCTTCTCCGTAAACCATGGCATCATATGCTTTTTTCACACGATCCCAGCGTTTATCACGGTCCATAGAGTAGTAGCGACCAGATACAGTTGCAAATTGACCTACGCCTATTTCCTTCATTTTATCTTCTGTCTGCTTTATGAACTCACCAGCAGTTTGCGGACCAACATCACGGCCATCTAGAAAAGCATGTACATATACTTCTTCTAAACCTTGGCGTTTCGCTAATTCTAATAGAGCAAAAAGATGATTGATATGGCTATGCACCCCGCCATCAGATAACAGACCGAAAAGATGCAATGCTTTTCCTTTTTCTTTTGCATAATTAACAGCACCTACAAGTGCATCTACCTCAAAAAAATCGCCATCTTTAATAGATAAATTAACACGAGTTAAGTTTTGATAAACAATACGGCCTGCTCCAATATTTAAGTGACCAACTTCGGAGTTACCCATTTGGCCATCTGGTAATCCAACAGCAGTCCCAGAAGCAGTTAGCTGATTATGTGCATAAGTGTTCCAATAACGATCAAAGTTCGGAGTTTTTGCTTGCTTGACTGCATTTCCTTTTTCTTCATCACGGATACCGAAGCCATCCAAGATAATTAATGCAGCTAATTTATCTTGACTCATTTTGTACCTGCCTCCACTAATTGAACAAATGATTCAGGATCTAAACTTGCACCGCCAACTAATGCGCCGTCAATATCAGATTGAGCAAGCAGTTCGTCAACGTTCGCAGGTTTTACACTTCCGCCATATTGAATAATTACTTGATCTGCTACTTCGTCTGAAGTAATTTCTGCAATGACTTTACGTGTTTTTGCACAAACTTCATTCGCATCCTCACTAGAAGCTGTTTTTCCTGTTCCAATTGCCCAAATTGGTTCATAAGCAATAATTGTTTGTGTTACTTGTTCATCAGACAATCCTGCTAATGCTTTTCTTACCTGATTGCCTACAACATCCATTGTTTCGTTCGCTTCACGTTGCTCTAATGTTTCGCCAACACAAACAATTGGTGTTAAATCATGTGCAAAAGCAGCTTTTGTTTTTTGATTTACAGATTCATCTGTCTCTGCAAAATATTCGCGACGTTCAGAGTGTCCGATAACAACATGTGTTACGCCTAAGTCCTTTAACATTACTGGACTAACTTCCCCAGTATACGCACCTGATTCCTCAAAGTGCATGTTTTGTGCAGCAACTTTCACATTTGAACCTTTTGCTTTTTCAACAAGAGCAGGTAAATGTACGAAAGGTGCACAAACAATTGCTTCTGCATTCCCGCCTGAAGCCTTAGGAATAACGGCATCCATAAAATCGGACGCTTCTGCTAATGTTTTATTCATTTTCCAGTTTCCCGCAATAACTACTTTACGCATGCGCTCACCTCATCCATTCTATATTATTTATCATTTAAAGCATCTACACCTGGCAGAACTTTTCCTTCCATAAATTCTAAGGAAGCTCCTCCACCTGTAGATACATGGTCCATTTCACTTGCTAAATCGAATTTTTCTACTGCTGCTGCAGAGTCTCCTCCACCAATAACAGAGAATCCTTCTGTTTCAGCTACAGCATTTGCAACTGCTTTCGTTCCGCCAGCAAACGTATTTAATTCGAATACACCCATTGGTCCATTCCAAATAACTAATTTCGAATCTTTTATAATAGAAGTATATTTTTCACGCGTTTTTGTACCGATATCTAATGCTTCCCAATCAGCAGGAATCTGGTCGATATCTACAATTTTCGTATTTGCATCCTCTGCGAAATCATCAGCTACGACAACATCGGATGGTAAAACAAACTGCACACCCTTGTCTTTTGCTTTTTGCATGAATTCTTTTGCTAAATCAATCTTATCTTCTTCTAATAATGATTTACCAATTTCGTGCCCTAACGCTTTAACAAACGTATAAGCTAAGCCGCCGCCAATAATCAAATTATCTACTTTATCGAGCAAGTTATCAATTACATTAATTTTATCTTTAACTTTCGCTCCGCCTACGATTGCTGTAAATGGACGCGCTGGATCTTCCAATGCTTTACCTAGGACTTCGATTTCTTTTTCCATTAATAGACCTGCTGCAGCCGGAAGCTTGGTAGCAATTCCAGTTGTAGAAGCATGTGCACGGTGTGCTGCTCCAAACGCATCGTTGACGTAGAGATCTGCCATTTCAGCAAATGCATCAACTAGTTCTGGATCATTCTTCTCCTCACCAGCTTCAAAACGAACATTTTCAATTAATAAAACATCGCCATTTTGTAGTTCTTCGATTGCTTTATTAACTTCTTCACCATAGACTTCATCCGTTTTGGTAACTTCTTTGTTTAGCAATTCGCTCAAACGTTTTGCTACTGGATCTAAACGAAGTTCTTCTACAACCGTTCCTTTAGGACGACCTAGATGACTCGCTAAAATAAGTTTTGCCCCTTTATCCGTTAACTCACGAATCGTTGGCAAGGCTGCACGAATACGTGTATCATCGGTAATTTCTCCATCTTTTAAAGGTACGTTAAAATCAACACGACAAAATACACGTTTACCTTCTACCTGTAAATCAGCAATGGTTTTTTTGTTCAACGAAATCCCTCCTAGTTTGGTATATGTAGCTCTATTTATTATACCATTTTATTTTGATTCACTACTAATTCTAAAGAAAACTTGGCAAACCAAGCCTTTTAAAGCGCAGGGTTGCCCTTAAACTTTCCACTTAAGCCTATATCCTTCTCTAACCTCTACAGAAAAGATAGCTTCTCTTTACAAATTTCATATAAGATATAGGGTTATCCTACTTGTGAAATCTATTCTTAAAAAGGAAAAAGAAAATAGAGGAGGAATTGCTCCCTCCTCTATTTATTCCGTTCGGAGAGGCTGGCCTTACAACGAACGTCCTTTATTTTCTTATAGTCCTTTTTCAGCCATAAATACTGCTAAGTCTACACAACGAGTTGAGTAGCCCATTTCGTTATCATACCAAGAAACAACTTTTACAAGGTTTCCTTCCATAACGATTGTAGATAACGCATCGAAAATAGAAGAGTGGCTGTTTCCAACGATATCAGAAGAAACGATTGGATCTTCAGTATACTCAAGGATTCCTTTAAGCGGTCCTTGTGCAGCTTCTTTCATTGCATTGTTAACATCTTCAGCAGTTACTTCTTTATCAAGCTCAGCAACTAAGTCAGTTAATGAACCGTCTGGAGTTGGAACACGTACTGCATTACCGTTTAATTTACCGTTAAGTTCTGGTAATACTAGCCCAACTGCTTTAGCAGCCCCAGTTGAAGTAGGGATGATGTTTTGTGCAGCTGCACGAGCACGACGATAATCCTTATGTGGTAAATCAAGGATTTGTTGGTCATTTGTATAAGAGTGGATAGTAGTCATTAATCCACGTTTGATACCAAAGTTATCGTTTAATACTTTAGCAAATGGTGCTAAGCAGTTTGTTGTACAAGAAGCGTTAGATACAACATTGTGCTGAGCAGGATCATATTTATCATCGTTAACGCCCATTACGATTGTTAAATCTTCATTTGTTGCTGGTGCAGAGATGATTACTTTTTTAGCTCCTGCTTGAATGTGTTTTTCAGCATCTTCTTTTTTAGTGAAGATACCAGTAGATTCGATGACGATTTCAACGCCAAGATCTCCCCATCCAAGATTTGCTGGGTCGCGCTCAGAAAGTACTTTAATTTCTTTTCCATCAACTACAAGGTTAGAACCATTTACACTGATTTCTTCTTCTAGTTTACCGTGAACAGAATCATATTTTAACAAGTGTGCAAGCATATTAGCATCTGTTAAGTCGTTGATTGCCACTATTTCTACTTGGTCATTTTTTAAAGATTGACGAAAAACATTACGTCCAATTCTTCCAAAGCCGTTAATACCAACTTTTACAGCCATATTAAATTCCTCCTAAGAATGTTCTAAAATTTTATTTATATAAAGAGGTTATCCTCTTAATATCTTTTCTGCAGCACCTTGATCGGTGATTAACATGTTGCTCTTCCCTTGTTTAAAGTACGAATTAATTGCATTTCCTTTTGAAGATCCGCCGGCAACTGTAATAACATGTTTTGATTCAT
Source organism: Oceanobacillus sp. J11TS1 (assembly GCF_018333215.1). Lineage (GTDB taxonomy): Bacteria > Bacillota > Bacilli > Bacillales > Amphibacillaceae > Oceanobacillus. The sequence continues at coordinate 13,174 of NZ_BORO01000026.1, read as the reverse complement.
CCATATCCTCCAGTTGCAGTCCGATTGTTTTAACTTTGTAAACAATGCGGCCATTCACATCGAAATAATAGCCAAAGGCTTCTGAAACTGCATTTTCCGACTTTAATAAATCTAATACTTTTTGGGAAGATTTTCTTCGCTCTGCCATACGTAAAGCATCTCCAATACCATGCAGAACAATGTTTGAAGCTTTTATAACAGCTAAAGCATCAATGACATGGGGTTCTTGAATAATCATTTCGTATGTGGAATCACTAATGGGATCTGGCACATAAAGCATTCGATATTGACTATTTGATCTTCTTGCCATTTCTGAAACGATACGTGATGCTTGATTCTCAACTTTTTCACCAATACCTCCTCTAGCCGGAACAAATAAGACGTTTGCTCCTTTAGGCAATGGCTTCATCGCATCTGCTACAGCAGCAATGGTACTTCCTCCTGTTACAGCAATCGTATTGTTTTTTTGTAAAACAGATTGAAGATAAGTCACACATGCTTTTCCCATCTCCGCTTTTATTTTGGGATCATGATCACTGTCACCAGGCACTACAATAACATTATCAATCGATAAAGTACGTTTTAATTGGTCTTCCAGATTTTCTAATCGAGATAAATCTCCAATTAAAGCAGCTAACTGGTCCAAGACTACTTTTCCCTCATTGGTAATAAACATACCTTTTGAAGTAACTTCAACTAGTCCCTGTCCCTGCAGAAAATCAATTTCTCCACGAACATGCCGTTCTGTTAAATTTGTACTTTCTGCTAATGCTCTCCTACCAATTGGCTGATGCAAATGTACATGTTGCAGTAACGTATACCTTTCTTGCATCAAACTAACCAATTCAGGAACAATCTTTCTTTGTAGGGCCATGATGGATTCCATTTAAACCATTCTCCTCTTTGCGGGATTGAAATTGTCCCAGGTGGTTATTCTGCGTCCCAAATCAATTGTATTATAACATACGAGATACTAAAATCAAATAAAAACTCTAAAAAATCACTTCCGTTTTATCCAAAGTAAAAAGAATCCTATCATAGGAGCAGTATCATTTTAAGCGTAAAAACCCTTCACTTTTATCTATTCCCATTGCCAATCAACTTAAACAAGGAAAATTCGTATCACCTTGATTTTTCCATGAGGAAGTAAGCACACTAGAATTTCGCTTTCTTACCAAATAAAAAACACCCTCTAAAAACGTGCATAGCCGTTCTTGGAGAGTGTCATTCTCTTATGAATCATGTAGCAATCTGCTGACATTTTCTATGTTCATTTCGTTTCCATAAACTTTATTGCCTTTATAAGCTATAACGGGAATAATTAATTGATATTCTTCTAATAAGGAATCCGATTGATAAATATCAATTTCTTCAACTGGGATATTATCCGTATTGAGCATGTTTAACAATGCTTTTGCCTCATCGCATAGAGGGCAATTATTTTTCGTATAAAATTGAATCATCTCTTTAGCTTGTACTCCTTTTTCGCTTCGAGGAAGATGGTATATTTAGTTCTTCTCGATATTTCATAACAGTTCTTCTAGCTACTCGTACCTGATATAACTCCTCTAACTTCCTGCGAATTTTTTCATCAGATAATGGTTGTGTCGGGTCTTCCTTATCTATAATTTCCTTTACATACTGTTTTACTACTATCCGAGCAACACCTTCTCCTTTTCTGGTTTCACGCTGCAATAAATATTTTACCTGAAGAATACCAGAATCTGTCTGTACATACTTATGACTAATGGCACGACTAATCGTGGAAACATGAAGATCCAACGCATCTGCAATATCCTGTAAGGTTAAAGGTTGCAGTGCTGCTATTCCTTGTTCAAAAAAGGGCAATTGTTTATTTACAATAATGCGTAAAACCTGTTCTAATGTTTTACCACGGTATTGAATCGCTTGTTCCAGCATCTCCAACTCTTTTTTCTTTTCTTTTAAAAATTCCTTTCCTTCCTTTGGCATGTCCATCCGCATGATGTCTTCTCGGATTTGAATCGAGGGACTTGACCAGTGAAAGAAAGATAAATGCCATTCCCCATCCTCTTTAAAAACCGATGCTTCTGGAATAATAAACTCAGTCTCGGTATCTTCTAATAATTTACCAGGATTTGGGTGGCAAAGCTTCATATTCGTTATCAGCCTTTTTGCATCTTCTTCTGTAATTTCATATGTTTCAGCCAAAGCCCCTACATCTTCATCCGCGATAAGAATAAGATTATTTTCAAAAAGATCATCTAAAAACGGAAAATCACAATCCATCTCTCTTAACTGTAAACGGATACATTCTTGTAAGTTTCTAGCCCCAATTCCTGGAGGTTCAAGAGATTGTAAATAAAAAAGAGCTTGTTCTGTTTCTTCCATCGTAAGCTGGCATTGTGCCGACCAATCCTCTAACGTAATATCTAAATAACCATTTTCATTTAAAGAATCAATTCCAAACAATACAGCTTCTTTTATCGTTTCCTCCTGGATAGACAACATATACATATTTTCTTTTAATTGCTCGTACATACTCTTTTTCCAGGCATTCATATTTTCAAAAGCATTTGTATCATCATGAAATTTGGAGAGCACTTGGCGATCAATCGGACGGATATCCTCTATTAAAGGATTCTCTTCCGCTATTTTTTGAACATAGTCGTATAATTCAATACCAGAAAGCTGCAGAATTTCAATAGATTGGTGTAGCGATTGATTCATTTTCCAGGACAACGCTTGTTTTAACACTAAACTTTGCTGCATGACTTGACCTCCATGAATTTCTCAGAAAAGGATGTATTTTATACTTGCTCCTTACATTATACCTTCTTGACTTGATTTTCCATGACCCCAATTCCCTCAATTTCTAATTTCACCCGATCATTGGGTTGAAGCAGCCCCGCAGGTTCCATTGCAAAACCAACGCCATGTGGAGTTCCTGTTAAAATAATATCTCCGGGTTCAAGCGTCATAATTTCGGAGATAAAGTGAACTAAAAAAGGAATATCAAAGATGAGATGTTCCGTGTTGGAAGATTGGCGCACCTCCCCATTCACATACGAGCGAATGTTTAAATGGTGTGGATTACTTACTTCATCTTTCGTTACTATCCATGGGCCAACAGGCGTTGTATGATCAAGTGATTTCCCCTGCAGCCATTGCGGTGTACGCTTCTGCAGATCACGCGCAGAGGTATCATTTGCCAGTGTAAACCCGGCAATATAACCAAAAGCATCTTCTTTTTTAACCTTGGAGGCGGTTTTCCCAATGACTACGGTTAACTCTACTTCGTAATCTAATTTTTCAGTTATTGAAGGATAAAAAATATCATCTTCCGGACCAATAATTGCATTATCAAATTTCGCAAATAAAACGGGAAAATCAGGAATTTTTGTTTTCATCTCATTAATATGTTCCTGATAATTTGTACCAACACAAATGACCTTTTTAGCTTTTCCAAGCGGCATTCCCAAACGGACTTCCTGAAGCGAAATTTTTTTATAGTCTGTTGCTAGATGAAGAACTTCTTGCAACGTTTCAATATGTTCTGTTGCATGCGTATAAAAATCAATCGGACTTGCCGGAAGCTGCTTCTCCCCGTATTGTTTCGAAATCATTTCTACATCTACAAGTGATTCGGAGTCTACCAAAACCCCAACTCGATAGGAACTTCCTGTTTCTTTCTGATAAGATACTAACTTCATCTCCATCCCCCCTCTCCTCATTATAGTGGAGATATACTTGAATTGGAAATAAAGAAGTCATCATTTGTTCAACCTATCCTCTCCTTGGTCATGCTATACTAGGTGAAGGTTATATCTTTTAAAAAGGCTTAAAAAAACGTAAAGAAAGGAGTACGGACATAATGAAGAAAAAAATACTTTTTATCCTGATTGCATGTATTGCTGTTTTAACCGCTTGCTCCAACAACGAAGCAGATACAGCAAAAGAAGGCGACACTAATTTACCAGAATTAGCTGCATTGGAAGTAAATTTTGATGTTCCCGAACATGTAGAGGTTGGAGAAACCATCGACTTAACCGCTCATGTTAGCTTTGACGGTGAACCGGTTGAAGATGCGCACGAGGTTTTATTTGAGGTTTGGACACAAGGACATTCTGATGATAGCGTTGAGGTAGAGGGCGTACATCAAGAGAATGGTACATATACTGCAAGTTTTACTTTTGATGAAGAAGCTGTCTATGAAATGTATGCACACACAACAGCAAAAGAACAGCATGCGATGCCTTTAGAAACGGTAATCGTTGGTGATGCTGAACCATCCGATGAAGATGCCCATGATGAAAAAGATCATGAACACCATAAGCATCATGAAGAGGAAGATAAACATGACCACGATGAAGAATAAAGGAAATTCCCTTTGATTCATTAACATCGATCTCTTTTTCATGCAATTTTCTTTAAACGATGAATCTAGAAATGCACAACAATACTTCACTAAATGAGGTGACGCGCGTTGATCCAAGTTTATACAGACGGAGCCACTAACGTGAATACAGGAAAAAGCGGTGCTGGTATTTATATAAAATCAGGGGAACAAAAGTTGGAATATACAGTTCCTTTACCATATATGTCAAACCATGAAGCTGAATTTCACGCTATTATAGAAGCATTAAGAATATGCAAAACAAACTTTCCTGGAGAAATCCTATCTTTCCGGACAGATTCAAAAGTGGCAGCAGAAGTTATTGATCAAGGAAGAACTAAAAACAAACAGTTTCTTCCTTTACTGGAAACTATCCAAGCTGCATCAGCGGACTTTCCATTTCTATTTATTAAATGGATACCTGAAAAAGAAAATAGTAAAGCGGATCAGTTAGCACGAAAAGCAATACACCAACAAGAAAGATAATCTACGTGGGGCAACAAGGGGGAAATAAAGTGAATCAAAGATCATTGAAAGAGCAAAGTATTGTATTAATCGGTTTTATGGGTGTTGGAAAAACAACAATCGGTCAGAGGGTTGCCCAAAAATTATATCGGGATTTTATTGATATTGATGAAGAAATTGAGCGCAGATTTCAAATGCCGCCAAAAGATATTTTCGCAAAATATGGAGAAGCAACCTTTCGCCAGCACGAAAAAGAGATTATTTCTGAAATATGCCATAAGCCTTTAAAGGTTATTTCTTTAGGCGGTGGCGCTTTCCTGCAAAAAGAAATTCAAGATATTTGTCTTGCAACAACAACTATTTTTTTCCTCGATTTATCTTGGGATAGCTGGAAAGATCGTATCGGCCTATTGATTGATAGCCGTCCTGTTTTGCAAGGGAAAACCATCGATGAAATAAAACAACTTTTTGATGATCGGCAGCCTATTTATGAGCAGCATCATTCCCGTGTATTAACAGATAATCAAGACATAGAGGAAGTAGCTGATTATATTGTAGACTCTTTGAAATTAGCTTGGGAGATTTATGGGGATTAGAGTTTGGTAGCTCAAAGTATTATCCCTCATCTTTTCTACGTGTCATCCATAACTATATTTTCAGTTCAAACTTTATTAGGAAGTAAATTAAAAATAAGCATATCTAATCAAGCATAAAAGGAACATAGTGCGATTAGATATGCTTACGTAAAATATAAATCCCTATTAAACTACTACATCTGTTTTAATACTTAAAATATCTTTGACACTATTTAACGTGTAATGAGGTTTGAATGGTGTCGTTTCAACCATACTTCTATCTGTTATTCCTGTAAGAACTAGAACGGAATTCATTCCGTAATCATTCCCCATTTTCACATCCGTTTCTAAGCGATCACCAACCATATAACATTTATTTGATGGCAATTTCAAAATATCCTCTACGATAAATTTCGCAGCTAATAAAGAAGGTTTCCCAAGTATGATTTCCACTTTTTCACCTGTTGCTCCCTCCATTGCTCCAATCATTGCCCCGCAATCCGGAATTTGTCCCCCGCGCATTGGACAAGTACGATCCGGATTCGTAGCTATCACAATTGCCCCATTTCTCCATGCCTGAAATGCACGATTCAATTTATCATAATTAAATTCCCTATCCCAGCCCAATACAACATATTTTACTTCTTCAGGATTATCCGATACTTCTATACCATGGGATCTTATTTCATTCATTAAAGGGTCTTCTCCAATAACCATTACTTTATCTATATTTCCTATGTTAGCTTTCAAATATCTGGCTGTAAGTATATTGGAATTAATCACAGTATCTTTTGTTACTTTAATTCCCAACTCATTTAACTTATTTACATATGTTTCAGTTGTTTCGATGGATTTATTTGTTAGAAAAACAACTTTATCGCCTCGTTCGCGCAACGCTCTAATTGTCTCACTTGCTCCTTCAATTGCTCTATCTTCCAAATAAATGGTACCATCTAAATCAAAAATATAACCATTTTTCAAACTGGTCACCCTCCTGCAGAATTAATACCAAAAGCTTTGACCAACAGTTGTTATTAACATAATTTTCTGTTATTTTATGTTAACCTTATACTTTTTACTCCGCTCCATTCTTCCTAGAAACTTATAGGCAGTATATTCAGGCTAACTTTTTATGTTCGAGGTTTTGAATAGATATATCAAAGCCTCGAACATATTGTTTCTTTTACCTTTTTTAACTAACATAACCTTACATTTTTCAATCCTTATTATTCATGCGCTAATATATTCTCACCTCTTCTTCTCACTTCTATTAGTAAGCTTTTCAGCAATAAGTTGGAATATAACTACAATTACAACGAGAATAATAGACATCGCTGCTGCAGAATAGTATTCAGCACGCATAACATTTTGGAAAATTGCCAAACTCATTGGTGCCCAGGCTGCAGGAGCCATTAAAATTGATATACTTGTTTCTTTGATAACGGTTACAAAAACAAGTATGGATCCTGCTGCAATTCCAGGTAGCATTAAAGGACCTACTACTGTTAATAAAGCAGTAAAGGTGGAAGCACCTAAGTTAATTGCCGCCTCCTCAATATCAGTTTTTATAGATTTCATAGTACTCATTGTCGATCGAACCATATAAGGTAACCTCCGCATCGCATAAGCAACAATTAATATAAATGCTGTACCTGTAAGTTGTAGAGGCGCTGTATTAAAGGTTTGAATCAAAGCTATACCAATTGCAATCCCTGGTACAATTAGCGGAACTGTTGTAACAAAGTCAAGAGCAGTGGATTTATGCCTTACAACAAAGTAAGCTACTGCTGCAGATACTACCACACTAATTACTAAAGCTCCCAATGCTAGAACAATACTGTTTTGAATGTTTCCAAGGGAGGACGTGAAAATAGTTTGATAATGGGACAGCGTATAACCGGTCGGTAAAAGATCTTTTCCCCAAGTTGTTGCTATCGATTGTAAGAATACGGTTAATAACGAAAGTACTGGAACAATAATTACAAAAGCAGAAAATAAGAACAAAGGAACTGTTAGCATCTTGTTATCGCTTAATTTAATTTGCTTTGGTTTTCCAGAAACAGAACCGTAGTTCATATTCTTTGTAAAATAGTTTTGCAGCCAATAAGCAAGTCCTGCAATAGCAATCATGACTACTGTAAGAATAGCCGCTCCACCCCAGTTAAAGAATCCTGAAATTTCTCTATATGCTTCTACTACAATTAAGTTTAAGTCACTAGGAGCTAAAATGATCGGCGTTCCAAAATCAGAAAAACTAACCGCAAAAATCACTAATGCTGTTGATAGAATTCCCGGGATCACTAATGGCATTGTAACTGTTGAAAAAGTAATCCAGCTTTTCGCTCCCATATTTCTTGAAGCCTCTTCCAATGATATATCACTCACCTTAAATGCTGCTACCATAGGCCATAATGCATAAGGGAAGAAGAAAAATATTTGTACGATTGCTATACCTGCCATAGAATAAGGATCAATTAAAAGGCCTTCTCCACCTAAAAATTGATAAATTTGAGTGACCCATCCTGATCTACCGAACATAATAATAAAAGAATATCCAGAAATAAAAGTCGGCACTACTAACGGAATAGTGCATAAAGCACTGATTGTTTTCTTAAAAGGCATTTTTGTTCTTGCAATGCCATAAGCAATGGGAATCACGACTACCATAACAACTAAAGATACAGTTATCGCTAAATACAAACTGTTCTTCAAAGAAGTAAAATAAGTTGTATTTTGAAAAATAGCTGTAAAATTGTCAAAGGTAGCGTTTTTAAATTGATTTATTGTGGTTTGCATCGTATCTAAGCTTATCAATGAGCCAAATATATTAATAGGTTCGTTCGTAAAGCTTACTAAAAAGATAGATAGCAAAGGAATTATCAGGAACAGTAGGAAAAATGCATAAACTAGTAATTTTAAGATGCCTAGCCCGCTAAGTTTTTCTTTTATTTTTTTCATAACAACAAAACCCTTTCAGGATCTACTACAACCTTAATTTCTGCTCCATTTTCAAATATTTTATCTCCAGATTCAAATACGGTATCTACTAGTAAATTATTCTCACCAACTTTTATATCGTACCTAACCGTTGAACCTAGATAAGTTGCAACTTCTACCGTACCTTCAAAATAATTATCAATCGTGTATTCATCTTTGCCTTTCACAATTAAATTCTCTGGTCTAATAACAACCTGTACATCTTCAAGTTCCGTATTCATTGTAGAATGAATTTCGTAATTACCAACCTTTACATAAGTTAGATTATCTTCTTTCTTGCTTACCTTTCCAGAAAGTATATTAGAAGTACCGACAAAGTCTGCAATAAAAGGAGTTTTAGGGTTGCTATACAAATCTGTTGGTGTTCCAATTTGAAGGATTTCTCCTCCTTTCATGACAGCCACGCGATCCGCCATACTCATTGCTTCTTCCTGATCATGGGTAACAAAGATTGTTGTAATCTTCAGTTCCTGTTGAATTCTTCTAATTGTGTTTCTCATGGAGTGCCTTAACTTTTGATCTAAGTTTGAAAGAGGTTCGTCCATTAATAAGACTTGGGGTTCCATAACTAGCGCTCTAGCTAAAGCGACCCTTTGCTGTTGGCCCCCAGAAAGTTCACCTGTCAATTTTTTAGCATGATCCTTCAACTCTACATATTCTAATATACTATTTACCTTATCTTCTATGTCCTGTGGATACTTGATTATTTTACTATTAAGCATCCTGATATAAACACCAATTTTTTTAAACATATTGCTGTCTCTTAAATGTTTGATATTCAAGCTATACGCAATATTATCAAAAACATTCATATGCGGAAATAAAGCATAGCTCTGGAATACCATCCCGCAGTTTCTTTGATGAGGAGAAATATTATTTACTACTTTGTCACCAATTCTTATTTCTCCACTTGTTGGTGTTTCAAATCCGGCTATACAACGCATTGTTGTAGTTTTCCCACATCCGGAAGGACCCAAAAGGGCAAAAAACTCACCCTCTTGGATATCTAGTTCAATATTCTGCAGTACATCTACTCCAGAAAAATTCTTTGTAAGCCGCTTTACAACAACAGAGCCCATAAAACCATTCCTTTACTGTATTTTATTATTCCATTCATTTCTAATACGATCATAATTCTCGTTTACCCAATCGATGTCTAAATCAATGGCATGTTCTTGAACATTTTCTAAAGAAATTGGCGTTTGTGATTCAATTTCTGGATTGATGGGTATATGATTCCAAGAAGCTAATATTTCTTGTGCCTCATCACTTAGCATAAAGTCCATAAATTTCTTGCCACCTTCTGGATTTGGACCGTCTTTAACTAAAGTAACAGGGTTTACTAATACTGGTGTTTCATCCGGAATGATAAAATCAACATCTTCCCCATTCTCTTTTAGTTCATATGCCATGAAATCAAAACCAATTGCTATTTCAGCTTCTCCCATAGCAACCCCTTTTGTTGGACCAGAACCAGAATCAGGCATGGAATTCGCTTGATCCGTTAGCTTTTGAAAGTACTCCCATCCTTCCTCCTCACCATGTTGCATCATGTAGCTTAATACCATAAGCGTTGATGTACCAGAAGCTGCAGGATTGGGAAATTGAATTTTACCTTCCCATTTAGGATCTAATAAATCCTCCCATGTTTTCGGAGCTTCTTCCTCAGAAACTAACGCTGTGTTATAAGCAAAGCCTAATACAAAAATTTCAGTACCTACATAATAATCATCTTGGTGTTTCATTTTAATGCCGTTTTCAGTAACTTCCCAGTCTTCCGCTGCCTCAGGGATATATTGTGTGATGATATCTTTATCTACAGCAGCTTCAAAAGGCAAAATTCCACCCCCGCCATACCAAACATCGGCTTGAGGATTTCCTTTTTCTGCAATCATTTGATTTACAAGTACGTTTGTGCCTGCATAATCAACATTCACTTTATCTCCATGGATTTCCTCGAACTTATCCGCCAATTCTTTTGTTAAATCCGGAGTCTCAGGAGAGTAGAGTGTAATCGATCCTCCACCACTAGAACTTGCATCTCCACTCGTGTCATCACCAGCACATGCTGCGAGCAAACTAATAAAAACTACGAATAATACCGATATAACTAGCTGACCTCTGTTACGTATCATCAACATTCTCCTCCTTTGTTTATACAAAATAACTCAAAAAATAGGAGAAATATAAAATTGGACACGCCTTTCCTAATGAAAGGTAATTATCCAACTCTATTTTCTCCTATTTCTATATAGAGTTATTTAATTAATAATAAGTATAGCAAACGCTTTCATATTTGTAAACAATTGTTTTTAAATTTTCGTAATATAATATTTATTTTAATTAGATTGGATTCATTTCTACTTAAAAATATTTATTCTATCTAATTTACTATATGTATCTTAAACATCGATATTCCACAATTCGGGATCACTCGAAGAAATAGCTAAAGCTCCTGCTTCTAATCCCTCTAATATCTCTTTCTCTTTACTGATTAGCCCTCCCGCTATAATCGGAAGGTTTGTCCTCCGAGTTAATTCATCAATAACACTTGGCATAAGTCCCGGTAAGATTTCAATAGCATCAGGCTGGTATTGAGCTGCCATTTCTATTCCCTTGTTCATCGCATTTTTATCGATTAAAAATATTCTTTGAATCGTCATTAACCCTTCTTCTTTTGCATATTTAATCAGGCTATTTCTAGTTGTTATAATTCCCTTAGGTTTCCAGGCTTTCGCAATATACTCTAGTGCATTTTTTGAATTTGAAAGACCTTCAATAAAATCTATATGTAAAAAAGTTTCTTTTCTCGCTTCTTTAAGCACATCCAAGTAATTTGCTGTTGAAAGTAAGTCTCCTGTTAATAAGAATACAACATTTGAATTTGAGTCAGCAGCTAGTCGCAAATGTTCAGGTGACTTCACAGAGGCAATAATTTGTGATTCCACAATATTTACGATGTTTTCCATTCGTATCCTCCTTACATGTATTATTAATGAATCTATTTTATAAAAACAGCAATGCATGGATAAACAGCGTTAGAATGATACTCCCTTGATCTTTTATTCATTTCGAAATTATAAATCTATTTTATCATAAACGAGCTTAAATAAACACGTTACGTGAACCCATCTTACTATCTTAAATCGGTTATATAGAATTCATTAATATTACTGTAAAAGGGTTCGTTCTATTTGAAGAGCATTCATTTTATTATCGGTGATAGATATAAATCCATTGATTCTTCACAGAAGTAATAGCGCAGTATAGAATATAGCAATTAAACCACTTCCATCAGATCGAAATATAACAATATAGTAAAACAAGGCTAAGGTTACCTTAGCCTTGTTTTACTATATATTATTTACGTTCTAAGATTGCGTCAATCAAACCATAATCTTTTGACTGTTCGGCAGTCATAAAGTTATCACGCTCCGTGTCGCGTTCAATGACTTCTAGTGGCTGACCAGTATTTTCAGACATAATGCGATTCATACGATGTTTAATTTCAATAATACGTTTTGCATGAATTTCAATGTCTGTTGCTTGGCCTTGTGTGCCGCCTAAAGGTTGGTGAATCATAATTTCACTGTTAGGCAATGCATAACGTTTACCTTTTTCACCAGCGTTAAGCAAGAAAGCACCCATAGAAGCTGCCATCCCAATACAAATGGTAGATACGTCAGATTTGATGAAGTTCATTGTATCATAAATGGCCATACCAGCTGTGATTGAACCACCAGGAGAGTTAATGTAAAGAGAGATATCTTTTCCTGGATCTTCTGCTTCTAAGAATAAAAGCTGAGCTACAATGGAATTAGCTACATTATCATCAATGCCGCTTCCAAGTAAAATAATTCGGTCTTTTAATAAACGAGAGTAAATATCATATGCGCGTTCACCACGGTTTGTTTGTTCGATAACTGTAGGTACTAAATTCATAAAAAAATCCTCCTTAAGTAGCCACGTAACATGGCTGATGAATTAATTTCTATGTTTTCTATAATAGCTTATTGGTCAATAAAGGTCAAACAAAAGGTTTCACCAATTTTCTACTTTATCCATGATACCCGATTAAACATATAATAAACATCCAGATGAGCAAAAAGTTAACCTACCTTCTATTCTTTCTTTGGACATTTATAGAAAAAGACTTGTTTCAAATGAAAAATATCTGTATAATAAGTTTTGTGGTTTTTTATTATATACATGCGCCCATAGCTCAGCTGGATAGAGCACTGGTTTCCGGTACCAGGTTTGCCGGGGGTTCGAATCCCTCTGGGTGCGCTTAACAAAGTCAATAGAGACAAGGGGTTGAGGTGTTTTCTCCCCTTGTCTTTTTTAATGCAAAAAGGCTTGTTGCAAACGAATTGCAAACCTTCGTGTTTCGAAGTAAAATTATTTGACTATAAATCAATTAAATGGCCTTGATGAGATGGAAGACAAATAAAGAGAGGGATTCACCTCTCTTTATCACCTAACAGCACATACATAGGCGGCTCCGTATTTTCGTCATCATAAGCACCCGATCTGATTAAATGCATGCGCTTCATGACGTATTCCTTCACTTGCATATGTTCAGGTCGTTTCATATGTTCAAATTCTTGTTCGTAATATCCGTATGTAATTCCCGTCTGCAAATCCAAAGCATCAATAAATCTTTCGTCGTCTTCATCGATAAATGGAATTGTTATTTTGAAACTCTTTTTACTCAAATTAAAACCTCCTTGCCATATAAATACGACAAAGAGGTGTGATTTTC
>NZ_BORO01000025.1 GCF_018333215.1 Oceanobacillus sp. J11TS1 | reverse complement strand
TGGTTCATAGGCCAAGACCCAACTATGGAAAAAAGCGTTGGCCTTACCACCAAGGCTACCATGCCCACTACTCCATGTAAAACCGGTGCACTTCCTGGGAATTTACACATACTTATTGACAGTACCCGAAAAAAGTGAAACGCGCTCGAACCCAGATTGAGGCCGCTCGAAAAAAGTGAAATGCGCTCCAAACTAGTCTGAGGCGCTCGAAAAAAGTGAAATGCGCTCCAACCCAGATTGAGGCCGCTCGAAAAAAGTGAAATGCGCTCCAACCTAGATTGAGGTCGCTCGAAAAAAGTGAAATGCGCTCCAACCCAGGCTGAACACGCTCCGAAAAAGTCAAATCAACTCCCCAAATAGATCCCCCACTATAAAATAATTTTCATAGAAAAAGAAGGATATTACAAATAAAAGTCGAAATCATGTATTTGAAAGGGATTTCAAGATTATAAAAATATTTTATGTGCTGCTCTTTTGGAAGGGCTTTTTTTACAGGGTAATACATTATAACGTTATGAATTAAAGCCGGGCAGCATATAAATGAAGGGGTGATGTCATTTGAATATTTCATTTAAAGGGGATGTGGAGCTTGTCCATGCAGGGATTACAGAATTGCAAGATGCTTATGGATTTACCCTCGCAGATAAAGGGGAGATTGTGCTAACGGGCAAGCAAAATGATCAGATCAAAGGATTGACAGTAGAGTTAGAGGAGGGTGCCGGAACGATTACGTATCAGCAGCCATGCCATTTTTTCAGAGCGCTTGGCTTGATTTTAGAAAGCTTAGAAAAAGGGGATAGGCAGGTAAATATTCAAGAGACGATGCAGTTTTCCAGTATTGGACCAATGTTTGATTTGTCGCGGAATATGACCATGAAGTTATCCACTCTAAAAGATTTCATCCGAAAATTAGCTATTATGGGACACAATGCTGCAATGCTGTATATGGAGGATACGTATGAAGTGGAGGGGGAGCCTTATTTTGGCTATATGCGCGGGCGATATAGTGAGCAAGAGCTGCGGGAATTGGATGATTATGCAAATCAATTTGGTATCGAGCTGATTCCTTGTATCCAGACTTTGGCACATTTAGAGGAATTTCTAAAATGGGATGCTGCCTACAAATATAAGGATACACGTGGGGCTCTATTATTAGAGAGTGATGCTACGTATGATTTATTGGATCGCATGATTTACGCGGCGACAAAACCTTTCAGGAGCAATCGCATCCATATCGGCATGGATGAGGCGGAAGAAGTAGGGCGCGGCCGATTTTTAAATATGCATGGTTATAAAGACCGTTTTGACTTAATGAAAGTGCACCTAGATAAAATCGTTGAAATAACTGATAAATACAACTTACACGCTGTTATGTGGAGTGATATGTTTTTAAAACTCGCTTCTACAACGGGGGATAGCTACGACAAAACAACAGACTTACCAGACTATATTGTCAATCAGTTGCCAGAGAATGTGCAATATATGTATTGGCAATATGCACAAGTAGACCAGGAACATTATGAACGTATGTTGCAGCAATTAAAACGGTTTGGCAGTACGCCAGCATTCGCGGGCGGCGTGTGGGTGTGGAATACATTTGCCCCGAACTATCAAATTTCCTTGGCTGCCAGTGAGCCGGCGCTTACAGCTTGTAAACAGGAGGGGATTGAGGATGTGTTTGTGACGCTTTGGGGGGATGATGGTTTTGAAAACAATGTATATAATGCACTCTATGGATTACAATTCTATGCAGAACACGCTTATCATAGGGAAATAGATACGAACCACGTCAAAAAGCGCGCGCTCTTTTGTACAGGCGTTGATCCAGATGCGCTGCTTGCATTGAATAAAATGGATCAGCCACCAGGTGTAGAGGAGGGGAATTTACGACAGACAAACCCATCAAAATTCTTACTATGGCAAGATGTACTGCTTGGATTATTTGATAAGCATATCGAAAAATATGATGTTGGAACATTTTATGAAAGACTGGCGGAGGAGATCCATCAGTATAATCAGCAAACTCCATATCGCTTTTTTGATGTGCCGGAAAAACTTTGTCATGTCCTTGCAAAGAAAGCGAAGTTAGGTGTCGAATTGAAATCAGCCTATGATGCGGCGGATAAAGAAAAATTGCAACATATTTCCCAACAGGTTATACCTGAGGTTATAGAACGTGTGAGGGCATTACAATCTGCTCACCGAAATCAATGGCTGTCCTTAAACAAACCTTTTGGTTGGGAAGTGCTAGACATTCGTTATGGAGGATTATTACAGCGTTTAGACACAGCCTGCAGGCGAATTGATGATTTTTTACAGGGAAATATTGAAGCAATTGATGAACTCGAACAAGAGAGATTATATTTCTCTCCAGCTGTAGAGGAGTCCAGCGGATTGGGGTGGTCCAGCTATTATTATCGGATGGCTTCCCCTAATGTATTCTTTCATGTATTGCCGATTTATTGAGGAGGATGCCAGATGAATAATCAGGATACAGAATTGCTTATTGGCTGTTATGGAGAGGATGGCAAGGCATGTATTCATTGGTTGAAAATACATGCCGGATCCAGCAGCATGCATCGTTTAGGGAAAAAGGATGGAATCAGCAACCCATCCTTTTTAGCAAAGCACCCAACAAAAGAACGTGTCTATGCCGTTAGTGAAGTAGAGGATGGAGAAGTGGTTTGCTATAGGCTGGACTACAAAAACCATCAGTTGGAAGAACGGTCGCGGTTGCGGACACATGGCGGACCGTGTTATGCCGAGGCAAGTGCTTGTGGAAAGTATTTATTTGTTAGTAATTATTCAAATCCCAGTGTTGTCGTCTACGCTCTAAAGGAGAACGGAGATTTTCAAGAAGAAGTAGAACGAATTGATGTCCCTTCTGAAAATGCTGCCGATTCGCATATCCACACAGTTCGACAAATCCCGGGTACTTCTTTTATTGCTATGACAGATATAGGTGGAAGTAAAATTTATATATATCAATGGAACGCGAGACAAAGAAGTTTGCTTCCGGTTCAAGCCATTCCTGCACCTGATAACGCGGGACCGAGACATATTGCTTTTCATCCGGACCAATCCATCATGTATGTCGTAAATGAATATCAATCAAGCGTGTTTGTATATCGGTATGCAGAGCAGTTTGCATGTATCCAATTGATACAGCAAATCAATACAGTGGATGTCGCGAAAAATTACGGTGCAGAAATACAATATATAGGTGGCAAAATAATTACTTCCAATAGAGGAGCCGATTCATTGACTATTTTTCATGTGAAAGAAGATGGGAAGCTTGAAAATGAAACTTCTATTCCCACAGGAGGAGCATGGCCCAGACATTTTTGTAGTAACCAATCGATTCATCATCAGCTATTTGTATCTAATCAAAAAAGTAATAACATAACCGTTATTAAACAAATAGGTGGGAAGTATTCCATTACCAATGATACATTTTCTATCTCTTCTCCTGCATGTATTATTGCTATATAGCACGTATACCCGTATTTAGACATGAATAACGATAAAGACCTTATAGCAATACAAATTCGTATAAATATCATAATAGTCATTATAATGTTATGTTGACATTAATTAAAAATAGTGATACTATTCCGAATAAGTGCAATAATTAACATCTAGAATAACTATTTTTGAAGGGGTGGTTGTCGGGGGAAAGGAAAATAAGAAAGTGAGTCTGTTAGAAGCATTTTGTTTTACATTTTTCCTACTTACAAGGGGGTTCATTATGTTGAAGAAATTTTGTTTCTTAATGGCAACACTTATTTTTGTAAGCGTTTTATACGCGTGCGGTGGTAATGATGGTGAAAATAATAAGGGAGACGCAGCAGGTGGCGATGACGTCAATGCGACAGGTTTTCCAATTGTTGATGAAGAATTAGAACTTACCTTTTTTGCGAACAAGCCTGCACAAAACGAAGGAAACGATTGGAATGATATTTTAATTTGGAATGAGTACAGAGATTTAACAAATATTAAAGTGAATTGGAATACGGTTAGTCCCGATGCACTCGAGGAAAATAGAAACTTGGCATTAGGAAGCGGTGATTTGCCAGATGCATTCTTTCTTGCACAGCTGACAAATACAGATTTATTACGTTATGGTTCACAAGGTTCCTTTTTAGCGTTGAATGATTTAATAGATGAGTATGCACCAAACTTAAAAGAGCTAATGGAAAATGATCCAACGATTGAAAAAGCAATCACTTTCCCGGATGGCAATATTTATTCCATGCCAGCGTTAATTGAAGAAGATTTTCTTTCTTTACGACTTAGTGCAAGACCTTGGATTAATGAAGCGTGGTTGAATGAACTGGATATGGATATTCCCGAAACAACAGGAGAGTTCTATGAATATTTAAAGGCCGTTAAAGAACTTGATCCAGCAGGAAACGGAGATACGATCCCTTATGGAGGTACAGACATTGCAGAGCTTGTTCAATGGCTGTCTGGATCATTCGGCGTAATGAATCATGGTGCCTCCAACACAAACTTGGATTTAGATCCGGATGATGATTCGAAGGTGCGTTACTATGCAACATCCGATGAATATAAAGAAATGCTGGAGTATATTAATATGCTTTATGAAGAAGGATTAATTGATCAAAGTATTTTCACGATTGAATGGGGACAATTCCTTGCAAATGCTTCAGATAATTTATATGGAAGTATGATTTTCTATGACCCAATTGAATTATTTGGGGAAGAAATCGGATCTCAATATAATAGTTTAGCAGCATTAGAAGGACCAGATGGACATCAGTCTTACAATAAGCTTTCCTCTTCTGTGTGGACTCCTGATAATCTGGTGATAACTAGTGAAAATCCGAACCCAGCTGCAACAGTCCGCTGGATGGACCATTTTTATGGGGAAGAAGGCGCGGAACTTTATTATATGGGCGTAGAGGGAGAAACATTTGAAATAGAAGATGGGGAAGCTGTTTATAGTGATCATATTTTGAATCCAGAAGGTGATATGACATTTGAACAAGCAATTGCCCAAGATTTAACATGGCTGGGTTCCATCAGCGGAATTATCAAAGCAGATTACTTCCAAGGCGGGGAAACAGCACCGCAGTCTATGGAGGCGGCAGAAAAAATTGAACCGCAAGTAATTGATGAAGTATGGCCGAGATTTACCTTTACAGAAGAAGAGAACCGCATTCTTCAATCAACAGGAGAAGATATAAATAAATATGTAGAGGAAATGCGCGACAAGTTTATTACAGGTGATGAAGATTTAGACAATTGGGATACGTACATCCAAACGATTGAGCAGATGGGAATGGAAGAGTTATTAGAAGTTTATCAAGCTGCATATGACCGTTATCAATCTAACTAAAGAATCGCTTGTTTTAACCCATTGAGGTTGGGACAAAAGAAAATGTATTATCTAGAAACCAAACAATATGCCAATAGAGCGTAGGAAATATACCTAGACTCACGAAAAGCGGAGTTTATTTCCGAAGCATGATATTCGTACAAATAATGTTTGGGATTTTCTGGATAAAAAACATTTTTGTCTCAGCCTCCTTTTTTACACATTAGGGGAGCAGTAAATTTTTAGGGTGAAGGAACAAGTATATGATCCATGATGAAAATGAAATTAATTACATAGCACAAAGTTTTGAATCTCGCTATGACTGCGATGCTTTAGTAGAGGACTATTCCATATGACGAAGGGGGCAATGGAAAGATGGGAAAAGATCAACTCATCCAAAATGGTAGAAGAGCCAGATTCAAGAAGAATTTTCTGCGTAATTGGCAGCTTTACCTTTTTATGATGCCAGTCTTTTTGTACTTTTTTATATTTCATTATATACCGATGTACGGAGTCCAGATTGCCTTTAAAGATTATTATGCGACGCTTGGTATTTGGGGAAGTGAATGGGTTGGGTTTGAACATTTTGAGCGTTTCTTCAGCTCTTATTATTTTTGGAGACTTCTCAAAAATACAATTATCTTAAACTTATATATGCTTGTTCTGTTTCCATTACCAATTATTTTAGCTTTAGCGTTTAATGAACTTAGAAATGGTGCATTTAAAAAATGGACCCAAACGTTAACCTATGCACCTCATTTTATCTCTGTTGTAGTAGTGGTTGGTATGCTGGTAGCTTTTCTGGATCCTAATACAGGTTTGGTAAACCATGTATTGCGCGCGTTCGGGTTGGATGCGATTCCGTTTTTAACAAGTCCAGATTGGTTCCGCCATATCTTTGTATGGTCAGGCCAGTGGCAGACCTTAGGCTGGAGCACGATTATTTATCTTGCTGCACTTGCAGGAGTTAATCCAGAATTACATGAGGCTGCTAAAGTAGATGGTGCGACAAGAATGCAACGAATTACGCGTATTAACATTCCGAGTATTATGCCGACAATTGTTATCTTATTTATTCTTAATATTGGTAATTTTATGCAAATAGGATTTGAAAAAGTACTTTTAATGCAAAATACGTTAAATTCCGAGACTTCTGATGTCATTCAAACCTTTGTGTATCAAACAGGTATTTTGGAAGGGCAATATAGTTTTGCGGCAGCCGTTGGGTTATTTGAATCAGCCATTAATATTGTGCTATTAATTACAGTCAATCAAATTGCCCGAAAAGTTAGCGAGAATAGCCTATGGTAGGGAAGGAGATGCATTATGTCGAAATTTAGTGTGTCGGATAAAGCCTTTGATAGACTCAATTTTCTGTTCGTGCTACTCGTGACGTTAATCATTATTTATCCACTTATATTTGTGATTAGTGCGTCGATTAGTGACCCCCATGCCGTGAATACCGGAAAGATGTGGCTATGGCCGGTGGATGTGACGCTTGAAGGTTTCCGGCGTGTTTTTCAAAATGATGCTATTTGGACAGGGTATAAAAATACAATCATTTACACAGCAGTTGGCGTGGCTATTCATTTGTTTGTACTCCTGCCGGCATCTTATGCTTTATCCCGTAAAGAATTAATGGGAAAGAGAGTTTGGCTTTGGTTTATTTTATTTACTATGTTATTCAATGGAGGGTTAATCCCTACTTATTTAGTGGTTCGTAATTTGCAAATGCTCGATACTATATGGGCGATGGTTATTCCTGGCGTGATTGGTGCCTGGTCTATCCTGGTTGCGAGAACTTTCTTCCAACAGACGATACCGGATCAGCTCGTTGAGGCAGCTAAAATTGATGGAGCAAGTGATATCTATTTATTTATCAAAGTTGTTCTACCATTATCCATGCCAATTATTGCAGTTATGGCACTATTTCATGGCGTAGCATTATGGAATCAATATTTTAATGCCTTGATTTATTTGAGGAGCGAAGATAAATTCCCGCTGCAACTGATACTGCGGCAGATTCTCATTCTCAATGAGGTTAGTGCAGATAGCGCGTCCAGTGCTGCGGGAAGCGCACAATCCTTCGCAGATCAAATTAAAACAGCATCTCTTGTAAAATATGCAGTTATTATTGTTTCTGCATTGCCATTACTTATTGTGTATCCTTTTTTACAGCGCTTCTTTGTAAAAGGTGTGCTGATTGGGTCGGTTAAAGAATAACATAGGAGGTTATAAAGAAAGGGAGAGATGACGATGGCAGAAGTAGCTCGTGGATATTATATATTCGCAATTTGGATAACACGTTTGGCTTACCTAAATATATTATGGGTTCTGTTTACAATTGCAGGTCTTGTTATCTTTGGAATCATGCCAGCAACAGTAGCGATGTTTTCTATTGTACGTAAATGGCAGAGAGGTGAAGCGGAACTGTCGATTTTTCCAATGTTTTGGGAGACTTATCGTCAGGAATTTTGGAAAGCAAATCGGATTGGCATTATTCTATTTTTGGTAGGGTACTTGTTTTCGATTCAATTCCAAATTCTTGGAGCGCAAAGTGCATTAGTCTATCAGATGGCTCAATTTTCTGTCGTAATCGTTTTTGCTTTACTGGTTATTCTTATCGTTTATTTTTTTCCGGTATATGTCCATTTTGAACTGAAAACGATACAATATCTAAAGTGGCCGTTAATTATTGCTATTGTTCACCCGATACTCACTGTATTTATAATGGTTTGTATCGGTTTGGCAGGCTATTTTATCCTTCAGGCGTTCCCAGCTATCCTTTTCTTTTTTGGGGGCAGTCTCACTGCTTATTTCATTACTTGGGGTGTTTCTAAAACATTTGCCAAGTATGAAGCGGCTACGTAATCTGTTCTTACTATTACAATGATTTTTAATAGACGTACAAAGTTTAGCATTGGTCCTATTGCTGGTACAATAAGAGGAGAAGAAAAGTTATCATAAAATCGCGTGTATACGTAATGGAAGCTTTAGCATCGACTTGATAAGTGGATTTGGATAAAGAAAGGTAGAGATTGCGATGAAGCTAAACGTGAGACAAGGATCATTATACCTGCAAGTAAAGGATATTTTGAAGGAAAGAATTATTAGCGGACAATATCCCAAAAACACCTTAATCCCCTCAGAGCCAGAACTGGAGAAAGAATTTGAAGTGAGCAAAATTACCATTCGCAGGGCCGTAGAACAATTAGCTCAAGAAGGGTATGTGGAAAAAAGAAGTGGTATCGGAACCACTGTACTTGCTAATCAAGCTGTTTCCAAACTTTCAAAAGGCCAGCGTTTTTCCGAGTACCTGATTGGAGAAGGCCATCAATTAGGAAAAAAGTTGATTAAGGTTACAAAAGTAGAGGATATCCATCCGCCTATTAGTACATTAGCCGGTGACGGTGCTTATTGCGTGGAACGTCTCTACACATTAGATGGTGAGCCATATATTCACTTTAGGCATTATCTTCCATCATCCATTTCCTTGCCAGAGGATCCTGATGTATTTGTCAATTCATTATATGACATGTTATATCAAGAAGGAATTCGCTTTTTCCGATTCAAGGATGAATTCAGTGTGTCCACCCCGCAGCCAGCTATTGCAAAAATGCTAGAAATAGAGATACAGCCGTTACTGCAGCGTGAACGCTTTTCTTATGATGAGCGGAATAAGCTTGTAGAATATTCTATTGCCTATTACCGCACGGATTTGCATAAGTATATTGTTAATTTTAATGTATAAAGAACAAAAGCGTACCTTCGATGGATCTAGGTACGCTTCATTTCATCTCAATAAGGTTTGATAGACTATGAAGTTAACCTTCCTTATTCGGGGAAGGCAACTCACTTTCCAATACTTCTTTTAAAATCAATGCGTGATTATGTTCCTTATCTTTGGCGGCATATAATAAAATAAGGGTTTGCTCTTTTTGCAGCTCTTGAAGCTCAGTCAATTTTTTAATTTTCTCATCATCATTTAGCAATTCTTTTTTATAAGCTGCTTTAAAATCCGGAAATTTTTCTGGATCATGGTTAAACCATTTTCGTAACGATGGAGTAGGTGTCACTTCCTTTGCCCAGTCATCTAGTTTTGCCTCTTTTTTAGAAACCCCTCTTGGCCAAACTAAATCAACTAACACGCGATAGCCTGACTCTTTTGATTTTTCATAGATACGCTGCAGCACGATAGACATTGAAATTCCGTCCTTTCCAATTATCTTTTCTCTCCCCTTAATATAACATTGCTAGATTTTTAACTCTATGAATTAAGTTTTGTTAAGCCTTAGATTATATTGGAGTGTACACTAGCACAGGGTGTGGATATCTTTATAACACTTACCCACAAGATATCCACAAGTGACCAGATGATATATTATTTACGCTATATGTTTCGTTTTCTTGCTAAAAGCAGCAGGGCGCCGCCTATTATCATAAGTACCAGACCCCAAATGCCATACTCTGTATAATTTGAAGCGGTATCAGGTAGTTTTTCTCCCTTTTCGTTTGAAGCAGTATCAGGTAATTTTTTTCCCTTTACGCTGGAAGGGGATTGTGCAGCATCCGAAGAACTGGCCTTTTCTGATGGAATCTCCTTTTCATTTTTTTCAATCGTTGTAGACGCTGTTTTTTTAGATGCTTCGGTTTGAATGGCCTTGCCCGTATCGATAATAGCATCGGATTCTACCATTTCCCCGGAAATAATTAAGTCAGCAAGGAAGTCGCCTTGCAGGTTATAAATATTGACCTGCAAATCTGCATTTTCTAGCTTTGTTAAGTTGAATAATGTTTGCAGTGACAGGGCCTCTTCTCCTTGATCTGTAACAAGTACAAATTCTACATGGAACTGGAAGATATCAATAAACTCTTTGAAAATGGCCATTAACTCAGCGATTTGTCCCGGTGTTAATTCATTAACTGTTTCAAAATCAGCAAATGCCATCATTCGGTCAGCTGTGTTTAGCATTCTTTCTATTGTTTCATCGCTAGTAATCCCAGGAATGTTGTGAACATGCTCTTCCAAACGAAGCAGCTCATCTTCTGTTAAAGCAAATTCATGCATAAAGAAACTTAAATCAAAGATATCCTCTTCCCAAATAATTTCTCCATCCAAATCATAGGATAAATCATCTAAGTAAACATAGTCGCTTATATCCAAGCCATTCTCAGAGATAAGCTGTAGGATATCTTTTTGATTCATCCCAAAATACGGTCCTATATTGCTTAAGTCCTTCTTTATAACTTCCCCTAGAAATTCAGCTAGCTCATCGACTGTTTTAAAATCATTTAAAGCGCTTCCGTAAAGAGCTAAAGAAGTTTTAATATGATTTTTACTAACTTGAAAACCGCGGGCATTACTTGTTTCATTTAAGTAAGCAGTTAAATTTTGCTCAAAATCAGGGTCTCTTGGAGTTATTTCATATAGGTAATATCCAACTTTTGTATAAAGGTCATCTAGGAAAACATAATCCTCTAGTGTTTCTCCAAATTCAGCCAAAGTTGCTTCTAACCTTGCCTGGTCAATTTCATAATCATCGTAAATCGGATTTAAATTGCTTCCGTCCTTTTGGATGACTTCTCCTAAGAACTCTTTTAAATCCTTAACCGTATCAAATTCCTCTAAATAATAGTCATAGAAAGAAACAGAGAATGCAATATCTTCTTTTGTGACAGTCAATCCACGCTCTGAACTAATTTCTGTTAAATAGTTTTCTAGCTCTTTTTGGAAATGGTTTGATTGTGCGCTAGCAATACCAGGTAAAACAATAAATAGAATTAGGAATAATGCAAAAATTTTTACCGGTCTTTTCATTACTTCTCCTCTTTTCAATTTAAATAACTAGCTTAATGAGAAAATTATAGCCTTAAAGCCCCTTTCTGGCAATCTATTTTAGAAAAATATAAAAAGATAGATTAAAAAGTGAATGTTTTGTGGTATTTGTCGGCAACCGTTTACAAAATCCAGGGGTTATGTCACTATATTGGTATACAAGTATTCAGTGAAACAGGGAGAGGTAGAGGAGGATATATGAGGTGAAGACATTTTATCCGAAGAAGCAGTTGAGAAAAGAATCAAAAGGGGAACAAGTACTTGCAGAACTCAGAATGAGAATTATCTCACGGGAAGTTCAGCCAGGAACCGTTCTCTCTGAAAACCAAGTAGGAACTTTATTTGAAGTAAGCCGATCTCCAGTCAGAGAAGCTTTACGTGTATTAGCAAATGAAAATCTGGTCCGTCCCGAGCGGATGGGGGTTGTAGTGGTTGGTATTTCTGAGAAAAATATTGAAGAAATCTATGATGTTCGTTTAATGGTAGAGTCTTTTACCTTTCAGCGTCTGTTAGAAATGAATACGGATAAGCTCGTTCAGGAACTTGAAAAAATGGTTGAAATGATGAAAATAGCCATTAAATATAAAGATGTGGATCAATTTTCTTTTCTAGATCTTGAATTTCATGAAATAATTATTCAATCGATTAACCATCATCATATTATGATGCTATGGAATAATTTAAAGCCAGTTTTAGAATGTCTAATTATTTTATCGATGCGTTACCGGATGATGACCAATGAAAAAGATTTTGAGCGTATTATCCATAATCATGAATTGATCATCGAAGCAATCGATAAAAAAGAGACAGAGCTGGTGAATTTAGCTTTTGATAAAAACTTTCATGATGTTCAAAATCAAGTGGAGGACCTCTGGACAGACGAAGAAATATTAAAGGTAGTAAGAGAGTATAGTGTGCAAGAATGAGTAATGAGGCTGAGACAAAAGTGTTATTTATCCAGCAAATTCCGAACATAATCAGCGCGATTACCCGCTTCGGAAATATACTCCGCTTTCCGTGGGCTTGTCCTTAGCCTCCTTTAAAGAAGACTTGCTGACTGGCAAGCCAACAGGCGCAGACAGAAGCAAAGTCGCGCTTATGCCTGTGGTAGAAAAAGAAGTTCGCTTTTTCTGCGGGGTCTTCACACTGGGACTGCGGTTACTCGTCCCACCGAAAACCATTGCGCTTTCCCACAGGAGTCTACGTATATTTCCTACGCTCTATTTGCATATTGTTCGACTTCTAGAGGATTTACTTTCTTTTTGCCCCAATCCCATTACTTAGATAGATCTATGGTGTTTATTTTTTAACGATTTTTCCATCAAGCATTTCAATTACATGATCGACAAAGTTAAGCATGTCCATATCGTGTGTCACCATTAAAACAGTGATATTCCGCTCCTTCGAAAGTTTCTGAATCAGCTTCATTACATCCTCTGAGCGTTTAGAATCGAGACTTGCAGTAGGTTCATCCGCAAAGAGTATTTTGGGATTATGAATAATGGCCCTAGCTACAGCGACGCGCTGTTTCTCTCCGCCGGATAAAGAAGCGGGATAAGCGTCTTTTCGATTCCACATATCGACAAGTTCTAAAACCTCCCTGATTTCCTTACTCTTTTCTTGCCTGGAAAGAGGGGATTCCGCTGTTTCCAGCATTAATGCTAACTGCTCCTCC
Source organism: Oceanobacillus sp. J11TS1 (assembly GCF_018333215.1). Lineage (GTDB taxonomy): Bacteria > Bacillota > Bacilli > Bacillales > Amphibacillaceae > Oceanobacillus. The sequence continues at coordinate 45,235 of NZ_BORO01000025.1, read as the reverse complement.
ACGGTTAAAAAAGGTACTAAATGGGCAAATTGAAAAATAAAACCAAATTGTTTCGCCCGAATTTGACGAAGTTTTTCATTACGCATCGCTGTCAAATCTTCCTTCTGAAAAGAAATATGGCCATCTGAGGCTGTTTGCAATCCGGCTGCAATTGTCAGTAATGTACTCTTTCCAGAACCAGAAGCACCAGTTAAGGCGGTGATTTTTCCCTCGGGAAGTGTGACATGAATTCCTTTTAAGATCTCTTCTTCGATCTCTCCATGTGAAAAAGTTTTTTTGACGTTATTCATATGAAATAAACTCATTTTACATCTCTCCTTGCTGAATAGCTTGCATTGGTTCAACACGCTTTATTTGAATGCCTGATAAAGTTGCCCCAATAAATCCAATGACGACAAAAATAATCGAGAGAAGCAGCGTTGTCTGTAAAGTTAAGTGAAATGGCATTCCACTTGGTGCTAGCCATTGAAATAACTGGCTGATTAGAATGGAGAATACTAATGAGATGATGGAGATGAAGAGCATTTGTGCCCACATCATTTGAAATAGCCTTCCAGTTTTTACACCAATCGCTTTCAAGATACCGTAGATACCGAGCTTTTGCACATTAATCATATAGAAAAAGATTGCAAATAACATTCCGCTGATCACAAGCAGAAAAATAACAATCATATTGAGTGACATCTGTTCTGCATTATAACTTGGAATGGTATTTAAAAAATCACTATTAGAAAAAGGCTGTAAATCAGTGAATGCGGCTGTATCATTAATTGCGCCCTCGGTAATAAAACCTATCTGCATGGAATCTGTATGAAATAGTTCCTGAAAGTCAGCTTGGCTTATAAATGCTGCTGGAGAGTGGCTGTATTTTTCGTGCTCTACAAAGCCCGCTACAGTTAATGTTTGATTCCATTGCTCGTTAGTTATTTCATCACCAATTGCTATCCCTTCTTCTTCCATGGAAGTGTCTAAGATCACTTCGCCCTCTTTGACATCTGGAAAATACGTATCATCCGTTGCAGTCACATAAGCAACACTGCGCTGTTTATCGGCTTCATCTATAAAGTTCCCCATCTGAATAGAGAAAAAGGTGGCATCAGGCTGTTCATCTAAAATTTCCTTCTGTTGCGTCTCTGGTATTGTTGAGAAGTTGTAGGTTTCATCTGCATCTTCTGTCATATAAAAAGTACCATTCGGCAGATTTTTTATTAGCGAAGCATTATCCTGTGAAAGTCCATTTGCTAAGCCTGATATAATGAATGTTAATAAGCTGATTAGAAAAACAATCGAGCCTAGTATCGTATAGCGTAATTTATTTCTCTTTATTTCTTTCCATGCCATTTTCATTTTACGTTGACCTCCTGATTTCTAGTATATGAAGAATATAAAATAGAAATATGAACACAACATGAACAGGAAATTTCAAATGAAAATATAATCGTAAGGTAGCAGGGCATTTCTAAAAGTTCCATGCTCATTTTTCTCCGCATAAAAAGGCCTGCTTGCTCTTATGGAGAGACAAACAGGCACAATCTTAACTTATTGACTTGTTTTAGTGAGCAGTGTGAGAATGAAAAAGCAGACAAAACTAATTAAGAGCATAACCCCGCCGCCAATATAAAGAATAAGTGTAAGGGGTTGTGGCAGTTCGAGTGGTTGCACCATGTACAGCCACATTCCGATAGTTAAGCCAATGGAGCCGACCATTGCACTCCATACATGGATAGCGGTTAAGATGGAGGCTCTTGGTTGAAATACTTTATAAAAAACTGCCCAAGAAAAAAGGGATAGCCACCCAACAACTAAACTATGTGCATGAACAGGGCGAAATGCATAAGAGCCTGAACCGGCCATATGTGCACCTAAAACAGCACCGATAAGACCGAAACTTCCTGCCAAAATTAATAACAAACGACTTGGATTTTTAATCATTAGAATGTCCTCCTTGTTCCTTTTGCATTACATTAGCGAATAAATATGAACGCTGTATGAACAGGAAGAGATAATGATAAAACAAACCTTAAATCAGAGAGGCGTTTTTTGCTCTTTGCTTAACAGTCTGTCATAAAGAGCCTATTCATTAGAAAGTGGCAAAGTAACGGTAAAAATGGTGCCGGATGCTTCAACAGGCCGGGCGGTAATTATCCCGTCATGTAATTCGACAATGGTGGCTACAATAGATAGGCCTAACCCGGTTCCTTTAACACTTCTAGTACGAGAGACATCTGCGCGATAAAACCGATCAAAAATGCGTTTCGCTTCCTCCTCGGATATACCGATGCCTGTATCTATAAAAGATATCGAGCACTTCTTATCAGTGTACGTGAGCTGGATATCAATATTGCCACCGAGTTGATTATATTTTAGTGCATTGGAGAGCAGATTATCCCAGACTGTATTTAATAGAGAAGGGTCAGCATAAATATCCAAATCTGGAAGACTGTAGCTCAGCATAATTTCTTTTTCCTGAATCAGCCATTGATAGCTCTTTAATAGGTTTTTTAATTGCTCGCTAACATTAAACCATTTCTTTTTTACAATATGCTGCTCATGTTCCAGGGAAGCAAGCAGTAACAATTGTTCAGTCATTGTGGATAACCGTCCAATTTCTTCATGGATAATCGAAATATATTGCTGTTTATTTTTTTCTGCAATCTCCTTTTCCTCGAGTAAATTCGTATATCCTTTAATATTGGACAACGGGGACTGAATGTCATGGGAAATATTTGAAACAAATTCCTTACGCAGCTGCTCATTTTCCGCAATCTGTTTTGCCATTTGTGAGAAACTTGTGGATAACTCACCTAACTCATCGTTTCGTCTCGTATCTAACATATCCACATGAAAGTCTCCTTTTGCCAATTGTTTTGTGGCATGGCTAAGCCGGGAAATAGGCTTAACGAGGTAATTTGTGCCAACAAGGACAAATAAAATGCTTAAAATAATCGTTAAAGCAAAAAGCACCCCGAATAATAAATGCATTTCATTGAATAAAAGCTTAATGTCTGGCCGGATAAATAACGCGTAGTTCTCTCCTTGATACGTAAGCGGAACACCAATAGAATTCTTTAATTCATTGGCAAAAAATCCTGTCACAAAGGTTTCTTGGGGGAAATGAAGCATACCATGGTAGATTTCCCCGCCCAACACATTTTCTATCACAGCAGTCTCCAAATTGTTTTCCCGAAATGCAGCGCCGAAAAAACGATTATTATCATCGTTATCCACAAGGAAAAGTTGATAACCGACGTCTGCCATATTTGTTAGGTAGTCGTTTATCAATATATCAGGATTATTTTCAATAAAAGAGGCCATTTCTAAAGCGATAGACGTATTTTTTGCATCGTTTTGAGGCTTTAGCGAATGTTGATAATACGTGTTCGATATAAAAAAGGCAATAACACCGCTAAGCAACATGATTCCAATTGTGACAGCAGCAAATTTAACATAAAGTGATCTCATTCGTCTGCTGGCTCCAAACAATATCCAACTCCGCGAACCGTTTTAATGGAAAAGGCAGAAGTAAGGGAAGCAAAACGCTGTCTCAATCGTTTGATATGCACATCCACAGTTCGTTCATCTCCTTCATAATCGACACCCCAAACTTTTTCGATAAGCTGCGATCGAGTAAATACATGCTGTGGATAAGTTGCCAATAGTGTTAATAATTCAAATTCCTTTAAAGGGAGTAAGAGGGTTTTATCCCCAATCGTTACCTCGTAACTATTCAAATCTATGATAGTATCTCCAAAGTGAAGGGTACGATCTGCGTCCTCTTGACTGTATCGGCGTAATAACGCATGAATACGAAAACTTAATTCGCGGGGTTCAAATGGTTTTACTAAGTAATCGTCTGTTCCTGCAAGAAAGCCTTCTTCTTTATCCTCAATTTGCCCTTTGGCTGTTAGTAAAATAATCGGAATATCATATTTTTTACGAATCTCTTTCGTTAACGCAAAACCATCCATAAATGGCATCATAACATCGACCACTGCTAAATCGCAGTTCGTCTTCTTTAATATAGACAAAGCCTCGGTACCATCTTTTGCTTCGGAAACGAGAAAGCCTTCTTTCTCAAGCTGAATCCGGACAAATTGCAAGATGTGTGTGTCATCATCAACAATTAATATTCTCTGCATGTGGATAATCTCCATTCAAAAAATTATTTAGGTTAAGCTTACAGCAAAATTCATTTTAATGAAATTGATAAAAGTTACAAGAAGTTTGATGCATGTAGCTTATATGTTACTCCGCTTCAAATGAAGCTAAACGAGCTTGGAATCAGATGGAACCGCTCGGAAAGTAAGTCAACCCGCTCCAACCTAGATGGAACCCGCTCGAGAAGAAGCAAAGCGATTGGGCTTTTCAAACAAGAAAGCAGATAAGGATTATTCGATTTGCGATACGTTATGCACCGGTACATAACGAATGTGCCAATAAATCAGCCCCATACCCAGCAGTACACTGATGATAGAGAAAATCGTCATCCCCCAAAGCCCAAATTTCAAGTATCCAAAGAGGAGTCCGATCACAAAAAGAATGGGGAAGCTGAGACGTAACACACTGGCCTCCAAGGAGCTCCGCAGCATGGGTTCTTTCCAGGGAAACAGCTCTATAAAAGAATCGAAGCGAAAACCAAGCCAGCCTGTTTTTGTAATATCCACAATGATATAAATGGAAGCAAGCCAAAATATGTAGCCAGTCCAATGTGGTGCAGCTAATATCAGAACGGCGATTAAAAGTGTTACAAGTCGAATAAGCGGCATCATCACAGCTAAATTCCGAAAGAAAGATTTAAAATACGCATCTGTAAAAATCATTTCGCTGCTCTGTTTCCGGAACATCACCTGTGAGTTCTTCCAGAGCCAAATACGTCCGCGTGAAGGTGGCTTGTAGCCTTGGCGTATCACATTTGTAAATAAAAGATTAATCCATTTTGCGCGAGCCTGTTCATCCATTTCAGCAATTTTTAAAAAATGCGTTCCGTTATAGAAAAGCCTGTTAGTTAACATCAAGATGACTATGATACTTATAATTATCCACAATATCCACAAATAATAATGATAAATAATAAATCGTGATAAACTTATCCACACCGCAAGGACTATGAGATAAGAAATAATGCGTAAAATAAGAGAGTGGATATGAATTTGTGCATACTTTTTCCACAATGCAAACAGGCATACACCTGTAAGATAGTAGAGCCATACATACCCTAAAGAAAGTAAAGTTAGAGAGAATAGTTTACTTAAAAATGGCGCTGTTAGGGCAAATAATAGTGTTGCAATAATAAGGCTGGTACCAATTGAATAGACGAGCCCATATTGAGAGATACGCCGCAATAAGGGAATATTTCTGCTTAAGAAAAGTTGGTCTGCAAGGTAAGTGAATAACCGGATATCATGCCAGAAAAAGCTTGCCGCAAATACAGTCATCCAGCCATACCAGCCAATCAGGCTTAAAATGAAGGGAATATCCTGCAGCCATTCCATGTAAAAAAATGCGGCAATGGCTGTCCCTGGAATCAGCAAGTAGATAAATAATGTCCAATCTAATACAAGCTTGCTAGCTTCCCATAGATTAGCGTAATCTGAGCGCAGGCGTTCTAAAAATAACGTGCGGGCGGGGCCCTTCATGATGCCCCCTCCTCTAATAATTCATAGAAACAGTCTAATAGAGACGTTCCTGCAGGCTGATTGGTTTGTAGTTGCAGTTCCTGTAATTCTCCTTGAAAGACGTTTTGCCCCCCGTTTAAAAGTATAAATCGGTCACACAGCTTTTCGGCAGAATCGAGTACATGGGTAGACATTAATATGGCGGCCCCGCGTTCTTTTTCTTGGTACAGCATGTTAATCAGATGCTTTGTTGCAATCGGATCTAAGCCAATGAAGGGCTCGTCGATAATATAAATATCTGCCTGTGTCATAAAGCTGAGGCAGATCAATGTTTTTTGCCGCATCCCCTTGGAAAAATGAATTGGGAGCTCATGTTCTTTGCCAGTAAGGGAAAATTTTTTGAGAAGTTCTTTTGCCCTGGGGGCCCAAATATCATCTGGCATTTCATAAGAAGTAGCTGCAAGCCGCAAATGTTCCCAGAGCGTAAGACGATCATAAAGAATCGGCTCTTCGGGGATATATGCAAGCTGTTTCCCTTTTTCCAAATCAATGTTTCCATAAAAATGTTCAATCGTACCGATAATAGATTTGATGGTTGTACTTTTTCCAGCACCATTCGCCCCAAGAAGACCAACGATTTCACCTGGGTGAATGGTGAAATGAATATCATTGAGGTAAAGCTCTTTTTGCTGATATCCTGCAGCGTCAATATGTACCTGTAGCATGAAATCTCCTCCGTCGATGATAGATAATATACATACGATTAGCTAGATAAAAAGTTTCAATATGGCAGAGAAGCGGCTGGAAAAAGGGGATTTCACCTATTTTGGTTTGATTAGTTGCTTTTGAGTATGAATATTTACTAAGATAGAGACAATAGAAATAATTCGAAAATTTATACGAGGGGGATAATGAAATGGCAACGTTTGAAGATTTTATGAAGCTGGATTTACGTGTCGGTACCGTATTACATGCAGAACCGCTTGCGAAGGCGCGCAAACCGGCAATTAAGTTAAAGATTGATTTTGGAGAAGAGATTGGTGAAAAACAATCATCTGCACAAATTACAAAACGTTATACTCCGGAAGACTTGATAGGGCGCCAAGTTGTAGCGGTAGTTAATTTCCCGCCGCGCAGAATTGCCGGTTTTAAATCAGAAGTGCTTGTGGTTGGGGGAATGGAAGCAGAGGATGATGTAGTTTTACTCCGTCCAGATGAAAAAGTAACAAACGGAACGAAAATTTCATAGATAAAAGGATGGCAATTCACCATCCTTTTCTATGGAGTTACAGGATTTTCAACGCTTCCTATAAATAAAATAATATTTTCTTTTGTATTGGTAATTGTAAATAGAAATGGCCGGTTGATTTCCATGAGAAAGGTATCTTGTATAACTGCAGAGGATTCTTGGATAGAAACAGAGGTAGCACCTGCAGCTTCTGTTCCTTCTTCATCGACATTTATAAATGTTTTATGATAAATTTCACTGATATAGGCGCCTCTGTCTTCTGCTGATTCAAACATATTGGAAAAATCAGCTTGATCTGGATCAAAGGCCTGCTCCATGCCAAGGTCCATGAAAAGACGATTCAATTCGGATTCATATTCCAAAGTAAAGGATGGAAGAAATACGGATCCCGTTTGTGCTTCCATGGATTCTGTCCATTCCTGCCATTTCTCTAATGAAAAGTCTTCCTGGAAATCTGAAATACTCGTATCCTTACTCGGCAAGAAAATCTGCATCTGAAGACTTTCTTCCCCTTCGTAAGGCAAGGAAACAACTTGAACATCCTCGTCTTCCCAGTAGTCTAAACTTTCCTCATACAATACCATTGTAGGTGTTTCTTTTAGTCTGCCGTCTTCTAAATGAAAGTCCCGGTCTTCTGTTAAGGTTTTATCAAATGGATACGTCCAGTCTCCTTGAAAATAAACCGCATTAAGCAGGAACAGTACCAAATTAGGGTCAATTTCATCGATCATATTATCAATCCGGTCATTCGTCTGTTCAGCAACCCAATTATTAATCGCATCTGCTGTTGTCAAAGGCTCTATTTTTGCGAGATAATTCTTCTCCAACAATTCTTGATAAGCTGAGTCGATTTCACGGCCTTCTTTGAACCATAACGCATTTGCAAGGTGCAGTTCAAGTTCTTGAATATCTTCTGTTTGTTGCGTTAGCAGAGCGTGATTCGCGGAAAGTAAAGCAGCATCAGAACGAATGTCCTCTAAACCAAGAACTTTCTTCATTTCCGTTTTTGTCTCCCCGCCTGCACCATGGTAGGTCATATTCAACGCTGTCCAAATACTGATAGGAGATAGGAATAAGTTCCCGTCATCGTTCTTGTCTAGATGAGTGAGAGCTTCAAATCCGAGCTGATTCAATCCTGACTGGACGATTTCTTTAGATGCGGCATCGGCTGGCTCGATATCGGAAGCAGGGTTTTCAGAACTAGAATTGGAGGAATTGCAAGCGGTTAAAAAAATGACTGTACAAAGACAAAGAAGTTTTTTTATCATTATATCAGCATCCCGTCGTGTGATTTTGTTAAACATATCATATGCGAGAAAACGCTGCAACTGCTTATAAACTTTATACAAATGCAAGTTGTTCAACAATTTGCACCTGCTGTTAATTCTTCGTTCTTCTTGTAAAAATGCTTGATCTTTCCTTTTAGCGGGATGTACATCTTCCATTAGCAGTCTAAATGGAAGGATGCGTAAGGGCTTACCGAGATGTTTTGAGAGAAGTGGAGGAGAATTTTTAGCTTAGATGAAGTATAGAGGAGCAGTCCCTCATGTATTGTCTCAATCTGCATTATTAAATAGCTCATAAATAGGAGAAAGGGCAGGTCTATGCCTTAACCCCCCTCCAAAACACCTTCCACATGGACTCCCCGTGACTTTCAATAATATCCATATCGTAGTAGTTTGTTTCATAAGATAAACCGTCCAATAAACCGTAAAAAGCTCTTGCGGCCTCTTCTGGAGAAACTTCTTTGGTAATGGACCCATCTTCTTGGGCCTTTTTAATTTCCTCTTTAAACGCTGCCCTTGCCTGTTCCTCGCTCTCGCGTAGCACTTTCAAAACTTTATCCTCGAAACCTTGTGGAGGATAGGAGGAGAAGCGATTATAGAATTCAATGCTGCTGTCATGGTTTGCCATATCTTTTACATGTGCCTGAAAAGAGAGATGCAGCTTTTCCTCTGTTGTTTTTCCATCATTCTCAAAAGTAGATTTTACAAAATGCACATAATCTGCGGCGATTTTTGTCGTTACATCCAAAAATAACGCTTCTTTGCTGCTATAGTGTGCATAAAGAGAGGACTTCTGCAGGCCAACTCGATCAGCAATTTTTGTCATGGAGGTTCCGTTGTAGCCAAGTGTTGCAAAAAGCTCTATCCCTTCTACTAATATTTTTTCTTTTGTATGCATGGTCATTCTCCTTTGACAAAGTGATTATTGTAAGATACAATTCCTTTAGAAACGAACGGTCGGTAGGGTTCGTTGTTTTTTATTATAAAGCATGTTTAGTTACATGTCATGTGCAAATAATTATACAAAGCATTCCTGTTCATAGTATAGCTTTGTTCAATAAAGTGAAACTTCCTTCAGTGGGGGTTTTCTTTCATCCCCCACTGAAGGTTAGTGGAACGAATCGGGCTGTTACTGGCTGTTAGATCTCCCACTTAGAAATATAATTTTTTACTCATTTATTGAAGTGGGAGTCTTACAAAAGCCCTTCGATGGGACGAGTAATCGCAGTCCCAGTCCCAGTCCCAGCCAGTTACACTGCGATAAATTAGAAAAGTCGGAGGAAAGATAGTATGGGAGCACAGCCTTTATTTAAAAATCGTACATTTGTCTTGCTTTTTATTGCTGGGATTTTTGGTGTTGTCAGCTACAGTATGTTTTTGACAACAACAACATGGTTCGTAATCAGCGATAGTGGATCTGCCAGCTCTTTGGGTCTTGTATTAATTGCTGCGACGGTGCCGAGGATTGCAATGATGATTTTCGGAGGCGTTGTAGCGGACCGTTATAAAAAGACAACAATTATGTTTTTGGCAAACTTTGTGCAAGCAGTTCTCTTGTTTGTTTTATTTTTATTAATTAAAAACGATGGGTTATCTATTATCCTGCTTTTGTTCATTGCAGCAGGATTTGGCATGCTGGATGCTTTCTTTGGTCCGGCAAGTTCATCGATGATTCCTAAAATTGTTGAGAAAAGTCAGCTTCAGCGTGCCAATGCCTTATTCCAAGGTGTGGACCAGGTCTCATTTGTAGCGGGTCCGATTATTGCTGGAGTGCTTATGGAATCAATTGGAGTCAGCGGCAGTTACTTTGTGGCAATGATTTTAGCACTCCTATCTGCAGTAGTTATTTATCCACGACTTATTAATGAAGATCCTGTTGCACTGCAGGAAAAGCAAAAGCCATTGAAGGAAATCAAGCAAGGCCTGGCTTATATTCGTAATTCACGCTTTCTGATGACGGGATTAGCTGTTTTGATTACACTGAACTTTTTTGTATTTGGAACCTTGCAAATTGCGATTCCTTTCTTAGTGGAAAGCTATGGAGGAACACCGCTCAATTTAAGTTATATGGAAGCTAGTCTTGGTATAGGTTTGGTCGCTGGTACAGGAATACTCAGTTCTGTATTAATCAAACGAAAAGGAAGAACTTCCTTGTTTGGATTACTCGGGGCATTAATAGCTTATGTTATTTTTGCGCTTGTCCCTAATCTAACGTTATTGACTATCGTTGTATTCTTTATTGGTTTTTCCATGTCGTTTGTATTTATTCCATTCTTTACGGGAGCACAAGAGCAAACAGAAAACTATATTATGGGAAGAGTCATGAGTATTATATTCCTGGCAATGAACGGATTTGATCCCATTTCCTATGCGCTTGTTTCTGGGCTATCAGCTGCCAGTATTCCTATTCAAACCATCCTGTTGAGTTTTGCGGGGATAGGCTTGATTATTACGATTGTGTTATTAAAAAAAGCAAAAACCTACCAGAAGTTATAATCAAAGCAGAACGAAAACCCTCTTGTACAATCAACGTTGTGTAAGAGGGTTTTTGGATGGGCTAAATGGTTAAATCCAATTGATTTCTCCGCCATTTTCCTATAAAGAGAACGGAGATGGTAAGGATGTTGAGGAAGATAACTTGTCCGTATTTTTGGGATGCAAAAAGCTGCTGGACAAAATCTTCCTCTAACAACATCTTACCAGCAGTCCAAGCAAGTAAACCGGCGCCTATATAAATAATGATTGGATAGCGTTGAATTAATTTTAAAATCAGTTCACTAGCTGTCAGGATAATTGGGATGCTTAAAATAATTCCAGCAATCACTAAAAGCAAATCACTATCCGCAATCGCAGCAATGGCTAGAACATTATCTAAGCTCATAATTACATCAGCAAAAATAATAATCGTTATTGCTTCTCGTAAGGAATTCCCAGTCTTCATTTGACTGTGATCTTGTTTATCAACCAGCAATTTATACGCTACATACAGCAGAAGAAATCCGCCAATTAGTTGGATGAAGGGGAGCTGCAGCAGGTAAATCATTAGAAAGACAAAGACGACTCTGAGTGCAATTGCTCCAAAAGTTCCCCACCGAATAGCCCGTGCCTGTAGATGATCAGGAAGATTTCGGCTGGCCATGGCAATGACAATAGCGTTATCTCCGCTTAATAGAATATTTATGAGGAGAATCTGCCCGACCGTTTGTATAAAATCCACTATATCGCTCCTTTCCTGTCCGGTTATTGGTTAAGTATATGAGCTTGTACGAAGAATCAGAACAGGTGGGGAAATGTATGGAGAGATTAGAATGTGTAATTTAAACAATAAAAAAATTCCTTGTTTCTATTCAATAGAAAACAAGGAATTTTAACTATATGTATATACGTGTTTAAGAAGCCTCTAAAGCGAAAATATCGTAAAGAAAAAGTAATAAAAATAAATGTTCTATTAAATTAGAGGTTACTGTACCAAATTTTTAATCTTTCAATCATCTAAAAATATGTAAAAAACTTAAAAAATGAAAAATACTATCAGAGCTGTATTAGAAATTAACTATCGCTGCGCAGACGTGCATAAATACCGTTCCGTCTATCTAGATCCAATTTCAATCCTGCATATGGATCGGCGTGGAGATTTTCTTTAATCCATTTTCTCAATGCAGTAATAATTTGCTTGGTAATCAATTCCTGTTTTCCAGATGACGTAATGGCTTCTGCCGAAAATCCGGTATAATCATCATAAAATAGTTCTACTTGGACGTCATCTACCGCAATGTTTTGTTCTTCAGCAATGTACATACATATAGCAAGCACAATATCCTCTTCAGGAATGATAATTTTCGTCATACCTTAAAATCCCCCTGCATGTGGTTGGAAGGCTTATTTTGTAATTAGCCTCTAGCGATGATGTTGATACTATATCTATATTACTACAAACTACCCAGTTGTATGAAGTAAGAAGCCGTTATCTTAGAATTATTTTTCCTGATCATTCGTAATTCTCTTCTAAAAAATACAGATAAGCAAGGTTCACGAAGTTTGCTTCAATATTATATCACTGACCCTTTAAATTTGATAATGCGACGGACATAAATTTAACAACACAAAAAAGCAACCGTCCTTAATCCCTGACAGCTGCTTCTATAAGTGAAAAAGATAGTTGATTACAATCAATTTGAGCTAATCTTCCATATGGAATCGGTGTCTTTGGTTCTGTATGTCCAAAGGAAATCCCGTATAATACTGGAAGGTCGGTCAGCTGATTTTCTGCTAAAACAGCTAAAATAACTTCCTTGTACGCATCATAATGCATTTCATCATATGGTTTCGCGAAGATCATTCCATTTGCTTGATGAAGAATTCCCTGAGCTGCATAGTTTCGGAGCCATCTTTTTATTAATTCTGGGTCTGTTTGTTCCTCTGATGTTTCAAAAAAGAGAATGCTGTCCTGCCAAGCTTCTTGCTTTGGCCAAATTTCTGTTCCTTTGGCAAATTCGAGCACTTCGATACAGCCGCCAATAAGTGTTCCTTTTGCTATACCGCTCCCTTGCAACAGCTCATAGCCCCGATTCGGATGCTTTGTTCTGGAGATGGATTTATTCGAAATATCCCATTCCAAAAATTCACTTGTCCACTGTTCTGGTGCCGGAATCTCACCAACGGCTTTTGGTTGAAAGAGCATTTTTTGAATTGCTTGAACCGTATAATCATCCATCGCAATATTCTCCGCAAAGTCTGTCATAATGGCTGGCCCATAGAAAGAGGATAAGCCTGCATGGAAGCAGAATAAATGAGAAATGGTTGTGTCGGAATACCCCATAAAAACCTTTGGATTTCTGCGGATAATTTCAAAATCAATATAGGGAAGCAATCGAATGCTATCATCACCACCAATATTAGAAATGATTCCTTTGATCTCAGAGTTTTGAAAAGCGTTCATCAAATCCTCTGCTCGTGCTTCAGGATGTTCTGCTAAATAAGCTTGTCCCTTCAAACTGTTAGGCATCGGAACAACTTCAAGTCCAAAAACAGACCTTAGACGTTCTATCCCTTGTTCGTAGCGCCAACGCAAGGAAGGCTCACCTGCTCCGCCCCATGAGAGGCTGACAGTGGCTACTTTATCACCTGGAGATAATTTTGCTGGTTGGATAAGCATAGAGGTTGCCCCTTTCTATGTGGATTAAAGACACTTATTCGACATGTATCTGCAAAATCCCTTTATTTATTAGAATAGTTTCCGGTTTTCTTTTTTTTGTCGCATTAAAATTAGTGCATATACTAATAAAAATTAACTTCGAGCGCGTTTTACAAAAGATGATAGAAGGAATAATTGTAGTTTAAATTCTGCTTTACGCTTACATTTACTTGTGGTAATCTAAACTTGATAAGTAAATACGTAATTGATCCACTAGGGGTGCTTATAAAGCTGAGAGAGGCATATGCCTTAACCCTTATTGACCTGATCTAGTTCGTACTAGCGGAGGGAAGTGGGCGGAATATGCCTATTGGCAAATGAAATAAACTTTTCTGCCACTTTTTATATCAGGAGGTGGCTTTTTTGCGTGCTTTGGGAGGTTCATTGGAATGAATAAATTGATTCAGGATGTACGAAATCGGGAGGAAGAATTAGTGGAACTCCTTAGCGATTTGATTCGCTTCAAGACACCGGCGCCCCCTGCGCGGAATACAGAGAATATTCAAGCTTATATTGCAAGTTACCTGAAGGAAATGAATTTTGAAACAGAGCAGTGGGATGTTTACCCAGGTGACCCGAATGTAGTCGGCCGTTTGCATGGAACTGCTTCCGATACATACAACAGTCTAATTCTTAATGGGCATGTGGATGTTGCTTCCATTGAGGAAGATGAAAACTGGAAACATGCGCCATTTCAGCCAGTAGTAGAAGGACGTACGTTATATGGACGGGGAGCAGCGGATATGAAAGGAGGTCTGGCAGCGTGTTTATTTGCCATGCGTATTTTACATGACCACCATATTCAGCTTGGTGGTGATGTCATTCTTCAATCTGTCATTGGTGAAGAGGTTGGAGAAGCAGGAACAAAGCAATGTGGTGAGCGAGGATACACAGCAGATTATGCCATTGTTGCAGACACGAGTCACTGTGAGATCCATGGACAGGGCGGTGTTATTACCGGTTGGATTACGGTGAAAAGCCCAACCACGCATCATGATGGGATACGCCGCCAACTCATCCATGCAGGTGGCGGTGTGAAAGGAGCAAGTGCGATTGAAAAGATGAATAAACTGCTTACAGCCCTACAGGAGCTGGAGTGCCATTGGGCAGTGACTAAGTCCTACCCAGGTTTCCCGCCAGGCACGAATACAATTAACCCTGCAGTAATTGAGGGAGGAAGACATGCGGCTTTTATTGCCGATGAATGCCGCTTATGGATAACCGTTCATTATTATCCTGATGAGACTGCTGAGCAAGTTGCAGAGGAAATTGAATCCCATATACGAAAAGCGGCTGAAGCAGATGTCTGGATGAGAGATCATTTACCTACTTTTAAGTGGGGAGGAGAATCGATGATTGTGGATCGAGGTGAAATTTTCCCGTCTTTCTCTGTAGATAAGGAACATGCTGCTTTTGCAGTGTTACAAGAAAGTCATCATGCTGAATTCGGTGCGGAGCCTGTAGTTCGAATGTCTGAAACAGTAACTGATGGCGGTTGGCTTGCAGCATATGGCATTCCGACTGTCTGTTATGGACCTGGGGAAATAAAGCATGCCCATGCAGTGGACGAGCAAATAAATATTGATGAATTATTAAATTATACAGCATCATTACTGCGGTTTATCTTGACATGGTGTAATTCAGAAAAGCAGAAATAAGCAGGAATAGTTGGTTTTAAAAAGTATCGTAACAACAAATTTCTATAAAAAAAGGAGTGTCTATAACATGAAATTTTCAGAACGTATTCGTAAGACAGCAGATCCAATTTGGGAGAAAAGCCATCAGCATCCATTTGTACAGGGGATTGGTAACGGTACATTAGATATCGAGGCATTTAAATTTTACATGTGCCAAGATTACAAGTATTTAATCGAATACTCCAAAGTCATTGCGATGGGAACCGTGTTAGCGAAAGATTTGGATACGATGTCCGGCTTTGCAAAGGCATTGGATGAAACGCTAAATTTTGAAATGGATCTTCATCGGCAGTATGCAGCACGCCTCGGTATTTCAAGGGAGGAATTAGAAGCTACTGTCCCAGGTCCCGTCACTTTAGCTTACAGCAGTAATATGCTCGCAGAAGCACAGAAAGGCTCCTTGGCAGCTTTGATTGCAGCAATTCTGCCATGCGCATGGAGTTATCATGAAATTGGTCTGGAACTTGCGAAAAAGCCGGGTGCTTTGGAACATGAACAATACGGGGAATGGGTGAAAATGTACAGCTCGGATGAATTTGGTTCCATTGGCAGCTGGCTGATTGGGAAGTTAGATGAGCTTGTTGAAGGCTTTACAGAAGCGGAGCTAGAAGACTTGGAAACTATCTTTCTTAATACGAGCCGCTATGAGTATATGTTTTGGGATATGGCATATAATCGTGAAGGCTGGCCGGTCTAAGCAGGATAATATGATTGGTTTAACGTTCTGCTTGTGAGATAATGTATAAATGATAGGTTTGATACATTAAATACTTTTCTATAAAAATTCAAAAAAGTAGAATAGTTGGATAGACAACATAATAATTCATGGTAAAATAGAGAAAAAAGATTTGGGAGACGGGTGAGGACAAATGAAGCTCTGGTGGAGAAAAATAGCCGTTGTACTTATAACGATCGTAACGTTGGGGATGTATACACCAACGAACCTTTTGGAAGTCGATGCAGATAAGCGCAGTGATAACAGTTTGTCCTCTCCGTCCGATGTAGAAACAGTTCCGGTTATTACGGAGAGCACCCAGTCCTATATTGTAAAGGGTTCGAGGGAATCTTTTTTAGAGCAGCTCCAAGAAGAGGCCAAGGAATTAAGTTTAGAAAAGTTTGGACCAAGAATTGCAGATAGGGTAGAAGATGAATTTACTGCAGTGATTTTGCCGCAGATGGAAACCGTTCTGGCAGGCCTTGTGGAACATTCCCCCGTCTATAAAGATATAGCTATTACAGAAAAACCTTCGGACGGATATGGAGAGCGAATTTTTAATGTTTCTAATAACAGCACAGAGGAAACATTGGCAAAGTTCCATGTCCGCCGAGAAAATCGGCCATTAGAAGGACATTATTTTAACTTTCATTATCATTTAAGCGAGGATGGGTTCCAGAAGCACCATTATATCGGATCCATCTATTGGGATAAAAATACACCTCCAAAATGGATGGCTTAATATGACACGATGAAAAAACGCAGACAAGGATACGTATAATACATTCTTGTCTGCGCTTTTGTTATATAGGAATACTTCGGACTGACGAAGTGTGTATGAAATGTAATCCTTCTTTATTCGGCGGGAGCTAAGGGGCGTAAATTGCTTGGTTTACTGAACATAAACTAGCGGTAGAAGAGCGTTAACTCCCGTTGATTAAAGTTTCGTTTTATAATAATTTATTTACTTCTTCTAAATAAGCACCAATCTTGCGGTCAAAGACAATTAAATCTGCATAATCATCTAATGGTGTTTTCTCTTGATTTACAATGACGAGCTTAGCGCCATGTTGTTTTGCGATCTCCGGAAATTGATTCGCGGGTGTTACAGATAAGGAGGAGCCCAGCACGACAAATAAATCGGCTTGCTTAGCATGCTCATAAGCAGCAGAAAAGGCATCCTCAGGGAGCATCTCCCCAAATAATACAATAGAAGGTCTGAGTACTCCGCCACAGGAACAATGGTAGTCTTCCTTTAAATAAGCAGAGCTGTCATAGGTTTTTCCGCAGGTTTGACAATGCAGCTCTTGCAGGGTTCCGTGAAGTTCATGAACGTTTTTGCTGCCGGCAGCTTGATGGAAGCCATCTACATTTTGGGTGATAATGGATTGAATGAGTCCCTTCTTTTCCCACTCGGCAAGAATTTGATGTCCTTTATGCGGTCCGAATTCTTTTACACCAAGAACACGCTCCCGATAAAATGCAATAAAATCTTCGAGGTGATGATTTAAAGCATCTAGACTTGCAATTTTGCTCGGGTCCTTCTTTCTCCAAATTCCTCGGTTTGTTGAACGAAAATCAGGCAGTCCACTCTCCGTAGACATTCCTGCACCAGTAAAAATAACAGTATGCTTGGAATCTTTTAACCATTCATGAAGCATCGAGACCCCTCCTCTTCTATATGGCTTCTATTATACAGGTTGTTGCGGGAATATGCGACTAATATTGACAGCTAAATTAGAATGTGTTATTACATGTAATAGAGGTTAGCACTCTGTGAGTAAGAGTGCTAAAAACAGAAAAGGAGAGATTTCATGGCGAAGCGTAAGTTTAAAGCAGAATCACAGAAATTATTAGATATGGTGATTAACTCCATTTATTCACAGCGTGAGGTTTTTTTGCGTGAGTTAATCTCGAATGCTAGTGATGCAATTGATAAAATTTATTATAAAGCATTAACAGATGACTCTCTAACATTTGATCAAAGCAATTACTACATTAAACTAATCCCTAATAAAGAGAAGCGGACGTTAACAGTAATTGATACAGGGATTGGAATGACTAAAGAGGAACTGGAAAATAACCTCGGTGTTATTGCAAAAAGTGGTTCCCATACCTTTAAATCTGAAAATGAAATAAAAGACGGCCATGATATCATTGGTCAATTTGGTGTCGGTTTTTATGCCGCATTCATGGTTGCAGATAAAGTAACGGTACTTACGAAATCAATTGATAGTGAAGAAGGCTATAAATGGGTTTCTCAAGGATCTGATGGGTATACTATTACACCGATTGAACGTAAAGAAGTCGGAACAGAGATTATCCTTGAGTTAAAAGAGAATGAAGAGGAAGATAATTACGATGAATTTTTAGAGGAATACACGTTAAAACGAATCGTAAAGAAATACTCAGACTTTATTCGCTATCCAATTAAAATGGATGTGACGGAAAGAAAGTTAAAAGAAGGCACAGAGGACGAATATGAAGATGTCATTGAGGAACAGACGTTGAATACAATGGTTCCAATCTGGAAGAAAAACAAAAACGAATTAACAGATGAGGATTATAAAAACTTCTATCAAGAAAAACGTTACGGCTTTGACCAGCCATTACGTCATATCCATATTAATGTAGATGGTACAGTTAGATACAATGCGATTCTGTTTATTCCTGAGCAGGCACCATTTAATTACTACTCCAGAGAATATGAAAAAGGCTTAGAGCTCTATTCCAATGGTGTATTAATTATGGAAAAATGTGCAGATTTGCTTCCTGATTACTTTAGTTTTGTTAAAGGGATGGTGGACTCAGAGGATTTATCCCTAAATATTTCTCGAGAAATGCTGCAGCATGACCGTCAGCTGAAAATTATTGCGAAAAATATTCACAAGAAAATTAAACAGCAGCTGCTGGCTCTGCTTCGTGACGACCGTGAAAAATATGAAACATTCTTTAAAGCATTTGGTCAGCAAATCAAATACGGTGTGTATAGTGATTTTGGCCAGCATAAAGAAGACCTGCAAGACTTGCTGCTATTCTATTCTTCTACAGAGAAGAAACTGGTAACCTTAGAGGAATACGTATCGCGCATGCCAGAAGACCAAAAATATATTTATTATGCTTCTGGAGATTCCAATGAACGTATTGAAAAGCTGCCGCAAACAGAAATCGTTGCGGATAAAGGTTATGAAATTCTTTATTTTACAGATGAAATTGATGAATTTGCGATTAAAATGTTAATGCAATATAAGGATAAGGAATTCCGTTCTGTTTCCAGCGGCGATCTTGGCATTGAGGCGGATGAAAAAGAAGAAGCCAAGGAAGAAACAGAAAATCATAATGAATTATTCAAAGCAATGAAAGAAATTCTTGGGGATAAAGTAAAGGATGTACGAGCTTCTAAACGTCTTAAATCCCATCCGGTTGTTCTTTCTGCAGATGGTGAAATCTCCTTAGAAATGGAGAAAATCATTAATGCAATGCCGGATGATCAGCAGATTAAAGCAGATAAAGTGCTTGAGATTAATGTGAATCACAGTATTTTCAAAGCATTGGAAGCAGCGCAAGGTAATGACGAGGATAAACTAGCGCTGTATACAAACCTGCTTTACAACCAAGCGTTATTGATTGAAGGACTGCCGATTGAAGATCCGGTAGCATTTACAAATGATATGTGTAAGGTAATGGTTTAATGAAAAATATCGTATAGAAGGCTGACCTTCTATGCGATGTTTTTGGTTTATTTATAAGAGTTATGATGATTTGCTAAAGAGATTTTTTGTATTATAAATTCTGAATGTTATAATAAAATTATATATATTTCTATATTAATAGAGGAGGTTTATATGGTAGCGAATTTAATTACGAATGAAATGAAAAAACAGGTAGAGAACTATTTATCTTTTTATCCTAGGGAAAAACACCGATTAACACCACTTATTCTTCAACTGCAGGAAAATAACACAGACATCTTTTCAAGAAAGTCACTACCAGGGCACATTACAGCAAGTGCAATTATACTAAAAAAATCCAATCCTAATTATATGTTAATGATGTTTCATCAAAATTTGGAGAAATGGTTACAACCAGGAGGCCATGTGGATCCAGGTGAGAGACCAATAGAATCGGCTATCAGAGAGTTGAAGGAAGAAACGGGGATGGATGGTAAAGTTGATGCTAAAGGTTCTCTTATTCCTTTAGATATTGATATTCATGCGATTCCTGCGAATCCAAAAAAAGACGAGGGTGATCATCAACATTACGACTTCAGGTATATAGTGAATGTGGACACGGAAGTTATCTCAGAAAACATAGAGAACAACCGGGTTGCTTGGGTGCATATAAAAGATATAGACAGTCCCGGCTTGCAGATCGCAGTAGAAAAATTGAACCAGCGCAAAGCATCTGACCGATGATTGAGTCCAAAATATGTAGTAATACGAAAATGAATGATAAAAAATAATGGTTGAGATGAACTATTTGGAGATAAGAGCGAGGATGAAATAGGATTGAATCATTTCACTTCAAACGCCAGAGATATCGGGAATGTTGAAAAATAAATCCTTGAAACAGAAAATAAAAGGGATTAAAAAAATCCAGCTAAATCCTCTTGGAAATGGCGTGAAATGAAGGGGATTTAGCTGGTATTTTTACTTTAGTAATACTTATTTCCGGTACATTTTAAACTGCAAGAACAACTCATTATAAAAGGCTAGATTTTCTTTTCCGAGGTTTTCATATACTTCCAGCTTATCGGTTAAAGCAGCATCTGGATAGAAACGTTCATCATTCACCATTTCTTCGGGCATATAATTTAATGCTTCCTTATTGGGCGTAGCGTAACTCACGTATTCCGTATTTTGCGCAGCAACCTCTGGATCAAGCATAAAATTAATAAATTCGTGGGCTCCTTCTATATTTTCCGCGGTTTTTGGAATCACAAAATTATCAAACCATAGATTAGATCCTTCCTCTGGAACAACATAGTCCATCGCTTCATTTTCACCCATAATATCCGCTGCATCCCCAGACCAGCCGACTGCTATTGCGGCTTCGTTATTCGCCATCAGCATCTTATTCTCATCACCGACAATGGCACGAATATTAGGTGTTAACTCTTCCAAATAGTCCAGTGCTTCATATAGATGTTCAGGGTCAGTATCGTTTAAGGAGTAGCCTAGTGTATTTAAGCCCATTCCCATAATTTCTCTAGCCCCATCTACAAGCAGAATTTGGTTTTCTAAGCGGGGATTCCATAAGTCATGCCACCCGGTTATTTCCATCCCTTCCGGAAGAAGATCGGGATTGAAGATAATCCCCACGGTTCCCCAAAAATAAGGAATAGAATAGCGGTTCCCCTCATCAAAAGGCAGATTTAAAAAGCGCCGATCAATATATTGGAGGTTCGGGATTTTATCATGATCAATTTCATAGAGTAAATCTTCCTCTGCCATTTTTTCAACGGTATATTCAGAAGGAACAGCGATATCATACGTTGTTCCGCCTTGTTCAATTTTGGTCATCATCGCTTCATTGGAATCAAAGGTTTCGTAAATAACGGTGATACCTGTTTCCGCTTCAAATTGTTTAATAACGTCTTGATCAATATAATCTCCCCAGTTATACACTGTAAGCGTATTGTCTCCTGAAAATCCTTGCGCAGCATTCATCCGATTGATAACGATTAACAAAATAATAGATATCAACAGAATCCATAGAAATGAACGATTTAAAGCTTTCATCGTCTAAAGTTCGCCCCCTTTGTCCCTGAGCGGCTTGCCAGGTAATAGTACACAACAACAAAAATGACGGTAACAACAAACATGAGTGTTGATAATGCATTAATATTTAATGAGACACCTCTTCTTGCCAGGGAATAGATTTCAACAGATAATGTGGAAAATCCATTTCCAGTTACGAAAAAGGTAACTGCAAAATCATCTAAAGAATACGTTAAAGCCATAAAGAACCCAGCGAAAATACCTGGTGCTATATAAGGCAGGGTTACTTTTGTCAGTACATTCCAATGACTTGCTCCTAAATCACGCGCGGCATCCTCTAAAGAAGGCGACATCTCCATCAGCTTTGGTAAAACCATCAGCACGACAATGGGCACGCTAAAGGCAATATGAGATAACAGAACAGAGTAAAAACCAAGCTGAATTCCTGCCATGGTAAAAAGAATCAAAAAGCTGGCCCCAATAATAACGTCCGGACTGACAATAAGAACATTATTTAAAGAGAGCAGCGAGTTTCTTGTTTTCCTCTGTTTATAAGAGCGTATGCCAATGGCTCCTAAAACACCAATCACTGTAGCAATCAGTGCGGACAATAAGGCAATCACAATGGTGTTTAATACGATAATCAATAGCCGCGTATCCTGTAATAATTCCTGATACCAATCAAGTGTAAATCCTTCAAAATGGCTCATTGTCCCGCCACTGTTAAAGGAATAGAATATCAGATAGAAGATGGGCGCATATAAAATTACAAAAACAATCCATAATAATAGATTGGCGAATGAATTCGACTTTTTCTGCATGTTACACACCTCTCCTTCTGATGGAGGTAAGTGCCATAAAACCGACCATGCTGATGATTAAAAAGACAGCAATGGTTGCACCCATTCCCCAGTTCTGCGTTACCAAGAATTGCTGCTCGATAGCTGTACCCAGAGTAATTACTCGGTTTCCAGCAATAAGACGCGTGAGCATAAAGAGAGATAATGCCGGAATAAAAACAACCTGACAGCCAGATTTTACGCCATCTAACGTTAAGGGAAAAATAACTCTTCGGAATGTTGTCCATTTAGATGCTCCTAAATCGCTGGCAGCATAAAGCAGGCTGGGATTTAATTTATCCAAAGCATTAAAAATAGGTAAAATCATAAAAGGAATAAAAATATACACAGCAACAAATACAAAGCTGAAATCAGTAAATAAAAGCTGTCTGGAGCCAATACCAATCCACTCTAAAAATTGATTGGCAGCCCCGTGCGTACCAAAGATTCCGATAAACGCATAGGCTTTCAATAACAGATTAATCCAGGATGGAACAATAATAAGTAAAAGCCATAGCTGCTTATGCTTCGTACGGGTTAAAATATAAGCAGTTGGATAAGCAACAAGTAAAGAAATAACGGTTATTAAAAAAGCATACCAAAAGGAATTCACGATCATTTGCAAATAGGTGGCAGTAAAAAAGTTTTTGTAGTTCGTTAGGGAGAAATTCCCATGAATATCAAAAAAAGAATAGTAAACAACGAGCAGGATTGGCGCGATGACGAATAAAATGATCCACAGTGCATAAGGAAGCATGATTAAATGACGAATGTTTTTATTTTGCATTGTTCTCATCCTCACCATATGCATCGAGGCGACGTTCAAAGTCCTCTTCCGATTCATTTAATCGCATGACGTGAATATCCTTCGGAGTAAAACGAAGTCCTATTTCTTCTCCGATATTCGCTTTTTTGGTTGATTGGACAAGCCATTCATTGCCGAATTCGTCTGTACAAGTAATTTCATAATGTACACCGCGGAATAACTGAGCTTGAACCGTTACGCGAATACTCCCCTGATCTACAGATGTAATCTCCATATCTTCTGGCCGAATCACAATTTCTACGGTCTCATTGGGATTCATTCCTTGATCTACACATTCAAATTGCTTGCCCGCAAATTCTACGAGAAAATCCTTGATCATGGTTGCTCTAATAATATTTGATTCACCAATAAAATCAGCAACAAACCGATTAATTGGCTCATCATAAATATCGTTTGGCGTTCCGCTTTGCTGAATTTTTCCCTTGTTTAATACAAAGATTTCATCCGACATGGCGAGCGCTTCTTCTTGATCATGCGTGACAAAGATAAAGGTGATACCAAGCCGTCTTTGCAGTTCGCGTAATTCATATTGCATTTGATAACGGAGCTTTAAATCCAGTGCAGAGAGCGGTTCATCCAATAAGATAATAGCAGGTTCATTTACAATGGCGCGAGCGATCGCCACACGCTGCTTTTGACCGCCAGACATACCTGTGATCTCTCGATTTTCATAACCCTTTAAATTAACAAAGCTGAGCGCTTCTTTGACTTTGGCATCCATTTCAGGTTTTTTTACCTTTTTAATTCGTAATCCAAAAGCTACATTTTCATATACATTTAGATGTGGAAACAAAGCATAATCTTGGAAAACAGTATTAATTGGACGTTTGTTGGCAGGGACATGATTGATTTTTTTTCCTTCAAAAAGAATATCGCCCGATGTTGCTTCGGTAAAGCCGGCTATTAGGCGAAGAATGGTAGTTTTGCCGCATCCTGAAGGGCCGAGTAAGGTATAAAACTTACCTTTTTCTATTTCAAAACTGACGTGATCCAAAACCGGTGCATCATCATCAAATTGTTTCATGACATGGTTAAATTGAATGATTGTTTTTTTTGCCATTTCATACTCCTTTTTACAGATAGATATCTAACAATCCCCTTTGGATAGCTTTCCGTAAACTTCAATCATTTAAACGTTTCGAGATATAATTGCTCATTATTGCGGAGCATATAAAGGAGGGGTAAAGTTCTTGTCAGATTCGAAATAATTATACACGAAAATAAATCATTTGAAATATCCTTTTTACGTATTCTTAAGAAAAAATTTCTTTCGCATCGTTTTGGTGAGAAATAGCGTATATACATAGGGTTGATTAAAGTGAATAAAAGGGACATGCACGACTTTTTATGGAGCGGGTAAATTAGCATTTTTATATCCATTTATGAAAAAAGGTTATAATTTGGGGAGGTTAGGGAATAACTTGATAAAGTGCTCATTTGAAGTCTAATATGAAATGCCTGAAGCGTAACTTGCCATAAAATGGTCACATTTGGTCAAAAAAATGACACCGTGTCACCTAAAAGATTGACTTATGACACGGTGTCATTTAACATAAAACCATAGAACATAACAATGTGTCACATTGGGTTTTGGAGGAGCAAGAAGATGCCTAAATCAACATTTTTTAATTTACATGACTCAAAAAGAGCTAAGTTATTGCAGGCGGCAGAAAAAGAATTTGCCAGAGTTCCATTATCGCAAGCCTCCATTGCGAATATTGTAA
This sequence comes from Oceanobacillus sp. J11TS1, assembly GCF_018333215.1. Taxonomy (GTDB): domain Bacteria; phylum Bacillota; class Bacilli; order Bacillales; family Amphibacillaceae; genus Oceanobacillus. The sequence continues at coordinate 20,370 of NZ_BORO01000025.1, read as the reverse complement.
AGCTTGCTTGTGTTCCAAGAGGGAGTTTTTATCAATACTTTCATGATAAAGAAGATGTTTTTTACTACTTATTAAAACTCCATACAGATAAGCGTCGTGTATATTTTTTAAATGTGTTAAAGGAAAGCAACGGAGATTTAATGGATTCCATGGACCAAGTATTCCGAACCATGTTAATTGAATTAACCGAAGAGGAACACTTAAAGTTTCTAAAGAATGCTGTATTAAATGTCACGCATGAAATTGAGGACTCTTTTACAGAACTTTTCTTAGGGAAACAGCATGAGGTTGATGCTGTAAATCAGGTAAGAGATTTAGTTGATTTTGATAAATTAAATATAGATAGTAAACAAGAATTTTTTCATGTTATGCAAATATTAACATCTGTCACATTTCGAAATATAGTCGATAAGCTTTCCAGGAATCTTTCTCATGAAGAAGCTATCGAAAATTTCCGTATCGAAATGGACCTATTAAGAAAAGGTTTATCGAAGGCGAATAGCGAAGGATAAACTTTTCAATTTGCTTAAACGCAACGTTTTCTAATGTTTTAAGAAAAGAAACTATATAAGAATGGGGTATGATTAATGACAGTAACAATCTATGGTGCAGCATGTTCATCTACAAGGAAGGCAAAACAATGGTTTACGAAAAACGGTATTGAATATACGGAACGCAATGTAATTAGAGAACCGTTAACGGTAAACGAATTGCAAAGTATTCTTCGTATGACAGTAGAAGGAACGGATGAAATTATTTCTACTCGCTCTAAAATTTATAAAGATTTAGACCTTGATATCGAAGCCTTGCCATTACAGGAGTTATTAGAAATTATCCAAGAATACCCGCGTCTTTTGCGCAGTCCAATAATGGTGGATAAGAAGCGTTTACAAGTTGGATACCATGAAGAGGATATTCGTCAGTTCTTACCACGAAAGACTAGAGAACATCAATGGCTGCAATGGAGAAAAAACCATCTGCGTGTTGCTGAAGCTAATCGCTAAGGGGATATTTAAAAAGTTCCTTCGATTACGTTATTAGAATATATCTGGTAAAAGAAACAAACGGAGGAGACAATGCAACTTATTGCCAAACAACCGTATGTAAAGATCGTCCGTCAAGTAAGTGCTTTAGAACAAAAGGATATAGAAGAACAGCGACATATGTATCTCTATGAAGATAAGATTGTCACACGGTATAGGGAATTTCCAATTGAGGATGTAATGGATATCTCTTACCGTTTTTCAGGAAATAAAGGAATGCTTTATTTACACACGCTTAAGGGAGTTTATGCCTACATTATAAAATCTTCACCAGAACAGTTTATGAATGCATTTAAAAATAGAACACATCGTACTACCCATCGAAATTAGAAAAATAGAAAGATCTGCTCTTTAAGCCGAGCTCAATTTCCCCGAGACGGCACGGCATTCATATCCAATATATAAAATACAGCGAAAAAAACCTAAGTGGATATTGCTTAGGCTTTTTTTCTGTTCTTGAATGAAAACAAAGAAATAAGACCATATAAAATTAGGCAAATAACCAAAATTCGTCCTATTTCTTTCTTTATGCATAAACTGATGAGGAGAGGTGATGGAAATGGTATATCTGAATCAGCAAAAGCGTATCTATGCAAATGATATAAAAGGTGCTTCATCTAATCAAGAAGTGTTTATTTATGCGCATGCAAGTGAGAGAGAACAAAAACAGCTAGAAATGCAGCGAGAGTCAAAAGAAGCATTGCAACAGCTGCAGCGGGATGTGTTTGCAAAAAATCAGCAGTTGGAACGCATCGCAAGAAGGTTGAAAGAGATCGACAAAAATAAGAAAGATCACCAACAAACCCAAGAGAAAGTATTAAAACAGTTAGATTCGCTTCGTGAGAATACAAGGAATGAAAGTAAACAGCTTGCACAGGTTCTTGCTGAACAAGAGAATGCAAAGGCAGAGGTAAAAGAAATCAAAAGTAACCAGACAACCATTGATGCTAAGCTTGAAAAATTGGATAAGGTAAATGAAACAATTTTTAATAAAGTAGACGATCAAGCAAATAAATTAGATGATATTCATCGACAAACGAATCAACGAGAAGAGGATCTCACGTTACTTTATGAAAGACTCGATAAGCATGAGGCTTGGCTTGAAAAGTTAATTCGACAAATGCATGATTTGCGCGGGATTATGTATGAACGGGCCGATGAAATCATAAAGAGGGTGGAAAAGGGTATCCAGCTATTCGGAAGTAAGTGGAATGTTGTCCAGCGAAACGAGGCGAAATCAACCAAAGAACCATTGAAGAAGTGAGCTGTTTCAAAAGAAGCAGCTTATTTTTTTAACAGGAAATCATCATCTCTTCCAAACCTTCTGTAATTATTCTGGTTTTAGTTAGCTGATCCCTTCCTTCTATTTCCGTAACTATCCAACAGAGAATGGAAATGATAAAATAAAATTGATATAACGTAAACGAAGAAGCAAGACTAAGTAGAAGTGCTGATGACAGACAAGGTGGGAAAAAACATGATAACAACAAGTTTTCGGGATACTTGGGTAGAAGTATCTTTACAAGCTTTAGCATTTAATGTGAAACATTTGAAGCAGCATATTCGGAAAGGTTCCCGTTTTATGGCGGTGGTGAAGGCAGATGGGTATGGTCACGGGGCGGTGCCAATTGCGGAAGAGGCGTTAGATAATGGAGCAGACTATCTTGGTGTCGCATTCTTAGATGAAGCTTTGAGACTCCGGGAAGCAGGAATTACAGCACCTATTTTATTGTTGGGATATACACCCGCTCATTCCGTTTATAAAGCTGTAGAACAGGATATAACGATGACAGTCTATTCGCATGAGACCATAGAAGCTATTCGCCAGGCTGCGGAGACGTTGCGGAAAAAAGCAAAAATCCATATCAAAGTAGATACAGGAATGACGCGTATCGGCGTTCGGACAGCGGAGGAAGCTTTATATTTATGCCAGGCTCTGGACCAAAAAGAATTGGAAGTGGAAGGCATCTTTACGCATTTTGCAGAAGCAGATAATGCCGAGTCAAGTGATTATACGTATAAACAATTTGAAACCTTCCAGTATATTTATCAAGTGCTAGAGGCTAAAGGTTATACCATTCCAATCAAGCATTGTTGTAATAGTGCCGCAACCATTGCATATCCGGAAATGCATTTGGATATGGTTCGAGTAGGTGTCAGCTTGTACGGCCTTTATCCAGAGCCGCATTTAAAAGAAATGTTGCCATTAAAACAGGTGATGAGCTTAAAAACAAAACCTGTTTTAATTAAACGTGTTCCGGCAGGAGAATCTGTTAGCTATGGTCGAACTTATACGACGACAAAGGATACAAAAGTTGCTACATTGCCAATCGGATATGCAGATGGACTATCCCGTCTATTATCTAACCAAGGGCACGTTACCATTCATGGGGAGGAATGTCCGATTATTGGACGTGTCTGCATGGATCAGACGATGGTGGATGTTTCTGAGATAGAGGATATAAAAGAAAATACGATTGTAACCATTTTTGGCGACCCTCGTGACGGATACATTTCCCTGGATACAGTTGCGGCACAAATGCAAACAATTCATTATGAAACGGTTTGCTTAATTGGAAAACGTGTTCCGCGAAAATATGTACGATAAAACCCTAGAAGAGGAATGATAAAAAAGTGACTCCCTTTACGAACCAAGTCATCACAGTCATACAAAAAATCCCGCCTGGGAAGGTGATGACATACGGTCAAATAGCAAGCGAAGCAGGCAATGCCCGGGCGGCTAGACAAGTTGTACGCGTATTGCATTCGATGAGTCAAAAGCATAACTTACCCTGGCATCGTGTCATCAATGCAAAAGGTGAACTGGCGATTCCTGATGAAGCAACAAACTGGGAGCAACGAATTCGCTTAGAAGCGGAAGAGGTACAGGTGTCTTCAGATGGACGGGTAGATTTACGGAAGTATCAATGGTTTCCGGGTTAATTCGCTCTATTTTAGCTGAGGTAAATCGTAAGCATCTAACTGTATTTCTGTTAGGTAACTAGGTATAATACAGTTAATAACTTCTTTTTGATAAGCGGTTTCATCCTAGGTATAGATGCCTGGATTGTGTAAGCAAAACGATCCGCAACAGTAAGAAAATTTCAGTGATAGCAGTGTATTTATTCACAGCTAGGCAATGAAAGTAAATACTTATAAGTGCGTTGAATAGATTAATCTAGAGTCGGATAATTTCATAGATAAAAAGGAATAAATTAATGATATAGGAGGATGCTCCGTGAAGATAATTGGTATTTCTGGTTCTACGATTGGCTCAAAAACAAGAGTGGCAGTGGAACATGCATTGAAATATATGGAAAAGGAACATGCGGAAATTGATGTAGAGCTGGCAGATTTAAAGGACTACGATGTGGTCTTTAGTGATGGGCGTTCCTATAAAGATTACACAGGTGACACCAGAATATTATTGGAAAAAATCATGCAGGCTGATGGCATATTAATCGGTACGCCGGTTTTTCAGGCATCCATTCCCGGAACGTTAAAAAACTTATTTGATCTTCTGCCAGTCGATGCTTTTCAGAATAAATTGGTTGGTATTGTAGCGACAGCAGGAACGACCAAGCATTATTTAGTTCCAGAGCAGCACTTAAAGCCAATTCTTCATTATATGCATGCATGGGTAATTCCTAAATATGTCTTTATTGAAGAAAAGGACTATACGAACTACGTGATTACCAATCAAAATGTTATTGATCGTTTAAATAAATTATCAGATGATCTTGTCCACTATGTCGATGTCTTACAGAAACATCCAGAAATAACGCCATTTCTATAATAAAGACCTCTTATGAAAATGTATTTCGTAAGAGGTCTTTTTGCATCAAAATTGGAAGGGGGGGAACGCGCTTTGATTCTATCGATTACCAAGTTACTCCTTTGTGTGTCGTCGGATCAATGGTAAAAAGGCAGTGGGCAAGAAGAAATTGTGCACTGTAATAAGTGATCATAATAACCTCATTTGCAGCTGTAAAACTAGATATGAACATATTCCAAGCAAGAGCGCTATCGGATATAATAAATAGAATGCTGCCTAGAATAGCCCAGCGATTTCCTGTCATTATCGCTGTGAAAGCCATGAACAAAATAATTCCAATATAAGCGATAACAGGCAGGATAAGCATTGTTTCCCCGTTTTCCTGCAAATTGTCTACAAGCTGATAACCGATCCAAATAGCAAAAAGAAGAAGCGGTATGGCAGAGAGACTTCGTGGAAAAGAAAAACGCCACTGCTGTAAAAATCCAATGGTATAGAGTACATGGCCAATGAGAAATGCAGTCAAACCAATCAAAAACCAATGTATCGTCGCGTCGCCAATCATGCAAAACGTAAGGGCAGCTATAATCCAGTAATGTGTTGCTTTTCGTTTCGGCAAAGACTGTTCAAAGGCATAGATCAGAATGAGCACCATTGGAATTATCTTAAAGAATATACTAAATGCTAATGGCTCGGAGGGAGAAATAAATATATAGACAATTCCTGTGGTTAAAATTAAGATGGGCAAACGATAAAGTATCAAAGTGGATACATCCCTTTCTTAAAACTTTAGATTCGTCATCGTAATAGGTTGTCTAAATAATAAGTTCTAGAAAAACATAAAGAAACCCTCTTTGATTATCCCCTTTATAAGAAAAATAAAACTCCTCCTGCCAAACTTGAATCATCTGACAAGAGGAGCGCTTTTAATTGTTCTATTTACCATCCCGGGATAACAGAGCCGTTGAAGTTTTCCTCAATAAATTCTTTCATTTCATCGGTCTGATAAAGATCGATAAATTGCTGAACGACTTCATCATCCTTATTTTCTGTGCGAGTTGCAATTAAGTTAACAAATGTAGAATCTTGCTCGATAAAGATAGAATCATCCGTAGGAGAGAGCCCAGCTTCAATTGCAAAATTTGAGTTAATGGCAGCTGCATCTACTTCCCCAAGCTGTCTTGGGATTTGTGCAGAATCTAATTCCAGCAATTCAATATTTTTTGGATTATCTACAACATCATTTACTGTTGCATTGACACCTACACCTTCTTTTAATGTGATAAGCCCGGCTTGTTCAAATAGTAATAAAGCGCGTCCGCTGTTGGAAGGATCTCCAGGCAGACCTAATGTTGCACCTTCTGGAATATCGTCAAGAGATTCGACGGTTTCTGAATAAACACCCATTGGGAAAGTTACTGTATCTGCTACTTTAACGATATCTAAATTTCTTTCTTCAATCATAACATCTAGGTAAGGTTCTGTTTGAAAACTGTTAATGTCAATTTCTCCCTCTGCTAGAGAAACATTCGGCATAACATAGTCGCTGAAAACCATGGTTTCGATTTTCAAACCATCTTCTTTGGCAATTTCAGCTAATTTTTCAATAATCTCTTCATGGGGACCAGCAGTTACGCCTACTGTTAGTACACCATCCTCAAGTAAATCCGATTCACCGCTGCTTTTGTCATCTCCACCGCAGGCAGCGAGGGCAAGCAGTAATAAAGCTACAATACTAAGTAAATATTTCTTTTTCATAATGATTTTCCTTCTTTCTCTTGTTAGATGTAATTATAATTGTTTGCGACAACGACGATGGGTTTCGAATAAAGAATCATCGCCTTCCCAATAAAGGTGGTCAATCTTGCTCCTTTTAAGGCTTGACTTGCTGAAGATCTCTATTCATGTTTTCAAGTTGTAAAAATGCCTTCATAACTGTATCTGCATTTATGTCTTCCTTCATCAAATGAATGGATTCTTCTTTTCGCGTTACTTTTTTTGCAATTGTTTCTAGCAGCTCTTGGTCATCTGTATGAATGGAGAAGTTTGCCAAGCTTGTTGGAAAGCCCTATGTTTCATAATATTCCAGTAATTTAGTGAGCTCTGCAGTATCTTTTTCAATCGCTAGTTGAGCGAGAATTCCATAGGATACAATTTCACCATGGAGGTAGTGCGCTATTTGCGGTGCAGCTGTTAAGCCATTATGTATAGAATGCGCGCCAGCAATTCGTCCGGCTTTTCCTCCAAAGCCGCCAACCATGCCCCCAGTTGCAATAATGGCTTCAATCACGCGAATAAGGGCATCTGTTACTTGGTTATTCTCGCAAGCTTGAATGGCCTCTTTACTGTCAACTAGCAAAATATCCTTACAAGTACGGGCTGCAAATTGAGATATTTGCAACCAAACTGGCAGTACGCCAGTAGGATAGAGAGAGTCCACTAACGAGCGAGCTTCATAGAATTTTGCCAGGGTATCGTCAATTCCTGCTTTTAAGTATGTAACAGGCGCTTCCGCAATGATGGCTGGTTCTACGATTACGAGTGTATTAGACTCAGGGAACTCTGTATAATGAGAATGGGTCCCATCTTCTTCATAAAAAACACTCAGCGGAGTCCATGCTGCACACGTTGCTGCAATCGTTGGAATGAAGATGCTTTTTATCTGCGCATTCGTAGCCGACGCTTTTGCAATGTCTAGGGCTGTACCGCCACCAATTCCAATTACAGCTTCAATATGTTTTTCTTGATAATGAAGAGCGAGCTTATTGGTTCGTTCGACAGTACAATGCCCATCTGCAAAATGGATATCTTTTTCTTGTACCCTGTCCAAAAATGCAGCAGGGAGATAAGGTTTTGCTTTTTCCCAAGCAGTTCTGCCAGCAACAATCGCTACTCGTTCAACATGCAGGTCATTCAGGTTTTCTACAAGATGTTTCAGAGCACCTTCACCAATTTGATAATGGCTAGGCGATCCTTTCACAGAAGCAATTTGCATAATAATATCTCCTCTTAAAAGAACTTTGAAAATGCTACATAAAAAACCTCTCTAGTTATTCTAGAGAGGTGAAAAGATTGATCTACTAAACGTCCTCTCTTATTTTCCAAAGCACATCACGCACTTTGCAGGATTTAGCACCTTTTTTAGAACAAGTTCTAGAAAGGTTGCCGGGCTTCATCGGGCCAGTCCCTCCGCCACTCTCAATAAGAGTCTTTATGTAACTGTTGTTATATCTTAATACGAAAAGTTAGAAAAGTCAATGACCTTCCATATAAAGCCGCTCCATCCTCCAGTATAACTGCTCCGAAAAGTAGAAAAGCGCTCCAATCCCATGCAAGAGCGCTCCACCCAGGCATAATGCGCTCCGAAAATAGAAAAAGCGCTCCACCCAGGCATAATGCGCTCCGAAAATAGAAAAAGCGCTCCACCCAGGCATATTGCGCTCCGAAAATAGAAAAAGCGCTCCACCCAGGCATAATGCGCTCCGAAAATAGAAAAAGCGCTCCACCCAGGCATAATGCGCTCCGAAAATAGAAGAAGCGCTCCACCCCAGGCATAATGCGCTCGAAAAATAGAAAAAGCGCTCCACCCCAGGCATAATGCGCTCCACCACCAAGCAAATCCGCTCCAAATAGAAACCCAAATATTAAAAAGAAATCCAAACATTGATCGTACATCAACGTTTGGATTTCTTCATAAAGATTATATTTATCTTTTTCCCTATCTATTCGATTCTTCTTCTAAAATTCCATCTTCCTTTTTTCGCTTCAAATAATACGCACTCATCAAAGAAGCAATCGGAATAACTAAAGCAATACCAACACCGGAAACAAAGATCGAAAGCATTTCATCATTAAATACTTTCGCATTAATGATATCGCCTATGGAGTATTCTAAATCCTTAAACCAAATTAATAGACCCATATACCCGCCGAAAAAGGCAAAGAATAATGTATTGGTACTTGTACCTAAAATATCACGGCCAATGCGAATACCGGCTAAGAATAAATCCTTCCTGGAAATCGTCGGGTTCTGCTCATGAATTTCACGCATTGGAGAGGTGATTGAAATGGCGGTATCTACAATAGCTCCAATTGTACTCATAAGAATTACTGCTGTAGCAATTTGTACAAAATTAAGTCCGATATGCACGTTGAATGTGGTAATTTCCCCAGATTCTTCTTCACCGAGTCCATAAATCATGGATTGCTCCGTTAAAATAATAATGAAAAAGATTAAGATAACCGTCGTCGCAATCGTCGCTAAAAAAGCGAGCATCGTTTTATTATTTACCCGATTAATGAAGAATAGGCTGACCGCGCTGATAAATCCACATGCAATCAACGCAATAATAATCGGATTTCCGGTCGGATCATTCATGACAAAAACAGCCATTAGAACAATAAGAAAGTTAATAAAGAGTGCAATAAAGGATCGTACGCCCTTCATCCCGCCGACCCAAGCCATTAATGCAAACAATATGATCGCTAATAATACGAGTACATTCATAATTTCGCCTGCTTTCTACGGATAAAGAAAATAGATATATAAATCGCAATTGGAATGGTCAAGACAATTCCAATCCCGCCGACTAAAGCGCGTGCTAACTCCAGAGAAAGGTTCATGGATACTGTAAAACCAAATGGTGCTGCGTTTTTCAAATAAATGAGGAGCATCGGAATCGACCCACTGACATAGGCAAAAAATAAAATGTTGGTCATCGTGCCCATAATATCTTTGCCGACTTCATAACCTGCTTTTTTTAACGTTTTTAAATCAATCCGGTTGTTTTTCTCATACATTTCGAACATGGAAGCAGATAAAGTGATAGCAACGTCCATGACAGCTCCCAAGGATCCAATCAGTAGTCCAGCCATAAAAATGGTTTGCGGATTTCGGGTTAAAAAAGCCATCTCTTCATAGCGAAGTCCCTGTTCTCCGGTAAAATGAAGCGCTACATAAGCAATTACCAAAGATAGGCCTGTACCAAGCAATGTGGTGAGAATCGCTGTGTAGGTTTTTTCATTGAATCCTGTTGCCATCAGTAACGACAGCACGGTAAAGATTATAATGCTGACTAATGTAATAATAGACAAGCCAATACTAGGGTTATGAATATAGATGTCTAATGCGATGGACAGGATGACTGCATTGACCAGGAGACTAAGCGCAGATAAGGCACCTCTGGATTTGCCGACAGCCAGTAAAATAATCAAGAATATCCATGCTACAAAAACGAAATATTTATCTCGTTTAATATCTCCTGTCGCTTTCCCATCTTGCGCTAGAAAAATCTCATCTCCAGCAGCTAATTCATAGTCTAATGCCAGGGATTGGATATATTCATTATCAAACGCAGTTACTTGGCCTTTATCGGATCCATTCTTTATTTCCCCGACGATATGCTGTGTGACATGTTCGTCTTCATTTCCATGTGTATCTACTTGTTCTTCTCTATTTATTTCTTGCACATCGGTTATTTGGACAATCGTTCTATCATATAAATCATAATTATTATTGATAAAAATCATAGACGCTATAAAACCAATTAGCAATAAACCAACGGTAATTACCTGCGCCTTTGTCCGATTTTTTAACCATGTCTTCAATGTAATCACTCCAAAAAATAGGATCTGCCTATTTGTATTTCCGAAAACATATACTATAATACCACTTTTAAATAGGAGGAGACACGTATAACTTCAAAAAATTTATATATGAAATGTTCGGCATGAAAGAAAGGAGGCTGATGTAGCCTGCATATGTAGTATGTGTCAAAAGCAAGGCAGTATTTCACAACGTTTAAGGTTTTCGACAGTTCTTTTGTGGCCATTCCTGAATTTGTAAGGCAACGGGATGTGTAAATGAAAGGAAAGGGAAGTGGTGCGATGTTTTTAGCTTGGAATGAAATAAAGAATAATAGGCTGCGTTTTACACTAGTGATTGGCGTATTGATGCTGATTTCTTATCTTGTTTTCTTTTTATCTGGGCTGGCCAATGGTTTGGAACAATTAAATCGGGAAGCGGTGGATAAATGGGAGGCAGACGGCGTTATTTTAACAGAAGAATCGGATTTGCGCCTGCAGCAGTCCATCTTGTCTACCGATGATTTTGATGGGGCCGGGGTGGATGAATATACCGAATTATCCCAGCTAAGTGCCATTGCCAGTAATGGAGATAAAAAAGTAAATGTATATATCTTTGCGGTAGAACCGGATTCTTTTATGATGCCGAATGTGACAGAGGGAGATAACTTTGCAGGCAGAGGAGAAGTCATTGCCGATGATACATTGAAAGAAGATGGCTTTAAAATTGGTGATGAGCTTTCCTTATCTTCAACGGATGAAACATTAGAAATAGTGGGTTTTACGGATAAAGCAAGATTTAATGCAGCGCCTGTACTGTTCACAGATGCGGAAACGCTGGAAACCCTTCATTCTAGGAAAATGACTGAAGCGGATGAGGATGTGGTTAATGCCTTTATTATTCGTACAGATAATCTGGACGATGTGGAAGCAGCTGAAGCGTTGCAGGTTGTGGATACAGAAACATTTATAGAAAATCTGCCGGGTTATACCGAACAGAATTTAACTTTAACGTTGATGATTTATTTCCTATTTATTATTTCTGCAGTTGTTTTAGCAATTTTCCTGTATGTACTTACGATTCAGAAGATAAGTATTTTTGGAGTAATGAAGGCGCAGGGAATATCATCCAGATACTTGGCCGGGTCTGTGGTGGCGCAGACATTTTTGCTTTCGTTAGCCGGAGTCATGATTGGCTTCGTTCTTGCTGTCATCACGGGACTGTTTTTGCCGGCAGCTGTTCCAGTAGCCTTTAATTACCTAGAAATGCTGGTGTACGGAACCGTCCTGATTGTTGTTTCGATAATCGGTGCATTTATCTCTGTACAGACTATCGTACGAATTGATCCGTTAAAGGCGATAGGAGGTTAAGAAGGCATGGCTATTTTAGAATTGAAAAAAGTGCAGAAAACATTTGGATCTGGAAAAACAAAAGTAGAGGCAATGAAAGAAACGGATTTTAAAGCGGGAAAAGGCGAATTAATTGCCGTTATTGGTCCCTCTGGTTCTGGTAAAAGTACGTTTTTAACCATTGCCGGCGGACTGCAAACACCGACAAATGGAGAGGTAGTCATTAATGGAACTGCTTTGTCAGATATAAAGGAGAAAAAGCGTGCGAAATTAAGATTGAAGGAAGTCGGTTTCGTTTTACAAGCGTCTAATTTGGTACCTTATCTAAATGTAGCGCAGCAAATGCACGTATTAGATAAGGTGAAAAAAGGGAATATGGGAAGAGAAGAAGCTGAAGCGCTTTATCAATCATTAGGAATAGAGCATCTGCTTTATAACTTTCCGAAAGACTTATCTGGCGGCGAAAAACAGCGAGTTGCGATTGCTAAAGCGCTTTACACGAATCCGAGTATTATTTTAGCTGATGAACCAACTGCTTCTCTAGACTCCGACCGGGCATTTGAGGTCATGGGTATATTGAAAGAAATGACGAAAGAAAAACAAACAGCAACCATTGTCGTGACACATGATACAAGACTGATCAATGACTGTGACAAAGTATATAAAATAACAGACGGTAAAATGGAGTTGCATGAGATAATGCGCCGTACGACGTGAATGCAATTATATAGAAATAATCAATCCATGAAAAAAGTGATGTACAGCTAGTTTCATAGCAATTGCATCACTTTTTTCTTTAAAGATATGGATGGAGCACCTCGGTGGAGCAACCTGCTATTCATTGATTTTCGGTGCCTTACGAATCATAATTCGCCAATTAGCGCCTGTTTCAATGTGATAGGTCTTTGCAAAAGAGCCCTGATTGATTGCTACTCCTAAATTATCTAATGAATTAACGTATAACAAAGGCTCGCCAAGTCGGCTGTCAGCAAAAGAATGTCCATATGTCATCCTATTTTTGTATACTTGTTGGCGATTGTTAAGAATGGTAACTTCAAAGGCATCCCCGTGCGCAATCCTCGTCTTTTGAAATAACTCTCTGCTAATATTTGTCCAGAGATTCCCAAAACGAACATCTAATATATCGATATTACCGTAGATAACATCTTCTTCAATATAGGCTTCCGGTTTTGTTAATTCCACAGTATCTTTCACATCAATGGCAGGGCCGACTTGGTCAAAGCTAATGGTATTGGAAGCCAATCTTGCTCCGGTATATGCATAAATATCACGGCCGTGAAAAGTATAAGATTCTCCTGATTGGGGTAAGCGATTTACTGTCTCATCAATGATTCTTGCTTCTTTAATTCCGATATCTTTCTTAATATGAGTGAGTGTCCCGTTATCGGGCGTCACAACATATTGATTATGCGCCGTTTTAACTACAACACTCCGTCTGGAAGTTCCAACCCCCGGGTCGACAACAGAAATAAAAACGGTCTCTTCAGGCCAATAAGGCAACGTTTGATAAAGACGATAGGATGCCTCCCAAATATTATATTGCGGAATGTCGTGCGTCAGATCGAATATCCGAAGCGTGCTGTCTACAGAAAGTGCCACACCGTACATAGCGCTGACTGCCCCGTCACTAATGCCAAAATCTGTTTGAATTACTAGGTTTCTGCCCATATACGTCCCCCTCATCTATAGTATTCCCATTTTCATGAATGTGTGGCCGCTTTTTATCTTCTTAAAAACAAAAAAAACCACGCCTCAACCGAAATATCGATAAGGACTTATCATTATAAGTAACGAAAATTTGAAAAACAAGTACTTATTTTGCACGATAAGAAAGAATGCAGAGAGTACAGTATAAGCGCAAGTTTCTTTGAAAATGATAAAAGTCTAAATGCCTGGTTTTGTTTTAACTTGTATACGCTTTTTCTACAGGTTGTTAATTCGAATGATAAATTGGATATCTGTGCATAGATTAATAATAGAAGTATATGATTTTGTTTGTCGTATGGAATAGGACGAGCTTAGCCCCTCTTTAAAAATAAAGGAGTTAATTTACATACTCTTTACAATTACAACAAACTATATTAATAATTCTTCTCTATACTTCAAAGTAAGGACAGAGAGGAAATGTCCAGTAAATAATGATATTAAATCTAAGGGGGCCCTTTCATGAGCTTTAAACGTTTTACTTTATTCTTTTTTATTTCCGTTCTACTATTTTTAGCAGCTTGCGGTTCAAGTGATGCAGACAGTGCTGGCAATTCGGAGTCTGATAATAACGAAGAGCTAACAGGGAATGTTGCGATTGATGGTTCTGGTACCGTATTCCCATTAATGGCGCGTTTAGCTGAAGATTATATGTTAAATGAGCAGCAAGGTGTTTCGATAGAAGTAAGTCGAGCTGGAACAAGCGCAGGCTTTGAAAAATTCTTAGCGGAAAATGGTACAGATTTTAACGATGCCTCGCGAGAGATAAAAGAAGAAGAACAAGCAAAAGCAGATGAATTAGGAATTGAAGTCCAAGAGTTGAAAGTTGCATTAGACGGTTTAACGATTGTGACACATCCAGATAATGACTGGGCAACAGAGTTAACTCCAGAACAAGTACAGGGAATCTTCCTTGGTAAATATACAAAGTGGTCAGATATAGATGATTCTTGGCCAGATGAAGAAATTCAAACTTATGGTCCAAATGAAAATCATGGAACGTACGAATTCTTTTATGAAACAATTTTAGAGGAGCAAGATTTAGTAGGAAGTATTGACCTGCAACAAGATTACTCCACATTAGTAACCCTTGTTTCCGAAGATAAGAACGCAATTGGATTTTTCGGGTTTGGCTACTATAAGAGTAATCAGGACAAGATTAATGCCGTATCAATTAACTTTGGAGATGGGGCAGTGGAACCTTCTCTAGAAACCATTGCAGAAGATGGGCCTTATGCGGACTATACACGCCCTGTGTTCACTTACTTGAATGTTAATCATGCAAAGGAAAAGCCAGAGGTTCTTGACTATGCAAGATATGTTTTGGAAAATGCAAATCATGTTGCTGGGGAAGTCGGATTTGCCCCAATTCCAAATGAGGAAATCAAATCTCAATTAGAGGCAATCGAGGGATTAAAATAAGAAAAGAAGGAAGATGAGGGCTGTGCAGGATTATGCTTCTCATCTTCCTCATTCTGCGAGGAAGGTGGCTTTCGCATCATGGCTACAGATAATAAGAATCGGATTTCGGTTAGTGAAATGATTGAAGAACAAAAAAAGAAACGTAAATTTCTTAATCAATTAGAAAAGTTAATACCAACACTGTTACTCATTATTGCTTCGTTATCGGTTCTTACTACAGTAGGAATTGTTTATACGTTACTTGCTGAATCCGTTGCATTTTTCAGGAATGTACCGATTCTAGATTTCTTTACAGGAACGATATTAAAACCGCTAAGTCAAAATCCGGAATTTGGCGTCCTTCCTTTATTAAATGGAACAATAATTTCAACAGTGATTGCGATGCTGGTAGCCGGACCAATTGGAATGATGTCAGCAATTTATTTAAGTGAATATGCACCTGATCATGTGCGAAGGGTATTAAAACCGTTATTAGAGATTTTAGCTGGGGTGCCGACAATTGTTTATGGATTCTTTGCATTTACGTTTGTAACACCTTTGCTAAGGATGGTTTTTCCATCCATCGAGGCTACGAATATTCTTAGTCCCGGAATCATTATGGGTGTCATGATTATTCCGATGATTGCTTCGCTTTCCGAAGATGCGATGTCTTCTGTTCCAAATTCAATTCGAGAGGGAGCTTTAGCGCTTGGATCAACGAAGCTGGAGACAACATTTAAAGTAGTTATTCCAGCAGCGCTATCTGGGATTATCGCTTCCTTTGTACTTGGAATTTCCCGGGCGATAGGGGAGACAATGATTGTAGCTATTGCGAGTGGAAGCTCCAAGAATTTCACCTTTGATATTACGCAGTCTATGCAGACAATGACGGCTTATATTGTAGAAGTAGCCGGCGGGGAAGCGGCAGCAGGAACAACCATTTATTACAGTCTTTATGCGGTAGCATTAACACTATTTGTTTTCACCTTAATTATGAATCTATTAGCAAAATATATTTCACGTAAGTTTAGAGAGGAGTACTAAGATGACAACGAAATATATGGATGCAGAGTTGGTCGGAAAACGTATGTCATCACGTGTACGGAAAAACGCAGGGTGGAAAGGTGTTTTCTTTGCATCCACCTTGTTTGGTTTATTCGTTTTGGCGGTATTGCTGATTCGCGTGTTTACCCAAGGATTGGAATATATCAATATTGACTTTTTGATGAATCATCTCTCAACAGATGCAAGCAGAGCTGGGATTATGGGAGCTATTTTAGGAACAGCGTGGCTGATGCTGATTGTTGTTCCAGTGACCATGGTGGTTGGCGTAGGAACAGCAATTTATCTGGAACTTTATGCAAAGAAAGGAAAGCTTCAATCCTTTATCGCAACTAATATTTCTAACCTGGCAGGTGTGCCGTCCATTGTTTATGGATTATTAGGACTGACACTTTTTGTTAGAGCTTTAGAATTTGGTAATGTGTTGTTAGCAGGTGGATTAACTTTAGCTTTACTTGTGCTTCCGATTGTCATTGTGGCAGCACAAGAAGCATTACGGGCAGTGCCAGGAAGCCTGAGCGAAGCATCCTATGGCATGGGGGCAACAAAGTGGCAGACAGTACGGCGTATCATTTTGCCAGCAGCCATACCCGGTATTTTAACGGGAGCGATTTTATCATTATCCCGAGCAATTGGAGAAACAGCTCCATTAACCGTTCTCGGTATACCAGCTTTATTAATACCGTTCCCATCAGGAATCTTTGACACTTTTACGGCATTGCCGATGCAAATTTATTATTGGACCATTGATTCATCGCTTGTAGCAGAATATGCGAATCTAGCAGCGGCAACCATCATTGTATTATTGATTCTGCTGTTCTTGCTAAACTCCATCGCGATATTCATCCGAAATAAATTTCAACAGCGTTATTAAACAAAAATGGGCTAAATAGGAGAGGAGACAGTCTGATGAACACCGTAATGACGAAGAAAATTAATTTACAGCTTGTAAGAAATGAAAGAAGAGAACCAGCAGTGCAAAAGGAAATTGTTTATGATACAAAAGACTTAAATTTATGGTATGGAGAAACCCATGCATTAAAAAATATTAATATGGATATCAAGGAAAAAGAAGTGACTGCCATTATTGGGCCATCAGGGTGTGGAAAGTCAACCTATCTGAAAACATTGAACCGGATGGTAGAGTTAGTGCCGATTGTAAAAACATCTGGAGAGATAACTTATAAAGGAAGAAATATTTTAGATAAATCTTTTCGTGTAGAAGATTTACGAACCCAGGTCGGCATGGTTTTTCAAAAGGCAAACCCATTCCCAAAATCAATCTATGAAAATATTGCCTATGGGCCAAGAATTCACGGTATTAACAACAAAAAAATTCTTGATGAAATTGTGGAGAAAAGCTTACGCGGTGCATTTATCTGGGATGAGTTAAAGGACCGTCTCCATGATAATGCTTACGGGTTATCTGGCGGACAGCAGCAGCGTTTATGTATTGCCCGTTGCTTAGCGGTTGAACCGAATGTTATTTTAATGGATGAACCAACGTCAGCATTAGATCCAAAATCAACTCTACGTATTGAAGAGCTTGTACAAGAATTAAAAAAAGATTATGCAATTGTTATCGTCACCCATAATATGCAGCAGGCAGCTCGTATTTCAGATAAGACAGCATTCTTCTTAAATGGGGAAATAATTGAATATGATCAAACCGACCATATTTTTAATACCCCGACAGATGAACGTACTGGAGATTATATCTCTGGCCGATTTGGATAAGAGAAGAATTGTTTGAGAATGAATGGCTTTAGAGGTCATTCTTTTTTTATTTGTAAAAGTAAGCGTATTCTTTTTAGAATTATGCTTTTTCTTATATAATAATTTATTAGGAGCAGCGTTTGGATATAGGTTAAACAGGGAATTTAATGTAGTAAGAAGAATAGTATAAAGGAGCTGTGCGAAATGAATATAGTAGTAATCGGAGCAAACGGACAAATCGGACAACACCTTGTTCAGCAGCTTCATGCACATGATCAGCATGAGGTTACGGCAATGGTTCGTAAAGAGGAGCAGCAAAAAGAATTTGAAGATAAAGGAATACACGCTGTTTTAGCTGATCTTGAGGGAAGCATTGCTGACTTAGAAAAGGTATTAAAAGGTGCAGATGCAGTGGTATTTACAGCAGGATCCGGCGGGAAAACTGGTCCAGACAAAACATTGCTCGTTGATTTAGACGGTGCTGTAAAATCAATTGCGGCAGCAAAAAATGCAAATGTAAACCGCTTTGTCATGGTCAGTGCATTCCAGGCACATAATCGTGACAGCTGGGCAGAAAGTCCAATTAAACCATATATGGTTGCAAAACACTTTGCAGATGAGGAATTAGTGCGAAGCGGGCTAGACTATACCATTATTCGTCCTGGCGGTTTACAGAATGAACCGGGTACAGGAAAAGTTCAGGCCAGTGAAAATCTGGAACGCGGCAACATCCCTCGTGAAGATGTAGCAGCTACCATCGTAGAAGTGCTCGATGCTAAAAATACGTATCAAAAAGGCTTTGATTTAACTGCTGGAGAAGATTCTATCAGTGATGCTGTAAAGCAAATATAATGAATGAAAGGTGCCCGCATTTTATTGTGAGCGCCTTTTCAGGATTATTCAGTATGCAGGTAGCCAATGTCATTTAAATATATTGTATTTCTTAAAAAAGGAATCAAGCTCTTCATCAAAATAATATTCAGTGAATCGAATAAATTCTTTTGTATCTACTTCTTTATATTGATAAAAATGAAAATAGGTTTTTAAAAATTCCTCTGCCACTTTTATTCCACCTCTATCTTCAAATAATTTCCACAGCATATAATCGGACTTTCCGTAGATGTAATTACTCATATTCTCAGTATATTGATTCAATGGCAGATTTACCGGATATTGTTAAAGGAAGACGTTCTAGAGAATGTTCAATTAAGCAGAAATTATTTAAATAAAAAAGTATATCAATTAAGTGGCGGGAACAACAGAGATTAGCAATTGCAAGAATCCTACTAAAACCCTGTACAGTTATTTTTGCAGATGAACCGACGGGAAATTTAGATAAAAATATCATTCTCTCTATTTTTAAAAATTTAAAAGAAAACGGGAAAACGCTAGTTTGTGTTACTCATGATAGTGATATTGCAAAGCAATCTGATCGAACTATCTCACTATAGGAGGAAATTATATGAAAGCTATATCAAATGTTATACTGAACTGTATTATCTTAGTAATCGCATTAGTTGTACATCGATTGGTTATAAGATTTTTTGATTTACCTATTAATAATACTTTATTTTATTGGGGTTCACTAATTGTTCTTTTTGGTGTCATCAATGTATTTATTGTACTAATAATTACACCTATGAGAAAATAGCTCAAGCGCTATTTATAATATATATGAAATAAAAGATTTTCTTGAAGTGCTCAAACATTACAAGCCATCCTTTTCACATGCAGATGCCATAAAAACAACAAATTTGAAGTTGTTTTTATGGCATCTTTTTAAATACGTGATATACGCTTACCATTTTCGACAAAGGTGTTGTATTATTACCAAAGAAAATATAAATATAACAAATTATTAAAAATAATTGATAAATTTGAAATGGTATTGTAACATGTAATTATCTAATTATTAAGATTTGTAAGAAAAACAGTTAAATTTTTAGAAAAGAGAATAGAATATTTAGTTAAATAATCAAAAAGGCTTAATATATCGGTAATTTATGGGGGTGATAACTAAAAATTGCAGTATTAATTTAAGTGTGTTTTACGTTGAATAGAATTACTAAATATGATATGTACAAATCATATTAGTTTATAGGGTTTAATTAATTGGAAACATAATTGATATGTATTTATGACAATGCCTACAAATTAAAGGTGTTATTTAAATGTAAAAGGATCAAAGTGTAATTATAAAGGAAAAGGTAAGCGATTACAAAAAGGTTTTTTATTAAATTCGTTTTAAGGGGAATTAAAAATTGGCAATTAAAATTAATAAACATATTATTTTTCATGAAGAAAAAAACGAAAGCATGCTAATTAATTTTGTTGATAACTATATGATTGGGTTAGACCAAGTATCAACACTGATTTGGAAAGAGCTGATGAAGGATAGGGACGAAATAGAAATAATTAATTATCTCGCGGAAAAATATCAAGAAGATAAGAAGTTGCTATATAAAGATGTTAAGGAATTTTTAAATGATCTAGAACAGGCTGGTGTAATAAAAAAATGAGGAAGATGTATATTTTTATATTATTATATATTAACTTGATAATATTTGATTATTCTATCCGGGATATTTAAGATGACGTACAATAGTCTGTGTAAGATGAATAAATAGGAAAGGTAAGGTTATCCTACCCTTTAGTTAATCACGACAAAAACTAAGAAGAGGAGACCTTACCCATGTCTACTAGTATAACTGATAA
>NZ_BORO01000024.1 GCF_018333215.1 Oceanobacillus sp. J11TS1 | reverse complement strand
CACTGCCTCTAGCCGCTTTTTTATGTATCTACTTATAAATGATTTCAAAAAAGATGGATTTCACTTCAAAACTCAATGTGAAATCCATCTTTTTTATTTTTGGCTAGTTATGTCCCAGCCTCTTTTTATTTGTTTATTTTATTATTTTTTCTTAGCTGCTTTTTCACGTTCGTTTTTATTTAAGATTTTTTTACGAAGACGAATAGATTCTGGCGTAACTTCGCAATACTCATCATCACTTAAATATTGCAATGCTTCCTCTAATGACATATCTTTTGTTTTACGGATGGTTGAAGTTTGGTCTTTTGTTGCTGAACGCACGTTAGTTAAGTGTTTTTCCTTTGTGATATTAACGGTTAAGTCATTTTCACGGTTGTGCTCCCCAACAATCATTCCAGCGTAAACTTCTGTACCAGGATTAACAAAGATAATTCCACGGTCTTCTAAGTTCATAATTCCATAAGTAGAAGCTTTTCCGTTTTCAAGTGCTACAAGGACTCCTTCACGGCGGCCTCCAACTTGTCCTTTAATAAAAGGCTCGTATGCTTCAAACGTATGGTTAATGATTCCATATCCGCGTGTTTGGGACATAAATTCCGTTGTATATCCTAAAAGTCCGCGAGAAGGTACTTTAAACTCAATACGGACTTGTCCATTCCCTTGGTTTTCCATATCAAGCATTTCGCCTTTACGTTCTCCTAAAGATTCCATCACGGCTCCAGTATATTCCTCTGGAACATCCACTTGTACACGTTCCATCGGCTCACATTTAACGCCGTCGATTTCTTTAATGATTACTTCAGGTTTAGACAATTGAAGCTCATAGCCTTCCCGGCGCATGTTCTCAATAAGAATAGATAAATGTAGTTCTCCACGTCCTGAGACAGTCCAAGCATCTGGTGAACTTGTCGGTTCCACACGCAAACTTACATCTGTTTCTAATTCTTTTAACAAACGCTCTTCAATTCGGCGAGAAGTAATATATTTTCCTTCTTTACCTGCAAACGGACTGTTATTTACAACAAATGTCATTTGCAAGGTTGGTTCATCAATACGCAACCAAGGAAGTGGCTCTGGATGCTCAGCTGGACATACTGTTTCACCAACGTTCAAATCTTCCATTCCCGCTAACGCTACAATATCCCCAGAGATAGCTTCTTGAATTTCAATCCGTTTTAATCCGATAAAACCAAATAATTTGGAAACACGGAAAGATTTTTGAGTCCCGTCTTCTTTTAAAACAACAACTTGCTGTCCTACTTTAATGGATCCACGAACAACACGTCCAACACCAATTCGGCCGACATAATCATTATAATCTAGTAAAGTTACTTGAAATTGTAATGGTTCCTCTTTTGTGTCAGCCGGTGCAGGGATATGCTCCATGATTGTTTTAAAAACAGGCTCCATTGTTTCCTGCTGATCATCCGGTTCTAATCCAGATGTTCCATTAAGCGCAGAAGCATATACAACTGGGAATTCTAATTGATTATCATCTGCTCCCAATTCAATAAATAAATCTAATACTTCATCGACTACCTCTGCTGGTCTTGCGTTTGGTCTGTCAACTTTATTCAATACCACAATTGGTGTTAATTTTTGTTCTAAGGCTTTTTTCAATACAAAACGGGTTTGCGGCATCGTTCCTTCATAGGCATCTACTACTAAAGCCACACCGTCAACCATTTTCATAATACGCTCAACTTCACCGCCAAAGTCTGCGTGACCTGGTGTATCAAGAATATTAATGGTTGAATCCTCGTATTTCACGGCTGTATTTTTTGCTAAAATGGTAATTCCACGTTCACGTTCTATATCTCCAGAGTCCATTGCACGCTCATCTACATGCTCATTTTCCCGAAAAGTCCCAGAATATTTTAATAGCTGATCCACTAACGTTGTTTTCCCGTGGTCAACGTGTGCAATAATTGCGATATTACGAATATCATTTCTTAATTGCATAAATAGTACGCTCCTCTAACATATCAGATGTAAAACCAATTTATTATATCATATTTTCCAAGATGATGCAAAACAATTTTCGACAGTTTGCTGTGATAAAGAAACTTAGACATCTTTACTCTTATGATTTATTTTTTTTATTTCTTTCGGTGTATAGACTGGCAAACGCATCGTAAACTTCGCCCCTCCAAGTTTCTCTGATGAAGATACGAAAATCTTCCCGTGGGACTGTTCAATAATCGCGCGGGCAATAGCTAGCCCGAGCCCTGTCTCTCCACCTTTCCCTTTCATAAATCGATGGAATATCTTGTCCACATCTTCTTGAGAAATTCCCTCTCCATCGTCCTCTACTTCAAAATAAATTTGATTTTTTTGCTGATAAACGCGTATAGAAACCTCTTCAGAAGCATGCCTGATTGCATTAAATACTACATTAGAAACAGCCCGTAACAACTTTTCTTCATCTGCATGAATCGTTATTGGTCCATCTACTTGTTGATGCAGCTCCAGCTTATTTTCATTGACGATTGGCAATGCTTTACTCATAATCCCTTCAATAAAGGTTTGAACATCAATTTCTGTTTCTTCGTATACGTCAGGCTGAGAATCTAACTTAGCAAGCAAAATCATCTCATTAATAATTTTCTTTAGTCTGTTTACTTCTGTCACCATGACGTCCAACCCTTTTTCTGTATCCTTTTCATCGAAAATACCGTCTCGAATCCCTTCCGCATAACCTTGAATCGTCATAAGAGGTGTTTTCAACTCATGACTCGCGTTTTGGAAGAAAGTCTGTTGTGACTTCATATATTGCTCCAATGTCTGTGCCATGTCATAGACACTCTGCTCTACTTCTTTTATCTCTCCACTTGCTCGAATCCGTTTCATTTGATCAAATTGGCGATTTTCAACTTTTTTCAGTTCTTTTTTTAATAAGGACAGCGGTGTAACTAATTTATTCGTCATAAAATAGCTTAAAATAACTGCAGCCAGTGCTCCAATTAAAAATACCCATGCTAATCGGAAGAAAAAGTTTTCCTGGACAGCTCTTAAGTCATTGATTGGTGTTAATAAGATTAATTCCATGCCCGATTGTTCCGGGTAAAATAAAATTCTTTGTGTAACAAAGCGATCGTTCCCGTGCTGCCATAAGGATTCTTCAGTATCTGCAAAGTTATTTTCTTGAAAGAATTCATTCACCACTGAAATAGACATCGTTGAAAATAAAACGGTATCTAAATTTCGATCATACAAAAAGAGCTGTAAATCCTGTTGCTGTAAAAAATCATTAATATTACGATATTCGCTTGCATCGTCATACTGTTCGGAGAGAAAATTTATTAATAATTCGCCTGTTTCTGCAAGCTGACGTTTTTCATCTTGGATTAGTACATCTAAAACAAGCGAGTAAATAACTAATCCCGCAGTCGTCATAATAACAAGCAGCAGTGCTGTAAAAGCAGCATTTAATTGCGATTGTAATTTCATCTACGCTTCCTCATCTTTTCTTAGGCGGTAGCCAAATCCCCATACGGTTTCGAGTGGAATATTCTCCATCTTTTTACGAATGCGTTTCATTAAATCATCCACGGCGCGATCACTGCCAAAATAGTCATCGCCCCATACTTTTATCAGTAATTCCTCACGAGAAAAAGCTCGATTTGGATTCTCCGCAAGTAAAAGCAACATATCATATTCTTTTGCAGTTGTTTCATACTCTATACCTTCAAAAAACACCCTGCGCTCGTTCTTATAGACCAGAAGTTGATCCACCTTCACCCGATCTTCTTCCTCTTTACCAGCAGACTTCGGTTGCACGCGTTTAAATAATCTTTTGATACGGGCTATTAATTCTCGCGGACTAAACGGTTTCGTCAAATAATCATCGCCGCCAAGCTCTAAACCAAGAATCTTATCAATTTCTTCATCTTTCGCGGAAATAATTATAATTGGAACGTCACTTTCATTACGGATTTTCCTGCAAAATTCATAACCATCCATCCCTGGAAGCATAATATCTAATACCCACATATCAGGCGGATTATTTTCCCATAATGTCCAACCGTCTTCGGCATTTCCTAATACAGTTACCTGATAACCTTCTTTCTTCAAATAAGCAACAACAATATCTTGTATATTTTTATCATCTTCTATAAGACCAATATGGTATGACATTTGTTATTCCCCCTCTTTAACTACAGAATAAAATAGGAACAAAATTTATGGATAAACTATTCATTATAGGGAGATTATCGCATCCCCCGGGACAATTCATTGCAGTCCAGCCAGACTCTAAAAACTTTCATTTTATATTATCTATTTTTACACGAATACCTCACCCTTGACAAACCATGTCCAAGATTACACAGTTTTTACACAATTATACCAAACGATTACCCATCGTTCGTATTATTATAAGGATAAATTAAATAACTTGGAGGTGCTTTTCAATGAACAATAATGATAATCAAAATGAAGGCAATGAAAATATACCTAGCGACATTGAAAAAACAACAGACTCCACTGATGAAGCATCTACAATTGAACCAAATAGATCAGAACAAGAAACACCAACAAATGAACAACAAACAACCTATGTTGCTTCATCGGCAAAAAAACTCAAAAAACCTAGAGGGTGGTTTGGCGGTTTTGTAAGTGGCGTGGTCGGAGGCATTGTTTCCTCTGTACTTGTTATCATGCTCTTAGGAAATCAATTGTTGACTGCTTCCGGTAATATCCTGGATTCATCAACAGAACAAAAAGAAACTTCATCTTCCAATCATTCATCAGAAGAAATCATTCCGACGATTGCATCTGATGATGCTGAAGTTTCAGCCGATATATCTGAAATATCACAGGCTGTCGTTGGGGTCATTAATATGCAGCAGCAAAGCTTATGGGAAGACAGTCAAGAGGCTGGAACTGGATCTGGAATCATTTATAAAAAAGAAGATGGAAAAGCTTATGTTGTCACCAATAACCACGTTGTAGAAGGCGCAGAGCAGGTCCAAGTAGCACTGGATGAAGAAAATCAAGTAAACGCAACGGTGCTTGGAACGGATGCATTAACCGACTTAGCTGTTCTTGAAATCGATGGCGAGCATGTAGATACAGTAGCCAACTTA
The DNA here is from genome assembly GCF_018333215.1 of Oceanobacillus sp. J11TS1. GTDB lineage: Bacteria > Bacillota > Bacilli > Bacillales > Amphibacillaceae > Oceanobacillus. The sequence continues at coordinate 54,534 of NZ_BORO01000024.1, read as the reverse complement.
GGCTCCAGTGATGATACCCAAGTAGGAGAAACCGTGATGGCAATCGGAAATCCACTTGGAATGGACTTTAGTAATAGTGTGACAAAAGGGATAATAAGCGGATTGAACCGTTCTGTTGAAGTAGATACAAACGGAGACCGCGTTCCTGACTGGGTAACTGAGGTACTGCAAACAGACGCAGCGATTAATCCTGGTAATAGCGGCGGGGCGTTAGTGAACAAAGATGGTGAGGTTATCGGAATTAACTCCATGAAAATCGCCCAAAGTCAAGTAGAAGGTATAGGTTTTGCTATTCCGATTGACGAAGCTCTGCCAATTATTGAAAAACTAGAAACAGACGGGGAAGTCTCTCGTCCATTAATCGGTATTTCCACAGCGCCATTAAGCCAAGTTCCAGCAGCGTATCAAAACGAAATTGAGCTTCCGGACGATGTAGAAGGCGGTATGGTGATTGCCAATGTCCAACCAAATTCACCTGCTGACCATGCTAACCTCCAAAAATTTGATGTGATTACAAAAATTAATGGAAATCCGGTCACATCTATTATTGAGCTTAGAAAACAATTGTACGATCAAGGTCAAGCAGGAGAACATGTTGAAATTGAATTTATACGTGAAGGGGAAGTCCATTCCATTACGCTAAAAATGGATGAACTCAAAACAAATCAGGCACAGTCTTAACCACGTACCGTGAATTGCAAAAGTTTTCTAGTTACTTTTATATGAATAAAACTCCTTATCGAATAAAATTATCGATAAGGAGTTTTTTTATCCAAATCAATCGCATAGGATATATTGTTGCAAAGTTTTATGAAAACAGATAGTCAAAAATGCTGCTTGTTTGGGATTGCGATTACTCGACCCTTATTCAAAAAAACAGGAAAATTATCCCGATTTCTCTACCTTTTCTCACCAAATTTCGATATACTAATTTATTAAAGCAGGATTACATACATCTTGTGAATAACCCTATTATATTTGAAAGGAAGTGATTTTTTGATTTGCCCATCATGTCATCAAGAAACAGAAGAAGGGAAATTTTGTACAAAATGCGGGCAGCCTTTAAATCAGCAAGAAAACACGCCTATCGAGCCTGTTGAGCCGACTAGCCAAGAACAAGCTGCCTCTACAGCAGAGACTGCAAACCAATCTCAACAAGAGGAACAGTCTGAAAGTACACCTTATACCGTGAGTGATCTGGGAGCAACAGTGAAAGAATTATCTGGCGGATTTGGTCATTTTGCACTTGCTCATCTAAAATCGCCGGGTAAGGCGAGAAACCTTACAGAAAGGAACTGGATTTCCGGTGCTATATCGATTGTGTTAACCGCACTTTTATATTCTATTTTATTGTACATCACGCTTAACCAGTTCTCTCTTGTTTCGCCTCCATTTATGGATTCCTTTCTGGTCCCATTTTTAAAGTTCTTATTATTCTTTGCAGGTAGCATTATCGTCATCTTTGGAGCAGGCAGGATACTGGGAAGTCAGGATAATTTCTTTGATACAACAGCTAAAACTGGTGGTTATCTATTACCTTATACCGTCTTTTTTGTCGTCGGGTACCTTTTAGTTGCCATCGGTTTAGACTTCATGGTCTATGTTATGTTGTTAGCCATTCTTGCACCTATGTTGTTCATACCAGCATATGTATTAATGGATTCTATATCAAGAGAAATAGATAAAATATATGCTCTCACAGCCGTATTCCTTATACATTTGATCTTAGGATACTACCTATTGTTGGAAACGTTCATGGGAAGTATCTTTGCAAATGTGCTGAATAACTTTGGATTTTGGTAAAATCAGATACGATCATACGATTGCTGTTCCTCATTGACACTTATCTAGTCAAGAGGAACAGCTTTTTTATATTTCAATCAATCCCTTGGCAAATCAATACCCAAACGCTTTCATTTAATCTGCTTCATTTTCTTCATCTAATCGTTCTTCATATTTATTATGGTTTGGCATCACGTGTGAAAAATTACCCTCCATGTCCGCAGCTAGGAAATCCTCCACGCCTACCTCTTCTGGTTCCACTGCCCCATCCTCAGATTCATACATATCTCCAAAATACTCTGTTGATGAGCTGGATGTGCCATAATATCCAACTTCCCGCCAGCTATTCTTTCCATCGTCCCCTACCGTTCTGGAAACACGGGTAGGAACCCCTCCAAGATATGTTCTATCCTTCTCATGCTCTACACAGCAATCTGCAGTAGGTAAAGCTTCTAACCGTTCTGGGTCAATATTTCCTCCGCATACTTTGCAAATTCCATACGTCCCCTCTTCCATCGCATGAACAGATTCATTAATCGCTTCCAGTTCGGATTCCATATGCCGTTGTAACGTCTTGTCTTTCTCCCTGTCAAATAGTTCTGTCCCAGTATCAGCCGGATGATTATCGTAATTAGATAACTCTCCTAACGATTCTTGACTAAATTCATATTTTGCTTCGGCCGCTTGATTTAATTTTTCAATTAACTCCTCTTGTCTTGTAAGGAGCCGTTGTTTTAGTCGATCTATATTTTTCTTCATCATTCTCCTCCTCTTCCTCTCTAAAAAAGCAAATATAAGCAAACTACTGTTTTTTTATTGTGGAATCATTTTATACTATATGTATCCTGTATGATTCGATTCACGGCAATCGTTGCCAAGTATATTTCGTTGGAAGAAAGGAATTTCAGGGATTCCATGGTGAGATTTTGATTCATCGGCGACACAACGAATATAGCTTAACGTAGGTTAATATTCATAAACATCTACACAAAGGAGACGGATAGTATGGTAACAGCATCATCGACAAAAATTGGTTTTATCGGCTTGGGCGTAATGGGGAAAAGCATGGTGAAAAACTTAATGGAAGCAGGTTACAAATTAAATGTTTACACGCGAACAAAATCCAAAGCAGAAGAGCTTTTGGAAACAGGAGCAAATTGGCATGAGGACGCAGTAAGTCTCGCAAAAGCAAGTGATGTGATTATTACGATGGTAGGATATCCGGAAGATGTGAAAAAGGTTTATTATGGAGATAAGGGTATTCTAAAAAATGCGAAAAAAAATACTTATTTGATTGATATGACGACATCTAAACCTAGTTTAGCAATGGAAATTTATGAAGATGCAAAAAAAGAAGGCCTCATTGCTTTAGATGCTCCTGTATCTGGAGGAGATATTGGTGCAAAAAATGGCACACTAGCCATCATGACTGGCGGAGATAAAGATGCTTATCATGAAGTCGCTCCAATATTTCGTGTTCTAGGAGAAAGAATTAGTTTACATGGACCTGCAGGAGCTGGACAACATACAAAAATGGCAAACCAGATTGCTATCGCAACCAATATGATTGGTGTTTGTGAATCCATTTTATATGCAAAAAAAGCTGGATTAGATGCAGAGGAAGTTCTTGCTACCATTTCCACCGGAGCTGCTGCAAGTTTTTCTTTATCCAATTTAGGTAAAAGAATGCTTGAAAGGGACTATGAACCTGGATTTTATGTAAAACATTTTATTAAGGACATGGAGATTGCCTTAGAATCCGCTCATAATATGGGGATGCCAGCACCCGGACTAGAATTATCCTTAAAACTTTATAAAGAATTAGCAGACATGGGAGAAGCTGACAGCGGTACGCAAGCACTAATTAAACTGCTCGCGCATCAAGCTGAAATCACCCTTTAATATTTCTGACTGTGGGAACATCCCTTTTTTTCTCAGGTAATATTTTTGAAGTCGAACCGTTAAAAAACCTCGAATGCCTAAGGACATTCGAGGTTTTTTAACGAATTCATACTCGTTTTATTTTAGTTGTACTCGATTAAAGACGAACAACATTTGCAGCTTGTGGGCCACGGTTGCCTTCTACGATTTCAAATTCAACTTCTTGACCTTCTTCAAGCGTTTTGAATCCTTCAGCTTGGATTGCAGAGAAGTGTACGAATACGTCGTCTCCGTCTTCACGCTCGATGAAACCAAAACCTTTTTCTGCATTAAACCATTTTACTTTACCAGTCATTATCATGACCTCCTTATACAAGATATGCAAAATCATTGAAAACGAAATACTTTTACACCATCTTGAAAAAGAGATCGTAAAGTATTCTTGTAACTCCAATTACCTTTTGCAATTATTATTTTAACCCCTTTCATAAAAAAATGCAAGCGAATATCAAGGAGTATCATCGAACAAAATTCGACGTTTTTCAACTGGAGAAGCGTTTTCACTAAAAGATGAGAATCAGTTCATAAAAATACATTTTTTGCTTACCATTACCAGACGTAGGAGCTACATAAAATACTTAAAATAACGTACTGATTTAAGAAAAAGTTTCCTGTTCAACATAAAATTGAACTCCCTTTATTATTGGGAGTTCAATAAGGCAAGCCCCAGAAGGAACCTCAAGTATTCTTATAAAATATCCAGGGTTGCTACAATAGCTATTAACAATTGAATTAATAGTTGAATATTTATTCCGACGTCTGTATCTGTTGTGGTTACTGAAACATTTTTCGATTTTTCAACAATTGTTTTTTGACGATTACTTTGTTTGGTTTTCATAACTTGTTCTAGATCTTGGAAAACAGCTTTTGCTTGGTTTGAATCGGCCAGTGTAATACTTAGTACAACAGCAATAGCTACTTCAATACCTACCTGTAAGCTAATTGCTACTTGTGTATCTGTTGTTTGTACTTCAACTCCCTCAGAGTCTTTGATAATTATCCATTCCTCCGAGGATTGCTTCGTTACATTCTTTTGTTTGGCCTCTTGATCTACTATTGCGTCATTATCATTATTATCATCACAGTGATCTAATGCTCTCCATTCTTTTTTTGGCATCATGCGTTCCCACTCCTTTCTTTATTCAATTTGGATTACAGAATATCAATCAAGACTACCAACGCAACAAGCAGCTGTAAAAGCAGTTGGATATTTACTGCTATATCTGTATCTGTGGTTGTAACTTTCGCATCCTTCGTATTGTAGATGAATATTTTTTGCTTATTTACTTGACTGGAACTGATCGTTTGTAATAATTCTTGTTCTACTTCATCTCCATCTGCGGAATCACCAATGGTTATACGGACAACAATCGCAATAGCTAATTGTAATGCAGCTTGTAAGGATGCAGCGACTTGAGTATCTGTTGTATGCACTACGATATCGCATGATTCTTTAATCCAAATAACTTCTGCAGATTCTTGTTCCATATACGAGAATTCGTCTCCATCTTGCACAACACTTGCCTCACCAAAATTTGAATTGAATGAGTTATTATAATCAGCTGGTGATGCTTGATAATTATTTGTTTCATATCCAGATTCCTGTGGATCGCACACATAATCGTCTCCATAAAAATCGTCATGAAAACGATGGGTCCCTTCTGGTCTACTTCTGTAAACAGACATCAATCAACACTCCTTTCTATAGGTTCTAAAGTAATTTATGGTATTGATAACTATACTTCCTGTACACCTGCACAAAGAGCACAAAAATAGCAAAATAACCTAGTCTAACTTTTAGAAATGGTTCTCAATAAGAAAGTCTTTTTCCGTAAATCAGGCTTTTTTCTATAGCAGTCGCTAAAAAGATAATTACATCGTCATCCAATGATTGCGGTGAAGGGGCTATTAAAAATGTGAAGAAATCATTCTTTCTTCACATTTTTAAAGAAATTATTCTTTCTTTTCGGATGCATTATTTTTTTGAAACTCCTCCACTTGCTGTTTTAAATCAGTAACCATTTCTCGCAGCATTTCACGCTGTTTTTCGGAAAGAGTATTTTTTACCTCTTCCGGTTTCACTCCGTTTTTACGAAAAATACTATCCACCATCACCTCAACCACTTTATTAGGCATCATTGGTTTTTTGGACGATTCACTCATAATTCCATCCTCCCTCCTTCATAGATACTTCATCATATGGGGGAATAGATTATATTGACTATGCTCAAGTCTAAATCTTTTTAGAAAAGTGGACTTTCGCATTAATGTTTAATTATGCTTCATTACATAGCAATTCTGTGTTCTTCTACACCACTTAATTAAAAGTATTTTCTCCATATCTTATAAAGGAACAAAATTAACGCTTCTTAAAATAAATGGCCAACGCCAAAACCTATAATTGAAATTAATGAATAAATATGGGGATGAAACTAGGTCAAATGAAGGCTCTGCACCAAAATAAATAATACTTAAATTAAATGTGATCAAAATGTGATCATTCGGGGAAAATAGTAATTTTTAGATGGTGGAACAATCCTAAAAAACGTGATAGAATAAAGAATTGCAAGACGAAAAATGAATAAACGCAACCAAACTCATTTGTATCTTGCAAATATAAATGAATAGGTGGTAGACCAAATGGAAACAAAACAAGAATATCGAGTTTTACTTTATTACAATTATGTACACATTGAGGACCCAGAAACATTTGCTGCAGAACATCTCAAATACTGCAAAGAGCTCGGGCTAAAAGGACGTATATTGGTAGCCGAGGAAGGTATCAACGGTACAGTATCAGGTACTGTGGAGCAAACAAATGCTTATATGGATCATATGCATGCGGATCCTCGATTTGAAGATATGGTATTTAAGGTTGATGCGCATGATAAGCATGCTTTTAAGAAAATGCATGTGCGCCCTAGAAAAGAATTAGTAACATTACGTTTAGAAGATGACATTAACCCATTAGAAACAACAGGTAATTATTTAGAACCCAAGGAATTTTATGAAGCATTGCAAGACGAAGATACAGTCGTATTAGATGCTCGTAATGACTATGAATATGATCTCGGACATTTCCGCGGAGCAATTCGTCCAGACATCAAGACTTTCCGTGAATTACCAGAATGGGTAAAGGAAAACAAAGAAATGCTTGAAGATAAAAAAATCGTCACGTATTGCACAGGCGGAATTCGCTGTGAGAAATTCAGTGGCTGGCTAAAAGAAGAAGGCTTTGATGATGTAGGACAATTACATGGCGGTATCGTTACTTACGGAAAAGATCCGGAAGTACAAGGCGAATTATGGGATGGACAACTATATGTATTTGACGAGCGTATCAGCGTCCCTGTAAACCGTAAAGAACATGTAGTGATTGGAAAAGACTACTTTGACGGAGAGCCTTGTGAGCGTTATGTGAACTGTGCAAATCCAGAATGTAATAAACAAATCCTTGCTTCTGAAGAAAATGAACATAAATATTTACGTGGATGCACACATGAATGCCGTGTTAGTCCTCGCAACCTTTATGTAAAAGAGCATAATCTATCCGTAGAAGAAGTAAAAGAACGTCTAGCAGCTATTGGAGAAACACTTCCAGAAACAACAAATGCTTAATTAGAAACTTGCATTTACTATATACGACGCAAACAGGCTAAGGATGTATAACGCATCCTTAGCCTGTTTGATGAATGATTTATTTTTGGTAAATAACCATCCACGCATTATCGATTTTTTTCATCCCTGTACCAATAAAACCTTCTTCCATGAGCTTTGCTTGATTATCAATATCCTTCATATGGATTTCCTTTTGCTGCTTTGCGCCAACATCGTTCGACTCTAGATCCTTACAAAATATATAACGCAGTTTTCCACCATACTTTTCTTTCACTTTATAAATCTGCATCCCAAGCGCAAATTTATCCTTCATACTCGGAATATTTCCTGGAGCGACAGTAGCTAAAATATATCGAAAGGAAGATTGGTTTAATCTTTCCATAATCACATTGCCCATCTTTGTTTGTAAGTGATTCCCTCGATAATCTGGATGCACGTTCGAAATCTCTGAGTAAATAATTTGTGTGTAATCCTCTTCCGTTAAGCCGATATCTCTTCCTAAACCTTCTTCATCATGATCAGGATTTAGAAAAGCTCGAAATGCAATCAGTTTCTCCCGGTGGAAGATACCGACCATCAGCGGCTCTCCCTCTAATATCGTACGGAACTCCTTCTCATCTAAGGTTTCTAACCTTTTTTTATCCTCTAAATCTTCGTAAACAATGGTTTGCAGGTTTAAAATATCGGGTAAATCGCTAGTAGTGAGGTAGCGTAAATAAGCATTTTTTTCTTCTCCATGTAATGGAATATGTTTCATCGCTTCTGACACAGTAAACGTCCTTTCTTGCTATAATACGAATAGATTAGGTATTCTTTTTGATACGTTAATATCTTATCATTTTTTGAGGAGGAGCAACATGACAAGTATATATGATTTTTCAGCAAAAACGATTGATGGCGAAGAAAAGCCGCTGGCAGACTACAAGGGGAAAGTGTTACTTATCGTAAACACAGCAAGTAAATGTGGCTTTACTCCTCAATTTGATGGTTTGCAGAAGCTGTATGATCAATTTAAAGACCGTAACTTTGAAGTACTCGGATTCCCATGTAATCAATTTGGCTCTCAAGATCCAGGAGCAAATGAAGAAATTAATCAATTTTGCAAAAAGAACTATGGTGTGACCTTTCCAATGTTTTCAAAAATTGATGTAAAAGGAAACAATGCCCATCCGCTTTTTGATTTTTTAACCAGGGAGCAAAAAGGCTTGTTAAGCAACCAAATTAAATGGAATTTTACGAAATTCCTTATTAATCGTGATGGAAAAGTTGTTAAACGATGGGGACCGCAAAAAAATCCTGCTCAGATAGAAAAAGACATTGAGACGCTCCTAAGCTAGTCGAATGTTTAGTCCACAAGCGCAGGAGGGTAGTGTTACTATCCTCCTGAACCTTTAAGTTTTCTTTAGAGTACCTTTTTTAAAAAGCGCTGTGCGCGTGTTGTACTTGGATTAGAGAAAAACGTTATTGGATCTGTTTCTTCCATCAGTACACCTTCATCTAAAAAGAGAACCCTATCCGCAACTTCTTTCGCAAAATTCATCTCATGTGTCACAATCACCATCGTCATTCCTGTTTCGGCTAGTCCTTTCATCACATCGAGAACCTCTTTTACCATTTCCGGGTCAAGTGCGGAAGTCGGTTCATCAAAAAGCATCATTTCTGGTTCCATCGCCAATGCACGGGCAATAGCCACACGCTGTTTTTGGCCACCTGATAAACGATTGGGATATGCCTTTTCTTTATCTGTCATGCCTACTCTTGCCAATAAATTTTTTCCAGTTTGCTCTGCTTCTTTTTTCGACATACCTTTCACCTTTTGTGGTGCATACGTGACGTTTTCAAGAACCGTCATATGTGGGAATAAGTGAAAATGCTGAAATACCATCCCAATATTCTTTCGTACTTCCATTTTGTTAACTGCCCGGTCGGTGATTGCCTCGCCGTTGATATATATGTGTCCAGAGGTTGGTTCTTCTAATAGGTTGAGACAGCGTAAAAAGGTTGATTTTCCCGACCCAGAGGGGCCAATAACTGTGACGACTTCCCCTTTATCAATGGTTGTACTGATCCCTTTTAGCACTTCATTTTTGCCAAAAACTTTTTTTATATTTTCCGTTTTAATCACTCTGTCTCATCCTCCTTTCAACATACCGTCCAATTAAGGTCAATATCGTAACCATTACCCAATAAATGACACCCGCAAAAAAGAGCGGCTCGAAATTTCTATAAAGATCTGCTCCAGCGATCTGTGCACGACGCATCAAATCCAAATAGCCGATTGTAGATACTAATGCCGATTCTTTTGTTAAAGTGATAAACTCATTCATTAGTGCAGGAAGAATATTTTTAAAAGCTTGCGGTAAAATGATATGTAACATCATGGTACGATAAGGAACGCCCAAAGCTTTTGCTGCTTCTGTCTGTCCTTTATCAACTGCCATAATGCCAGCCCGGATAATTTCAGATATATAGGCAGCCGAATTCAATCCAAACGCTAAAACAGCGGATAAAAATGCAGATATATCATAGCCTGTTAATTGCGGGATTGCTAAGTATATAATCATTAATTGTAAAATAAGCGGTGTACCACGAAAAATAGATGTATACACATCAGCGAATAACTTCAGCGGCCAAAAACCGGTTATCTTAAATATTGCCAAAATCGTGCCTAATATAAATCCTGCCAAAATGGATACACTGACAAACTTTAATGTCGCGCCTATTCCTTCCAGTATAAAAGGAATATAAGGCACGATCTGAGAAAAATCCAAATTCATGCCTCTCACCTCGTTTCTTCCTGCCGTATTTTATTTTATTGAATTTGGTATCCATTCCTCTTTTAAGCTAGCAAGCGTACCATTTTCTTCTAATTTTTCTAATATGTTATTCACATCGTCCACCAGATCGCTTCCTTTTGGAAAAGCAATTGCCATACCAGAAGAAGGAGCATTGGGATCATCGAAACCCGAGAACCCTTGGGAATCTATAAATCCAAGAGCAACTTCTTTAGACAAATACACAACATCGATACGGTTCGCATTCAATTCTTGCGCTAAAATCCCTGCATCATCTACTTTTTTCACTTCAAAATGATACTCTTTTGCTAAAGCGTCTGCACCTTCTTCTTGAATGGAACCGAGCTGGACACCAAGCGTTTTTCCTTCTAGCTCATCGAGCGATTCCATTGGTTTATCCTTGGTAACAAACATTTGCCCGGTGTCATTATAAACCTTAGAGAAGTCTACATTCTTTTTACGGTCTTCGCTTGCGTTCATTCCTGATATGACCATGTCCACGCGATCCGCCTGTAACGAACCAATCAGTCCTTCAAACTTCATATCTTGTATTTCTAATTCCATATCCAGTTCTTTGGCAATAATTTTTGCTAATTCAATATCAAATCCTTCAAATTCTCCTTGAGGATTTCGTGATTCATATGGAGGAAAATCAGCTGAAGTCCCCATTTTTAATACACCATTTCCTCCACTGGATGCTTTTGATTCATTATCATCTGATCCGCAAGCTGCTAACAGAGCTGCAAATAATAACATGCATAAAGGGAAAATAAGTTTATTTTTCATTAGATAGATACCTCTTCTTTATTTTTATTAAATTCCTCTTTCATCGCTTGAACAACTTCTTTATTTGTCAGTAAATCATAGCCTGTTTTTGCTAAACTAAGGGCCCCTTCATACAATGCCAGATGTCCGTCTTCTGTAATCGTTTGGTCAGCAAATTCCTTCGTATGAGCAATTAATTCTTCATTATTTAAACCAATATACGGATGAATTGCCGGAACCACCTGGCTGACATTCCCCATATCAATAGAGCCATAATCTTCTTTTGAACTATAAACAGGAAGTCTGCTTGTCTCTTTTAAATTTTTCGTAAATAAATCGGATAAAACCTGGTTCGTGACCATATCATCATAACTTAATTCATAATTTGATATGGTTAGCTTTGCTCCTGTCATAAGAGCTGCCCCTTCAGCTATATGCTTCACTTTTTCCACTACTTCATTAAGGTAAGAACGACTTTTTGCTCGAACATAGAACTGCGCTACTGCTTTATCAGGCACAACATTCGCTGCATGTCCTCCCTCTGGAATAATTCCGTGAATCCGAACGTCTGATTTCACATGCTGTCTTAAAGCGTTAATACCGCTGAATAATTGAAGCACACCATCTAATGCGTTAATTCCTTTTTCCGGAGCAGCCGCTGCATGTGCTGTTTTCCCATGATATTCAAATTGGATAGCATCCATAGCTAAAGATTCACCACTCTCTTGGGAGGCACCGCTAGGGTGTAAAATCATCGCAGCGTCAATATCGTCAAAGATACCTTGCTCGCTCATCGGCACTTTTGCTCCGTTGGTTTCTTCTGCCGGGGTTCCGATGACATGAACCGTTCCGCCAATTTCATCGATTACTTTACTTAATACAACACCTGCACCAACACTCATGGTTCCAATCAGATTATGCCCGCAGCCATGTCCAATTCCTGGAAGTGCATCATATTCAGCTAAATACGCAATCTGAGGACCAGGTTTTCCACTGGAATATGTAGCTTTAAAAGCTGTATCGCGATCGACAAGACCTTTTTCCACTTTAAATTGATGTGCTGTTAAATAATCTGTTAAAAGCTTCATAGATTCATATTCTTTGTCTCCAAGCTCCGGATTTTCAAAAATAGTATCACTTAAATAGGTTAATTCATCTATGACTTTATCTAATTCATTTTGTAAATTTGCTTTCATATTTTATTCCCCTGCCTAATGTATATTTATTAATTAATATGTATATTTATAACATAACGGTGTATACTTATGCAATAGTTAATGAAATAGATTATATTTTCAGATATTTATTAAATAGCTAAAAAAAACAGACTGAGCGTTAAACTCAATCTGTTTTTTTGATCAATAGGCTCTAGCCCAGTAAACTAATTCTTTTGCTTCTTTACCGCAGCATACACATTTTTCAGCTACGCTTTCTGATTCAAATGGAATACAGCGGGAGGTTGCTGTTGTTTCTTCTTTAATCTTTTCTTCACACGATACGTCTCCACACCACATTGCTTTGACAAATCCGCCTTTTTCGATTTCCGTTTTGAATTCGTCCATATCTTTTGCTGTATGTGTCATTTCTTCACGATGCTCTAATGCACGGTTATAAAGATTTTCCTGTACTTCATCCAGTAAAGCAACAAGACGTTCTTCCACATCTGCCAAAGCAACAAATTCTTTTTCACCCGTATCACGGCGAACAAGTACAACCTGCTCCTTCTCAATATCCTTTGGACCCATTTCAATGCGGACAGGAATTCCTTTCATTTCATATTCGTTAAATTTCCAGCCTGGCATTTTATCACTGCCGTCAATATCGACACGGGCAATTTTCGCTAATTGATCACGTAATGCATAAGCTTTGTCTAAGACACCTTCTTTATGCTGCGCAATTGGAACAATCATTGCCTGTGTTGGAGCGATCCGTGGTGGAACTACTAAGCCGCGGTTATCACCGTGTACCATGATTAGTGCCCCCATAATACGGGTGGATAAGCCCCATGAAGTTTGGTGAACAAATTGGCTTTTTCCATTTTCATCTAAGTACGTAATGTCAAATGCCTCAGCAAACCCAGAGCCAAAATGGTGAGATGTACCGGATTGCAAGGCTTTCCCGTCATGCATCAAAGCTTCAATAGTTAAAGTGAATTCCGCACCTGCAAATTTTTCTTTATCTGTTTTCTTTCCTTTAAGAACTGGAATTGCTAAATATTCCTCAACCAGCTTTGCATAAATGCCTAGCATACGGTTTGTTTCTTCTGTTGCTTCTTCATCTGTTGCATGAGCTGTATGTCCTTCTTGCCAATGGAACTCAGAAGAACGTAAGAACGGGCGTGTCGTTTTTTCCCAGCGAACCACATTGGACCACTGATTATACAGCTTTGGCAAGTCGCGATAAGAATGAATATTATTGGAATAATAATCACAGAAAAGCACTTCCGAAGTTGGACGTACCGCAATACGTTCTGTTAATTCCTCGTCTCCGCCATGGGTTACCCAGGCAACCTCAGGCGCAAAACCCTCTACATGGTCTTTCTCCTTTTGCAGTAAGCTTTCTGGAATAAAAAGTGGAAAAGCAACGTTGGTATGACCTGTTTCTTTAAACATACGATCCAATTCATTTTTAATATTTTCCCAAATCGCATAGCCATATGGCTTGATGATCATTGTTCCGCGCACTTGACCATAGTCAACAAGTTCTGCCTGCTTCACAACATCTGTGTACCATTGTGCGAAATCGTCCTCCATTGCTGTAATTTTCTCTACAAATTGTTTGTTTTTCTTACCCAATTGTAAGCACCTCTTTCTTCGTTTTGTTCTTCTATTTGAATAACCTTTTTAAAACACAAAAAATCCTCCATCCATAAAAGGGACCGAGGTCTAGGTGGTACCACCCTTGTTTATATATAAGCTGCCCTGTACGCAGCACAATATATACACTTCATTTGATAACGGCCAAAACCGCGCCAGTTTCAGAGTGATTTCTCCTTATATGGCGAACTCAGGAGGCAGGTTCCCTTGCATGTCTAAGAAAAAGTCTCAGCATTCTTTTTCTCTCTGTATTAGACATTTACAACGTACTATTCTCCGTCAACATTTCAACTATGCTTTTAATATATAGTCCCCGTCGATGAAAGTCAAGAAGCAGACGTCTTTTTGTCGGGTGAAAAAGTAAATTAGCCTGTCTTACCCCAAGCGATTTCATCCTGCCAGTTAAAACCAGACTGCGATAAAGAACCAAACAATCATCATCAGCTGCAAGAATACCTTCGCAATAGATCCGCCTAAAAACCCTAGAAATGAGCCGATAGAAGCACGGAATGCCTCTTTCACCGTTCTTCGTTGAATGATTTCAATCACGAGAACAGTCAGGAATGGCACATAAATAATCCCAAATGGCGGTGTAATAAACGAGCCGACAATAACAGCTACTGCAGCACCACGTTCTCCAGCCTTGCTTCCTCCAAATTTTTTCACAAAATAACTATTGGCAATAATATCTGCTACAAATAGAATTACCGTGACCACAATCATTCCTACCCAAAACCACCAGGTCAGGGAATCACCATTTATAAAGAAATAATAAAGTAGAAAACCTCCCCAAATTGCGATTACAGATGGAATCATCGGGAAGATAATCCCAAGAAAACTTGCAATAAATAAAAGGATAATAATTATCCATACTAAAACATCCAACTTACATCCTCCATTTCAAACTAAGCACTCTTTTTAAACATGCTTGATAACTTTGTTTCTTCTTTTGCCATAATACGGCGGTAATTTTCCATATGTTTGTATATACACAGCAACGTTAAAACAGTCACAACGAGCAACGGACCATTTCCAAAGAAATAAAACGTTGTTATAAGAAAAGATATATACATAAACAGGACTCCGATAACAAGATAGTCTGTCGCAAAACTTAACAACAATAAAATACCAATCCCGGTGAAAGCGACACGCCAGTCAATGGCAATTAATGCTCCTACCAGCGAGGCTGTTCCTTTTCCGCCGCTAAATTTCATTGTAACCGGATAGTTATGACCGATAATCACAAATAAAGCCGTCAAATAAATATATAAAGAAACTCCTTGAGGCGATATTCCCGCTTCTCCTAAAATCAATAAAACGAGTAAAATAGCAAGTGTAGCTTTAAAAATATCAATCATAGCAACAATAATACCATATTTCCATCCTAACAGAATTGTTGTATTGGATGCACCTGCATTTTTCACACCTTCATTTTTAATGTCCCGTCCCTTTATTTTCCCGATGATTTGCGAACCATGAATACAGCCAAAGATGTAACCTATCGAACAGCTAATGAGGTAAAACATTAATTTTCCTCCATCCCTGTCAGCTTTCTTTTATTATATGTCTTGTTCGAATAAGAAATCCATTTGATTCTGTTTTCAAAAAGGAAGTATTTTCAAGGTTATTCAAGCCCTCGTCAACCTATCATTCGTGTTATGCTACTTAAAGAGAGTCTTTTTAAAAGGAGTTAGAAACAACGAATGAAAGGTTTAAAACATTTTATTCTTTCTTGGGCCGCTATTATTCTTTTTATTGGTTTGCTGTTTTGGTTTTACTATCAGACGAACCTTGATTCATATGAACGCGTAGATGAGAATGAGTCTGTATCGGAACTTCATCCTGCTGTTCAAGAAGCTGTCGGAACGTTAATTGATCGTGCTTACGATAAAGATATAGAAGTTGTTATTACAGACGGCCTGCGCACAGAAGAAGAACAAGAAGCACTTTATGCGAGAGGCAGAGAAGTTGAAGGTAACATTGTCACGCATGCCAGATCAGGAGAAAGTTATCATAATTATGGACTTGCTGTTGACTATGCTATACGTAATCATGACGGGGAAATCATCTGGGATATTCACTATGATGGTAATGACAACGGAGAAGCCGATTGGTTTGAGATTGCAGAAATTGCAAAAGATCTGGGTTTTGAATGGGGTGGCGATTTTAGTCATTTTAAAGATTATCCGCATTTACAGATGACATTTGGTTTAAGTATTTCTGAGCTTCAACAAGGTTATCGCCCTCCTAATGAAGAAGAGTAGGCTTATCGAGAATATTCAAAAGTCCAATAAAGTGAAACTTCCTTCAGTGGGGGTTTTCTTTCATCCCCCACTGAAGGTTAGTTGAACGAATCGGACCGTTACTGGCTGTTAGATCTCCCCCTTAGAAATATTTTTTACTCATTCCTTGAAGTAGGAGTCTTACAAAAGCCCTTCGATGGGACGAATAATCGCAATCGCAGTCCCAGTCCTAGCCAGTTACACTGCGATAAAAATATCACTATGGGAAGAGGAACTTCTGCTAAGGTCGCCCTTATCTTGCAGGATCTTAGCAGAAGTTACCGCATCCTAGGAAAGTTTGCACAATTTGGCCCGATTATGGTAACACGTTACATAACATGCTTCACATACTCTACCAGGTTAACTGATTTCTCGCAGCGTTCTCTCAAAAAATTAGTTGAATACCACCTTTTAAAACAGATTGAGTTCTTTTATTTTTTTCTTTGTTTCATCGGTACCCAATTCGTACAATTTGCGATAAAGCGTAATCAGATATGCCTCATACTTATTTCGTTTTGCATCGGCTCCCCACTCATCAAACGGTTTCCCCACAAATTTAACTGCATCCTTTGCATTTTCATCTTTTCTTGCAAACAGAACTTCAATCTCTTTTACCTCTTCTGGTGTCGCATATATTTCATATTCAATACCGTCATCCGGCAATGAAACCTCGCTAATTTCCTCCGTATCCACTGTTACAAAGTATTTTTTCCGTGTCATCATTAGAAGCCCCCTTTTCTTATAAAGATATTACCCTTTTTTGTCAGGCTAAAACTTATCTTTTGGGGAAGGAGTTGTTAAAAATATTACCTGAACTCACTTGTTTTTACTGCGCTTCGTCAGGATAAATATATTGTGATGTATCATCGCCGCCGGAAGCTTTTATAAATGCCGAAAAAGAGGTATACTCCTCGTCCTTCCAAATCCAAATCCCCTCTTTGTCACGCTCTCTATAGTAGATATTTTCGGCCAGACGATTATCTCGATTTTCTTGAAAGAAATTGGCTATAAAAATACGCGAGTCGCTGGCAGCAAACTTATTTTCCTCAATCTCATTATCGTGAACATTATACTGCAGCAACAGCTGTCCGCCATCTAAGCCTTTCGTGTCATTTTGCTCGAGGTAATTCTGAGAAATCAACGTATAGCGAGTGCCGCCTCTATGTTCATCATAGCCGCCAATAGCTATCCCGGTATAATAATTGTTGGATATATGGTTATTGGTAATTTGAATATCTTCTGCATATTTCCCGGCATGCTCTGATGTAGCTTCAATCCCAATGTCATTTTGATACAATTCATTCTTTTGGATAAGGATATCTTTTCCGCCATCGACATAAATAGCGGCTGCACTATATTCTCCATCATACGCCGGATTAGACAAAGTAGATATATGATGAACCTTATTATTTTGCACAGTCCCATTACGAACATAGTCAGCGGAAGCATGATTCGCAACACCCTCATACCCGATCAGGTCAATTCCAATATTATCACTGTACCGAACTGTATTCCGCTCTACCATAAAACCATCAATATCTCCATTTAATACAATCGATTCACTTGTACCCAGCTTTAAATCCTCAACGACATTATGCACGATAGTTATATCCTCCATAGAATCCATCCCATATGCAGCAATTCCATGTCCATTTCCTTCATCATGCCATGTTTTTATCCCTTTAATCTTGTTATCTTTAACTGTAATATGACTGCTGGAGCCATTGATAAAAATACCCATTACGGTTTCATCCATCAGATCTGTAGTCAAGTTCTGTATTGTCAGTCCTTCGATATTTATATAATCCTTATCCTCCAGAACAACGAGCGCACTATCTCCTTCTGCAGCGTTTAGGTTCTCTCCATCAATAACGACTTCTTCCTCTTCATATGCTTGAAACGTGATTGGTTTGTGCTTCGTACCGCTGTGCTCCACAATCAGCTGCTCCTTATAGGTACCTTCCCGAATAAATACCGTAGTTCCCGCCTCTGCTTCAGAGCTGGCTTTCGCAATCGTTCGAAAAGGATGCTCCATTGTACCTTCATTTTTGTCGTCCCCATCCACCGCTACATAAATAGCCTGGTTTGTATGTTGGAGCGGATAAAAGGCAAACAAAATACCAACAGCTGCACATCCTGCTATAATTAATAATCCCATTTTCTTCATTATTTTCTCCTAAGAATTTATTTTTTCTTTGTTTTCCATCACTTCATTCCTATCATTATAGCGGTTTGCCTCTTCGTCGGGAAGCGGATCTATTTTATGCTTATAGCCATACCCTTTTGACAAAGTGACCATAGATAAAATAATAACCATCGCCACCACAATGATTGAAACAGTAATTACTGCAACATAGGACCCCATAATTTACCTCCATCATATTTTTTATCTTCTTATCTTCTATCCTATTAAACTCTGCACCCCTTTTCAATTTATTTCTATTTCTCCGCTAAAAGAGAGACTCCTGCGTTATTAAAAGGATAAGCTATTATACTATCGTATATGTTGGTATACATAAGTTATTTTCTATTCACGCTGGCAAACAGCAGATAATTCATATTTTTGGGAAAATATGAGGTTTGAGAATATTTTTATTTATCTGTAATATGTTTGTTAACTCATGTTGATTTTTGTAACATTCTTTTTTAAGGATTGCTATAGAATCAACATTTTTTATTCTATTAAATGATTAGGGGGGACTAATTCAATTGAAGAAGAAATTAATACTTATAAGTATAGCTTCCTTTTTATTGTTATTGGCTGCTTGCGGCGGGTCGGATAATAGCCTAGAAAGTATTCAAGATGCCGGTACTGTCCAAGTAGGCTTTGCAAATGAATCACCTTATGCTTATGAGGATAATGGTGAATTAAAAGGAGCCGCGGTTGATATTGCAACAGCAGTTTTTGCTGAACTCGGAGTCGATAATGTCGAAGGAAAATTATCCGACTTCAGTGAACTGATTCCAGGAGTGCAAGCCGGACAATTTGATCTCGTCACTGCTGGTATGGCTATCAACCCTGACCGTTGTGAAAATGCAATTTTCAGTGAGCCGGAAATGGTGTATGGTGAAGGACTTGTTGTGAAAGCAGGTAATCCATTATCGATTGAAAGCTATAAGGATATTTCAGATAACCCGGATATAACCGTGGTTGTAATGGAGGGCGCGACAGAAATTGAGTTTTTAAAATCAGAAGGGGTAGCTGACGACCAAATTATTACTGCTTCGGATATCCCTGCAACCTTCTCTGCGATTCAAGCAGGACGTGCTGATGCAACAACGGGTACGGAAATGACAGTACGTATGGCTTTTGAATCTGCTGACACAGAGGATTTAGAAATCGTTGAAAGCTTTGAACAGCCTGATGTTGAAGGCGTACCAAGCTACGGAGCAGCTGCATTCAGCATTGAAAACGAAGAGCTTCGTGATGCATATAACGAAAAATTAGCAGAGTTAAAGGAAGATGGCACAGTGGCTGAATTGCTTGAACAAAATGGATTCCATCCAGAAACCAATTTTGTTCCAGTTGATTCTGTAACAACTGAACAGGTATGCCAAGGAGAAGTTTAATTTTGAAGGGTTAATTAGCTAATATAGGTTTACGTACTCCATAGGGCAGTTCCTTCACTAAGGAGCGCCCTTTCTTTTTTCTGATCATCACCTTCAAGTTTAATAAAATCTCACAAATAACAGCATAAAGGAGGTACTTACCATTAATGCAATAGTAGAGATTGCCCCGCAATTATGGCGTGGTGTACAAGTAACTGTATCCATATTAATTGCTTCGGCATTATTTTCCTATGGCATGTCATTTATCGCAGGACTATGTCGACTTTCCAAAAACTTCTTATTACGAAAAATTACTGGATTTTATGTAGAGGTGTTCCGAGGAACATCCTTGATTGTTCAGCTATTCTGGCTGTACTATGCTATACCAATGCTATTTGGAATTAACCTGGGATCCAATTGGTGGATCGGTGTTATTGCAATTGGATTAAACTATGGTGCGTATCTTTCAGAAGTTGTTCGCAGCTCTATTTTATCTGTTTCAAAAGGACAGCATGAAGCCTCAGCTGCTTTAAATATGTCTTCCTTTCAAAAGATGCGTCTGATTATTTTCCCGCAAGCTGTACGTATGATGCTGCCTGAATTCGGTAACTATACGATTCAAATTTTAAAAGGGACATCCCTAGTTTCCTTAATCGGTTTAACAGATATCTTATATTATGGAGATGTCATGCGAAGTACAAGCTTGTCACTATCACCGATGATTTATTTAATGGTACTTGTATTCTATTTTATTTTAGCACTTCCATTAATTTTCCTTACTAGGAAGGCTGAAAAATTGGCAAAGAGAGGGGTAGCTAGCTGATGAATCTGAATTATTGGAGCTGGGATACATTTCTCGATGCATTACCCGTGGTATTACAGGGATTAGGAATTACAATCGGTCTGACATTATCCAGCTATCTCTTTGCTTTAATTTTTGGTTTCTTATGGACATTCTTACGTCGGATTCCAAATCGATTTATTCATTTTATTATCACTTGGATAATGGAATTCATACGCTCTACTCCGCCGCTCGTTCAGCTATTTTTCATCTATTATGCGTTGCCAGTGATACCCTATATCGGCGTATCCCTCCACCCGTTTGCTTGTGCAGTATTAGGACTTGGTATACACTTTAGTACGTATATTGGTGAAATTTATCGATCTGGAATTGAAAATGTGGATAAAGGGCAATGGGAAGCTTCTACAGCATTGAATGTTTCAACTTGGGATAAATGGCGCAAGATTATCTTGCCACAAGCAATCCCTCCAACCATACCAATGCTCGGAAATTATTTTATTATTATGTTTAAGGAAGTTCCACTAGCATCCACTATCGGTGTCGCAGGGATTATGCTGATGGCTAGATCGTATGGTGCAGCAAACTGGTCCTACCTTGAGCCATTAACCATTGTAGGCATCATCTTCCTATTATTAAGCTATCCTTCTGCTGTATTGATAAAAAGATTAGAAAATCGTTTCAATAAAAGGTTCGATAAAAATCAAATTATAAAGGATAAAGGAGCAATGCAATAATGGCTGAACCAATCGTAACCTACAAAGATGTTCATAAATCCTTCGGCGATGTAGAAGTACTGAAAGGAATTGATTTAGATATATACCCAGCAGAGAAAGTGGCAGTCATTGGTCCGAGTGGATCTGGGAAAACAACAATTATCCGCATGCTTATGACTCTGGAGCAGCCAACAACCGGTGATATTATCGTGGATGGCCGTAACCTGTGGAAAATGGAGAAGAACGGAAAAATGGTCCATGCGAATGAAAGTCACCTGCGCTCCATTCGCGGAGATATTGGAATGGTATTTCAACATTTCAACTTGTTTCCGCATATGACCATTTTAGAAAATTGTATGACAGCGCCGATTCATGTTAAAAAAGAAGATAAAAATGATGTGAAAAAGCGTTCAATGGAAATGCTTGAGCGTGTAGGACTAGGGAGTAAGCTGGATAATTATCCGAGTCAGCTCTCTGGCGGACAAAAGCAGCGTGTAGCGATGGCCCGCGCGCTCGTGATGCGCCCAAAAATTATGCTGTTTGATGAAGTTACCTCCGCACTCGACCCTGAGCTTGTCGGAGAAGTCCTTAATGTCATCCGTGATATTGCAGAAAATGATGATATGGCGATGGTTCTTGTCACGCACGAAATGGATTTTGCCCTGGATATAGCGGACAAAGTGCTCTTCTTAGACGAAGGGGTTATTGCAGAGCAAGGAACAGCCAGTGAAGTCATTGAGCACTCAGAGAACCCGCGTGTTCAATCCTTCTTGCAGCGTTTTAGAGGATAAGAGGAGAAATATTCTTATGAAAAGACCAGTCAGATTTTTGCTCTGCCTGGTCTTTTTCATCTAACTTCATAAAAGTGAGTGTTCAAAAATAAACTAAACCCACTGAAACTAGCTCAGAAAGTAATCGAACACGCTCCGAATAGCTCACATGCGCTCCAAAACTGAGAAAAGCGCTCCATCTTAAGCTAATGCACTCGATAAACGAGAAATGCGCTCCACTTTAGGCTGAACGCGCTCCTTAACCGTGAAAAGCGCTCCATAACCGAAAAAAGCGCTCCAACTTTAGCTGAACCCGCTCCTTAACCGTGAAATGCGCTCCATCTTAAGCTGAATGCGCTCGAAAAATGAGAAAACCGCTCCAACTTATGCTGAATGCGCTCCACCTCAGGCTGAACGTGGCGCTCCATAACCATGAAATCCGCTCCAATTAGCTCCACACGCGCTCGAACTTGAGGCAAATCCGCTCCATTCGATTTCCAAACCAATCCAGGTTCTTTTTATTATCCTTTTTAAACACACACTATAAATACTTTCCTTATCGGTTATCTATTGTTTCCGGATACATATCATGCTGCATTAATCGATTTTCTGCCATCTTTTCAAATTTTGTTCCCGGCTTTCCATAATTGCAATATGGGTCAATGGAAATTCCGCCACGCGGGGTAAATTTCCCTCTCACTTCAATATATCGGGGATCCATCAGTTCGATTAAATCATTCATAATAATATTGACACAGTCCTCGTGAAAATCTCCATGATTCCGAAAACTGAATAAATACAATTTTAAAGACTTGCTTTCTACCATTTTGATATTTGGAATATAGCTGATATAAATGGTTCCAAAATCTGGTTGATTGGTTTTAGGGCAAAGTGTTGTAAATTCCGGACAGTTTAATTTTACAAAATAATCTCGATTCGGGTGCTGGTTATCAAATACCTCTAACACTTCTGGTGTATAGTTAAATGCATATACAGTCTCCTGATTTCCCAATAATTCAATTCCTTGAAGATCCTTTTCACTTCTTCCTGCCATGCTGCTCATCTCCTTTAATAAATCTATAAAAGCACCCTTACATGCACTAAAAAAAGCCACGCTCCTAAGGAACATGGCTTATAATCGCAAGTTGTCCTTAGTTTTTTATAGAGGGTTATTGCTAAGAACCTCTGTCAAATAGTTAATTAACACTTCATAAGTATAAGAATGAATAAAATAGATGTCAATCTTTCTTTTTCACATTAAAAAGGTTTGAACACGATCTTTCTACTTTTCGCAGTACGTTATGCCTCTGCGTCCTCGCCAATAATTCGAACCTCACGCTCTAATTGGACATCAAACTTCTCTTTCACTGTCGCTTGGACAAATTGAATTAATGAAATATATTCAGATGCCGTTGCATTATTTTTATTGACAATAAAACCGGCATGTTTTTTAGATACTTCCGCTCCACCAATTTGCTTTCCTTGAAGATGACTATCTTGAATCAATTTGCCGGCAAAATATCCTGGCGGGCGTTTAAACACACTGCCACAAGACGGGTATTCTAATGGCTGCTTGGATTCTCTTTTATACGTAAGATCATCCATTTTTTCTTTAATTTCTGCCTTATCTCCAGGTTTTAAAGCAAACGTGGCTTCCAAAACAATATAGCCATTATCCGGGATATTACTTGTACGGTAGCTAAGATCTAACTGTTCCGCCGTTAACGTCAGCAACTCTCCATCCTTGGTTGCAACAACTGTACTTTCCAATACATCTTTGATTTCTCCACCGTACGCGCCTGCATTCATATACAAAGCGCCGCCAACGGAACCTGGAATCCCGCAAGCAAATTCAAGTCCTGCCAGTTCTTCTTTTAAAGCAAAACGAGAGGCATCAATAATTCTCGCGCCACTCTGAGAGATAATCTTATCTCCATCTCTCCATATCGATGACAACTGTTGAAGATTCATAACAATCCCGCGAATACCGCCATCCTTTACAATCAAATTAGAGCCATTTCCAAGCATCGTAAATGGCACATTCTCTTGATTGGCAAAACGAATAATCGCCTGTACTTCTTCATAGGACGATGGAGTGATATAAAAATCTGCGGTACCGCCTAATTTAGTATACGTATGTTCTCTTATTGGTTCATTAACCAATACATTATCTTTATCTGTATGTTGAATTAGATTATCATATAAATGATGGTAGTTATTCATGCTATCATTCCTTTAATTTGCCAAATGACCTTCTATATTTGGCTTTGTTATTCTGTTTCCGACTGAGGTTTCCTGCCATTTTTTAAGTGCAGACACCATGATTACTCCGTCTTGGATATCAAAAAGGACTGGAGTAAATGATGAATCCTATACTATTGTAGTTGAATCCAGTTAATCTTGCCACAAAAAGCTGTGAATCAATTTATCAATTTGCATACTTTCATGCAATGCACTATGTGTAAGTTGCGGATCATCAATGATTGTCTCTTTATAATTTTGTTCTGGTATCATATATCTGAGCGCCTTCGCACTTTCTGGGACAGCCACAGAGTCTCCCGTACTGGCTATACTGTACACCTTCACTTCTGCCGGAAACATATTATCTCGCAAGACTTTTAAAGCATCCGAATTCGGCTTCAAATCTTCTGCAGCTTCGTCTTGATGAACTTTAAAATAATTTTCATTATAAATACCGTCAAATGGGCTGCCGATTGTAACCAGCTTATTCACTTTTGGATAGCCATTCAAAGTATATTCCATCGTATATTTCACTGCCAAGATACCGCCCATAGAATGCCCGACTAAGTTTACTTCTTCTACGCGATAATTTTCCTTTAAATGAAGAAGAACACTTGCAATCCATTCTGTGCTTTTTTGAAAGCTTGCGCGATTATCCTCTAAGACAATCTGCACAAACATTGGTGCATATCTTCCTTCATTTAAATTATAATCGACGATGCTTCCATCCTTTGTAACATAGTAAACAAAGCCTTTATTTCCCCACTGGTACGTATTCTCGAATCGGTCAAGCATATGACCAAATGAATTTTCTGTTCCTTTATATCCATGTATAAAAATAGTCGGTGCGCCAGTATACTCTTCCGCCCTGGTTTGGTCCTGCTGATAAAAATAAGCACCCAAAGCAATACCGCTGACGATTAGTACGCATAAAACAATACCTGCAATCTTCTTTCTCATGTATTTACTTCCCTCAATTTCTATTGTAGATCTATGTTTGTCTCCTAATTAGAAAAGTCGGCATCCGCCATATATCCTCGCAGATACCATCGTCGTACTTATGCAAAACAAAGGAATGATACACCCATCCCTTTTTAACCGCTAAAAATACATTGCTATTATAACATCCTTCGCTTATTAGAACATCTTTTCACACAAGAAAAAAGCAAATAGAATCTGCCTTTTAAAAAGCAGCATTCTATTTGCTTTTAATCATTTGTAAACGGTACGAGCACACGCAATGCTCGCTGATATAAAAACTTATTTTATGGAATGATAATGGATTTCTTCCCCATTCACACTACATATATAGGAGAAACCGCAATTTGTTAATATCTCTTTAGCTTCCTTAAAATGAGCAGCAATCTCCTCCGGCCGGTGCGCATCAGAGCCAAGTGTTATTATTTCTCCTCCAAGCTCCCGATACATACGCAAAATAAAATCACTTGGGAGCGGGGCATTCATGCCGTATTTATAGCCGGATGTATTTAATTCAATTCCCTTCCCCTCAGAGATAACAAGCTTTAAAATTTCTTCTATTATTTCTGTCGGTACATGTTCCGGCTCTGCTGAAGCATATCTGCTGACTAAATCAAGGTGCCCTAAAATATGATAGTTTTTAAACTTTTTTATGCACGCATAGTATTCTTCAAAATAAATGCGGTATGCTTCATCCACCGTTCTATCTTCAAAAAATATACCGGAATGCAAATCTTGTTTATTCGCGGAATGCATCGAGCAAATGATAAATTCTGGCTTTAATCGATTAATAAAATCGGATGTTTCCTCTAGTACATGCGGCTGCACACCGACTTCAATCCCTTTACGAATTTGAATTTTATCCTGATATTTCGTGCGCAGCAGTTCTAATTTTTCTTGATAAACCTCCGGGTTAAAACTAAAATCCCATTCCTTATCCGGATAATCCACATCTAAATGCTCCGTAAAAGCAATTTCCTTTAATCCTTTTTTTATCGCTTCTTGAATCATATCCTCCATCTTAGCATCGCAATCTGCGGAAAAGTTGGAATGCATATGAAAATCATACATAAAAGTTATGCTCCTCTCATTGACATTTTTTCTGAACATTTATATAATACTAAATAACTTTAATTAGATAAAGCATTAAATTAATAAAGTGTTTAAGAAGGAGAATTTTATGAGAAATAAACAACTGCTTCATTCCATGTTTTACCCGGAACAGTTTGCAAAGAAACGCCATGTTATTCATAAATTAACTGACCGTTTCGCTAAATTTGGCTATCAGCAGGTAGAGACACCTGTTTTTGAAAATTATGATTTATATAATGATGTTCAGGGAACAGTCAATACAACGGACATGTTAAAGCTAATCGATCCATCTGGAGAAGTGCTTGTCCTGCGACCAGATGCAACGATTCCAATTACCAGACATTATACGAATTTACAGAATTTAGAAACACCTGGACGTCTTTCTTATGTGCTGGATATTTTTCGTTCTACTGCCGAAGAACGTTCCCGCACGCAGGCAGGTGTAGAATTATTTGGAGAGCGCACGCCTGAAGCAGATGCGGAACTGATTGCATTAGCTGTAACAAGCTTAAACGAAATAAAAATCCCTTCTTTTAAAATAGAAATTGGTCACGCGACTTTCTATAAAGAATTATTACATGAAGCCAACCTGAATGCTATACAGCAAAAACAGCTTGATCAGTACATTCAGTCTAAAAACATTTCGGAGATTGTTCCTTTTTTAAAAGAATTGAATCTGGATCCTGATTTGATTAAAAAGCTTCGAAAAATACCGATGCTCTATGGCGATACGAGCATGGTTATCAAAGAAGCAGAAAATATTATTTCTACAGATCGGATGCGTGAAGAACTCGATTATCTATCTGACGTTTATCAATTGCTTCAAGACTATCATATTGAATCTTATATTTCGATTAATCTAGGCTTGATTAACCATATGAACTATTACTCTGGTATTATCTTCCAAGGCTTTGCGGAAGGACTTGGACAGCCAATTATGATGGGGGGACGCTATGATTATCTGACGCATACCTTCCAACAGCAAACGCCGGCAATTGGTTTTGCATTTGAAGTAGATTTACTCGCTAATTTGCTTTATGAAATGCCTGAAAAAACAGAAGTGATCGAACTTT
Organism: Oceanobacillus sp. J11TS1; assembly: GCF_018333215.1. GTDB lineage: Bacteria > Bacillota > Bacilli > Bacillales > Amphibacillaceae > Oceanobacillus. The sequence continues at coordinate 27,317 of NZ_BORO01000024.1, read as the reverse complement.
TGTATGAATCTGCCGAACGTGAGCGAGCATTTATTCTTGCAGAACAACTAAGAGTGTTTAACAAAAAAATTATCACCCGAGCGGCAGGCGAAAGTGGATCAGACTTAAAAGCTCCAAACATATTCGTAAAATCTAAAAAATCCATATATAGCAATCAAAAAGAACAACGGGAATTTAAGACAGATCAGGAATTACTAGAGTGGTTTTTGAGAAAGGACGTTGAAAAATGCAACCTGTAACTATTGCTTTAGCAAAAGGACGCCCTGCTAAGCAATCTATCGATTTATTAAAAGCAGCAGGAATCCATTTTGAAGATTTTCATGAGAAGACACGCAAGCTTGTTTTTTTCAATAAAGATAAAACCCTGCGCCTGATTTTTTTAAAGGGGATGGACGTCCCAATTTATGTAGAAAAAGGCGCTGCTGATATCGGTATCGTTGGCAGAGATAACATTATAGAAACAGAGGCAGATGTGTATGAAATTCTGGATTTAGGAATTGGAAAATGCAAGTTTTCCGTTGCTGGAAAAAAAGGTTCCTTCCTTCCTGATAGTCAGACTTTAACCATTGGAACCAAATATCCGAATATCGCTAAAAATTTCTTTGAGAAGCGCAATCAAACGATAGAGACAGTAAAGCTTAATGGTTCGGTGGAATTAGCTCCATTGATTGGCCTGGCAGATTATATCGTTGACATTGTAGAGACAGGAAATACGTTACGTGAGAATGGGCTTGAAGTATTAGCAGATATAGAAACAATCAGCACCAAATTTATCGTAAATAAAGCAAGCTTTGTCACACGATCCAACGAAATTCAAGATGTATTAAAAAAACTGGAACAGGTTGTGGGGGTAGGATAAATGCAAATTCTTCGGTACAGCACATATAAACAAACTTTGGCGAATGCAAAAAAGGAAACGCAGCTGATGCAGCAAAATTTAGATAAACAGGTATTAGAAATTATTTACGGCGTGCAGGAGCATGGAGATAAAGCGGTTTTTGACTATACCCAAAAATTTGATAAAGCAAATTTATCCTCGCTTCACGTTTCAGAGGAAGAATGGAATACAGCTTCTGATCAAGTAAAATCTGAACAGCCAGCGCTCTATCAGGCATTGGCAGAAGCAGCTGAAAACATTCGTCAATATCAGCAGAAAACAAAAGAAGAAGGCTTTCAATTCAGCCCGCGGCCAGGTATTCGCTTAGGCCAAAAAATAACGCCGATCGACCGTGTTGGTGTCTATGTACCAGGAGGAAAAGCCAGCTATCCTTCTACTGTATTAATGGATGTCATACCAGCGATCGTTGCTGGCGTGGAAGAAGTTGTGGTTACAACCCCTCCCCGCCAGGACGGAACGATTAGCCCCGCTGTCCTTGCCGCAGCAAAAATAGCTGGTGCTCAGTCTGTTTATAAAATTGGTGGAGCTCAGGCCATTGCCGCTTTAGCCTATGGAACAGAATCAATTCGAAAAGTAGATAAGATTGTCGGACCAGGAAACGCCTTTGTAGCTCGTGCAAAAAAGTGGGTATTCGGTGATGTTGCAATTGATATAATTGCTGGCCCCAGTGAAATTTGCGTGTTCCCTGATAATACAGTCCCAGCTTCCTATGTCGCAGCTGATTTATTATCCCAGGCGGAACACGCAGAGGATGCTACTTCCATTTGTGTGACAACAGATCTTTCTTATGCCGAAGCGGTTCAAAAAGAAGTTCGTCGGCAAATTCCCTTATTAGAGCGTGCAGCTATTATTCGTGAATCCATTCAGTCGAATGGGAGAATCATAGTTTGTGATCAGGAAGAGCAAGCGATTGAATTCATTAATTCGATTGCCCCAGAGCACCTGCAATTAATGGGAGAAAATGCAGAAGAACAGCTAAAAAAAATCAAACATGCTGGAGCGATATTTATCGGACCTTATTCCAGTGAGCCGTTAGGAGATTATTTTGCAGGTCCAAATCATACTTTACCAACAAACGGAACCGCACGTTTCTCCTCCCCGCTTGGGGTGTATGACTTTATGAAAAAATCAAGCACCATTCATTATTCTAAAGAACGACTGCTCGATTGTGCAGACTCTATTATTACGATTGCAGAAGCGGAAGGACTCACTGCACATGCGAATGCAATCCGAATTCGAAAGGAGAATCATCATGCGTCACGCTGAAAAAAAACGCCAAACTAAAGAAACCAATATATCGCTTTCTCTTGATTTAGATGGAGAAGGTAAATCTGATTTAAAAACAGGAGTTGGTTTTTTCGATCATATGCTGACCCTTCTTACCAAACACGGCAGACTAAATTTACAAGTAGAATGTGAAGGAGACCTAGAAGTAGACCAGCATCATACTGTAGAAGATATCGGTATCGTGCTTGGCCAGGCATTCCACGAGGCATTAGGCACAAAAGAAAGCATCGAACGCTACGCCACAGCGACAACGCCAATGGATGAAGCACTCTCTAGAGTCTCTCTTGATATTAGCGGCCGTTCCTTCTTAGTTTATCGAGTGGACGGTTTAAAAGATAAAGTTGGAAATTTTGATACAGAACTGGTTGAAGAATTTTTAATTGGATTTACCAGCCATGCCAAAGTAACCCTTCATGTAGAAGTCTTGTACGGAACAAACACACACCATATGATTGAATCCATTTTTAAGGGGTTAGGAAGAGCAATTCGCGAAGCAGTATCCGTGGACCCGACGATGAAAGGCGTTCCTTCTACTAAAGGAAGTCTATAACATGAGGATTAGAGGGCGTTTACTGATTGTTGAGTGGGGTGGGATTAGGTTGGAGCGGGTTCCTCTGATTTTGGGGCGGTTTGGGATCATGTTGGAGCGGGTTCTTCTGATTTTGGAGCGGTTTCGGACCGGGGTGGAGCGCTTACTCTAATTTTGGAGCGAGTTCGGACTGGGGTGGAGCGCTTACTCTGATTTTCGAGCGGGCTTAGACCAAGGTGGAGCGCCTATTCTGATTTTCGAGCGGCTTGGACCAAGGTGGATCGCTTACTCTGATTTTCGAGCGACTCCGACCAGGTTCGAGCGCATTCTCTAATTTTCGAGCGCCTCGCATTTCTTGATTTCTGAGCGGGTTCGGCTCGAATTTCCCTTTCCTCCTTCCTTATATTTTTTATTATTGAAAAAGGAGCTAAAAAAATGATTGCCATTATTGATTACGGTGCAGGAAATATTAAAAGTTTGCAGTTTGCCTTAGATAAACTAGGTAAACCATCCAAACTGACGATGGACCCAGAAGAAATTAAACAGGCTGATTCAATTATTCTGCCTGGGGTGGGTGCATTTAAAGATGCGATGGAAGCATTACAACGCTATCAACTAGATAGCCTTTTGAAAGATGAAGCAGCGAATGGCAAACCCATTCTAGGAATCTGTCTTGGTATGCAGCTTTTCTACGAATTTAGTGAAGAAAATGGCGGCTGCGCAGGGCTCGGCCTTCTAACTGGTTCAGTCAACCGTATCTCTGATTCGGTCAAGGTTCCCCATATGGGATGGAACATACTCACAGCCAATCAGGACAATAGCTTATTCGATCAACTAGGCAAAGAACCTTATGTGTATTTTGTTCATTCCTATGCCGTAGATCGTTTGGCTGAAGATACCCTGATAGCAAGCGCAGAATATGGCGGACGTGTCCCTGCGATTGTACAGGATAAAAATATCACAGGCATGCAATTTCACCCGGAAAAAAGTGGTGAAATTGGAATTACTTTATTGAAAAATTACGAGGAGTTGATTTCATGATCATTTTCCCAGCAATTGATGTGAAAGATGGAAATTGTGTCCGATTAAAGCAAGGGGATTACCATCAGCAGACAACGTATAGTAACTCCCCAGTGGAAACAGCAAAAAAATGGCAGGATGCTGGCGGAGCTTTCTTGCATATGGTCGATTTAGATGGTGCGAAAACGGGAGAACCGAAAAATAAAGAGGTTATCCTCAAAACAATTCAAAGTCTATCTATTCCTGTAGAGGTTGGCGGCGGGATTCGTTCTTTAGATACAATTAAGGAATATATAGAAGGCGGGGCTGCCCGGGTTATTCTTGGTACCTCTGCCATAACCAATTGGGCGCTGCTTACAGAGGCAATCGGGTTATACGGCGATAAGATTGCTGTTTCCTTAGACGCGCGCAATGGTTATGTTGCAACGGATGGCTGGACTAAAAATAGTGATACAAAAGCAGCTGATCTTGCAAGAGAACTAGAAGCAGCTGGTTTAAAAACCATTGTATATACAGATATTTTAAAAGATGGCATGCTGCGCGGACCGAATCTAGAGGAATTAAAAGCTATGCAGGAAGCGACTACAATGAATATTATCGCTTCTGGCGGGGTTTCCCGAAAAGAGCATGTTACAAACCTTCAGGCACTCGGCCTTTATGGAGCGATTATCGGAAAAGCATTATACGATGGGACTATTCAGTTAGAAGAGGTTGTAAAGGAGGATAATCATGCTCGCTAAACGAATTATTCCTTGCCTGGATGTAGATAAAGGCCGTGTGGTAAAGGGAAAGAAGTTTCAAAATATCAAAGATGTTGCTAATCCGGTGGAACTGGCTGCACGCTATAACCGAGAAGGGGCTGATGAGCTCGTATTTTATGATATTACCGCTTCAAACGAAGAACGGGATATTTTCCTAGATGTTGTAGAACAAGTCGCACGCGAAATCGCTATTCCATTTATGGTGGGCGGGGGCATCCGCACGATAGAAGATATTCACAGCGTACTTCATGCAGGTGCTGATAAAGTATCGATTAACAGTGCCGCGGTCCAGCGTCCAGAATTAATTACAGAAGCATCCGATAAATTCGGCAGCCAATGTATTGTGCTTTCCATTGATGCGAAGAAAACAGCTGATGGCGAATTTAATGTATTTATCAATGGGGGGAGAAAAGATACAGAAATGGATGCGATTGAATGGGCAAAACAAGGCGAAGCACTCGGAGCAGGTGAAATTGTTGTAAATGCCATGGATGCGGATGGCGAAAAAAACGGCTATCAAATCGAAATAACGAAAAAAATCGCTGATGCGGTAAATATTCCTGTCATTGCTAGTGGCGGAGCAGGCAAACGAGAACACTTCTCAGAAATTTTAGCAGAAGGAATTGATGCTGCATTGGCTGCATCTGTGTTCCACTACGGAGAGATTCCGATTCAAGAATTAAAAGAGTACTTATCTTCACAAGGAATACCAATGAGGAGGAAATGATAATGGATGTTGAAATAAAATACAATGAAAACGGGCTAGTTCCGGCGATTGTTCAAGATTATGCAACAGGAGAAGTATTAACTTTGGCTTATATGAACGACATTGCTTTCACAAAAACATTAGAATCCGGTGAGACATGGTTCTATTCCCGCAGCCGCCAGGAACTCTGGAATAAAGGAGAAACGTCAGGGAATAAGCAGATAGTTAAAAAAATAAGCGTTGATTGTGATCAGGATGCTTTAGTAATTCAAGTGCAGCCGCTTGGTCCTGCTTGTCATCAAGGAACAACTACTTGCTTTGATACAACTTTATTCGAAAGCGAAAAACCTTTATTCTCCATGATTAACGAACTTTCCAATAAAATTAAAGACCGTAAAGAAAACCCGCAGGAGGGTGCGTATACGACTTATCTGTTTAATAAAGGGTTAGATAAAATCCTGAAGAAAATCGGTGAAGAATCTACAGAGGTGGTTATCGGCGCAAAAAATAGGGATAAAGAAGAATTAACGAATGAATTGGCGGATTTACTATATCACTCTCTTGTCTTAATGGAAGAGCAAGGCGTATCTACAAAGGATATCAAAAAAATACTAAATGAGCGTCACATTGAAAAAGAGGGTCAGCACCGTGAGTAAATTCTGGAATCCATTAATCAAGCAGCTAGAACCTTATGTCCCTGGAGAACAATTAGATGACCCTTCTATTATAAAATTAAATACCAATGAAAATCCCTTTCCTCCCTCTCCTAAAGTGCTGGCAGCTATAGAGGAAGAGGCAAAGACAAAATTACAGCTCTACCCTTCCCCTACCGTGGATGAACTCAGAGAGGAAATTGCTAGTTATTATAGGTTGAAGAAAGAGCAGGTTTTTGTCGGTAACGGATCTGATGAAGTGCTTGCCTTTAGTTTTATGACATTTTTTGAGCCTGGAAAGACGATTAAATACCCAGATCTCACCTATAGCTTCTATCCGGTTTATACAAAGCTTTATCAGTTAGACGTGGAAGAAGTCTCTTTGAAGGATGACTTTTCTATCCCTGTCGAGTCCTTCTTTCACTCAGAAGGCGGTGTTATTTTCCCAAATCCGAACGCACCGTCTAGCATTTATTTAGAACTTGAGTCTATCGAGGAAATTTTAAAAAATAATCCAGAGCAAGTGGTGATAATTGATGAAGCCTATGCTGATTTTGCGGAAGCTTCAGCTGTACCTTTAATCGACACTTATCCGAACCTGCTTGTTGTCCAAACCTTATCCAAATCACGCTCCCTTGCAGGGCTTCGTATCGGACTGGCACTAGGGCATCCAGACCTCATTGAAGGATTAACGCGGGCAAAGGATTCCTTTAATTCCTACACCATGGACCGTCTAGCCATTGTTGGAGCAATAGAAGCCTTTCGAGATACAGCTTATTTTGAAAAAACAAGACAAGAAATCATTGCAACAAGAGAATATTTTCGACATGAATTAGAGAAAAGAAATTTTTATGTCCTCCCTTCTCAAACTAATTTTGTCCTTGCTTCCCCAGCAAATATAGAAGCGGAAAAACTTTTCTCTGAGTTAAAGCAGGCAGGATTCCTAGTTCGTTACTTTAACCAGCCAAGACTAGAAAACTATTTGCGAATTTCGATTGGAACAAGGGAACAGATGTCAAAGCTATTAGATGCGATAGATAGGATTCAGAAAGCAAACTAAAATTCAATAGATTACTCAAAAGCCATTAGATATTATAAATTTAATGGCTTTTACATTATAAGTTTCATTGAACCTCTAGAGGGTATAGATGTAGAGTATTTATCAATTCCTTAATGCTCCCTGTGATCCGCTTACCATTGTAAAAGCCATATTTTTTCTTTCTTAAGCAAATAAGCATTTAGCTTGAAAATAGATTGGAATTTTACCAATTTAATGTTTATTAAAATAGAGATCGGGAAGACAACTAATAACTAAAAAAAGGGAGGTGTAATAATGAGAAAGTTCGTAATAGGTTTACTAGCCTGTACTATTCTTCTAGGGGTAAACCTCAGTTTTACAAAAAGTACAGAAGCCGCGGCAGGACCAGACAGAACAGAAAAAGAAGGAATGGTCACCTACGATGTATATGAAGTCACTCATTATTTCACACCAAGCAAAACTAAAGAAATCGTTGCCGATTATGAAGACAGGGATGCCACTGCAAGACAAGTTATGAGAGGTATTGCAAGTGCTTATCCAGTTGTCGGCTTTATGCTTCTTGCTGAGAGTATTTCAACTGCTAGAATGATGGATACTTTCCAAGATGCAGAAGCACAAGGTAAAGGTGTCAGAACAAAATATGAATATTGGAATGGCAACACTTCTCAATCTGTTCATAAAATAAAAAATAAAAGTGTTACAATAGAGTAAGATATGAATTGAAGGGAAGTGAATAAGGTGGAATCAAAGTTTAAATTTAAATTGAAACAAATACTAATACTTTTAGCTTTCGTTGCAGTGCTGGTAATTCTTAATATCACATTAGAATTTTCGCCATTAGGAAATATTCTTGTTATGGTTCCCTTTATTTTGCTAGGTTGTTGGTTCACTTATCAAAATTTCAAACGAGAAAATCAAGAAAATGAAGATGAAAATTAGACATTCCGAAGTAAAATAGCGATAAAAAAGACTGGATTAGCTTAGCTTCCAGTCTTTTTTATCGTTCCTCTACTTTAATTTCTTAATACCACTCAATAAAAAAGTCGTCGTGATAGGGGTCTTTTTCATTGCGTAGTGATCAATGACTTTTCTAAAGAGCATAAAATCTCCATTTAGACAATACCTTAATTATAGCTTCACATTCGATGATACAGCCTTCCAAAAATTGTACAACCGTTCCAGTTATTTAAAAAATTCCACCAAATTTGCGTTAGCTTACTCTTTTAGTGAATCGGGACTTTTTCTTATAGTACGTGTTCAAAAGTAGCCAATGGTTTTCGGTGGGACGAGTAATCGCAAAGGCTCTTCGATGGGACGAGTAATCGCAGTCCCAGTCCCAGTCCCATCGAAAAAGCCAGGTCAACGCAGAAATTCGCCGCTTATCATTGGAAGATTTTTTGATCGTCCTCTCATTCAGATACCTTAAAATTATCTATTTTCTCAACTTGCAAAAAAAGGAGTTTTAACCCCCTAGTCCCAGGTTAAACAGTAATTAATAACATTTTTTTAAAGAGGAGATGAATTCATGAGTTCGAATAATATTTACGGAAATACCCCGCCAATGCTAGGTGCTAAAAATTTAACAAGCACAAAGGAGTACGATACAGATGTACTGATTTATGGGGTGCCTTGGGAAGGCGCCTGTACTTGGGGAGATTATACTGGATGCGAGCTTGGTCCAAAACAAATACGAATATCCTCTGCCAGATACAGTACATATCTGCCGGAGCTCGACCATATTAATGTAGAAGATCATCTAAGCTTAGGTGATGTAGGTGATGTGAGCATTGTTCCACATGATGTTCCAGAAACAATGAACCGCATCGAAAGCTTTGCAGAAAACCTGTGGAAAAACGAGAAATTTCTCGTAGGGCTTGGAGGGGATCATGGAATTACTTACCCAATTGTCAAAGGCCTGACGAATACCGGCAAAAAAGTCGGCATCATTCATTTGGATTCACACTATGATAATCTGCCGCATCATGAAGGAGACAAGTTTGCCAGAAGCACACCTTTTATGCGTTTGTATGAAACAGAAGGAGTACGAAATGAAAGTTTGATTCACACGGGAATTAAAGGGCCTAGAAATAAGCCCGAAACAGGCAAGCATGCGGAAGAGGCGGGCGCTGTAACCTTAACCATTAATGATATCCGGGCACAAACAGATTTAAAAAAATACGCTAATCAAATATATGACATGGCTTCTAAAGATGTAGATGTTGTGTACCTCACCATTTGTAGTGACGTACTTGACTTTGCCTTCAACCCGGGCGGACCTGTTGATGGAAATGGATTGACATCTTATGAGCTTGTTACCATGATCTATGAATTTGGTAAACGAGGACTTTGCGGTATGGATTTTGTAGAAGTATATCCACAGCAGGATTTCAATCAAAATTCAGCACACTTTGTATCCACAGCTGTCCTTTATGTACTGGCAGGTCATATTCATGGAGGTCATAACAAGTGATATAACTAGAGAAACTTCTCGTTTATTGCTTGCCAAACAAGGAGGAGTTTATTTGTCTCAATCAAAATTTGTTGAGAAGCTAAAGGTCATAGGGCCAGGTGCCATTATTACCGCTTCCTTTATCGGACCAGGCACCGTAACAACCGCGACACGTGCGGGAGCTGGATTTGGATTTGCTTTATTATGGGCCGTTATTTTTTCCATTGTAGCCACCATTATCCTGCAAGAAATGGTAGCCAGAATTGGAATTGTAACAAAGCAGGGCCTAGGAGAAAATATCAGAGAACTATTTCAAAATCAAATCCTAAAGTTTGCAACCGTATGGATTGTTCTCATTGCTGTTTGTGTTGGCTGTGCTGCCTATATTAGCGGAGATTTACTGGGAACTTCTCTGGGTATCTCTTATTTATCCGGAATTCCAGAAAATTATGTTGCACCAATGGTAGGAATTATTATTTTGATTCTTAATTTACTCGGCGGTTATAAATTTATTGAAAAAATAATGATTGGTTTAATCGTTATCATGTGTATCACTTTCATTACTACGATGGTTGTAGCTACCTCTGATGTTCTCGGTGTACTTCAAGGAGCCTTCATCCCATCTATTCCAGAAGGATCTATCTTGATGGTTATTGCGTTAATTGGTACAACGGTGGTTCCTTATAACTTTTTCATCCACGCGTCAACAGTAGGAGAAAAATGGAATGGTACTGACGGCCTCAAAGCAGCCAGATGGGATACCATTATTTCAATCTCCGTGGGCGGTATTATTACTGCTGCTATTCTAATTACAGCTGGTGCATTAATTCATGGCACAGAGGTTAGAAGTGTTGTTGAACTTGCTGCTCCCTTGCAGCCATTCATGGGAGATTTAGCACCTTTATTTGTTAGTATCGGTCTATTTGCTGCTGGTTTTTCTTCAGCAATCGCTTCCCCAATGGGAGCTGCTGTCACAGTAAGCAGCTTTATGAGGTGGAAGGGCGGTTTCTCTAATAAAAAATATAAGATCGTCTTTACTGCTGTCATTGTTTTAGGCATTATCACTTCAGGACTTGGTTTTGAACCTCTAGAAGTGCTGTTGATTGCACAGGCATTAAACGGATTCATTCTGCCACTAATCGCAATTTTAATTATGGTTGTCGTTAATAAGAAAAATGCCATGGGGAAATATGTAAATAAACTTTGGTTAAATATTATCGGCTGGCTGGTAACTGCTGTGGTAACGTTCTTAGGTATTTACAGTCTAGTAGATGCGATTGGTACCTTTCTATAAGCTAACGCATCGGTCACATTCAAATAAGGATACAATACCAAAAATCCAGTCATTTTCTGTAATGACTGGATTTTTGCTTGCTTTATAATTAAACCAACTCTTCAATTTCTGCAGATTCTTTAAGTTCATTCACTTTTGCTGCATATTGTTCTTGTTGTTTTTGCTGTACAATCATATTTTCAATCTGGTCTCTAATTTCATCTAACTCTTGTATTTCTTGATCACCAGCTTGCTCTTTCAATCCATCGTACATCTCTTGTACTTCTTCGTCAGTTACTTCTGTTTCAAATGCTTCTTCCATATACTGTACCGTTGTTATATTATATTTAAGCTGCTGTTTAAATTGTTCTTCAGTTAAATGTATGTCTTCAAGCGTTTTTGCAAATTGCTCTTCACCATTGGTTTCTTTAACTGCATTTAATTCCTTTTCAACTTCATTGTCGTCTACCTTAACGCCTGCTTCAGCCGCTTCTTTCGTAATTAGTTCCTGCTCCACAAGAAAATTAATTGTCTCTTGCTGTAAAGCTTCGGTATCTTTTGTATCCTGTCCTGACTGATGCATAATTGATTTGACTACAGAATAGGCAGTATTATATGCATTTCCTTGGATTTCTTCTCCGTTAACAACAACGACAGTCTCGTCTTCATCTTTAAATTCCTTATCTGAAAATTCAAGTGGTTCTGGTGCTTGTGCAGCCTCTTCTTGCTGTGATCCTTCTTCCTGTTCATTATTATCTTTATCGTCATTTCCGCATGCTGCTAAGAACATGGTTATCATCATTACGATCAATAATGTTAGCTTCTTCATGGAGAACATCCCTCACTTTTAAAATTTGATCTTGTTTCATTCAATCATATATGCTTCCCCTGTTTCAAGTTTTCGAGTAAATAATTTTAGGATGAGGTATTTTAAAAAATTTTCTTTCCTGACATAAAAAACCCCTAGATCGAAAACCTAGGAGTTTATTTATGCGGTATTATTCTAAACTTGCGTCAATTTCATCAATCATTTTTTGAACAGATGTTAAACCTCCGCCTGAGAGATACCATACATCCGGGTTCAGATAGTATATTTGATCATTTTTATATGCTTCTGTATTTGCTACTAAGTCATTTTCTACTAAATCAGCAGTATTGGTTTCACCGTCTGTTGCGATTGCTGCGCCTCGATCAACAACATAAAGCATGTCTGGATTTTGCTCCATAACATATTCAAAGGATACATTCATTCCATGTGTAGAAGCTTCGATATCCTCATCGACAGCAGACACACCAAACACATCATGAATAATCCCAAAACGAGAATTTTGTCCATATGCACTGATTTTATCATCATTTGCCAGGATGATTAAAGCATCCCCTGCATCAGCTGCTTTTTCATTTAACTCGGCAATATTATCTTCAATCGTTTGTAATTCTGTTTCAACTTGATCGTCAACGTCAAATATTTGTCCAACTTTATGCATGTTTTCTTCAAACGATTCCATATATCTTGTTGTATCTACGCCTAAATGAACAGTTGGTGCCAGTTTTTGAAACTCTTCATACATATCAGCTTGACGACCAGAAATAATAATTAGGTCTGGAGCAATCTCAGCAATTTTCTCAAAATCCGGCTCTTTTAATCCGCCAATATTTTCATACTCATCACTTTCGTATTTTTCTAAGTACGATGGAATACTTCCTGATTTTGCTACTCCTGTTACAGGAATATCTAATTTATCAAGTGTATCTAAAATACCAAAATCAAAAACAACCACTTTTTCAGGGTTCACAGGAACTTCTGTCTCTCCCAGTTCATGTGTAATTGTAACCGTTTCTTCTTTTGGTGTTTCTCCCTCTGATTTGTCGCTTTCGCCCGCATTGTCATTCGAATCAGATCCACAAGCAGCCATAAGAAGTAAGAAAGATGTAAGCATTATAAAAAGTAATGATTTTTTCATTTTATTGTCTCCTCGTTATAACGTTCTTTTTTTATAAGCAAAGTAGTTTACCAGCTTCATTTTATAAGTTAAAATGGAAATATGAGTTTGGTTCCTTTTATATCTATTGATATGAAAGGGACTTTTTTATTTTTTACGATTTATTTAGAAATAATCGCATATTTTTCTTCCGTCTATTTCTTTGATATCAATATCCATATCATAGATATCTTTAAGTACACAGCGATCGATTACATCACAGGTTCTTCCCTGTTTCACTATTTTGCCATCCTTTAAGGCAACAATATGATCAGAATAACAGGAAGCAAAATTGATGTCGTGAATAACTAATAAAATGGTTTTTCCCATCTCATTGACTAAATTGCGCAATGTCTTCATGATTTGGACAGAATGACGCATATCCAGATTATTCAATGGTTCATCTAATAAGATATACTCTGTATCCTGTGCAATAACCATAGCAATATGTGCACGTTGACGCTGCCCGCCACTTAGTTCATCCAAGTATCTATCCTGCATATCGCGAAGTTCCATATAATCAATAGCTTCATCAATTTTCGCTTCATCCACCTTTGTTAACTTCCCTTGGGAGTATGGAAAACGTCCAAATGATACAAGCTCACGAATCGTCAGCTTTAAATTCACTGCATTCGTTTGCTTAAGAATCGATATTTTCTTAGCCATTTCATTATTCTTCGTGTGCATAATATCTTGCCCGTCAATGGTAATTGCTCCGCCATCCTTGGAAATAAGTCGGCTGATCATGGATACAAGCGTACTTTTTCCCGCACCGTTGGGACCAATAAAAGAAGTAATTGTTCCTTTTTCGATTTCTAATGATACATCTTCTATAACCTTTTTTTGATTATAGGCTTTGAAAACACTTTTTAGCTTTACCATTTTCGATTCTCCTTTAACAACAGGTATATAAAGTATAATCCACCAATGAAATTAATGATAACACTGATCGTTGTACTGAAGGTAAACAGACGCTCTACTAAAAACTGTCCGCCGACAAGCGCAATGATACTAATAAGCACTGCTCCCCAGATAATATAAAAATGACGATAAGTCTTCATTAATTCATACGAAACATTCACCACAAGTAGTCCTAAAAAAGTAATTGGACCAATTAATGCAGTTGCTACTGAGATGAGAATAACGACGATAATAAGCAATCTTTTAACAACATAATGATAAGGAACACCCAGATTAATTGCTTCTTCTCTGCCCAGTGCCAAAACATCTAAGTATTTATAAAAACGCATAAAGTAAATAAATGTCAGTACGATAATCCCTATAGAGATATAAAGCAAATCTGTATTTACGTTGTTAATACTTGCAAACATTCGATCCTGAACGATCATAAATTCATTCGGATCAATTAAAACTTGCATAAAATCTGTAAAACTTCCAAAGAAGGTACCTAAAATCATTCCGACTAATAACAAGAAATAAATATTATTCTTTTCACCTTTAAATAAAAATTGATATAAAACTAAGGAAAAGAGAACCATGCACATAATCGAAATCAGGTAATTTACAGTTCCACCTAATAGCACCATCATATTCGAACCAAAGAAAAAGATAATAATTGTTTGGACCAACATGTACAATGAATCCAGGCCTAAAACACTCGGCGTCAAAATGCGGTTATTCGTAATGGTCATAAAGATTGTTGTTGCAAATGCAATAGCGCCTCCGGTTAAACATATGGCAAGTAATTTTAGTAAACGTCTAGGTAATATATAATCCAAGTTTCCCGTTAAGCCATACACCACATACAACACCATCAAAATAACTGCAACAGCAGCGAGAATCCACGTTTTCATTTTATAACCCATATTTTCTCCTCCTTAATAGAAGGAAAATAAATACGGCACTTCCAATAACACCAACAGTCAGGCTAATTGGAATCTCATACGGATAAATGACAATCCTTCCAATAATGTCACAAAACAGAACAAACACCGCACCGAGCAAGGCAGTATGCATCAATGTCCTCTTTAGATGGTCACCTTGATAAATGGCAACAATATTTGGAATGATTAGCCCTAAAAACGGAATCACACCAACTGTTAAGACGACCGAAGCAGTAACAAGTGCACTAATTACTAAGCCTATATTAACCACTTGCCTGTAATTCAGTCCAAGATTCTTTGCAAAGTCCTCACCCATTCCCGCGATTGTAAACTTATTTGCAAAAATGTAGGCAAGGATCAGGATAGGTATACTGATAAGCATTAACTCATAATTTCCAGTCATAATCATGGAGAAGTCTCCCTGCATCCAAGATGACATATTCTGTACTAAATCATTTTGGTATGCGATAAAGGTGGAAATCGAGCTAATGATATTACCAAACATCAGGCCAATTAATGGAATAAAGACGGCATCCTTAAATTTAACCTTTTCTAATATCTTCATAAATACAAATGTTCCCAGTAAAGCGAATACAAATGAGATACTCATTTGTTGCAGCGGGCTTGCTGCAGTAAATAGCATTAAGGATACAAGAATCCCCAGTCTTGCCGCATCCATTGTTCCAGCTGTTGTAGGTGAAACAAAACGGTTACGACTTAACTGCTGCATAATCAAACCGACAATACTCATGCTCGCTCCAGCTATAATAATACTGACCAGTCTAGGAAGACGACTAGTAAGCAAAACCTGCTGTTGCGTCTCTGAAAGGTTAAAAATATGTTTTGGTGACAAATCGGTTACTCCCAGAAAAATAGAAGCAAACGAAAAAACAATTAATAATGTAACCAGATGCCAAATCTTCATAACATGCAAAGCCTTTCCTGACAGAAAGTATTCAAACTTTCTTATCCCATATTTCATCCAAACTGAACCCAGATAATAATTATTATCAACTTCTAACTGTTCTAAATAAGAATGATATTCATTATCAATTAGATGACACTTCTAAGTATACCAAAATATCAGCCACCGTCAATAATAGATTACTATTAATCAGAAAAGAATAAAAAAAACTGCCGATAATGGCAGTTTTTTTTATAATCTATTCAATCTTTTGTCATATTTCATATACACCGTTGCGAATAAATACAGTCCCTTTGCGTATCAAAAAACTTGGGAAACTTTTCAAAAGGAACAGCTAATACGTGCTGCTGTTCCTTTTATTAATTACATTCGTCACCAGTACAATAGGATGTTTTATTCTCATTTGGATTAAGTGATTGCAAAATTGGCTTGGTTTGTTCTTCTTGCCTTACCTTTTCAAGGACTTGCTTAAAAGTTTCTTCCGGCTGTGCACCGGAAACAGCATATTTTTCATTAAAGACGAAAAAAGGCACACCTTGAACACCAAGTTGTTTTGCTATATCTATATCTTCATTGACTTTTTTCTGAAATTTACAGCTGTCCAATACCTTCTCTACATCATCTTTTGCCAATCCAACTTCTTCTGCTAATCGAACTAACGTATCTTGATCACTTAATAGCTCAGACTCTGTGAAGTAAGCTTGGAATAATCGCTCTATAAGCGCTTGCTCTTTTCCACTAACTGATGCTAACTTGGCGATTCGATGTGCATCAAATGTATTACTATATTTCATCGCATCAAAGCGGTAAATTAAACCTACTTCCTCCGCTTGAATAGCGACTTGTTTATTCATCTCATTCACTTGTTCTAAAGGAATACCCTTTAACTCTGAAAATGTTTCAGCGTAGTTTTTTCCGGCAATATGCTTCGCAGTTGGGTCGAGCTGGTAACTTTTATACTGCACTGTTACTTGATCGCGATGGGGAAATTTCTCCAAGGCATGCTCAAATCGGCGCTTTCCAATATAACAAAATGGACATACAAAATCAGACCATATCTCAACTTTCATACATGTTCACCTCATTTTCCTCACTTATTTTAGCATAGGGAAATGAAGGAACAAAGTAATCTGTTTAGTAATCTGTATAGCTTTTATTTGTAACTTCTTTCCTCTTCTATTGTGCCATCTGCCCGATAGACCGTTAACGATGTTCCTTTATTTTCAGCAATTTCCATGGCTCTCTTTACTGCTTCATCTTTTTTATCGAATACTTCACTTGCCTGTTTGGCCCCTGAAGATGCTACCGCCCAGCCTTCTTTATGTTTATAAACCTCTTGTCCTTCTTCCAGTCGCTCCGGATTATTTGTCCGTTCTTTGCCTTCTTTAGAACGCTGTGTTGGTTTTCCGCTATTCTCATATTTTCGTATCTCCTTTTCATCGGCATTATTATGCCATTCCTTTGCCTGCTCAATTGCGATCGGAATTGCCCGTCCTTCCTTATAACCTTCATCAACCATGGAATTAGCAATATCAATTGCCTTTTTACGTACGACTTTATCAAGGTTTTTCATGGAACTTGGATAATCACGCATCGTCCAAACCATTGTAAATACCTCCTTTTAAAAGCCTTTTCCCTATTTACTCTTCTTGAAACATCTTTTCGGTTTTAGAGCGGGCAGGAGGAGGATGGGACGGGGGGTGGAGCGCGTTCTGCCTGGATTGGAGCGCTTTGCCTTTTTTTCGAGCGGTTTGAGCTGGGCGTGGAGCGCTTTTTCCTTTTTTCGAGCGCTTTCTGCCTGGATTGGAGCGCATTTTTCTTTTTTGGAGCGCTTTCAGCTGGAGGTGGAGCGCTTTTTCTTTTTTTCGAGCGGGTCGGACTTAAGGTGGAGCGCTTTCTAACGTAAAAGACGTGGGAGCAGCTCCCACGTCTTTTTTATGCTTCTAAAAGTGATTTTCCATTAATGGATACTCGTTTTGTATTTTTCAATTCTTGAAGATTGACAGCCCCGATACCAAACATAGTCATTTTGAGTTCTAATTCTAATTGATCCATCGTTTGCACAACGGATTCTGCAGACTCTGTTGCCGCTTGGAGTAAATGTCTTGCATAACCGATAACATCTGCACCAATTGTTATCGCTTTGGCAGCATCTACTCCTGTTTTCATGCCGCCGCTTGCAACAAGGGGGGCATCAGGAAGCTGGCTCCGCACAGATACAAGACAATCTTTCGTTGGGTTTCCCCAATTATTAAATGCTTCTGCGGCAGCTTTCTTTAAAGGATCTTTCGAACGTAATTTTTCTACTTGGCTCCAAGAAGTTCCCCCAGCTCCAGCAACATCGATATAAGCTATTCCTGCATCATAAAGTCTTTTTGCAGCTTCTCCATCAATCCCGAATCCTACTTCTTTCACACCGACTGGCGCATCGACCTGCTTACACACCTGTTCAATTTTTGGCAGCAAATCTTTAAAATTCAAATCACCGCCATCTTGGACAGCTTCTTGAAGTGAATTTAAATGAAGGACAATAGAATCAGCCTCTGTTTTATCAATAATACGCTGACATTCCTCGGCTCCGTAGCCATAATTAAGTTGCACCGCACCAATATTTACGATTAATGGTACTGTCGGCGCCTGTTGACGGATAAGAAAGGAATCTTTATGCTGATCACTCTCTAGAAACGCCCTTGTTGAACCGATTGCTAGTGCCCATCCTTTTTGTTCTGCTGCTAAAGCTAAATTCTGGTTAATCGTTGTTGCCAGTTCTGAGCCGCCAGTCATGGAACTGACAAGAAACGGTGCTTTAAGCGCCTTATCCAAAAATGATGTTTCTAATGTAATATCTGCAAAGTCAATCTCTGGCAAAGCATTATGCAGAAAATGAATTCCTTCTAGCCCAGTAGATTTGTCCACACCTTCTACATTCCCCTCAAGGCAAAGACGAATATGTTCTGTTTTACGTTGGTTAATTCCTTTTTCCATGAATGTCCCTCGCTTATCTTAAAAATTATCATAGTATCATCATCCGTAGCTTCCTGCCTCAAAAACAGAGGAAAATGAAGTCTATTTTAACGGCTGATTTCCGAATCACGCAACTACACTTAGGAGGAAAAGAACAGAAGCTTCCACTAAATGAAGTTTCGTTTTATCTTACATCTAGTGTACTTGTTTCCTGCAATAAATGAAAGACAGATGAAGTTATTAGGGGAATCTTTCCTCATAAAATTCTGTACTGGCACATACAGCAGACAAACTCTTCTAAGGGACTATTTTACCAATATTTGTTCCGTTCAAATGCTCTTTAAAGCTGTAACACTCGCAAAATTGAATATTAATCACTTTTAATGTCGAAAAAAACAGGCGTTATTAATGAGAAAAAAGTCAGATTATATACGCTTTTTCTGTTATAATAAGACTACCTATTTTTGTTTTTAGGAGGAAATAATGAAAAGAGACGATGCAAAAGCTTTTGCTACGAAAGCTCATGAAGGACAAGTACGTAAAAATTCAAACGAGCCTTATATTACCCATCCTATTCGTGTTGCAGAACGTTTAGAAAAAGCAGGTTACTCTGATGATTTGATTAGTGCAGGCTACTTACATGACGTGGTAGAAGATACCAGTGTCAGCCTTAAAGATATTGAACAGCAATTTGGGAAGGAAGTTGCAGATCTTGTTGCCTCTCATACGGAGGATAAATCAAAGTCTTGGTGGGAGCGAAAAACAGCAACCGTTAATCATCTGCAAAATGCACCGAAAGAAGTGAAATATCTGATTATCGCGGATAAACTAGATAATCTTTTGGAATTGGAGAAAGAGCATAAAAAATTCGGTGATCGTATTTGGAAAAACTTCAATGCTGGCTATGACCAACAAAAATGGTACAACCAGTCCATTGCTGAAAAAATGTATTCCCACCTGTCACCCGATGAAATCCCTCCTTACTTTAAAGAATTTGAACAAGCTGTAAAACGTTTTTTCAAATAAGAAAAAACACCTTCCACCTCTAACTAACGTGTCCTTAACTTGGTTTCACTTTAGTTCTAACAAGAGAAGAAAGGTGTTTTTTGATTGCTTGTTCCGTTAAGCTAAAATATTATAGTGCGTTTCCCACCAATAATAAAAATTAACGCACATTCATTTCATTTGGGTGTGAGCCGCTTCGGATATTACGATCTAGAGCATCGATTGTTTTCATCTCATCTTCACTTAATTCAAAATCAAATACATCTAAATTTTCTTCAATCCGAGAAGGTGTTACTGATTTTGGAATGACAATTAAATCTGATTGCAAGTGCCAGCGAAGGATTACTTGGGCAATTGTTTTTCCTTTTTTCGCAGCTATCTGTTGAAGATCCTCATCTTCTAACACATCTCTGCCGTTCATAAGAGGGCTATAAGCTTCCACATGAATACCTTTTTCTTTACAAAATGCACGTAATTCTTTTTGCTGTAAGTACGGATGGCATTCTACTTGGTTTACAGCAGGAACGACTTCACATTCATCTAATAAACGTTCTAGATGCTCAATTTCAAAATTACATACGCCAATTGCTTTTGCTTTGCCGTCTTTATAGATTTGTTCCAATGCTTTATATGTGTCAATATACTGATCATAAGCAGGTGTTGGCCAGTGTACTAAATATAAATCCACATAATCTAGTCCAAGTCTTTCTAAGCTGGCGTCAAATGCCTTCAACGTTTCCTCGTAACCATGATCTGCGTTCCACACTTTTGTAGTAATAAATAATTCTTCACGGGAAACACCGCTATTGGCGATTGCTTCTCCAACGCCTTCTTCATTTCCGTAAACTTTTGCTGTATCAATGGAACGATAGCCAGACTTTAACGCATGTTCCACTGCAGGAGCAGCTTCTTTATTTTCTACTTTCCACACGCCAAACCCAAGCTGCGGCATTTCTAATCCATTATTTAATGTAACGTATTTCATCTTCTTACATTCCCTCCTATGAACCATCTTCCATTGTTTCTAGATGGCGTTATCATATAATTACTTCTAGTTAATTCAGTTTGATTCTACATGAAGAAATAGATAAAACAAAGAAAATTGCTTGTCTTTTAAAAAGATGCTTTTGCCGTGGAAATACAACAGAAACAACCGATCGATTAATTCCTTAAGTCCTTTTTATTTTCACTTAAAAAACAGTTTGCAGTATGATCATTTATCATGCCAATCGCCTGCATAAACGAGTAACAAATCACAGGACCTACGAAGGAAAAACCTCTCTTTTTCAAATCCTTGCTTATTTGTTTTGACAATTCCGTTTGAGCCGGGACATCTTCATGCTTTTCCCACTTATTCACAATTGGCTCTCTCCCGACAAACCCCCATACATAATGATCAAACGATCCGAATTCTTTTTGAATCTGCTTGAATGCTTTTGCATTCTTAATCACAGATTCAATTTTTCGTCTGTTTCGGATGATCCCTTCATCCTGCATTAAAGCTTTTATTTTCTCATCTGAATAGTCAGCGATAACATCGGGTTCAAAGTTATCAAAAGCCCGGCGATAATTTTCCCGCCGTTTTAAAATCGTAATCCAGCTCAATCCAGCCTGGGCTCCTTCCAATGTCAGCATTTCAAATAGATAACGATCATCACCGAATACAGGATTACCCCATTCTTTATCATGGTAAGCAATATAAACAGGTTCCTCGCTTACCCAGGCACAACGTTCTTTACTCATCCTCTTCACCAATAGCTACTTCATTCTTATCATAAGAAATCCAGTCGCTGAAGCTGCCAGGATATAGCTTCACATTCGTAAATCCAGCATTATCAAGCGCTAGAATATTCGGGCATGCGGAAACACCAGATCCACAGGAAACAATAATTTCTGCGTCCTTATCTAATTGGGAAAAATGCTCCCTTAACTGCTCCTCATTTTTCCAGGTACCATCTTCTTTTAAAACACCCTTCCAAAAATAGTTCACTGCTCCCGGAATATGACCTGCACGGGAATAAAGTGGTTCCTCATCACCTAAATACCTGGCAGGCGCCCTGGAATCAATAATCGTCGTTTTAGGAGATCTAAGCTTTTCCCTGACTTCTTCCATATCAACGTATCGATTTATCTTCTCGTTTCTCCGGAAGGTTTTTGGCTGAAGATTCGGAACTTCTGATGTAAGCTCTCCTCCCTTTTCTACCCAGCGATCTATGCCGCCATCTAAAATATAAATCTTTTCATGACCTAAGTAGTCAAGCAGCCACCAAAAACGCGGTGCATACATATCATTTCCCTGGTCATACACGACAACCGTCGTTTCGTTTGAAATGCCTAATTTCCCAAGCTTCCTTGCAAACAAATCCCAGTCAGGTAAAGGGTGATTTCCGCCATGCTTGCCTGCTTTGCCAGATAAATCTCTATTTAGGTCCATATAGACAGAACCAGGTATATGACCTTGTAAATAAGCCTTTCTTCCGGCATCAGCATCCATTAAATCAAATCGCACATCTACAATGACAATATTATTTTGCGCTAGGCGTCGTTTTAGTCTTTCCACGCTAATGATGTTTTTCAAAATCAAACCCTCCCATATTCTATTTTTTCTCGTGTTATCATTCTCTGTTTATTTTAACAGAAAAAATTTTTCTTAAGAAATGATAGAGTGAAAACATTATTTAGTGAGAGGTAATTCCATCCCCCATTAAAAATGGTATTCTATTCAGGAAAAAGCCTTTTTTCATCATACAAAGCTTTTTAGAGAAGTATTCTAATACGGATTTTTTCTGACTATGATAAAATATACAAAGAAGTGTGAAAATAGAATTGCAAAAACTTTTAGATTGGTATTTATGTTAATGCATTAAAATTTACTTAAAGGAGACATTTTTATGAAGGACCAATTAATTAGACGCTTAGAAACTTATGCAAAAATCGACACCCAATCGGATATGAACTCGACAGCAACGCCTTCAACACCAGGACAGTGGGATTTAATTAAGTTATTGGAAAAAGAATTAAAAGAAGTTGGGCTGGAAGAAGTGTCCTATGATGAAAACGGGTATTTAATGGCTACATTGCCTGCTAATACAGATAAAGATATTCCAACAATCGGCTTCTTAGCACATGTAGATACAGCTACAGACTTTACGGGAAAAGGTGTATCGCCAAAAGTCATCCAATATGAAGGTGGAGACATTGTATTGAATGAATCTCAAAACGTCATTCTGTCTCCAAATGACTTTCCAGAGCTTTCTAATTATAAAGGGCATCAATTGATGGTGACCGATGGAACAACGTTGCTTGGAGCTGATGATAAGGCTGGTATTGCCGAAATTATGACAGCAGTGGAATACTTGATAAATCATCCTGAGATAGAACATGGAAAAATCCGTGTTGCTTTTACGCCAGATGAAGAAATTGGACGCGGCCCGCATAAATTTGATGTAGAACGCTTTGACTGCGACTATGCGTACACAGTAGATGGCGGTCCTTTAGGGGAGTTGCAATATGAAAGCTTTAATGCTGCAGCTGCCAGCGTTATTTTTTATGGAAATAGTGTCCATCCAGGAACAGCTAAAAATAAAATGGTGAACGCAGGAAAAATGGCAGCACAATTTATTTGCAAATTTCCAGAAGAAGAATCTCCAGAGCACACGGAAGGTTATGAAGGCTTCTATCACCTTATTTCTGTAGAAGGGGATGTTGAAAAAACAACTGTATACTATATCATCCGTGACCATGACCGGGAAAAATTTGAAACTCGCAAAAATACGCTTAAACAGTATGCAGAAGAAATCAAGATCGTATATGGGGAAAAAGCAGTTCAGTTGGAAATGAAAGACCAATATTACAATATGGGCGAAAAAATTGAGCCCGTAAAACATATTGTTGATATTGCTGGACAAGCAATGAAAAACCTTGATATTGAACCTATTATTGAACCAGTTCGTGGCGGTACAGACGGTTCACAAATTTCATTTATGGGATTGCCAACGCCGAACCTATTTACTGGCGGGGAGAACTTCCATGGTAAATTTGAATATATTTCCATCAATAATATGGAAAAAGCAGCTAAAGTAATTGTTGAAATTAGCCGTTTATTTGCAGCTTCCAAATAATAAAAGGTTACTCATCCTATCAAACTTAAGCTGGATAAAATCAATGGACTGGTTTTATCCAGCTTTCCTTCATTTACATATTAGAAATAGAAAAATAGGTGAACGCATGCTCTCTAGAAAATTTCTACTTTCTGACTTTCATTCTACATTGAAATTACTTATACTAAAATAAAACTCCATCCCAAAGAAAAACGATTCTGGGCATAGGAGGTTAATTAATAAAGACACCATTTTAGTAAGGGGATATTATAATGAAACCACTTGGCTGGATTGCCTTTTCAACCATTTGTTTATTACTTGCCAGCTGTTCAGCTCAAGGAGATGTTAAAGAAAATGCAGATTCGGAAGCATCTAACCAGCATGTCTCACAAGCAGAATCTTCTCTTGGCGAAGAGGTTACTCCTCCCGATATGCATTTACAGAAATTCGATAAAGGGGAAAATGTGCAGTTTTTAAAGGCGTCCTTAAATCAAATAGGATATGATTTGGATCTATCTGACACGTTTGATGAAGAATTGACCTGGGCAATTACAGACTTTCAACTACAATCCGAAAACTTAATTGCTTCTGGGGTTTATGACGAAGCTACAAAAGAAGCATTATTCACCTTTTTCGAGGAAGATAAAAGTATTGAACCGGGAGAAGGTTTAGCTGCACCTCCTGATCAACCGGAAACAACCGATGCGGGAACAGAAATTGTCAGCAATCCATACGATGAACTGGCGCTTATCAATAAAAACTTTGCGCTTCCGGAAGATTATATCCCAGAAGATTTGATGGTGCCAGATGTACCTTTCCCTTTCACAGAAGATTTACCTAAAAAATACCTGCGTGAAAATGCGGCACATGCTTTGGAAGATTTATTCGCTGCTGCAGAGGAAGCAGGATTAGAAATGTACGCCCAATCCGGTTACCGTTCCTACGATCGACAAGTCGATGTATTCGCGGCTAATGCTTCCCAACATGGTGAAGACTACGCCAATAAATTTAGTGCTCGCCCAGGAGAGAGTGAGCATCAAACGGGACTAACGATGGATGTAACCAGTCCAGAAGTAAATTTAGATTTAGTAACCGAGTTTGCTGATACAGAAGAAGGAAAATGGCTTGCGGAAAATGCTCCTAATTATGGATTTATCATTCGTTTTCCTGAAGGCAAGGAAGATATTACAGGGTATCAGTATGAGCCGTGGCATATACGTTATGTTGGTGAAAAGGTAGCTAAATATATAACAAAAGAAAACATTACTTTAGAAGAATACGTAGCACAATTTGAATAAAGCTATCCATCGAAAAAACACACTAAAATCATTATGTATTCTAGTGTGTTTTTTTGTTTATATAAAGTATTTCAGTGTTCTGGATAAACCAATTTTTCTTATTAGAATCTCGCTAAAGCATCCTTCCCCCTCTTATATGGTAGAATTGATATAAAATATAATTACAGAAGGGTTGATCATATGACTAGCAAAGAACCAATTAAACTAACTGCTTTGTCTTCCAAAGGTGGATGCGGCTGCAAAATCGGACCGGCAGATTTACGCCAAGTATTACAGTCACTTTCCCCTGCGACGGAAAATCCGAATTTATTAGTTGGTTTAGATACCAGTGATGATGCAGGTGTTTATAAATTAAATGATGATACAGCTATTGTTCAGACGCTCGACTTCTTCACTCCAATTGTGGATGATCCGTATTCCTTTGGACAAATCGCTGCTGCGAATGCTATCAGCGATGTCTATGCAATGGGAGGAAAGCCAATAACAGCACTGAATATTGTCGCTTTTCCAATTGCAGATTTAGATAAACAAATTCTATCCAGCATTTTAGAAGGTGCAGACAGCAAGCTGAAAGAGGCTGGTGTAGCCTTAGTTGGCGGGCATTCTATTGATGATAAAGAGCCTAAATTTGGATTGGCTGTCACCGGAACAATCCATCCTGATAAAATCCGTACAAACAGTGGTGCAAAACCTGGTGATGTCCTTATCTTAACGAAACCAATCGGGGTAGGAATTTTAACGACTTCGATTAAAAGAGGTTTATTAAATAAAGAAGAAATTGACCGCGTAACAAAAGTAATGGCTACGTTAAATAAAACAGCTGCAGAAACAATGGATAACTATGAAATCCATGCATGCACAGATGTTACTGGGTTTGGCTTGCTTGGACATGCTTCAGAAATGGCAAAAGGAAGCAACGTGGAAGTCCGTATTTCTAACCAGCAAGTGCCTGTTTTACCAAGAGTGAAAGAACTTGCTGAAAACGGTGCGGTTCCCGGTGGTACCAAAAATAACTTTAATTATATTAAAGAGGATGTTACTTTCACAGAATCATTGGATCAATTAGATCAATGGATATTATGTGACGCGGTTACTTCGGGTGGTTTATTAGCTGCTGTAAAGGAAGAGGATGCAGAAAAATTACTTGCTGATCTCCAAAATAAAAATATTGAGGCAGCTATTATTGGCAACGTCATAGATGGGAATAATGGACATATAACCATTGAAGAATAATTGGTCTGTTAGGACGTGAGAATATGTTTCAGGATATAAAATTACATGATTTATTAAAGAAACAAAAAGAAGAATCCATCGCATTAGTTGATGTGCGTTCCCCTAAAGAATTTGCAGAGTTCCGTATTCCAGGAAGTATAAATATTCCAGTTTTTGATGATGACGAACGTGCTGAAGTAGGTACGATTTATAAGCAAGTCAGTCCTGAAGCTGCTAAAAAGAAAGGTTTAGAGATTTTTTCTGCCAAGCTCCCAGAGTTTATTGCTCAATTCCAAACACTAGGAAAAGAAAAGGTCGTTTACTGCTGGCGCGGCGGCATGCGCAGTAAAACCGCTGCAACAGTTGTAGACTTAATGGGTGAGCATGTTTCCAGATTAGATGGCGGAATCCGTTCCTATAGGCAATGGGTGGTAAAAAAATTAGATGAGCTGCATTCCACTCCAAAATTGTATGTGCTTAACGGCTATACAGGATCAGGCAAGACAATTTTATTACAAAGATTAAAACAAAAGGGCTATCCTGTAATTGATTTGGAAGGAATGGCGAATCACCGCGGGTCTATATTTGGGCAAATCGGCTTGGAGCCGCATAATCAAAAAACATTTGAATCTTTGTTGGTTCAAGAACTGGAACACTACAATCAATCACCATATCTTCTTTTAGAAGGAGAAAGCAAACGAGTTGGCAAGGTATCCTTACCTTTGTTTTTACATGAAGCAAAGGAAGCAGGTATGCAATTGTTTATTCATTTGCCTTTGGAGAAACGAATTGAAAATATCTTGCACGAGTACCATCCAGAGGAGCATCAAACGCAAATCATCGAAGCTTTTCAAAGAATACAAAAGCATATCCACACACCTGTCGCCAAACAAATCGCTGAGGATTTAGAACAAGGAAATTTCTCCTCCGCAGTAGAACTTCTGCTAGATTATTATTATGATCCAAGGTATGAACATACGCTCGAGCAATATCCAAGCGACAGACAGATTCATATCCACGCGGATGGTGTTGATGAGGCGTTGGAAGCCGTTATTAACTTTATTAATCAGGAAGAGAATATAAAAATCAAGATGTAACAAACTTAATCAAGCTCTTATTAAGGCGAGTAAATCACATAAAATCAAACTTTTACGTTTATTTTATGTGGTTTATTTTTTTCGTGTGTGGATTTAGTTTGAATTTGGAGCGGGGGCGGAGCGAGGTGGAGCGAGTTTACCTTTTTCTGGATTAAGTCCATATAATTGTGTAAAAAGGGGAAATAAAAAAAGAGCCATATTAATTCCTTATGATACAATGTTTTCAACGACGATAAACAAAGTAGGAGGAATTAATAATGACTCAATTACAGTTT
>NZ_BORO01000023.1 GCF_018333215.1 Oceanobacillus sp. J11TS1 | reverse complement strand
ATGGTTCATAGGCCAAGACCCAACTATGGAAAAAAGCGTTGGCCTTACCACCAAGGCTACCATGCCCACTACTCCATGTAAAACCGGTGCACTTCCTGGGAATTTACACATACTTATTGACAGTACCACTCAGCAGGAACCCGCTCCAACATGGTCATAACCCGCTCGGAAAATCAGGGAGGCGCTCCAACATGGTCATAACGCGCTCCAAAATTGAGAAAAGCGCTCCAATATAGGATAACGCGCTCGAAAATTCAGGAAGGCGCTCCAACGTGGTTGTAACCCGCTCCAAAATAAAGCAGAGCGCTCCAACATAGGATAACGCGCTCGAGAATAAGGCAAAGCGCTCCAGCATAGGATAACGCTCCAAAATTCAGGGAGGCGCTCCAACATGGTCATAACGCGCTCCAAAATTAAGAAAAGCGCTCCACCCAAGTCATCGCCCGCTCCAAAATAAAGCAAAACGCTCCACCCCAGCCCGCCCCCGCTCCAACATTCAGCAACCCATCCCAACCCCACATATTTTCATGAGACTCTTGTAAAACGCTTTCTTTTGATTTATACTACAACTAAATCGATTTACTAAACCGATTTATCCAATAAATTATTAATAGGTGAAGCAGATGAAAAAAATAACGTTGGCGGATGTTGCTAAGCATGCTGGGGTTTCGAAAAGTACGGTTTCGCAGTATTTGAATGGTCGTTTTGATTATATGGGGGAGGAGACTCGTATTAAGATTGGGCAGGCTGTGAAGGAGTTGAATTATCGACCGAATATGGTGGCTCGCAGTTTGAAGCAGAAGTCCACGACAACGATCGGGGTTATTGTGGCGAATATTCTTCATGTTTTTTCTACGCAGGTGATTCGGGCGATTGAGGATTTTTGTCATGACAGAGGTTTTCATGTGATTGTATGCAATGCAGATGATCAGCCGGAGAAAGAAAAGAAGTATATTGAAATGTTAAAGGCGAAGCAGGTGGATGGGATTATTGTTTTTCCGACTGGGGATAATGTAGCGCTTTATCAAGAGCTTTTGGATGAGGGATATCCGCTCGTTTTTATGGACCGGATGGTGAAGGAATTAAAGGTGGATACAATTCTGTTGGATAATGATAAAGCAGCGGGTCTTGCAGCGGAGACGTTTATAAAGGGCGGTTATAAGCATATAGCAATGGTCAGTCCGCCGTTGACTGAAAAGGT
Source organism: Oceanobacillus sp. J11TS1 (assembly GCF_018333215.1). GTDB lineage: Bacteria > Bacillota > Bacilli > Bacillales > Amphibacillaceae > Oceanobacillus. Next base: position 58,591 of record NZ_BORO01000023.1, on the reverse strand, counting down.
GACGCCAAGAGTGGAGCGGGTTCAGGCCTTTGAAAAATGCATGAAGAAGGCAGCTGAACATGCTCCGGAACTTTCATTAATCCACGGAGAAATTGACAGCCTTTCTATCAAACTAGCGGCGCTTTTTCAAGACAGCGAGAAGCCGGATGCCATTTTTGCAATTAATGACCGCGTGCTGCATGAAGTGCTCGCTTTTCTAAGGAAGGAAAATTTGCAGATACCAGCTGATGTAGCGGTTATAAATGTGGATGATGTATCGTTTGCAACCTTTTATAATCCTCCACTCACCACTATTTCTCAGCCTGCATTTGAGATGGGGGAAAAAGCCGCTGAGTTATTGTTTGCGTCTATATGGAAGAAGAAAAGTGATTTAACCCCAAAAATAACACGGTTTGCGCCTGTTTTAATACGAAGAGAATCTTGTTAAAGGGAACGTTCAAGAACTAAAAAGGAGTGAATAGTCTATGAAAAAAATATTAAACACAATAGCAGGAGAAATCCAGGAAGTACTGGCTCATGTGGATGCGGAACAAACGGTGCAATTAGCAGAGCAGATTCAGAAGGCTGACCGGATATTTATTGCAGGAACAGGAAGGTCAGGACTAGCGGGAAAGATGTTTGCAATGCGTTTAATGCACAGCGGTTATCAAGTCTATGTGGTAGGAGAGACGATTACGCCAAGTCTTGAATCCGGTGATTTACTACTATTAATCTCCGGATCTGGCGGAACAGCGTCCCTTTTAAACTATGCGAAAAAAGCAAAAGAGATTGAAGCGATGGTTACACTGGTTACAACTAACCCGCAGTCAGCCATTGGCGAATACAGCAGTCAGATTGTCCGCATTCCAGCTGCCACAAAAAAACGGTTAGAAAGCGAACCGGAAACTATTCAGCCGCTTGGGAGCCAATTTGATCAATCTGCCCACCTTATTTTAGATAGTATCATTGTTTACTTATTGCAGACATATCCAGGAAATCGGAGTGAAGCAAGTCTTAACCAGAAACATACGAATTTGGAATAGGAGAGTTTAACATGACAATTATAGAAGGAATCAAAAAAGAGAAAGTAGTTGCGGTCATTCGTAAGTCCACAGAGGAGAATATTGTAGGAATTTTGGAAGCGTTAGCAGAAGGCGGCATTCACCACGTGGAAATCACAGCAGAAACGCCAAATGTTAATGCCATTATTGAAAAAGCAGTGACCAATGTAGATGACTCCATTCAAGTAGGGGCGGGTACGGTATTAGATCCGGAAACCGCACGCTCCGTTATCTTAGCAGGGGCTGCATTTGTTGTTGCCCCGACATGGAATTTGGAAACATTACAGCTTTGTCAGCGGTATGGTATTGAGCATATTCCTGGTGTTTTAACACCGACAGAAATTACAACGGCTTATGAGCATGGAGCGCGCATGGTGAAGGTATTCCCTGCAGATGCCGTTGGTCCAAAATACATTAAAAATATCCGCGGTCCTTTGCCGCACGTAACCGCAATGGTAACCGGCGGAATCACCAAAGAAAATTTGAGAGATTACCTTGATAATGGCAGTGCGGCAGTTGGACTGGGCAGTAATCTGGTGGACGCTACGAAGTTGAAAACAGAAGAAGATTTTAAAGCGTTAACAGCACGTGCCAAAGAATTTATGGAACTGGCAAAATAAGAATAGCAGATAGACAGATTAGGTTGAGGTTACGGCTTAAGTAGGACTTCTTCGGTGCCTGTTGTTTTTAGAAGATGTTCATAAGATCGATTTATCGAATTTTTAAACCTTACGATAAAAATACAAACAGGAGGACCTTACCATGAAATTTAATAAATACGCTTTCATTTTCAGCTTCCTTGCTTTATTATGTCTCTTCTTAACAGCTTGCGGAAATGACAAACTGGAAGCAGAGGCTGACGGTACGCTGAAAATTATTGCGGCGCATAACCAGACATCACCAGATAATTCTTATCAGGCAGGGCTTTTAAAATTTAAAGAAGTTGTTGAAGAAGCGTCTGATGGAAAGATAGAAGTAGAGGTTCATGCCGGAACGATTGGAACAGAGGAATCGGAATTGGTAGAAAAGCTTCAGCTGGGAGCTGCAGATATCGTTGTTGTTTCGCCTGGTTTTATGACCCAAACAGGAATTCGCGAGGTTGATTTGTTTTCTGCTCCATATTTATTCACAGATTATGAGCATTGGCTTCGTACGGTGGATGGCGAAGTAGGGGAGGAAATGGCACAAATCATCAATGAAAAATCAGATAACTCTTTTAAACTGCTCGGATATTGGTCAGCAGGGACAAGACATTATTATGGCAAGAAACCAGTTGAAACATTAGCAGATATGCGTGGCTTGTCTTTTCGAACACAAACATCCGGCGTTGTTTCTGACTTTTGGACCGAGGTCGGTGCTATCCCGTCCGGAATTTCATGGGGAGAGTTGTATCAGGGATTGCAGCAGGATGTTGTAGATTCTTCTGAAAACGCATACCCATTCTTTGTTCAGCAGGCACATCATACAACGCCGAATGGAAAGTATATCAGTGAAACAGCGCATGATTATACGACACGCTTTCTTTTAATGAACGGGGAGAAATTTGATCAATTAAGTGAATCATATCAACAGATTATTTTGGATGCAGCAGAGGCTTCTGTTGTCACAGAACGTGAAGTGACTTTAGAGCAAGATGAAGAATATAAGCAAAAAGCCATCGAGGATGGAGCTGAAATCAATGAAGTCGACCGGGAGCCATTTATCGAAGTTGCGCAGCCGATATTAGATAATCTTGCAGAGGAAATTGAAGTGGAAGGTCTTCTAGAGAAAATCCGTGCTTTAGCAGAAGAGTAAGGGGGGAGTTACATGAAAAAATTTATACAGGCATTGGAGAAAGTGCAAATTGTTATTGGCGTTCTCTTCCTATGTGTCTTCTTTTGTGTGGTTGTGTTACAAATCGTGACAAGACACTTAGGTGTATCGATTATTTGGACCGAGGAAGCAGCAAACTATTCTTTTATTTGGGCAGTATTTATGGGAGCGGCCATTATGGTCAATCGCCGTGAACATTTTAATTTTGATTTTTTACAGCAAAAGCTGCAAGGGAAAAAGCGACTCTATTTAAGCCTCTTTAATGACACCGTTTTAATTATTTTTAATGTATGTATCTTTTTACTAGGATTGCAGATTGTCAGTGAATTTTGGAATTATACATGGTCGACACTGCCGGACATGAAAATGGGATACGTCTGGATTGCGATACCGATTATGGCTGGAACCATGTTGATATATACGTTGTCACATATGGCGCAGCATGTGCACAAGCTCAAAGCAAAGGAGGCGCATAAATAATGGGATTCCTGCTCGTAGGTTTATTTTTAGTATTGATGTTAATCGGGGTACCAATTGCTTTTGTTATCGGGATTATCGCTTTAATCGGTATCTTTGGCATTCCTTATACACCGGAAGCAACCGTAGCGATGAAAATGGTAAATGGTCTTGATTCATTTGTTTTGTTAGCGGTTCCACTATTTATTTTAGCAGCCAATTTAATGAATTCAGGAAAAATCTCTGAGAAGCTGATTGATTTTGCGCTAGCGATTGTCGGACCAATTCGTGGCGGACTGGCACATGCAAATGTCCTTGTGTCGATGATGTTTGCAGGGGTGTCTGGAGCTTCACAGGCAGATACCGCTGGCGTGGGGAAAATACTTATACCAAGTATGGAAAGGAAAGGCTACGATAAAGAAACATCTGTCGGTGTTACGGCAGCATCTTCTACAGTCGGTGTTGTTATCCCGCCAAGTATTCCGATGATTATTTTTGCTGGTCTGACGAATGCTTCGATTGGAGCACTATTTCTTGGAGGAATTATTCCAGGAATATTAATCGGCCTGGGCATGATGGCTTTGATTTATGTGATAGCGGTGAAACGAAATTATCCGAAAGACAAGCGTGTCGGAATGAAGAAATTGTTCCGATTATTTATAGAGGCGTTCCCGGCTTTATTAACACCTGTCATCATTATTGGCGGGATTATAACTGGATTTTTCACAGCAACAGAAGCAGCGGCTGTGGCGTCTATTTATACAGCGATTGTGTGTATGTTTTATTATAAAACGTTGAAATTAAAAGATTTTCCAAAGATTTTGTTTGATACGCTGGCACTCAGCTCTTTATCTTTATTTGCACTTGCAGCAGCTAGTGCACTCGGTGAGTTAATGAGCTATTATCAGCTTGGAACAGCAGCACAGGAATTTTTTGATAATAACATCGGTTCAAGCTGGTTATTTATTCTTATTATGATTGTCTTCTTCTTATTTGTCGGTACATTTATGGATGCCATCCCGGCAATGATTTTGTTTGTACCTATTATTTTACCGACAGCGATAGAATTTGGAATGGATCCGGTACATTTGGGATTAATTGTTGTTATGACACTTGCAGTTGGACTGATTACGCCGCCGTATGGGCTTTGTCTCCTGCTGGCTGCAAAGATCGGAAATATGTCGATCGAACGGTCTTTTGTTGCCGTTATACCGTACATTGCCATTATAATAATCGTTCTCTTGTTCGTTGCTTTCTTCCCGAATATTGCCTTTTATATACCTAAGTTAATTAATCCAGGTCTGTTTTCATAGAGAAATTGAAAGGGAAAGGAATTCTAAACAATGGAAATATCAGATAAACAGCGCGCTGCGGAAAAAGCAGCAGATTATATCAAAGATGGAATGGTTCTTGGAATCGGATCTGGTTCTACCGTTAACTTTATGTTGAGAAAGCTTGCACAAAGGATGCAAGAAGAGGGGATTCGGGTGAAAGGAATTCCCGCATCGAAAAAATCGGAGAAGTTAGCAAACGAACTGGGAATCCCGCTGACGACTTTTGCGGAATATAGCCGTGTGGACCTTGCTATTGATGGTGCAGATGAAATTGATGAGCAGCTTCAACTCTCCAAAGGAGGCGGCGGTTCGCTTGTCCGAGAAAAAATGGTAGATATCATTGCTGATTATTATATTGTGATTGCCAGTGCGGACAAGCTTGTAAAAAAATTAGGTGCGTTTCCTTTACCCGTAGAGGTCGTGCCGTTTGGCTGGCAAGTTACCGAAAAACGGCTTCAAGCACTCGGTTGCCAGACAACATTGAGATGCCAGGAAGGAAAACCGTTTGTTTCCGATAATGGAAATTATATTGTGGATTGTCAATTCAAAACGATTGATCAGCCGGCGAAGCTTCATCAAGAAATAAAATCGCTGCTTGGTGTAGTAGAAACAGGGATATTTGCGAATATGGCGGATGAAGTCATTATTTCAGAAAACGGAAACTTACAATCTATGAAACGATAGGTATTTATTTGGAGGGAATAAAATGAAAGATGTTATTACAATCGGAGAAGCCATGATTGTCTTTAATCCGGATGCAACTGGACCGATGAAATTTGTAAATGGATTTAAAAAGCATATCGGCGGGGCGGAGTTGAACCTTGCTATCGGCTGTTCCCGGCTTGGTCTGACAACAGGTTATATCAGCCGGCTGGGCAATGATGAATTTGGAAAAGCGATTCGCACTTTTGCACGGGGAGAGGGCATTGATACTTCCGAAGTGAAGCTGGTCGATGGCTATTCTACTTCATTAAATTTTAAAGAAATGATGGAGGATGGCAGTGTAAAGACTTTTTACTATCGCGATAAGTCACCAACATTAACTATGAAGCCGGAAGAATTAAATGAGTCATATATTAAAAATGCGCGTGTCTTACATTTAACCGGCATCTTTCCGGCAATTGGAGGGGACAACCTGGAAGTCATGATGGAATCGATCCTGCTTGCGAAAAAACATGGTGTGAAGATTTCCTTCGATCCGAATATCCGCTTGAAAATGTGGACAAAAGCAGAAGCGAGGAAAGTGCTGCTAGATATCCTTCCACATGTGGATATTTTACTGGCCGGAGATGAGGAAATGGATATCATTATCGGAGAGAGCGAACCAGAAGCAATTATTGCGAAAACAAGGGAAATTGGTATTCCAACTGTAATTATTAAACGCGGTGAACTCGGCTCTGTCGGCTATCATCAAGGCAGAACCATCCAAGCAGATCCAGTGAAGGCCCCCAAGGTTGTGGATACAGTCGGTGCAGGTGATGGATTTAATGCCGGATTCTTGTATGGCTATTTAAATGACTGGGATTTAGAGCGCAGTCTGCATTTTGCTAACACGATCGGTTCCATGGTTGTTGGTATTGCCGGGGATAACGAGGGGCTGCCATACTATGAAGATGTGCAAGAAAGACTGGGAGAAGTGGAACGAGTAGAGCGGTAAGGGGGGGAAGAAAAGTGAGGATGCAGTTAGCACTGGATCGATTATCGAAAGCCACGTGCATTCGTGTAGCAGAAGATACAAAGGAATATGTCGATATTATTGAAATTGGTACAGGTGTTATCAAGGAATATGGTATGTCCATTATTCGGGAGATGCGGAAACGCTTTCCGGAAAAAACGATTCTGGCAGATATGAAAACCTGTGATGCAGCGAAGCATGAGGTGAAGCAGGCACTGGAAGCAGGGGCAGATATAACGACAGTGATGGCTTTTTCGGCAGACGCTTCCATTAAGGATGCATTGCAGGCAGCGCAGGAATCAGGCGGGGAAATCATGATTGACTTACTGGGAGTTCAATCTAAGCAGCGTGTAGAGGAGCTAGCTTCTTTGGGAGTGAAGCTGGTAAGTCTCCATGTTGGAAAGGATCAGCAAAGCAAAGGGGCTTTTCATACAGAATTATTCGCATTAACAGAGGGAACAGATTTAACGGTAGCAGTTGCCGGAGGGATTAATGAGGGTTCCCTGCCAGGCATCGCGGCTAAACAACCGGATATCATTATTGTAGGGAGCGCGATAACGGGACAAGAAAATCCACGAGAAGCTGCGGGCAAGTTGAGGTCTTATCTGTGAAATATTTTCTAAAGAATAATACAGGTTAACTGGAACCTATGTTATTCTATTAGAAGCTATGACGATTCTATCTTTACGAAAACTCCGGTCAGCTATTTTAAATATATTGACTGTTGGTAGGATGCTAAGCAAATTGAAAGCGGACCCAGTAAAGAATAGAAAGTCATTAAATCATAGAAAGGATTGATTACCATGAAACTAGGCACCATCGGATCAGGGAAGATTGTTCATGAGATGCTGCGGGCTATTGAACCGATCGAAGAAGTAACTTGTGTGGCCGCATATTCACGAAAGCAGGAAACAGCAGATGAGCTGGCGGACGCGTTCCAAATACCGGCTACCTATACCAAGTTAGAGGACTTTTTTGCAGATGAAGAAATGGATACGGTATATATTGCCTCGCCAAATAAACTGCATACAGCGCAGGCAATTCAGGCTATGGAGAATAAAAAGCATGTTATTTGTGAAAAGCCTTTCACACCAACAGCAAGTGATGCGAGGAAATTAAAAGAAATAGCAAAGCAGAATAATGTTTTTATTTTTGAAGCGATTCCAACGCTGTTTTTACCTAATTTCTTAGAACTCGCTAACCATGTTCACCAATTAGGGCCAATCCGGCTAATCCAGTGTAATTATAGTCAATATTCGAGCCGTTACGATCAATTAAAGGCTGGGGAAGTAACGAATATTTTTAACCCGGAATTAGCTGGCGGCGCTTTAGCAGATATTAATGTTTATAATCTCCATTTCGTATTACGCTTATTTGGTAAACCTACAGAGGTGACCTATAAAGCTAATTTATTTGAAAATGGTGTGGATACTTCAGGAATCGCTTTGCTATCTTATCCTGATTATCAAGCAAGCTGTGTTGGAGCCAAAGACACCGCTGGCGAGAACTTTGTCTCCATCCAAGGAGAAAAAGGTTATATGTATATTAAACCTGGTGCAAATGGCACCAATAATGTGAAAATAACCATTGATGGGAAAACAAAAGATATTTCAGTAAAACAGGATCGTGCCCGACTTACCTATGAATTTATTCATTTCAATCAAATTATTACAGAAAAGAATAAGGAAGCTTTTGAGGATTTAATAGACCACACGATTGCAGTCGCTGAGGTAGTAGAGGATGCACGAAAGCAAATAGGATTATAAAGCGTCAAAATCGCCGTATGATAGCATGCATACGGCGATTTTTTATAGAATTTATTGTAGCATTTTTGACGGGCATTCCGAATATACTAGGTAAATATATTAAGCATCAATATCTATAAAGTGGTTTATTATGTCTTGCTTAGGGATATTTATGATTAAAATTCCATTTTCAAGGGTTGCCGTGGTGCTGTTATTTGGTATATTAAAAGGGAGTGTGATCATTCGTTCTTTTCGATGGATAGATTTTTTACTAATGCTCTCCGTATCTGTGTCTAAGGAAATGGATTCTTCCTTATCAAGGGTTATTTTGATACGATTACCTATTATTTCAATCTGAATGTCCTGGCGACGATAACCGGGGACTTCTGCTTTTACTTCGATGCTGTCCTCTTTTTCAATTGTCTCCACAGGAAAATCATTAAGTATTTGACCCTGAAAGGACTTAAATGAACGTGTAAATAAGTTATCCATTCGATCAACAAATTGTTGAAGGGGGGTAAAATCGATTTCCCAATTTTCCGGGAATACTTTTCTTTTATTTGAACGTGAATCATCCTTGTCAGAACGCATGAAAAAACCTCCTTACTCGTTCCTTTTTTACTTTAGCTATAAAACTATTCTATGCAGCAGCTATGAAAGCTGTGTGTAGAAGAAAGCAATTTTTAGATATTATATTAAGGTTATCGTCCTATTTTTTATGCTAGAGGAAAAGGTGATAGTTAAGGAGAATTTTAACGTAAGGGAGAGAAGACATTGAGCGATTTTTGTAAGGAATGTGGGAACCCGGTTTCTGAGGGGGCGGTGTTTTGTAAAAATTGTGGAGCGAAGGTAAATAATCCTCTCTCTGAAGGCGAGCCACCAAAAGAACAGGAGACGAAAAATAATCCTACAGAACCGCAAGCATTAACATCAGCGGATGAGTCGGAAAATTCAGATCAAAAACAGAAAGAGCCACCAAAAGAAAGAAAACCCTTAACAAAGAAACAAAAATTGATTTTTAGTATTGTCGGTTTATTCGTCGTAGCTGGAATCGGATTTTATGTTTGGGGCAACGCTTATTATTCCGAAGATAAAGTTGCGGAAAGATTTGCAGAAGCGTTAATGAACCAAGACGAGGATGAGATTCATCGTCTGGTGCGTATGAACGGAAATGAAATCTCCAAAGAAGAGACAAAAGCGCTAGCAAAACTCGTAGAACAAAATCATAGAAACGTCAATATTAATGAAAAGCGTCCTGAACGATTCGTATCTAACAGTACTCTTTTTTCTATCGAAGAAGCAGAAGAAAAAGAGATGCTACTTTTTCCTACGTATATTATAGAAGTAGAGCCGCAATATGTAGCCATTAATTCAGATCTTTCGAACGTAGAGGAGCTTCAAACAACTTTTAATGGGAAGAAATTTGATATTAGTGAGCAATCGGAGTTTACTAAGGAGTATGGTCCGATGGCACCTGGAGCATATGAAGCAGTTAGTAAAATAACGACAGATTTTGGGGATTTAGAAAAGGAACAAACGCTGGTTTTGGCTGATTCTTATAATATAGCTCAATTTGAATTTGATGTCTCAGAGGTTACCATTTACCCCAATTTAGAAACGAATCTCCCATATGAAGAAATAAGCTTTACCCTAGATGGGAAGCCAGTGGAAATTGATGTTGAAGAATTTTCCGTTGATATTGGACCGATCATGACAGATGGATCATTAACGTTGGAGGCTACCGCTGAAACGCCATGGGGAACGATGGAGATGGAACCTGTTACCATTGATGACCGCTTTGTTGATGTGAATATTGATTTCTTTAATGAGACTGTAAAAGAAGATATGGCCGATTCCATTGTCCAGTTTGCTGAAGAGTATGTGGCAGCTATTGCGAACAAAGATACTTCAAACATGGAGCATGCTTCCGATAATATAAAAGAGGATATGGAAATTGATTTTGAATACTTATCAGATGAACTTTATTTTGAAGGGAGTCTAGATGAAATTGGTATCGGTTTTGCTGATATAGAAGAATATCTATACACGGATGAGGGTGCAATTTTTGAAGTGCCAGTTGAACTGTACGTGACGGCGGCATTAGAAGAAGGGGAGGACCCTGAGGAAGGTACTTTACCTTTCTTACTCGAAATCAGATATCAAGATGAAAAATGGATTGCCGAATATTTATATGATTCCAGCTATGTTACAACGACGGAGTTTGAAATATACGAGGGATCCGGGGAAGTACATGAAGCTGTCAGTACAAATGGTGAATAGGTATGAAAAGGTAATAGAGCTAGAGAATATCTAGACAATATTCTCTAGCTTTTTTGCACTTTGGCAAAGTAGAAATAGGCAACTTATCAAGATAAAGAGAAAGTTAATTGTAAAGGAGAGGCACCATTGCGTAATTTTTGTAAAGAATGCGGGAAAGCCGTTTCTGAAACGATGCGGTTTTGCAAACATTGTGGAACAGAGATAACTAGAAATGTACCAAAGAATGAAGCTCCGTTGCAGAAAACAGAAACGCATGCAGAGAATAATAAAAATAACACACAAAACCAGATTCAGACGAGAAAAACGAATAAGGGAAAGAAAGTACTGTCGAAAAAACAAAAAATAATGACCGGACTCTTTGGACTGCTTTTATTAGGAGGACTTGGTTTTGTAATTTGGGGAAACTATTATTATTCCGAGGCAAATACGGTTAAACGATTTCGAGATGCATTCGTTGAAGGGGAGGCAGGCACGCTCCAAAAAATGGTCACCGTGCAAGGGAATACGATTTCCAAAGAAGAAGCAGAAGCAATCACGCATCTTTTAACAGAGGACGATGACTATGATTTTGAATTTATAAAGGATAAGAATCCTGAAAAGCTATTTGAAGAATTGCCTGTTTTTAAAGTGGCAGCATCTAATAAAAAGGCGCTTCTGTTCTTTGACCAATATGAGATTGAAGCTGAGCCTCAATATGTTTCTATCTATTCTGATGTTCAAGGTGTCGAGACAACTTTTAATGAAAAAGAATTTCCGATGTTAGAAGAAGCGAGATCCTACACGGAATATGGTCCATTGGCTCCCGGTGTTTATGAAGCAAAAAGTGCCTATCAAACGGACTTTGGAAAGGTAGATAATCGTAAGACCGTTGTATTATTAAGCTCGGAAAATGAATATGAGTCTGAGGTAGAGGTGAGTGAGGTAACGCTAAGTGTATCAAAACTCTATGAACTGCCCTATGATTCAATTCAATTTATGATTAATGAGGAAAAGGTAGACATAGATATGGAAGATGATGATGTTACAGTTGGTCCTCTTCCGCTCGATGGTTCCATGGAATTAACCGGTGTTGCTAAAACCGGCTGGGGAGAGGTGAATATCGGTCCCATAGCTCTTACAGAGTCTTATCAGGATGTGGAAATGGATCTACTCAATGACCAACTGAAAGAAGCTATGTCTCAACTTATTCTTTCTTTTAGTGAAGACTATGTGGAAGCTTTGGCTCAGCAAGATGCATCCGCTATTGAAAATATTTCCGGTGCGCTTCAGGAAACGTTAGACTATGATTTGTTCAGCTATACAGATGGTAATGGATTTAGCGGAAGCCTGGATGAAGTAGGGATTAGCTTTACAGATATGATAGAAGTGGAAGATAATGTCTATGAAATCCCTGTTCAAATAAAGATGACAGGAACTTACGATAAAGATGGGGATCCGGAAGAAATCAAAAAAGATGCTGTCTTTCAGCTTCAATATAATAAAAACAATGGAGAATGGAATGTGTTTTATTTTAATGAAAGTTATTATACAACTGGATCTAATCTCGAATTTTATGAAGTATCTGGAGAGGAACATCAAGGTGTAACCGCTGATGACTCGGATGAAGAAGCTGATTCAGAAGAGGAGGAGCTTGCTGAAATCGAAGTGCTTGTAGAGAACTATGTATATGATTTAGTCGATGCCATTAATGCTGGCGACTACAGCTTGGTAGAAGGAAATATCGCTCCTGGCAGCGATTTTGATACGATGCAGAAGGATTTAGTTGCACGCTTATATGATGCTGGGTTGACCCAAGAAGTATTGTCTGCGGCAGTGGTGGATATGACAGAAATAGATTCTGGGGAATGGGAAGTCACGACAAATGAAACGATTGTATTAAACTATTCCAGCGGCGAAACGGAAACAGAAGATTATCAATGGGTTTATACCATCGAATTAACAGAGGATGGCTATAAAATAACGAATTTAGAATAACTTTTGAAATAATATAAAATACTTGACCTAGTATCCATTTATCCGCTAACCTATACTCTACGAATAAAAAGAAGTGAGGAAATAAGACAGTGAATATGCATACAGATAAAAGCGCAGACTTTTTTAAAGATCGTTATGAAAATAGAGCAAGATTAATTATTAAATGTCCTGATCAGCCTGGAATTGTTTCTGCAATTTCTACCTTTTTATGGAATCATGACGCAAACATTGTCTCGTCTAATCAATATACTGTAGATCCCAAAGGCGGCGAATTCTTTATGCGCCTCGACTTTGAGTATCAACCGGAAGCAGATATGGAAAAGGTGAAGGTAGAGTTTCAAGAGGTTGCAGATCGTTTTCAAATGGAATGGCGTTTAAACCTCGTTCATGAATTAAAAAATATTGCTATCTTTGTTTCTAAGGAGCCGCATTGCTTATTAGAGCTGTTATGGGAGTGGCAAAGCGGTGATTTAATGGCAAATATCCCTGTAGTGATCAGCAACCATGAAAATTCACGAAAAATGGTGGAGGCACTAGGAATTGATTTTTACCATTTGCCAATTACAAAGGAAACAAAACAAGAGGTCGAAGCAAAACAAAAAGAAATTTTAGAGGACTATGATATTGATTTAATTGTTCTTGCAAGATACATGCAAATCCTTTCACCAACGTTTGTGGAAGTGTTTAAGAACCGAATTATTAATATCCATCACTCTTTCTTGCCGGCATTTATCGGTGCAAGACCGTATGAGCGTGCCTATGACAGAGGTGTGAAGATGATTGGGGCCACCTCACACTATGTTACAAATGATTTAGACGAAGGCCCAATTATTGAACAAGGAACAGAGCCTGTCAGCCATGAGCATAATGTCGATGATTTGAAAAAAATCGGTCAATCCATTGAACGCCGTGTATTAGCACAAGCTGTCAAGTGGCACTTAGAAGATCGTATTATTGTATACGGCAATAAAACAATTGTATTTGAATAAACAAAAACAAAGAGGCGGGACGTATGCGTTCCACCTCTTTGTTTTGTCAGGAATTGTTTTATTCTTTTTCAGTTTCCCGTTCCCAGCATTCAATACCGGTTTGATCCTCAAGCGTATCCTTATAGAAGACAGGGTCTTTGCCTTCTTTTCGTTGCCTCATGTAGTCTTTTAATAAGATATTTGCTTTTTTAAATAAGATAGAAATAGCATAGAGGTTAATCAATGCTAACAATGCCATTGTCACATCAGCTAAAGACCAGACTAAGCCAAAGGAAGCTAATGTCCCGAATACAACCATCGCAAGTGCAGCAATACGATAAATAAATAGAATAGTCTTCGATTCTTTAATATAAGCAAGGTTACTTTCTCCATAGTAATAGTTTCCAAGAATCGAACTGAATGCGAATAGGAAAATAGCAATTGCTATGAAAACACCTGCCCACTCCCCGAGCATCTGTGTGAATGCTGATTGTGTCAAGGCGATTCCATCTTCTTCACTTCCGGCAAATCCGCCTGCTGATAAAATAATAAAGCCGGTTGCTGAGCAGACTAAAATAGTATCAAAAAATACGCCTAAAGCCTGAACTAGTCCCTGTTTGACTGGATGACTGACTTCTGCTGTTGCAGCTGCATTTGGTGCAGCCCCCATTCCGGCTTCATTGGAGAACAATCCACGTTTAATTCCCAGCATGATTGCTGCACCAAATCCTCCGCCAGCTACTTCACGAATTCCAAAAGCATTCTCAAAAATAAGCACAAGCATATCTGGTATGGCAGTAATGTTGAGAGCTAAGACGATAAGCGCTAAGCCGATATAAATAATCGCCATAAAAGGGACAATAATCTGAGAAACATTTGCGATGCTTTTCAATCCCCCGAAGATAACAATAGCTACCAGAACCGTCAGCGCCACAGCTATCCAAATAGGATTTATATTAAACTGCGAACTAAATGCAATGCTGACAGTATTTGATTGGACCGAGTTAAATACCAGTCCGTACGTAAAAGTAATCATAACTGCAAACACAATTCCAAGCCAGCGCTTTTTCATTCCTTTTTCAATGTAATAAGCGGGTCCGCCGCGATATTGGTTTTTATCTTTTTCTTTGTAAAGCTGTGCTAATGTACTTTCTACAAATCCAGAAGCAGCTCCGAGTAAAGCGATTAGCCACATCCAGAATAATGCGCCTGGTCCGCCAAGTGCAACCGCTGATGCAACGCCTGCCATGTTCCCGGTACCGACACGGGAAGCAGCGCTAATGGCAAATGCCTGGAAGGAACTGGTCCCTTTTTTGCCAGATGCATCGTAGGATTGTTTATCCGTTACAGCACGGAACATTTCTGGAAGCAGACGAAACTGCACAAACCCAGTTCTAATTGTAAAATAAAGTCCTAAACCAATTAGAACAATAATTAAAATATACGACCAGAGAAAATCATTCACATGGCCTAAAATTGATTCAAAAATACCCATAAAATCCATCCTTTTCATTAAAATAAAGGCTCTTCACCAAAATCTATGGCAGTTGAAGCGGAGGTCGTTATGCTATTAGCGACCGTCTCCGCTAATGTATGTCATTACCATACGTGTTAGATAATATAATAAATATACTGATTCTGATAGAAACAGACTAAATACCATTAGAGCAAGCAGGAAAGAATATGAACCTAAAATAGTACTCTATTTTTATAGAGAATAATTTATTATAGCATAAAATCACTTCTGACAGATATGAATGATATATTGGACTGCTTCTTCCAGCTTTTTTTCTTCAATTCCCGCAAAGCCAATAACAAATTGAGGATGCGTGACAACCGCATTTTTAGAGGCATAATAGGAAATTGGATAAAGCTTGATTCTTTGCTGCTTGGCTCGTTGGAGTATTTCTTCTTCTGTACCCCCGTTTCGCACCTCGCAAACAACATGCAATCCAGATTGTTCTCCTAAAAGTTGAATGGAGGGTTTATAAGCTTCAAATAGCTGATATACAAACTCAAATTTCTTTCTGTATATTTTTCGCATTCGATTTAAATGCTTTTCAAAGTGTCCTTCCTGAATAAAGCGTGCCAGCACATGCTGATCAATCCGTGACACCGTGGAATGATGAAAAGTAAGTCTCTCCCTGTACTGTGCTAGTAATTTCTTCGGTAAAATCATATAGCTGATTCGTAAAGAAGGAATTAATGATTTGGAAAAGGAGCCCAGATAGATAACCCGATCATTGAAATCCATTTTTTTCAACGGAGGGATGGTTTTTCCCACATAGCGAAATTCACTATCATAGTCATCCTCAATAATATAGCGATTCTCTGTTTCATTTGCCCATTGTAAAAGCTGATTACGCCGGTTGATGGAAGTCACCGTTCCGTAAGGGAAATGATTGGACGGCGTTACGTAAATATAATCAGGGCTTAAGTGTCGGACTGCTTCAATGGAAATTCCTTCTTCATTCATATCTAATGGGTGGCCTGAAAAACCGAAATGCCGAATTAATTTAACCATTAATTGATAACCAGGATCTTCAATTCCAAATATGGTAGAGCTGGGAAGTAAGGATAGAAGCTGCTGCATTAAGACTTCAATCCCTGCCCCTACGACAATCGTATCTGGGTCACAGTCAATTCCCCGTGCATGATACACATAGTGCGCGATAGCCTGCCGCAGTTCTCTATCTCCTTGCGCATCGCCAAGAAGCAGTAAATCGTGATTTGATTCATCAATGACTTGTCTGTTTAACCGCCTCCACAGCGGAAAAGGAAATGCCTCGGTATCAATTTTACTTGGAGAAAAATCAAATAAAACGGACGAAGCTTCCTCAGGTCTAGAAATTTCCTTTTTTCTAGGATGCTCAACAAATTCTAAATCACCATGTGCCAGTACATAAAATCCTTTTCTTGGCTGAGATGCAATGTAGCCTTCTGCAACAAGCTGTTCAAAAGCTGTTTCTACTGTATTTTGACTTACTTCTAAGTGGTTAGCGAGCTTTCGTTTTGAAGGCAATTTTTGCCCATAAGGAAGCCGCTCCTGCACAATTTCCTGTTTAATAAATTCATAAAGCTGTTCATACAAAGGTGTATCTATTGTCTTATCTAAGTGAACTGATAATAAATCCATTGTTTTCCTCCATTTAATAACTGACCTCATTAAAATATATAAAATTGGCACTTTTATTCATGTCATATCATTTTTATAATAATAAAAAAAGAAAGAATAATCTAGGGGGAAAATAACATGACAGATCGATTAACAGGTACAGACCGTGTAAAAAGAGGAATGGCGCAAATGCAAAAAGGCGGCGTCATTATGGACGTTGTGAATAAGGAACAAGCAAAAATTGCAGAAGAAGCCGGTGCGGTTGCAGTAATGGCATTAGAAAAAGTTCCATCTGATATTCGTGCAGCTGGCGGTGTTGCAAGAATGGCAGATGTAAGCATTGTGGAAGAAGTGATGGAAGCTGTATCGATACCCGTAATGGCAAAAGTTCGTATTGGCCATATTGTTGAAGCGCGTGTACTGGAATCATTAGGGGTAGACTATATCGACGAAAGTGAAGTTCTTACACCAGCTGATGACTTATATCATTTGGACAAAAAACCATTCACTGTGCCGTTTGTATGTGGTTGCCGTGATTTAGGAGAGGCGGCCCGCCGAATTGGAGAGGGTGCATCGATGCTGCGTACAAAAGGAGAACCGGGTACAGGAAATATTGTCGAAGCGGTTCGTCATTTACGTGAAGTACAGTCGCAGGTAAGAAGAATCGTGCATATGAACGAAGATGAGTTAATGACAGAAGCTAAAAATCTTGGTGCTCCTTTTGAAATTTTATTACAAATTAAAGAAGAAGGCAGATTACCAGTTGTAAACTTTGCGGCAGGTGGAGTTGCAACGCCAGCAGATGCAGCCCTTATGATGGAGCTTGGTGCAGATGGTGTTTTTGTCGGATCTGGTATTTTTAAATCGAATAACCCTGCTAAATTTGCTCGTTCCATTGTGGAAGCAACAACCTATTATCAAGACTACCAAAAAATTGGTGAGCTTTCTAAGGGCTTAGGGGAAGCGATGAAAGGGATCGATATAAAAACATTAAGAGCCGAAGAAAGAATGCAAGAGCGCAGTTTTTAAGTTTTAAGTCTTGTTGAAAGATGAAGGAGAGAGGGAAAAGCATGAGTGAGAACAACTATAGAGTCGGAATTCTTAGCATGCAAGGTGCAACGGAAGAACATGCTCGTCATCTGCATGATGTAGGACATGAGCCAATTCTTATTAAAAATAAAGAAACATTGGACAATGTAGATGCATTGATTATTCCGGGCGGGGAAAGTACTGCAATTTGGCGTTTGATGAAGAAAAATGACCTTATTGAAGCGATTCAGCAATTTGCACAACGAAAAAAGCCGATTTTTGGAACGTGTGCAGGTCTTGTTCTCCTTGGGAAAGACCAGGCAGAAGCAGAAACGAAGGATACGACAAAATTACAGCTGATGAATATACAGGTGCAGAGAAACGGATTTGGCAGACAAAAGGATAGCTTTGAAGCAGATTTAGATGTAAAAGGTATGGAAGAACCTTATCCAGCGGTTTTTATTCGTGCTCCTTATATTGAATCCGTAGGGGAAAATGTAGAAATTTTAGCTACATATGATGATAAAATTGTGGCTGCAAGAGAGGATAATCTACTCGTAGCGGCTTTTCATCCAGAATTAACGGACGATAATCGATTTTTAGATTTATTTCTTTCGATGGTGGAAGAGAAAACTGCATTACCGATTTGATAAAAAAGGCAGGGAGCCCATACACTTCGTTGGGCACGCTGCCTTTTCTTTTATTTTAATACATTAAAATTGAAAGTCATCTGTCATAACTATTTTCGTCTTTTCAACCTACTATTCTTTTTCTGATTCAATAATGTTTCTCGAAGATTAGTGGATCTTTGTGTTTTCTTCACACTTGTCTTGGCATCATGTGTGATCACTGGATTTACGTTTTCTGTTGATTCATCAATATTTACGGCAGATTTCACCTTACATTCATCTGGAAGTTCACGGATTGGAACATGAATTTCCCGATTTTCAGATTCGATTAAAATAACAGCTAAATCTCCTTCAAAACGATCGATAATTCCTTTCATCGCTTGCCAACTCCTTTAAAAATCACAAATCAGATCTTCGGACTTTATATCTGCAATCCGGCTTGGACCTAAACCGTCTATTACTCCCAGTTCATCCAAACTGTCAAATGGGCGTTTATCTATTATTTGATTTGCTCGGTCATCGCCGATATGGATAATCTTTGTTAATTGTTCTTTCGAAGCGTTGTTAATATCAATGCAGTGAGCGTCTTTCTTTTCTTCATTTGTAGCAGCAGAACGCTCTTGATCTTTCGCTTCTGCTGAACGCTGTTTCACTTCGTCGGAGGATTTTTTATCAGAAGCAGTAAGCTCCTCACTCATCTCTGTTTCAATGGCGTATTTCTCCCCATCTGTGGTAACAACAATGGTCCCGTCTATGTCAGTTCCAAACCAGTCAATATTTTTTTCATCTAATAACTCAATGACCTCTGGACTGGGATGCCCATAGGAATTATCCTCTCCTGCACTATACACGGCAATTTCTGGATGAACAGCATCTAAAAAGGCAGGGTCCGTTGATGTCTTAGAACCATGGTGCCCTAAATGTAAGAAAGTGCTGCCCAGAGAGGAAGTTTCTATTATTTCTTTTTCTTCTTTTACACCCGCGTCTCCAGTCAGAATAAAAGAAATTTGGTTATAAGCTAGGCGAATGCCAATGGATTCTTCATTCACTTTACCAGAAATGTCCCCAGGGTATAACACTTCCAATTCAATTGGCCCTAATTCATATTCTTCCCCTGTACGCGGTTCATGATAAGCGATATCCTGAGATAAGATATCCTCCATCGCCTTTTGGTACGTATTCGATGTACTTTCATTTCCGGACATCCATACTTCATTCACACGGAAATGCTCCATTACGTTAGAAAGCTGGCCGATATGGTCGGCATCCGGGTGACTGATAATAACTAAATCAATGGATGTAACGCCTTGGCTTTCTAAATAGGGAACGACCTCATTTCCTTGCCAGTCTCCTGTGTCAAAAAGGATGACCGCCTCTTCCTCTTCATCCTCCAATGTGAATAAAGTGGAATCTCCTTGACCTACATCAATAAAATGCGCTTTAAAAGCTCCGTCGACGATAGCTGATTGTGCAGTATCTGACCCTGCATGACAGCCTGCCAATACAAAAATAATGATAAAACTAAAATAAACAATCCTTTTCAAACTTTATTCTCCTTATCCTTTCATTCTTGGCGCTATTCAGCGTAGTACAAGGCGCCAATAGCACCTGCGTGGCTTCCTTTTTCTAAAAAGGTCAAATTATAATCAAACATGCTTTCAAAAGAAGCAATGACCTGTTTTAGGAGCGGATTACCGGTTAAAGCTCCACCAATCATGACAATTTCTTTTGTTTCCATTGATTTTGCGGTTAAACTGGAAAGCAAGACAAGGCTTTCTCCAATGAGCTGTGTTAATGCTGCCAGTTGGTCTTCTGGGGACACAGATGGATCCAGCTGATCTTTTCCAAAATTCGCAGCCGTTAAAGAAGCTTCGATAGGAGAATGACTAAATTGATAAATATCCGAAACCATCAAATCGCTGTTGGTTCGATCTCCTTTTGCAGCCATATCTACCAGCGTATGATAATCGGACGTATTTGCGATAATTGCTCCAAGGCCTGTAAACAGTCCGCCTCCAACCCCTGTTCCGGATAAACGTTTATTCTTATAAAAAAAAGAGGTGCCTGTCCCAATATTCACTAATAGGTAATCTGTTTTGAGCAGCTTTTTTTCCTCCATAAGCAAGTACTTTGTTCCTTCAATCACACATTTAAATTCCTTGAAAATAGAAACCGGTTTGTTACCTTTTATGCTTTCGGCTCTGCCGCCGGTCACGTGAAGAACTGCTTCAGGGGCAATCATCCTCAACCATGAAATGACCTCATTGATTTGCTTGGCAGGAAATGTTTTCAACCGAAGCTTACCGTTTTCTTCATAAGCTATTTTTATTAATGAGCCACCTGCATCAATACCAATTCTTTTCACGAAAAACACCCTCCTTGAAATTGAAGTTGTTGTTTTGGATCAATAGAATATTTAAATTATTGTACCATCCACAAGAAAGAACGCTCGTTCCTATGTTATCATAGTTTTCAAACGTTTAGATAAAGGAAGGTCTAAATTAAAAGAAATGAAACTTTTAAAACACTCATTCGTAATAGTATAATAAGAAGAAAGGTATAAGAAAAAATACACTTAGGCTAAAATGATTAATCACGTAGGAGTGAGGTTATGAGGGCGATATTGCAATTTTTAATGCAAAGCTTTGTTGGTACTGTCAGCCTGACAGTTATATGGCTGGTAAGCTTTTTTATATATGGACAAACCGTACTATTAACAAGTCTCTTTGCTGCGATTGGCGGCGTTTTGACATATGCCGCAACAAAACAAATATTAGATTATCGATTTGTTAAAAGTCAGGGATTAACCAAAAAAGAGTATAAATTTATCGATACAAATTTAAAAGAAGCAAGAGGTAAGATAACACGAATGCAAAAAGCGTTATTTAGAGTCAGATCGCTACAGCATGCCAAGGAGAATTTGGCCATCGTAAGAACTGCACAAAAAATATATAACAATGCAAGAAAAGAACCATTACGTTTCTATCAAGCGGAGAATTTCTTCTACAACCATTTAGATTCACTTGTTGAATTGTCGGAGCGCTATGCTTATCTTTCCAGTCAACCTTCACCGTCCATCGAGATGCAAAAGTCGTTAAAGGAAACGAGGCAAACACTTAGCGCATTCAGTATAACAATAAAGAAAGATTTACAAGTGATGCTCAGAGATGATTTAGAAACATTAGATTTTGAACTGGATGTTGCCAAACAAACATTACGCCGTTCCAAAAAATAAGGGGGATATTTATATGCCGACAAACGAACAGTCCAATGATTCCATTGATGATTTAATAAATAATCCATTCGGTGAGAGAACCGAAGTGCCTGCAGAAAAATCAGAGCAGCGTATAGAAAATGCAGATGCACCACGACTTGTTGATAAGCTCTCGAGCGACCACCGTAAGAAAGCAGAACAATTAGCGCAGCAAATCGATACAACCAATCAACAGTCGCTAGTGAAATATGGTGTAGAAGCACAGGCAAAACTGCATCAATTCTCTCATGAAATGTTAGAGCACGTACAAAAACAGGATGTCAGCCAAATTGGTTCTATTCTGAACGAACTGATGAAAAAGCTGGAGGGTATTGACCCTTCTGAACTACAGCAAGAGAAGACTGGATTCTTTTCACGTTTATTTGGGAAATTATCCAAGTCTGTAAATGAAGTTCTATCCCGTTATCAAAAAACAAGCGCGCAAATTGACCGCATCAGTGTCCGTTTGGATCGAAATAAGGACTTACTCTTGTCTGATAATGAGATGCTGGATAAATTATTTGCTACTAATCGTGATTACTATGATGCGTTAAATATTTACATTGCAGCTGGGGAGTTAAAGGTAGAAGAAATTAACAATAAAATCATTCCAGAACTCCGTAAAAAAGCAGAAATCAGCCAAAGTCAGATGGATGTTCAAGAGGTTAATGATATGCTGCAATTTGTGGATCGCCTGGAAAAACGGACGCATGATCTTAAGCTAAGCAGACAAATTACCATGCAAAGTGCCCCGCAAATTCGTCTTATTCAAAATACGAATCAAGCACTTGTCGAAAAGATCCAATCATCTGTTTTAACAGCTATTCCTCTTTGGAAAAACCAAGTCGCCATTGCACTGACTTTGCTTCGACAACGCCATGCTATGGAAGCACAAAAGCAAGTTTCTAAGACTACGAATGATTTATTATTAAAAAATGCTGACATGTTAAAAGAAAACACGGTTGAAACAGCAAAGGAAAATGAACGCGGTCTGGTTGATATTGACACATTAAAACAAACACAAGAAAAATTAATGTCTACCATTGAAGAAACACTCCAAATTCAATCGGACGGACGCAAGAAACGTAATGAAGCAGAAAAAGAATTAATTACCATGGAAGAAGAACTGAAGCAGAAAATGTTGGAGTTTAAAGAATAATTTCTACTGAATAAGGATTTTTGTATCAGAATAAGATACAGAAATCCTTTTTTCATTACATTAGAAAAAACTGGAGCTCGCTCGGAAATAGGCTGGATGCGCTCCGAAAAAGCAGAAAGCGCTCCAAAAAAGAGAAATGCGCTCCAACCCAAGCTGAATCCGCTCCGAATCAGAGGAGAGCGCTCCATCCAATCTGAAATCCGCTCCAACCCTAGGGGGAAGCGCTCCAATCAAGCTGGAAACCGCTCCAAACTAGGGGAAGCGCTCCATCCAATCTGGAAACCGCTCCGAATCAGGGGGGAAGCGCTCCACCCAAGCCAGGATCCGCTCCAAGATCAGAGGAAAGCGCTCCACCCAATCTGAAATCTGCTCCGAATCAGGGGGGAAGCGCTCCACCCAAGCCAGGATTCGCTCCAAGATCAGAGGAAAGCGCTCCAACCAAGCCAGGATCCGCTCCAAGATCAGAGGAAAGCGCTCCATCCAATCTGGAAACCGCTCCAAAACAGGGAAAAAGCGCTCCACCCAAGCCAGAATTCGCTCCAGGATCAGAGGAAAGCGCTCCATCCAATCCGAAAACCGCTCCAACCCAAGCCAATCACACTCCAAAACCTTATTCTTAACTCCCTCCCTAAGCAAGAATGACATTGACAATACAGCAATGATTGCATACTATTATGGTGATGATTCAAGATGTATTTGCTGTATCTTGCTCAAGTAAAGATACGTATACATTACGCACGATAAGGGAAATTATTTTACATATTCCCATTTAACAGGCATCGTAATTTAAGCGTTGTTTTGTTAAAAATACATTGAAGGAGGCAATATTTATGCATCAGACAAATCAAATCAAAGAAGCAAAAGAGTTTATTCAAGGGAAAACAGATGTAACACCTGAAATCGGAATTATTTTAGGGTCTGGATTGGGAGGACTAGCAGATGAATTGGAAGATGCTGTAGTCATTCCATATGAAGAAATTCCTTATTTTTCTAAATCAGCAGCTATTGGACATGCAAACCAGCTTGTTATCGGAACCTTACAAGGAAAACGCATTGTAGCAATGAAAGGCCGTTACCATTATTATGAAGGTTACACGCTAGATGAAGTTACTTTCCCTGTACGTGTTATTCAAGCGCTCGGTGCGGAGAAATTGATTATTACCAATGCTTGTGGCGCGGTAAATACGGAATTTAACCCTGGTGATTTAATGTTGATTACCGACCATATTAATTTAGTTGGAACCAATCCATTAATTGGTCCAAATAACAATGATTTAGGCACTCGTTTTCCAGATTCCTCTGAAATATATAATCGTGAACTTCGCGATTTGGCAAAAAGGATTGCTGAAGAAAATAATATTACCTTACAAGAAGGCGTATATGGCTGGTGGAGCGGCCCTGTTTATGAAACACCAGCAGAAATCCGTATGATTCGAGTGCTTGGCGGCGATGCAGTTGGCATGTCTACCGTGCCGGAAGCGCTTGTTGCTGTGCATGGCGGGTTAAAAGTACTCGGCATTTCTTGTTTAACCAATATGGCAAGTGGAATTTTAGATCAACCGCTAAACCATGATGAAGTAATTGAAGTTGCTGCACAGTCACGCAGCAAATTTGTACAACTTGTAAAAGAGGTTATTCACCAAATGTAAATGGCAGTGTCAGGCATAACGTGAATAGCAGAAACACGCATCTAAAAGGAACCAGCTAAGCATAGATTACCCTTCGTTATATACGAACAAACTATTGACGAGGGTAATCTCTATGATGGAGAGATGAGCGGGTTTTAGGGACACGTTAGTGAAATATGAAACAGAACTATTATTCCAATGTATCCGTAAAGCATCGATTTGTAACTTCTAATTTAAGAGATATAAAGCTTAATAGTTTTGACTGATTAGAAAGAAGGCTTATCATGGAAGGTATGGAAAAAGGGAAGAAAGATTCAAATCAGCTACAAGTTGTTCTCCTTCTTGTCGGGATCATTGTTGTAGCTTTTAACTTACGTCCAGCAATTACCTCAGTTGGACCCATTATTGGTTTAATAAGAGATGACATTGCTATTTCGAATGGTACAGCAGGATTACTTACGAGCTTGCCGCTGATTGCCTTTGCGGTTATCTCTCCTTTAGTTCCCAACCTTGCTCGTACATTTACAAAAGAGAAAGCATTAATCATTGGACTCATTTTGATTATTATTGGTATTCTTGTACGTTCTATTGCAATATTTATTTTATTACTGTTAGGTACTTTTATTGTTGGGGCAGGAATTGCTATTTGTAATGTTCTTTTGCCGAGTGTGATTAAGGATCGTTTTCCTTTAAAGGTTGCACTTTTAACAAGTGTTTATACAACAGCAATGAATATTTTTGCAGCATCTGCCTCTGGATTGAGTCATCCTTTAGCAGGAAATCTTGGTTTAGGCTGGCAGCTATCTTTGCTGGTTTGGACAACGCCAGCCGTTCTCGCTATTGTTGTCTGGGTTATTATTCTAAATAAATATAAAGAACGTGAAGAAAAGGTTCAAATGAAATCAGGCGGGGTACTATCCGGTAATCGTATGTGGAAATCACCATTAGCATGGATTGTTGCTATTTATATGGGATTGCAATCAACAATGTTTTATGTAACTATTTCGTGGTTGCCAGAGATTTTGCATGATTATGGATTGAGTATGGAAACAGCAGGATGGTTAGTATCGTTAACACAACTTGTCGGTTTGCCTGCTAGTTTCTTCTTGCCTATATTGGCGGGAAGAATGAAGAGACAATACCTTATTGCATGCTCTATGGGGCTCTGTGCGCTAGTCGGCTATGGCTCATTACTGCTTGGGAACTCTTGGCTTGTTCTTTTGTTCAGTCTCCTTTTAATTGGAATCACCTTAGGCGGAGGGTTTGCCCTTGCCTTAACGTTTATTGGCTTGCGCTCTAGAGATGCTGAACAAGCAACAGAGCTTTCTGGAATGGCTCAATCTGTTGGCTATCTTTTAGCGGCTGTTGGCCCGTTTGCAATCGGCTCTATTTATGATTTGACGTCGACATGGACAGTGCCTCTTCTCGTATTAATGACGGTAGGTGTTTTCATCATCTTTTTCGGTTATCATGTTGGAAAAGATCGTTATGTGCTTGATAATAATAACTAATATCCGTAAGAAGCCCTGTTAAGAGTTATATCTTAGCGGGGCTTTTTGCACATATGCTGTCAACCATCTTAGCAAATGTTCTAAAATCTTGGCACAAATCATTCGTTTCTGCAAAAAAATAGGTGTACAATATAAATACAGAAAGTTCAGAACTAAAGAGAAAAGGTGATGCATGATGTATCCCATTCAACTGTATGGAGACCGCGGTGTACGTATCCAATTTGGTAATACAATTGACAGGCAAGTAAACGGAAACGTTCATCGCTTTGCAAGTCTGCTAGAAAAATATCCAGTGAAGGGAGTCGAGGAGTGGATTCCTGCGTATACCAGCCTGACTATCTATTATAATCCAATGGAAATCACATATACAGCGCTTGAAAAAGAACTTAACCAGCTCCAAAAAATAATGGGCGAAATAGATGCCCCTGTATCTAGGAAAATCACCATCCCAGTATGCTATGAAAAAGAATTTGCTTTAGATATAGAGGATGTTGCTGCGTATCATCAGCTTTCTTTTCAAGAGATAATCCGTTTGCATACAGAACCGCATTATTATGTTTATATGATGGGGTTTATGCCTGGTTTTCCTTATTTGGGCGGTTTATCTGAAAAACTTGTTATGCCGAGGCTAAAGAATCCGAGAAGTGTTGTGGAACAAGGAGCGGTAGGTATTGCTGATCAGCAGACAGGGATTTACCCTCTACAATCACCAGGAGGATGGCGGATTATTGGAAAAACCCCAGTGCGTCTCTATGACGTTCGGAAGGAGGAGGCAGTCCTTTTACGGGCGGGGGATATCCTGCAGTTTGAACCAATTAATCTAGAAACCTACTTTAAAATAGAAGAAGCAGTCCAAAACGGAAGTTATCAGCCAAAAATCTGTCGAGAGAAAGGGGATAATCCTTTATGAGTTTATATGTCGATTTGAATTGTGATTTAGGAGAGAGCTTTGGTGCATATCAAATTGGCCAGGATGATAGCGTCATGGAATGGATTACCTCAGCGAATATCGCCTGTGGATATCATGCGGGCGACCATAATGTTATGCGAGCAACGGTAGAAAAAGCAGTAAGAAATCAAGTGGCAATCGGGGCACATCCGGGATTTCAGGATTTACAAGGTTTTGGCCGGCGCCGCATGCAGGTTACTCCAGAAGAGGTTTTTAATCTAATCGTCTATCAAATTGGTGCGCTGAGCGGATTTGCAACGCTTTTTGGAACAAGAATTGCACATGTGAAACCCCATGGTGCACTATATTCCATGGCAGCAGTAGACAGGGAATTAGCTGCTGCTATTGCGGAAGCCATCTATCACGTAGATAAACGTATGATTTTATTTGGGTTAGCCAATTCACAGCTTATAAAGGAAGGTAGAAAGCGGGGGCTTCAAGTGGCAGAAGAAGTCTTTGCCGATCGGACTTACCAGCCAGATGGAACGTTAACACCCAGATCAGCATCGAATGCAATCATTCAGGATGTCGATGTAAGTGTAAGCCGTGTTATTCGAATGGTGAAGGAGAATAAAGTAGAGGCAGTCGATGGAACGGATATAGCTATTCAGGCAGATACGATCTGTGTGCACGGTGATGGTGCCCAAGCGGCTATTTTTGTAAAAAAGTTGGCAGAGGCATTATCTGGACAGCATATCCAGATACGCGCAGCAGGTGAAAGCAAATGAGGGAAGTTATGGAAGTGGTCAAACCGGGGTTAGCTACAAGTCTTCAGGATTTAGGGAGAAACGGCTTTCAAAAATATGGTCTGCCCCCATCAGGTGCTATGGACTTCTTTGCTCATCGTATTGCTAACCTGCTCGTTGGAAATGAAGAGGAGAAGGCAACGCTGGAAATTATGTTAATGGGTCCCCGGTTAAAAATATTACAAGATACGGTTATAGCCATTGGCGGTGCCGATTTATCAGCAACAATCGATGGAAATCCCATACGTCCATGGAAAAGCTATCGTATTTACCAGGGACAGATCGTATCATTTGGTAAAGCCGTAAATGGGACATATGCTTATCTAGCAGTTGCAGGCGGATTTTTTGCCGAGGAAGTAATGGGAAGTAAGTCCACTTATACGTCAGCGCATATCGGCGGTTTAGATGGACGGATTTTGCAAAAGGGAGACTGCTTATTAACGGAACAGGCAGATATAGCGTATGTTCGGGCAGGAAGATATCTAAAAAAGACAGATATGCCGAATTATGAACAGCATCGTCCGATTCGTGTTATCCCCGGTCCTGACATGTTTGCTTTTGCCAACAAAACGTACCAGCAATTTTATCAAGAAAGCTATCTGATTACGGGACAATCCAATCGAATGGGCTACCGTTTAGCCGGGAAAGCACTGCCCCATGTGCGTCAAGCAGATATTATTTCCGACGGTGTTCTCCCGGGGACCATCCAAGTTCCGGCGAATGGGCAGCCAATTGTACTCTTATCTGATCGGCAGACAACTGGAGGATACGCTCGAATTGCTACTGTCATTACAACAGATATTCCGCTGCTTGTGCAAAAAAGAATAGGTTCAAAAGTTCAATTTTCATCTGTATCTTTAGAAAGAGCGCAGGCAGATTATCTGCAGCAGGAACGTTATTTACAAATGCTGCGAACAGCTATGCAACAGTCCATTTAAGAAGAGTTTGCCTGCCTTAAAGATGCCATTAGGACGATTTTTAAATGGCATCATTATCTTTCTCTCAGTTGATATTTCTTTTATGGCGGGTATACGAGAAGGATTAGTGCAAATGTGTAATATGGTTGGACTTTTAGTTGTTAAAGGATGAAAAATCGTACGTCATACGAATTGAAATACATTATTCTTACTTGACATTCCAATACCTACACCATAAAATTAAGTTTGAAAGCGTTTACCATAAGCCGGTATTTAAAAAGGCCGCATAACATGCCACCTCTGAATAAAGAACTTCTGCTTGATTGTCCATATAATGCATAAGATAAAGGCCATGGGAGCTTGCAAGTTTAAGGCGATAACTGTTTTATATCCTTTCAAAACGGAAATAAGGAGGACAATAAATGCGAGATGCCGTCATTATAGAAGCAGTGCGAACACCGATCGGCAAGAGAAATGGTTTTCTTAGCGAAATAAGGGCAGAAGAATTAGCCGCAGCACCTCTGAAAGAAATAATACGTCGCACCAGTTTAGATGCCGCACAAATTGATGATGTCATTATGGGATGTGTGACACAAATAGGAGAACAGGCTGTTGATATTGCGAGACAGGCAGCACTTATTGCAGGTTATCCAGCCAGTGTACCTGGAACGACGATTGACCGTCAATGCGGCTCTAGTCAGCAGGCGATTCATTTTGCTGCTCAGGCGATTATTAGCGGTGATATGGAAATCGTTGTTGCTGCAGGCGTAGAGAGTATGTCTCGCGTCCCGATGGGAGCAAACCATCAAGGTGTGAAGTGGAATACGGTTTTACGGGAAAAATATGATTTGGTGCATCAAGGAATTGCAGCAGCTAACATTGCGCAAAGATGGGGAATTTCGCGCGAAAAAATGAATGATTATTCATTCAAAAGCCATATGCGGGCGATAAAAGCGCAAGAGAAAGGTTTTTTTCATAAACAAATCATGCCTGTTGTCGTTAAACGAGCTGATGGAACGACAGCTTGTTTTCATGAGGATGAAGGACCCAGGAAGGACACCTCCGTGGAAAAATTAGCTGCGCTGCCTGATTTATTTATAGAGAATAGCGGCATTACAGCAGGAAATGCTAGTCAAATGAGTGACGGGGCAGCAGCACTTCTCATAATGTCTAGTGATAAAGCAAAGGAGCTTGGCTTTGTTCCGCGCTTTCGGATTCTGGCTCGCAGTGTGGTTGGCTCTGATCCTGCAGCGATGTTAACAGGTCCCATTGCAGCGACAAAACAGGTCTTGAAAAAAGCCGGGTTGGTCTTAGAAGATATCGATGTTTTCGAAGTCAATGAGGCATTTGCATCGATTCCTTTGATGTGGATGAAAGAATTCGGGGTAGATGAAGAAAAAGTCAATATGCATGGGGGAGCTATAGCCTTAGGGCATCCTTTAGGCGCAAGCGGTGCGAGGCTAATGGTAACGTTGATGCATACCATGGAGCGATTGGAATCTCGTTTCGGACTGCAAACCATGTGTGAAGGATTAGGTATGGCTAATGGCACCATCATTGAACGATTAACAGATGAGTGGGGAGGAAATTAAAAATGATGCAAACGCAGTTAACTCTAACAACAATGGTCAGGCATGCAGAGAAGTACTTTCCAAATAAAACGGTTATTTCACGTACATTAGGCGGCGTTCAAACCATTCCGTACAGGAAGATTACAGAACGTATTCATCGGTTAGCGGGTGTCCTGAAGAACTTAGGTGTGAAAAAAGGGGATAAGGTTGGTACGATAGCGTGGAACCATCACCGGCATTTAGAGGCTTATTTTGCTATCCCATCAATTGGGGCAGTACTGCATACGATTAATCTTCGCGTTTCACCGGACGACCTAGCATATATTATTAACCACGCAGAGGATAAAGTATTGCTGGTGGATGAGGACTTATTTCCATTACTTGAACGAATTAAGGATCAAATCAGTAATGTGGAAAAAATTATTATGATGACGGATAAAGATGATTTACCAGAAACAAGCCTAAAGAATGTGGCATCCTATGAATCACTGCTTCAAGAAAGTGATCCCGACACAGCACTAAGCGAAGATATTAATGAAAATGATATGGCGGGTTTATGTTATACCTCTGGAACGACAGGCAGACCCAAAGGTGTCGTCTACTCACATCGCGGGATTTATTTACATAGCCTAGCTCTCGGTCTAAAAGACACCGCAGAGCTGTCGGAGGAAGATACGGCAATGCCAGTGGTTCCAATGTTTCATGTGAATGCTTGGGGAATACCTTTTGCCGCTCTGTGGTTTGGGACGACGCAAGTGTTGCCAGGACCAATGCCAACACCGCAAATTTTAGCGGAATTAATTGAGGAACATCAGGTTACGATAGCAGCTGGAGTACCGACAATCTGGCTTGGTTTACTGCAAGCATTGGAAAAAGGAAATTATGATACAAGCAGCTTACGTTGTATTCTTTGTGGCGGGTCAGCTGCTCCGAAAGGGATGATTCGGGCATTTGAATCCAAATATAAGATTCCTTTTGTTCATGCATATGGTATGACAGAAACTTCTCCAATTGTGACATTAGCCCGTTTAAAGAGCTATCAGCGGGATCTGGACGAAGAAGAACGCCTGGAATTACGCGCACGCCAAGGTATGGTAGTACCTGGGATTGAAATTAAAGGCGTAAATGAGAATCGTGAAATTCCTCATGATGGGGAGGCTGTAGGTGAACTGCTTGTTAGAGGACCTTGGATTGCTGATTCTTACTATAAAAATGACCGCAGTGAGGATTCCTTCCGTGATGGCTGGCTCCATACAGGGGATGTCGTTAATATTGATGAAGAAGGCTCTGTTAAAATAGTTGACCGTACGAAAGATATGATTAAAAGCGGCGGGGAATGGATTTCTTCTGCGGACTTAGAAAATGCTTTAATGGCCCACGAGGCAGTTTTTGAAGCGGCGGTCATTGCCGTACCTGATCCAAAATGGCAAGAGCGTCCCGTGGCATGTGTGGTATTAAAAGAAAATGAAAAATTAACAGAAGAAGATATGAAGCAATTTTTAGAGCCGCAGTTCGCAAAATTCTGGATTCCAGATAGAGTTTTAATTATGGACGAAATTCCAAAAACATCTGTCGGAAAATTTTTAAAGCGTGCACTGCGAGATCAAGTGAAGGAGCAGCTTTCCTTATCAGACCCATCGTAAGGGGAAAGGTAAAAATAGTAATTTCATATTGTGGCACGAAATAGAATAATCGTTGAGTATATTATTTTAGTTCGGCAGCGTCCATCATCCCTCATTTGAAATAGGGGCCTTATGGGCGCTCCTGTACTTTACATTGCAACTTGCAATCTTGTGGGATTTGTCCATGTATTTCTTCCGCTGATTGGATAATTTAAATTTTAAATTTTTAAGTTGGAAAAGATGTAGTTAATCTTAGAAGTTCTCAGTGCAAGAAAGTATCGTTTCTTTAACTGATCATTATTATTCAGAAGCAAAAGGAGCTGTTCAAAATGCAAGTAACCGAGATAAAGAAAAGAATGGAGCTGCCAGTTATTATGGCTCCGATGTTTTTGATTTCAAATCCAACCATGGTTGTCAGTGCTTGTGAAGCAGGGATCATTGGAACCTTTCCAGCTTTAAATGCACGTACGACAGAGATTTTAGACAGCTGGATGGCAGAAATTAATGAGAGATTAGCAGAAAAAACAGAGTCAGATCCAAATGCCAAAGTTGCCCCTTGGGGAGTTAATTTTATTAGTCATTCCTCAAATAAACGATTTTTGGAGGACTTAGAATTAATAGAGAAGCATCAGCCGCCAATTGTTATCACGTCTTTGGGAGATCCCTCTCCAGTTGTAAAAGTAGTCCATGCTTATGGCGGCCTTGTTTTATCGGATGTGATCGATGTGAAGTTTGCTAAGAAAGCATTGGAAAAGGGCAGTGATGGATTAATTTTGGTAGCAAGTGGAGCCGGCGGCC
Organism: Oceanobacillus sp. J11TS1; assembly: GCF_018333215.1. Taxonomy (GTDB): domain Bacteria; phylum Bacillota; class Bacilli; order Bacillales; family Amphibacillaceae; genus Oceanobacillus. The sequence goes on along the minus strand of NZ_BORO01000023.1, from coordinate 26,380 downwards.
ATGCAGGTACGTTAAATCCATTTGCATTTGTGGATGAAGTACGCAGCTTTTTTGATGGTCCGTTAGCTTTAGCGGGGACAATTACAAAAGGAGAACAGATAGCGGCTGCAGAATTATTGGGGGCTGATTTTTCCTATATCGGAACGCATTTTATTGCAACGAAGGAAAGCGGAGCAAGTGAAGCATATCAAGATACGATTATTCGATCAGCTGCTGCAGATATTATATATACCCCTGCTTTTAGTGGTATACCAGCCAATTACTTGATTCCGAGTATTGTTAAAGCGGGCCTTGATCCAGAGAATTTACCAAAAAAAGCGGGCCTTGATTTTAAAAAGCTATCTGATTCCTCAGCCAAGGCATGGAAGGATATTTGGGGGGCTGGTCAAGGTGTCGGCGGAACCATGAAGTCTCAATCCGTACAGGACGCTGTGAATGAATTAAAAACGGCATACAATCGTGCAAAAAATATCCATCAGCTTACCTAGCATAATTTATGTTGACATCGGATGATCATAGATGAGGGAGAGAGAAGAACAATGACAGATGCAATTCTATATGAAAAGAAAGATTCGATAGCCTATATATCGATGAACCGTCCTGAGAAACGAAATGCCTTGTCGATTGAGATGGCAAACGGTTTTGTGGAAGCGTTGAAGGATGCAGAAAGGGATGCTGCTGTGAAGGCTGTTATTATTAGTGGAGAAGGAAAGGTATTTTCAGCTGGCGGTGATTTAGAAGTACTTCATACATTAGACAACAGTGCTAAAATTATGGAATATATGAAACAAGCGTTAGAAATTATTCAAACAATCCGAGAGCTTGATAAATATGTTATTAGTGCCGTCCATGGTTTTGCGGCAGGAGCGGGCTTTAGTATTGCCGTTGCTGGAGATTTTGTGGTAGCAAAGGAAGATGCTAGCTTCGTGTGCAGTTTTACAAATGTGGGTATTATTCCTGACTTAGGCTTATTAAAGAAATTAACCGATAATCTACCAGGTGCGATTGCTAAGGAATGGATTTCTTCTGGAAGGCCTGTATCTGCAGAGGAGGCGTATCAGCGCGGGATTGTAAATAAAGTAACAGAAGGAGATGTATTGGAAGCAGCGGCAGATTATGCTAGATTCATTGTAAATGGACCGCCACTTGCGAATAAATTTGTGAAGCATATGGTTAATCACGCTGATGAGTGGAGTAACGGCACAAATGATTTGCAAGAGACAGCTATTCAAACGCTATTGCTGCAATCAGAGGATAATAAGGAAGGTATTCAGGCATTTTTTGAAAAAAGAAAGCCGAACTTTAGAGGGAAGTAAAGGATTTCTAAAAGAGGAAGTGACGTCCATGTTAGAAGAGTTAGGAATTAAACGAATTACGTTAGCGTTGCCTTTTCGGCTCAATCATGTAAATTGTTTTTTGGCAGAAGAGGATGACGGTTATAAGATTTTAGATACTGGTTTGCATAATGAGGAAACAAAGAAAATCTGGGATCAAGAAATAGAGGGGAAACAGATTACGGATATTATTGTTTCGCATTATCATCCAGACCATTTTGGTTATGCTGGGAAGCTGCAAGAAAAAACAAATGCGAAAGTGTGGATGTCAGAAATAGATTTAGAGGATGCCCTTCAAGCGTGGGAACAGCCTTTTTTAGAAAATCTGTGGGAAAATTATCATCGGGCAGGTATTCCAGATGATATAAGCAGAGCTCTGACAGAGAATACGGCAGCATTTGCGCCACTAGTAACGCCATACCCAAAGGTGGAACACTTCCTCAAAGAAGGTGACAGCCTTTCTTTTGGAAAGTATGCATATGAAATTATACATACACCAGGTCACTCGGATGGTTTAGTCACTTTTTATAATCAGGAGAAGAGCGTTTTGTTGGCGACAGATCATATTTTGCCGAAAATCACACCGAATATTTCGTACTGGTTCCACGGGGATCCGAATCCGCTGGCTAACTATTTAAATTCCTTGGAGAAGATAAAGAAACTGGATGTGGAGTGGGTTATTCCATCTCATGGGGACCCGTTTCCGAATGCATCCAAGCGGATCGCTGAGATTGAAGCGCATCATGACGAGAGATTAAGCAGTCTGAAAGAAATGCTGAAAACGGGCTTGAATGTTTACGAAACGATGGAAAAACTCTTCCCGAAAAAGTTAGCTGTCCACGATACTCGATTTGCAGTGGGAGAAACAGTTGCTCATTTAGAATATTTACGTTTGGCGGGTGAATGTAAACGTGAATTAGTAGATGGTGTTTATATCTATCAATCTTATTAATCTGCAATTCATTCATAGAGAGGTGCTCTTTACGGGAAGGATGACATCTTTCATTCTACAGAGCTTCTATTTACAGGTTCCTTTCTGTTTCATTTTAAGCGTCAATTGGTATATGATGATAAAAAAGGATGAAAGGGAAGGGGTTCAGAAATGAGTCAGCATTTGCAGGAAACAGTTACATTGAATAATGGCGTGGACATGCCCAAATTTGGTTTAGGTGTGTATAAGGTAGATGAAGGAAAAACCGCTGTGGAAGCCGTAAAAGCTGCGTTAGAAAATGGCTATCGCAGTATTGATACCGCTTCTTTTTATGAGAATGAAGTCAGCGTGGGACAAGGAATAAAGGAGTCTGGTGTAGCGAGAGAATCTATTTTTCTAACATCAAAAGTCTGGAATGATGAACAAGGCTATGAATCTACATTAGAAGCTTTTGAAAGAAGCCTCCAAAAATTAGATACAGACTATTTGGATTTATATCTCATTCATTGGCCTGTCAAAGAAACATTTATTGATACATGGAAAGCACTAGAAAAGCTTTACCACGATGGACGCGTCCGTGCAATAGGGGTCAGTAATTTTCATATTCAGCATTTAGAACGGCTCCTGCCAGAAGCTGAGGTTGTTCCAGCAATTAATCAAGTGGAATTCCATCCGCATCTAACGCAAGAAGGATTACGTATGTTTTGTGAAAAACAAGGAATCCAGCTAGAAGCCTGGTCTCCGTTAAAACGAGGTCAGCTCTTAGATCATCCTACTCTTGTTTCTATCGGAGAAAAATACGGGAAATCTGTGGCACAGGTTATCTTGCGTTGGGACATTCAGCATAATGTAGTTACAATCCCTAAATCCATTACGCCAGAAAGAATTATCCAAAATGCGGATATTTTTGATTTTGAATTAACAGAAGAAGAAATGAAGCAAATTGATGCTTTAAATGAAAATAGCCGCTCCGGTTCTAATCCGGATGATTATGATAAATAAAAGGATATGTTCTTTGCAAAAGGAAAGTGAAGTGCAGGTTATACAAATTAGAAAACGTTTAGCCGTGCTTTTAGCAACCAAAAACGAGAAGACGCTCTTTCAGATGTATAAGTACATGTAAGAAAGAGGTCTTCTCTTAAAAAATAACTATTTCCATGTTATATAATCGATCGGCATGGAATGTCTTTTTCTGTGTGGTTAATCTTCCGGCAGCAATCCAACCATTTGCAACCCATGTAAAATGCCATCTTCACTAACATCCTTTGTAACATATGCTGCTATTTCTTTCACTTCAGGCAAGGCATTTCCCATGGCGACACTGTTTGGAACCATTTTAAGCATTTCCATATCATTTAAACCGTCCCCGAATGCATACTGTCTTTCCGCCGGGAAATCAAGATATTCCAACAGTTTTTGTATTCCAATTGCTTTTGACCCGCCTTTGGGAAGCACATCTAAAGATTTAGGGTGCCAACGAACAAAATCCAAATCCTTAAATATTTCTTGATAAATCGTCTCTTCCCCTACAGTGTTGAAGAGAAGACCTTGATAGATATCGTTGTGCTTATTGAAATCCTTCTCTTGTGTTGGATAAGCATCTACTTTTAGTGTGGAAATACTTTCTTTAATATATGGATGATCATTCGGTACATTGGTTGTCATTTTTTCCTCACTCATATAAACAACAGGATGGTTTTTATTTAAAGCAAATGCTGTTAATTCATCCAAGACTTGCGTATCTAATGTATTTGCATAGATAGTCTCTCCGCGAAACACAACATATTGCCCGTTGTAGCATATGTAAGTGTCAATATCTAATTCTTGTCGTAAATCTTCAAATAAAAATTTGGCGCGTCCAGTGGAAATAGCGACCTCATGACCCAGTTCTTTTAACTTGAAAATCGCTTTTTTTGTGGATTCTGGGAGTGTTCTTTCTTCTTCCGTAAGTAATGTTCCATCAATATCGAAAAAAATAATTCCTTTATCTGTTTTCATCTTGATCCCTCATTTCTCCATCATCATACCTCTTCTATTATGATGGAAGTTTTGGCTACATTCAACTGCAATCATAAGGTTATCCTTCTAGGGGAGGTTCAAATGAAGATGATTCTCCCGTAAATCATCTTCACAAACATGTTCAAATCACTTACAATCAAGGTAGCATAGAAGTAAGGAGTTAATCACATGAAACGCCTAGTACTATTAATCGTTGTATGCATTCCGCTTTTTTTGTCAGGATGCTTAAGTTCGTCCAGCGCTCGAATCGTGAGTGATATGTATAAAGCTGCCATCATGGAAGAGGAGGATAAAGTAGCTTCGTATTTTTCGGAAGCGTATTTAGATACACATCCTATAGATGAATTAACCAAAGAGTTAGCGGAGGACGTTCGGGGGATGTATGGGGTAAATATGATGAATATAACATTAATTCGTGACCGAGAACTTCAAGATGACTATATAGAATCGCTTGGATTATCAGATGAAAAAGATTTATTCGCTGTGACAGCACAAACAGATGAAAGAGAAGTAATGGTTTGGATGATAGAACGCGGAGATGCGCAGTACACAATTGTTCATGGAGAGAGGTATGATTTTGATACATATAATGAAAAAGTCCTTCAATAAATGTGGTTGAGCCAAAAAAGTTTCATCCTCTTTTTTCCAAGAATGTTTTTTCTTTATTATGAATAAATGTCTGGCATCCCACTTGAGCAAAATCGTTTTCCCTCACCATCAAAAACAAAGAAAAGTCGTCTAAAGCCGGAGCTCCCTAAAGTACGGGGATGAAATCTTTACGCTTTTTAAAAGAGTGCTACATACTTTTGGTTTCAAAATATCTCCTTAGAGCATGTTTTAAGATTTTCTTGCATAGGATATAGAAATCGTTGCAAGATGGAGGGAGCCTGCGATGGATATTTTAAACAAAGTAAAACACGATAGAGAAGCAGAGAAGCAATTAGGATGGGAAGGGACATTTGCGGAATACTTAGATTTAGTGAAGGAAAACCCGACAATCGCACAGACTGCTCATTCTCGCGTCTATAATATGATCAAGAGTGCGGGGGTCAAAGAAAAAGACAATCACAAAATGTATCAGTTTTTTGGATCATCCATTTTTGGTTTAGAATCAGCTATTGAGAGATTAGTAGAAGAGTATTTTCATCCAGCAGCAAGAAGATTAGATGTAAGGAAACGAATTCTACTATTGATGGGCCCAGTCAGCGGCGGGAAGTCAACGATTGTTAGTTTGCTAAAACGAGGATTAGAACAGTATTCACGTACAGATGAAGGCGCAGTATATGCCATAAAAAATTGCCCGATGCATGAAGATCCCTTACACCTCATTCCACAGCATTTGCGTGAGGACTTCTTTGAAGAATATGGGGTTCGGATTGAAGGCAGCTTATCACCGCTTAATACGATGCGTTTAGAAAAAGAGTATGGCGGCAGGATTGAAGATGTGAAGGTAGAACGAATCTTTTTCTCAGAGGACAAACGAGTAGGAATCGGTACATTTAGTCCATCTGATCCTAAATCACAAGATATCGCCGATTTAACTGGAAGCATTGATTTTTCGACGATTGCAGAATTTGGATCCGAATCCGATCCGCGCGCTTATCGGTTTGATGGGGAGTTAAATAAAGCAAATCGGGGAATGATGGAATTTCAGGAGATTTTAAAAAGTGATGAGAAATTCTTATGGCACTTGCTTTCATTGACACAGGAGGGGAATTTTAAAGCAGGAAGATTCGCTTTAATTTCCGCTGACGAACTTATTATAGCTCATACAAACGAATCAGAATACAGGTCCTTTATTTCTAATAAAAAGAATGAAGCACTTCACTCTAGAATGATTGTCATGCCGATTCCATATAATTTGAAAGTAAGTGAAGAGGAACGAATCTATCAAAAAATGATTCAAGAAAGTGATATTGCAGACGTACATGTTGCTCCGCATGCATTAAGGGTAGCGGCAATATTCTCTATTTTGACCCGCTTAAAAGAATCCAAGAAACAAGATGTGGACGTTGTGAAAAAGATGCGCCTTTATGATGGAGAAAGTGTAGAGGGTTACAATCAAATCGATGTGGAAGACCTATTAAATGAGTATTCGGATGAAGGTATGTCAGGTATTGACCCGAGGTATGTTATCAATCGTATTTCTTCTACGATTATACGAAAAGAGGTTCCATCGATTAACGCATTAGACGTCCTGCGATCTTTAAAAGAAGGGCTGAATCAGCATCCTTCTATCTCGAAGGATGACTTGGAAACCTATTTAAATTATATTTCTATTGCTCGAAAAGAATATGATGAAATTGCGAAAAAAGAAGTTCAGAAAGCATTTGTCTATTCCTATGAGGAATCTGCAAAAACATTGATGGATAACTATCTGGACAATGTGGAGGCATATTGTAATAAAAATAAATTACGTGATCCGCTCACTGGAGAGGAAATGAGTCCGGATGAGAAGCTGATGCGTTCGATTGAGGAACAAATTGGCATCTCGGAAAATGCGAAAAGAGGTTTCCGTGAAGAGATTTTAATTCGCTTATCTGCTTACGCAAGAAAAGGAAAACGATTTGATTACCAATCGCATGAACGCCTGCGTGAAGCCATTCAAAAGAAATTGTTTGCTGATTTAAAAGATGTCGTCAAAATTACAACGTCTTCGAAAACACCAAATGAATCACAGTTGAAGAAAATTAACGAGGTCATTGCACGTCTTATTGATGAACATGGCTATAATTCTGTGTCTGCCAATGAACTCTTGCGTTATGTTGGTAGTTTGTTGAATCGATAAAAGGATATGTGAGGGGCAGTATCTATCAAATTAGATGGATACTGCTTCTTCTTTTTACACCTAAGGAGAAATAAAAATGTACCGTAATCGGGTAGGGGTACCCTTGTGTATTATTTAATCATCATGGATGCCCCCTCTGTATAAGGGAGCTTCGTCCAACCATATGGAACTCTATCAGCGTTACTTTCATGTTTTTTAGGTAACTGATTCAGTCTCTTTGTCTTATTCTAGCAATCAGGCTGCAAATTCTTCTAATCCAGTTGCAATAACCTGTTCCCTCTTGCATAGAATAGATAAAGCATGTTTCTAAATATGTTTATTAAAAGGACTGATGAGTGAAAAATGATTAAAAATATAAGGAGAGGATTCGAATGTCTAATGAGCAAGAGCATAATTTCGTAGTCTCCCAAGAAAACTGGTCTCTCCACAGAAAAGGCTATCAAGATCAACAGCGGCATAATGAGAAAATTAAGGATGCGATCAAGAAGAACCTACCCGATCTGGTCAGTGAGGAAAATATTATTATGTCTAATGGCAAAGACGTGGTAAAAATCCCAATTCGTTCTTTAGATGAGTATAAAATCAGGTATAACTATGAAAAATCAAAACATGTAGGGCAAGGAAATGGCGATTCGGAAATTGGAGATATTGTTGCACGCGCACCAGCTGGCGGAGATGGGCAGGCTGGAGCCGGTAATGGCAAGAAAGCTGGGGATAAGCCTGGCCAGGATTATTATGAGTCAGAAGTATCTATTGCAGAGATAGAAGAGGCGTTATTTCGAGAGTTAGAGCTTCCCAATCTGCAAGAAAAAGAAAAATCCGAGATTATCACCGAAAAAGTAGAATTTAATGACGTGCGCAAAAAAGGATTAATGGGAAATGTGGATAAGAAAAGAACAATATTAACTGCTTTAAAGCGGAATTCCCGAGATGGAAAAGCACAGATCACCCCGATTTACAATGATGATTTACGTTTTAAGACATGGAATGAAGTAATTCGCCGTGATTCCAAAGCGGTTGTCCTTGCGATGATGGATACGAGTGCTTCTATGGGAGCTTTTGAAAAGTATATTGCCCGCAGCTTTTTCTTTTGGATGAATCGTTTTTTAAAAACAAAATATGAAAGCGTTGAATTTGAATTTATTGCCCACCATACGGAAGCAAAAGTTGTGACGGAGGAGGCATTTTTTTCCAAAGGGGAAAGCGGGGGGACCATTTGTTCATCTGCTTATTATAAAGCGTTAGAAGTTATTGAAGAAAAATATAATCCGACCCGTTATAATATTTATCCATTTCATTTTTCGGATGGAGAAAATATTAGTTCAGATAACAAGACATGCATTGAGTTAGTCAATCAGTTGATGGAGAAATCGAATATGTTTGGCTATGGAGAGGTAAATGGCTATAATCGTTATTCTACGTTAATGAACGCTTATAAAAACATTGATAACCCTAAATTTAAACACTATATTTTAAAAGAGAAGGCAGATGTATATCATGCGATGAAAAGCTTTTTTAAGAAGACGCCAGAGCGTGTATAAAAAATAATCGCTTAATGAAGCTATTATATACTGAATATTGAACTTATTATTTATATTGAGAAAATATAACTTTTATAATTATTTCGGGTAGTGCAGATAATCACAGTCGCAGGAAAGCATGTCAATTTAGTAAATAATTTAACGTAACAAGTTGAAATGATTCTGAGGCATCCGCCCCGAAAAGCTTGGCGGATGCTCTGTTTAGGTTCGACCCTAGGCATCCAATACCTAATGAACTTTCTTGGTCTATCTGGATAAAGAAGATTCGGCGGGGCAAGATTTTATCCGAACAACATAGACTAGTAGTAGCAGAATAAAGGGGGAATCCACTTGAACGAAACAAAGGAATTAACAAAAGCTATCGAAGAAATTACGGAGGTAGCGAAAGGATTTGGACTGGATTTTTATCCGATGCGCTATGAGATTTGTCCAGCAGATATTATCTATACATTTGGTGCATATGGAATGCCGACACGGTTTACGCATTGGAGCTTTGGGAAACAATTTCATAAAATGAAGCTGCAATATGACTTAGGCTTGAGTCAAATTTATGAGCTGGTGATTAATTCGGATCCTTGTTATGCCTTTTTATTGAATACGAATAGCCTTATCCAAAATAAATTGATTATTGCACATGTCCTTGCCCATTGTGATTTCTTTAAAAATAATATTCGTTTTTCAAATACAAGAAGAGATATGGTAGAGAGCATGACAGCAACGGCAGAGCGGATTGCTCATTACGAAATGGTACATGGAAAAGAAGAAGTAGAGAGCTTTTTGGATGCTATTTTATCGATTCAGGAGCATATAGATCCTTCCATTGTCCGCTATAAGCTGCATCCAAAAACAGAGGATGACGGCACGGATGAGGATACCCAGAAAAAAAGAGGAGAATATGATGATCTCTGGGATTTAGATGAGAGTGAAAAACGGACACAGAGGAAAAAAACAAAAAGACAAAAGAAAATCCCGCCCTCTCCTGAAAAAGATATATTATTATTTATTGAAGAATACAGCAGAGAGCTGGAGGATTGGCAACGTGATGTGCTGACGATGATGCGCGAAGAAATGCTGTATTTTTGGCCGCAATTAGAAACCAAAGTGATGAATGAGGGATGGGCATCCTATTGGCATCAACGAATCTTACGTGCATTAGATTTAACGACATCGGAAACCTTAGAATATGCTAAATTAAATGCTGGTGTTGTCCAGCCTTCACGAACTTCGATTAATCCTTATTATTTGGGGATAAAGATTTTTGAAGATATTGAAGAACGCTATAATAATCCAACAGAAGAAATGAAACGGAACGGCTGTAAACCCAATCAAGGCAGAGAAAAAATGTTTGAAGTACGTGAAATGGAATCAGATATATCTTTTATCCGAAATTATTTAACCAAAGAATTAGTTGAAAGAGAGGATCTGTATCTTTTTGAGAAAAAAGGAAGAGATTATCGAATTACACAAAAAGATTATATACAGATTCGGGACCAGCTTGTCTCCCAGCGTGTCAACGGCGGCTTCCCATATATTACGGTAGAAAATGGCGACTATCTCCGCAATGGAGAGCTTTATTTACGTCATGGCTATGAAGATATTGAATTAGATATTAAATACTTGGAGCATGTTTTACCATATATTTATCAATTATGGGGCAGAGCAGTTCATTTAGAAACAGTCGTTGAAAAGAGGGAAACACTTTATACGTATGATGGGAAAGATATGCATAAACAGCGGATTTAATCGGAGAAAGAAGCTGGGAAGACTTCAGAAGGTCTTTTCGGCTTCTTTCTTGTTGCATAGGAAATTATAGAATTATTTCCTTGTGGATAACTAATTATAGAAAATAGCCGTGTCCAGCTCCGAGCGCCAAAAACTAGGAGATTTCCCGTCACGCCCTACGATAAGTCAACATCGGTTCGTTACCTCACCGTGTTTCCTTTATCTCAGTTGTGCCACTCCAATCTCTACGTTTTTAAACAGGCGCTCTGCGCTTTTGTTCTTACATTATCAAGGTTTTTATATAGTGCAGGATAAAAAACGTTTCGTTATTGGATTTGTTTTTCTTGTCGTGATGAGAAATACTTCAAAATGCGGATGATTTTGTGTATAATAGTCCTAATTTTCATGTAAAGGTGAGGTGAAGCAATGCAAGAATTTCCGTTTATTCCGTTTCCAGTATTAGAAACAGAACGACTGCTTTTAAGAGAAATGAAAAAAGAAGATTTGCAGGATGTTTATGACTATGCTTCCGATCCAGAATTGACAACGTTTTTAACGTGGGAAACACATACAACACGTGGGGATACGGAAGAGTTTATCGCGTTTTTGCTGGATCTATATAAAAAAGGCACAAAGGGAGCCTGGGCAATCGTTTGGAAGAAGAAGAACCGTGTTATTGGAACCATTGATTTACAGTGGAATCAGAAGCACTATTCTGCAGAACTTGCCTATGCTATCTCACGGGATTATTGGCGGAAAGGAATCGGGGCAGAAGCAGGAAGGGCAGTTCTTCGTTTTGGATTTGAAAAAATGAAACTGGAACGCGTTTATGCAAGATGCCATCCAGACAATATTGCTTCATATAAGTTGATGGAGAAACTAGGAATGACCTATGAAGGAACGTTAAGAAAATCCATGTGCCGAAAAGGAAAGCAAGAGGATCTTAAAATCTATTCTATCTTAAAAGATGAGTTTGAGGTTTAGAATCGGATTTCGTATAACCGAATGATTAATAAAAAGTACATGCAATACGTTTGGCTGCATGTACTTTTCTGGTTTACTGGTTTTCTTCTTTCTGGTCTTCTTTGCCTTTTTTATGAAAATAGCTATATAGAGACTTCAATGTTTCTGCATTTAATTCAATATTATTTTCGTAGGCATATTTTACAGCGTATCCCATCGATAGTGTCATCGCCCCGGCAACACTGCCGCCGATAACCGATCCTGCACCGGGAACAAATTTGGATACTTGACGAAAAATCGTTTTGCCAATGTTGCCGGTAATCGTTGCAATCGTTAGTTCTTTTGCTTTTTTCTTAGATAAAGGTTTTTCATATAATGTTGCTAGTCTTACCATTAATCCAACCTGGATACCGGTTAGTGGAATGAAGTCCGATCCCGGAAGAGGCACTGCTCCAATAGCAGTAGCTGAACCGGAAGCTGCTAAAATCCATTTGTTCGCTGTCTGTGATTTTTCCTTAATAAGCCGAGCGAATTGAATTTCCTTTTCTTTTTTTTTCAGAATTTCTAAAATCTGATTTCGTAATTTGTCGATATTTTCTCCAGTTCGGGAAGAAATTGGAATAACTGGATAGCGATCGGATGTATGCTGCTTCACATATTGAACAAGTGCGGGAATATCATCCGCTGCGTCAATTTTATTTAAAACAAAAACAATATGTTTATTTTCTTTTTTTATGGTTTCAAAGGATTTTCTTTCTCCTTCTGAAAAAACCGTTCCTGCAGCATTCAGGAAAAATAAGATGACATCTGCTTCTCGGTAAAAGCGAAATGTTTCTTCTGAATTCACATGATTAATATCATCAAGCCCAGGCGTATCCGCAAAGATAATCTTGTCGCGATAAATATATTTATCAATACCAACTGTTTCTCCAGGACGGGCGCCAACTTTTGCAACGTCATCGCCAATGAGCTGATTAATGGTCGATGATTTTCCGGTATTGATATCCCCAATCATCGCAAAAATAATATCTTTATCTAATTGTTTATTAATTTTTGTTGTTTCTTTATCATATGCTTTATCAAAATCTTTTTCATTAAATGATGGCATCGTCAACACTCCCTTATGTTACTATTCCCTTTTGAATTAATCATACACCTTTATTTTAAAGGATAGAATTTTTAATTGTAATAATTACATGCAGTGGCGTTTGAAAATTCATATACTTTTGAAGTTATCCTAGTTTCTGATATAATTACTTACAAATAGGATTAGGTACTAATCGGAGGAGGAACATTATGAAAAAGTCGGATTTAATTGCCCCAGAATGGTATAACATCACTTCCGAGTTTGAAAAATATGCAGCTGATGAAGAAAGAAAAGCGATTATTTTAGAAGAGGAAAATGGAGATACGAAAGAAATTACGTACAGGAATTTAATAAAAAATGCGAATAAGGTTGGTAATATTTTATTAAAACAGGGTTTGAAATATGGTGACAAATTATTGATTATGTTACCACGATGTATTGAAGCATATGAATTATATATCGCAGCATTAAAAACAGGCATTATTATTATTCCAAGCTCAGAAATGCTGCGGACAAAAGACTTACAATATCGTATCACGCATGGTGAAATCAAGGGTGTTGTTGCGACTCCAGCTGTTATCGATGAATTTAAAGGCGTTGTAGAGTATGAACAGTTAACAAAATTTATTGTCGGCAGCGAGTTAGCAGATTGGACGTCCATTGACAAGGAGAAGGAACAAGCCTCTGACCAATTAGAGACTGTCAAAACAAAAAGAGATGATGTTGCATTTTTATCTTATACATCTGGAACTACTGGGAATCCAAAAGCTGTTATTCATACACATGGATGGGGATTCGCTCATATGTCTAGCGCACCTCGTTATTGGCTCGGTATTCAAGATGGAGATACAGTGTGGGCGACAGCTGCACCAGGCTGGCAAAAATGGGTGTGGAGTCCTTTCCTTTCTGTAATGGGAACAGGAGCAACTGCATTTGTATATGAAGGGAAATTTGACGCTGCAAAATATTTAGAGCTGTTGGAGAAGTATCAAGTAAATGTGCTCTGCTGTACACCGACAGAGTATCGTTTAATGGCCAAGCTTTCCAATTTAGATGACTATCATTTGGATGCATTGCACAGTGCTGTTTCTGCGGGAGAGCCTTTGAATCGTGAAGTCATTGATAAATTTAAGCATCATTTTAATATTACAGTAAGAGATGGATACGGGCAGACGGAAAGTACCTTATTGCTTGGTTTCTTAAAAGGTACGGAAGTCCGCCCTGGAGCAATGGGAAAACCAACCCCTGGAAATGAAGTAGTGATTATCGATGAAGATGGTCAGCAGTTAAAACCAGGTGAGGTTGGAGACATTGCAATTCCGTTAGATACCCCTGCATTGTTTAGAGGGTATTATAAAGACGAAGAACGTACGATGAAAACACATCGTGGAGATTACTACGTTACTGGAGATCAGGCAAAAATGGATGAAGACGGCTATTTTTGGTTTGAAGGAAGAAGTGACGATATTATTATTAGCTCTGGCTATACGATTGGGCCGTTTGAAATCGAGGATACACTTGTAAAACATCCAGATGTTAAAGAATGTGCCGTCGTTGCTAGTCCGGATCCGATAAGAGGGCATGTGGTTAAAGCATTTATCATCTTGCAAGCCAATATTATCGGGGACGATGAAGTTGTTAAGAAGCTCCAAAATTATGTGAAACAGCAGATTGCACCGTATAAGTATCCGCGAAAAATAGAGTTTATTTCCGAGTTGCCAAAAACAAATTCAGGAAAAATCCGCCGGGTTGAGTTAAGGCAAAGAGAGCATAAAAATTTATAAGGAATGGGACAAATGAAGGTAATCGATACCCATTGCGACGCATTATTTAAACTGCAATCAGCACGACGAGAACATAAAGTACTTGATTTTCGGGATGCGCCAGAACTGGCAACGAACCTGCAGCGATTAGAGGCTGGGAATGTTGGTGTTCAATTTTTTGCGATTTTTGTTCCTCCAGAAACATCTAGCATGGATCAATGGGAATGTGCGGTTGAACAAGCAACGATTTTTCACGAAGAAATTATTGGAAAACACGAGCAGGTAAAACTTATTCGGCAGTGGAAGGATATTGATACGCTTGCTCCTGATGAAATTGGTGCAGTATTAACTTTAGAAGGTGCTGAACCAATCGGGAATGATATGCAAAAGCTTCAGACACTTTACCAAATGGGTGTGAAATCCTTTGGCTTAACGTGGAACCACGCCAATCTATGTGCAGATGGCGCTAAAGAGCCCCGCGGAGCAGGACTGACTAGACTGGGAAGAGAAGTTGTCCAATTAAACAATACGCATGATATTTTGACGGATGTATCGCATCTTTCTGTCCAAGCTTTTTGGAATGTGATCGAACAAGCTGACCATCCCATCGCAACCCATTCTAATGTACGAGCCATCTGTGATCATCCGAGAAATTTAGATAAATCCGGGAGCAGATTCATGAAGTTTTGATAGGCAAACCCTCTAACCTGCTCCTCTGTATAGTGTTTTAGTAATTCATTTATTAAATAACCATAACAGGATGCGTCGGTGACTTTATCTATAAAATATTCAATCCCATCAAAATCAGACCCGAAGCCAATATTTTTTTCTCCGCCAAGTGCACAAACATGATCAATGTGCTTACAAAGATCGGCAATGGTTGCTGTTTTTGCATCTTTTTTTAGAAAAGCAGGATAGAGCGCAAAACAGGCTAGACGAATGGAAGAAAAAACAGAAACTTCGTTGGCAGAATGAAATACGTTTGATAAATCTTCAGCAAAAGAGCCAGAATACCTTGGAAATATATCCATTGTATTCTGGCTCTTTCTTCCTGTTATCCGTAACTTAAAATTTCTGTCCATAATATTTATCGAGTGAGAAGCCTCTCCCCAGAATTTCGGAAGCGTTGATGAAAATAGTGAATGCTTCAGGCGTTTCCTCCTGCAGCAATTTTTTCAGCTTCACCGCTTCAGGTTGTTCGGCAACACATAGTATCATGGTTTTATCCAGTTTTGTATAGCCGCCGACAGATCGGATTTTTGTTAAACCTCGATCAATTCCATCCTGAATAAGCTGTTGGACTTTTTCTTCTTCATTTGTAATAATCATCACAAGTTTCGTTGCTGAAGTTCGTAATTGGACAACGTCAATGGCTTTACCACTAATATAAATAGCCATTAATGCAAACAGTGTCAGCTCGAGACTGAAAACGAATATAGAAGTGATAACAACTAGCCCATCTACTATAAATTGTGAATAACCGCTAGAAATACCCGTGAATTTTTTCACAATTTGGGCTATAGCTGCTGTGCCACCAGTGGATCCATTTCCTTTATAAACGATTCCTAGACCTGCACCAAGGATAAGTCCGCCATAAAGAGCGCTCAAGAATGGATTGGTAACTGTAATGGGAATATCAGAAGATAGAAAAATAGCGAGTGGAACCCAGAAAGTCCCGACTAATGTTTTGACGCTAAAGTCCTTTCCTAAAGTAATCCATCCAATGATAAAAATAGGGATATTAATGACAAATTGACTGAGGGCAGGATTAATTGTATACAGTTCATAAAGAATGGTACTAATTCCAGATAAACCTCCAGCAGCTAATCGTGCCGGAAGGAAGAAGATATTATATGTTAATCCAACAATCGTTGCTCCAATGATAATATAAGCATATTCTTTAAATGCATTAGAGGGTATAGCTTTTTCCATGTGCGTGTTCCTTTCCTAACAGTGATAATTAGACCTCTATTAATGTATCACTGTTGGGAGCAGGAGTAAACATCATGACTTTAAAGTGGTAAAGCAACAGAATCAGCTTCCGTTAGAGGCTTTATCATGCGCTGTACCAATTTTTCTAACAAAACTGGAAGCAGAGAAGCAATCAATGGCGCACTCATTTTACCTGCTAATCCTTTTAATTCAAGCTCTATGAAACAGGTGAGTTCGGAGGAACGGTCAGAGAGCTGGGAAAGATCGAAACAGCCGCTCCCTAGACAACGGTTTTCCGAATCACGCACCCGAAATTGCACGATAGAAGGGGCTGTGATTTCCATAATGCTGACATGCATTTTTACGTCCTTTGCCATCGAACCTACTCTTCCATGAAGCTCCCAAATGGATTCCACTGTTGAAACTTCGGTATGTGTTTGATAACCAGGAACCTGCCTTGCCCAATTAGACCAATCTTCTAAATAATTCCAAACGGCCGATTGGGGTAAGTCAATTTTTACGCTGTAAACTGCTTTTAACATCAAACGTTCCTCCTCTAAAAAAGTACATTTATCTTGTTTGAATCACCTTGATATACTTATGTGCCACTTGCTGTACTTATGCCAAAACGTTTTATTTATCTTAAGTTTTAGGTAAATGTTCAAAAACTCAATTTACTGAAACCCGCTCGGAAAATGGGAAAACCGCTCCACTCATTCCAATATTCGCTCCAAACTAAGGGGAAAGCGCTCCATCCACTCCGATATCCGCTCCAAACCAAAGGGAGAGCGCTCCACTCATACCGATATTCGCTCCAAACCAAGGGGAAAGCGCTCCATCCACGTCGATATCCGCTCCAAACCAAGAGGAAAGCGCTCCACTCATTCCGATATCCGCTCCAAACGGAAAATCGTGCGCCGCCTCGATTGATAGGAACCCGCTCCATTCAATTTTAATATCAAAAAATCCGAATCTTTTTGTATAATTTATGGCTTTCTGCAAAAGATAATGTCAAGCAAGTATTGAACTTGCTTACGAATAAAAGGGGAGGGGCTTGAAGTGGCTGACAAACGAAGAAACGCGTTGTTAGTACCGCAAGCAGAACGTGCATTAAATCAGATGAAAGAGGAAATCGCTGGTGAAATGCATGTGAATCTAGGAGCTGATACCACTGCTCGTGAAAACGGTGCAGTCGGTGGTGAGATGGTAAAACGAATGATTCAGATGGCTGAGGGCAGCATGAAGAATCAGAAAAAATAACTCACAGCTTTAGAAGAATACCCCGATTTATCGTACGAACAGAAAAGCCTGTAGAGAGAATTATCTTTTCTCTACAGGTTTTTCTTATTCCAAAGAGACTGGAATTACTACCTATCTAATTTCTTACACGGAAGATATTCTTTAGATCAATTCTTAATTCCTTGAAAATATGGACAGAAATTGAATCGTCACGTGTATAAACATTATGAAGCTGTAACTTTCCTTTTTCTAAAAGGTACACTTCAACTAATTGATTGGAGGGATCAACAATCCAGTACTCTTTTACTCCAGCCCTGCTATAAGCTAACAATTTATCCATCCGATCTATTTTAGCTGTTGACGGTGATATAATCTCAACGACTAAATCTGGACAGCCTATGATTTTATTTTTTTTAATTTTGTTTTCATCACAAATGATAATTAAATCAGGAATAACCCAATTTCGAACGTGTTCATCTATCCAATTTTTTTGATAATCTTCAAATAAAAAAACATCTATCGGTGCTGCAAATACATTGCATTCTTTATCTCGAAGATAACTTCCAAATTCAATAGATAATTGCATCGAAACGGATTGATGTTCAGGTAAAGGTGATGGTGCCATACTGATAATTTCGCCATTTAAAACTTCACATTTATCTCCTTCTGTCCAGGTAGCATATTCCTTAAATGTCATCAATTTTTGGTTTTTTTCCGGTGTTGACATTCTTTACACCCCCTTTTTTTAAATCATCTTAGTATTTCCCATTATACAGCAAAGTGCAACATGATGTCTTTTATCTAAAATGATACATTGATAACAAGGCAAGCACTATAATTATGGTGCGGAAAAATTCAGATTATTATCGGAAATGCCAGAGATTATGCTAAAATAAAGGGAGGAGGGGTTATAATGAAGCGTATACAGTTAGGGAATAGCGAATTATCTGTTCCAGTCATTTCTTTAGGTTGTATGGTAATGCACCAAAGTACAAAGGAGCAAGCCAATAAGGTGATTCACAATGCATTAGAGCATGGAGTCAATTTTTTTGATCATGCTGATATATATGGGAAAGGAAAGTCGGAATCGATATTTGCTGAGGCAATCGATATGAATCCATCTATCCGTGAAAATTTGATTATTCAATCAAAGGCAGGGATTCGCGATGGGTTTTATGATTCTTCCAAAGAATATTTAATCTCCTCTGTTGAAAACAGCTTAAAGCGTTTGAAAACAGACTACTTAGATGTATTTCTTATTCATCGTCCAGATGCACTTGTTGAACCGGAAGAGGTGGCAGAAGCATTTTCAGAGTTAGAAAAAAGTGGTAAAGTCCGGCATTTTGGCGTAAGTAATTTCCGGCCGCGTCAAATCGAATTACTGAAAAAATATGTTGATCAAGACTTGATTGCTAATCAGTTACAGTTAAGTATTGCTAATGCCGGCATGATTAATCAAGGTTTGTATGCGAATACATCCTTTGATCAAGCGATGGATTTAGATGGCGGGGTGCTTGAATATAGCCGAATGAATGATATGACTATCCAAGCTTGGTCACCGCTCCGTTATGGATTCTTTGGCGGATTTTTAATGGACCGCGACGCATACCCGGTATTAAATCAAGAATTAGATACACTTGCAGAAAAATATGATGTATCACCGGAAACGATTGCGATAGCATGGATTTTACGCCATCCTGCTAATATTCAGACCATTGTAGGAACGATGACGCCAAAACGTCTTTCAGAAATGGTCAAAGCAGCTGATGTTACGCTGACAAGGAAAGAATGGTACCGATTATGGCAATCTGCAGGTAATAAATTATTGTAAAAGCTGTTTAAACAGCTCCATAAAATAACGCTTTGAATCTCTTGGTTCTTTCTAGCGGACGGTTTGAACAATAATCACACCTTAATTAAAAAACCAAGCCGGGAATATACCTGGCTTGGTTTTTTATTAATGCTTCACAGGGCTTGGTGTTTCGATGTTTTGCATCCAATTAAATGGATCTTCTATATGACCATATTGGATACCTGTAATGGTATCGTAAAGTTTTTTCGAAATATCCCCTGTTTTTCCTTCATTGATGATCATTTGTTTATCGCCCCATTTTAACTCACCGATTGGAGAGATAACTGCAGCTGTACCGGAACCAAATGCTTCTTCCAGTTCCCCGTTTTGATAAGCTTCATACACCTCTTCTATAGAGATGCGTTTTTCAACTACAGGAATTCCCCAGTGATTTAACAAATCCATCACGCTATAACGTGTGATTCCTGCCAGAATGCTTCCGTTTAATTTTGGCGTAACAATTTCTCCATTAATTTTGAAGAAAACATTCATACTGCCAACTTCTTCAATATATTTCTTTTCCAGACCGTCTAACCATAGTACTTGTGTGTAACCACTTTTCGCAACTATTTCTTGTGCTTTTAAGCTGGATGCATAGTTACCGCCTGTTTTTGCTTCTCCAGTACCGCCTTTAACTGCGCGAACATATTCATCTTCTACAGCAATCTTAACAGGATTAATACCTTCTTTATAATAAGCACCAACAGGAGATAAAATTACAATAAATTTATAATGTGCAGCTGCTGATACTCCAATGTATGTTTCTGTAGAAATAATAAATGGACGGATATAAAGCGATGTACCTTCCGTATGCGGAACCCAGTCCTGATCCACGGAAACCAGCTTTTTAATTGCTTGTAAAGCGAACGCTTCATCAATCGGAGGAATACATAAACGATCATTGGAGTGGTTTAAACGTTCCATATTTTTCTCTGGACGAAATAATTCGATGCTTCCTCTATCTGTGCGGAAAGCTTTTAAACCTTCAAAAACAGACTGACCATAGTGGAATACCATTGCAGAAGGTTCAATTTGTAGTGGTTGATATGGTACAATGCTCGCATTATGCCACCCTAACGGTTCTGAATAATCCATCACAAACATATGATCCGTGAATGATTTACCAAAAATTAATTGATCATCCTGTGGCTTTTCTTTTTTTGTTTCACATCGATGTACGCGAATAGTTTGTTCTTCCATATCAAAAGTCTCCTTGCCATTGATTAAATTTCTATATATCATAAGACATATAAAAGATTTTAGCAAGACTAAATTTTAAATTTATTTATTAAATTATGATTACAATCCCCGATTTGACGGTAAAGTGAGGATAAAAACAATGAAAAAAATGGTATTATTTGATTTGGACGACACGCTGTTATGGGATAAAAAAAGTGTGAAGGATGCTTTTGTTTTAACGTGTCAGCTGGCGGAAGAGGCAGAGGGAATTTCTCCAGAAGACCTGGAGAGGAATGTTCGCGATAGGGCCAGGGAGCTATATGCTTCTTACCAATCCTATGCATATACACAAAAAATTGGAATCAATCCATTTGAAGGCCTGTGGGCGACATTTGAGGATTCAGGAGAGGATTTCCGCAAGCTTCGCGAAATTGCACCAGTATATCAAGAAACAGCCTGGCTGCAGGGGTTAAAAGATACTGGAATCAATAATCCCATCTTGGCTAAAAAGCTGGCGCGTGCTTTTCGAGATTTTCGGATGCAAACAGCATGCTTATTTGAAGATGCTCTCCATGTCCTGACACAGTTGCAAAATGATTATCGTCTTGCTCTAGTCACAAATGGATCACCGAGCCTGCAACATACAAAATTAGAGCTTTCACCTGAATTAGCACCGTATTTTGAGAATATATTTATCTCTGGTGAGGTGGGGATTGGAAAACCAGATTCAGAAATATTTAATTATGTATTACGCACGCTCCATATCAAAGCAGAAGATGCGGCAATGGTAGGAGATAACCTGAATACAGATATTGTCGGGGCAAATCAAGTAGGGATGGACTCGGTGTGGCTGAATCGATTTGATGCAGAAAATAAAAGCAGTATCGAGCCGAGTTATGAAATAAAAACACTAAGAGAACTAAAGGATATCTTGCAATCGTAATTTCTTATGCCATAAAAAGGTCTACAAGGAAGAGCTTTAATAATTTATTAAAAAACCGTTTGAGTGCAGAATTTTTCTGCCTTCAAACGGTTTTTTATCATCCATTTTACAAGTCAATTGCCGTGACAGATTTAATCTCATCCAATAATGCAATTTCAGCAAGTGCTTCGTCTTCTAAATGACGATCAATTGTCAATAGCATAATTGCATTGCCGCCTACACCAGAACGATCTACTTGCATGGTTGCAATATTAATATCATGTTGGGCAAAGGCACTTCCCATACGTCCGATAACCCCAGGCTGGTCAATATGCTGAATAACAACCATATGTCCTTCAGGTGTAGTGTCAACTCGATATTCATCTACACGAACGAGGCGGGCTCCCAAGCCATTTAACAGCGTCCCGGCAACTTTTCTTGTTCCAGAAGGCCCGGTTACTTCAATGGTAATCAGATTGGTAAATCCTTTTTGTGCAGATGTTCTGCTTTCACTAACTGTCAGTCCTTTCCGATCAGCTAAGAATAGTGCGTTGACATCATTTACACGGCTGCCGAGATAACGTTTCAGAATCCCTTTTACTGCACTGCGGGTGACAGGGCCAGTCTCCATTTCACTTAATTCTCCAGAATAAGTAATTCGAATGTCCTGAATCACTTCATTCGCTAAGTCAATGATAAATGTACCAAGCTTCTCTGCTAAATAAAAATATGGTTCAATTTGATGCATGGATTCGCTTGGAATAGAAGGGAGATTAACCGGATGACGGACAGCTTTTCCTTCTAAGAATCGGATTACATCATGACTGACGTCGATAGCGACAATCTCTTGGGCTTCTACCGTGCTAGCACCTAAATGTGGTGTTGCAACAACCTCTGGTAAAGTAAGCAATTTATGCTCTGTAAAAGGCTCTTGTTCAAATACATCAAGTGCGGCCCCAGCGACTTTTCCAGAAACAATCGCATCATACAATGCATCCTCATCAATAATTCCGCCGCGGGCACAGTTGACGATTTGTACGCCATCTTTCATTAATTCAAAGGCTTGTGCATTAATTAAGTGCTTTGTTTCTTTTAATAGCGGTGTGTGAACGGTAATAAAATCTCCTGATCGTAGCACTTCTTCTAACGTACCGCGCTTGATTCCCAGCTGATCTGCTTTTTCATCCGTTAAGAATGGATCATAGGCAATCACGCTCATTCGCTGTCCTTTTGCGCGTTTTGCTACTTCCGCACCAATCCGGCCTAGACCAACTACGCCTAAGGTTTTCTGTTTTAATTCTACACCGACAAAACGTTTGCGATCCCACTGCTTTTGCTTTAAAGCATGGTAAGCTTGAGGGATATTCCTAGATAGTGCCATAATCATTGCTACTGTATGCTCAGCGGCAGAATTCGTATTCCCGTTTGGTGCATTCACCACAATAATCCCGTTTTCTGTCGCGGCATCCAAGTCAATATTATCTACGCCAACACCTGCACGACCAACAATTTTCAGGCGAGCAGCCTTTTCTAGTAAAGGACGTGTGACTTGTGTCTGGCTGCGAACTAATAAAGCATCGAATTGATCAATATTCTCTAAAAGTGCTGTTTCATCCCAGCCTGGATTTCTAACAATTTCAATATTCTCTTTTTCTATTAACGGCTTTATTCCTTCTTCACTTAACGGATCACTAATTAAAACACGATATGCCATGAGTTACTTTTCCTCCTGTTGCAAATAAATTTCTTGGGCAGCCTGAACACCTTGTCCAAGTTTGATTTCTTTTCCAATTTTCACTAGGCCAATCTCAATTAAACTAATCGTTTGCAATACATCGGCTGGAGAGCAATACCCCATATGGCCGATTCGGAATATAGAACCTTTCATATGCTGCTGTCCGCCAGCTAGCGTGAGGTTGAATTGCTCTTTAACAACGGAGCGAAGAGCTTCTGCATCAAAATCAGCTGGGCGGACAGCGGTCACTGTCGGGGAGCCGTCTTCATCTGCTGTTAATAAAGGAATATTTAATGCTTTAAAAGCAGCGCGCGTCATATCACGCATTAACATATGACGGCGATATACATTGTCCAATCCTTCTTCTTCTAAAAGATGAAGCACCTGCTCTAATCCAAATAAAAGAGACAGAGCCGGAGTATAAGGCGTTGATGCTTTTGCTAAGTTTTTCCGATAGACACGCATATCTAAATAAAAACGAGGCTGTGGATTTGTTTCAATCACCTTCCATGCGCGCTCGCTAGCTGCAATAAACATTAAACCAGCAGGAAGCATAAATGCTTTTTGCGATCCAGTTACATAGATATCAACTCCCCACTCATCCATGTTTGCTTCCACACCGCCGAGACAAGATACACCATCAACAACAAAAAGTGCATCAGAATAGTCATGGACGGTTTTAGCAAGAGATTTAATCGGGTTTAATACACCAGTAGATGTCTCGCAATATGTAGCAAAAACGACTTTGATTTCTGGATGTTCCTGTAAATAATTTTGAATCGTCTGGGGGTTAATGGAATCTCCCCATTCCACATCAATTCGATGGATCTTTAATTGAAACGCTTGACAGATTTTTGCAAAACGATCACCAAATGCTCCGCTAACGATAACCAGAACATCGTCGCCTGGATGTGCTGCGTTGCTGACAGCCATTTCTAATCCTGCGGTGCCACTTCCAGCAACAGGAATAACATCCTGTTTCGTGCCAAAGACAGATTTTAATTTTGGGAGAATGCGTTCTAATAATTCTTTCGTTTCTTTACCGCGATGCCCTATCATTGATTGATTCATTGCGCGCCCGACACTTGGCGGAATTGGGCTTGGTCCGGGTATTCTAAGAATGTGCTGGTCTTTTAGCATGATGATAAACTCCTTTTAAAATAGATTAAATCGAAAAAGAAATATTTGTGTTACATACCGAAACACGAATGCAGCTACGTAGAATGAAAATACGGATGTTTTAACACGTAATATTTCTAAAATACAAGCTTATTTGAAAAAGTATTTCTTTCAATATAGCAACATCGCGTATATTGTCAATATATGCGAGCGGTTGTATGGTAGTAAGGCATTAAAAACTAGATAAAAGAAAATACTGATAACCTAATAAAGTAACCGCTTTCTCTTATGCTGCAAAAAATAAAATGATAGAATTGATTGAACTATAAAAATATTACTCTTATAATAGTCGAAAAGGAAGGTGTAGATTATGGGAAAAGATGTAAGAACAAATAGTAAAGCATTTGATGGTACAATGCGCGCGCCAAACAGAGCAATGCTTCGTGCGGTAGGATTAAGTGATGAGGATTTTACGAAGCCGATGGTAGGGATTGCGAGCACGTGGGCTGAAGTGACGCCGTGTAATATACATATCGATGATTTAGCTTTACGTGCAAAAAAAGGAGTACGGAAAGCGGATGGAGTCCCTTTGATTTTCAATACAATTACGGTATCTGATGGGATTTCCATGGGTACACAAGGCATGCGTTACTCTTTACCTAGCAGGGACATTATTGCTGATTCCATTGAAACTGTAGTAGGCGCGGAGAATTTAGACGGTCTGGTTGCCATTGGTTCCTGTGATAAAAATATTCCAGGATGCATGATAGCGATCGCGAATTCAGATGTTCCTGCTATTTTCGTTTATGGAGGAACGATTGCACCAGGTAATTTAGATGGGAAGGATATTGATATTGTTTCTGTATTTGAAGGTGTTGGACAGCATAATGCAGGTAAAATCGATGATAATCAATTAAATCGCATTGAGTGTCATGCGTGTCCAGGAGCGGGAGCTTGCGGCGGTATGTATACTGCGAATACGATGGCCTCGGCAGTGGAAGCAATGGGAATGAGCCTGCCGGGAAGTTCCTCCAATCCAGCTGAATCGCCAGAAAAGCTTGCCGATGTAGAAGCTGCTGGGGAAGCAATGAAAATTTTATTAGAAAAAGGAATCTACCCAAAAGATATTATGACAAAAGAAGCATTTGAAAATGCCATTACTGTTGTGATGGCACTTGGCGGATCAACGAACGCCATTCTTCATCTGCTGGCTATCGCACATGCAGCTGAGGTAGATTTAACCATTGATGATTTTAATCGTCTGCAAGAAAAAGTACCTCATTTAGCTGATTTGAAGCCAAGCGGACAGTTTGTTATGCAGGATCTTCATCGTGCTGGCGGTGTCCAAGCTGTTATGAAATTGCTCTATAAAAATGGCTATCTACATGGAGATTGTTTAACTGTAACTGGTAAAACTCTCAAAGAGAATCTGGAAGAGGCACCATCATTAAAAGAAGGCCAGAAAGTAATCATGCCACTGGATCAGCCTAAGCGGAAAGATGGACCGTTGATTGTTCTAAAAGGAAATCTATCACCAACTGGTGCTGTAGCAAAGGTTTCTGGTGTGAAAGTAACAAGGCATACTGGCCCTGCACGTGTATTTGATACAGAAGCGGAAGCTACAAAAGCCGTGATGAACAATGAAATCAAAGATGGTGATGTACTCGTTATCCGTTATGTAGGTCCAAAAGGAGGACCAGGCATGCCAGAAATGCTGTCCATTTCTAGCATTCTCGTAGGTAAAGGAATGGGCGAGTCTGTTGCTTTATTAACAGATGGACGTTTTTCTGGCGGTACGCATGGCTTAGTAGTAGGCCATATCTCACCTGAAGCACAAACTGGCGGGCCAATAGCCTTTCTGCAAGAAGGAGATAGGGTTACCATTGATTCATCCACCAAAGAAATATTTATGGATGTCTCTGAGGAAGAACTGGAAAAACGCCGTAAATCTTGGAAAGCCCCAGAATTATATAAAAAAGGCATTCTAGGAAAATATGCACATAATGTAAAATGCTCATCCAAAGGCGCTGTTACAGATTACTTGAAATAAAAGCCCCCCCTCAGCCAGTGCGGCTGAGGGTTTTTAAATAGAATCCGCTCTAAAATTGAGCGAAGGCGCTCCGTTGAGGGTACTGTCAATAAGTATGTGTAAATCCCCAGGTAGTGCGCCGGTTTTACATGGAGTGGTGGGCATGGTAGCCTTCGTGGTAAGGTCAACACTTTTTTTCATAGTTGGGGCTTGGCCTATGAACCA
>NZ_BORO01000022.1 GCF_018333215.1 Oceanobacillus sp. J11TS1 | reverse complement strand
TACACTGCCTCTAGCCGCTTTTTTATGTATCTACTTATAAATGATTTCAAAAAAGATGGATTTCACTTCAAAACTCAATGTGAAATCCATCTTTTTTATTTTTGGCTAGTTATGTCCCAGCCTCTTTGAAATTATAGGTCAGCTGCAGATTCTAACAGCATGATTGCAATCATAGCGTAAATATCTAAAATAGGGTCCTCGGATATGATTGGATTTTCGAATGTATCTAATTGAAGGTAATCCTCTTCCCAAAGCTCATCTTCACTTGATAAATCATTATCTTCCAGCAATTCCTCGTCTTCCAAAGCTATATACATCTCAGCTCCGGTTTTAATTTCATAAAGCGTTGTATAATTATTGATGCTATCTTCGTAAGTGTTAAAAAGCTCTTCTAATTCCTCAATCGAGTCAAAACCATGTTCTTCAGCAACAGCTTGTAAATTTTCCTCAGAGATTTCTTCCTCAGAAAATTCTTCATTACTTCCCAACGGATCACTAGCAATCAGTTCTAAACTAAGCTCAATGTCTTCGATAAACATATACCAGAAGCTATCTGTGAAATCTTCACCTTCCTCAAGGAAACCTTCCTCTTCATAGAGCAGTTTATTTAATTCGTCGTGGTTTAAATTGTATGTATTATAAATATCCTCTAAAGTTTCTTCAGTAACTGGTGTACCAAGATAATCAACTTCTTCAAAATCGGCTAATTCAAAATCAAATTCAGCTAGGTATTCCTCGTAATCCTCTAATTCCCAATCAATGGATTCTAAAAATTCTTCTAATTCCGGATCATCAGCAGCAATCGCAAATGCTTGGGAAGGTAAAAGACCAATCATAAGAATAAATGCAAAACATACGGATAATAGCTTCGTTTTCATCTTTCAACCTCCTATATATATTGTATAGTCTCAGTATATAGTGTTTCGAAGGGGAAATCCATGCCTTTTGAATAAGCGGAGAAAAATAATCCGAAAGTCACATGTCAAGAATAAAATGGCATGTTCAATAAATTGCCACAAAAATATTGACAAATTATCGAACAAAATGCATACTATAATTAAAAGGAGATGAGATAGATGAAAATAAATGAAAAATTGTTAAAAGGCTTGTCTCTAGTTAGTGGGACATTAATTACAATTGGTGCAATAATGTTTATATATGGTTATTTTGTAAGCGCTGTAACTATTGTGACAGCTATAGGTATTGGGTTAGCTGAGGGGGGCACATTTATCTTTATTATGGGATTGTTCCTTGTTGCTGTAGAAGAAAATATTAGAGGAAAGAATCAAAAACAAAACCAGTCATCGTAACAAAAGCGCAGCGCGCCTGCTTAAGAATATAGAGATTGCGCCCCCGTTCCTTGAGAGCGGCTCGGCATTAGTCGAACTTCCTTTGCTTAGGAGATAAAAAAAGCTCAAGCAGGTGATGGCTGCTTGAGCTTCTCGAATTCAGTACGTTTATTTTAATTATATCCCCATACCATAGCAAGTAAGGAACCTAAAATGGTGAGGACGGCAATCACTACACCATAGATGGTATTTGCATAAATGGCGTGTTTATCTTTGCTTTCTCCTGCGTGCATAAAGACAACTAATTGTACAGCTGCTTGAATGAATGCTGTAACGATAAGAATTGTTAATCCCATTGCAAAAGACATGTCAAAGAAGTAGACGCTTAATGCAATAACAGTCAGGAGTAATGAAAAGATAAACCCGTTAACCTGTTTCATTGGAAAAAGTTCTCTCATGTTACATCATTCCCTTCAAGTAAATAAAGCTGAAAATGAAGATCCACATAACATCTAGGAAGTGCCAGTATAGAGAGAATATAAATGATTTATTCGCTGTTCTAGCATTTAAGCCATTGCGAAGCGTTTGGATGATAATCATAATCCCCCAGAATAATCCGAGTGTTACGTGAGCTCCGTGTGTCCCAAGCGTTGTTAAAAGGATGGCAGTGAATCCGCTAGTTTGCAAAGTGGCACCTTCATGGTAGTAATGAATAAATTCATAAACTTCCAAGCTGATAAACCCGGCACCTAACAGCAAAGTTACGATCATAAAACCAATCATTGCTTTTACACGGTTAATACGCATAGCGTGAACGGCTAAACCGATTGTAAAACTACTTGTTAAAAGCAGGATGGTTTCAATCATAACGGGTGTTAGTTCAAAAATCTCTGATCCAGCCGGCCCGTTACCAACGCCACGATCGACATAGACAAAATACGTTGTAAATAATGTTGCAAATAACATAATTTCCGCACCTAGGAATATCCAAAATCCTAGGATGTTCATTTCATTCGTTTCGGTGCTATATTCAAGAGGCAAATTAGAATCGTGTTTCATTATTTAGCACCCCCAAATTTCTTTTCTGTTTCTTCAATTTCTTCTTTGTGTATATGATGTCCGTCGTCTTTTTCAAATGAACGATAGATCATACAGCCGATAATTCCAAGGAAGGCTATAATAACTCCAGCCCATACATGGAATACAAAGCAAAAGCCGAATACAAAGAAGATTCCTGCGAAGATAATCGACCAGCCACTGTTATTTGGCATATGAATATCCTCAATCTTCCCTTTAAATAAGTCATGACCGTTCTTTTTATAATCCCAGAAAGCTTCCTCAGAGTTAACATTTGGTGTAATAGCAAAGTTATACTCTGGAACAGGGTTATGCGTTGCCCATTCAAGAGAACGTGCATTCCAAGGGTCGTCTCCAACATTTCTTGGTGCATGTCGGAAACTGTAATAAACGTTATAAACGATTAAAACAAAACCAACTGCAAGTAACAAGGCGCCGATGAAGGATACCATGCTTAACGGTCCGAATCCTGTTGATTCAGAATAAGTGTACATTCTTCTTGCTTGCCCATTTAAACCAGTGATATACATTGGGAAGAAGGCTAAACAGAAACCAATAACGATATTCCAGAATGCCCATTTACCAATACGTTCATTTAACATGAAACCAAACATTTTTGGCCAGTAATAAATGAGTCCAGCTATCATCGCAAATACAACACCAGGAATGATAACGTTATGGAAGTGTGCTACTAAGAACATGGTGTTGTGATATTGATAATCCGCACTAGCCATAGCAAGCATAACACCAGTTACACCACCGATTGTAAATAGCGGAATAAATGCTACAGAATACATCATTGGCGTAGTAAATCGTATCTTTCCTTTCCACATCGTCAGCAGCCAGTTAAATATCTTAATACCGGTCGGCACGGCGATGGCCATGGTTGTAATGGAGAAGATACTATTTGCTACTGCTCCTTGCCCCATTGTAAAGAAGTGATGAACCCATACAAGGAAGGACAATAAAGAAATAACAACCATCGATGCAACCATTGATTTATAACCATATAAATTTCGTTGTGAGAACGTAGAGATGATTTGAGAATAGATCCCGAATGCAGGCAATATTAAAATATATACCTCAGGGTGTCCCCAAATCCAGAATAAGTTCGCCCACATCATATCCATACCACCATCTGATGTTGTGAAGAAGTTGGTAAAGAATTGACGGTCGAATGTTCCCATCAGTAAAGCGATTGTTAAAACAGGGAACGCAAATACGATAATTAAGTTTGTAATTAATGCAGACCAAGTAAACATTGGCATTTTCATTAATTTCATACCAGGCGCACGCATTTTCATAATCGTGGCAATAAAGTTAATTCCTGTCATCAGTGTCCCGATACCGGAAATTTGCAGTGCCCAGTTATAGTAGTTTACACCAACGTGTTCACTGAAATCCGTACCTGCTAGTGGATAATAGTTCGTCCATCCAGCATCTGGAGATCCTCCGACAACGAAAGAAAGATTGAATAACATTGCTCCAGCAAAATATAACCAGAAGCTAAGTGCATTCAGACGAGGAAAAGCAACGTCTCTTGCACCGATTTGTAAAGGAACAACAAAGTTCATCATACCGATAATAAATGCCATTGCCATGAAAATAATCATAACAACACCATGTGTGGTAAAGACTTCATTGTAGTGCTGTGCATCTAAAAATGTATTATCAGGAACTGCGGTTTGTAATCGCATCATAACAGCGTCTGCGCCACCTCTGAAGAGCATGAGCAATGCTGAAATAATGTACATGATTCCAATTCGTTTGTGGTCAACAGTTGTTAACCATTCATTCCAAAGGTAGCCCCATTTCTTAAAATAGGTAAGGCCTACAACAATCGCAATACTTACAATAGCAATGGCCACGATAGACGCATAAAGCATTGGATCGTCATGGGGTGGAATAGAAAATCTATCGAAAAAATCCATAATGATAAAACTCCTTTCTAGAGCTGAAAAATGTTTAGGCATTTCTCCCAAAGTACATTTGCCCAAACGGCTTTATTAATGATGATGGTGTTCTCCGTCATCTTCAGAATCAGATGATCCGTGATGATGAGGGCTGTTTTCTCCTTCTGGTGCAGGCTTGAAATCTTGATGTGTACCAGTAAAAGTCATTCGGCCTAAATGTCCAGGCTCTAATAATTCTTCAAATTTTTCTTCTGTCAATGGTTCGGCAGTATTATGAATATCTTCTACCCAAGAATCAAATTCGCTTGGTGCCATGGCTGTTACAGTAAAATCATTTTCTGCAAAGCCTTCTCCATTAAAGTTAGAATTTCTTCCGACATATTCTCCAGGCTCTTCTGCTACAACGTTAAGGTAGTTTGTCATATCAGCCATTGCATATTTTTGTCCTGCGAGTTGCGGAACCCAAAAACTACTAATCGTTCCATGAGAATATAAACGGAACTCTACATTTTGATTTGTTGGAATGAAAACATAGTTGACTGTTTCAATATCTTGTTCTGGATAGCTAAAATGCCATTTCCAGTTAGACGATGAAGCATAAATAACGAGTGGTTCGTCTGCGTCATATCCTTCTGGAGGATTTTCCACTTGATGAGTTGACGTAGCGGAAACCACAGATAAAAAGGCAACAATGATAATTGGAATTCCAACAATAATACCTTCCAAATACTTATTTCCCTCAATATGCGGAGGCTCGTAATCTGGATCTTGCTTAGATGCTCTATATTTTAATAAAATAACTGTCAGCATTACTAGGACAACAATGACAATAACTGACATTGTAATAATTGAAATCCAAATCACATTTGCAGTCGTCTCTGCTTGAGGACCTTTTGGATTAAGTACGAGTAATGGTTCACAGCCTGCTAGTAAGCTAGCGATACCTGCTAAGAATGCTAAATAGGTCCACTTCAACTTCATATTGATACCCCTTCCTTGGATTGTGTATAAAAATGTTTGTTTCTATTAAGAGGTTGTTCAAACAAGCTCGAAAAGGACTTTTTCTTGTTTTTTGAACACACAATTAAATAGTATTATGTTATAGCAGAGATAATGTTAATACCGTTAGAAGAAAATTACAAGAGTTTGAGAAACACTTCACAAAATGTTCATGAAAACTTCTACATATTTTTGAATCCTGTTGAAAAATATGAAATGGCTATTGACAACATAGTTGAAAGGTAGTATGTATTTTCCAACGACTTGTTGATATTTTTTCACTATTTCATCTTGTATAGTTATAAGTGCTTTGATTTGATATTGAGGAATAGGAGAGAATAATTCAATTGTTTGAAAAAGACATCTCTACACAGCGTATTCAAAAATCAATATTTAATTTGTGAATTTTAGATTTTTGATAAGAACCGATTTATTATGATTGCCAACAGAAAGATCAAAAAGGCTTGAAATAGAATATGGTATAATAAAACTAAGGGGGAGTTAGTATGGATCCATTAGATATATTAATAGATTTGGAACAATTACTTCCTTATTATAAGCCGATTATCCGTGCGGATAACCAGTTGATCAGCGGCTATGAAGTGATTGCTTATTACCTCGATGAAAATAATAAAGAACAACGTTTGGATTGGCTCTTTGATGATACATCTATTCCCGACGAGTTTCGACTCGAAGTGAATAAATATATCCACCAAAATGCCATCGAAAAGAAATTAAAAGAAAATTATTCAGGTTGCCTTTCCTTTTACTACGATGCAGCATTATTAGTCCGTGATAATGGAGAAACCTTTATTAATTTATTACATGATTTTGAGGAACGGGGATTGGACTTACATACCATTATCCTGGAAATCAAAGATGTCAGTTTACCGAGCAATATGGATCGTTTAGGCCATATTATTAAATATTTAAAGACATTGGGTGTTAAAATTAGTATTGAATTAGCGTATCCAAACAGTGTCTTAAATCAATTAGCAATTTTACATCCTTCTTTTATCAAAGTAGACACCTCTTTTTTAAAGGACGATTTACTGCCGCATTTATATAAAGATGTTTATTTTGGGGTATCGATGTTATCAAGAAAAATAGGTGCCTCCTTATTATTTAAAGGGATTCGCTCTTATAATCAATTGAATTTTGCCTGGAGGAGCGGCGGTGAGTATTATCAAGGAAGCTATCTGGTTCATCCACAGCAGAATTTTATCGAGGAAGATTGCTGTAAGAACAAATTAACCGAGTATTTTAGAGAGTTTGTTAGTTATGAACAACAGAAAGCGAAGGCACAATTTGCATTATTAGATTCGATTCACGAGACAATAAATGGGCTGCTTTCCCATACAAAGCCTGCGAAGGATGACTCTTGGCTATTAAAACTGGCTAAGGGCTGTGAATCTTTTGTATTTCGAATATATATCTGTAACCATGTCGGGTTGCAAGTCTCTGCAAATGTGGAAAAAGATGACCAAGGGAATTGGGTATTAGTTCAAGAAAGCTTGTATAAAAATTGGAGCTGGCGTCCTTACTTTTTTGAAAATATCATGCGGATGGATATAGAGAAAAAAGGGATATTATCTGATTTGTATACAGATATTGAACGATCCGAACTCATCAGGACGTATGCTTACCCATTACCTCAGCAGCGTTATATATTTTTTGACATTCCATATAGTTATTTACTAGAAAAAGAGAGTTTACTATAAAGAAAGTAATTTAAAGAGGAGGGCACGAAATGAAATTAATTCATACAGCAGATTGGCATTTAGGTAAATTGGTTCAAGGAGTCTACATGACAGAAGATCAAGCATATATTCTAGATCAATTTGTGGAAAGGGTAGAACAAGAGAGCCCAGATGCTGTAATTATTGCAGGAGATTTATATGATCGGGCTGTCCCTCCCGTGGAAGCAGTTGATTTATTAGACAAAACATTAGACAGGATTATTCATCAATTAGGAATTCCGGTCATAGCTATCGCCGGTAATCATGATAGTCCCGGGAGAATTCACTTTGGAAGCCGATTAATGAAGGGAAAAGGATATCACATTGTTGGGCAGCTATCGAAAGAGCTGGAGCCGGTGGTTCTTTCAGATGATTTTGGCGAGGTTCATTTTCATCTTATACCTTACGCAGATCCAAGCGTAGTAAAAGCTTTATTTCAAGAAGAAGACATTCGGAATCATCAAGATGCAATGGCTTCCTTAGTTCATCAAATGAGAGAAAAAATGGACAAGCAGGCACGTCATGTATTTGTCGGACACGCGTTTGTAACGCCTTTTGGAGAAATAGAAGAAAATACAAGTGATTCCGAACGCCCACTGTCTATAGGTGGCGCGGAACATGTTGATGCGCATTTATTTAAAGATTTTCATTACACAGCTTTAGGACATTTACATCAAGCGCATCATGTGTTAAAAGAAAACATTCGCTACTCTGGATCGATTCTAAAATATTCTTTATCTGAGGAGCATCATCAAAAAGGTTATTTAGTAGTTGAATTGGATAAGAACGGGTCTGTCCAAGTGGAGAAAAAAAGACTTATCCCGAAACGTGAAATACGTTCGGTGAAAATGAAAATGGAAGATATTTATCAACAGCCGCGAAGCGAAGACTATGTATTTGTCCAATTGCTTGATGAAATGCCGATACTTTCTCCAATGGAAAAGGTCCGCTCTATTTTTCCAAATGCCATGCACGTAGAGAGAATGAGGACAACAACAGGGATAAATAACCGTGAAGAAAACCAAGCTCCAAAGACGAGTCTAAGTAAAATGGAGTTATTTGAATCCTTTTACCAAGAAATGACGGATCAGGAACCATCTGAAGAAGTCAATTTATTAATGAAAGAATTATTTCACGAAATCCAGAATGCAGCTCGTGAACGATAAGTATTAAGTGAAAGCAGGTGAAAAGAAAATGCAGCCATTACAATTAACATTAAATGCTTTTGGGCCGTATAAAGAAAAAGAAGTCATTGATTTCTCGGAACTCCAGGGGAATACACTCTTTGTGATTTCTGGAAAGACAGGTGCAGGGAAAACGACATTGTTTGATGGAATAGCATTTGCCTTATTTGGAAAAGCAAGCGGCTCTGACAGAGATGACCAGCGAATGCTACGCAGTGATTTCGCAGATGAAGATGTCCATACATCTGCTGAACTTGTCTTTCAAATACAGGATAAAACGTATCGGATTTTTCGCCAGCTTGGTCATGTTAAAAAAGGAAACAAGAGCAAAACAGGGGATAAATGTGAATTTTATGAAGTACGTGAAGAGGGAGAAGTCCCTTGTGTAGATAGGCAGATTGTGAGTGAAATTGACCAGAGAATAGAAGAGATTATTGGATTGACTCCTGACCAATTTAAGCAAATTGTTATGCTACCGCAGGGAGAATTTCGGAAATTACTTACCTCTGGAACGGAGAATAAAGAAGAAATTCTGAGGCGGTTATTCAAAACCGAGCATTATAAATATATGAATGATGTCCTTAGAGAAAAGAAATCTAAATTAGAAGCCGAAAATCAGCGTATTATAAATCGAATGGAACAGCTGCGTACGCAAATCTTCTCTTTAAATCTTCCAGATGATTCTTCTATACATGAATTAGCCAAAAGAGAGTATGTTAATACGAATCAAATTATAGAAGTTTTAGAAATAGAATTAAAAAAGAATGAACAAGCTATTTTAGAGATGGATGAATATTATAAAAAGGCAACAAAACAGCAAGAATCGACTCAAAATCAACTCTTTCAGGTCAAGCAGGTAAATGAACAATTTAGAGAATTAGAGATGTACCGGGACCGTTTATTAGAGTGGAAAGAACAAGCAAAGGAAATGGGCACGTTAAAAGAGGAGTTGTTTGCTGCAGAACAAGCAAAATTTATTATTCCTTATGAACAACAATTAAACGATGCACGTAAAGAATTTCAAGAAGGCAGCGAAGCATTGCGGCAGTTAGAAGCTCAACAAGAAAAGATGAAAAATCAGAAACAACAGGCAGAAGACGATTTTAAAAAGGAACAGGAAAATGCAGGGGAACGCGAGAAACTTTCCATAGAAGTAAACCGTTTAGAAGGATTCTTACCGGTTGTGAAAGAATTAGAGAAAAAAAGACAAGATATTCAGTTATTAGCCGGACAATTAAAGCAAGGGAAAGAACGTTTAGAAATAGCAAAGGTGCACCATGAAAAACGTAGTAGACATATTGATCAATTAGAGAAAGAAGAAAAGGTATTAGAAACAGATATAGAAAAGCTGGGTTCACTGAAAGATGAATTAAGAGTGCTCCGAGAACAAGCGATGTTAATGAAAAAATACGATACAAAATTAAAACAGATAAAAAAAGGGCAAGAAGAGCTCAGGCAAAAAGAAGCCATCTATCTGCAAGCCGAAGAAACGTATCGCCGGTTAGAACAAGCTTGGATGGCGAATCAGGCACATGTGCTGGCTGTACGCTTACACCAAGGAGAAGCATGTCCAGTCTGTGGGAGCTTCGAACATCCCTCTCCAGCAGTAACGAGGGAAGCAGAAGTTACAAAAGAGCAGTTAGAGCAAGCGAAGAAGTTTATGGAAGAGAAGGAATCTATTTGGCGCGAACAAAATGCAACAATTAAGTCTCACCAATCAGAAAGTAATGAATTAGAGCAGGAACTTATGCACCATCATCTTGAATTATCCAATCCAGAACAGAGCTATTCTGCAATGGTAGAAAAAGGGAAGAAGAAAAAAGCTGAAGAAGATCGTCTGGAGAAATCGAAAGTACGTTTAGCCGATTGTAAGAAAGAATTGGCGAAAGAGCGTGAAGAACAAAAGCAAAGTGACAAAGCACTTCAGGAACAAACGAACCAAGTCAGTCAACTCCAGTCCGATTATCAAAGTAACCAGGCAGTTTATCAGCAACAAATAATGCAGATACCTGAAAATTTACGTGTTCTTTCCGAACTAGAATCCGAAATTAACAAACTAATGGTGAAGAAACGACGTTTTGAACAGCGTTGGAATGATGTGCAAGAAAAGTACAGACAAGTGCATGAAGCATTTACAAAATGGACAACTGATTTACATCACCTGCGAGAAAATCAAGCAAAATCTAATCAAAAAGTGGAAGAATTACAGAAAATCTTTCAAGAAAAATTAGAGCAAGCAGCTTTTACCGAAAAAGGATATCAGGAAGCGAAATGGGACGAAGCAACTTACCAATCCGTAAAACAACAGCTGGTGGCCTATGAAAAACAAGGATATCAATTAGAGAAACAAATTGCTGAGCTGCAGAAAAAGCTAGAAAATAAGTCACAACAAGATGAATCACAAATAGAAGCAGCTTTGGATAAATGGAAGCAAGAAGTCAAAGAAAGTCTTGAAAAACTACAGCAGCTCCAGCAAGAGAAGAAGGATATGACTTTTTATTCAACGCAATTACAGGACTTTCATCTCCAATCTGCAGATATGGAGAAGAAGCGGATGGTGGTCACCGATTTATATGATACATTACGGGGGCAAAATCCAAGGAAAGTCTCTTTTGAACGATATTTGCAAATGGAGTATCTAGATCAAATTATTGAGGCGGCAAATCTCCGGTTAAATGATCTTTCCAATGGTCAATTTTACCTGACAAGAAGTGACCGCCAAGAAGCGCGAGGAAAACAGAGTGGTCTTGGATTAGACGTTTATGATCAATACACAGGGCAGGCAAGAGATGTTAAGACGATGTCTGGCGGTGAGAAATTTCATGCCTCTCTTTGCCTTGCGCTTGGTATGAGCGATGTCATTCAAAGCTTCCAAGGTAATATTGTAATTCAGACAATGTTTATTGATGAAGGTTTTGGTTCGCTGGACGAAGAGTCCCTGCGAAAAGCAATTGATGCACTTATTCAGTTGCAACGATCCGGAAGAATGATAGGCGTCATTTCTCACGTGCAAGAACTGAAAGATGTTTTCCCGGCAACAATCGAAGTTCATAAAACAAAGGAAGGTTATAGTAAAACAGAGATAGTGGTTAAATGATTGAGTTTTTAGCATGTCCTAGAGGTAATCTTAGATACACCGCTTTCTGGTTTGCTTTTTAAACGGCGTTTATATTAGTATTTAATTATTGTATTTTTCGACAGTATTCCTTTTTA
Organism: Oceanobacillus sp. J11TS1; assembly: GCF_018333215.1. Taxonomy (GTDB): domain Bacteria; phylum Bacillota; class Bacilli; order Bacillales; family Amphibacillaceae; genus Oceanobacillus. The sequence goes on along the minus strand of NZ_BORO01000022.1, from coordinate 49,830 downwards.
TATAGTTAATTATAGAAAGAAGAAGGGCAGGAATAATAGTGAAGATTGGAATTGACAAACTAGGATTTTACGCACCGCATCTTTATGTAGATATGAATGATTTAGCAATAGAACGAGGCATTGACCCAGGAAAATTTACAATTGGTCTTGGGCAAGATCAAATGGCTGTACCGCCGGTTACGCAAGACCCTGTTTCTTTAGCTGCTAATGCAGCGGCACAAATTTTAGATAACGAAGATAAGGATGCCATTGATTTAGTTATTTTTGGAACAGAATCTGGTGTCGATCATTCTAAATCAGCTGCTGTTTATGTACATCAATTATTAGAGCTAAATCCCAGAGCACGTTCTATCGAGTTAAAACAGGCATGTTATGGCGCGACAGCAGGAATACAAATGGCAAAAGGACATATTGCGCTGCACCCAGACAAGAAAGTACTGGTTTTAGCTTCGGATATTGCACGCTATGGTTTAAATACACCGGGCGAATCTACACAAGGGGCCGGTGCTGTTGCCATTTTACTAAGCGCTGATCCCAATTTAATAGAATTGGAAAGTGAAAGCACGTATTATACAGAAGATATTATGGATTTCTGGAGACCGGTATACTCTACAACAGCGTATGTAGATGGGAAATATTCAAATGAACAATATATCGCCTTCTTCCAAAAAGTATGGAAAGACTATCAAGAACAAACAGGTAGAAGCTTAGAAGATTTCGCTGCAATAGCCTTTCATTTACCATATACAAAAATGGGTTGGAAAGCGCTCCGCACGGTGATTGAAGATGCACCGGAGGAAGTACAGGAAAGACTAAAAAATAATTATCAAATTAGTACAATATATAACCGTAATGTAGGAAATATTTATACAGGTTCTCTTTATCTCAGCTTGCTCTCGCTGTTAGAGAATCAAGAGGAGTTAAAAGCAGGAGATAGAATTGGCTTGTATAGTTATGGATCTGGGGCGGTCGGCGAGTTTTTCTCTGGCAAGCTTCAGCCTGGATTTAAAAAACAGCTTCAAGTAACAGATCATAAAGCATTGTTTGAAAACAGAAAATGTATTCCTGTAGCAACTTATGAGAAAGTATTTGAAGAATCGTTACCTACAGATGGCAGCGAAAAACAGCTGAATGTTGAAGAAGATCCAGCAAAAATTTGTTTAGCTGGCGTAAGAGATCATATTCGCAGTTACGTCGTGAAATAATAACATAAAACATAAAGTGCGTGTTCAAAAAGGAGGATAAAAAGGACCGAGAAGTTCAAGGCGGCGCAGATTTGAGCACCGGAGTGTACATCAAAAGGTACATGAGGAGCGGAAAAGCAAGCCAACGAGCTTCCACAGGAGGTGGTGACTTCTACGTTGCCCACACGACGTGGGCGACTTTAGTAGAAGTTCCTTTTCCCGAAGTGTCATTTTTACCGGACTTTTTGAACTCCTCATAAAGACTCCTAAACAATGTGTTTAGGAGTTTTTGTTGTTTCAATAGGAAGGTCGTACCATTGAAATCCAAAAAGGTGGAATAGAAGATTTCAAAATGTATAATTAGGGTATAGTGAAGCATATCATGAAAGTTGGAGGGTATTCTAATGGTGAAAAATAAAAAATGGAGCATTTGTTAAAGGATGAGCAAATGCGAGTTTTCTAATGACACGTCTGATTGAAAGCTGTATACTACTTCTAGTGAGGTGCAGATGAATGGAATTTAATATTGGCCCTAGGATGTTAAAAACAGGGCTGGCAGTAACATTAACATTATTAATTACAAGCCTTTTTGAGATGCAATATGCTGTTATTGCAGCAATTGCATCTGTAGTAGCGATGCAGCCATCTATTATGCGATCGTTTAATTATATTAAAGAAGTAGTTGTTGGAAACTCTGTCGGGGCTGCACTAGCAATATTAGGAGTGTTTTTACTTGGCAGTCATCCTATCTCCGTCGGTGCAGTAGTTATTTTATCGATTGCGATTAATATAAAGCTGGGATTAACCAAAACAGTAAATTTAACGGTATTAACCATCGTCAGTATGATGGTAGCAAGTGAAGGAGATCATATTAATTTTATATATATTTTATCCCGTGTGTCGCTTGTAGCTATTGGAGTGCTTTCTGCATTTATTGTGAATGTATTCGTTAATCCTCCAAACCATCAAAAGATTCTGTTTCAGATGATTAAGGAAGCCAGCGAAAGCTCTCATTTTCTGTTGCGTGTGATACCGAGCAATACAATGAGTGTACCGCAAATACGTGATGAAGAAAGAAAAGTAGAGAAACAAATAAACAAAATAAGAGATTATTTTGATATTATTACGGACGAAAAAAATAGACTGTTTATTCGGAAGCGGAGAGCCTTTTTCAGAAATATCGTTATCTATAAGCAAATGATCCGAGTGCTGCGAAAAAAACATACGTTAATTGTGGAATTGGAGAAGAATCTGAAAGAAATTGAACAGCTGGCCAGCGGAAAGTCTTTTTTAATTAAGAAATTGGTTAGTGAAATTAATAACTATAGTGAAAATGTTTTTCTCATGTATGAAGACCGCATTGTGCTGGATAGAGATTTACAAAAAGAAACAAAGCAAGCAATGGGTGTAACCATTAATAATTTAATTGAGGCATTACAGGGAACAGATTATGAAAAATGGCATTATGTCTTTCCTGTGGCAAATAGTATTATTGAGCTATTTTACGAGTTAGATAAATTAGAGAAATACGTTCGAAAAAAAGAATTACATGAAGCGGAATAAATGAGCTGTACAGATGTAAAGCGAAAGAGACTGAGACAAAAGTATTTTTTATCCAGCAACTTCCGAACATACTTTGTGCCAATACCCGCTTCAAATAATTACTCCACTCGATCAGCATATTGTTCGACTTACAGATGATACACTTTCTTTTTGTTTCAACCTCTTTGCACATTAGGGGAAGTATAAAAAACAGGTATAGATTCTCCCACTTTTTCATATAATAATACTATATGATAAAAAAAGGGGGAGTATGTATTGGTGTGTTTTTTATCTCATCATGAGTTAGAAAATCTTTACTATATGTATGAAAGATGTGAGGAAGCTTATCAAACCCTCATGCAAAGAAAACAAGAGCAAATACATCCAACATTGCAAACGCAAATAGATGAGCAAATGGGAATCGTGAAGGAACGGCAACGTCAATTGCTTTCTTCCCTAACATAAAACAGCGTGTAGTATTTTTAACTACACGCTGTTTTTTTCCTTATTTTTAAGGCGCCTCAGCAAAATCTGTCGTTGCTATCGATTTTGATATTAACTCAAGTTTTTCTTATAAACATTATCTTGTATATAATCAATAAATTCATCTGCTTTTTGTTTTGGTGCTTTCGTAAATAAGCTAACACTAATGAATAGCAGGGAAGATAGTATAAGTCCCCATAGACCGGATGCTAATCCGAACGGTTTAATCTGGAAAAGTTCAATAATCAATACTGCTATCCCGGGGATGATAACACTTGCTAATACTGCAATGGCTGTTCCTTTTTTCCAAAAGAAGGCCCCGATTATTGCGGGGACAACAACAATTAAACCTGCAGAAGAAGCAACAGATAATACGGCGATTAAATTCAATTGTAAATTTGCGAAAAAATAGGCCATTATAGCAATAATTGGGATGACAATTTTTCCAAGCTTCAGCTGTGCGCGATCTGCAGATTCCTTCTTAATATTCCCATAAACATCTTTGGCAAACATCGATGATAAGGTAAGTAGAATGGAATCAATGGTTGAAACAGCTGCTGCAATAATACCTACCATAACAATGACACCAAGGACGGGAGGTATTGCAGAGGAAGTTAATACAACAGATGTTGCTAAATCAGGATTTCCTAAGCCGGGCTCTAATAAGAAGGCTGAATAGCCCCAGAAAATAGAAACAAATGTATAAATAAAGCCGAATATCATAAATCCTAGCAGCATATGACGCATGCTCTTTAAAGATGCAGGCATAAACAAACGCTGACTAACTTGAGGATTAGAAATACTAAAGAAGAACCACGGTATTGTTAATCCGATAAAAGTTAAAAAGCTGAAAAAGCCGTTTCCGGGTACAGTCAGCAGCTCAGGATGATTGGTTTCTAACTTTTGAACAAAAACGGTAAACCCGCCTAGTTCATGAATTAAAAAAAGTACAACGAAAGTGGAACCAATAATCATAAAGAGTGACTGCAGGGAATCTGTCCATGCCACAGAACGTATACCCGCGATGTAAGCAAAAATAATTGCTAAAACTGTGGCAATAATTACTCCAGTATGAAAGGAAATTTGTTGATTTGAAATGCCCTGCAGCAAGTAACCTACGCCGGCTAATTGTACTGCACTATATGGAATAAGAAAAAGACAGTTACTAATCGCAATGGTAATAGCTACAGCTTTACTTTGGTAGCGATTACCAATCATTTGAGATGGAGTTATGTAACCATATTTTTTCCCGACAATCCAAAAACGAGGACCAAAAAATGCGATTAACGATACACCCATTAAGTAAATTAGTTCAAAACCTAAGGCTCCTACACCTCCACTATAGGTAAGTCCCGCTAATCCAACTAACATAAACGCACTATATGTCGTCGCACTGTAACTTAAAGCAGAAACAAAGCCTCCAAGTTTACGATCTCCTAAAAAATAAGCCCCCATATTTGTCTGTTTGCCAGTTCGAGATAAAAAAGCGATAAATAGAGATATAACGAAATAAATTCCTAGCCCCCACCATATTAATGATACATTCATTCTTCATTGCTCCAATCTTTTGTCAGTATTGCGTTGCATGCGATTACAATTAAGGTTAATATCGGCCAAAAAAGCATGCTCCCGTACCATTTTTCCACGCTACTAAGAAACGTAAAAGGAATGATAAAGGCAGCGAGAACAATAGTACCAATAAGAATTGCCCAGTTTTTTTCCTTCATACCTATACCTCCGCTCATATATGTGATTTGATTCACAAGAAATGAAATGTGAATTCGTTAACAATCATAGCAGATAGTTTATTAATTTGCCATATTTTTTAAATAGTGAAAATCACTTTTTGACAGCGTTTGCAAATAAGGTTTCTATCAGATAAACTAAGGGGAAAGGGAGGGTGAAGATGGAAACCTTACAAGTTGGCAGAGCAAAACTTACATGGCTAAATGGTGGCGTAACACATCTTGACGGGGGAGCTATGTTTGGCGTCGTGCCCAAAGAGTTATGGGCGAAAAAATATCCGTATAATGAAAAAAATCAAATTGAACTGCGCACAGATCCTATTTTCTTGGAGCTGGATGGGTTCAATATACTGATTGATTCAGGAATTGGTTGGAATAAACTTTCTGACAAGCAGAAAAGAAACTTTGGTGTATTAGAGGAAACGAAAATAGAAAAGTCCTTATTAGAATTAGGGCTTACTGAAAATGATATTCATATGGTTTTAATGACGCATCTCCATTATGATCATGCAAATGGTTTAACGAAGGTTGCCGGTAAAGAAGCATATGAGTCTGTGTTTAAAAAAGCCAAAATTTATGTTTCGCAAACAGAATGGGATGAGATGCAGCATCCTAATATACGATCTGTGAATACCTACTGGGAGAAAAATTGGAAGCCGATCGTGAATCAAGTTCATTTATTTAGAGAGGAAATAGAGGTTCTGCCAGGATTATCGATGATTCATACAGGCGGGCATAGTGATGGGCATGCAATTATCCGTTTTCAGGATGGAGAGGATTGTTTTTTACATATGGCTGATATTATGCCAACGCATGCACATCAAAATAAGCTTTGGGTTCTTGCATATGATGATTATCCAGTACAGTCCGTGCTGCAAAAAGAATATTGGTTGGAGCAGGGCTATCGGAATAATACCTGGTTTACTTTTTATCATGATGCTTATTACCGGGCAATCCGATGCAATGAAGAAGGGAGAAAAATAGACCAAGTTGAACGTGTTCGCTATGCCTATAAATAAAATCAATATAAAAGAGCAGCTTGTCTTCAAAGAGAAAGCTGCTCTATATATAAATATGTGTCACACATTGATCAGGTTATTCTTCGCTCTATTAAAAAATACGGAAATCCGCAGGAATAGATATTAGACAGCTTCTTCTGTATCAATCACAGCGCCCGTTTCAACATCTACATAAAAATCATACTGCTTGTTCGTGCCATCAATATTTCTTGTTACTCCGCCACGGTATACATCATAAAGCAGACCATTTCTTTCTAATTCTTCTGGTTTCATATAAATCCAAGAACCGCTGATAGGTCCTTTACGTTTAAACATTTCTTTCGCATGATCTAATGCTTTTTCTGGTGTGACTTTCATTTGATTATTTACTTGTTCACGAGCAAGATAGCCGACTGCAACGCCAATTGCTGCTGCAAGTAATACCTTTTTTTTACTCAATTTATTCACCTCTATTAGTAAATTTCAATGTCTAGTATAAATGTAGTATATCGCACCCAGACGGAAAAATACAAACAATTGAACATTATTACTGGAAAGAATTTGACTTTTTCGAGTATACTTGCAGTAGTGACAATACCATTTTTCATGGGTGAAGTAATGCATAGGAGGCTTTTTAATGAATAAAGAAACATTAGCTTTATTTAAGAATTTAACCGAATTGCAAGGAGCTCCAGGAAATGAGCATGCTGTTCGTAATTTTATGAGGCAAGAGTTAGAAAAGTATTCGGATGAAATTATTCAAGATAATTTAGGCGGTATATTTGGCGTGAAAGATGGAAAAGGTCCTAGAGTAATGGTAGCTGGTCATATGGATGAAGTCGGCTTTATGGTAACGCAAATTACGGATAATGGAATGATTCGTTTTCAAACTCTAGGCGGCTGGTGGAATCAAGTGATGCTGGCTCAGCGTGTACAAGTTATGACAAAAAATGGACCGATTACAGGTGTTATTGGATCCATTCCTCCGCATTTATTGACAGATGCACAACGCAGGAAGCCGATGGAAATAAAAAATATGTTAATTGATATTGGAGCGGATGATAAGGAGGATGTAGCACGTATTGGTGTACGTCCAGGAGATACCATTGTTCCAATTACGCCATTTGAACCACTGGCTAATGAGAAAAAAATATTAGCAAAAGCTTGGGATAACCGCTACGGATGCGGGCTGGCTATTGAACTTTTAAAAGAACTGCAAGGGGAAACATTGCCTAACCAGCTTTATTCTGGTGCGACTGTACAGGAAGAAGTGGGATTACGCGGAGCTCAAGTAGCAGCTAATATGATAAAACCGGATATTTTTTATGCATTAGATGCTTCTCCAGCAAATGATGCATCAGGAGATAAGAAAGCATTTGGCCAATTAGGGAAGGGAGCATTATTGCGTATCTTTGACGGGACGATGGTTACACATAAAGGAATGCGAGAATTCGTATTAGATACTGCTGAATCAAACGATATTCCTTATCAATATTTTGTTTCTCCAGGCGGAACGGATGCAGGGAGGGTTCATTTGACTGGTGACGGTGTCCCTTCTGCGGTTGTTGGCATTTGTTCAAGATATATTCATACGTCAGCGTCTATTATTCATGTAGATGATTATGCAGCTGCCAAAGAATTATTGATTAAGCTTGTTAAATCTACAGATGACCAGCTTATATCTCAATTAAAAGAGGCTTAAAACGTGGCATCTATTATTATTGGCTCGGAAAATCCAACAAAAGTACAGGCAGCAAGAAACGTTTTTTCAACTTATGAAGTAAAAGCTTTAAACGTTCCTTCTCTTGTTTCTGCGCAACCTTTTTCTGATGAAGAAACACGTATCGGTGCAATCAACCGTGCGAAGGCGTGCGTATCTAGTCAGTCTCATGCGATAGGGATTGGCCTAGAAGGAGGAGTGATGTATATAGACGATACGTTATTCCTCTGTAACTGGGGTGCTTTAGCCACAGCGGACGGCCAGCTATTCACAGCCAGTGGAGCAAGGATTGCCCTTCCTAAAGAGATTGAGTACGAACTTGAAAAAGCCGGCGAATTAAGCATTGTGATGGACGCATATACCAAAAAAGCAAATGTCCGCAAACATGAAGGGGCAATTGGGATATTTACGGATAATCTTGTATCAAGAGAAAATATGTTTACGCATGTTGTACAGCTTTTAAAAGGTCAATTTGATTTTGTAAATAAAAAATAAACGGACAAAAAACAGGCTGGAAGGCCTGTTTTTTTGCACTGTTCGTTCTCTAAGTCTAACGATTATTCATAAATATAGGAAATAACGTCTAATGCTTGCTCTACCGTCTCCACTGTAATATTTGCTTTATTCGAAAGTTCTTTTAAAGGATGGATTAATTTTTCCGGGCGAATAATGATGGTTGGTTTTCCTAAAGATATAGCTGTACTAGCATCCATCGCTGTGTTCCATTGTTTATATGATTCTCCAAATAATGCGATTACCACATCTGATTTTTGCATTAAAACCTGTGTCCGAAAGTTATTGACACTTGAAGCAGCATCATCGCGATGAAAGTTGGTCGGTTGTTTTCCTAAAATAGCTTCCCCAATGTCATCGGAACGATCATGATTCGTTTGTGGGGAAACAAAAGTAAGCGGCAGATTTTTTTCTTCGGCAAGCTTTTTAACTTCCTCTCTCCAATTATCATGAATTTGTCCGGCTAGGTATACAGTTAAATTCATTCCAATCCCTCCAAATCAATGTTATCTTATATAGTATATAGTAAATGTTTTTCTTGGTATTGTTAAGTTTTTTGACTAATATAAATTAAAAAACTATTTTTAAGTGGATTTTCTATATTTGGAGAAGGTAACATTATTGAAACAATACCAATAGAAAGCTATGATAGAGAAAAAGAAAGGATGTTTAAAATGAAAGAATTACGATCAAAAGAACAATTTAACGAATATATTCAAGAAGGACCTGTTGTCTTTTTATTTACTGCAGGATGGTGCCCAGATTGCCGCGTGATTGAGCCTGTATTACCTGAAATAGAAGAAGCATATGCTCAATTTGAATTTGTGGAAGTGAATCGAGATAATTTTATAGAATTATGTCAGGAACATGATATTTATGGTATACCAAGTTTTCTTGCTTTTGAAAAAGGAGAAGAGCTTGGCAGGTTTGTAAGTAAAGATCGTAAAACAAAAGAAGAAATTGAATCCTTTTTAGACGGGCTCAAGAAGTAGGTAGGAGGCAATTTTATGGCAAAAATGACAAGCATCAAGATGAAGCGCCTGCTAGAGGATGAGCTGAAAAATCCAAATTATCGAATTGTGTACAAGCGTGATGATGATGCTTTACGTATTGAGTGGAAAGAATCTAATGAAGGAATGACTGTTGCTCTCCCTAATCTAATTGCTAAGTACAACGAGCGTGGGCAAGAAGCTGTAGATGAGATCGTGGAGCATGTCAATGAAGCACTGAATATCATGAATGATACGCAGCATCTAAAAGGGATGGAGAAGCAAATCTTTCCTGTATTGCGTTCTCCTTCTTTTCCAACGGAAACAAAATCTAAGAAGAAGCTGGTTTTTAAAGAGCATACTGCGGAAACCAGAATTTTCTATGCGCTAGATTTAGGAAAGTCCTATCGATTGATTGATGAGGATTTATTGGAGGAAGAAGGCTGGTCTAACACGCGATTAGATGAAATAGCGAGTTTTAATATCCGCTCTTTATCGCATGAACCGAAATTAGATCAGGTTGCAGGAAATGACTTTTATTTTTTAGCAACACAAGATGGTTATGATGCAAGCAGAATCTTAAATGAAGCATTTTTAGAAGAGATGCTTGCAAATGCGAAAGGGGAATTAACGGTTGCTGTTCCCCATCAGGACGTTCTTATTTTGGCTGATATTCAAAATAAAGCTGGATATGATATTTTAGCACAAATGACAATGAAGTTTTTTGCAGAAGGAAGAATACCAATTACTTCTTTACCATTTGTTTATGAGAATAAAAAATTAGAGCCAATATTCATATTGGCAAAAAATAGACCGGAAAAGAATTAGGAGTGAAAGAAATGGATGTTTTTTATAATCATCAAGGAATTGGAGATGTACTCATTATTCCAATTAAAGAAGGAAACCGATATGAAATAAAGAAAGAAACAAATGACGTTGTTACGAAAATAACTTCCACAGATGGCGAAGTGCTTGGCTATAATATCTTCCAGGCTTCCAAATACTTTGAGTTAGATGGAAAAAATGGTGCTATCCCTTTAACGGAGGAGTTCCTAGAAGAAATTCGTACATTATTTGAGCAAAAAGGAATCGATGACCCCCTCGAATTTGATTTGAGCCCGAAATTTGTAGTAGGATTTGTAAAATCCAAACAGGCTCATGAAAATGCGGATAAATTAAGCGTATGTCAAATTGATGTTGGAGAAGAGACCTTGCAAATTGTTTGTGGAGCTCCAAATATTGCGGAAGGTCAAAAGGTTGTTGTTGCCAAAGTAGGTGCTACCATGCCAAGCGGTATGAAAATAAAAGCATCTGAGTTAAGAGGCGTACCATCATACGGAATGGTTTGTTCACAAAAAGAGTTAGGTTTACCTAATGCACCGCAAGAAAAAGGTATCTATGTATTGGACGACGCTTATCGTATCGGTGATGAATTTACATTTTAACTTGCCTAATTCTATGGTGGTCAACTAATCGCGTTTATAGAAAGAAATTTGACGCAGTAAAAATTGTACAGTGCTAAGTGTAAGAAAATATAAACGTTTTGCGGCAGGGCGAGAAGTCGCAACTCTAAAACGGGCGCTTTGCGCTTTTAGTTCAAAATCCCTTGTGCCTGCAGGGGATTTTTTACAGCAATAGAAGCGGAAAACGAATTTGAAATTTATAGCAGTGAGAATGTAAATGTCTTTTAAAAACTGCTAAAATAAACAGTATGAACAATTAAGGAAATGAGTGAATGCATATGTGGTGGGAGCAATGGAAAGAACGGCTCAAAAACATATTTACAAAGGAAATAGAAGTAGAGGAAATGATTGAGGTTGAAGTAGAAGACGCTGAAAAACAACCAAATATCCAAACAAAAATGACATACCATTATCCTTCTAGCCAGTCATTTAAGTTTCCGGTAATTCCAGATACTGTTGACCAAAAAAAAGAACAGGTAATAGATAAACAGCCTAGTTTTAAACGAAGAAGTCCAGATAGTGTGCGTAGAAGAAGAGAAACAGATACGGAAACAAATCAAGAAAGTAAACGTTCATTGCCACGGCAACGAAGAGAAAATCCTATGCGTAATTCATCACCAATAGAAGATACGCCTGGCAGAAAAATTTACAAGAAAAATCCAGATGTTCCTTTCCAGCCAACTGAGGTACCTTCTCCGATTTATGGTTTTCAACAAAGAGAATCTAAAATTATTCACGAAGTACCTGCTTATCAACGAAAGGAATCAAAATACCAAGAAAAAATGATAAATAATAATGAAGTAGCTAGTACTTTACAAAATACAACGATTCATCCAAAAGCTTCTCCTTCCACAATAAGAGAAGAGCCGGTTACTGAGAGCAAAGAGGTTTCCGATCATTCGAAGAAAGAAAATACGGTTATTTACACGAATGAAAAGAAAGATAAACTAGACAACCAGAATCATAGGATACGAAGGAATACATCGTCAGAGCCAGTAAACGAAGAACAGAGAGTGTCTAGCACTCCGGAAGAGAAGGAAACAAAAGAATACCCAGCGAAAGAGGTATCTTCTAAACGGGAAGAAAAATCAATCTCACAAAAAAGAAATCCAATTCATACAACTTCTAGGAACCGAACAACGCTATCTAATCAGCAAACAAATACCGCAAGTGCTTTTAATGTCATGATGACGCCGCGCGATAAAAAAAACCTATATGAGCAGAAGAAGCGGGAAGAAACCTTTCAACGTCTCCAAGAAGCACATCAAAAGCGGGAAGAAGAGTTGCGTAAAGTAGAGGAAAAAATAGACCGAACACAGATTGAAAAAGAAGATACAAAGAGAACTTCAGCTGAGGCAATGAGTGAACCGCAAACAAGAAATGTTCCTTTACACTTATTAAATGATCCACCCTCCAAAACAACAGGGGATGAAGAGTGGCTGATAGATCAACAAAATCTGCTTGAAGAAACATTGAAGCATTTTCAAGTGAAAGCAAAAGTTGTTAAAGCTACTCAGGGACCTTCTGTGACACGTTTTGAGGTGCATCCAGAGATGGGAGTAAAGGTAAGTAAAATTAAAAATCTAGCGGATGATTTAAAATTGAATATGTCAGCTAAAGATATTCGTATTGAGGCACCTATTCCTGGTAAGAATACAGTAGGAATCGAGGTTCCTAATCTTCATCCTGAAATGGTAGGAATCCAACGTATTATTGAATCAGACGATTTTAAAAATAGCCGTTCACCTTTGAATGTGGCCTTGGGTCTGACGATTGAAGGAATGCCTAAAGTCATCGATATTAATAAAATGCCACATGGTTTGATTGCAGGGGCAACTGGATCAGGAAAAAGTGTCTGTATTAATACAATTCTGGTAAGTTTAATTTATAATGCCAGCCATGAGGATGTCAGGATTCTTTTAATTGATCCCAAAATGGTCGAGCTTGCTCCGTATAATGGCATCCCGCACCTAGTTTCTCCAGTAATTACAGACGTAAAGGCTGCTACGCAAAGTCTTAAATGGGCTGTGGCAGAAATGGAGGATCGTTATGAGCGCTTTGTAAGTGAAGGGGTCAGAGATATAGGGCGGTACAACCAAAAGATGCTGCGTGAAGGGAAAACAGATCAAAAGATGCCGTTTATTGTGATTGTTATTGATGAATTAGCAGATTTGATGATGATGTCCCCTCAAGATGTGGAAGATGCAATTAGCAGGATTGCTCAAAAAGCCAGAGCATGCGGTATTCATTTACTGCTAGCAACACAACGTCCTTCCGTGGATGTTATTACAGGTTTGATTAAAGCAAATATTCCTACAAGAATTGCGTTTAGTGTATCTTCTCAAGTAGATTCACGAACCATAATTGATTCCAGCGGTGCAGAGAAATTACTTGGAAAAGGAGATATGCTTCTTGTAGAGAATGGTGCTGGAAAAAGTGTTCGATTACAAGGGCCATTTGTGTCCGATGAAGAAATCGAACGTGTAGCAAATTATGCAAAATCTATGGCTGAACCACAGTATCTATTTGAACAAGAAGAACTGTTGGAGCAAATACAGATAGATGAAGAGGAAGATGAACTTCTGGAAGATGCCATTGACTTTGTATTACAACAGAATAGTGCCAGTACGTCTTCCTTGCAAAGACACTTTAAAATAGGTTATAACCGTGCAGCTAGATTAATTGATTCGTTAGAACAGCGCGGAATTATTTCTGGACAAAATGGAAGCCGGGCTCGGGAAGTCTTGATTACGAAAACACAGAGAGACAGTATGTAAACTGTCTCTTATTTCGTGGCTTTATCTCCTAAGTAAAGGAAGTTCGACTAATGTCGAATCACCCCCAAAGAACGGGGGCGCAATCTCTACGTTTTTAAACGGGCGCTCTGCGCTTTTTGTTTTTATGTAGCTGATAATGGTGAAAAAAGTTGCCATAATCCTTAAAAGTTACTAAAATATAAAGGGAGCTTTCAAAAAAAGGAAGACGATATTAGACAGAAGCACATTTAATACATTATCTGTATAGAATGAGATAGAAGTATCCGTTTGTGCAGGGAAGTATATTTCTTATTTGAGTATGTTTCAAAGAATGAATAAGTGATCGAAAGCAAAATTTCGATGTAACATTTTTATTGGCTTTTTGAACATTCTCTTTAAAAGAAGGTATTTATTTGTTATAATCCACTGAATGGGACTACGGTTACTCGTCCCCAAAGAGCAGCTGTTAATAACAGATTAAATGATATGAAAATGAATAGATGAAAAAACGTTGGAGGTTCGTTTTATGACAACTTACCATTTTATCGGTATAAAAGGAACAGGGATGAGCGCGTTAGCACAAATCCTTTATGATTCAGGTGAAAAGGTGCAGGGATCAGATATAGATAATCGTATCTTTACCCAAGTGTCTTTAGAAGAAAAAAATATCCCTATTCTTTCTTTCTCAAAGGATAATATTCAACCAGATTATACGATTATTGCTGGGAATGCTTTTTCTGAAGAGCATGTAGAAATAAAAGAAGCAAAAGAGCAGGGCTGTAAATTTTATTGGTATCATGAATTTTTAGGTGAATGGCTGAAACAATATACAAGTATTGCAGTCACAGGTGCGCATGGGAAAACAACAACTACAGGATTATTATCGCATGTTTTAGAAAGTGCTTATCCAATTTCTTATTTAATCGGGGATGGTACAGGACGTGGACATGTTGATAGTAAATATTTTGTTTTCGAAGCATGCGAATATCGCCGACACTTTTTAAGCTATGAACCAGACTATGCTATTATGACAAATATTGATTTTGATCATCCTGACTATTTTACAAGTTTAGGTGACGTTGTTGATGCTTTTCAATCGATGGCTGATCGCGTCAAAAAAGGAATTGTTGCCTGTGGTGATGATGAAGAGTTGCAAGGCATACACACAAAAGTTCCAATTATTTATTATGGATTTAATGAAACAAATGATTTTCAAGCGAAAAATATTGTAGAGACAGAGCATGGTACAGAATTCGATGTCTATGTTCGTAGCACCTACTATGAACATTTCTTTATTCCTACATTTGGGAACCATACTATCTTAAATTCACTTGCAGTAATTGCGATTTGTCATTATGAAGGCATCCCGGTAGAATGTATGAAGGAAATAGGCAATTTTAAAGGAGTAAAGCGCCGCTTCACAGAGAAGGAAATAGGTTCTCAAGTGGTAGTAGACGACTATGCGCATCATCCCAAAGAAATTGCAGTAACCATTGAAACAGCCCGAAAAAAATATCCGAATAAAGAAGTGGTTGCTATTTTTCAGCCGCATACATTTACGCGAACAAAAACATTTTTACAAGAATTTGCAGACAGCTTAAATCAAGCTGATAAAGTTTATTTATGCGATATTTTTGGATCGGCTCGTGAGCAATCCGGGCAATTAACAATTGAAGACTTACAGAACCTTATTTCCGATAGTGATATTTTAAATTTAGAGCATACGAGTGTTCTACAAGAATATAAAGATAGTGTGTTAATCTTTATGGGTGCGGGAGATATTCAAAAATTCCAGAAATCCTATGAAGAGACATTTGCGTAATAAATATAAAACAAGAAAAAGCAGTGATGTAACATATCCCTGCTTTTTCTTATAATACAGGAAATTCGATGCGCTCTATTTTTGATCAACAAAGAAACTCCTTTTTATGGGTGAAGTTTAGGATACCCAAACCCAACCGTCCAGCAACTTACTTAGCTTTTTCAGCTTCGAGCAATAGGAAGACTTTGTGACTGACTGCCAAGCTAACAGGCACAAATAAGGCCACAGGCGCACTCATGCTTGTGCTGAAATCAAACATCCGTCCGAAGTAATGGCAGGCCGACTAAACCTTAGCTAAGGCCTATCGTCGCCATACCGTCGCTATACCCTTAAAAGGACATGTTTTCTTGATTACGAGTAAATAGATTCAAGTTGTATTTAAACGGAAAAATAAGATACAATAGAGATAAGGATTAAATCTTTTTAAGTGAAAGGTAGTTTATGCCGAGAAAATTCCGGGTAAAAATAAACTATAGTGCGTGTTGGACAAGCAAGCCCTAAAAATACA
Source organism: Oceanobacillus sp. J11TS1 (assembly GCF_018333215.1). GTDB lineage: Bacteria > Bacillota > Bacilli > Bacillales > Amphibacillaceae > Oceanobacillus. Next base: position 34,107 of record NZ_BORO01000022.1, on the reverse strand, counting down.
TACTATCCCTTATGAAGAATTTAATCGACACAGACGAACAAGTAAAAAAGGAGTTGATATAGCTTATGGAAGTTATCCTTTATAGTGCACTAGCGATTGCGATAATAGCCTTGCTTATTTTAATTATTTACTTAGTTATATTATTAGTTAATACAAAAAAAACGATGGATCAAGTTCTTGAAACTTTAGGCAGGATTAATCATCAAGTTAAAGACGTTGCTGCTGATGCAAATCAGGTCGTTGACAGATCAAAAGGATTAGTAGACGATTTAACTCAAAAATCGAGTCAACTCGATGGTTTAATTCTGGGAGCAAAGGGAATAGGTGATACAGTAGAAGACTTTAATAAGTCATTACAGCAATTATCCAATATTATTTCTAAGCACTCAAAAGAAGATCAAGAAAAAGCTGCCCAAGCTGTAAAATGGGGGGCTTCTATCTTTGAGTATTGGAATAGAAGAAAAACGAACTCTAATTAAATCTTAGGAGGTTATGGGGATGGCGGATAATCAAATTAACACGAAAGATTTTATTATTGGAACACTTGTAGGCAGTTTTGTAGGGGCTGCGACAGCATTATTACTCGCGCCAAAATCGGGGAAAGAACTGCGCAGTGATCTTAATGATGGAGCAGTTCAGGTGAAAAACCGTGCTACAGAATTAGCAGGAGCAGCTCAAGAAAAAGGACTGGAATTAAAAGACAAAGCGTATTCTACAACTTCTGATTTGACACAAAAGGCTGTAGACGCAACTTCTGATTTAACGAAAACAGTTGCTAATAAATCCCAAGAAGTTACAGAAAACGTAAAGCAAAAAACAGCTGATTTTAAAGAAACGGCTGAAGATAAACTGCATGATGCAAAAGATACAGCTGACGAATTAAAAGTTGAAGCTTCTAACAAAGTTGAAGATGTAAAAAAAGATGTTGCAGATAAAAAAGCAGAAACAGAAGAAAAAGTTTCTCAAAAAAAAGCTGAAGTAAAAAAAGAAACGAAAAAAGCAGCTAATCAAGCAAAAAAAGAAGTAAACAAGAAATAATAATATTTAAAACATTGATGGGTCAAGCACTCATCGATGTTTTTTTATGTGTGAAAACGATATGGCACTTTTATGGACCAGCACCGAAATAATGTGGTTGGAATGTTGAAATCAATAAGATAATAAGGTGGCTGCCTAAGCGGGAATTTATAAAAATAATAGTTCCTTTTTTCGAATTTTCATCAAGAGTTATAATTTTACATTAATTAAGTCGTGACAAATAGAAGAAATTTAGCTATAATTGTCACTAATTATTCTATATGATTAAGGACTTTGAGGAGAGTGTAAAATGAGCAACGATATGGATAAGTTAAGACATCAAATGGACGAGGTTAATCTGGAGATATTAGAATTGATTAATCAGAGAGCAAACATTGTACAAGAGATTGGGGAATTAAAAACCAAGCAAAGCATCAAACGTTTTGACCCAGTTCGTGAGCGGGAAATGCTAGATGAAATTTTAAACAATAATAATGGTCCTTTTCAGGATTCAACGATAGAACATATTTTTAAAGAAATCTTTAAAGCTAGTCTTGAGCTTCAAGAAGATGATAATAGTAAGGAACTTCTTGTATCCAGAAAAAAACATCCTGAAAATACAGTAGTTGATCTAAAAGGCGAAAAAGTCGGCGATGGGGGAATCAGCTATGTATTTGGACCATGTGCCGTAGAAGGTTATGAGCAAGTTGCTGCTGTAGCTGCTTCTGTAAAAGAAAAAGGTTTAAAATTACTTCGTGGCGGAGCATTTAAACCGAGAACTTCTCCATATGATTTCCAAGGGCTTGGATTAGAAGGATTAGAAATTCTTAAGAAAGTCGCAGATGAATATGATTTAGCTGTGATTAGTGAAATTGTAAACCCGGCTGATTTGGAAACTGCAATAGATTTCATTGATGTGGTTCAAATTGGTGCAAGAAACATGCAGAACTTTGAATTATTAAAAGCTGCTGGGGATGCTGGAAAGCCCGTGTTATTAAAACGTGGATTATCAGCAACGATTCAAGAATTCATTAATGCAGCAGAATACATTATGTCTAGAGGAAACGGAAATATTATGCTATGTGAACGCGGAATTCGTACATACGAAAAAGCAACACGTAATACACTAGATATTTCTGCGGTACCTATTTTAAAACAAGAAACGCATTTACCAGTCTTTGTCGATGTAACGCATTCAACTGGTAGAAGAGATTTACTATTACCTACTGCAAAAGCAGCAGTAGCTATCGGAGCAGATGGTGTTATGGCAGAGGTTCATCCAGACCCTGCAGTCGCTTTATCCGATTCAGCTCAGCAAATGGATATACCTACTTTCGATCAATTCTACAAAGAAATTAAAGAAGTTGAAAATCGTTTAAGTAAATAATAGAGACTACCTCAAAAGTTAGTGGTATAATTTTTGAGGTAGTTTTTTTTGTCTACTTATATATCGTCATGTGTAAAGGGTTTTCAAAGGTTTCGAATTGGATATAATGATAAAAGGTATGTTATATTTAAGTGTGTTTATGAAAATTTTCATTTTGTTTTCATGAAAGTTTTGTAATTTTTTTCATGGTAGCGTATGATAAATAAATAGATGTAACCACAGTCCTTGTATGAATTGAAATTTAGGAGGTAGATAAACATGACTGTTACAATTTATGATGTAGCAAGAGAAGCAAACGTTTCTATGGCAACAGTGTCACGCGTTGTCAACGGAAACCCAAATGTAAAACCAACAACACGAAAGAAAGTATTAGCAACGATAGAACAATTAGGTTATCGACCGAATGCCGTTGCACGTGGACTTGCAAGTAAGAAAACAACAACAATTGGTGCGATTATTCCTGACATATCTAATATTTTCTTTTCGGAGCTTGCACGTGGAATTGAAGATATAGCTACCATGTACAAGTATAATATTATTTTAAGCAGTTCTGATCAAAATAAGGACAAAGAAATAGAATTAATTAATACAATGCTCGAAAAACAAGTAGACGGTATTTTATTTATGGGCGGAAATATAACGGAGGATCATATCCATCAGTTCAAGACAAGTTCTGTTCCTGTCGTGCTTGCTTCTACGTATGATCCAACAGATACAATCCCTTCTGTTAATATTGATTATGAGTTAGCTGCTTATGAAGCTACCAAATCGTTAATTGAAAAGACGAACCAACAGCCTGCTTTAGTAGGAAGTAAAGCAGATACAAGTGTGAATACCTTAAAAACAAATGGCTATTTGCGTGCGCTCAAAGAAGCAAATATCGATGTGAATGAAGATTATATTTATAAAGAATCCTATGCTTATTCAACTGGTATTGATGCAGTGGAGCATTTTCTAAAATTAGAGAATAGCCCAGCCTCTGTATTTGTTATGTACGATGAAATTGCTTTAGGTGTTATTCATGGTGCACAAGATAACGGACTGCGTGTACCTGAAGATTTAGAGGTATTTGGCTTTGATAATATTCGTTTAGCAAGCATGGTACGTCCAAAACTAACAACGGTTGTTCAGCCTACGTACGATATTGGAGCAGTAGGTATGAGACTTTTAACAAAATATATGAATGATGAGGAAGTTGAAGAGAAAAACGTTGTCTTACCGCATCGTATGGAAATTAGAGATTCTACAAAATAAAGTGCATAACTAAGGTTCTCTTATGAAAAATAGACAAAGAAGTTATTAGAGATAACAACTAATAACTTGCTTTGTCTTTTATTTTAGTAGTAAGAAAGCACAGCCGCATTTTTCCTGCATAGGTGCAGCTTGAGGCATACACCTAAAGGTTTGTCGTCTGCCAAGTTTATTAATGACGAATGTAATTGTAAGCCCCCCTTGCAAAGAGGAGAAATTAAATGGAGTTCAGAGACTTCTGTGCGCATAGTGCTAACTGGGTCAAATAATAGCTGTATACTTTAGCATATCTTCTAATAATAATTTGTTTTTTTCCGTAATTTCGGGTCTCCTAGGGATGTTTGGTTGAATATCTGCTCCGTCTTCCCAGTTCTTCGGAAGTAGTACAGGAGACTCATTCTGCCATTTTGATATCCATTTTTCAGGTAATGCTCCTTTACAGTAAGTTCCTGTTTTCATGACATTCCATACCTGTCCCCAAGCCCGAGGAACAACCCGCCACATATCATAACCGCCGCCGCCAACAGCCAACCATTTTCCATCACAATACGTATCAGCAATTTCTGCAGCGAGGAGCGGTATTTTTTCAAAAATCCTCATGGTTCCACAAAGATGTGTTAAAGGATCGAGACAATGGCTATCTGCTCCGTTCTGGGTCATAATAATGTCCGGTTTAAAGAAAGCAGCGATTTTGCGTAAAGCTGTTTCATACAATTCTAAGAAGGAATCATCTTCTGTAAATGCATCGATAGGTAAATTAAAACTGTACCCATGCCCGCTTTTTATACCTCTTTCACTAACGTTACCCGTGCCAGGGAATAAATAACGGCCTGTTTCGTGTATCGATAAGGTGCATACATTTGGATCATCATAGAAAGCAGATTGTACACCATCCCCATGATGTGCATCTGTATCGACATAAAGAACCTTTAAATCTGCTTTTTTGCGTAAATATTTAATCGCAATGGCACAATCATTATAAATGCAAAACCCGGAAGCTTTCCGCTGGAATCCGTGGTGAAGTCCACCTCCTATATTTGCCATTTTTTTATATTCTCCGTTTAATATTTTTTCAACAGCAGTAAGTGTTCCGCCAACCAATTGACAAGATGCTTGATGCATATTTGGAAAAATAGGGGTGTCTTCTGTACCTAAACCATATTCCTGTGCCCGCTCTTTTTTCGAATTCCCATTACTTGCTCTCTTTACTGCTTCTATATAAGCTGTATCGTGAAAAATTGCAATTTCCTCATCCGTTGCTATACGCGGTGTAACCAGATCTTCTGCCATCAGGGTAGATTGTGCTTCTAATAATTCCTTCGTAAGCAAGACTCTCTGCTGATTAAATGGATGATCTTCGGAAAAGTGGTAATCTAAAAAATTTGGAGTGTAAATAAAACCTGCTGCCTTTGTCATTTTTTTGGCTCCATAATATTATTAGGCCAGAGAAGCGCATAGCCAGCCTCGCGAAGATCATTTATAATCGGCATTGGGTTTAATGTTTTTACACGAAATACAAGTACTTTATACTCCGGATCTTTATAAGGATAGAGGAGTACAGAAACAATATTTACATTATGGTTACCAAATACACTGGCAACTCTTGGAAGCTGACCTGGTTGATCTGGTACTTTGACTTCAATGAGAGAGCTCTGTTCGTGTGTTCCGGTTAACTGGATTAATTTATAAAGCATATCTTTTTCTGTCACGACACCGACTAATCTATTTTGGCTAACAACTGGTAAACAAGCAATCTCCTTGTCATAAAAAATATAAGCAATTTCTTCCACAAAATCCATCGGATGAATGGTTATAACAGGGCTGCTCATAATTGTACTAATTTCTTTATTAAGAATAGAGAAATCACTTGCATCCAGAAATATAGAAGGGCTGGCATCACGAACGTCTCGGTCAGATACGATACCCAGCACTTGCATCTCTTCATCAACAATGGTGATATGTCTAATTTTATATTTTTCTAATAATTGCAATGCCTCCCTAATTGTTGCGTTTGGTGGAAGCGTTATCATATTTCTGTTCATTAATTCTTCAACTAACATCGTAAAATCCCCCTTTATTAATTGCTCTATTAGTAATGCTTTGTGCCTAAAAAACGCAACTTATCAAATAATTCAATTGATTTTTGAGGAACATTGCTTCCAATACGCACCATTAAACAGTTCGCTGGATGAGAGGTTATTTCAGGCTCATCTGTAGGTGCGGGTAGCAGGCCGCCAGCAGCCATCATTTTTTCCATCACTTTTCGATAATCCCAGATACTTAACTGACTGTAATCAAGATCCCAGTGCCAATAATATTCTGTAGAAATAACAATGTAATTTTCCATGTAAGGGTCTTTCATGGATTGTCGAAGCAGGGTAGATCCGATACCTGCGCCTCGATACTCCCGAATAATCTCAATAGCGCCTAGTTCAATTAAATCCTCCATTTCAAATTTTGACCATCTTTCTAAGGGGTCTGGATGCAGGTAAGTGACATAACCAATAATGGTATCAGCTGTCCGGGCAATTAAAATTCTTGATTCTTTTAATTCAGCAATGTCTAAAAGTGCTTCAAACTGTTTATCTGCCGGTCGAAATGCAATTAATTCTTCATGAAAATGATATTGTTCTAGCTGAGATCGTGAAACAGGTCCTTCAATTGTTAGTTTGCCTGCATCGGTTTCTACAATGATTGACTCATATTCCTTTGTGTGTTTCATTTATCCACCACCTTTAGGAGATAACACAATGCTCTTGGTATCTATTATACAGAAAATAGCGCCGTTTTTTTAGTGTTTTTTGAGAATTGTAGGAGACTGTATCTATAATAAAAAAGTGAAACTTCATCCAAGGCGTATTTGCCTAGAATAAAGTTTCACTTCATAATCGTGTCCTTAGTTAATTGCCATCATTGTTTGCTGAAGATGACATACTTGCTGGTATTCCTATTTTCAACCATTTATCACGCTCTGTTCTTGGATAGAGCATGGAAAAGTCACTCATACTATCATAGCCATTTTCTCTCATCCAATCCGGATTAAACATAATTCCATTTCCATTACTAAATGAACTTCCGTTGTCATCTGATGTGAGGATAAGTCTCCTTCCTCTCGTTAGACTATTATCTGTCTCTGTCGGTACATACCTTGCGTCAAATAGGTCTGTTTTAACGAGGCCTACCTCATTACATAAATCAGATGGCAGTTTACCGGAAACGGCACAATAACTTCTCTCGACAATGCCATCTGGACGTTCAAATGGTGTTTCTGGTGTTACTAAGACTGGATCTACTTGTGCAGACGCATTAATTAATTCCGCCCATAGTTTGATATTTCGTTGACTATAGGATAAGTGATAAGAATGGTTAATAGGTGCTGGTGTTTCGTAACCAATCCATGTACCGAATGTTATATTTGGATTTGACGCGACAAACCAAGCATCTTTATAGTCTTGGGATGTTCCTGTTTTTCCTGCCCAATCCACATTTGAATTTTGAAGCAGGGAATTAACATAAGTTGCTGTCCCATTATGAATAACATCTCGCATCATATCTATCGTCAAATAAGTCGTTTGCGGAGAGAAAACCTCTACAGGCTCTGTCTCATGCTCATAAATAACCTCACCGTCTGCATTTGTGATTTTATCAATCATATAAGCATCTGCAAATTTTCCGTTATTCCCAAACGTAGAAAAAGCATTCACGTTTTCTTCTACCGAAATACCATGGTCCATTCCGCCAATAGCAAGAGATGGGATTTGATGATCACTTGGTGTTAAAGAAGTGATGCCCATCTTTTCTAAATATTCAGCAGCAGGATCATTATGAATTATTTTCATATACGTATCTACAGCTGGAATATTATACGAATTGGCAAGAGCTGTCCGAGCAGAGACAATTCCATAATAACCGCCGCCGTAGTTGCCAGGAGCATAACCCCCAGCAAATGTTCTTGGGTAGTCAGCGATAGGTGTTCCTGGCTGAATGATACCTGCTTCCATTGCTGGCGCATAGTCTAGTAAAGGTTTAATGGTACTGCCGATAGGACGTTTTGTTTCTGTAGCGAAGTTCACTTGGTGTTCTTCATCAAATCCACGACCGCCGACGAAAGAAATTATTCTTCCTGAGCTATTTTCAATCATGATAGCTCCTGTTTGAATTGGTTCGGTTACTTCATATTCTTCTCCTTCACTATTTGTTTTCACAACGGTTCTAGAATAACCGTAGTCAGAATAATTTTCGGCGACTTCTTGCATCTTGTCATAAATTTCTTTGCTAATTGTTGTATGAATTTGATAACCGCCATCACGTAATTCTTTTTCGGCACGCTGTGCATATTCAGCCCGGAGGTCTTCATCTTCTCTTAAATCTTCTTCCGTAACGCCATCCTCTTCCATTAATAATTCTTGAATAATAGCTTGTGTACGTTTTTCAACTTCATAAGTAATATAAGGATATTGGTCCGTTGAAGAAGGTATTGCATCAATAAAATCACCGGCAATATCATAGGCTGCAGCTTCCTCTAATTCTTCTTTACTGATATATTTCATTTCATACATACGATTTAAAACGGTCTTCATTCGATTAATTCCAGGCTGTAATTCTTCCTCGGGCTTTAGCTCTCCTGCAGCTGTAAAAGGCGTATAAGTTGAAGGCCCCTGTGGAAGTCCTGCCAAATAAGCTGCCTGAGGAAGATTTAACTCTGCTGCATCAACACCAAAAATACCTTTAGATGCTGTCTGTATGCCAGCAATATTACGACCAGAAGAGTTACGGCCATAAGGGATAATATTTAAATAAGCTTCCATAATTTCATCTTTTGTAAAGAAATGCTCCAGTCGCATTGCTAATAATATTTCTTTAGCCTTTCGATCAAAGGATACTTCGTCTGTTAGAATTTGGTTCTTAATTAGCTGCTGTGTCAGGGTGCTTCCCCCTGTTTGTACAGAAGCATTTAGAAATTCTTGTGACATCGCCCGCAGGATTGCTTTTGGTACGACACCATTGTGAACATTAAAATATTCATCTTCCGTAGCAATGACAGCTTTAATAAGTGTAGGCGAGATATTTTCAAGTTCTACTTCTTCGCGGTATAGGTCGCTTCTGATATCTCCTAAATAGATGTCATTTGAAAAATAAATACTGGATGTTTCGGAATAATTGTAAATATCTTCAGCCATCGATGCTTCACTTCTTAATGGCTCATCATGGACTAAAGAGGCAAAATAACCAAGTCCAATACCGCCGACAAAAACACCGCCAATAATACAAATAATAGCTATAAATAACACAACATTCCAAACAACGTCATAAGTAATTCGTGAAGCGCGCTGTATAACGCCTTGTTTCCACCATTTTTTAATATTATTGAAAAAACGTTGTAGGTTTTCTTTCATAATTGACATTAGACCTCCTAATTCTGCATCTATTATAACATAGAGAAAATAAGCTTTGGTAGTCGGAAGAAAAGAAAATAGTTGCATAGAAAGCTTTTTTATGCTATGAATAGTATCAGTATCATACAGGAATAAGCATTGAAGGATCGAAGTAGCATTGTGAATCCCTATCCTAGAGAGCTGGCGGTTGGTGCGAGTCAGTATATATTCACATGCGAATTACAATCTGGAGTTTTTCTTCTTGGGCAGCAGCTTTTATGTTCTGTTAACAAGAAGAACGGTGGAAACATCGTTAACAAACCTTGAGTGGCTATATCGATATAGCAACAAGGGTGGTACCGCGAATTCAACTCGTCCCTTTCTTTTTTGAGAGGAGGCGAGTTTTTTTATTTTCCCTCTAAAAAGAAGGGTTTCCTGACAGTGGAAGTTGCCAGTAGAACGAAAATATCAATTAGTAGGAGGAAGCATTATGAATATTTTGAAAGACTTAGAGAATAGAGGATTAATCAATCAAGTAACGGACCGGGAAGGATTAGAAAAGCATCTCGAAAATAATCAAGTAACTCTATACTGTGGATTTGATCCTACAGCAGATAGTTTGCATATCGGCCACTTAGTTCCTCTAACCATGCTGCGCAGATTTCAGCGGGCGGGCCATAAGCCAATTGCTTTAGTTGGTGGAGGTACAGGAATGATTGGAGATCCAAGTGGACGTTCAAGTGAACGCAGCTTGAATACAGAAGAAGTGGTATTTGGTTTTACAGAAAGCATTCAAAAGCAAATCGCAAAAATAGTCGATATGGATGAGACGTCAAATGACAATCAGGTAGTTTCTCGTAATAACCATGACTGGTTAGGGAATATGACAATTATTGATTTTCTTCGTGGTGCTGGGAAACATTTCGGCATTAATTACATGCTGTCAAAGGACTCTGTTTCAGCAAGGCTTGAGCAGGGTATAACATTTACAGAGTTCAGTTATATGATTCTTCAATCATTAGACTTTCTGCGGCTGTATGAAGAAGAAAATTGTACATTGCAAATTGGCGGAAGTGATCAGTGGGGAAATATTACGGCTGGATTAGAGCTGATTCGCCGTTCTAGGGAAAACCAAAATGAAACAGCAGAGGCATACGGTTTAACAGTACCTCTCATTACAAAAGCAGATGGAACAAAATTCGGAAAAACTGCCGGTAACGCAATATGGTTAGACCCTGAAAAAACATCACCTTATGAGTTTTACCAGTTCTGGATTAATGTAGATGATCGTGATGTTATTCGTTTCATCAAATACTTTACATTCTTATCTGATGAAGAAATTGCAGAGTTAGAAAAAGAGGTAGAGAATGAACCAGAAAAACGTGTTGCCCAGCGACGTTTAGCAGAGGAAATGACTCGCAGTATCCATGATGAAGAAGCTTTGGAGCAGGCGAAAAGAATTTCTGAGGCGCTATTTAGCGGCGATATAAAGCAACTTAATGTAGAGGAAGTACAACAAGCGTTTAAAGATGTTCCAAATTATGATATAGCAAAAGAACCTGTTGGTTTAATTGATTTATTAGTAAATGCTTCTATTTCATCATCTAAACGACAGGCAAGAGAAGATGTGAAAAATGGAGCGATTTATATTAACGGAGAACGTGTGCAGGATTTGAATTACAAAGTTGATGAAGCTGATCGTTTAGGCGATGCTTTTACAGTGATTCGCAGAGGAAAGAAAAAATATTTCCTAATTCGTTTTCAATAAAAAGGGAGAACAAAGAAAAAATAGATTTGACGCTATTTTGTCGTCAAATCTATTTTTCATCCATTTTAGCACCTGAGAGTGCAGATATATTTGAAGCGGAAAGCGTAACCACTGTTACAAAGAAGCATTCGAGGAAGTATATATTATCACTGATTGTAGAAGAATAAGGCGAGGGTTCCTGGACCGGAATGAGCGCCGATCACTGATCCCACCATTTCAATAACGATATTTTCTTCTTTTACTCCAAATCTATCTTGTATCATTTTCGAGAGTTCTTTTGCTCGAGGCAGATCGTCACCGTGACTAATTCCAATAACTTGGTTTTCTAAATTTTCTCCTCGTTTATCCATCACATCGATCATTCGTTTGAGTACTTTCTTAGAACCTCGAATTTTTTCTAAAGGAACGAGTTTTCCATCTGCAACATGTAAAAGAGGTTTGATATTTAACAAGCCGCCAACAAAAGCTGCTGTTTTACTTACACGACCGCCGCGGTATAAATACTCTAAATTATCGACTGTAAAAATATGCTCCATCTTTGCAGCATTTTTGCTGGTTTGTTCTGCGATTTCATCAAATGTAAGTTGTTGCTGTGTCATTTTGGCAGCAGCCAGTACAACTAAACCATATCCAAGTGAGGCACACTTAGAATCAACGATATGTAGCTGTGCATCCGGATACGCTTCTTTTATCTCTTGTTCAACCATCTTTGCTGCTTGATAGGTTCCTGATAGTTCTGATGAGAAAGCGATATAGAGTAAAGGCTTTTTTGCTTCCGCGTAGGATGTGAATATTTCTTTAAATTGTTTGGCAGAAGCTTGTGATGTTTTTGGTCCATGACCTTCTCGCATTGCATCATAAATTGTCTTTGGATGAATATCGATGCTATCTCGATATTCTTTGTCGTCTAGATGAACAGTTAATGGTATCATTTCAATGTTATATTCGTTATAATAATGTTCGGATAAATCGCATGCACTATCCGCTAAAATTGTGGTAGCCATGTTTAATCACATCCATTTCTTTAAAAATAAGATTGTATGTCAAGTTTACGTTTTATTGAATATTTAGTCAAAAATTTTAATAAAGGAGGCTGTTCTGTGTTTTATATTGAAGCAAAAAGGATAGGTATCGTTATATTCGGAGCATTATTAAATGCGATCTCATTAAACTTCTTCCTCATCGGAGCAAATGTTTATGCTAGTGGATTTACTGGAGCAGCTCAGCTATTATCTAGTATTTTTAATGATTTCTTAGGTATTGGTCTGTCTACAGGTATCTTATTAGCGCTATTAAATATTCCCGTCCTGATTTTAGGTTGGTTAAAGGTTGGAAAGGGATTTACAATTTATAGTTTGGTATCCGTGTTTTTCTCTACTTTATTCTTAGAAATCCTGCCACTCATTTCTTTCTCGAATGATATTATTTTAAATGCGGTATTTGGCGGAGTAATTGCTGGCTGTGCAGTTGGGTTGACGTTAAAGGCAGGAGCTTCTACAGGCGGTATGGATATTGTGGCGATGGTTTTATCTCGTCTAAAAGATAAGCCAATCGGAACCTATTTTTTAATTATGAATTCCTTGATTATTATCATTGCTGGTATAATGTACGAGCCTGAAAATGCCTTATATACAATGTTAACATTATATGTAACAACTCGTGTTATTGATACAATTCATACACGTTATGAAAAAGTTACAGCAATGATCGTAACGAAGAAAACAGATGAGCTGCAAAAAGCAATCCATGAAACAATGGTACGGGGAATTACGATTTTACCTGCTAAAGGCGCTTATACAAAAACAGATAAAAGTCTTATGTACCTTGTTGTAACGCGTTATGAATTGTATGATTTGGAAAGAATAATAAATGAGGTAGACCCGGAAGCATTTACGAATATTGTAGAAACTGCTGGGATCTATGGACTCTTTAGAAATGACTAAAAAGGTGTGTATGGAATGAAACGTTGGTTTGTTGTTATTGCAATAGCAGTACTGCTAGCAGGCTGTGGGAATAGAGGGGAAGAAGTCATTGAGCCGGCTGACCCTGAATCAGACAATGTAACAAAAAATCAAACCTCAGACTCTGTCGTGTTCCAAGAAATTGATGTAACAGCAGAAGGGGAACAATTTCATATCATTGGCCAAGTGAAAACCACCAGTGATATTTTCTTCTATAGAATTGAACAAGACGGTGAAGTTATTCAAGAGGAAGAGAGTGTAGAACTGGAAGAAGGGGAAACAGATTCCTTTCAAAACTTTGAAATCATGAAGACTTTTTCAGGGGACATATTAGAACATGAGGAACCGCCAATTGTTGTTATGTATGTGAAAGATAAAGATAATAATGAAATCAATCCTAACTATGTCCTAATAGATACAAAACAATAATTTTGTTAATAGAATAAATAAAATCAAAGGTCCGAACTATTTTCCAATTCCTATAGAAAACGGGAAAGTTGTTCGGACCTTTCTTTGTATTTAAGAAAGCATCGTTGGGAGATACATTTGACCATTAATAAAGGATTTGATATATTAGGCTTACGACCGTTAGGAAGGATGAGCGGGTTGAAAAGAAAAATAATGGATGCCGGACTGGCTGCTTTTGCTGCAAGTGGATATGAAGGTGCTTCGTTGTCCCAGATAGCAAAAGAAGTAGGCATTAAAAAACCGTCTATTTATACACACTTTGCTAGTAAAGAAGCTCTATATATAACGATTGTGAAAGAGGCTCTTAAGAAGCAAAAACGATCCATTTTTAATTACTTTGAGAAAAATAAAGAAAAGAAATTAGAAGAGCAGCTGTACGGTTTTTTGGAATGGATTGCTTTGGAGATTGAACAACATCCTGATGTTCATTTCATCTATCGAATAACGTATTTTCCGCCAGCTTCATTAGAAAGAGAAATTTTTCAACTGATTGATCCGTTTTTAAATGATTTGCAGAGGCTGTTAACACGCTATATAAAGCGGTATGCAGCTAAAATACAATGGGAATTAACAGAGGAGCCTGCCACAATTGCCTTAACTTATATGACGATTTTGGATGGAAGTATTCTTGAATTATTTTTTACAGGAAAGAAATCCTATGAACGCAGAAAAAAAGCATCATGGGTTATTTTTTGGAAGGGTGTTAAAGGAGGAACCAGCATTGGCTAGTCATTGGATATACGTTATATTAGCAGGTATTATTGAAATAATCTGGGTAACCGGATTAAATTATTCCACAACGATTTTGCAATATACTGGAACGGGAATAGCAATCATTTTTAGTTTTATCGTATTAATTAAAGCAACACAATATCTTCCGGTAGGGACGGTGTATGCAGTTTTTGCAGGAATTGGAGCTGTGGGCACGGTGCTAGTGGATAGTATTATTTTCGGAGCCCCCTTTAAACTGACAAAGATTATTTTTATCGCTTTGATAATCTTAGGCGTTATCGGCTTAAAGCTTTTAGGAGATCGTCCAGAGAGAGGTGAAGCATCATGAATTGGCTCGCTTTAGTGGTTGCCGGTTTCTTTGAAATTTTTGGCGTGCTTCACTTGAAAAAAGTAGCAATGGGAAACTATTTTTCGGTTATCTTTCTTGTCCTATTTTTTGGTTTAAGTTTTAGTTTGTTAGGCTACGCTATGGAAGAAATTCCAATGGGGACGGCTTATGCGATTTGGACAGGAATCGGAACAGCAGGATCGGCGCTGCTCGGGATGTTTTATTATGGAGAATCTCGTGACTGGAAGCGAATGGTTTGTATTGCTTTCATCATCGCTGGCGCCATTGGCTTAAAATTATTTGAATAAAGAAAAACAACAAGCTCTTCGTGAACTGGAGGGCTTGTTGTTTGTGTTTGGACATATAAATTAATAACCAAACTTTACAAAGATTTCTTCTACCTTAGGATTGATACTGTCCCAGTCAGCGTCGAAATGTTTGTTAACCGTAATAAAGTTTTGATAACCAAATACATTATCTACTTCTTCTAATTTCATTAATTCGTTTAAAATTTCATATTCACTTACATCACCAGGCATAACAGAAATGCTGCTTGTCCCGGAAAATATAACCTTATCCGATGTGTATTTCATTGCGTTTGGATTCGGTGTCGGGGAAATATGTACCGCCATATGCGTGCCTCCTCATGTATTTATTCGTAAGTTCATATTAACAGAAATTCCGAAATAGATAAAGAAGGGAAGACTACCTATGTTTAATAGATGTAGTCCTCCTATCCGCTTTAAATAATTATTTTTTTCGGTTTGAGATTTAAATATTCCTCTAAAAAGACGCTGATCCCATCTTCTTCATTTGTTAAAGTTTGATGATTTGAAACAGATACAAGTTCCTCAATGGCATTTCCCATAGAAACACCAACTCCGGCATAATCAATCATTTCTAAGTCATTGTCTTCGTCGCCAAAGGCAATAATGTTTTCCTTGGGTATATTATATTCTTCAGCGATACGCTTCAGGCCAACTGCTTTATTCATTCCTTTTTTGATGATTTCAATCATATTCCAAGGTGCTCCCCAGTTCCGATGTTCAATAACTTCCGCATGATAATCGTTTAAATGCGAACGCAGTTCCTGAACCTGTGAAGCATCTGGGTAAATCAGGACAGAAGTTGGGTCATGCTGTAATTTTGACTTAATATCGCCAACAATGTATGGAGATTCATCAGTGGAATCTTTAAAAATACTCATGATATCTTCACTATACTGTTCTAAATAAACCTGGTCCTGTACCTCAGCCAATATATTTTTCACTTCAATTTCATTGGAAATATCAATGATACGATGTGCAGTTGAAAGGGGCATCGGTGTATGGAATCCCTTCCAATTGGTGTTTAGTGGATGGTGAACAAGCGCCCCATTGAAGTTTACCATAGGTGTTTTTAATTGCAGTTCTTGGTAGTATTGGATACTTGCGCGCCCTGGTCGGCCAGTGGCAATGACAACAATATGTCCTTCTTCCATCGCTTGATTTATTGTTTGTTTATTTTTCGCACTTATTTTTTTATCATCTGACAGCAATGTACCGTCTAAATCGAGTGCAATCAAGTGTTTATTTTTATTCTTCATTCCGTCACCTCTCATCTGTCATTATATTAACATGATTTGAAAATATGTAAAGTAAAGAAAATTAAATAAAAGCTGCTTTGTTTGCGAAATATATTACAGAAACTTTACAATAGAACTAGTATGTTGATAAGTGAAAGGAAGCGTGTTGTGGATGATAGGAATATATCAAGAATCGATTGAAGAAATACCTTGCTTACATGTCATTAATCAAAAATTTGCAGGGAAAGAACGTCCGACGGTTATTTACTTCCATGGGTTTACAAGTGCTAAAGAGCAAAATTTACCGATAGCTTATATGCTGGCTGAAAAAGGATTTCGTGTACTCTTGCCAGATGCGCTCCACCATGGAGAAAGAAAAATGGGATTATCAGATGAAGAACGACAATTAGCCTTCTTTGAAATTGTACTAAAGAATATCAGTGAACTAAATACAATTCATAACTATTTATTGGAAAAGAAGCTTTTAGCAGAAGGTGCACTTGGCATAGCAGGAACAAGCATGGGCGGTATCACAACAAGTGCTGCGCTTGTAAAATATCCTTGGGTTAATGCTGCAGCAGTGATGATGGGGACACCTAAACTGCAAGAATACGCGAGACAATTGCTGCAATATGTTGAGGGTAATGGCCATTCTCCATTTTCAAAAGAAGACCTAGACAGTTTATTCCAAGAACTGGCTGAAATTGACCTGTCTGTTCATATGGAATCTCTTAACGATCGTCCATTAATGTTTTGGCATGGTGAAAAGGATAAAGTAGTTCCATTTGAGCATTCCCACTCTTTTTATCAAGCAGTTAAGCCACTCTATAAAAATACAGATCATCTTCAATTTATTGGCGAAAAGGGCAGGGAGCATAAAGTAAGTGTTCCAGCGATGCACAGTGCAACGGAATGGTTTAGACGGCATCTCTTGTAAAATAATTTTATTACATGTTAAAGTATGGTTTAATAACATTAGGGAAAGGAGGATGACATATGGACGAAGCAATGAAAGAGAATCTAATGGGGGCATTAGAAAATGTGATTGATCCAGAGTTAGGAATTGATATTGTTAATCTTGGTTTAATATATGATGTAGACCTAGATGATGATGGTTTATGTGAAGTTACGATGACATTGACTGCTATGGGTTGTCCTTTATCAGCGCATATTGAAGCAGATATCAAGCATGCTTTATCAGATATTCCAGAAGTAAAAGAAACAAAAGTAAACATTGTCTGGGATCCGCCTTGGGGCAAAGAAAATATGTCTCGTTACGCTAAAATCGCTTTGGGAATTCCTGATTGATAGAAAGAAAAGGGACAAAGCGCATCTTAATAACGAATTGAATTAGAATAAACCCTTATAGGCTCCTTTCTCTGCAGAAAGATAAAAACTGCTGCTTGAAAGGAGCTATTTATGGTTCAGCAAAGGTAGCGGGAAGTTCTGAGAATAAAAGCTATAAGAAAATCAATACAAGGATACCAACCACAACACAATAATATGCAAAATATTCTAGTTTTCCATGGCGCATAATATTCATAAACCATTTTAATGCAAAGTAGCTGGCAATAAATGCGGTAATAAATGCTATGAGATATGGTGCCCATAGTTGGTTCATCGCGGGGTCCTTCACAATTTCAGGAATTTCAAGAATACCTGTCCCGAGACTTACTGGAATATAGAGCAGAAAAGAGAATCGTAATGCTGTTTCCTTCTTCATTCCGACGAGCATGGAAGCAACAATGGTCGCTCCAGACCTGCTTATTCCTGGAGTTACGGCAATAGATTGCGCAAGTCCGACAAGGATAGCATCCTTTGTTGATAAATCACCATCTTGTTTGCGCCCGCGTAAGTTACGAATGATCCAAAGCGCGATAGCCGTAATCAGAAGCGTAACTCCGACAACGTTAGTTCCGCTTAGTGCTTCCCCAAGTACATCCCCGAATAGCAAACCAATAATCCCGACAGGAATCGTTGCAATAACTAAGTAGACAACAAACATAAAATCACTTTTGACGGTTTTATCACCTTTCATCAAAAACTTCCATGTATTTGCGATCAATCGTATAATATCGCTGCGGTAAATTAGCATAACAGCCAGCAGAGAAGCAAAATTAACAAAGATTTCAAATGAAAGTCCTCTGGCTTCAATATTAAATAGCTCTCTGACAATAATTAAATGACCGCTGGAGGATACTGGAATTGGTTCGGTAACTCCTTGGACAGTCCCAAGAACAAAATACTGTATCAATGTCCATAAATTATTTAAAGCATTCATTTTTTAAATACCTTCCTTTATTTTAGAATGATTGAACGGTTATTCATTAAATTAAATAGGATACAGCTGATGTACAACCGCTTACAAAATGGAGTTACGTCTTGCTTAATTCTAGATTTCCATCTATGTCTTGTAATAAGCATGTCCTTTTATGTAAATATGTTATAAAGTATAGAAATAGACCTTTTATTTTGTTTTACACAAAAATCGAGATGAGAATAAAAATTAATGCAGGGTCCCTGTAGGCGAATACTTGACGTTTTTAGAAATATAGAACCCCTTGCCGCATATATTTAGACAAGGGGTTCTACTTACTTGGAGTCTTCTTTTAGAACAAGACCGCTTAGAGCAAAAATGGTTACACAAAAGATACCTGCTAAAATAAGTGCATCACGAATAATGAATGGCTCTGCACCCATGCTTGTTAGTACATAAGAGATTGCTAATGAAATAGCAACAGCCCAAAAAATTGTCATAATATAACGCATACGTCCACCTCACTTTACTAACTTGTCTCCAAACATCATAAATATTATTTTAACATGAAAACCGTTTCGTTGCTTTAATTCCATGTGAAAATATCGTGAAAAATGCTGGCCTGAAAAAATAAATTAAAATAGAAAGGAGCGTTTTTTAGTGTGTATACTAGTTAAACCCTGTAATCACTGGGTTGGTTATCATATCGTTACAAGATTACTGGATGAGGGTTATCAGGTTGATGGAATTTTGGATAAACAGATCGATACCGGATTGGAAGATTTTTTTGGTCGAAACAGTCATTTTCAAAAAGTGCATAAAGTGAAAAATGATTATGATTTTGCAATTATTATTGATAGCCTGGAGACAGAGGAATTGAAACAAAGTGCAAAAAAGGTATTACGAATTGAGACAGATTCAAACCAGAGGAAAACTTCAGATAATGATAATGCTTGTATATCTGTAATTTCTGTACCCTACCTTATTGGTGAAGGAATGAAAATAAACGAGACAGGATTATTTATTGATGGCCAGTTTATCCCATTCGAAAACAATGATTGGAAAGACAAAGCAATTTATATAGAGGGTTTTTTGAATGTTTTCATACAGTGGATAAAAAGGAGTAATCCACCCAAATGGATAGAGGTTATTTCTACGAACAATCGTACACCAAACACAAAAGTTGAAAAAAAACAGATTCTGCTAGAAAATAGAGATATTAATGAAGTCGTAAAAAAAATACAGCTATTTAATAAGCGACTTCCGTAACAGAATGGGTGTGCTCTGGGTGAAATATGTCTACTATCCAATAATCCTTTTAATCATGATTTGCGCTCTATCTGCTTGTTCGTATTTTGAAACAGGTCAAATACAAAATGTTGGCTTTATTACAGATGCAGAAATAGATAGTAATCCATGGATAAAACAAGGGTATCAAGCAATGCAGGAGATTGGTGACGAATATGATATAGATGTTTTTTATGAAGAAAATATACAAACGATGCATGAAGTACAGCAAATAGTAGATCAATTTGTTGGTGATGGAGTCAACTTAATCTATGGGCATAGCAATATTTATGGTGAGTACTTTATGTCCTTGGCTGAAAGTTATCCAGATGTTCAATTTGTTTATGTAAATGGAGGAGAGTCAAGTGAAAATGTAACTTCTCTTAATTTCAATGCGCATGCTATGGGATTCTTTGCAGGTATGGTTGCAGGGGAAATGACAGACAGTAATCAAATAGGAATTATTGCAGCCTATTCTTGGCAGCCGGAAATAGAAGGGTTCTTTGAAGGCGTTAATTATGTAAACAAGAATGCAGAGGTAAAATTAAATTATTTAAATGATTGGAATAACATTGATCTTGCACTCGACAACTATAGGGAGATGCAGGAAAAAGGAGTAGATGTTTTTTACCCAATTGGGGATGGCTTTGGGGAAGCTGTCTTGAAAGAGGCAGAAGAAGATAATCTTTTTGCAATTGGTTATATGGCGGATCAAATGGATATTGCTCCTGATGCTGTATTAACAAGTACCATTCAACATATTGGGGAATTATATCAATCAGTAGCTGAGGATTTCGATAAACAAGAATTAGAGGGCGGTATCTATACTTATGACTTTGAAGATGGTTTTATATCACTCGGTGAATTTCAATCGTCCGTCCCCAGTTATGTAAAGCTTGAAATAGAAGAGGATATTAAAAAGTATATTAAGACAGGTTTATTACCTAATGAATATTGATGATAAGATTAAAATAATGGATAGTTCGGTTAATTGATACTCTAACTTGCTATCCTATACATTTTATTTTAAAATTAGTACCAAGTCATAATGTTTGATAGTAATGTTGATATAGAAGGGGAGCGCAAAGAAATGAGCATCGGTATTTTAGGAACCGGCCATTATTTACCTACAAATGTAATTACGAATCATGATATGGAGAAAATTGTCGATACGAATGATGAATGGATTCGAACTAGGACAGGAATCCGTGAAAGAAGGTTAGCTACAGACGATATTGATACTTCAGATATGGCATATTACGCATCCTTAGATGCTTTAAAAGAAGCCAATGTAAAAGCAGAAGATATCGATTTAATTCTAGTAGCGACGGTAACACCCGATACAAATTTCCCGTCGATAGCCTGTCTAATCCAAGATAGATTAGGGGCTACCAATGCAGCAGCAATGGATTTAAGCGCTGCTTGTGCTGGATTTATGTACGGTGTGATTACTGCAAACCAATTTATTGCTACCGGAACTTATAAAAATGTTCTCGTTGTTGGAGCAGAAAAGCTGTCTAAAATTACCGACTGGACAGACCGTTCCACGTGTGTTCTATTCGGTGATGGCGCTGGAGCAGCTGTTGTTGGCGAAGTATCTGAAGGAAAAGGAATCTTATCCTTTGAACTAGGAGCAAATGGAGCTGGAGGCAAAGAGCTTTACTTAAATAAAGAAGACCATATAATAATGAATGGGAGAGAAGTGTTTAAATTTGCAGTGAGACAAATGCCGCAATCTACGATAAATGTTGTTGAAAAGATTGGGCTTTCTGGGGAAGATGTAGACTATCTGGTTCCTCATCAAGCAAATATTCGAATAATGGAAGCTGCAAGGGAACGGTTAGGAATTTCCAAGGATAGAATGGCGAAATCCATCGAACGGTTTGGAAATAATTCTTCCGCTTCCATCCCTATGGCTTTATCTGAAGCAGTAAAAGAAGGTAAAATAAAAGATAATGATTTAGTTGTATTAGTAGGATTTGGGGGAGGCTTAACCTGGGGCGCGGTTGCTATGCGCTGGGGCAGGTAGGTCTTAACTAATTAAAGGAGGATATAACGCGTGGAAAAAAGAGTCGTAATAACTGGACTAGGGGCTGTAACTCCCGTTGGTAATGATGTTTCTACGATGTGGGAGAGTATTATTAATGGAAAATCGGGTATTGATTTTGTAACAAAGGTAGATAAAGAGCTGTTTACAGCAAAAGCGGCAGCGGAGATAAAAGATTTTGATCCTACTGCATATATCGAGAAAAAAGATGTGCGAAAGATGGATCCATTTACGCAGTATGCTGTTGCAGCTGCAAAAATGGCAGTTGAGGATGCAAAATTAGAAATTACAGAAGAAAATGCAGATCGTATTGGAGTTTGGATTGGATCTGGGATTGGCGGAATGAAAACATGGGAAGAACAGCACTCTAAATTTTTAGAGAAAGGCGCTAAGCGTGTCAGCCCGTTCTTTGTACCAATGATGATTCCTGATATGGCGGCCGGTCAAGTATCCATTCAATTGGGAGCCAAGGGCATTAATTCTTGTACGGTAACAGCTTGTTCTTCCGGCGCAAACTCGATTGGAGATGCTTTCAAAGCAGTTCAGCGTGGAGATGCTGATGTGATGATTACAGGTGGTACAGAAGCGCCAATTAGTAATATGGCATTTGCAGGATTCACTTCAGCAAAAGCACTATCCACTACTGATGACCCGAAAAAAGCAAGTCGTCCATTTGACAAAGAAAGAAATGGTTTTGTCATGGGAGAAGGATCGGGTATTCTAATTATAGAATCTCTTGAATCTGCACAAAATAGAGGGGCAGACATCTACGCAGAAATTGTTGGATATGGAGCAACAGGTGATGCGTATCATATTACTGCACCTGCAGAAAATGGAGAAGGTGCAACGAGGGCTATGCAGCATGCTATAGACGATGCAAAGTTAGATCCAAATGAGATTGATTATGTGAATGCACATGGTACAAGTACTGACTTGAATGATAAATTTGAAACACAAGCAATTAAAGCGGTCTTTGGCGAAAAAGCATCCAGCTTAGCCGTATCTTCAACGAAATCGATGACAGGTCACTTACTAGGTGCTGCAGGAGCTATTGAAGCAATTATTTCTGTGAAAGCAATTGTTGATGGAATTGTTCCTCCAACGATTAACTATGAAACACCAGACCCGGAATGTGATTTAGATTATGTTCCGAATGAAGCTAGAAAACAAGCGGTCAACGCCGTATTAAGTAACTCGTTAGGTTTTGGCGGGCATAATGTAGCACTTGTGTTTAAAAAGTTTGAAGCGTAAATAAAAAAGAAGCTTATCTCTTTATAAAGGGCTAAGCTTCTTTCTTTATTGGTAAAAAATTTAATTTCAAGCTATGACGAAAAAAGCTTGTATTTTATGATGAATGCTTTCATAGAATGATACTATATTGGACAAGCAAGCGAGGCGAAACAATGGGTTCTTTCTTTTTATTTTTAGTTGGATTCGGGATGACCGTCACAGGAAGCGTCACTATAATAGCCTATTTTAACTTCTTACCCGCTGGATTAACCTGGGCAGATTATTTCACGTTTATAGCAGGTCGGCTAGAATGTTATTTTCTACCATTAGGATTGTTATTGCTAATTATTTCACTCCACCGTTTTGGCATAGAAAAATAAGTGGTTATCGCATAAAAAAACGTGAGATGGTCATAATGTATTTTAACCCTCAAGTTCAAGAAGAATGGATTAGATGTTATAGGCAGGCCTTAAAAATATGTGTTCGAAAATGAAAAGTACAAGGTATCATTTTCGGAGACTTTTTGAACATCCTCTCCAATACACTTCTTTGAACTAAGAGATATTAAATGATAGATAAGGTGGGGTTATTAGATGTTATATTTACATGATGTTTGGGTAAATTGGTTTGAAGGGGAAGAGAATGGATATAATGTATGCCCCTTTCATGAATGGCGGAAGTCTGACACAATTGAATTATTAGACCAAGTGCCGTTACTGTACATATCGAGTGAACTTTTCAAATACATTGAAAATGACATTCGTGAACTTCCAAAAGACTTACTCGATAGCATTTACAAAAGAGCGACAATACGAAAAGGTCAAAAAAGAACGGTACTGGAGTACGCTTGTGTGGTAACAGACGGGAAAGAAATACTTGCTTTTGATACGGCGGGATATTATATCCCTGTACGCAAAAGCCGGTTGATTCCAAGGCAGGAACAACTAGTATATGGCATGATTGAAAAAACAGAGGCCAAAACGTATGACTTTAAAGAAGCAAATTATCAAAAGGACTATCATATGTTGTCAATGCCTCCGTCCTTTGTGTATGGGTTAACAAGAAAGGAACGCCAGCTTAAACAGTTATTAATGATTGGATTGGATCAATTAAAAACAACAAATAACAAGGAAGAATTAAGGTACTGGCTGACGGAATGGGATCCGAAAAAATATCCTTTTATTAAGTACATGAATGAAGAGGAAGTTTGGGAAGCACTTTATAATGGTTTGAAAAATGGCTGGAGCAAAGCACATGAAGAACTTTGCAGAAAATTAATCCGTGGACAGGCCTTTTTAGAAAAAATGTGGGAAGCAGAAATGGAATCTGAGGAAAGTACTTCTAAACAGAATTAAAAAACCCAAGGAAGCGGTCTAGATCCGTTTCCTTGGGTTTTCTTCATTACTTTCTGACCCTGCCTAACCCTACAGCTTTTTTTGCTTTTTTTAATGTCTTTCCAGCTGTAAGAGAAGCTTTTTCAGCTCCTTGATCAAGAATAATATCAAGTTCTTCAGAGTCAATTAATTCCTTGTATTTCTCTTGAATTGGCTCTAAAACTTGGATGACAGCATCTGCTACACCCTGTTTAAAGTCTCCGTATCCTTTATCTGCATATTTTTCCTCGAGACTTTCAATAGATTCTCCTGAACAAACAGAATGAATGGTTAACAAATTAGAGACACCAGGTTTATTTTCTTTATCAAATTTTACGATACCTTCTGAATCTGTTACAGCACTTTTGATTTTCTTCTCGATTTGCTTAGGCTCATCAAGCATAGAAATAAAGCCTTTTTGGTTCGTATCAGATTTGCTCATTTTTTTAGTTGGATCCTGTAAAGACATAATACGTGCACCAACTTTAGGGATGCGTATCTCTGGAATAGTGAATATGTCGTTGAAACGATGATTGAAACGCTGTGCTAAATTACGAGTCAGCTCTAGATGCTGCTTCTGATCATCTCCAACGGGAACAACATTCGTATTATACAGCAAAATGTCTGCTGCCATAAGAGAAGGATATGTCAGCAAGGCAGAAGAAACAGCTTCTTTTCCTTTTGATTTGTCTTTATATTGAGTCATTCTTTCCAACTCACCGACATAATTAATGGATTGCAAAATCCAAGCTAACTGTGTATGTTCTGGAACTTCAGATTGAACGAAAAGTGTTACTTTATTTGAATCGATTCCTGAAGCTAAATAAAGTGCAGCTAATGATCTGATATTCTTCCTTAGTGCTAATCGGTCTTGCGGGACAGTAATGGCATGCTCATCAACAATACAGAAATAACAATCATATTCATCTTGTAATTCGACAAATTGTTGGAGTGCGCCTAAATAATTTCCTAACGTCAATGTACCACTAGGTTGGATTCCTGAAAAAATAGTTTGCAATGTCTTCACCTCGTCAATTATTTTGAAAGCAGAAGGAGATTTTTGGAAACAAAAGCTCTTGGACTAAGGAACGTCTTTTTATACAAGGGCAAATCCCTTTTGAATAGAAAACAAAGGCTTATTCGGAATTAGTTTTCGCTAAATTATACGAATGTCCTTGTTTTATGGAAAATATCAAACCGTCTAGGCTTATTTCCCGGGCAATAAAAAAAGCCCATCCAATCCCTAAACTAGGGACGAATGAACCGCGTTGCCACCCTGATTATTCTATAATAAATAGAATCACTTCATTATCAAAATAAAGCTCCAAAGCCCAATTCCGTCTCACCTTGATACTTGTTTCCAGCACCACAAGCTCTCTAAAAATCAGCGGGAGAGATGTACTATATCTTCTTCATTGCTTTTAATATTAAATTAACTTCATTATAAATTCATTTTCAGTAATTTGCAAGTGATTGGAGACATACAAAAAAGTTAGAATAAAATTACGCTTTATCCCAGTGCAATTTTGCGAATTCGACAATATTAGAGAATATATTTTAAAATAGAACTTTTTCCTGTTTTTATCGAGTTTTCCTTTTAAAAATTACTAGTATTCCTTTATACTAGTAGTAACAATATAAATGCTAGGAGATTGATTGGATGAAAAAATGGAAAGGCTTATTACTGAGCTTTGCTGTCGCCGGTGCGGCATTTGTTGGCGTTGGTCAAGCAGACGAAGTTCACGCGGAGGATAGCATAGATGTTGTAGCGAAATCCCATAAAGAACGAACTACTAGTTTGAAAGAAATTGATACTTCCAAAAAATTAAGGCGTTTTGTCATTACCTCGGATTATAATTTTACATATCCAGATGCAGTAAGGGGAATCTATGTTACTGGGAATTCTGCTGGAGGAGAAAAACTTGAAAGTTTAATAGATTTTGTATCCTCTACAGATTTAAACACCATGGTTATTGACGTAAAAGAGGACCATGGGCATATTACTTTTTCTCCTGAAGAAGGATCTGTGTACGAGGATATAGGCACGACATATATTTCTAATCCAGAAGCGATGATGGAACGGCTGGAAGAAGAAGAAATTTATCCGATTGCACGAGTCGTTGTTTTTAAAGATAGTATGTTAGCAGAGGCACGTCCAGACCTTTCATTTAAACAAAACGGGAAAGTGTGGAAAAACGGGAAAGGTGAAGCTTTTGTAAATCCCTTTGAAAAAGAAGTTTGGGAGTATAACGTAGAAATTGCAAAAATGGCAGCGGAAATGGGTTTTAAAGAAATTCAATTTGACTATGTTCGCTTCCCGGAAGGTTTTGAAACAAAAGATGAGGAGTTAGAGTATTCATTAGGTGATTATGCAGACCTTGATATGGATAATGTTCAAAAACGTGTCGAAGCAGTAACGGATTTTGTGGGCTATGCTCGTAAAGAATTAAGTGAATATGATGTGGATGTATCCGTAGATATCTTTGGTTATGCTGCAACCATTGAAGAAGCACCGGGAATTGGTCAAAACTTCTCGAAAATCTCGGAAAACGTGGATATTATCTCATCTATGATTTATCCAAGTCATTGGACATCCTATTTTGGAATTGCTAATCCTGATGAGGAACCATATAATCTTGTTAATGAATATTCGAAAGTAGAGAATGAAGTATTAGGGGCGTTGGAGGAACCTCCAGTATCTCGGCCTTGGTTACAAGATTTCAGTGCTCCTTGGTTATATAGCGGTCCGACATTCCAGTATGGTAAAGAAGAAGTAGAAGCACAAATTAAAGCATTATATGAAAATGGTATTGACGAGTTTTTATTATGGAATGCAGGGAATAATTACACGAAAAATGTTGATTACTTGATTGGTAAAGAATAAATATGGAAGTCGCAGGGGTGAAGGTCTCTGTGGCTTTTTTTTATGTAAAGACAGTATAAAGCATGGGGTAATTTCATTTGGCTTTAGTCGTAACGGTCTAGTTTCGATTAAAATCCGTTATTGTATTCAATAGTGATTTATGTATCGTTTCACAATTGTATGGATATCGGTTATAATTACCAACAATAATCGAAAAAGGAGCAACCTAAATGAATTGGTATGAAAAACTGAACGATTATTTTCCGGTAGAAGAGATGAAGTCGAAGCAACATATGGAGCTTTTGCTGGAAGAGAAGGGCGATGTTTATTTTAAGGATGAAAGCCCGGAACATGTGTTAATGTATGCGGAATTTGATACTTTTATTTTTATTGACTATCTTTGGGTGTCAGCTAATACTCGAGGGAAGGGTATTGGTCATCAACTTATGAACAAGCTTAAAGAAAAAAATAAGGCAATTATTCTGGAAGTTGAGCCGATTGATTACGAGGATACGGATACAGAAAAACGATTGAAATTTTATTCTCGAGAAGGGTTTCGCCATGCCAGATCGATTGGTTATAATCGCAGATCACTAGCAACAAACGAAGAGACGCCGATGGAAATTTTGTATTGGTCACCGCAAGATGATTCAGAAGAGGTAATTTATAGCCAAATGAAAAAAATGTATGAAGATATTCATACATACAAGGATAAAGAAGTTTATGGAAAAAAATATCAGCCTACCGAAGAGGTGTTGAGTTATAATGAAGATAAGAAAGCTCATAACCTCTTAGAAAATATGCAAAAACGAAAAGAATCAAAGTGAGTGAAAAGGGAATAAACATACGAAAAAGATATCATCTTCTAAATTGGAGTGGTATCTTTTTCATTTCAAGTTCTTATTTCAGACTTGGGAATTAACGCATAATTGTTAGCACGCACCAGCATTCTCGTAACTTTATTTGTGAGCGTTTCATAATTAATTTATAAAAATGGGTTTATTATCAATTGGTTAAGGGAATCTTAAAACTGACAGGCGATATACAAATTAAATGAATCATTTTATCGCGAACCCCCTACCTTTAATTAGATATTTGTTGTATAATAGGTACATATGAATAGATTAGACTTATTATTATTTAATAAAGTCAGGTAGGTTGTCGAAAATATAAAATAGATTGAGGAGTGAAGTTTTATGGTAACACTTTATACCTCACCAAGCTGTACTTCATGTAGAAAAGCGAAAGCATGGCTGGAAGAGCATAATATTCCTTTTACAGAACGTAATATCTTTTCTGAGCCTTTATCTCTTGATGAAATCAAAGAGATATTGCGCATGACAGAAGATGGAACAGATGAGATTATTTCTACAAGATCAAAAGTTTTTCAAAAGTTGAATGTTAATATTGATCAACTTCCAATGAAAGATTTATTTAATTTAATTCAAGATAATCCTGGCTTATTGCGTCGCCCCATTATTTTAGATGAGAAACGATTGCAAGTTGGTTATAATGAAGACGAGATTCGGCGCTTCTTACCTAGGACAGTTAGAACATTCCAATTGCGTGAGGCGCAACGAATGGTTAATTAATAATAAATAAGTGAAGACGTGGATTTTTTCTACGTCTTTCTTTGTGGTCTCTAAAATTAAATTGATAAGATGATTTTTCAGGGGAAAACTCAGACAAAAGCTGCATTTAACTCAAAATACCTCGAAAAGTGTTAATTCTACACCTGTAACGTTAGGATGCCCTAAGAATGCCTGCTCCATTTGACGTTACCGTTTGCAGTTGATGAAAGTGTGACTGATAAGAACGCATTTGCATAAATAACAAGGCATTTTTCAATGAAAACACCCCGCTTAGTAATCGCATTACAAATTCCAATTTTCTAAACCGCGTTTTCCTGTAGTATCTTGTGATATTTAAATTGAAATAAGCTCTGATAAATGACAAACTACTTGAAATACGTTAGAATAACTAACTAAATAAAGGGTGTAAAATCATCAAGGTGTATGAGTATGCTATCGAGGAGAACATCACCTATTTTTCTGAAAATAAATGAGAACTGGGTGTATTCATTTCTTCTGGATTGCATTTTTGCATACAATATGGTAAATAGGATTAGTGATTAGGATTATACTGATTTGGGTACATCTAATATATATAGATATTCCTTACATGCTGTATACTTCGGCAATATGTAGGATGAATATGCAGGAGAAGATTCTATCTTAATAAGAAGGGGGAGCTTACTGTGGAGATAGAAAGAATTAATGAAAATACCATTAAATTTTATATTTCTTATGTTGATATAGAAGAATTAGGCTTTGAAAAAGAAGAAATTTGGTATAACCGTGAGAGAAGTGAACAGCTATTTTGGCAAATGATGGACGAAGTAAATTATCGTGAGGATTTTAATCCCGAAGGACCGCTTTGGATCCAAGTTCAAGCAATGGAAAAAGGTCTTGAAATCATTGTCACAAAAGCAAAAGTTTCTAAGAATGGCGAGCACCTTGAACTTGAAACGGAAGATGGAAACATTGATTTGCCGGTAGATGATCAACTTGAAAATATTTTAGACGAGAAATTTGGCAGTAGTAAAAAAGAAACCGAAGATGAAAAAACAGACGAGTTGATGGAAGAGAACTTGTGGATAATTGTAGAATTTGATGAATTTGAAAATCTGATTCAACTTAGCCATCAGCTTGAAGACGTGACTGATTTTGGAGAAGAAACACTGTATTCCTATAATGATAAATACTATTTATATATTGAATTCTCCTATGATGTTTTGGACGATCATCGCCAAGAAGACGTTATTAGCCAAGTGTTAGAATTTGCAACCGATTCTTCTATTTCGATCCATTTATTGGAAGAGTACGGCAAGAAAATTATGGAAAGTGATACGTTTGAGCAGGTGCGTAAGTATTTTCCTAAAGATGTATAGTAAAAAACCTACAAGAAATCATGCGATAAAACGATTTGTTGTAGGTTTTTTGTTTATAGAATTATTACCATGTATCATCAGGCCCGATATCAATGTTAAAACAATATCCACACCGCCAACGAACTGCAGCATCGTTTTTTTATTCTAAATAACTTCTTTAAAATTTTAGCAGGAAAAAAAGAGATATTATCGAACTAGTATAAATAGAGGTGATGCAAAATTGCAGCGAGCTATAAATAAAACAGGTGAGTCTATATTGTTGTTTCGACATTCACAACGAGACATTATGACTTGGAAGCAGGAAAAAAGTATATTTTATTGCCCGATGTGTAAGGAAAGAGTCATTATTCGATCAGGTGAAAAGGTAGTCCCGCATTTTTCTCATTTACCTAATGCAGATTGTCTTTTATCGGGAGGCGGTGAAGGACTTTATCATGAAAATGGGAAGCTGCAGTTATTTAAATGGTTATCACGCTTTAATATGCAAGTTGAATTAGAATTTTATTTTCCGGAAATTTCTCAACGCGCTGATATTTTTGTTCGAATTGGTCGAAAGAAAATTGCTGTTGAATTTCAATGTTCGAGAGTATCACAAGAAGAAATTTGGCAACGTATACAGGGCTATAAGTCATTGGGTATAGAGTCACTATGGATTTTAGGAGCACAGCATTTAAAACGTAAATCGGCCTATACTTTTCAGGTGAATCAATTTTTAGATACGTTTGTTCGTTCTTCGCCGCAAAGGGATTATCAGCAATTATTTTTTTATGACCCTTTCCTATCACAAATCGTTATTCTTCATCATTTATATCCACTTCAAACCTCAAGACTTTTCGCCAAGCAATTAATATATCCGCTTCACAGACTTCATTTTAAGCATTTGTTTCAAAGAGAAAAGCTCCCTTATGAATTCCGGTCAGTTTGGCTAAAAGAAGTGTATCGTTTGCGTACACAAGCAGCATCTTCTTATGGAGAAAAATTTAAACTGCGCAGATGGCTGTATGATAAAGGTTATTTGCTTCAACACTTACCAAGTATTTGTTTTTTGCCAATGCCGTATCAGGCTTCTCTAAATGTCCCTTACTTTAAGTGGCAATCAGAGCTATTTGTATGCTGTTTAGCAGATTTAAAAACAGGCGATGTCATAAAAAGGGACCAGTTAAAGAAATTTCTCTATAGACTCTATGGGAAAGATGCCCCTGATTTTTCAAAGGCACTACAGATTTACCTTCAATTATTACAACAGCTAGGCTATGTTGATATAAAATCCTCCTCCATTATTCGGACAAAGCAAAAGATTACCTGCTATACATCTTCAGAACAAGCAATCCTGGGAGATCAATCTTTTTTTAAGCACTTTTTTACGCGAAAAAAGCAAAATACGAGCATGATTACCACTTAGTTCGTTATACTAAATAAGAAGGATAAAAACAGTATAGCTTTTTTTAGCCCGAAAGCGAGAATAACTAAAAACTGTTGATTTGTAAAAGGGAGGCAATCATATGGCAAAAGCAACAAAGCAATTACCAAAACGTGACGAAATACCAGAAGAGTTAACTTGGCGGTTAGAGGATATTTTTGAAACCGATGAACAGTGGAAAGAAGAATTTCAAAGCTTGAAAAATGATATTTCCCAAATGGCAGCTTATAAAGGCAAATTAAATACATCCTCAGAGACTTTGCTGGAAGCTTTTCAGCTGCAAGATCAGCTATCAGAGCGATTAAGTAAGCTTTATGTTTATGCACATCTGCGTACAGACCAAGATACAACAAATTCGTTTTATCAAGGTTTAAATGCCCAAGCTGAAAATTTACTTACAGCTGCGTCTAGTCAATTTAGCTTTCTCGTACCAGAAATTCTAGAAATACCTGAAAAACAGCTTCAACAATTTCTAGAAGAAAATAAAGAGCTTCAAATTTATCGCAAAGTCTTGGATGATATTAATCACAGTCGTCCACATATATTAAGTGAGAAGGAAGAAGTATTGCTTGCAGAAGCAGATGAACCGATGGGCGCGATATCACAAACGTTCAGCATGCTTAATAATGCAGATTTAACTTTCCCGGTCATTACTAATGAAGATGGGGAAGAAGTAGAACTGACACATGGCAGATATTCTACGTTTTTAGAATCGAAAGACCGTAATGTACGTGAACAGGCCTTTAATGCAATGTATGATACGTATGGTTCATTTAAAAACACATTTGCTTCCACACTGAGTGGAGAAGTAAAATCACATAATTTTAATGCGAAAGTTCGAAATTATGAGAGTGCACGTCAGGCTGCTTTAGATAATAACCGTATTCCGGAAGAAGTGTATGATAATTTAGTTGAAGCTGTCAATGAAAAATTGCCTCTACTGCATCGCTATGCGAAATTAAGAAAGAAAATTCTTGGTGTAGATGAACTGCATATGTATGATTTATATACACCACTTGTTAAAGATGTGAAAATGCCTGTTACTTATGAAGAAGCGAAGAAATATGTTAAGGAAGGTCTTAAACCACTAGGGGAGGATTATGCTAAGATCCTAGAAGAAGCTTTCAATGAACGCTGGATTGATGTAGAAGAAAATAAAGGAAAACGCAGTGGAGCATATTCTTCCGGAACCTATGGAACGAATCCATATGTCCTGTTGAACTGGCAAGATGATATAAACAATACATTTACTTTAGCGCATGAACTTGGACACTCTGTGCATAGTTATTACTCAAGAAAGTACCAACCATTCCGTTATGGCAACTATTCCATTTTTGTAGCTGAGGTTGCTTCCACTACAAATGAAGCTTTATTAAATGATTACTTATTAAAACATCTGGATGATGAAAAGGAAAAGCTTTATATTTTGAATCACTTTTTAGAAGGTTTCCGAGGAACAGTATTCCGCCAAACGATGTTTGCCGAATTTGAGCATGACATTCATGTATTAGCTCAAAATGGCGAGGCGTTAACTGCGGAGAAACTGACAGAAGTCTATTATGATTTAAATAAAAAGTATTATGGCGAAGATGTTGTAAGTGATGAAAAAATAGGTTTAGAATGGGCGCGCATCCCCCATTTTTATATGAATTATTATGTATATCAATATGCAACAGGATATTCTGCAGCAACTGCATTATCCAAGCAGGTTCTGGACGGAGAAGACGGGGCGGTAGATCGTTATTTAGACTTTTTGAAATCAGGAAGCAGTGAAGATCCAATCGACGTATTGAAAAAAGCTGGCGTAGATATGACTCAAAAACAATCTATTCTGGATGCCCTGGATGTCTTTGAAGAGAAGCTAACAGAGATGGAACAGTTATTGAACAAATAAGACAGAAGTTAAATGTAGCGGTGTATTCTATTTTGTAATTGTTTCATGTGTGAATAGGATAAAGAATTAATTTTGCGTTACACTACAATAAACGAGGCTAGACAATAAAGTGGATAATTCCGAAGCGGATATTGCACAAATTATGTTAGGTATTTGCTAGATAAAAAACAAAGGATATCAATGGGGCGAGTAATCCTAGCCCCAGGTTTCAATGGTGGCAATTCTGGGCCTTTAAGGCTAGGATTGCCAGTTTTCTTTATCGGCGATAACCTTTTGTGTTCTGATAAGCTATAGAAGAAAGCATACAGTAGATAGATGCGAGTAATAAAGGAAGAGTTATAAAAACTGGTACCAATTTCATAAAGCCTAGTAAGTTGAAAAAAAAGGCAAGAATAGCTAGCAGGACAAATAAGAGAGGGAAGAAATTACGTTTCATAAGTAGTCCTCCTTGAATGATAATAGAATGGGTTTGGATCCTCCGTAGTAATTTATATGTGACAAATGATTTTCCTAGAAGTGAAGATTTTGTGAAAAGATGAACATATTTATTGAAAACTGGAGCCGAACTTGCTAGAATATAATTGTAAGTTGATTACAAACAAATACCCCTTTTGTTTGATCATGAAACTTTCTCCCATCCCCCCTTTGTAATTATACAAAGTCGGTTAAAAAAGATACACGCTGCCCCGTGTATCTTTTTTATTTATAGAAACATATTTTTAGGAATGCTTTTGATGGGGCGTATAATCATAGAGAAGTGATTGACTTTTCATCTATTTTTTTATCACCGGAAGAAATATCAATGAGAGATGACGTACAATAGTCTGTGTAAGCTGAATAAATAGGAAAGGTAAGGTTATCCTACCCATTAGTTAATCATCACAAAAACTAAGAAGAGGAGACCTTACCTATGTCTACTAGTATAACTGATAATG
>NZ_BORO01000021.1 GCF_018333215.1 Oceanobacillus sp. J11TS1 | reverse complement strand
ACACCGCGCCACGCGAAAATTTTATTTGTTAGGAAGGGGTACCCCTTCCTAACAAATAAAATTCAATCAATACCTAATGTGAGTTGAAAACATATAATCAATTTTACACATAAATAAGGACTTGACTCCAACCAATTCCCAACCCGCCCCCAAATAAGCCAACCAACCACAAACAGAGGCAAAAAAACGGCTTCGGATTATTTTCCAAAGCCGTTTTTGCCTATAGATTAATTACTTAAATGGTTGATAAGTCCATTTGTAATTCCGCGGGCTACGCTAGATTGATAGTCTGCTGTTTGCACAATAGTTAAATCATGTGGATTCGAAATGAAACCCAGTTCAATGAGCACAGATGGAGCATTTGTTTTCCTGAGTACCTTAAATCCTGCCTGGTCTGTACCTCTGGAAGGTAAGGAAACGGTAGAATTTAATGTGGTATCAAGGGATTTAGCCAATGATATATCTGAATTCGAGTTATAATAAGTCGTGACACCGCTCACGGGCATCGCAGTGAACGTATCATAATGCAAACTAATAAAAGCATCTGTATTATAGCTATTACTGATTCTTGCTCTTTCATCCAATGAAACAAAATAATCGCCACTTCTTGTAGTGATTACATTTGCTCCGGCTTCTTCTAGTTGTTGAACGACATAATTAGCTGTAGAGGTTACAATGTCTTTTTCTTGGACGTTATTTAATCCAATCGCCCCTGGATCTTTGCCGCCGTGGCCGGGGTCAATCACAATTGTATATCCGGAAAGTGATCCAGAACTGTTAGATTTTGTTTGTGCTGCTTCCACGCTTGGAGCAGGATTGGTACTTGTTTCCTCTTCTGTACTTCCATTACCGTTTGTTGTCAACCAAGATGCAATCCATCCTGTTCCTCCTTGTGCTAAGGAAACTTGAATCCAGTCTCCGGATGTAGAGAGAATATCAAAGGAATCTCCCTGATATGCATAAGCAATAATTTTATCGGATGTACTAGGACCAGAACGAACATAAATGCTTTCTGCAGAAACTGTAACTGCCTCAGAGCTGTCTACAGTGGTTTCTGTTGCTGGTGCTGATTCTTGAACCGAATTGTTGATTGCAACAAGATGATGTTTTGCAATCCATACAGGTTCGCCGCCATAATAGGTTTGCACCCAACCATGTTGTTCATTAAAAATATTTACTTGGTCTCCTTTTGAAAATTGACCGACAACAGGAGCATTATTAGAAGGCTCGCTCCGAACATTTAAGACAGGAGAGTTGACCTCATAACTATCTGTGCTATTTGCTAAACTTAACGTTGGTAGGGAAAAAGTAGTAATTAATAATAGTGCTGCTAGTAGAAATAACTTTCTCATTTTCTTTTTCATTAAATCCTCCTCTAGATGATTGCGACTGATTGCATGATTGGGTACTAATAGAATAGCCTAATCATAGAAGAGTTTAAACATGAAAAGATAAAAATAATTCAATAAGTCTAACTTACTATTTTTCTTTAGGACCAAATATTGACCTGGAAAATAAAAACAATCTAAAAATTTTTATCAGCTGTATCATTAATTAAAGAAGAAGCTGATTTTAATGCTTTTAAATCATTTAATATTTCACCTGGTTTACTTGCTTTTCCGATAATATAACCAGCGAAATGCATGCGATAGAAATCACATATATATTGAAACTGCTGAATAAGCGGTAAACCTTTAATAAAAGGATTATCGCCCCCTACGATAATGGCATAAACCTTCTTATTGGCTAACTTCTCCCTGAATCCAGGATAGTCTGGATCTCTTAATATTTGGGACCACCGATCAATAAATAATTTCATTAGCCCAGACATGCTGTACCAATATATAGGTGTAGCAAAAACAATCGTATCATGCTGTAAAAGCTGATCTATCAGTTCTGTATGATGGTCATCAACAGGGGTGAATCCATGTATATCATGTCTCTGGTCTATAATTGGACGGATTGTATAGTCACGTAAATACACATGGGTACCTTGATTCTTAGGCACTGCCTGATAGGTTAGTATCTCCGTGTTACTATTTTTTCGTGTCGACCCATGAAAAACAATGATGCTCATAAACATCCTCCTTCAATAATGGTAGAAATCGTATAGAGGAACTAAGAGAATTTTTCTAGCGGACTGGCATTTTCCTTATGAATTTATAGTCTACCTAAAGTGTATGTTTACCTAGCTAAATTTAGGACTGCAGTTGTTTTCTTTACTTGGATTATCAAAAAAGCATTATGCTAAAGGATATGTATATGTCCATTCGGGTATGCATATTCCGCCGTAAACATAAAAAGGATAGCTGCATATAGAAACGATGTAGCTAATCCATTATTTCCTGGGCAATGATAAGTGTTATCGTCAACTTTACAAGTTAGGAAAGAAAGCAGAAGTATCTAGACTTACTTAACGAGAGATTTATCACCTTCTTGAAATCGTCCCCTTTGTGGAATATAAATTTTAGCGTACCAAGTAATAGAAAAGGAGGATGTATCCATGTACTTCCATAAATAACCTCTTGCCTTCTCTTAAAGAATCAGGGCAATTTCTTTTGCTGTTATTTGCAACAAACTCCTGTATAATGGCTTAGTAACGAGAGAATGAAAGAAGGATGTTTACGATGTTAACACAAGCGCAAACAACTCCCCAAGATGATAAAATTTTTTCACGGGATTTTCTTTACATTTGGATTGCGAACTTTTTTATTTTCCTCGGTTTTCAAATGACAATTCCTACGATACCGCTATTTGTGAAAGACCTCGGTGGCAGTGATCAAATGGTAGGAATTATTGTAGGGATTTTTACTTTTTCCGCTTTGTTAATACGGCCTTATGCTGGTCATGCTTTAGAAAGTAAGGGAAGAGGATTTGTTTACTTAATTGGATTAGTTATCTTTGTTGTTTCTGTGGGTGCCTTTGCATTCACAGCGAGTATTTTATTTTTATTTATTATACGAATTATTCAGGGTGTTGGTTGGGGATTCTCAACAACAGCAGGAGGAACAATAGCAACCGACTTGATTCCGCCGAAAAAGAGGGGAGAGGGGATGGGCTATTTTGGCTTATCAGGAAACATTGCCCTATCCTTTGGCCCGAGCTTAGGGCTGACCTTAGCTGTACTTATTTCTTACCAACAGCTTTTTTTATTATGTGCGTTAGGCGGTGTGTTGGCATTAATTTTTGCGATGCGGATACGCTATAAAAAAGTAGATCCAGCGCATCAAACAAAGGTAGCACGTTTTGATGTTTTAGAAAAAAGCGCATTACAGCCATCGATTTTGCTGTTTTTTATTACCTTTGCTTTCGGTGGAATAGCTACATTTCTGCCATTGCATGCAATGGAAAGAGGCGTAGATGGTATTCAACTTTATTTCTTTATTTTTGCTGTATTTATCATGGTTTCCCGGTTGTTTTCGGGTAGATTGTATGATAGAAAAGGTCATAAAGTAATTTTCTTGCCGGCAGCTGCTCTAGTGTTAATATCTATGCTGCTTTTAGCGTGGTTACCGAATATGGTGGTTTTATTAACGGCGGCAGCTTTATTTGGACTAGGATTTGGGGCTGTCCAACCAGCTCTCCAAGCCTGGGCAGTCAACCGGGCTCCTGCTGATCGAAAAGGAATGGCCAACGCCACATTCTTTTCTTGCTTTGATTTAGGAGTCGGGGTCGGTGCGATTTTGTTCGGGCAAATAGCAGCAGTGCTTAACTATACATCTATCTATTTAACAGCAGCGGTATCTATCGTTGTTTCGATGTTAATTTATGTATTTACAGCTCTTGGAAAATCATCTGATAATGTAAAGGTGGGTTAACAGCTTTGAAACAAATAAAAGATATAAATATAAAAAATGCATTCCCCGATAGTTTTTATCGCCGCGGGCTAAACTATTTTAAAAATAATAAAGTCCATAACCTTATGTATGATTATAATCAATTGTTATGGTCAGCAACTGTACAAGGAACAGAGAATTACACGGTTAAAATTAATACAAAAGATTTGCAGCAAGGTTCTATTGATATGTACTGTGACTGTCCTGCATTTGAGACATTTGGTTATTGTAAACATGCTGTAGCAACCTTGTTAGCCATTCAAAGCTATGAAAAGAATGGCGTACGTCCGCAAATAAATCATTATCGTTTGAATCGTTTTATGGAGGCTATTCGAGGCACGAGAAGTGTAACGGATAACACTTCATATCAACAGCCGGTAATGGTAGAGTATATCCTTAGCTGGTCTTACATGAAGCACTTGCAACTGGAAATGAAAATTGGGGAAAAGCATCGTTATGTTGTCAAGAATATAAAGGAATTTTTGGAAGACTATTTTGGAAAAAGGGATTATTATTTCTCCAAGAAATTTACGTTTCAAGCAGATAAGCATGTTGTAGATAAAGCGGATCAGGTGATTTTTGAGCTATTATACCAAGTAAGTAAAAGTGCAGAGCTTTACGATGAGTATAATTATCCGGGAAAAAAGAGCGGTGATAGATACCTTCTTATTCCGCCAATACTTGCTAAAAACTTATTATATAAATTATTGGAACGGAACTTCCATGTCAAAACAGACCGGGGAGAAGAATATGAAGACGTGCAAATTATAGATGGAGAGCTTCCTTTTCAATTTGAAGTGATGAAAAGTGATCAGCATATTTCACTTTCTCTTCAGCAAGGTAATGCAATGACATTTTTCCAAAACTATGAATTGCTTTTTTTAGATGGTGTATTCTATTTCCCGACAAGAGAACAGATTCCTGTTTTGAATGAGTTGGAAATGTTTCGCTTAGAGAATATTTACTTTGATGTTCCAATTGAACAGACAGATACTTTTCTTTCAGAAGTTATGCCGGCACTTGAGACAGTTGGAGAGATTCAGCTGGATGAACGAATTGAAGATGAAGTCATTAAAGAACCATTAAAGGCAAGATGCTATTTGGAACTGAAGGAAGACATGATTGTTGGCCGTCTTGAATATCATTATGGCTCCCATGTCATTGATCCATTCCAAGGGAGAAAAGATTTGGATGTGATGCTGATCCGTGACGTAGATAAAGAACGTCTTATTATGCAGCATATTGAAGAAGCAAACTTTAGATACAATGGCAAAGAGCTTTATATGACTGTCGACGAAGAAGATTTATATTATTTCTTATATAAAATTTTACCGTCCTTGGATAAAGCTGTGGAGTTATTTTTATCAAGCGAATTTAAGAGGTTATTTTTTGACTATGATCCACAGCCAAGTACGAATGTCCGCATGGAGAGCCAAAATAATCTATTAGAAATTGGTTTTTCCATTGAAGGCGTCGATGATAATGAAATTAATCGTGTTCTCCAAGCAGTGATTGAAAAGAAACGGTATTTCCGTTTGGATTCCGGACAAATGTTGAATTTGGATACGGATGAGTTTTCTTCTATTCAAAACTTCTTTGACGGTTTGGGAATGGATAAAGATGCGGTGCAGGATGGGCAATTACACGTGCCGGTATACCGTGGTGCTCAGTTAGATGAATTGCTTGATACGAAAAAACAATATGACTCTCATTTCAGAGAACTATTAAGCCATTTGAAATCACCGGAAGAACAAGTTTATGAACTTCCTGATACGCTGCAAGCGTCATTGCGAACGTATCAGAAGGTTGGTTATCAATGGTTCAAATCATTAAGCCAGTATCAGCTTGGCGGAATCTTAGCTGATGATATGGGCTTAGGAAAAACATTGCAAAGTATAGCGTACATCACATCTGAGTCGGAGGCAGATCCTGTTGGCCCTCATCTTATTGTGGTTCCGTCCTCGGTGGTGTATAACTGGAAAAATGAGCTCGAGAAATTTGCGCCTCATTTAACCTCTGCTATTTTGACTGGGCAGCCAGCGGAAAGACATGCGTATATGGAGAAATCAATGGATAAAGATGTGTGGATTACTTCTTATGCTACCCTTCGTCAGGATATTGAATATTATCAGGATATAACATTCCAAACATTATTATTAGATGAAGCGCAGTATATTAAGAACTATCAAACAAAAACATCGAAAGCCATTCGTACGATTCGGGCAACGAGAAGATTTGCATTGAGCGGGACTCCAATTGAAAATTCCATTGATGAATTATGGTCCATTTTCCAAGTTGTCTTACCCGGCTTAATGCCAGATCAGAAGACGTTTAAACAGCTTGATTCGAAAAAAGTGTCCTCGATTACAAAGCCTTTTATTTTACGACGCTTGAAACGCGATGTATTAAAAGAGCTGCCGGATAAAATTGAATCTGTTCATATTTCTGAGTTAACAAGTGAACAGAAAGACCTATATGTTGGCTATCTGAGAAAATTACAGCAAGAAGCAGCTGTATCTATGCAAGAGGATGCTTTCCAGCAGAATCGAATGAAAATCTTGGCAGGATTAACAAGGCTGCGTCAGATTTGCTGTCATCCTTCTACATTTGTCGAAAATTATGAGGGGCAATCCGGTAAATTAGAACAGCTGATGGAAACCGTGGAATCTGCAATAAATAACGGCAAGAGACTGCTTATTTTTTCTCAATTCACAAGCATGTTAGAGATTATTCGGGACCGGTTGGAAGCAGCGAATTACGGGTACTTTTACCTGCATGGAGAAACACCATCAAAAAATCGTGTGGAAATGAGTGAACGATTTAACAATGGAGAAAATGATATCTTCCTTATTTCTCTAAAAGCGGGAGGTACCGGTTTGAATTTAACTGGTGCGGATACGGTTATTCTATATGATTTATGGTGGAATCCAGCTGTTGAAGATCAAGCAACCGGCAGAGCCCACCGATTTGGCCAGAAAAATGTTGTGCAGGTTATTCGTCTTGTCACAGAAGGAACGATTGAAGAAAAAATATATGAACTGCAGCAGAAGAAGAGAGAATTAATTGATCAAGTCATCCAGCCAGGAGAGACAATGCTTTCTTCATTAAGTGAAGCGGATATTAAGGAGCTTTTAAACTTGTCTTAATAGCGGAAGTTCTAGATAAATATAGCACGGGAAGTTCTCTGCCTTTTGAATAAGGTGCAGGGTTTCAGGTTCCAAACAAAAAGACGGTCTGAGCCGTCTTTTTGTTTGATCAACACTTATTGATTTGCGGTGATTAAATTTCTTGGTCGCTTCATTGTTTTAAATAACGATAGATCTGAGCTCCTATTGCTTGATGAAATTGTTGGCCGGCGCCATTATTTGCCCAACCTTCCGTAAGCATGACCGCTTTTAGGAGCTGACTCTCTGTTTTAAATATAGCAGCATCATGCTCCGCGCCAGTTAATTCTCCTGTTTTATGAAATGTCCTCACATCTGAATCATGGGAGGAAAAGGCCGTCAGTTTACTGTTAAACTGTTGATTTTCTAGGATGGTTAAGATGTGCTGTTGTCGGTCTTCAGGCAGAAAATCATTTGGTTCAGTAAATAAATCGAGCAAAAGCATGACATCACTGCAAGTTGTTATGTTTTCCAAACTTAGCTTCTGTGCCTTTGCATCCATTAGTTTTCGCTCTAATTTGGTATTTGTACAATGAATCTTTTGGATAAATGCTTGAATTTTATCCAAACCGAGGAAATCAATAAGTTCATTGGTTGCTGTATTATCTGAAACGATAATCATTAATTCAATCAGCTGCTGATACGTATAAGTATGATTGTTTGATAGATAGGAGATAACTCCTGCACCGCCGACCATATGAGAGCGAGGTATATTGACCTGCTTGGACAAATCAATACCCCCTTGTTCCTCTTCGTAATAGGCAGCTGCGAGGATAAACAGTTTGATGATACTTGCGGAACGAAGCGGTTTATTCGCGTTAAAAGCAATATACTTATCGTCAGATTTTATAAGATAACAAATCGTTATTGGCGGCAATGGCTTCATGGAATAAATAGCATGTTTCAATTGGTTTAAAGACAACAGTTGATCACCCCACTCGAAGTTAGTTATGATAATTGTATGGAATATTCAAAAATAGTCAAGGGCGATTCTTTAAAGTATTGTCATAAAGAGAGAAAATAGCGTATTTTTCTTATGTGGCCATCATATCTTTTTAGACGTACGAATAAAATTCGATTTTTTTCATTAAGTGGTTACTAAAAGAGGTTTAAAAATTCCCTAAATTAAAAATGTAACCGATTGCCATATTGAGAATAATTTGACGTTTGTGTTACTAATATTGTAAACTAGGATTAGAAATATACTTTTAGGCAAAAAGGGGGAATTTTTGTGAAAAAGAAATGGTTAAGCCCATTAGCACTTATCTTTGCATTATTGTTGTTATTAGCAGCTTGTGGAGGGAACGATAGCAGCAGTGGCGGAGAGGATAAAGATAATGGAGGCGGAGATGCTGGGGACAGTGGATCTGATCCGGAGATGATCCAAATTGCTACCGGTGGAACAAGTGGAACGTACTATCCGCTTGGAGGAGAGATGGCATCGATTATATCAGATAATACCGATGTGTCCGCGGATGCAATTTCTTCCAACGCTTCCGCAGAGAACGT
Organism: Oceanobacillus sp. J11TS1; assembly: GCF_018333215.1. GTDB lineage: Bacteria > Bacillota > Bacilli > Bacillales > Amphibacillaceae > Oceanobacillus. Next base: position 53,944 of record NZ_BORO01000021.1, on the reverse strand, counting down.
GATGTCGATTGAAAATGGGGACGTAGACATTGCTTTTGTACAAACTGATGTTGTAGCGCACGCTGTAGAAGGAATTAATGCCTTTGATGAGCCTGTAGAACATGTTCTGGCATTAGGTTCTTTATATCCTGAGACAATCCAAATTGTAACTACAAAAGATTCTGGCATTGAGTCTGTAGAGGATTTGGAAGGGAAAACAGTTTCTGTCGGCGCTCCTGGTTCAGGAACGTATATCAACGCGGAACAGATTTTAGAAGTGCATGGCATGACGATGGATGATATCGATGCACAGAATCTGGATTTTGGTGAATCTACTGGCGGTATCCAAGATGGTAACATCGATGCGGCATTTATTACTGCTGGAACACCAACGGGTGCGGTAGAAGGTCTATCTGCTACTGTAGATGTAGCTATTGTCCCAATCGAGCAAGCTAAAATAGACGAGCTGGTTGAAGCATATCCTTATTATGCTCCGGACACGATTAAAGAAGGTACTTATGGATTGTCAGAAGACGTAAATACTGTTGCAGTTCTAGCTATGTTAGCGGTTACAGATGAATTATCTGAGGACCTTGTCTATGATATTACGAAATCAATCTATGAAAATGCAGAAGGAATGGCACATGATAAAGCATCCTTTATTAAATTAGAGTCTGCGTTAGATGGTATTGGGATCGAAGTACATCCAGGTGCACAGAAGTATTTTGATGAAGAGGGTATTGAATAGTTAATTAAATTTTATAAGCCGGCTCCACCCAAAAAAGTAGGGATAGGCTGCCGGCTTTTTTCTAACGAAATGTAAAATTGCTTGAATGATGTAAATAGGTGATGGAAGAATGCAGACCAAGGGGATAAAGTTTCTTATTGTACTAGTCCTGGTTGGAGGGGTGATCGGTATTAGCGTGAATTATCCGATTCAGACAGCATTGGTTTTCAATGATGGTGAATCTGGAAAATTGACGGCTTTTTTACCTCTAAATGAAAATGATTATTTTTCAATTACTTTCACTCATTCTATTCACTTAACAGACGTGGTAGAGAAGTATAGGGTGACGGAAGATTTAAAGATTGAGCAATACGAGATTGTTTATGAAGAATTTGGCATAGGCATGCCAAGTAATGCGGGTGAGGGTGAAGAATTTATCTATGACGATGGGAAATATCATATTAGGAATATGAAACATCAATTTGAATCATTAAATATTCGTAATGGGGAAGTTGTTTCGAATCATCGTTTAGCCTGGCATGATACTACAACTGTCAAGGAGTGTTGTGAAGTTCCTTTTAACGATTATTTTGTACCTGGAGACTGGTATAAAGTGAGCGTAGAAAACATAACATTACTTGATTATTGGAAAGGAGAGAGAATCAGTGAGTGAAAAAAATAGTGATCAACTCTCAGAAAAAGAACAGCAGGAACTATTAGAAAAATATGATGCAGAATCAAAAACACGAAACTTAACGGGGAAGCTGGCTCATGTTATCTTTTTAGTTTTGATTGCATTTTCTGTTTTTCAATTATATACCGGGATATTCGGTCAATTAACTGCTTATATTCAACGGACAATCCATTTAGGGTTTGCACTTTCACTTATTTTTTTATTATTCCCGGCTGCCCGCGGTATGAAGAAGAATAAAATCCCTTGGTATGATTATATTTTAATGCTGTTATCTATTCTTGTTTGTGGATATTGGCCTGTATTTTATGACACACTAGTACAGCAGTTTGGCGGGATTTCTTTAGCGCAAATGGTGGTGGGAGGACTGGCAATCTTGCTTGTGTTAGAAGCAGCCAGGCGCGCAGTAGGTCTTCCGATTACAATTATTGCAGTGATATTTCTTGGCTATGCGCTGCTTGGACCGCATATACCGGGAATGTTTGCACACCGTGGTTTGTCACTGGAACAGCTTATCCAATCGATGTTTTTTACGACAGAGGGAATTCTAGGTACACCGTTGCAGGTATCATCTACATATATCTTCTTATTCCTCTTATTTGGAGCTTTTTTAGTACAAACAGGTGTAGGAAATTATTTTAATGATTTAGCGATATCTATCGCTGGAAAAAGAGTAGGTGGTCCTGCGAAAGTAGCGATATTTTCAAGCGCTTTAAATGGTACCATTTCTGGAAGTTCCGTTGCAAATACAGTGACAACTGGGTCGTATACGATTCCAATGATGAAAAAGCTCGGTTACCGAAAGAACTTTGCCGGTGCAGTAGAAGCGGCTTCCTCTACAGGGGGGCAAATCATGCCGCCAATTATGGGAGCTGCGGCCTTTTTAATGATAGAATTTGCAGGAGAAAGCTATTGGAATATCGCTAAAGCAGCAGTTATTCCAGCAGTTTTATACTTTGCAGGCATTTGGATTATGACACATTTTGAAGCGAAGAGAACAGGATTAACGGGATTGCCGGATGAAGATATCCCAAGTAAACGATCTGTGGCGAAAAAAATCCACCTGCTGCTCCCAATAGTAGCAATTGTTTATTTTCTGTTTATCGGAATGAGTGTAGAAAGAGCTGCTATTTATGGTATTCTAGCTACTATTATTGTGAGCCTTTTCCGAAAGGATACGAGAATCACACCGGCCAAATTTTTGGTTGCATTAGAACAAGGAGCTCGAACCGCACTAGGTGTAGCGGCGGCCACGGCTTGTGCGGGGATTATTGTCGGCGTAGTTACAAAAACAGGTCTGGGGCTAAAGCTTGGAAACAGTTTAGTATCTATTGCTAGTACAATCGCCACAACACCGGAAATTCAATTAATGCTAACCTTAGTATTTACCATGATTACATCAATCATTCTTGGGATGGGGTCACCTACTACGGCAAACTATATTATTACCTCAACCATCGCATTGCCAGCTATTTTGGCATTAAATAATCAGTTAGAAGTTGCAATTCCCGTGTTGGCTGCACATATGTTTGTATTCTACTTTGGAATTGTTGCAGATATTACTCCACCAGTTGCCCTAGCTGCCTTTGCAGCGAGTGGGATTTCAGGAGGAGAACCAATACGTACAGGAGCAAATGCAGCAAGATTAGCGATTGCAGCATTTATTATTCCGTACATGTTCGTATTGAACCCGACACTTTTAATGATTGATTCCACAATCTTTGAGATTATATTTGCATTATTTACAGCGGTTCTGGGAATGATTGCAATTGGAGCTGGAATGATTGGGTACTGGTATCGCAACATCAAATGGTTTGAACGCATTTTGGCTATCGTTACAGGGCTATTGCTTATTTATCCAGAAGGATATTCGGACATCATTGGCTTTGTGTTATTCGCTGTACAGTTAGTTATCCAGTTTATGTCCAGGGATAAAACAACACGAAAAAGGAAAGCACAGGCCAGTTAAAGAGGGCGTGGATAAGCGAAAATCAGGAGTGCAACCAATGTGAAAAAATAGATATTATTTATCAAGTTTGAAAGCCTTAGAGTTTTCCTTTTTCCAAGAAGAGCACAGATATGGTGTTTACCCCAATTAGATGATAAAATATCTTGAAAATTTCAAGCAAGAAGCGTCTCTAAGCACTATAAGAAAATTTGAAAGAATGGATTAGTATGGATGGTCGTAAATCCAAAACAGTAACCGCAAAAAAGAAAATTGGAATAGAATAAAGAATATTATTAAAGAAAAAATGGGACTATGTAATTCATTATCACATAATCCCATTTTTTTCTTATTTTTCATCATAATCCTTATTTTTTTTATTAGCCCATCTATTAAGCCAAACAAACGGAATAATAATAACGAAAGGAAGTCCAATAATTAAAAATGAAAAAGGTATAACATATGCACTTCCGCTAAATATACCAAAAAAATCATCTATATCTGTTTCCCAACCTAAAAGAGCTGCATCTGATATAATTCTTGCAAAAAATATCATAGCAAAACCAGATATAGTCAAAGAAAGTCCAAAATTAAAAGCTCTGTATAACATAAATCACCTCTAAATAAAAATTAGAAAATATCCCTTTTCAAAAAACAATTATTTATTCTACCAAAAAATAGTATGTAAGAACAGATAAATTATATCATACAAAAAGAATTTACAGATGTATTTTTTATATAATTTTGTGATTAGATTGAATCAATTGATTTCTATAATGATTTAATCTTTTTTGTGCAATTTCTCATCTGTTACCCAAAATTTATTTTAAATTAATTGAACATCTTTACTGGTCGTAGTTATATTATACTTATGTAACTTAAAAGTTGGTACACAACAGTGCATTGTAAAATTTTTGGCTTTCCATTCTTGATAAAATATGTATACGACAAAGAACCCTATAAAGGGTAGGATGGATAGGTCGTGTTTTATCCGTGTCTATTTTATAGGGTCCAGTTTATAATGAGAGTTTCTTTCTTTTTTTGCAGATTTCCCCTTATAATAAGAGGATGAGGATAAGTGAAAACCAGGAGTGCAACCAAATGGCGAAAAAATTTGATTTTACAAAAGGCAGTATTGCTAAAAGTCTATTTTATTTCTCAGGACCGATACTTTTAGCGAACTTATTTCAAACATCGTATCAATTTGTAGACAGCTTGTGGGTAGGAAACTTGCTTGGTGCAAATGCGTTAGGTTCTGTAGCAATTTCGGGCAGTATTTTATTTGTTGTGCTCTCTATTATCATTGGCCTAAATAATGCTGCATTAACAATTTTGTCTCAGCAACAAGGGAAGCAGAATGAAGAGGGATTAAAGCGTTACTTAAATGCTTTTGTCGTGCTTATGATATGTATTGCGGTGATATTAGGCTTGTTAGGATATATTTTTGCAGAGCTGCTGCTTCGATTATTGGGAACACCAGAAGCAATGCTAGCAGGTGCAGTTACTTATTTACGAATTAATTTCATTGGGATCCTCTTATTATTTGGTTATAACTTTATAAGTACGGTGCTGCGCTCAATTGGAGACAGTAAGACGCCACTTTATTTTGTGATAGCAGCAGTGCTGTTAAATGCAGTTTTAGATCCTTTGTTTATAGAAGTATTTGAATGGGGGATTACCGGAGCAGGCTACGCGACGGTTGCTTCTCAAGGAGTTTCCTTTTTCATTGGATTCTTTTATATTTTAAAGAGAGATTTAGCTCCTTTTACTGTACCACATTTGCCTAAATTAAAAGAGATAAAATTAATTCTTCATATTGGTATACCATCCAGTCTGCAAATGGCTGTTATTTCTGCTGGAGCAGCGGCAATTATTGGTGTTGTGGCTACACAGGGGGGAGCGGTTGTCTCGGGATATAGTGCGGCACAGCGTTTAGATAGTTTATTGATGTTGCCAGCACATGCTTTGAGTATTGCAGTCTCCAGCATGGCAGGTCAAAACATTGGCGCGCAAAATTGGGAAAGAGTAAGAAAAATAGCGAAGTATGGCGTTATGTATAATTTCCTTACAATGTTTTTCATTGGCATTATTGTCGCAATTTTTGCCGAGTACGGTGTAAAATTATTTATTCAAGAGGAAGCAGCAGTACGGTTCGGAACAATTTATCTGCAAATTGTTGCATTGTGCTATCCGTTCTTAGGTATTAATTTTATCCTAAACGGTGTCGTTCGTGCAGCAGGGGCAATGTACCCGATTCTTATTTTAAATATCATTTCTTTCTGGGTGCTGCGTTATCCGCTAGCAGCCCTTTGCTCTTATTTATTTGGAGAAGTCGGTATTGCAATAGGAGTAGGAGCAAGTTTTATTTTAAGTAGTATCGTTGCGATGATGTATTACCGTTTTGGAAAATGGAGAGAGACGAAGTTATTTGCAGATGCTTAAACGGGGAGAGTCATCCATGATTTGGCTAGTAGGTTTGTTGTCAGGATTTATACTCAATGGATTTTTATATATTTTCGAATTATGGCTACATATCCCTGTTCATACATTGCTAATGAATGTCGATTATTTTCCGGTGCTTGGAAAAATGCATTTGCCAAATTGGGTCGAGCTTTCACTGCATTTGATTGTTTCCATTTGTGTCGTATGGATTCTGTATTTCATCCTAAAAAAGAGAAAACGAGAACAGAACCTTTTGCCATATTTACTTTTCAATGGAGTTATCGCTCTGGTAATTTTTCCAACGACGATATTATCCGATCGAACACCAGAAGTGGATAATATAGCCGCATGGATAATCTGGCTGCTGGGACATCTCGTATATGGATTTTTTGTATGGTGGATGCTCAAAGGACTAAAGGAGAGAAAAAAATGAAACGAAGGAAACGGCACCCTTGGCTGGATTTAGGAAAGTATCTTTTGATGATTGGCATGGTTTTTGTTTCGGTTTTCGTGGTACTTTCCCTCATCGTCCAGCAAATTGCTGATTATTCTAACCAAGAGCTTGAAGACAGAAATCATACACCAGATTTAAACGAGAAGATTTGGGAATATAAACCATTAGTTGAGAAGTATGCGAAGGAACACGGGATAGAAGATCAAACCAATACGATTTTGGCTATGATGATGCAGGAATCTGGAGGGCGTGGAACGGATCCGATGCAATCATCTGAAAGCCTGTGCGGGGAACCGGGCTGTATTGATGATCCCGAGCGTTCTATTGAACAGGGAGTATCCTTTTTTGCTTGGATATACCAACAAGCAGATGGTGATACATCTTTAGCAGTACAGGCCTATAATTTTGGACCTGGTTTTATTAAATATGTTCAGGAAATGGAAGAAACATATTCGGAGGATGTGGCTATCGCATATTCACAGCATATGTATGAGGACGCGGGGAAAGAGAATTCGATATACGCTTGCCGGCGCGAAGAAGCAGAAGAGCTAGATGCATGTTATGGCGACATTTATTATGTTTCTTCTGTCATGTCTTATAAGGAAGCGATAGAAAAAGCGTCAGAAAACTGATATGATGACAGTGTATGAAATTTTCTGCATACAGGGTGTCGTCATATCTTTTTTATGCGTTAATAATGAGCGTGTTAAATATCAAGAAGGACTGCTGATTCGCTAGATGACGCGTAGATGCAAGTTTCTTAAAAGTTAACTGACGATTATGACATCAACATGTATACAAAAATAAATTAGATGGAGGATGATTTTATGAAAGCTATTCAAACAAGCAATGCACCAGCAGCAATTGGGCCATATTCCCAAGCAATCCAAGCAGGAGACTTTCTCTATATATCTGGACAAATTCCTATCGATCCAGCAACAGGTGAAGTTGTAGAAGGAATTGAAGCACAGACGAAGCAGGTATTAGATAATTTACAAGCTATTTTAGAAGAAGCTGATTTAAGCTTTGCTAATGCAGTGAAATTTACTATTTTCTTAAACTCGATGGAGGATTTTGCTACTGTTAATGAGATCTATGGTTCTGCACTACAAGAGCCCTACCCAGCACGTGCCTGTGTAGAAGTAAGTCGTTTGCCAAAGGATGTTCTTGTGGAAATGGATATTGTGGCATATCGTAAAGCGTAAGGAGAGGTAATATGGAAAACTTTATTTACCAAAATCCAACCAAATTAATATTTGGCAAAGGTCAACTAGAAAAATTATCTAGTGAGATTCAGCCATACGGAAACCGCGTTCTTATGGTCTATGGCGGAGGAAGTATTAAACGAAATGGTATTTATGACTGTGTATTAGAAGAACTGAAAAAAATCAATGCGGAGGTTTTTGAACTTTCTGGCGTAGAGCCTAATCCTCGCATTTCCACTGTGCGGGAAGGGGTAGCCATTTGCCGGGAGCAGAAAATTGATTTTATCTTAGCTGTCGGCGGCGGCAGTACGATTGATTGTACGAAAGCAATTGCAGTCGGAGCCGTGACAAAGGCAGACATGTGGGATGTAGTTACCAAAAAGGAAAAACCAGCAGGTGCACTGCCATTTGGAACGATACTCACTTTAGCTGCGACGGGTTCAGAAATGAATGCAGGCTCTGTGATTACAAATTGGGAGACCAACGAAAAACATGGATGGGGTTCCCCATTTACGTATCCCAAATTTTCTATCTTAGATCCAGTGCATACATTTTCTGTTCCTCGTAATCAAACCATTTATGGCTTAGTAGATACAATGTCGCATGTGTTAGAACATTATTTCCATACCGAAGAAAATACACCAATTCAAGATAGATGGTGCGAAGGGATTTTATTAACATTAATCGATATAGGGCCAAAATTACTGGAAGACCCCGAGAATTATGAATATCGCTCGACGGCTATGCTGGGCGGGACACTTGCTCTGAATAATATGTTAAACCTAGGCTATCATGGCGATTGGGCAACGCATAATCTCGAGCATGCAGTATCTGCTGTACACGATATTCCACATGGCGGGGGTCTGGCTATCTTATTCCCCCATTGGATGCGGCATGTGCTAGACGAGAGCAATGCGCATCGATTTAAACAGCTCGCTGTCCGTGTCTTTGGTGTAGATCCACAAGGGAAGTCCGACAAGGTAGTTGCTTTAGAAGGAATTGACCGTTTACGGGAATTTTGGAATGAACTTGGAGCACCTTCGCGATTGGCAGACTATGACATAGATGGTTCATCCATAGAAGAAATGGCAGAGAAAACAGTGGTGGCGAATACGACGTTTGGTAACTACCGTGCTTTAACAAAACAAGACTCCGTAGAAATTTTTAAAGCAAGTTTATAATTCCTGAGGAAATAATATCTAAAAAAATCAAAAGAGCTTGCAGTTATTCGTAAACTGCAAGCTCTTCTTTAATTTGTAAACGTATTTTATCCAGACATTCTTCTGGAGTCTTTCCAAAAACACGTTTATTATTAACCAATGCATACGGACGAACTGCGCATAGTCCGCAAAATGATAAGCATTCGTTCATTAGAACCGCTACCTCAGGAAATTCTTCCTCTAAGATGGATTCAATATCTATAAGAGTGATGGCATTTCCGTCACATATTTCTACTACGACGATACCCATTGCTATCACTTTCTTTCTATAATAATTAGTGTTTCATTGTTATTTTTAGCATAATTATAGAAACTAATCAATGTTTTTACCTGGAGAAGAAAGTATGTGAATGGGATCGATTTGGTTCATGTTCATAACGATACCAGGCAACGAGCATAATAAAACCACAAAGAATAAGAAGTAAGCCTGTTGTTAAAAAGACAGAAGAGAATCCCCAAGCTGCAGCAATGGTACCACCAAGCATCGGACCAACAATATTACCGAAGAAGCGTAAACTTGTATCATAACCAAGTACTTCTCCTTGGGTAGATAGCGGAGCTTCTTTGCGAATGTAGGCTACACGAATAGGTATAATTCCACCAAGGAATAAACCAAGTAAAAATCGCAAAAGCACTAGCTGCCAAATAGCGGTTATAAATATGCCGGGTAAATAGATTAAACCGGAAGCAAATAACATTACAATTAACACTTTTGTATAACCATGATTATCCCCAAGGGCACCCCAGCGCCGAGTCATCAACAGGTTTCCTACCCCGGTTGCAGAAAAAGCAATTCCTGCAAAGAAGGCCAGGTTGGCTGGTCCATGAATTTCAGCAACAAACAGCGATAAGATTGGCTGCACGCTAAAGTGCGCAATCTGCACAAGCGCGGACATCAGTAGAACAATCAACAATATTGGTTTATGAAAAATATAGTGCAGTACTTCTTTGCTTGTGTAGCTTTTCGTATCTTCTTCTTTTGAAAATTTTATTTGCAATTCTTTTACACCGAAGAATACGAGAAATCCCGAAATAAAGATAGTTATTGCCACCCATTTAAAGGTGCTTGAATAACCGAATGCGTCCGCTAATGCGCCACCAAGTAAAGGTCCCATCAGCGAACCGGTAATTGTTCCTGTCTGTAAGGTCCCTAATACTTTACCTGCAACTTCTTTTGGAGTTTGCGTCGCAATAAATGCCTGGGACATCGGGATAAATCCAGTTACAATCCCCATTAAAAATCGTAAAATAAATAATTGCCATACCGTCGTAGCAAATCCCATTAAAAATACGGAAATCCCAATTCCTAATGCTGACATGACCATTAACTTTTTTCTTCCAAAACGGTCGCCGATTCTTCCCCAAATGGGTGCAAAGATAAATGCACTGACGAAAGTAACAGCAAAGGTTAACCCTGACCATGTCTGCACATAGGATTCAGAAAAATTCCCCATGGACTGGATGTATAGAGAAATAAAAGGTACAACCATTGTCATGCTTCCGCTAACAAAGAAATTAGCCAGCCACATAATCACCAAGTTCCGTTTTACTCCTAAATGTTTATCGATAAATTTCAAACCTTCTTTCTAGCTATTTACTACTGCAGATTAACGTACAATTTATTCATGATGTCTAAACGTCTTAGACATATGAAAAAGGCATAAGTGCTATTGACCCATACCTTCCCAAAATAATAATTTGCAGCCGTCCGTTTAACTTCCGTAATTCTGTTACACCACGAGTCCCCGTTACATCCCCATACTTGTTAATAAGGGAATAACAGAAATTTTGCCAAATCCATTTATAATTTATTTCGCTAATCTAAATATACACAAACACGAACGAAATGAAAAGTTTTCTGCTCAATGAAAGAAATTATTTTAACAGCGTAGAAAAAGTGTATTTTATGGAAGCCGCCAGGTAAATGTCAGGAATAAATTGGAGGGAAAGTTGATTGGTATGGCAACTTTTTTCATCCTTCTTTTAAAACAAGCGACATAAATTAATCGTTTAAAAACATGTAAACATTTTTTCTTCGAGGTATAATAGATGACGATAGTTGCTTAAGAACAAATATCAAATGTAAGACAAGACAGCTCTTACAGAAAAAAGGAGTAAAACAAAATGAATAAAAAGGTAGTATTCATGTTGAAATACGGTGCGCTAAGTCTAATATTATTTTTTGGTATCTTACTGCCAGTTTCAGCAGCTTCTAACACAACGATTATTTATGGGGAAAAGCTGAATGATAGTCAACGTGCAGAAGTTAAGAAGATGCTAGGTATCTCAGAAGATGATGCTTATGAAGAACACGATGTAACCGGACAAGATTATGCTGATTTTATAAATGGAAATCCAAATTCAAATATGTACTCTTCCGCAAAAATCACGTTGGAATCTAGTGGCAGCGGACTGGACGTAAATATCTTAACACCAGAAAATATAACGGAAGTAACAAGCGAAATGTACATGAATGCGCTCTTAACAGCTGGAGCAGAAAACGTAACAGTGGATGTTGTATCTCCTGTAAAAGTATCTGGGCATTCTGCATTAACAGGAATATATAAAGCTTATGATGTAGAAGGGGTAGAATTAGATAAAGATCGAATGGAATTAGCAAGTGATGAGTTAGAGGTAGCAACAGATTTAGCTGACAATGATAATGTTAGTGATGAAGATGTCAGCACACTTTTAACAGAAATAAAGAAAATGATCGCTGAGCAAAATCCAGTTACACGTGAAGAAGTAGAACAAATAGTTAACGAGCAGCTAAATAAACTAGAAATTCAGCTGAATGATGCTGACCGCCAAATGCTTATTGACTTAGTAAATCGAATGAAGGATTTAGAAATTGATTTTGGGGCGATGAAAGAACAGTTAGAGGGGATTACAAATAACCTTGTCGAAAAGGCAGAGGATTTAGGATTAGACAAAGGATTTTGGGAGAAAGTAGCGAACTTCCTTAGTGATATTTTCCGTTCCATTGCAAACTTTTTTAGCAGCAATTAAATACTCGCAAGCATTTGATGAGGGTTCTCTGTGATAGAGAGCTCTTTTTTTTATTATTACAAGAGGGGCTGTCTGACTCGGGTTTGTCATATAACATGGCTTTTTCCGCCGTACTATAACAAAAGTGTTACAAATGTAATAGTAATCCAGTTATATGTAATCATTGTAATTCACACTTAATTGTCCTGTAACTGTATTCCATGCACACCTGTGATAGGATAGTGATTGTGAAAAAACAAAGGAGGTTATCAGATGAGAAAACTCGTAGCAGCATTATCTGCTGGAATTATTATTACTGGTACAGCTGCAACAACAGTTTCCGCTGAAACAACAGAACACAAGGTCGAATCAGGAGAAAGCTTATGGAAGATTGCCGATCAATATGACACTAGCGTACAAAACTTACTTGACATAAATAATTTAAAAACAACGGTTATTCATCCAAAAGATATAATATATATCAGTAAATCTAGCGAACCCAATGAAAATACATTATATACAGTAGAAAAAGGCGACACGCTTTCTAGTATTGCTCAAAAGTTTGGAGTAACTGTCAGTGACATTAAACAATGGAATGATCTTTCATCTGATATCATTGTAGTTGACGATAAATTAGCAATAGATGGAGCAAATGTGGAAGAGGCGGCTGCAGAACCAGCTCAACAAACAGCTCCACAAGAGGAAGTAGTAGAGCCAGCTGAAGAACCTGTACAAGAAAGTGCTCCAGTTGAAGAGGAAAGTGAACCTGCACAAGAAGAAGTTACGGTAGAACAAACTTCAAATAACGAAGCATCTGCTTCTGAACCAAAAGAACAGTCTTCCAGTGATGCTCCACAAGGGAAAACAATTTCTGTAGAAGCAACTGCTTATACAGCAGGTTGTAATGGATGCTCTGGAGTTACTGCAACAGGGGTAGATCTAAATGCAGATCCAAATGCAAAAGTGATTGCTGTAGATCCAAATGTTATTCCATTAGGAAGCAAAGTTTACGTAGAAGGTTATGGTTATGCAACAGCTGCTGATACTGGCGGTGCAATCAATGGTAACAAAATTGATCTTCATGTACCAAGCCAAGATGAAGCGCTAAGCTTTGGAAGACAACAAGTTAACGTTACAATCGTTGAATAACGCTTCTATATAAAATAAATAAAAAATAGCTTAAGAGTCCTATGAAACTCTTAAGCTATTTTTTATGTGCGGATAAACAGAAATAGAAGCGCATAATATAAAAGAAGGCGCCATACTATCTTTAATAAGAAGCATGACGCTTAAAAAGCTTTCTCTAGCAAATGTATTTTTACATAAATTATATCTTTGGCATAATTCATTGCTTTTATCTATCTATAATTAACGATCGCCTAATTGTTCCATCTCGGTCTGAAATTCTGTCGTTGTTGATGCTGGGGTTTGTTCAATTTCTTCATTACTATCGTTGTGTGCACTTGAATAACCTAATGCACCAACTGCCGCAATAACACAAATGAACAAGGTAAGTAGAACCTTTCGCATGTTTCTTTTCAACCCTCCATTTTGTTTCTTAAAAAATATTAACCTATCTAAGTATAGGATAATGTATGTATCTTGGCTAGTAGGAAAACATTAATTTTCATACATATTCGCTAATTCTGTGAATAGCTGGGTCGGATTACTTCTATGTTATACTTGTAAGGGATTACGATAATTACTGTTTAAGGAAGGATGATAAGTATGACAAGCCAGAATTTAGATCAATTTTTAGAATCCAATATTGCTGATTTAAAGGTAAACGGTCTATATAACGAAATTGATACAGTGGAAGGCGCAAATGGTCCGGAAATTACAATTGAAGGGAAAAAGTTAATCAATCTTTCTTCCAATAACTATCTAGGACTAGCTACCCATCCACAGTTAAAGGCAGCGGCGAAACAAGCAATTGATTCCCACGGTGTCGGAGCTGGAGCGGTACGTACAATTAACGGAACCCTTGATATACATATGGAATTGGAAAAGCGAATTGCTGCATTTAAAGGGACAGAGGCAGCCATTGCCTATCAATCCGGATTCAATTGTAATATGGCAGCTATTTCAGCCGTCATGGATAAAAATGATGCTATTTTATCAGACGCTTTAAATCATGCCTCTATTATTGATGGCTGTCGCTTATCAAAAGCAAAAATTATTCCATTCGCGCATTCAGATATGGATGATTTACGGGCAAAAGCAAAAGAAGCCGTAGAATCAGGCAAATACAATAAAATTATGGTCATTACCGATGGCGTATTCTCAATGGACGGTGACATTGCGAAATTACCTGAAATAATCGATATTGCTGAGGAATTTGATTTAATAACATATGTAGATGATGCACATGGCTCTGGCGTAACTGGCGCTGGTGCAGGTACAGTAAAACATTTTGGATTACAGGATAAAGTCGATTTCCAAATGGGTACGCTCTCGAAGGCGATTGGTGTCATCGGCGGTTATGTTGCAGGGAAACAATCACTCATTGATTGGCTGAAAGTTCGTTCTCGCCCATTCTTGTTTTCAACAGCAGTATCTCCAGCAGACGCAGTAGCAAGTACAAAAGCGATTGAAATGTTGATGGAGAGCACTGAGCTTAACGAGAAGCTTTGGGAGAATGGAAAGTACCTGAAAAAGGGATTAAAAGATTTAGGATTTGATATCGGAGAGAGTGAGACCCCAATTACGCCTTGTATTATCGGAGATGAGAAGCAGGCGCAAACCTTTAGTAAGAGACTATATGAAGAAGGGGTATATGCCAAAGCGATTGTATTTCCAACTGTGCCAAGAGGGACTGGGCGTGTACGTAATATGCCTACAGCAGCACATACAAAAGAAATGTTAGATCGTGCAATCGGTATCTATGAAAAAATCGGTAAAGAAATGAAACTTATTTAAAAAAGTAAGAGGAGTTATCCGAGATGAAAAAAATATTAGTGACTGGTGCATTAGGACAAATCGGTTCAGAGTTAACGGATAAGCTTCGTGGTACCTACGGGGAAGATAATGTGATTGCTTCTGATATCCGAAGTCCTGAAAATCCATCGGGAATATTTGAAGAGATTGATGTGACAAAAGAAAAAGAAATCTACGAGGCTGCTAAAAAATATAATGTAGATACGATTATTCATTTAGCGGCTCTATTATCCGCGAAGGCAGAAGCTTTTCCGAAAGTAGCCTGGGAGATTAATATGGGTGGATTGGTTAACGCATTAGAAGCAGCTAAGGAATTAAATTTAAAATTCTTTACACCTAGCTCTATTGGTGCCTTTGGGCCAAGTACACCAAGAGATAATACCCCGCAGGATACTTTACAGCGCCCAACAACGATGTATGGTGTTAATAAAGTTGCGGGAGAGCTTCTCTGTGATTACTATTATTCTAGATTCGGAGTAGATACTAGAGGAGTACGGTTTCCCGGTTTAATTTCATATGTTACGCCTCCTGGTGGCGGAACAACAGACTATGCAGTAGAAATTTATTATGAGGCCATTCGAAAAGGGGCGTATACTTCCTATATTGCGCAAGGTACGTATATGGATATGATGTATATGCCGGATGCATTAAATGCGATTATTAAACTGATGGAGGCAGACCCTCATCAATTAAAACATCGTAACGCGTTCAATATTACGGCAATGTCTGCTGCGCCGGAGCAATTTGTGGAAGCGATTCGCAAGCAGGTTCCTGATTTTAAAATCGATTATCAAGTGGATCCAGTCAGACAAGCAATTGCGGAAAGCTGGCCGAATTCAATTAATGCAGATGCCGCGAAAGAAGAATGGGGTTTTGAAGCGGAATATGATATTGATCGTATGACGGTTGATATGCTGAAAAAAATCCGTGAGAAAATCAAGAGAACAAGTTCATAAAGAATCAGGTGAACCATAAGAAATCAATCTTAACCGATGGATTTCTTATGGTTTTTTGATGGAAATTAATTTGTCAACCCTAGATATTGGTAAAGAGCCGAAAAAGGATCCGATAAATTAAATTACCGGACCCTTTATTTTTATAAACAACTTAGTTATGCAGTTGTATACATTTCTTTTACTTGTTTTTGCAACTTTTTATCCTGAACATATTCATCATAAGACATTTCTTTATCGACAATGCCATTCGGCGTAATTTCCATGATGCGATTAGCAATACTGTTGATAAATTCATGGTCATGGGATGTAAAGATGATAGAACCTTTGAAATTCTCTAAGCCATTATTTAGAGATTGAATCGATTCAAGATCAAGGTGGTTGGTCGGCTCATCTAAAATAAGCACGTTTGCCTTAGATAACATCATTTTAGAAAGCATACAGCGTACTTTTTCTCCACCCGAAAGGACATTTGCTTTTTTCTTCGCTTCTTCTCCAGAGAATAGCATTCTTCCTAGGAATCCACGTAAGAAGGTTTCTGTTTCATCTTCTGGTGAGAATTGACGTAACCAGTCCACTAGCGTCAAGTCAGAGCCATCAAAGAACTCGGAATTATCTTTCGGGAAATAGGATTGGGAAGTGGTAATTCCCCATTTATAAGAACCTTCATCGGGTTCCATTTCACCAGAGATAATTTGCAATAAAGTAGTGTTGGCAATATCATCTTTACCTACTAACGCCACTTTATCATTTGGATTTAAAGTGAAATTCACCTTATCTAATACTTTTACACCATTAATGGATTTTGATAAATCCTTCACTTGCAATAAATCATTTCCAATTTCTCGCTCTGGCGTAAAGGCGATATAAGGATACTTTCTAGATGACGGCTTAATATCATCTAGTGTAATATTATCGAGCATTTTTTTACGTGAAGTTGCCTGCTTGGATTTGGATGCATTTGCACTAAAACGGGCGATAAAGTCTTTTAACTCTTTGATTTTCTCTTCTTTTTTCTTATTCGCATCTTGTGCCATACGAGATGCAAGCTGGCTGGATTCATACCAGAAATCATAGTTACCTACATACAGTTGAATTTTTCCGTAATCCACATCGGCAATTTGGGTACATACTTTATTTAAAAAGTGACGATCGTGGGATACAACGATAACGGTATTTTCAAATTGGATTAGAAATTCTTCCAGCCATTGGATTGCTTGAATGTCCAATCCGTTGGTCGGCTCATCAAGAAGAAGAATATCTGGACTGCCAAACAATGCTTGAGCTAGTAAGACTTTAACTTTTTGTTCTTCAGGAATGTCAGCCATTTTCAAATCGTGAAGGGATTCATCTACGCCAAGTCCTTTTAGAAGCACTGCTGCATCAGACTCTGCTTCCCAACCATTCATTTCCGCAAATTCACCTTCAAGTTCAGCGGCGCGAATTCCGTCTTCCTCGCCAAAGTCCGCTTTCATATAAATTGCATCTTTTTCCTGTTTCACTTGGTACAGACGCTCATGTCCCATTAATACTGTTTCTAAAACAGGATGTTCTTCATAAGCATAGTGATCCTGCTTTAACACAGCTAAACGCTGTCCAGGTGTAAGGGACACATTCCCAGATTGCGGCTCAATTTCGCCGGATAGAATTTTTAAGAAAGTGGATTTTCCTGCACCATTTGCCCCGATAACGCCATAGCAGTTGCCGGGCGTAAATTTTAAATTGACATCTTCAAAGAGCTTTTTATCACCATATCGTAAACTAACATTCGTTACTGTTAACATTTTTAATTGCCTCCATTAAATGAAACTTCATCCAGTGGATGAGCTTATCCTACTTCCACTGCATGTTAGCTGACCTGATCTCCTGCCTGAACAGCATTTTTCTGTTTTGAAGCGGCAGTGTTACGAACAGTTACACCTCAAGGTAAGCTTACGTTATTTAGGGCAACAATGCAAGATAAGATGGCTGTATTAATGAAATTAATGTAGATTTGAATCGTTATAAAAGAAAAGAGAAATAGACCTGAAGGCTTAGCTGGAAATATGGCGCTGGCTCCTTATGAAGGGACAGAGAAATGTATAAGATAAAGATAGGTGTAAAGCGAAATAAAATTATGTTCTCTGAGCCTTAAGAAATAGAGGAACGCTGATAAATTTAAATGCCTCTCCACATATGTAGGATGCTTTTTTAGATGTTTTTCATATACTAATAAACAAAAAAGAAGCGATATGCTTTGTTCACTCCTATTTAAGACGAGGAACAAGAATGACAAGGAAGAAAACTGATGCGAGAAATTAAAAAACAGTGAAACTTTATGTGGATTTATTCGTAAATACAATATATAGCAATGAAAGATTGGGTAGAATTTTTTGCAACTTATATGGATAGAACGTATTTTTACGATTCTGACGTGATTATTTCTATTTTTGGTTCAGCTATTGTATATTAGAAAACTTTTGTATATATTAATAAAAAGAGTTATGTCCAAAGAGGGGGAAAAAGCAGATGAAAAGCAGGACGGTTTATTTGCTGTTTACGGATACAGGCAGCTATCTTTCACGATTGATTCATCTGTATACAAAAGAGCCTTTAAACCATGTTTCTATTGCTTTAGATAGAGAATTAAAAGAAGTTTATAGCTTTGGGAGAAAACAGCCTAATAATCCATTTATCGGTGGCTTTGTAAAAGAAGACATTTTTTCAGCGTATTTAAATCGTTCTACCTGTGAAATTTATGCGCTTCAAGTGACCGAAAAAGAATATGAATGTATCTGTTCTTTGATTCAAAATATAGAAATAGAGAAAGATAAGTACCGTTATAATTTTATTGGACTATTTGGAGTTATGATGAAAATAAAAATTACACGTCGGGCAGCCTTTTTCTGTTCGCAGTTTGTTGCTACAATTTTACAACATGTATCGAGTCTATCCTTAACCAAAGATCCTTGTTTTACAACACCGGAGGATATTCGCAGCGCTCCTAATTTAGAACTTGTTTATAAAGGGGTGTTGTTACATTATAAAAATACCGCTATAGATTCCTTACCATCGACTGAACAGCCATCATTATCTTATATTTCTAATCTATAGAGGAAGTTAACAAAATTATCTTAAACCAGGATAAAAACCTAAAAAAGTGTAAGCTTCGTATAATAGAAGCTCTACACTTTTTTCTATTTAAATAAACTTTTCATCGCATCTTTGGAGAAATCTTGAATACCGAGCGTTTTATAAGGGACGACCAGTTTCAGGGTGATATTATTTGCTTCTAAGTCCATGTGCTGTACAGAAACATCGAAGTTTCCCTGGAGTTCCATATCGGTAACAGCTACGTATATTTCTTGGCTGTCAGGGTCAATTGTTACCCATTCGGGCATTGGTAAAAAGCGGTCCATGTATTCCATGATTTTCTTATTTGGCAGTTCTAAAAGTCCAATGGAAATAGATTTTTGCTGCAAAATAAGATCGCCATTTGCCTGTTCAATTGGTTCAAGACGGACAGAAAGAGGAACCGTAGATGAAAAAACAGGCAGTTCGCCCATTAAATGCACATCATCTTCAAGCAAAATACGGTAGTGATGATCTGTTCCCTCAAGCAGTTTTTCAATATAAGCATTGATTAAATTATTTAAGTTTTGCTTCGTTGTTTGAATGTAAAACTCAGAGCTTGCCTGTTCATCGATGGCTGTTTGCTGCGGGAACTCATTTTTAGAAACTGGCCAAAAAATAAGAACAAGCAGAAGGAGTAAGACAACTCCGTTAAAGAGAAGGAGGCCAAGAAATCCTGCCTTCCATTTATTATTAATTTTTATTTGTCGGTTCTTTACTCTCATTGCATTTCCATCCCAACTTAATTAAAGTATTCCAGAATTCGTTCAGCAATTAAATAATATCCATCATAATTAGGGTGGAAATTATCATCTGAAAATAAGTTTGCCGCCGTATCATCAAATAAATCTTCAATCGGTACAAAAGTACTGTTCTCATCCTGGTTGACAATTTCCCTGCTTGCAGCGTTCCAATCCTGAATAATCATATTTAGTTCTGGAATATCTTCAAAATAATTTTTAAAAGGATTAAATACACCTAATAGATAAATAGAGGCATCCGAATTTAGTGCACGAATTTTATCGAATATGTGACTTAATCTTTCCTCATAGTGAACCTGTTCTTCATTAAAATGACTAATATCTAAATCCATAATGTTTTCCTTTAATACGCGCATAATATCATTGGCACCAATAGTAATGAGAATAATATCAGCTTCTTCCACAGCTTTTATAAGTTCTGGATCCTTATCCAGGCGGTGAAGCAGCTGATCAGAGCGGTTTCCGCGTTTTCCAAAATTATCAAAGTGAATATTTGTATCAAGTACTTGGAGTGTTCTATCTAAGATGCCCACATAGCCGCCTTGATTCGTATCATCCCCAACGCCTTGAGTTAGTGAATCGCCAAGCGCTACGATATCAATATTTTCTTCTGCTGCAAATTCAAATGAATGTTGCAGTGATTCATCGATCACTATTGACTCACTTTCCTGCTCATCCACATCTCCCATGACATCCTCACTTGATTCTTCCGTCTCTTCTTTTTCCTCTTTCGCCGGTTCAGGGATAATTTGTTCTCTTAAAGCTTCTTCTCTTTCCCGTTGTTCGGAACTTAATTGAAAATAGGGCAGCTGTAAAATCGTGAAAACAGCTATGGTTATAATAAGAATGGAACTGACGAGAATAAGCCATTTCTTTTTCGTCATCTTCATGTTCACACCTACGTGTTCTTTTCTTCTAGTTTATGTTCGATCAAATAAAATTGCCTAAGCTTAGCAAAGGAATTTTTTTAATGTGGAAAATTCATTTTAAAAAACTAGGCTCTTCACCACAATTTAGGTAGACAAATTAAATTTGATAAATAGCTACCGCTACGAAAAAACACTACGCTTTCCGTGGGCTTGTCCTCAGCCTCCTCGAAAAAGAAGACCACTTTTTCTGCGGGGTCTTCACACTGCGCTTTCCCACAGGAGTCTCCGTATTTTTTCTCCGCTAGCTAGTTTTCATTACCATATTTATTCATATACCCAACCATTGATTTTGATGTTGACTCAAAAACGATAGAAATTTAATAGTTTACCTATACGTTGTCGTTCTAATCTTAGTTTACTCAAGGAATAGAAATAATAAACCATGTTTAAATGAAAAACGTCTTCTAATTTTTAAGGTAGAAGACGTAACTAAATGTTAGTATAACATAATTATACCCGTCCTTCTTTACATTAAAACGTAAAACAATGTATTGAAGAAAGACGGGTAGGGAGATGTCAATTTCACATGTTATTGCTGAGAATTGCGCAGTTCAAGCGCAAACTGTGCTGGTTGAATATTGGAAAGGATAAATACGTCAGATGTTATTTCTGAGCTTGAGTTCGTAAATAAAATCGTTCCTTGATAAGCTGTATTTTCTTCTGGCGCAGTTTTTCCCTCTTGTAACCAAACGGCATCTGCTCCTGTTAATGTTTGTGGAGTAAGTTCCTCTGTATCTGCTACAGAGATAACCTCATAGCCTAATTTATATAAAGGGGCTGCATCCGTTTCAGCGACTCCAACCGTTACGATGCGTTTTTTACGGATACCATTACTGCGATCAAAAGGGGATTGCAGTAAATTTTCTACAGCAATTTCTTCTGCAGACTTTTGGTTGCCATATGATTTTCCTGTTGCTTTATGAATCGCTTGGTTCAAATCAGCGATAACATCATCAAATGCTTCCAACCCAACAGATAGGCGAACCAATTCTTCTGTAACGCCACTTTTTGCTAGATCGTCATCGGTTAATTGTTGATGTGTTGTAGAAGCAGGATGGATAATCAGTGATTTTGCATCACCAACGTTAGCAACATGAGACCAAAGCGCTACATGATCAATTAACGTTCGTCCAGCATCACGTCCGCCTTCAATACCAAATGTAATAATGGAACCAAATCCGCCTTTGAAATACTTTTTAGCGAGCTGATGGGATGGATGTGATGCGAGTCCAGGATAGTTCACCCACTCTACTGCAGGATGCTCTTCTAGATAAGCGGCGACCTTTTCCGCATTTTCACTATGTTGCTTGATGCGTAAATGTAAGGTCTCTAATCCTTGCAATAATAAAAAGGCACTATGAGGACTAAGGGAAGCTCCGATATCACGCAATAATTGGACGCGCAACTTTGTAATAAAGGCTGCTGGACCTAAATCTGCGTACTTTAAACCATTATAGCTTTGATCTGGCTCTATAAAATCAGGAAAACGTTCATTGTTCCAGTCAAATCTTCCGCTATCTACAACAACACCGCCAATGGTTGTGCCATGTCCGCCAATCCATTTTGTAGCAGAGTGAACGACGATATCAGCACCCCAGGTTAATGGTTTGGCAACATAAGGTGTAGCAAAAGTATTATCAATAATTAAAGGGATGCCATGCTGATGCGCAATATCAGCAACAGTTTCAACATCAAAAACATATAGACTCGGATTTGTAATAATTTCACCAAAAATGGCTTTTGTCTTGTCTGTAATAGCAGATTCAATTGCTTTTGGATCCGTACCATCCACAAACTTTACATTAATTCCATAACGTGGAAGGGTATTTGCAAATAGATTGTACGTACCGCCATATAAATTGCTATCTGCAATAATTTCATCACCGGCACGAGTGATATTTAGAATTGCTAATGTAATAGCAGCCATTCCAGATGACGTGCCTAGAGCACCGATGCCATCTTCTAGTTGTGCGATGCGTTGTTCAAAGGTATCGACAGTTGGGTTCATGATTCGTGTATAAATATTTCCCGGCTCTGCCAACCCAAATAAATTTTGCGCATGTTCTGTGTCACGGAATACATAAGAAGTTGTTTGATAAATAGGTACTGCACGAGAGCCCGTTGTTGGATCTGGAACCTGGCCTCCATGTAATAAAATCGTCTCGTCTTTCTGCACTGGATAAGTTGACATTTTATTTCCTCCCCTGTTTTATAAAAAGAACTCCCTTCCAAAAGAAGAGAGCTCTTGTTACCGACTTAGAACTCTCCCTTATCTTTCAGACTATTCATCTGTAGGACTTAGCACCAAGTTTATAGGTTGCCGGGTTTCATAGGGCCCATTCCCTCCACCACTCTTGATAAGAGATTATGCTAAATATTTTAAATTTATAGAGAGTATATAGTTATTTGGGTTAAAAGTCAAGTATTTAACTAGGAATAATATAGATTACTTCTGTATAGCTTAGATGAATCAAACCATGCTTTGTTAGATGAAGCATTTTTACAAGAAGCACTCCGAGAAGATTTACATTAGATTAGTGAAAAAGCAGAAAAATTAACAGCAGACGCAAATGAACAGCTTCGTTCTGTGATGGATATTGTCGATGTATCGACCGTATCCGATGAGGAATTTCAATGGGGAATCGATTATTTGGACAAAAAGGCGGGCAGACTTACCGAAAAACTTCATGCATTCGATGACCATGCGAGTGAACAGTTGACCTCAACCGAGGAAGACCTGCAACGGATGGAGAGCTACATACAGGATATCGCAAGCATGACAAGCAATCATCAGTTAATCCCAAGCAGCTATGAGCCGAATCAAATTAACAAGCTTGACAGCCATAAAGAGATGCTGGCAGGGTTAAGCCAAAAGGTTATTTCCAAAGAATATTTCTTAGACTATTTCTTCTCCTTTGTCCATCCAATGAATGTTGTTAAAATAATGCTTGGTGTCAATCCCGTATTTCTTTTGTACCAAACCGTTCAAAAGGTGGATAGTGAAAAAGCAGTGACAAGAGAGTATCGCGGACGCGCCTTACAGCAAAAATCAACCAGCAGATCAGAAATCCTGAGTCAAGATGAATGGGAGCGAAATACGGCTACTATTATCGAGACAGTGTTTGTAGAAGATTATAAAGGCGAGTGGGATGGAGAATATCTGACGCTGGAAGATGGAAGAATTGTGAGGTCTTATACGACGAGTACAGGAGTACAGCAATATGAATATGTGGAGGCAATCCCAAAAGCACGGATAGAAGAGCCAGAGGAAGAAAAAGGAATGAGCATATATTTAGATAAAGCACTCGATTTAGGGAAACAAGGTGCAGAAATAGGGTGGAATGCAGCTAAAGCAACGGCAGACTTTTGGTGGTTAGATGATGCAAATACCCTAATTGACGAAGATGCTTCCTTTGGAGATAAGCTTTGGGCAGCTTCTTCATTTGTGCCGATACCTGGTATACAGTTGATAACAAAGACGAAGCATGGTGTAAAACTTTTTACAAGTTCAGGGGTTAGGAAAGGGAGAAAGGTGAATGATGGGGGGAACGGGCATAGTCAAGCTAACAGAAATAATAACTTGAAAAATATTAATATTAAGGATTTCGAAATAAAAGATAAACACTTAAAAAATTCAACTGCAAAACGCTCTAGGAAATTTAATGTTTCAACTTCTGAAGAGGCAAATAAAATAGTGCAAGACGTAATAAAAAACGGGAAAGTTTATAAAATTGCAGATAATGGAATAGGGAGTCAAGGTCAAAAATCATTTTCAGCAATAATTGATGCTGGAAAAGTAATAAGATCCAAAGGAGAAAATTATTTAAAGCTTGTCTATGATGAATTAAATAATGTATGGACAACCTATCCGGTACCGGCTCCAAAATAAAAGGAGGCTTAAAACTATGAATAGTAGTTTTTCTATTAAAAAAATTTTGTGCAGATATAACTGGAAGCAAATAAGCAAACTACAAGATTTTATTCTATCTGAAATTGATGAAGATAATTTGGAAGAAACATTGGATTTTATTAAAAGCAATGATATGAAAAAAATAGAAAAATATAAAGATATATTATATGAAGGAAATCAATATAAAGGCTTGTTTCTTGAAGGAAATCAATATTTGATTTCTAGCACAAAAGATACGGTTTTAATAATAGATAGAATTAGTGAGGAAAATGGCGTTTGTAAAGAGCAAACCAGGATTCTTATTCCAATTATGGATTTTACCTATTTGGTAAGTAATAAAAAAGAAGTAATGAAATGGATAGAAATTAACAGCTAAATTAGTTATCAATCTAAAGCTCTAGGGAGGGACTGATTATTATAAAGTGGAGCTAAAAATCTGGTAGTAATCAATCTTGTTTTTCAGATAATTAAACTAATCTTGGTTTCCAGAGAGTTTGACCTCTAATGACATTGAAAAGGCTGGACAGCTTGGTGCCAATCCAGCTTTTCTTCTGTACCAAACCGTTTAAGCGGTAGATAGTGAAAAAGCCCTAATAAGAGAGTATTGCGGACGTGCCTTGCAGCAAAAATCATTCAGCAATTCGGAAGTTATGAGCCAGGATGAATGGGAGCGAAATACAGCTAAGGTATAAAACTTTTTACAAGTTCAGGGAGTAGGAAAGGTTCTACACTTGGTAGGGGGACGGATGAACTTGGTGAAATTATAAAGCAAGGACAAAAAATGCCAAAGCATATTGAAGTGAAGAATAAAACTAGTTTGCCGGGGAAAGGTGAACCTAATTCTTCAGCTGATTTGTTAAATCCTGATGGAACTCACGTGTTCCCTCATAGACATAAGTGGGATTGGTTTAAAAAACCCTCTAGACAAGTATCTGAATAAGGAGAATTAATGATGAGTAAAATTCATGATAGTAAAATTTTAAATTCCCAAATAGATTTCGAGAATTCAATAATTAAAATAAAAGTAATAACCGAACAAGAGGAACAACTAAATATGATATTTGAAGAATTTTTGGCTTTTCATTTTGAAAACCAACTGCCTGATAGCGTACTATTAGATATAGTTGAAGAAAAGGTTGATTCATTTACAATAGAAAACAAAGATTTGTTAGAGAAGGAAAAAGATTATTTTTGGCCGATAGATTATGAAGATGTGGAGGATTTGATTAATTATATTAAAGATAATAGTTATCACTACTATAAAATACACGCTTCATATGGATTAAATGGATGGATTCTTTCAAAAAAGTACTCTTTTAAATGAATAGAGGTAAACGGGTTAATTTTCAAAGAAAAAGGTCATTAGCACCTTAAATAAACGATATGCTCCCATTATAGTGGATAGAGAAATAATAAAAATTTTAAAGTCCTTGATGCGCTTTGCGTTAGAAGAATAGAATCAGATTATCACGAAATAAATACTAAAAATGCTGGGATCATATATAATTTACGAAAATATGCCATTTATGAGGGGAAAGTAAAAAATGGTGTATTTAAATTGGAGAACAGGCAGGAAATTCCTGTAACTTGTTTAAGAAGAAGTATCAAAAAAATAGAAAATAGTAGATTAACAGAGATGGAATTCTATCAAATCTATCTAAATTAAAAATAAGATTACAAAAAAATAATGGTTAATGGAAAGGTGAGCCAGGTAAAGGGAAATGGTATTCGGATAAACCTGAAGTAAAAAGTAACGGATGGGTGAAACATATAATGTTAAGAATATTTAAATTTAACAATGAAGATGTAGAGAAAAATATAAAAGAATTTAAAGAAGCGAACAAAGTAACACTACCTCAACAATATGAAGAATTTTTAAAGAAATATAATGGTGGAAATACACCAAAAACAAATTTTAAAATAAATGGTGTTTCTTCTGATATAAGAGCATTTTTTGGTTTTGGGAATGCAAGTAAAGATTATAATTTTTTATTTTTGAAGGAGAATGACTTTTTGAAAAATCACTTGGATAAGCAGTTTTTACCTATTGCAACAGATAGCTTTGGTAATATAATCGTTATTGGAATCGGAAAAGAAAATAATGGAGAAATTCATTTTTTTGATTGCGAAAAAAGTCTGTATAAGCATCTTAGGGACAATTTTGAAGAATTCATTCAGAAAGTAAAAAGTAAAAAATTTGTTGTTCGCAGTATTGAAGAAAGGATTCATGATATGAAGGAATCTGGAAGTAATATTGAAATTGATGAAGATTTAATCAACCTTTGGCAAAGCGAAATTGATAAATATTCTGGAAGCAAACAAGAAAAAGTAATTATTTAATTTAACCAACAATTAAAGAAATAGCAGTGGTAAACTGGTTTCGTATCTCGTTAAATCAAAATAAGAAGGATCTACCATGAAAGATGGTGCTCATATAGCACCAGCAAAACCATCCGGATAAAGTAGGAAGGAAGATGTCTATGGATGCGGATTCTTTATTTCTTATATTAATAAAGTATGAAGGTGTAGAAATCATATTAGAGTGGAACAGTGGATTAAGAATTGTAGGCAAAACAGACACATTTTATGAGACAGACAATGGATTAGATGATGACGATCCAGAGTACGTAGAATATTATGCAACTGCATTTCAAGTAAATAATATTTTATCCCATCCCATCCTACTACTAACGAAGGCAGGGTATATAACTGGTTGAAACAAGAAAAAAGTTCATTAGTTGAAATTTCACTTTATGATGATCCACCAAGTTCAGTATATTTAATGGACGGAAAAAGAGTATGGGAAAGAGATAATTAATGAAAGCAGGAAAAACAAGATGCTTCATAAAAAAGACAATAGTCATGTCGTTAAAACGATAAAGACTATTGTCTTTTTATGGTAGAACTATTCTGTTATGCTTTTTGTTCTTTATTCCTTCTTCTAGCACGTGGCGTATCTCGATAAATACTGGCCATATAAATAATAAGAGCTGCCCAGATAAGCGCAAAGGTAATCATATGATGTACCGTGAATGTTTCATTATATAAGAATACACCTAAGAAGAACATAATTGTCGGTGCGACATATTGCAGAAATCCGACCATTGCCAGCGGAATCCGTTTGGCGCCTGCAGCAAACAACAGTAAAGGAACGGCTGTAACAACGCCGCTGCCTATCAGTAAGAGATTATCCGAGGTGAAGAAGGGAGCAAAAGTAAATGATCCTTCCGATGGGATAAATATTAAATAAAATAGGGCAACTGGTGTAATGACAAGTGTTTCAATGGTGAGTCCATACATCGCATGGAGATTGACGGTTTTTTTGATGAGTCCATAAAGGCCAAAAGTCATTGCTAATAAAAGAGAAATCCAAGGGAATACACCATAACTCAGTGTTAAATAAAGTACACCGATTCCTGCAAGAATAAAGGATAAGATCTGCCCCTTTGTTGTCCTTTCCTTCAATACAAAGATACCTAGCAATATGCTGATCAAGGGATTGATATAATACCCTAAACTTGCTTGCAGCACATGCCCGTGTTGTACAGAAAAAATAAACAGAAACCAATTTATTGAAATAATAATAGAAGCTGTAATGATAGCAATTGTTTTCTTTTTATCTTTTTTAAGCATATGTATGGTTTCTATGAATTGCCGCCAGCTACCTGTTACAAGTACTAAGAAAATCATAAATACCAGGCTCCAGACAATCCGATGAGCAAGTACTTCACCAGCTGGGACATGATCGAGAAGTTTCCAATAAATCGGGAATATCCCCCATAATAAATAAGCAACAAAGGTGATGATAGCTCCTTGTTGTAAAGGTTTATTATCCATCTTTCATTCCTACTTTCTGAAAAAATCAAACTAAGTCTAATATTAAAACTTTATCTGAAAGGAAGCAATGACTTTTTAAATAATGCATTGGATATCGGTAGAAAAAATTGAATCAATTCCATAAATTCAGGTATTTTTTAATGGAAACATTTTCAACGATGCAAGAATACTTTATGATAAGGGGAGAGACTCAGAAGAAATTAATTGTCTTTAAGCATGCATGTCTGAATTTCCCTTATTGGATATAGAAAAACATCATATATATTAAGGGAAAACGGTCACTAGATTTTCTGATTAACTTAGGCTAGATTCGCGTATTAAAAAGCAGACCTGCTGGGATCAAGTTTCATATTATCGGGATGGGAGAGAATATAAATGGATAAAAAGTTTAAACATATGGAAACGGCAATGATTCATGAGGGGTATGATTCGAAAGAACTGCTTGGCAGTTTAACACCGCCAATTTTTCAGACATCTACCTTTACTTTTGATACAGCGGAGCAAGGAGCAGCGCGCTTTGCAGGGGAAGAAGAAGGACATGTCTATACTCGTGTAAGCAATCCTACCGTACAAATTTTGGAACAAAAGCTAGCAGCATTGGAAAAGGCAGAAAAGGGGCTGGCATTTGCATCTGGCATGGCTGCAATATCTGCAGTTTTAATCGCCCTCACTAAAGCAAATGACCACATTATTTGCTCGTCTGGATTATATGGCTGCACCTTTGGTTTATTATCAATGATGGATGAGAAATACAATATTCAAACAGATTATGTAGATATGACGGAAGCACAGAATATAGAAGAAAAAATCAGGCCAGAAACAAAGGTATTTTACATTGAAACGCCGATTAATCCGACCATGGAAGTAATTGATCTTGAGCTAGTTATTACGATTGCCAAGAAGCATGATATTTATGTCGTTGTCGACAACACATTTTCTACGCCTTACTTACAACGTCCGATTGAATTAGGAGCTGATGTTGTGGTGCATAGTGCTACAAAATATTTAAGCGGGCATGGCGACGTGATTGCAGGGATAGCAGCTGGAAGAAAAAAATTAATGGAACAAATTGCAGCAACGACGCAGAAGGATATTGGGGGTGTCCTGTCCCCATTCGATGCTTGGCTGGTTGTTCGCGGAATGAAGACATTACCGCTTCGAATGGATAAACATGCTGAGAATGCCTTGCAAATTACAGAAAAACTAAAACAGCATCCAGGGATTAAACATGTATTTTATCCGGGGGATCCGGATGCCAGTGGATACCCTATTATGAGAAAACAAATGAAATCTGGCGGTGGAACACTTTCTTTTGAGATAAATGGAGGGAAGGAAGAAGCACAAGCCTTTCTCAATAATTTACAGTTTATCCATATTGCTGTAAGTCTTGGTGATACAGAAACATTAATTCAGCATCCAGCTACGATGACGCATGCAGTGATTCCGTATGAAGAACGCCAAAGAATGGGAATTACAGATTCTTTGATTCGATTATCGGTTGGAATTGAAGCTTGGCAGGATATTTGGGAGGATTTGAGCCAGGCATTGAAGCATTTAAAATAATCTATTTTTGTGGAGGAAACGGCTCCATCGCTCCCGCCTTTGGATTGAAGGGGAATTTTATCCAGGCGGGAGACATCAGAGTACAACATCTACCTTTTTAAGGACCACCTAATCGCAGTTTTGATAAGTGCAAGAAAAGGAATGAATCTTCATTTTGTGCTATCATAAGTACATAACTACCTTTTGCGGGAGAAGAAGGGATAGGAGCAGGATACATGGGAATTTACTCAATCATTATTGGATTAATTTTTGTTATAAATATTGCACTAGCTATATCCATTATCTTTCTAGAGCGAAAAGATCCTACCTCTTCTTGGGCATGGGTTATGGTGTTGCTGTTTATTCCTATTTTAGGTTTTATTCTATATTTAATTTTTGGACGTCCCATCAGCAATCGCCATATATTCAAATGGGATCAGCGAAGCCGGATGGATGTAAAGAAAGCAGTACAAAAACAAATTAATGCCATTGAGAATAATGCATTTCAATTAAATCATCGTGACTTAAAAAACCATCAAGATTTAGTCTATCTTCATCTTCGTAATGACAATGCCATTTACACAGAAAATAATGGCGTAGATATTTTTACGGATGGCCATGAAAAGTTTGAGGCACTCTTAGAAGATATTAACCGGGCAAAGCATCATATTCATGTGCAGTACTATATTATGCGAAGTGATGGGTTAGGGAGCCGGCTTGCCAATGCGTTGATAAGTAAGGCAAAAGAAGGGGTTTGTGTCAGGGTTTTATATGATGATATGGGTTCGAGATCATTGAAGAGAAGCTACATAAAGAGACTGAGAGAAGCTGGCGTTTTTGTCGAATCATTTTTCCCTTCAAACTTTATAATTAATTTTAAAATTAATTATAGGAACCATCGAAAGTTAACCATCATTGATGGAGAAATCGGCTATATTGGCGGATTTAATGTCGGTGACGAATATTTAGGATTGAAGCGGAAATTCGGGTATTGGCGTGACACCCATTTGCGAGTGATCGGGGATGCCGTACAAAGTATGCAAACTCGCTTCGTATTAGATTGGAACCAAGCCTCCAAACAAAAAATTTCATATGAAGAAGAACATTTTCAAACGATTTCTGGAGGCAACATTGGCATGCAGATTGTCTCGAGCGGCCCAGATTCTGAATACGAGCAGATCAAAAATGGGTATATGAAAATGGTTATGGAAGCAGAGAAATATATCTATATTCAAACACCGTATTTCATACCAGATGAGAGTCTGCGTGACGCGCTGCGTATTGCAGTGTTATCTGGAGTGGATGTGAAGATTATGATTCCGAATAAACCGGATCATCCCTTTGTTTATTGGGCGACAATGTATTATTGTGGAGACTTACTTGGTGCTGGGGCGGAGATTTTTATTTACCAGAATGGATTTTTACATGCGAAAACCATTATTGTCGATGGCAAAATTGCTACTGTCGGCACAGCAAACATCGACGTAAGGAGTTTCCGTCTCAATTTTGAAGTCAATGCATTCTTATATGATATTGACGTTGTGAACCGACTAATCGCGGAGTTTGATAAAGATTTAAAGCATTCGACGCAAATGACGAAAAAGTTATATGAAAAACGTTCTATCGGTATTCGCTTTAAGGAATCCGTTTCTCGTTTAATATCACCCGTATTATAAGGAAGGCTTGAACAGCCCAACAAGAAATAATACATCGAATTTTGTATTTTTTACTGGGTTTATTGGCAACCTCAATATAGAAAGAAAACAGACAAAATAGTATAGCAGGAGGAAATATAGATGAAGGCAAAACCTTGTTCTGCATCATTAGCATTGAAAACAACACACGTACTTCCACCAGATACGAATCATTATGGAACATTATTTGGAGGGCAATTGATGGCGCACCTTGACGATATCGCTGGAATCGCAGCTGTGAAGCACGCAAATCATCATGTTGTAACAGCGTCAACGGATTCCGTGGACTTCTTAGCCCCTGTAAAGGTTGGACATTATATTTCGATAGAGGCTTTTGTCACTTGGACACACCATACATCCATGGAGGTATTTATTCGGGCGATTACCGAAGATATTCGAACTGGGGAAAGAACAGCATGTACAACCGCGTTTATGACCTTTGTCGCGATTGATGAAAATGGTAAACCAATTGAAGTGCCGCCTGTTTATCCAGAAACAGAAGATGAAAAAATGCTTCATGAAAGTGCACCGCTCCGTGCAAATCGGCGCGCAGAGAGAAGAAAACAGTCCAAACAGTTAGCAGAAACCTTTGGGACAGTGTATCGAACTGAAAAATAAAATAAATACAACACAAAAAATACCGACCAAAATTCATACAATGGATTTTAATCGGTATTTTTTATTTAGGTTAGGATTCTTTCCGGGAAGAATACCAGTCTGCGATTTGATTGCTATCTGTAACGCGCAATTCCTTGATAACAAAGTGGCGTCCAGATGCCTTGTTTAAAATAGCCATATCAATCGTAGCAAGGGATTGCTTCCGATGAAGTATATGTTGCTTTCGCTGCAAAGCTTGGATTCTACGTTGCGGAATAAAAACGGTATCCTTACTAAATCTTCGTGTCTGAACCGTTATCTGCTGCTCATCAATTGCATAGCCTGCTGATTTAAATGCTGCCCAACCGTAGATACCGGTGATTATCATCAGGATAACGGGTATCCAGATATAAGGCGAAAAGAAGATTCCTACAACAATGACAGCGAGTAATAGCAAATCTATTGATCGAAATAAATAATAAGGCAATGCTTTTCTGGGGAGCCGAATCAAGTTACCCACACTATAGTGATATTCTGGCAAGAACGTGGCCAAAAAGGCTCCAAATTCTTTCTTACGCAACAGCGGGAAAATAATCGTGTTCATTTCCTGATTATTCTTCGTGTCCCCGCTGGCAATTTCGACATAAACCCTTATAAAACCAAATAATTGATGGAGAGGCGATTCCTTGATCCCTACTGCTTGTATTCTTTTTAATGGAATCGTTGTTTGTTTTTTCTCCAATAATCCTCTTGTAATAAACAGTTCTTTTTCATATCGTGTAATTGTAAAATTCCAATCCTTAATAACCGAATACAGGATACTTAAAAGCCATAAATATAGGAGAACAATAAGGCATAGAATAATAATAATTTGCAGACCGAGGGATAATACCCAACGAGCTGTTTCATCATAAAACCGGTCAGGAATAAATGTCTCTACTTGAGAGAAAGCAAAACCGAAAATACCTATTAAAATACCAAAACTTGCTGATGTAGAGCCAGTAATCAACAGTGCTTTAACGGTTATCTTTCGTTGAGGCAGGTTGGCTTCATTCTTTTCTTCCGGTTCTGTTTTTACCTCTTCGGATGACTCTTCAGACGCTGCCTCAGAAACGTGTTTTTTATACTTCAATTCGTTGTGCAGCATCTGTCCATCTGCCATCGTAACCGCAGACAACCCTGCATCCGTTGAAGAATCATTGCCGGCTGTTTCAATTTCTAATTTGGTTAATCCAAAAATTCGATGAATAATATTCTGTGATAAATCAATCGATTGAATACGGTGCTTGGATATCGTCCGTTTTTTACGGATGAATATGCCTCGCTCAATACGTAGTTGATCTTCTTCCAATCGGTACGTAAAACGAAGCCATGATAAAAAACTAAATAAAATAATCAATACGACCACAATAGGAATCGCAATCATTAAATAAAATAAGCCACCATTGCTGATGAAAGCAATAGCAACCGGTAAAAAGCCCAGGATAGATTGTTTCAATGTTTGGATAATATGAAATATCATTGCAGCGGGATGTAATCGTTTTGGTTTAGACATCATCTTGTTCCACCCTCGCTAATTCAGAAATTTGATCTCGTAAATCGGACGCTTCTTCTTCTGATAAAGCAGGGATTTGATGTGTGGTAGCTGCGGTTGATATTTTTAAGGTAGATAACTTATATTTTTTTAGAATTGGTCCTTGCTCT
This sequence comes from Oceanobacillus sp. J11TS1, assembly GCF_018333215.1. Classification (GTDB taxonomy): domain Bacteria; phylum Bacillota; class Bacilli; order Bacillales; family Amphibacillaceae; genus Oceanobacillus. The sequence goes on along the minus strand of NZ_BORO01000021.1, from coordinate 20,318 downwards.
GTATCTACGTGCTGGACACGTATCATGGGTACAATCGTACGCGTGACAATAAGTACACCGTGCTGAATATAAATTTCTTGATCAAAAACTTGGTAACGCCATCTGCGCCACCTTAATTTAGGAATGATAAATGCTGTGACAAGCCATTCTAATATTGTAAGACCAGCTATTGTATAGACAATCCAGATTGGCAGAAAATCAAAAAGGCTATAAACGACAATGGAACCAATTGTAATTAATAATGATATAAGGGCGTATAAGTGTGCCGAGAGTTGCCAAGCTTTTATGGCATCTGTGGCAATCTTTCCATTTGGTTGTTCCCGCATGCGCTGTCACTCCTTGCTTTTTGGATGAATTATATAGTATAACAACGTAAAGAATAATGATAAGGATTGCAGTGATAATGGAAAATAGATGATGAAGGGATAGATAGTCTCAAACGTATTAAAAAACAAGTACCGTCTATTTATATGAACTGCAGTTTTAAAACAGGTACAGTTTAATAATACGTTTGAGGTTCTTTATTTACATAGATTGAGAGTGAACGAAAGAGGTAAAACATGAAAAAATTCATTCCACATCTTTTAAGTCATCCATCGTTATATACTCTTCTGCCCATTGTTGAATATCCTTGATAACGGGTTCTAATGCTTTTCCTTTTTCAGATAGTGTATATTCAATACGAACTGGGAATTCTGAATAGATATTCCGCTGTATAATGCCTTCTTTTTCTAACAGTTTTAAACGGTCTGAAAGTAAGCGTCCGCTAATTGGGAGATCTGCTTCCATCTCAGAAAAACGTTTAGCTCCTTTTAATAACTCAAATAAGATGAGACCAACCCAACGCGTGCTTAATAATCCCATTGCTTTTTCAAAACGTGGACATAATTGATTCATTTTTCCACCTCCATCAAACAACCTTGTATTTTGAATGCGTGCTTGTATACGCTGGTTACGAAAAGTAATTTAAATATAGGGTACCATAAATAGGAATGGTAGTAAATCAAAGCTGCAATGTTGGAATAGGCAAGGGGATAATTTTGGAAATATTCAAGGGAATATGAAATAATAAAAGTGTATGTTAATTAAATATGTCATTTGGAGGTATAGAATAATGGTTCAATTGCAAGTACAAGAAAAATATGCAGAATTAACGCTCAAAAAAGGTGTTAACTTACAAAAAGGACAGGCTGTTATGATTAATGCACCGATTGAAGGAGCAGAATTCACGCGGATTGTGGCCCGTAAAGCATATGAAATGGGCGCAAAAGACGTTCATATTAACTGGGTGGATGACGAACTTACCTTGTTAAAATACGAAAATGCGCCAGATGAAGTGATTGCAAATTATCCAGAATGGAAAGTGAAATTACACGATACATTTGCAGAGGATGGGGCAGCAGTTGTAAATATCCGTTCAACAAACCCGGACTTACTAAAGGATATTGATCCATCTCGTGTCGCAAAAGCAAATAAAGCAGCTGCAGAAGCAATGGTGAATTTCCGTAAATATACAATGAATGATCGTATTCCTTGGACAATTATTTCTATTCCGTCAAAAGATTGGGCGAAAAAAATCTTCCCTGACAAGTCAGAAGAAGATGCGGTTGCCAGTCTTTGGGATGCTATTTTAAAGATTGTTCGTGTTGATCAGGAAGATCCTGTCGCAGCATGGGATGCACATAACGCAACTTTAAAAACAGCCCGAGAAGTATTGAACAAGAAAAATTATAAAAAATTAGTGTTCAAAGCGCCGGGAACGGACTTAGAAATGGAACTACCAGAGGGGCATATTTGGAAAGGCGGATCTGCCGAGGCGGAAACAGGCGTTACGTTTAATCCAAATATGCCTACAGAAGAAGTTTTCTCGGTACCGCATAAATACGGTATCAATGGAACGGTTTCCAGTACCAAACCATTAAACTATGGCGGAAGTTTAATTGATAATTTCTCTTTAACTTTCAAAGACGGAAAAGTCGTTGATTTTCAGGCAGAGCAAGGCGAAGAAGTCTTGAAACATTTACTTGATTCTGACGAAGGTGCCCGCCGCCTTGGAGAAATTGCGCTTGTACCAGATGAATCTCCAGTATCGCAATCAGGACTTATTTTCTACAATACATTGTTTGATGAAAATGCATCCTGCCATATTGCGTTAGGGAAAGCTTATCCGACGAACCTGGAAGGCGGAGCTTCGATGGATTTAGATGAATTAGACAAACATGGTGTGAATGATAGTCTTGTCCATGTTGACTTTATGATTGGTTCAGACAAAATGGATATTGACGGAATTACTGCAGATGGTAAATCAGAAGCCGTATTCCGTAATGGAACCTGGGCGCTAAATATTAAGTAAAAAAACGAATAAAAAAGATTGGAGAAAAACATCATGTTTATCTCCAATCTTTCATTTTCTTATCCTTCTTTAACGCCAAATTTTTCATTTTTTACAAGAACCGCTTTAATTTTCCGATAGGTGAAGTCTTCCGGCAATGCTTCTTTTAACTCTTTCAAACCAGTTGCATCTAACGCTTCATGCGTAGACAAAATTTCTTCCTCTTCTTGATTGTTAAAGAACAGCTCCCAATTAAGGTTAAATCCCTTTTGAGAAGCCTGAAATAGATGTGATTCTATTGTTGTTTCCTTTAAATCCCGGATAGCAGCAATTTCTCGAATGCTTTTTCCACGCTGAAGGAGTTCATAGGATTTTTGATAGGATGGGCGATTGTCTTCTTCCTCTTCCTTTACATGCCTTGTCTTTGGCGATTGAAAATGAATTGCTGTCGGTGCCTTGAAATCAGGATTTTTTTCTTTCCAGTCTGCAATCGCCTTTAAGAAAGCTTCTCCATATAATTCGTATTTCTTTTGACCGACGCCTTTTAACCGCAAGAAATCTTCCTTATTTGTTGGCAGGTAACGAGCCATTTCCTTTAATGTCATATCGGAAAAGAGGACATAAGGCGGCAGTTCAAGCTGCTCGGACATCGTTCTTCTTAACTGGCGCAGCGTTTCAAATAAATCTGCATTATAATCTGCTTTTTCAGCAGTCGGAACATCTTGAATAAACATCGTAACATTTTGTTTCCCAGTTAGAATATCCATTGATTTTTGATTTAATTGTAATACGGGGAATTGCCCTTCCTCTGCAGATAAATATTGTTCTGCAATTAAGAAGTGAATCCTTTCGATAATTTCTTTCTCCGTGTACTTTGCTAAAATACCATAAGTAGTTAAGCCTGTTAATCCAAACTGAATCAGCTTTTTATCTTTCGAGCCTTTTAAAACTTTTGCGGTCATAACCACACCGAAACGTTCACGCATTCGTTTAACACAAGATAAAATCATTTGTGCTTCTTCCGTAATATCTACTATTTCTCCCTGCTTTAGACAATTACTGCAGCGCCCGCAAGATACCGAAGGAGCGACAGAACCAAACTGAAAATAGTTCAGAATATAACTATTTAAGCAGCTTTGGGTACGGCAATAATTAACCATTTTATTCAATTTCTGATATTCCCGCTGCATTCCTTCTTCGTCTAACTCTGACTTCTCAATCAAGAATTTTTGCGTATGAATATCCTGAGGAGAAAACAGTAAAACGCAATTGCTTGGTTCACCATCTCTGCCAGCCCGTCCGGCCTCCTGATAATAGGATTCCATATTCATCGGTATAGCATAGTGAATAATAAAACGGACGTTCGATTTATCAATTCCCATGCCAAATGCAGTGGTAGCGACCATGATTTCTGATTGATCAAAAATAAATGCGGTTTGGGCAGCCTGTCTTTCCTGCTCGGATAGTCCGCCATGATACTTAGAAACAGCATAACCTTTCTCTTTTAGGAAATCATATACGTATTCCACCTGTTTTCGCGTTGCTGCATAGATAATGCCAACTTCACCTTGGTGTTTTTTGAGATAAGAAAGAATATAGTCTGTTTTGTTTACCCCCTTTTCGATAAAGAAAGAAAGGTTTTTTCTCTCAAATCCAGTATGCACAGTATTGGCAGGAGCTATATGTAAAAGCGTTTGAATATCTTCAATAACTTCCGGTGTAGCCGTGGCTGTAAGCGCCATAATAACTGGGTCTCCGCCAATTTCCTTTAGAATAGGGACAATGGAGCGATAGCTTGGACGAAAATCATGCCCCCATTGGGAAATACAATGTGCCTCGTCAAAGGCAATCAGGGAAATATTCGTTTGTTTTAAGGCATGGATAAAAGATCCGGATTCAAAACGCTCTGGAGCAACGTAAATAAATTGATAGCGATTCTGTTGCATATCTCTTAAGCGCTGATGCTGTTCTGCAGCAGAAATAGAGCTATTAATGTAAGTTGCTGTTACACCTAAACCATGTAATCCATCAACTTGGTCTTTCATCAGCGAAATAAGCGGAGAGATGATAATAGCAGTTCCATTCATCGCAAGTCCTGGTACTTGATAGCAGAGTGATTTTCCACCGCCAGTCGGCATAACAGCAAGTGTGTTTTTGCCTTGATCAATATTGTCAATGACCTCCGCTTGTCCAGGTCGAAAACTTGGATAACCGAAGTAATTCTGTAATATATTTAGATGCTTTTCCATAGATAGGTCCTCCTTTAAGAGGTTGGTTTAACGTGAATATAGGAGATTTGTGCGATTTTTTCACAGATTATTATTCTATGTCTATCCTAGAACGTTTTATTTGGAAAGTAAAGTAAGAAAAAATTGTAAGTGGTAGCTGCAAGTACTGTTGAAAAGCGAGTTTGAACCGGGAAATTGTAAATTTTTAAATGCACAACATCATATGAATTTACATTTTTTCGCTGACTCTATAGAATGTGTCTATATCTTTTTGAAAAGGAGGGGAATGAATGGTTCCTTCTTTGTTATTTGAAGTAATGTTAATTGGTATACTAGGTATCGCTTCCCAATGGGTTGCATGGCGCTTTCGTATGCCGGCTATCGTTGTGATGGCAGCTACTGGACTTATCGTTGGTCCTATTTTTGGATTGATTAACCCAGAACAGGATTTTGGTGAACTGTACAGTCCGCTTATCTCTGTTGCTGTAGCAATAATATTATTTGAAGGGAGCTTAAATTTAAGCTTTCAAGAATTACGCGGAATCGGAAGACCTATTTTTCGGATTTCAACCATAGGTGCCTTTATTGCTTGGATATTAGGTTCTTTAACAGCACATTATATTGCTGGTTTATCGTGGGCGGTGGCATTTGTCATTGGCGGATTGTTCGTTGTAACAGGTCCGACCGTAATTATGCCTCTTTTACGTCAGGCAAAGTTAAAAGCGCGACCTGCGAAGATATTGAAATGGGAAGGGATTATTGTTGACCCCATAGGTGCTTTGCTTGCTGTTTTTGCTTTTGAAATTATTACTTTTATGACAGCATCCAATCCAGAAGCAAGCCAAATTATATTTTTCTTTGCGGGCTCCATTTTTGCCGTCTTCTTAGGCTGGGTATTGGGACGCGGACTTGGCTGGATGTTTGAGATGGGGCATGTGCCTGAATTTCTAAAATCTCCCACCGTGGTCGTTGTCGTCTTATTTTGCTTTGCGATTGCCGATGCAATTATGCATGAGACAGGACTTTTATCCGTAACTGCAATGGGAATCACCCTAGCGAATATGGGGATTCGCTCTGTATCAGACATGAGGCACTTCAAGGAAAATATTTCTGTACTGTTGACTTCCACGATTTTTATCATGTTAACAGCATCCCTTGATGTTGCGACCATTATGCAGATTTTCAACCCTCATATTATTGGTTATGTGTTGCTGATGATGTTTGCCGTCCGCCCCTTGTCTATATTCTTATCGACGATTGGCACAGGACTCAGTTTAAACGAAAAAGTGCTGATTGGCTGGATTGCACCGCGGGGAATAGTTGCATTAACGGTTTCTGGTTATTTTGCAGGTGTGTTAACAGATGCTGGTTATGAAGATGCTTCTATTTTAACAGCATTGACCTTTGCGCTTGTTATTTTTACTGTGATTGCGCATGGTTTTTCTATCGGCTGGCTTTCTAAAAAGCTGGATTTATCCAACAAAGGAAATCCAGGAGCACTCATTGTCGGGAGTAACCCATTTACTATCCAATTAGCGAAGTCATTAAAAGAGGCCAATTATCCTGCTATGATCGTTGATTCATCCTGGGCCAATCTTTCTCTGGCTAGAAAAGAAGGCATAGAATTTTATCATGGAAGTATGCTTTCCGAACAAACGGAGCATCATCTGGATACCATTCCATATGAATATTTATTATCGCTATCGCATGATAAAGCATATAATTCATTGCTTTGTACCACATTCCTTCCAGAATACGGAAGAACAAATGTGTTTAAGGTTAGTCCATACACGACTTTAAATGATGATGGCTCTTCCTATTCCACAGGGCTTGTATCACAGGTTGGCGGCCGCATTTTATTTGATAAAAAATTCTCCCTGGAGGATTTGATCGATAAAGTAGAAAATGGCTTTACGATCCGCCAAACAACACTGACAGATAAATTTACATTTGAAGATTATAAACAGTCAAAAGATCCTGAGACAGTGTATTTATTTTTAATCAAACCTTCTGGGCAGCTGAAATTTTTCTCAGAGGAAATGCGTACAGTACCAGCATTAGGGGATAAAATTGTCAGCTTGACCAAGGAGAAGGAAGCTACAAGGGAATTCTCTCAAGACTAAGGGAAACTATCTTAAAAGAAAAGCTGGCTCTCCGTAAAAGGGAGCCAGCTTTTCTTATAGGCAAAGAAAGCATTGAAAAATTCTGCGCCTTTCAAGGCTTTGCTCAAGTCTTCTCTATTGATATTGTTCTAGTTTTTTTCTTACTTCAGCAATTTCTCCTTCTAAACGGACTAATTGCTGTTCAGCGGAGGAGACACGCCCTTTGACAAACTCGAGCTTGTCCAAATCACCTTGAATACGAGCATAATCCGATTTCAACTCATCTAATTGTTGTTCCAGTTTTGCTTTTGTTGTCAAGAAAATCCCTCCTAAATTAATGCGTCATCCTTGTCTTTTCTGGAATTCACAAAGGTTTGATAAAAATGGATAACGATGGTTCGAATTACTGCATAGATGGGGATAGCAAATAAAATACCAAAGAATCCGGCAATGCTTCCAGCTGCTAGAATAGCGGTAATTACCGTTAATGGATGCAAATTAAGTGCCTGTCCCATAACGTTTGGAGAAATAAAGGTACTTTCAACCTGCTGCGCGACGAACATAATAATAGATACCCAGATTAAGTTCATCGGATCTTGGAATCCCCCGACCAGTAAGGCTGGAATAACAGCAATATAAGGTCCTAAGAATGGTATCACATTCATCAGCATCCCGAATAAAGCCAGTACAACGGCATACTCTAAACCGATAATTAAATAACCAATTAATAATAAGATACCGACAGCGAAACTGACTAATAATTGTCCTTGAATAAAAGCGGACAGCACCCTATCAATTTTACTTAATAGGTCATGAAGATTATCAGCTTTCTTCTTGCTGAAAAATTGCAGTATAAAAGGAACAAGCTTTTCCCCGTCTTTTAACATAAAGAAAAGGAAGAATGGAATCAAGATGATCCCGGCAATAATGCTTACGAGCTGACCGATAAAGGTTCCTAAGAATCCAAAAATATTATTCAATACATTTTCAATATGTCCAGGAATGTCGTTAGCAAAATTATTGATTGCATTAATCACCTGGTCAGGAACTAAGGCGATATTGTCTTGCCAATATGCAATCCAGCCCTCTACCATTTTGATCATTCCAGGAATAGCTTCCATCAAACGTTCAAATTGATCGCGGGCAATCGGCCAGATAAATAGTACAAATAAGGCGACAGCACCAATTAAAACAAGAAAGACGATAATAATGGAAAGGATACGAGGAACTTTATGTTTTACCAGAAAATTCATAAGCGGTCTTGTTAAATAATAAAGAATACCTGCACCAATAATCGGAAGCGCAACTGCCCCAATTAATTGAAGGACAGGCGTGAAGATGAAATGTGTTAAAGAAATGAGAAAAATTAATGTAAATAAACAAATGAAAAAAATAAAAAATTGAAACCAGCGTTTCTTCGTCATTCAATCACACTACTTTCTTTTAATTGGAATGATTTATCGCAGTGTAACTGGCTGGGACTGCGATTACTCGTCCCATCGAAAACATTTGGGACTACTCGTCCCATCGAAAACATTTGGGACTACTCGTCCCACCGAAAACCACTGCGATTACTCGTCCCATCGAAGGACTTTTGTAAGACTCCCACTACAAGAAATAAATGAGTAAAAATTATATTTCTAAGTGGGAGATCTAACAGCCAGTAACGGCCCGATTCGTTCAACTAACCTTCAGTGGGGGATGAAAGAAAACCCCCACTAAAGGAAGTTTCACTTTATTCCTTATTTTACATTAACCTTAATTAGAAAGCCATAAACATCACCAAAAGATTTAGAGGAAGAAGCGTATAGAGATTAAAATAGTGTAAAACATATTGACAAAGGTCATAAAAAAGGTTTAAATGAATTATACTGATATTCAAAGTGAAAAGATGCAGTCATAGAAACTACATAAAGTGTGTGTGTGTGAATATTTATTTCCTAAAGGGGAGTAGCTGTACATGTAAAATCGTCATTACGAGATAAATATTATCTCCGGTTTTACGTGGCAACCAGAAAAGTTGTTAGCGAGACCTTTACCGATTGCAGGTAAAGGTCTCTTTTTATGACCTTTTCTGCAAAAATACATGTAGAAAAGGAGAATGAACATGGGAACAGAGTTACTACTTGAGTATTTATGGGTCTTGCTGGTATTAGTTGCATTAGAAGGCTTGTTAGCAGCAGATAATGCACTTGTGTTGGCTATTATGGTTAGAGACCTGCCGGAAAAACAAAGAAAGAAAGCATTATTTTATGGACTGGCAGGAGCGTTTGTTATGCGCTTTGCATCCTTATTCGTCATTTCCATGCTGGTCGATTTCTGGCTGGTACAGGCGTTAGGAGCTTTATATCTATTAATTATCTCAGGTAAAAATCTTTATGATCGATTTAAGAAGAAAGAACCGGATAAACAGGAAGCAACGGAGAAAATGGAAGAAGGCGCTGGAACTAATCAAGAACCTGAACCCGTATCAAACAAGCAATTCTGGTTAACAGTTGTTAAGGTAGAGTTTGCGGATTTAGCTTTTGCTGTAGATTCCATTTTAGCAGCTGTGGCTTTGGCGGTAGCATTGCCTCCAACAGGTCTAGGCCATATTGGAAGCCTGGATACAGGGCAATTTTTAGTTGTATTTGCGGGCGGTATGATTGGTTTAATCATTATGCGATTTGCTGCTAATATTTTTGTTGATCTCTTGCATAAGCGTCCAACATTGGAAGTAGCTGCTTTTCTAATTGTTGGCTGGGTCGGGGTGAAACTGGCTGTTATTGTGTTAGCAAACCCGGATATTGGATTACTTCCAGAACACTTCCCGCATTCAACCATTTGGAAGGCTTCCTTCTATATCGTTCTTGTAGCAATTGCACTTGTAGGGTGGTTCGCATCTAGTCCAAAACTAAAACGAAATAAAGAACAATCTTAAATGATTGATAAAACCGTCCTGACATAGACCAGTTAGGGCGGTTTTATCTCAGGTAAAGAAGATGTTATTCAAAAACCCCCCCTCGTCTTGGCTTTATGGGCCTGTTTATCGGATAATTTGAACACGCACTTTAACATGTTATTTTTGTAAAATCTTTTACAATAAGCCATAATAGTGGGAGAAAATCTAACGAAGGGGATGATCGTAATGCCACAGCACCACTTTCATTTAAAAGCAGAATGGCCAGGTGGACGAAATAGTGAAGGCTATATTCATGCAGGAAATTTACAGACAAAAATATCTATCCCGCCGGAAATGGATGGGCCAGGAGTGGGTACAAATCCGGACGAAATGCTGCTTGGAGCGGCTGCAACCTGTTATATTATTTCATTAGGAGCCATGTTTGAGCGCGCTGACCTTCCCATTGCGGAGATGGGCATGACTTCAGAAGGTATTGTTGACGTAACAAATGGCATCTTTACATATGAAAAAATCATCCATCGACCAAACGTAACGCTCAAAAAGGATGCAACAGATCAACAAATTCGTTTAACTCAAAAACTTGTTGAAAAAGCGGAAAAGACCTGTATGATTTCCAAAGCGATTCAAGGAAATGTTCAACTAGAGCTAGAACCAACGATTCAAATAGAAGAATAAAGGGGACAATCGTCATATGAACAAGGAGAGCTTGAACTTAAATTAATTTCTATGGCTTTCCCAATCGTGAAAATGCAATATGTATACAGACATTGCAGGTAAACCAACTTTTTCTAAGATTATATCTATCCAATTAAATTATGTTACATTTTTTCGCTCTACTAACAAATCAGTTACAAAACGATAAAATTTCTGTTTTTTAGGAGACTTTTTCAATAAATATATGTAGAGTATAGTATACAGCGTAAAATCTTAGTGGAGTTAATGAAGAGAAGAAGCGACCGTTGCCGCCGAGGAATAAATAGCTGCAACAGGTAGGAATTACGGACGCTCATGCTGTTAAAAAAGAAACAATAAGAGGGATGAGATATGGAACGAAATGCATTTTTTGATAATGCGAAGGTTTTTTTAATCTTCCTCGTTGTCTTTGGACATATGATTCAACCATTTGTAAGTGATTCGAAATCAATCGAAGCAATTTATATGTGGATTTATACCTTTCATATGCCGGCATTTATTTTATTAGCTGGTTTCTTTGCAAAGGGTTCTGGTAACAAAAAATATATATGGAATTTAATGAAGAAGTTAATTATCCCATATTTTATCTTTCAAACGTTATACACCATCTACTACTTCTTTATAGGAAAAGCGGATTGGCAAACTGGTGTTTTCTATCCGCAATGGTCGTTGTGGTTCCTATTTAGCTTGTTTAGTTGGCACATTTTACTTGTGCTATTCAAAAAGATTCCAGCTGCCTGGAGTATTTCCTTATCTATTGTTATAGGAATCTTGGTGGGCTACTTTGGAGAAATTGGACATTCATTTAGTTTATCGAGAACATTTGTGTTTTTCCCGTTCTTTTTAGTCGGTTATTGGTTAACCGTAGATCAAATGATGGTGGTAAAAAAACACAAAGTAAAAGTGGCTTCCGTTGCTGTGATGGCAGTTCTCTTTATTCTCATTTACAAATTCCCGGAAATGGATTCTGGTTGGCTGCTTGCATCACAGTCTTATAGTGATTTAGGTGCAGATAGTTTCGGCGGTGCAGTCCGATTATTTGTTTATGCAATTGCGGCGATAATGACAATGAGTATATTGGCTTGGATTCCTAAAAGAAACCTTGGCTGGATAACAAGACTCGGAACAAGAACATTATACGTTTATTTATTACATGGATTTATCGTTCAGTTTCTGCGTCAATTTGATTTATTAGCGGTAAATCACTGGTTTGATGTGATTGGGATTGCCGGTTTATCGGCACTGATTGTGCTTGTGCTGTCCAGTAAACCTGTTTTAACCATCTCCCAGCCATTAATTGAGGGACGCCTTGCGAAGGTCCGTTCTTTATTTAACCATCGACGCAAAGGAACATCTTCCTAAAAAATAACGAATAAAAATGCGGAGCTCTCCAATAAGAGCTCCGCATTTTTTATTCGTCACCATGTTATCTTAAAATAATATATGGGCAATAATCGTTATAATCGGCAGTGTAATCACTGTACGTATTAAAAAGATAAAAGCCAAGTTACGGAAGGACACTGGGATCTTAGTTCCTAAAATAAGTCCGCCTACCTCAGACATGAAAATAAGCTGCGTAACAGACAATGCTGCAATAATAAATCGTGTCATTTCTGCTTCTACACCAGTAATTAAAATTGCCGGCAGGAACATATCTGCAAAACCAATAAGTATTGTTTCCGATGCTTCTTTAGCAAATGGAATCTGCATCAGTTCTAAAATCGGAACAAACGGCGTTCCGAGCCATTGGAATAAAGGTGTATATTCTGCAATAACGACTGCGAGCGTTCCAAATGCCATTACGACAGGAGTTACACCGAACCACATATCAAGAATATTTTTTCCTCCGTCTACAAAGAAGGTACGGAACTTTGTTTCTTTTTCAGCTCGTTTTACAGCATTTTTGAATCCAAACGTAAATACATTATCAGAATCAGGGATTTTTTCATCATCATTTCTTTCTTCCCCATTGATATAGGTATTTGCCATTTTAGAAAGCGGCGGAATACGCGGCATAATTAACGCAGCAACGCCTCCAGCAATAATAATGGTCATATAGAAGGGTAAAAACATATGCTCCAAATTGACCTGCTGTAAAATAACTAAGGTGAAAGTAATCGACACAACAGAGAAAGTCGTACTGATAATGGCTGCTTCTCGTTTTGTATAATAACCGTCTTCATATTGTTTATTGGTCAACAGTACCCCGATCGTAGCATCCCCGACCCAAGAAGCTAAGCTATCGACAGAGGCCCTGCCGGGTAATCGGAATAAAGGCCGCATGATATTGCGCATCATACCTCCAAAAAACTCCAGAAGGCCAAAGTTTGTTAAGAAAGGTAAAAAGAGCCCTGCAAAAAGGAATGTGACAAACAACGTATGTAACAGACTGTCTAGCAACATTCCGCCTGTATCTTCGCTATAAACAAATTCCGGTCCAATTTGAAAGTAAACCATAACGGCAAAAACGGCAGCTAAAATACGTGTAATCGTCCAGAACCAAGTTGTATAAAATAGCTGATGTAGAAAAGGGAATCTGCTAAAAGATGATTCACCGCCTGCTTTTGCAATGATAGTGAAAATGGCAGTCAGTAAAATAACAATCATCATAATAAGCGATAAATAATTGTCTAAAAACCCTTCCAGATGTCCTGCTAGGAAAGCAATAGGTATTGTAAAACCCTCTTCTGTCGGCAGGGGGTATAAGAATAGGAATAAACCTAATAAAGACGGGATAATAAACTTAATAATATTGCTAAAGGAATAAGGTTTCATTTTTCTTCCTCCTAGATAATAATACGAAATCATTTGACTGTATGATTATACAACCAAATGTAATTTTATTCAATGGTAAATTATTAATTGAAGGTTAATTATAGTATAGGATGGGAATAAAGAAAACATAGCATTTAAAATCCGATGCCAAAATCATTTACGGAATGACGGAATGTTATATATAATAAAGACAGGGCTTATTTTTATTCTATGTACGTAAATAATGTATAGAACTGCCCTGTTTCACGTATTGTAAGGATGACAGGTCAAGAAGAGACAGGTTCATCCAGTTATAAAGTGTGTGTTCGAATGAGACTTTTTGAACATCCTCTTAAAGAACCATCATAAAGTGCATACTATAGGAGGTATAAATGATGAGTGAATATTTACGTAAAGGATTCTTACTGGGTTTAGGCGCAGCAGTAAGCGGAAAAGAGAAGTTTGAACAAAAAGTGAAAGAATTAGTGGAAAAGAATGAATTGACACAAGAGCAGGCAAAAACTGTTTTAGATAATTTTATTGAAAAAGGCAGCAGCAAAAAAGGCGAATGGGACGAAAGAAGTAAAGAGAAAAAGAAAGTTCTAGCAAAAGAATCTGGACTTGCGACAGCAGATGAAATGGATGAGCTGCGGGCAAGAGTTCTTGTCTTAGAAGAGAAATTGGGTGTTTCCTCGAAGGATGAAGGAATAGAAGAGGAAATAGTAGAAGATTAATCATACGAGCAAGATACTTTCGAAATTATGAAAGTGTTTTGCTCGTTTTTTATAGATAGAAATCTATTAACTAGCTGAGGGAGAGAAGTGCTGTGCCAAAAATTTATGGTTCAATTGTTGATGACCAAACAAGATGCAAACATTATCACACAGACAAAGACATTATTGCGATTAAATTTAAATGCTGCAATAAATATTATCCATGCTATCGATGTCATGAAGAATGTGAAGATCACAAAATTTCCGTATGGGGAAAAGATGAATTTAATGAATTGGCAATCCTATGTGGGGTTTGCGGAACAGAGCATACCATCCAACAGTATGTAAATACGGACGACTGTCTGTATTGTGCCTCTGTATTTAATGAAGGTTGTCAAAAACATTACCACTTATATTTTGATTATGAACCTAGTTGTGAAAGAACGAGATAGTGAAGAACTTATTCAGAATAGATAGGAATATAAGAAATCTCTGTTCATGACACACCATAAAATTCTTGTAATTTCGCTTCTTTTCCATTAGTATCTTATGTAAGTACCAGGTACTAAAAATGGGGAAGAGGAAGAGAATTATGTATTATTTTGCTGCATACGCATTAAAGATAGTTCTAAGTTTATTTGGACGAGTGAACGTATTTCAAAAAGAAAAGTTACCAGCATCAGGAGGATACATTATCGCCTGCACGCATACGGGATGGATAGACATCTTGTGGCTTGGTGTCAGCGTATTGCCTACGAAAGTTCATTATATGGCAAAGAAGGAATTATTCGAATCACGGCCTCTGAAGTGGCTGATGAAAAAACTGAATGCATTTCCAGTTGACCGGGATAATCCGGGTCCGAGCACGATTAAAGTACCCCGTAAACTTTTAAAACAAGAAAAAGTAATCGGTATTTTTCCGAGTGGTACGAGAACAACCAATCAAGTGCCGCTCAAAAGAGGAGCTGTGACAATTGCTGCATATAGCAATGTGCCTATTATTCCAGCAGCTTATATCGGTCCAAATAATTTTAAAGAGTTATTTAAGCGTAAAAAGCCGAAAATTATTTTTGGAGATCCGATTCATTTACCTGCAGATATGCCGCGAAAAGAGGCAATGGACGAGATGATGAACGTAATGAATGAGAAATTATATGCGTTACAATCTGAATTAGAACAAAAGTAAACATGGATTCAAGAGGTTGGGACAAAAGAAAGCGGATATTCGCACAAATGAGTTTGAAAGTTGCTGGATAAAAAAACACTTTTTCTCAGCCTCTTGAGTGGATAAGAGATAAAATGCTATAAACTTTGTAGAGGTTCATCCGTTTAGATGATGATATCCGAAATATGGCTTTGGGACTGTGGTTGCTCATTTTAATGAAATATTTACATAAACTTTATATTTTGTCTAAACGTGCAAAATGCCTGTATGGAAAAGGGAGTTGTAATATCTTCCTATTGAAGATAAAAAAAGACAGTGCTATACTAATTTTATATTTTACTGCATCAGCGTATAGGGGGAGTTTTCAAATATGAAAAACTTTTTTCATCTATATCGGCAAACTTCAACACGTTTGGGAAGAGAACTTTACGAAGAAGAGGTTACCTTTTTGCAATGGATGTATGAACGCTATAGGGTGGAGGAAATATCAAGAAAGTTAAACAAAAAACGGATACTGCGATGAATAACATTATAACATTAGAGCAAAGAGGCGAAATCTTCTAGAGCTCTTTTTTTTATCTCTCATTTAGGCATGAGGAGTTTATCAGAATTAATTCTGTGCTATAATTCATATGGAATGATACATAAAAGGAGGGGTTATATGGCTGTCAGCAATGAAATCATCATTGATAAAATGATCCATGAGCTACAAGAAGCCAAAAGAAAAGCCCATCACCAAGATCAAGTGAAAAAACATATGGAAAACGTCCGTTTATTAAGTGAGTTATTTATTTCAGCAGAGCCTGATTCCGCTACAATGGCTGCAGGTAAAACACGGGTGAATATAGAAGATACAGAAGAGCACATTTCAGAAACAGAAATGAAAGCAATGCTTGGCAAGGAATCTAGTATCAAAGTAGTTAATCCGCAGAAGAATAAATTAAATGACGAGGACGCGAATGGAGATTCAATTTTTGACTTTTAAGAACAAAACAGTCTAAAGTTTTGTGGTTTCTTTGGGAATAGCATTTTTAAGTAAACGTTTTGTAGACGTGCTTTTAATTTAAGATTGGAGTTGGAAAAGATGAAACTATTTTTAATAATTGGAGCGATTCTTGGATTTTTAGCAGTTGCATTTGGAGCATTTGGTGCACATGGACTAGAAGGGAAATTGTCGGAAAAAGCTTTGACAAATTGGGGTAAAGCAGTTGATTACCAAATGTTTCACACGATGGCGATTGTTGCAGTTGCTCTTATTTTAGGGAAGTTTGATGGAAGTAATCTTTTTACGTCAAGCGGTTGGCTGTTCCTGGTAGGTATTCTTCTGTTTTCCGGAAGCCTCTATATGTATTCTTTAACAGGTGTAAAAACATTTGCGATGATTACACCAATTGGAGGACTGTCCTTTTTAGCAGGATGGGTTCTATTAGGCATTGGCGCGATGAAATTATTATAAAAGATGCGTTTATACCTTTATAAAGCGCAAAACGTTAAGAAAGATAAAAGAACAAAGAGGTTAGAAACAAAAATAATAAGGCTGCTCTGACCATTTGTTTCAGGGCATCAGAAGCTCTTCTTGTATTTAGCAATATAAATGCATTACTAATGATACTAAGTACAAAAAGATAGCAGGCAAAGAACAAAAATAGCATCCACCCTGTTATCCAAGCGAAAATACCAAGGAATACCCCTGCAATGATACTAATTATTTCGATTCGTATCCATTTTTCTAGAGGATGTCTCATTTTTTAATCTCCTCACAATACAGTTATCGGTATAAGAAAAGCGTAGACGTACAAGATAGTCTACGCTTCTTTTTTTGCTTTTGAGCCCTTAACGAGGATTGGGTTGATAATGGGCTATTGGTTGCCAAATGGATAATCATAACTTATTTGTTCGTCAAATAGGACGTAATCTAAATATACCATTAATAATAAGAAACGTCGGTTGGAGTCTTCTTCACGGATCAAAATATGATCCCTTCCAGCGGCCTCGATATAGCCTCGAAATGCCGTTTGCTGCTGGCCTTCAAATGTCAGATAAAAAGTGCCTAGGCTTCCGATGTTTAAACGTAGAATATTTTCAATAAATGATTGCTGATTGGTGAACTGACCTCCGCCACTTGCATTTGATGGTTGTGGGAATTGTCTAGACGCGTTAACGGGATAAAAGCTTCCGGTAGATGCTGGGTAAAAATAGGGACTAGGATAGGAAGCAGGATAATAATTTCCTGGCTGATTCGGATTCGTTTGATCACTCATGATTACACTCTCCTCCTTAAAACGGTTATTCATGTAATAGAACTAGTTGCCTGCGCCTGGTTCTAACAGGCAGGCATTCACGCTGTAATGGAGCATAAAAGCAATGCGAAAATATCGTCCTGTATTCCATGGACCGTACCAGTAATCAGGGCGCGGACCTTGAGGCATAAAAACCAACGTGAATCGGAAGCAGATGCTGTGTTTATACTTGAAGAATTTTCGTCAACTGTATATCCATTCTCTTACCCTTGGATAAAAAATATCCCATTTGAGGCCCTAAATCCTCTAGGACTTTCTTTTCTGCATCTGTTATGGTTCGAATATCTGGGCAATTGAAACAATCAGCAAGAACAGATGGACACGTTTGTTACCAACCATCAGCATTCCAAGGTCGTCATTTCTTTCCGCTTCTGCACGCATGAAGCGGGCGAGCAGACCTACCTCAGCTTCTTTATGAGCAATAATTGCTATGGACCAACCCCATTTCTCACAATTTTTCGGTGCAAGCTCATTAATGATATGTATGTTCATATGGCTGTCTTCATGATTGTTTTTTGAGATTAAGAAGGATAAATTTTTACATAAAAAAAAGAGGCCTTTTCGCCTCTTTTTAATAAATCCAGTTTATAACTAGGATAGTGCTAGATAATCGGAAAGTTCATCTGATGCCAGATAATTCCCCATGATGAAGTCGCCAAACTCTGCATATTTTGTTGTTACTTCATCAAAACGCATTTCATAAACGATTTTCTTGAATTGCAGCGGATCATGCGCAAATAAAGTTACGCCCCATTCCCATTCATCTAATCCAATGGAACCGGTAATGATTTCTTTAACTTTACCAGCATATTTGCGTCCAGTCATACCATGTTCATAAAGCAATCTGGTACGCTCTTCTTTATCAATCGTAAACCAGTTAGCCTCAGGCTCGCGACGTCTTGCCATCGGATAGAAACAAGCATGCTCCCATTTTGGCATAATAGGTCTTAAGCGCTCTTTTACGTAAGGAGAAAGTTCACGGTCATCGCCAGCCTTCATTGGATCATGCATGGTCATTTCAATGATGGATACATAAGAATATGCAGGGATTAAGAAATCGCCTAATAGCGTTTTATTAATAGCTGTTTTAATTTCTTCCAGCTCGTCCATGGTCTCGCGCAAGAATATAAACATAAGGTCGGCTTTATTTCCGACGACCTTGAAAATACTATGGCTGCCTTCTTTATTTTCTTCTATCTTTTCCCATTGTTTTATGAGTTCTTCAAATTCTTTGATTGCTTTATTTCGTTCGTCCTCTGAGATTGCTTTCCAAGATGTCCAATCAAAGTGACGCGTATCATGTAAGGCGGACCAGCCGTCTACAGTTACTACTGCTTCTGCCATTGTTCATACACTCCTTCATAATTAAATACTGATTCTATATTAACTATAGCATAACCAACTGGTACGATTCATATAAAAAACTACAAAATCATGTCATTTCAAGTATTGTCAAGGCTTTGTCAAAATTGCAAGGAGAATAAAATAGACTTTTCTGCGGTTGGTAATATTTTTGATTATTAAGGCAAGGATAGTAACTGAAAATAAGGTAGAAATAATGTAATCCTTTACATTATTTTTTAGAAGAAAAAGGTATTCGCAACACTTTATTTGTAAGTTTAAATGGTTTATGATTAAAAAGGATTTAATGATAAACTAACAGATTTACCGAGCGAAAAAGCCCGCGATTGTAATCTTTGGAGTGTCAAATCTTAGGAGGGTTAATAAAATGGGTTTATTTGAACAATTAACAGACAAAGTAAAAGGAAATGGCAAACGTATTGTATTTCCAGAAGGATTGGACGAGCGTGTATTATCCGCAGCAAGTCGTTTAGCGGAGGATGGCGTCCTTTCACCTGTAGTAATTGGAAATCAACAAGCGATAGAGGATAAAGCTGCAGAACTTAATGTCTCCACTTCTGGACTTGAAATTGTCGATCCTGCTAATTATGAAGGTTTCGGGGAAATGGTAGATGCATTTGTAGAAAGAAGAAAAGGAAAAGCAACAGAAGAGGATGCGAAAAAAATCCTTTTAGATGAAAACTATTTTGGTACTATGCTTGTTTATTTAAATAAAGCAGATGGTCTTGTAAGCGGCGCTGCACATTCAACAGCTGATACTGTTCGCCCGGCATTACAAATTATTAAAACAAAAGAAGGCGTTAAGAAAACTTCTGGCGTATTCATTATGGTAAGAGATGAAGAGAAATATGTATTTGCAGATTGTGCAATCAATATTGCTCCAGACAGTAATGATTTAGCAGAAATCGCGGTAGAAAGTGCAAAAACAGGAGCATTATTTGATGTGGATCCTCGTGTTGCAATGTTAAGCTTTTCAACGGCTGGTTCTGCCAAATCCCCAGAAACAGAAAAAGTGACAGACGCTTTAGCAATTGCAAAAGAGAAAGATCCTTCTCTAGTAATTGATGGGGAATTTCAATTTGACGCAGCATTTGTACCAAGTGTTGCAGAGAAAAAAGCACCAAACTCTGTGATTAAAGGGGACGCCAATGTATTTGTCTTCCCAAGCTTAGAAGCTGGTAATATCGGCTATAAAATTGCACAGCGCTTAGGCGGCTTTGAAGCAGTAGGACCAATCCTTCAAGGACTAAACAAACCAGTAAACGATCTATCAAGAGGCTGCAGTGCAGAAGATGTGTACAACTTAGCATTAATCACCGCTGCACAAGCAATAGGAGAATAAAAAAATGCCGGGCAATTTTTCTTGCCCGGCATTTTTTTATATTTTGGAACGCGCTCCAAAAAAGGAGAACGCGCTCCGAAATAACGGAAAGCGCTCCGAAATATTGGAAAGCGCTCCACCTCAGGTTAAACTAGCTCCAAAAATGGCCAAGCGCTCCAACCCCAGGCTAAGCGCTTCAATCGAGTCCGAATCCGCTCCAAACCAAGGTCCAAGCGCTCCAGTCGAGTCCGAATCCGCTCCAGACTAAGGAAAAAGCGCTCCAACCCAGGTTAAACTCGCTCCAACCCCAGGCGAAAGCGGTACTGTCAATAAGTATGTGTAAATTCCCAGGAAGTGCACCGGTTTTACATGGAGTAGTGGGCATGGTAGCCTTGGTGGTAAGGCCAACGCTTTTTTCCATAGTTGGGTCTTGGCCTATGAACCAT
>NZ_BORO01000020.1 GCF_018333215.1 Oceanobacillus sp. J11TS1 | reverse complement strand
AACTTTATCAGAAGGTATCCTTTTTTTGTACATTTATTTTATTTTTTAATCAAATTAAAAAAGTGACTTCCTACTTATCTTTGTAGAAAGTCACTTTTCTGTTTTTACTGGGTTTTGTCCCAGCCTCATTTTTACAGTATAGGTAATTATAGAGCGTCTGAGCGTAGGTCATATTCTATAATCGGGGGGGACGATAGAAGAGATTGGTGAATATTTTACTGCGTTGTAGATGGAAATTTACAACTTGGAGGGAGGGCGCCCAATAGATCGTAATAAATGAGGGTACTCGTTCTAAGCTCTTGAAAGGTAATTAATCTTCATTAGATTGCTAATTACGTTTTATCATAATTAGTTCTTCCTTGGGTATATTACCGTGTAGGAGGTGAAAAAAGTGGATCAGAAAAAAGAAAAAAAAGATGAAAAAATAAATGTTAAATTAGGTGGAATGGGGTTATATGGGACCACTTCCAACACAGAAATTGCCGGTTATAAGGCTTCTGGCGATATTGAAAATGCTGGGAAAATAGATAAAGGGTTTGAAAAAATGGAAGAAGACGATATTGCCCCCGAAGCACCCATCTTAGAGGGGAATCAGAAGGGATATTGACAAGCCGATAAGGACAGACAGGGCCGCGGTCGTGCTTTCGCATCGTGTGATAAACGTCGACACTAGGACATCATGTCCGCTGTGCTTGTGGTATAAGTCTCGGTTGTAGGTGGAAAGCCGTAGCCCCTAACGTCGGTATACCCCTAAAGGAGCGATTCCTTTATATCTTAAGTAAAGGTTCGATTAATGTTGAAACATCCCCAAAGAAGGAGAACGGAGCCTCTCGTTTTTCGATGTAAAATGTTTTCGGTAAGCCAAATAAACGCGGTCCCAACTAAGGCAATCCGGCGCCTTTTCAAGGCTTGGCTTGCCGATTTTTTTCCAGGAAAAGATGCATACGTTACATAAACGCTAAGAACACAGGTACAAGGAAAGAAACAACGACAGCGCTGATGGTCATCGATAAAGCACTGACGGCACCTTCCAGCTCGCTGTTTTCTAAGGCTTTTGCTGTTCCGATGGCATGAGAAGCTGTTCCGATACTAAGCCCTTTAGCAACTGGGTGCTGGATACGGCAAATTTTTAAAATAACAGGCCCAAACATCCCTCCGCTGATACCGGCTATCATAACAAACACAGCTACAAGTGATGCACTGCCTCCTCCAACTGCCTCCGTAATACTGATGGCAATCGGCGTAGTAACAGATTTAGCTGCAATTGATTGAATCACCAAGCTCTCAAATCTAAATAACTTTGCTCCAGCTATTCCTGTAAAAACACCTGTCAGGGAACCGGCAAATATTCCAATACTAATCGCACCTGCGTATTTTTTGATTAAATGGATTTCCCTATACAACGGAATTGCCAGAGATACAACGATTGGGCCGAGAAAAATATCAATCCACTGACCGCCGATCATATACGTTTTATAAGGAATTCCAGTGAAGAGCAGGAAAATGACAATAACTGCTGTAGATAAGAAAATAGGCAAAGTAAATGGAATTGGCTTCTTCTGGTACATTCGTTTTGAAATCTGATAGATAATAAACGTTCCAATAAAGGCAATTAATCCGATTAAGAAGCTATTCATATGATTTCTCCTCTTTTTTAATGATGAAATTTGTTACAATTCCGCTAATGCTAATCACAAAGAAGGTACTCACGATTACTAACAGAATCGTAAGGCTGCCCTTGCCCTGGAAAAAGCTTAAGTACTGAACGACTCCCACTGTAACAGGAATGAAAAAAAAAGGGATATCTTTCAAAATAACATCAATCCCTGTTTGGATCCACGCTATAGGAATTATTTTTAAAATGAGCAAAATAAAAAGCAGCAACATGCCAATAAGGCTTCCGGGAATGCTGAGGGAGAAATAATCACGAATAAATTGACCGATAAAATTAAAAAGAAATAATACACTGATTTGTAAAACCATGATGAAGTATTTCATAATCAACCTCCACAGTAAGTGTACATCTTATAACGTTAATTAAAAATGATTCTTTAAGAAGCGATACTAACTATTTTAAAAGAAAATATGGCCATTCGCCAAGTGTTTGGCTGAATAAAGCTATGGCTAATGCTGGTTTTACTCAAACAATGGTATCAACTAGAAACGGTCACGTCATATGACAGGCGCTTATTCCAAGACAGCCGTGCCCGTCGTGCAACGATTTTCATTATGAATAAAAAAACAGCTCGACGATGGCAAGAATGCTTGTCGAGCTGTTTTATTTAAAGTGTTAATCAACCATATTACTTTTTTGTGTTTTTAAATATGCTTTATGGACCCGAGGCGCAATCCATGGTCGGAATGTGTATCCTAACAGAATGAAGATGGCCGGGAAAATAGCGAGTACTAAGAACCGGTTAAACACGACAGACCATACAATTCCCCCTGATGCTTCCCGAAGAATATCGATTGCATACGTGAAAGGAAGAAATGGATGAATCGCCTGGAAAAATGGCGGTGCTACTTGAATTGGGAACATTCCACCGCCGCCTGATAACTGCAGGATCATAAAGATAATCGCAATGGCTTTTCCGACATTTCCAAACAGGGAAACCATTGTGTACACCATTATCATAAACGCTAACGCAATCAAGACACTAAAGAGCGTAAAGTAAACAGGGTGTGCCATATAAACATCCAGTATAAAGATATTACCAAGTGAAACAATGACAGCTTGTAATATAGCTACAATTAAGAATAGCGTCATCCTTCCGAGATAAATATCCCTTAAGCTAAATTCTTCTCTGTTTTTATCCTTTAACTCGGTTGTAATTAGATTACAGAGCAACAATGCACCAACCCAAAGTGCAAGTACCGTATAGAACGGCGTATTTGCAGAGCCGTAGTTTGGAATTGGGAAGAGCTTTTCCTCATCTAACTGTACTGGACGTGAGAAATACTCTGTTTCATCACTCAAATCGTTTTGCAATGCTGAAACCAGCTCTTCAATAATTTGATCGTCTTCCATTTGTTTAATTCGATCATAGGCATTTTGAATATCCTCTTTATATCCTGGCCAATCGTTGCGGATAAAATCTGCCATTTCAGCGATTGCTTCTTGTGCTTCTGGTAAATTTTCTTGAACAAGCGAATTTAAATGCTTGTATTGCTCGATTAAATTATCCAAATCATTGGTAACAAATCCAGCTAAATTATTTACTTCATTCTCTAAACGCGGCATATCATTTTGGAAAAAGGAACTTGCCATATCAACACCATTTTTAAAATCAGGAAGGTATTGATTTACTTTATCAGATACATCGCTAAATTGTTGTTCATAGTACGGTAAATTTTCGTTTAAAAGCTTTAAATAATACTGTGAATCATTAACAATTGTTGCAGCTTCTGTTAAATAATTTGCAGCTAAATCTGTATATTCTAGCGCGGCATTTAATTTGGAATCCGCATCATTCAGCTTATTTTCTAAAGTAGTGAAGGCATTATTTACAAATGGTTCTACCGTATCCTTATTAAAGGATTGCAATGCTTCTAAGTTATCTAAGGCATTGTTTTTGATATCCTCTAATTGGCTGAGATCAAAATTCCCACTCTCTAGGAAATCCGTCAAATCATTTAAATTAGAGCCGTTGTTTTCGAGGGTATCTTGAATTTTTTTCAAGTTCTCTTTGTTCTCTGGAACCTCTAGTAAAGAAAGAGAATTTTCCGTGCTTGTAACGGAAGATTGAAGACCTTCGATACTCTCTTGAACAGCTTTAATTTGTTCATTTGCATATTCCTCCGTCTCCGGGTTTTCTTTCATTGCAATTAACGTAGGCAATGCACGAATATTACTTATAGCGAGACTTATATTTTCATCCAATACATTTGAAATTTCATCAAAAGCCTGAACGGTATCGTCATGAAGACCGCTAATCACGTTATCAATTTCTGCGTCGCGCTGCTGTGTATCTTCCGCAGCCGTATCTTCTTCATTATTTGTTGTTGTATTTGGTACAAACTCTGCATTTGCTAAATCTTCTTTAACGTTATTAAAAGAAGACTGGTAATTAGCAATTGCTTCGTTTAGAGTGTTCAAATCTTCGCTGGAATAATTACCTTCTTCTATTTTGGTTTGAACGTCCTCTAGTGCAGCAGAAAGCTCATTCCCTTGTGCTTTTGTTTCATCTGCGGAGTTGCTCAAGTTTTCTAAGGACTCATTTGGCTCTATAGAATCCGAACCACGAAGGTTTTCTAAGATATCCTCTAATGAACCTTGAGAATCGCTGACAGAATCTTTAACATTTGTAATAAAATCAGGTGTAACGGATTCGTCAGTTCCTTCTGTATCAAAAGAAGGAAGCCCATTAATTATTTCCTCTGCCTCTTTCATTTGATTATTAACAAGTTCTGCAACTTCACCTGTTGCTTTTTCTGCTTCATCTAAAGTATCTTGCGCATTATCAACTTGATCTTGATAACCTTGAATTTGCTTATTAATCTCTGGGATACGTGCTTGTATTTCGGCTAGCGTATCGCCGGCAGTGATACTTGCATTATAAGCATCTTGCAGTCCTTGATTAATTTCAGGGAAATATTGTTGGATAGAGCTAATTCGGGTTAAAGCATTTTCGATATCAGGCATCGCTTGATTTAATTCCACGACAGCATTACCCATTCGATTAATATCGTCAAGATGGGATTGCGCTGTGAGAATGTCTTCTCCGCCTTGTCTAATTTTGGTTTCATATTCCCCGAGGCTGTCCAATTTATCTGCATAGCCTTCAATACTGCCATTATTTTCATCTAATTCAACAATTAGATCGCCAGCTTTATCAATATCTGCAATATGATCATGAAGGTTATAAACGGCGTTTTTAATCTTTTGCAGTGTTGGAAGGTTCTGTTCAAGTTCGATTCCAGCATTATTAAATTCTTCTAGCAATGTTCTTGCTGTTGTTTGGACGAACTCATCATTGATTGTTTCCGTGATCTGCGTAGCCCCGGCACTTGTCATTTTCGGTGCGATAGCGTTGACTTTTTCATTCACCTTATATTGAACAATGGCACTTCTTGGTTCATCATTAAGGATACTTACCACATCTTCAGAAAAACTTTCTGGAATATGGATTGTGGCAAAGTAATCGCCTTTATAAACTTTTTCGTCTGCTTCTTCTATGGAATCACCAAACTGCCAGCCCAATGATTCGTTTTCCTTTAAATTTTCGATTAGTTCGTCTCCCATATTAATGGATCGACCTTCCACTTCGGTGCCCGTATCGTCACTGACTACACCAATTTTGATTCCTTGTGTATTGGCGTAAGGGTCCCAAGATGCTTTTATATTAAACCAAGCATAAAAAGAAGGAAGGATTGCTAATCCAATAATCAAAAGAAGAACAGAAGGAACACGAATGATGTTTTTCATATCTTGTTTTGTAATTTTAAAAGCTTTTTTCAAAAAAAATTCTCCTCTTTTCTTAGGTAACGTTCAAGTTTGCCTTAAAGTATGGTATCATAAAAATAAATGAATGACAATCAGTCAGTTTTTAAAGTTTCAAAAAGGTGGCATGAAAATGGCTAAAACGGCAAATAAAAAAGAACTTATTTTAAAGAGCGCTTATCATGTTTTTAAAGAAAAAGGTTTGGAAGATACACGTGTATCACAGATTGTTAAGGAAGCTGGTATTGCTCAAGGGACTTTCTACCTTTACTATAATAGTAAGATGGATGTCCTTCCAGATTTAGCGGAACAAATCATATCTAATTATACACAATATCTGGCGACATATGGAAATGTAAAAGCAGGATTAGAGGCTAATTTACGCTTAGCAATTGATCGCATTTTTGAAGTGAACCAGTTGGATAGAACAATTCCTTCTATTGTTTATGCAGGTATTACAAGAAGCGGAGATATAGATAAATGGCAGGTGATCTATCGCCCTTTATATGATCTTGTTGCTAAATATCTTGAGTTTGCAAAAGAAAACGGAGAAATTCGGGAAGATATTGATGCCATTTATTTTAGTGAATTTGTGATTTCCTTGATTGAATCGACAGCAAGAGGGATGATTCTATTTCAGCATTCTTCAGCAGAGGTGGAAAAATATAAAGAAGAACTATTATCCTTTACATTGAATGCAGTTTCCTGGGAACCGGCAAAAGTACTGTAAAAGAAAAGACTTCGATTCTAGCAGTGTAGAATCGAAGTCTTTTTATATGTGAGATAAGATAGTTTTTGGTGCAAGAGAACAAAATAGGTTTAGGAGTAGAAGCTCTCGTACATTTCCACAGCGAATCTACTTACATACTATCTTGGTTAACTTAATAATACTTCTTCTTCATTTTGCAGTTGAAGCGATTTATTGATTTGCTTATTTAGATCAGCAAATAAGTCAGGGTTATCTGATAGCGAAATACCGTATGATGGAATCATCTCTTTTATTTTAGTTTCCCATTTTTTAAAGTGGTGCGGGAAACAGCGTTGTAAGACATCAAGCATAACATCTACAGAAACAGAAGCGCCTGGTGAAGCTCCAAGTAAAGCAGCAATAGAACCATCTTCAGCAGTAATGACCTCCGTACCGAATTGAAGCGTTCCTTTTCCGCCTGCTTCTGTATCTTTAATAACCTGTACACGCTGGCCGGCGACAACAATATCCCATTCTCCGGCCTTCGCGTTAGGGATGAATTCACGCAAATCATCCATACGTTTTTCCTCAGAGAGAAGTACTTGCTGAATAAGATATTTCGTAAGCGCCATTTCTTTTGCTCCAGCCGCTAACATCGTTGTTAAATTATTTGGTTTAATCGATCCAAATAAGTCTAGGTTTGAACCTGTTTTTAAAAACTTAGGAGAGAAACCAGCAAAAGGACCGAATAGTAAAGAACGCTTTCCATTGATAAAGCGTGTATCTAAATGAGGGACAGACATTGGTGGAGCCCCAACTTTCGCTTTTCCGTACACTTTAGCATGATGCTTTTCTACAACTTCAGGATTATTACAAACCATAAATAATCCGCTCACTGGAAAGCCGCCAATATGTTTAGACTCTGGAATATTCGTTTTTTGCAATAGTGGCAGACTGCCGCCGCCAGCTCCAATAAATACAAATTTTGCTTTATGGTAGGAAATTTTTCCGTTGAACAGATTTTTAACTTTTACTTCCCACAAGTTATCTTTTGTGCGCCCAATAGATTCTACCTCATGTTTAAAATAAAGTCGTGTTCCTTGCTGTTCTAATTGATTAAACAGTTTACGTGTTAAGTTACCAAAGTTAATATCTGTTCCTGAATCAATTTTTGAAGCAGCAATAGACTGATTTTTGTCACGGCCTTCCATCATAAGAGGAATCCATTCTTTTAACGTTTCTTCATCATCTGTTATTTCCATACCTTCAAATAATGGATTTTCTACAAGAGCTTTCACACGCTTTTTGAGAAATTCCACATTTTTTTCACCTTCTACAAAGCTTAAATGCGGAACGTTTTGAATAAATTCGCTTGGATTATCTAATACACCTTGTTCCACAAGATAAGACCAATATTGCTTAGATAATTGAAATTGTTCATTTATTTTTACAGCTTTCGTAATATCGAGGGAACCATCTGCTTTTTCAGGCGTATAGTTTAATTCACAGAGAGCAGAGTGGCCTGTACCAGCATTATTCCAAGCATCAGAACTTTCTTGTGCTGTTTGACCAAGTTTTTCAAAAACATTAATTTGCCAATCAGGCTGTAATATTTTTAACAAGGAGCCGATGGTAGCGCTCATTATCCCTCCACCGATTAAAATGACATCTGTTTGATTGGTATCTTTCCTCATGATCGTCACAAACCTTCCTAATCTAATTTTCAGATATGTATACTCTTACAAAATAGTAATCACTTAATATAGCTTTTTATTAAAATTATTAAACGTTTAAAGAAACCTAATGGAATGAAATCGTCCACATTTATATATTATACTCCTTTTTGAACAAAGAAAAAAGGGGATGCTGTTAATCCTTCCTGTTAACTGGGATATTTTTATAAAGGAAAGCAGGAAAGGTTGAAGTGTGCATTGCTAGATAAAAGAGCGGTTGATTTTGCTATTCCGTAAAAAGAGGCGGAGATAAAAGTGTTTTAATCCTGCAAATTTTGAACGATACACGTTCTTTTTATTCCAACCTCTTTTTAGGCAATAAGAGTTAAGCTTAGCTGTTTTTGTAAACACGTTTTAAGGTGTTACGTTTCTCAGAACGCTGAAATGGCAAGGTGCAGCAACGGAAAGATCCGCCTGATTTGATAATTTCTGAGAAAGGTACTTCAAGAATGTGGTAACCAAGTTCTCGAAGCTTATCATTTACGCGTTTGTTTTCCGGAAGACTTATGACTTTTTTATTACCGATAGATAGCACATTTGTTGCCATGGTAAATTGTTCTTCTTCATTAATCTCAATTAGTGTATATGATTTTTTTAAAAGCTGGTATGAATTATTATCGATACCATCTCGATAAATGAGCGCTTTATTTCCTTCTAAAATATTAAAAACGCAGTCTAAATGAAGGATATCTTCTCGAAGCGGAATTGCTGTGATATCGAGATCTGGAAATTGATTTTTAAGATGATCAATTGCTTTTTGTTCTGTGCGCTGGCTTAGACCAACCCAAACCTTCTCATTATTAATAATGACATCGCCGCCTTCAATACTTGAATTGGGCATAGGCGTATAAGAGATTTGCTCTTTATCGAGCCATTTCTTTAATATAGCAGTCTCCTTTTTACGTATAGCCCGGTCCATATTAGCTGCGAATAATTGGTCATGAATGGTAAACCCAATGTCACGTGAGAAAACCTGTTCATTGAGGCTTGGATTTGTTGGCAAGCTTATGACATTGACACCGTTGCTTTCAAGTGTTTTTACAAATATCTGATGCTGCTCCATTGCCTTCTGGATATCAATATTTTCATTGGCATAATGAGATTGCGTTTCGTTGATGATAGTCGTAATTTTCATATGATCTGGCGGAGCAACGATTACTTGTTGTAATGGTTCATACTCATTCTTACAATTAACGATATATTTATTTTTTTGATCTTTTATCATACGTATTCCGTGCCCCCGTTTCTAGATTTCACATTAATTACTTGTAAATTTGGATATATTTATTATTACGTACTTTTCAGAAAAAATCCATTCATTCAATGTGATTATTAAGCTGCCAAGACATAAAAGCAAGGCGACATTCCCTAGAAATACCAATCGCGGGATTATCCGAAATGAAATTTTTGAAGGGTAAAAGTTTTCTATCGATAAAAGCGTTCGCAAAACAGTAGTTGTCAGAACATGTTGGGGTGGGCAGGTTTATTTCATCCCATCGTTTATGATGTATTAAAAGAAGAGGAGATGGGTGAAGGGCTGAAGCTATGATAAGAAGTTGAATAAATTGGAAGTATAAAAACTCCTCGTTGGGTAGAACGACGGGGAGTTTTTCTATACATTTTTATTATTTTTAGATGATGTGTTTTTGTTCGGTATATATTTCGAAAAATAAGCAGCGAAAGCAAGACTGATGAGGGCGAGCCCCCATGCTGCAATACCGCTCCAGTATATCTGAAGTTTGCCTCCTACATAAAGAATAATAATACTAAGTCCAAAAAAAATAAGCGTTAAATACCTTTTCATCTTCTTTCCTCCTCGTAAAACGGTCTTGAAGATGGACGATTATATACTATCTTATGCATTCTATCCCATAAAAATTGCATATATACCACTTATTATATAGGATTTAACGGGCACCGTCATGAAATTAGGTTTTTGACTGGACTGGCTAAGTATTAAAAAGAGTATTCAAAAGGACGTTAATCAATATATTCACCTTGTACAAAGTGTATTTTTACAATTAATTTTGATAAAATGATTTGGTAAGGATTGAAAATGAAGGAGAAAAAGATTATATGGAGTGGAGAAATTTATATCGTGGTTTAATTATGGGGTCGGTGGAGGTTGTTCCTGGAATAAGTGGAGGGACCATTGCGGTACTATTAGGTATTTATGAACAACTGATTGCCTCTATAAGCGGTTTTTTCAGTAAGGATTGGAAGAAACACCTTAGCTTTTTAGTTCCATTAGGAATCGGTATGGTTATAGCTATTTTCCTGTTTGCTAAAGTGATTGAGTGGTTATTTAAGTATTACCCAATGCAAACACAATTTTTCTTTTTGGGACTAGTCATCGGAGTAATTCCTTACTTATACCAAAAGGCAGAAGGAAAAACGAAATTTCAGGCAAAACAGTATATTTTGCTAGTCATTGGATTTGTTATTGTCAGTGGAGTGGGAATTTTAAATCCGAATGAAGGACAGGCTATTCAAGGTATTAGTATAAGTACGTATGTCTTATTATTTGTCGCAGGATTTATTGGAAGCAGTGTCATGATTGTTCCAGGAATTAGCGGATCCATGATAATGATGCTGTTTGGTGTATATCCGACGATAATGGGAGCGATTAGTAATTTTCAGTTCTCTATTATTATTGTAGCAGGCACTGGGATTGCGCTTGGATTTATTACGATGAGTAAAATTATTGCTTACTTTCTAAGAAATTATTTTACAAGTACCTATGCTATTATTATCGGGCTTGTCATCGGCGCAATTACCGTTGTATTTCCTGGTGTCCCTGTTGGAGCGGGAAATATTATTGTATGTGTTCTGTTATTTGCAGGCGGATTAATTGCAGCGTTGGCATTAGGAAGATTAGAATATAAATAAAGTAAGGATGGGAGAGATCATCATGCAAGCAATTAAAACGGAAGCAGAATTCCAAGAAATTATTCAAAGTGAAAAACCAGTCATTATAAAATTCTTTGCAGATTGGTGCCCAGATTGTAAACGTATGGATATGTTTATAGGAGAGGTAATGGAAGAATTCAGAAACTATGACTGGTATGAAGTCAACAGTGATGAAGTGTCTGGACTAGCCGAAAAATATGAAGTAATGGGTATACCAAGTATCCTTTTATTTCAAAACGGAGAGAAAATAGCACATCAACATAGTGCCTATACAAAAACACCGGATTCTGTAACTGAATTTTTACATCAGCAATTAGGTTAATTCCTATTCGATTGGCTTATCTAATTTAAGAAACTGTCTCCAAAAAGTAGTGAACGAAAATACTATTCTGCGTTATCAAGTAGAATTATTTTTGCAGTTCAAGCAGCTATTGGAGGCAGTTTTTTTGTATAATAATTTACTACCTAGATAGAAAGGGGTACTGCTAGTGTCTGAACGAATATTAATTGTAGAAGATGAACAGAAGATCAGCCGTGTTTTGCAATTAGAACTAGATTATGAAGGCTATGAAACAACAGTTGCAGCAGACGGCAAACAAGCACTGGAATATCTAGAAGCAGAAGAATGGGGGCTTGTTTTATTAGATATTATGATCCCTGAATTAAGCGGCTTAGAGGTGTTAAGGAGAATCCGAAGACAGGGCAATGAGACACCGGTTATTTTACTGACAGCCCGTGATGAAGTGTACGATAAGGTGAATGGTCTTGATCTTGGAGCGAATGATTATATTACGAAACCGTTCCAAATTGAAGAATTATTGGCTCGTATCCGGGCTAATTTAAGAAAATCCGTTCAAATTCAAGCCGATAAGGAGATATTGCAGGTGGGAGACTTGCAAGTAGACACTGCGGCACATGAGGTTATCCGGGCGGGGAAGGATATTGATTTAACACCAAGAGAATATGATTTATTAGTTTGTTTACTAGAGAATAAAAATAGGGTGCTTACACGCGAACAATTAATTGAAAAGGTCTGGGGTTTTGACTATATCGGCGAGACGAATGTGGTGGATGTGTATATTCGCTATCTGCGTCAAAAAGTGGATAAAGGATATGATATAGCGTTCATTCAAACAATCCGTGGAGTAGGCTACTCGATTAAGGAAGGAAGCCAATGACATTACGTAAAAAAATCATCTTGTTTTCCTCTGTTTTTATGTTTCTAGTCATTGCTATTTCACATACTGCGATTTACTTTCTTTTTTATCGGACAGCAACAAATGGAGAAATTGATCAACTTGCAGTTCAAGTAGATGCGCTTGTCGAGGCGATTGCAAATAATGATTCTACGTCGAAAGAAACGTTACGAAATCTACTAACAGCTTATTTGCCAGCGAACGGGATGATTCGAATTGTGGATGAAACAGGTGATGATATCGTTCCTTTACAAACAAAAGCAGAGCACTATGCTAATCTGGAAGTAGGCTATACGACGACCGAAACAGACCGCATTGTTCAAGATGAAAAGGGAAGGAATTATGTCATTATTGAAAAACCAATTATTTGGGAAAATGGAGATATTGTCACGGTGCACGTAGCGAATGAATTAGTTTACTTAGACAAGACGATGGGGACATTAACCTACGTTCTTTTCTTTTCCAGTGCTGTGATATTAATCCCGACGATAATAGCTAGCATCCTGCTTAGTCGTTTTCTATTAACACCCATTCAGAAATTAAAGGATACCATGCAGCGAAATATCCATAATAAAAACTGGCAAAAAATAGATGTCGATGACCGTTCTAAGGATGAGCTTTATGAGATGGAAGTAACGTTTAATGAGATGATTGATTCGCTGAAAGAAAACTTTGAGAAGCAGGAAACCTTCGTGTCAAATGCATCCCATGAATTAAAAACGCCTATTCAGATTATAAAAAGCTACGCACAATTAATTGAACGGCAAGGTAAACAGCGACCAGAATTACTAGATGAATCTGTTCGCGCAATCGATTCAGAGGCTGATCGTATGCAGAAACTTGTGGAGCAGCTTCTTCTATTAGCAAAACATAAAAATGAAAACAGCAAGCAAAAGGTAAATATACGGAAGATTGTAAGCCAAGTTATCCAAACCTTCCAAAAAGCATATCCTGAACGAAACATTCACTGCGAAGTGGAAGAGGGAGATTATGAAACGTGGGGCAATACAGAACAATTAAAACAAATTCCATATATATTCATCGAAAATGCATTGAAATATAGTGAGGATGACGTCCTGGTTACGATGTCTACGGATAAGAAGAAGATTGTTATTCAATGTACGGATTTTGGCGAAGGAATTGCACCTAAGGAACAGGAAAAGATTTTCGATCGTTTCTACCGTGTAGACAGAGCACGAAACAGAGAAACAGGCGGAACAGGCCTGGGATTAGCCATTGCTAAAGAAATTATCGAAATACATGGCGGGAAAATCACCGTTAAAAGTGAATTAGGACAAGGATCCGTTTTTACTTGGACACTTACAAAATAGAAACGTTTCCTATCTTATTCTCATCTATTTTTAATCTAATTTTCATGTTTTCATAAAAGGTGCGCCTTATACTGTTGGAGAAGGGGTGATATGACGTGCGAAAGAAAATTATCTGGTTGATCGGTACGCTGGCCATTCTTGGTATCATTGGTTTAACTGTGTACCAAACAAATGCGACATCCTCTAGTCCACAGCTTGATTCAGAGCAAATTGTTGAACTTGTGAATGCTCAGTATCCTGGCCAACATTCCGAACCGGAGCTAAAGATAGAAGATGGGGAGCCTGTTTATGAAATGGAGATTACTCAAAATCAAGGTGTGTATGCATTAAAGTTGAATGGTGACACAGGACAGGTGATTGACCTGACTGCTGTAGAAAAAACAGCAAAGAATGAAGAAAAGGAATCAGAAAAAGAAGAAAAGGATTCAGAGAAGAATAAAGTTGTAAATGAGAAAGCAGGAGAATCGGAAGTTACCGAAGAAAAAACGGAAGAAAATAATGCAATACTATCGCATGAACAAGCGAAGGAAATTGCCTTAAAAGAGTTTCCGGGCGAAGTAACAGAGCTAGAAATGGATACGAATAACGACATTTTAGTATATGAAATTGAAATTATGAACGGAAATGATGAAGCATCCATTGAAATCAATGCGTACACAGGAAATGTGATCTTTATTGAAATTGATAAAGAAGATTAAAAAATGCGATAACAACCTTTTCGAAAACCTCGGCAACATTTGTGCTTTTAATTATAAGAAGTTTATTCTGTCATTCTCATTAAATTCTAATCTTGTTCCAACTCGGTTGTAATGGTTCGGAGATATGATGAAGATACGAAAAAAAGGAGGTAATATAAAATGAATAAAAAAATTGGCATGATTGCAGGAGCAGTGGCATTAGCTGGGGTTATTGGAGTCGGAGTTTATCATACAGAAGCTTCAAGTTCAAAAGAGGCAGATCCGGAAACTGCTGCTGCAGGGACGTTAACCATAGAGGATGCGACCAAAAAGCTAGAAGAAGAATATCAAGGGACCGTTAAAGAGCTGGAACTGGATAAAGAAGGAAATAAGTCTTATTATGAAGCAGAAATTATTGCAGAAAACCAGGAGAAAGATGTGAAACTAGAAGCGGAAACAGGAGAGGTTGTCTTTGAAGAAATGGATGAAGATGAGGAAGATAACCAGGAACAATCAATGGAAAAAAGTATCAATGAAGGCAATTTGATAGCGCAAGAAAAAGCGATAGAACTCGCCAAACAAGAATTTGACGGAGAAGTCGTAAAAGTGGCATTAGACCATGATGATGGCAGATATGTTTATGAAATAGAACTTTTCAGTGGCCAGCAAGAAGCGGACATCGATATCCATGCAGAAACAGGAGAGATCCTTTCATTAGAAATTGATCATGAAGATGATTAACATATGTAAAGTGAAAGTTTTGGAGAACAGGAATTCTAGTGTTTAGATGCTTCTTGAAGGACATGAATAAAAATTTAGCAGGGTATTAATCACATCAGATTAGTACCCTGTTTATTGTCAGTGAAGAGTAAACGCCATAATTTGTAGCTAGAATTACTGAATAAATACTTTCGGTGGAAACATATCGACCGCTGTGGAAACTACAAAGAATAAATTTCCCCTAAAATGGATTTAACAGTAGCAAGCCCGAGCCTGGTACTCGTTGAATCTTTCTCCTTCGCCGCTGCGATTAGATTATTGATACTTTCATGTAATCCCTCATACTCCCCTTCATCGCCCAGCAACTGGATTTTCCATTTATTGGATACAAATATTTCTTCTAACGCTTCAGCCTGATTGGTGATCTTATTCCAGTTTGACGCGTCTAGAGATTGTTCTAGCTGTTCAATGTGCTTGAAGAAATCATTTCCTCCAACCTGGTTAGAACATCCTGAAAGCATGCTAAGTAAAAGTATAAAAACGATTGTTATCTTTTTCATATTTTCTCACCCCCTATTTTATGAATGGTTGTACATAGATTGCCCCATAATACGAGTACATTACATATTTTAGAAAGGCTGGGACTGAATGATGCCTGAGATTGTATTGATTCTAATCCGTTCAATAGTTGCATTTATTTTATTATTCTTAATGGCACGGTTTATGGGAAAGAAGCAAATTTCACAGCTTACTTTTTTTGATTATTGTGTAGGAATCACGATCGGTTCGATAGCTGCAACATTGTCCGTTGATCAAAATGTTAAAATTATTAATGGTTTGGTTTCGCTAGCTATTTGGGGGTTATTCCCAATTATTCTAGCGTACCTTGGTTTGAAATCATTGGTCGTTTCAAAAATAACAGATGGAAAAGCAACCATATTAATTAAAATGGAGAAGTATTAGAGAAAAATTTAAAAAAGAATTTGCTAAGCATCAATGAATTATTAATGCTATTAAGAGAGAAAGGCACATTTAAAGTTTCTGATGTAGAAATGGCTGTTTTGGAAACAAATGGTGATTTAAGTATTATGTTGAAGACAAATCAACAGCCGGTAACACCGCAAACTTTAGGCATCCCCTTGGAACAGGAACATGGCACAACAACCTTAATTATGGACGGGGAAATCATGGAAAAGAGCTTGGATAATCTTGGGTGTTCAGAAGAATGGCTAAAAGGAGAAATAAAGAAACAAGGTGTTAGAGCTATAGAAGATGTTTTCTTGGCCCAAATCGATTCTCTTGGAACCATGTATGTTGATCTATATGAGGATCAATTTACAAAGCCTGTGACAGAAGAAAGATCATTGCTAGCGACCACCCTAAAAAAAATACAGGCAGACTTGGAAGGGAAATCCCAAAACACAGATAATCCAGAGGTTAAGAAATTGTATGCCATGCAAGCATTGGAGCTTAAAAAAGCACTGGATACGATTTTGCCATATTTAAAATAAAAGAAGATGAATTGTATTAATGTTTCCTTCAATCAATAAATGTATACAAAACCCTGTACGAGTTATTGTGTATCTAAATGCAGGGTTGTATATATTTAAAGAAAGCCGTTCAAATGGTGAAGTTCGTAGTATGGTTATAGAGATGCTGGTTATTTCGTTTGAAAATATTTTTGGCATCCAAAAATTGGATTGATATTATAGTGGAAAAAATGGTACTGTGTGCGTTTTATACACAAAAAAATAGGGTAACAAAAAGTAAGTGAATGTAATAAAGGAATCATAGGAGGAGATTATGAAGAAGGTTACATTATTTATCAGCGAGAATAGTGAGGCATCGAATAGGATAATAGCATTTCTAAATAAAAATGATGTTACCTACGAACTGAAAAACGTGACAAAAAACAAGGAATTTTTAAAAGAACTGCAGAAAATTGATGTTTTTGGAACGCCGACCATTTTTATTGATGGTAAAAAAATTGAAGGAAATCAAGAAAATAGAATTGTATATGAATTAGGTTTAACAAGCAATCATAGTAATGATGATTTTTCTTTTGAAGATGTATTTAAAAATAGATAAGAGATACGCACATAGAAGCCGCTCTTTGCGTAAAATGGTAGTAATTAAGAGGTAAAAGAAGGTGAGAGTGGTGCAGTATCAACCTTTTCAACAACCTTTTCAACAAGCGTACGCTTCCACAAATGGAATGGATAGAAATAACCCTTATTTATCTGGCCCTTCAAATATGAATTATCGCAATACGAGGCAAGAATTAACTCCATATGATTTATTTTCAAAACCAGAGTTACCAACACAGTATTTAATGTCTCAAAGTCAAGCCCAATCAGCAGCAAATAATGGGGCGGAAAATGGGAATAATCCATTAGATTTTGACACAGTCATCAGTAAGGTTGGAAAAATAGCAAGTACTTACCATCAAGTTTCTCCTATTGTGAAGCAATTTAGTACCTTTGTGAAAGGATTCATGTAGTATTAGCCTGTATAGTTCAATAAATTCTTGAAATGATAAGGTTAACCTTCGAGACAAGTTTTTCGAGGGGAAATCCTTTTTTATCTAATATAGAAGAAGGAGCAGAAAATCATGATAGGATGTTTAATTATTCATGGGTACACTGGAGGGCCCTATGAAGTGGAGCCTTTAGCAAATTATTTAAAAGACAACACAGACTGGTACGTAAAGGTGCCGACATTGCCCGGGCATGGGAAAGAACTGAAGTTGGAGGGTGCTTCTTATAAAAGCTGGATTCAAACAGCAGAAGAGGAGCTTCAGTCGCTGATCAATCGGTGTGATACAGTTTACGTGATTGGGTTTTCAATGGGAGGGATGATTGCCTCCTATTTAGCGGCGAAATATAAGATTCATAAACTCGTCCTCCTTGCTACTTCTGGAAAATATTTATCTTTAAAGCAAATGGGGTTAGATATTGCGGATATGGTTGGTGATGGGTTGCGTGGGAATCTAAAAGAAAACCAATTATTTCAGCACTATAAAAAGAAAATGGGAGTAGTACCATTAAAAGCCCATTTTGAATTTATGAAGCTGGTTCGTTTCACAAGGAAGTACCTGGATAAAGTAAAGTCTCCGGTATTAATTGCTCAGGGTCAACTTGATGGGATCGTGCCTTATAAAACAGCGTACTATTTAGACAAGGAGATTCACTCCGAGAAAAAAGAGGTTGTCTTTTTTGAGAGATCAAAACATTTAATTTGCCTCGGTACCGATAAAGATACATTAAACGGCATGGTTTATGATTTTCTAACGGAAGCACCTGCATAAAGAGAAGGCTGGGATAAATTCCCAGCCTTCTTCAATGACTTGATTAATTTTTAAAAAAGGAAATTACAAGAGCGCCTTCTCCGCCATAAGTTGAAATTAGCGGACCAGATTCCTCTACAATGGCATCATAAAAGGAATACTTGTTACGGATTTTTTCTAATACATTTGTTGCTCTTTCCTTATCTCGAGAATAAGTCATGGTAATAATTTTATTTTCAGCTTCTTGCGTATATTCCCCGATTAGATCAACAAATCGCTGCAGAGATTTCTTTTCTCCGCGTACTTTTTCTACAACATCAATCGTACCTTCATCTGTTGCCTTCATTAGTATTTTAATGTTTAAGGTTTTAGCGATTTTCCCTTTGATTTTCTCTAGGCGCCCTCCTAACACAAGATTATCTAAACTTTTTAATACAAATAAAGTAGCCGTCTGATCAATGCGCTCCGTTAAATGACTGACAAGCTCATCGAACGAATACCCTTCCTCTATTTTTTTATTTGCTTCATGCATCAGCAAACATATCCCGCAGGAAGCGGTCTTCGTATTTAATACTTCAATAACTCGATGCGGTTCTTCTTCTAATAACATGTTTTTTCCAGCTATTGCGTTCGCATAGGTACTGCTAATTCCGCTAGATATGCTGAGCATCAGAATCTTCTTCTCAGGCGGGATTTTTTTATACGCTTCGTAGAAATCAGACGGACTGGGAGCTGCTGAACGCGGTAATTCTCCTAATTCCTTCATTTTTTTATGGAAAAATTCAGTGTCCATTGATTGGCCGCAAGTATACTGACCATCACTAAAATGAAGGTATAAAGGGATGATTTCTACATGTAATTTATTTTTTAAGAATAGGGGTAAGTCCGCAGAACTATCAGTCATTAATTGAATTGTCATTGCTTCACCTGCTTAAATATATTTATTTATAATTCTTTGTTGAAATCGTTACTTTGTGTTTCCGTGATGTGCTAAGGATAAAGAGAAGTAATCCAAAGATAGTAATAGCCCCGCCAAGAAGCTGTGTCCAAGTCGGTGCTTCATTTAAAATCAGAAAAGCAAGAAAACCTGCACCAACTGGTTCTAACACAATTGCCATTGAAATAGTAGATGTGCTAAGCCATTTTAAGGACCAATTAAATAAAGAATGTCCCAAAAAGGTTGGGATGATAGCCAAACCAATAAAAATCCACCAATGATTAGCAGGATAAGAAAAGAAATTCTCCTGACGAATCAGATTAAAAAGCGTTAAAATGATGACACTAACTCCATAAACGATAAATGTATGGGTAATTAAGGAGACTTTTTTCCGAACTGGTTGACCAGCTAGAAAGTAGATTGTAACAGCAATCGCACCGAGTAAAGCAA
The DNA here is from genome assembly GCF_018333215.1 of Oceanobacillus sp. J11TS1. Lineage (GTDB taxonomy): Bacteria > Bacillota > Bacilli > Bacillales > Amphibacillaceae > Oceanobacillus. The sequence continues at coordinate 47,675 of NZ_BORO01000020.1, read as the reverse complement.
GAAAATCTCCATATAGTGCATCGCCTGCTAATCGAAAATCGCCAAATCCAATAATAAAACAGCCTAGAAAAACAATAAGCATGCTTATGATTGCTCCTGATGAGAAGCGTTCTCCAAAGAGAAAATATGTCCCGACAAAAGCAAAAAGCGGCTGCAGAGATACAAGAACAACAGAACTGGTAACTGCGGTATGATTAAGGGATTCAAACCACAAAATAAAAAAGAGAGCCAAGAAGCTTCCTGCAAGAATAGAGAGCCACCAATTTTTTGCTGTAATACGCTTAAATTCATGCTTATAATGAAATAAAACAAAAGGCAGTAAAAGTAAAACAGCAAATAAGAGACGATAATTAGCTATAATGGAAGCGGATGCTTCTGTAGCAAGCCGAGCAAAAATTGCTGATGTAGATAATGAAAAAACCCCAATGACAACTGCTGCTTTGGGGTTGAATGCGGATTGACGCATAACGTATAACACCCTTTTCGAAATTAATCATCATATTTCATATTTCACTGTACAAGTGAATCCTTAAACAAATGATGATAAGATAACTCTTAAAAAATCATGGATCAGTATCTTACTAAATACGTTTATTAACCTGCAACAAATTACGCTGGCGAGTAGCCATAGACAGATTTAGTTTGTTCCTGCAATATTTTGTCAGAACAAATTTTCATAAAACTTAAATAGAGAGGAAGAAAGAAATAATACTGGTGGAAAATGATGATTTATCGTGTCCTCTCCGTAAGCGTATAACAGGATAATAGCGTATGATGTATTTATGATCATCTAGCAGAAAAGATATTTCTTATGTAGATTCACGGGAGAAATTCCCTTTTGCACGTGTATATCTAATTAACTATATTTTATCACGTTATAAAAAAAAAATCATTTTAATCTGTATACTAGCTATCTTTCGTATAAGTATGTTATTATTAGGGAAGCATTTTTATGGAGGCCTCTTACCTTATTAAAATTGGTTATGCCTTTTTTGTACTTTAAACGTTGATAATGAATACGCACTAGAAATACGTTATTCGTTAAATTGCTGATGTGGAGTGAAAAGATCATTCAATCAGCAATTTTTAGGTAGGAAATCAGTAAAATGTGATATATATTTTACACTTTAAATTAGTATAAAGAATTTAAGGAGTAAAGTATTAGCGCAACCAGGATAACCCTTTAGCCTTTAAAGGCTTGGCTTGCCAAGTTTTCTTTATAATAAATGGAGATTGTTTAAAGATTCGCTGTTTCATTACTTGAGCGAGGTATGATTTTTACTGATTTGTATAATAAAATGAAAAGTATGAGAAACTCTTTATAAGGCCTCTTTTGCAATAAAAAACAAAAAGGAGTCGACGATTACGTGACTAAATTTAATGAACTAGGTGTTTCTGCCCCAATAATGAAAGCTTTAGAAGAAATGGGGTTTGAAGAAGCAACTCCTATTCAAGCAGAAACAATTCCATACGCACTAGAAGGACATGATGTGATTGGACAAGCACAAACGGGTACAGGGAAAACGGCAGCATTCGGAATTCCATTAATCAATAAAATTGATTCAAAGTTAAGGAAAATTCAAGGTTTAATTATTGCACCGACTCGTGAGCTTGCGATTCAAGTAGCTGAAGAGATTAACCGTCTATCTAAATTCAAACGTATACGCGCACTTGCAATTTTCGGTGGTTCCCCAATGGATCGCCAAATTCGTGCATTAAAGGATGGCCCGCAAATTGTTGTCGCAACGCCAGGTCGTTTAATGGATCATATGCGACGCAAAACCATTCGTATTGATGAAGTGCATACAGCTATTCTTGATGAAGCGGATGAAATGCTTAACATGGGCTTTATTGATGATATTCGTGAAATTTTAAAAGGTATTCCAGAGGATAGACAAACATTGCTTTTCTCTGCAACAATGCCCAAAGAAATCCGTAATATCGCTACAACGCTTATGAAAGAGCCGAAGGAAGTTAAAGTAAAAGCGAAAGAAATGACAGTAGAGAATATCGATCAATATTTCATTGAAATTCCAGAGAAATTTAAGTTTGAGACTTTAAATAATCATTTGGATATCAACTCTCCAGAATTAGCTATCGTTTTTGCTCGAACAAAAAAACGTGTTGATGAAATCACAGAAGGACTTCAAGCAAGAGGGTATCGTGCGGAAGGAATTCATGGAGACTTAACACAAGGTAAACGTATGTCTGTATTAAATAAATTTAAGCAAGGACGTGTAGATGTTCTTGTTGCAACAGACGTAGCAGCCCGCGGGTTAGATATTTCTGGTGTAACACATGTGTATAACTTTGATATCCCGCAAGATCCTGAAAGCTACGTTCACCGTATTGGGCGAACTGGTAGAGCAGGTAGAACTGGGGAAGCTATTTCCTTTATTACACCAAGAGAAATGGCTCACCTGAGCTTGATTGAAAAAACAACGAAGAGCAAAATGAAACGTCTTGCACCGCCTACGAACCAAGATGCTCGACGTGGACAGCAGCAAGTAACGATTGATAAGCTTAAAAAAGCAATTGATCAAAAAGATTTGAAACCTTATCATGATGCTGCTAAAGAATTATTAGATGAGTATGATTCCGTTACAATTATTTCTGCTGCCATCAGTATGATGACGAAAGAAAGAAGAGATACACCGGTACGTATTTCATCTGCTGCACCGATTAGTGTGAAAAAAGCTAAGAACTCTTCGGATAATAATCGCCGTAATAATAAAAAGCGATATTATGGAGGGCGTGGCCAAGGTGGAGGACGTAATCAAGGCGGCAGAAACCAAGGCGGTAGGAATCGTAAAGGAAACTTCCAACGTAAAAACCGTGATGATCGTTAATAATAAAGGTTAAGAAAAAAGCATTGAATAACGTAGAATCGTTATCCAATGCTTTTTTTGTTGCCTGCGTTTTTAAGCAGGCGCTTGGGCTAGTTCTATCTCTTTTACATTCTTATACAGAGAGTTTTGACGTTGCATCTTGATCAGCAATAATCGTTACATCGGAATGCTTTTGTAAAATAGAAGCTGGAAAATCTTCCGTAACTGGTCCGTTCACTAATCTTTCCAATGCTTCTGCTTTTTGTGAACCAGATACTAATAGAATAATACGTTTTGCCTGCATAATAGAATCAATACCCATTGTAATTGCTTGCTTAGGCACATCATCAATTGATTTAAAAAAGCGAGCATTTGCTTCACGTGTAGATTCATCTAAATCCACAATGTGTGTTTTACTAGAGAAAGGCGTTCCTGGTTCATTAAATCCAATATGCCCATTTAAACCAATCCCCAGAATTTGAATATCAATGCCACCAGCTGCTTGGATAGAACTTTCATATCGAATACATTCTTCCTGCAAATCTGCAGCGTCACCATTTGGCAGATACGCCTGTTCCTCTTTTATATTGATATGATCAAATAGAAGCTTGTGCATGTAATAGTAATAGCTTTGGTCATTATCGTTCGCAAGACCAACATATTCATCTAAATTATATGTTGTAACGTCTTTGAAGGAAATCTCCCCTTTGTTATAGCGATGAATGATTTCTTCATATAATCCTTCAGGTGTAGAGCCAGTTGCTAAACCGAGCACACTATTTGGTTTAGCACTTACTTGCTCTGTAAGGTATTTCGCAGCAATCTGGCTCATTTCTTTATAGTTTTCTGCTTTGATTATGTTCATTTATTTTCCCCCTTTACACGAACATCCCTTTATAGAATATTTTAATTACTTATCCTCATTGTACAATTTTTGTAATGCTTCTGCTACTGCCTGCACCTGTGTTCCGACAATAATTTGTAAGTTGCTCTTGCTTACCTGCTGTACACCGGGCACGCCAGTCTTCTTAATCCCTTCTTGATCAACTTTACTCATATCATTAATTTCTAAACGCAGTCTTGTTGCGCAATTGTCAATGGAATGAATATTTTCCTTTTTGCCGAGATGTTCATAAATGGATTCAGCCATTAGGGTGTGTCTGTCTTTTTTCTCATCTGCTGCGTTCACAGGCAGATTTTCTTCCGCTAATTCATCATTATCCTCGCGACCAGGTGTTTTTAAATCCAACTTTGTAATTAGGAAACGGAATAAGAAATAGTAAATAACTGCAAACACGAGCCCTTGCAGAAGAAGCATATAAGGCTGGCTTGCTAACGGTAATCGAAAACTTAAAAAGTAATCAATAAAACCTGCACTAAACGTAAACCCTGCTGTCCATTGGAAAGCAGCTGCAATGAATAAGGACAAACCAGTAAGTAATGCATGGAAGAAATATAATACTGGTGCTAAAAACATAAATGAAAATTCAAGCGGTTCTGTTACACCGGTAAAGAAGGATGCAAAACCAACGGCCATTAGTAAAGAAGCGGCCTGTTTACGTTGCTTTGTCTTCGCTGTATGATACATTGCAAGCGCAGCAGCTGGCAGACCAAACATCATGACTGGGAAGAATCCGGCCATATATCTGCCCGTCACGCCTTTTTTGCCATTCCCATCCCAGAAGTTGCCGATATCATTAATCCCTGCTACATCAAACCAAAATACGTTATTTAACGCATGATGCAATCCAGTTGGAATTAATAAACGGTTGAAAAATCCATATAAACCTGCCCCAGTAGCTCCTAAGTTACTAATCATCGTACCAAAGCTGACAAGCCATCCATAGACAACTGGCCACACAAAGAGAACGACAATGGAGACTAACAGCATGGTTGCCGCGGTTAAAATAGGAACAAGTCGTTTTCCACTAAAGAATGCGAATGCGTCTGGCAGTGATACATGACTAAAACGGTTATAAAGTGCTGCCGAAACTAGACCGGCTAAAATTCCAATAAACACATTTTCGATATTTTCAAATGCCATATCCACTTGAGACAGATCGATTTGCAGTAATTCTGCCACACTCTTAGATGCTAATACTTTCGTAATTACGAGGTACCCGACAAGTCCGCTTAATGCAGCAGCCCCATCCTTAGCTTTTGTCATTCCGATAGCAACCCCGACCGCAAAAAGGATTGCCAGTGAAGAAAGGATAGCATCTCCGCCGCTCATTAGAAACGCAGCAAAGCGGCTCTCACCTTCAAAGAAACTGTCAATCCAATGACCAATTCCCATCAGAACAGCAGCTGCCGGCAATACTGCAACCGGTAGCATAAGTGACTTACCGAGGTTTTGTAAATATTTCATCATGGTTTTAAACCCTCCCTGAAATTTATTTATTTCCATTATAGACATAAGAAATAAAATTTGTATATACATTTTAAAAATGTATGTACAAAATGTTTATTTTCGAAAGGATACAAGAAATATTTTTATTTGTTATAACAATTTTAAAGCAATTTTCTATTTAGAGTTTTTGATATATTTGCTAACTTGAAATTAATATAAAATGTTCATTTATAGTATTTGTTATAATGGCTGTTTAAATGAAATAGGGAGGTGTCTAATACTTCCTCAAATTTGTAACTGTAATCGTTTGTTTCAGAGCAGGATACTTTTCACCATCATATAAATAGACTTAAATACCACTCGATAATTATATCCCCCCAAAAGTAAGCAAGAAGGGCTCCCAAGGCAATAAAAGGTCCAAAGGGAAAAGGCTTATTTCGTTGGACAATGCCTGGTAGAAGCAAGACGCCGCCAATCAATGCCCCTGTCATACATGCCAGCAAGAAGGTCAAGATGATATGAGAAGGTCCTAACACGACACCAAGTACTCCCATTAATTTCATATCTCCAGCACCCATAGCTCGCCTATTCCATAAAATCACGATAAAAATAATCATAAATCCTACGATTCCGCCTATAAAAGCATTCCACCAAGGATTTAATGGATTAATGGTACGTAAAAGGAGAAATGCGGGAAGGAAATATGCCAAAAGTTTATTTGGAATCACCATATAATATAAATCGGTTATGATAATTATCAGCAGCAGCGAAATAAATAGGAGAGAAAGAATAAGTTCTGTAAGAGAAGTTGCCTGTAGATAGGAAAGGACAAAGAGAAGACCTGTTGAAGTTTCAATCAGTGGGTATAAGGAAGAAATTTGATCATGGCAGTGCCGGCAGCGGCCTTTTAAGAAGAAATAAGAGAGGATAGGAATGTTATCGTACCAGTTAAGCTGGATGCTGCAATGCGGGCATCTAGATCGATCGCTGGTAAAGGCTATTTTTTGTGGGAGTCGAACTCCGACAACCATAAAAAACGAGCCGAAAATGATGCCAAAAAAGAAAAAAACAAATGAAGTGTAGATTTCCATAAGAAACCTCCTATGTTTATTGGGGATGATTGCGAGGTGACATTATTATAACATGAATTGTATAAATTGTGGCAATTTTTAACGGGTTTCTATCCATATAAAATAGCTAGACATGGTTAGGACACCAAGCCTAGCTAATCCTTTTATTAAAAACTATAAAATATTTGCCTGTCCTAATAACCATAGAATAGCGATAATTGCAACGATAATCCAAATCATATTTTTTCGAATAACCTCTGGTACTTTTCGCTTTTGGTTCCAGCGGTTTGGATCAAATTGAGGACCATCGCCGTCAGCATATTTTCTGCTTTTTGGTCGCGGACGTGTCCAAGGGGAATAGCTTTTAACTCCTGCTAAGAGTAATGGTGCATAGATAAAACCGCTAAATAAGCCAAATAAATGTCCTAGTATACTGATATTACTTCTCAAGAATGTCATAACGAGGGCAATGGTTACAATCACAGCAACAATTTGGCTGCTGGATTGGTCGATTAAATCTTTTCGGAAAACAACCATATAGACATAAATCCCAAATAGTCCAAAAATAGCGCCAGATGCACCTAGGTGTGCATACGTTGGTGATTCTATAAAGTAAATAACAATGTTTGCTGTAGTTGCTGTACCAAGGTATGCTAATAAAAACTTGATTTTACCAAGCATTTGTTCCAATGCAGGGCCGAATAATACAAGCGAAAAGGAATTAAATAGCATATGCATCGCACCAGCATGCAGGAAAGTGGGAGTGATTAATCTCCACCATTGCCCTTCCGCAATCCCAGCATTAATTCCGATTCCGTATAATCTTAAATAATTTCCGATTTGTAAATTTAGAAAATCAATTATTAACCATAGAAATATATTTACCCCCACAATGATAGTCACCACAGGATATAATTGAAAAAATTCCTTTATACTCCGTTCTGTTCTTATAAACATAATTCGCCCCCTATAGATAACACGCGCGATATTCCATATAGTATTTAAGTTACTATAAACTCCTTGATGTAGCAATGTTGGTTGCTTATTTTTTTCAACCAGCATAAAGTAACTGAAACTTCATTTGCTGGTGCATTAAGCATGTCTGCGACGTCGCTCTCCACTTTTGATAAATGGGATCATAAATAGTATTTCAGATGTATTTCATAATCAATCCGCCACGTACTCTCTGAGTGCCGTGCTCAAGAATGAAAAGGGAGGAGCTTTAGCATTACTTCTATCGTAGAAGTTGAATCTTATTTCAAAGAGAGTAACTGTTAATCTCCCTCTAAAGATACTATGCATGTAATGATCTTAGAAATTATTTATGAAAATGTAGATGGAGAAATTGAAAATAACTATTAATTAAATACATTTCTTTCAGATGCAAACAAAGTAAAAACAAGTAACTTTTGAGATAATGGCGTTAGGTTGCACATTTGGTGGTATTAAATATAAATGGTGTGGTGGAGGAGGTAGGAGTGGGACACCTAAAATCCATAGACTGTTGCTGCGAAACATATGATACTAGCTATACGTCATTTAAATCTTATTCAATCCAGTGCGCTTGTTATTGATACTTAAGAAGTTATGCACTACCAGCACCCCAGAACAAAGACTTCGTACAGTATTCTGGGGAGAAATGAAAGCTAAAGGGACTGATATTTTATTTTTTATTAAAATAATGAAACGATATTGCGCTTCGATACGTTTATAGGGTAAGGAGAGAAGGAGGTATATGAATTCAATTGAGGAAATTTTTAGATTATACTCCAATGACATTTACAGATACATTTTGTCAATGGAAAAAGACAAGTATGCTGCCGAAGATATACTGCAAGATACTTTTTATAAAGCGTACATCAGCATGGATGCTTATCGGCCTGGTAACGTAAAAGGCTGGTTATTTACTATCGCCAGAAATTGCTATATTGATTACTTTAGAAAAAAAAGAAATGTCATTTTGACGAGTGATTTTTTACAGGAAACTGATATAAGTCATATAAATATTGAAGACGTCATCGTAACTAATGCAATCCTTGATGACGTTATAAAAATTATAAACAAACTCCCTACTAAACAGAAAAAAGCAATCATTCTTAAAGATTTTAAAAGTCTTACTTACGAGGAAGGAGCTTTCATAATGAATGTGAAAGTATCAACTTTTAAAACGTTAGTCCATAGAGCCCGGAAGCACATCAAACAAAATTATAAGGAGTAAATAAAATGAAAACGGAAAACGATTCTTATATCAACAATGATAAACAAAACAAAATTATTATGTCAGCCAAACGCAAAGCGCGATGGAATACAATTCTTCTCATGCTGTCAATTATATTTTTGATACTGCCTTTCGGGTACTTGTCAACTGTCATTTATTATAAGGTAAATGATAGGGCAAATAATGAAATATTTGTTTTAGAAACCATTTATTCATTAACGGAGCCGAATCTTCAAGTGGACGATACCCAAATTGAATTAGAATTCACACCATTTTTTGGACTTCATTTATCAGCACCATTATATAAAGAAATTGGGTCAGAAACCTTAAAAGCAGGGAGTTATGATTCCAATCTATCACTCGGTTTCAAGCGAAATGAATCTGTAAATTTAACGGTGAAAGAAAATACCATGAATCTTAGAGATAGAGAATTTTCTTTTATATATCCAAATCAAGATATCCCTAGCCGCTTAATGAATGGATTAGATAAGTTAAATGAAATTCCAGAGGGTACAGTGACTGAAGCATTCTTATCTTTGGATAAATCTTACGCTCCGAAAGAAGTAGAGAGCCTGTTGTCAGACTACGATATAAAAATTGTATGGAATGCTGTAGATACAGGACTAGAAGATGAAATGATAGATAAAGATGGTTCTGTAGTTACACCCATAGGATACCCAGAAGAAAATACAGCTCCCAGCAATTCTTCTTTCACAGAAGAAGATAACAAGGATCTCTTTGTAGAACAATTAAATTATTTGGATACTCAAAAAAAGATTACAACCAGCATTATGGGAGAAGTATCTATCGCTTCAAAGGAAAGATTGGACTATATTAATCAGAATGGAATTAAAATTTACGGCGTGGTCATCACGGGGCCGACAAAAGAAATACAGGAATTAGGAACACAAGAGGAGATAAGAGGTATTCATATAGGTGAAGTAGAATTTTGGAATTGGAATAGATAGGAGATTAATAAAATGAAAATAACTTATAAATATTTTTATACAGCAAGTTATTTATCTATTATTGTAGGACTTATTAGTCTGCTGTTACTAAACATAAACTTGTTGTTTCAAACGATGTTTAGTATAAATTTTTCTCTACAAGGATTAGGAATATTGTTGGGGATTATTGGATTATTTAACAGCCACAGCAGAACACCTGGAGTATGGGGAATTGTTTTAAATATTTTTTCAGTTATATTCATTATTGTTGTTACTTTTATTAGTTTAACAATTAATTATCAACCTTAATACTGCTTTTTACAATATTTGGAATATATAATATAAGGAGTGATTTAATTGAGTAAAAGAGCTTTTCATATATATAACATTATTATTTTACTTTTTTTATTGTCATTTAACTTTTTAGTCTTATTTGGAGCAGGTGTAGGCGAAGGAGGAATAAGTTCTGGCATTTGGTTTATTACTGGAATGTCGCTAGGATTTTGGCTCATCTTCTATATCATTCAATTTGTACGTTCTAATAAGGTTTGGAGAATTTCTTGGTTCCTTATTATGATAGTGTTTTTATGGTTTTGGGAAACAGGTCTTGGCTCAGTGATCGGTAGTAGCTTGTTTAATATGGGCTGAAAATAGTTTTATATTATCTTTTAAAAAAACTCCTGAAATTAGAATCGGTGCATCTTATGTGCTTGCTACGATATGCAAAAAAATATCGAACAGACATATAAAACTTGCGAATTTTAACTCATAAAGCAAAAAGAAAGTGAAAAGAACGAGGAAATAGATAAGATGCAATGACAAGCCTACATGAAGTTGTTACGAGAAAAGTTTGGGTTATTGAAAATATCATAAAAGACCAGGTCGGCTATTATTCTTCAAAAGTTAATGATACGTATTTAGTTGGATTTATTGACCGAATTAAGAGGTCAGAGGAGAAAAAATGATTATTGAACAGAAGGGTAAATATAAAAATATTAGCGTCAATTTTGGCATTCGTTGGTTACTACCTATGTTATAATTGAAATTAACAATAGACTGATATAATTGCATATGGGGGCAGCGCACCTTTAAACCTTTCCAGTGTTGGTTTAAAAGCCAACTGAGAAAGGAGGTGCTGCTGATGGATATAGGTACTGCCTTATTACTGATGATCTCTTTTGGATCGTTAGTGGCATTTATTATGTCCGAAAAAAACGATAAAAAATAACCCTCATATGCTATGGCTGGCGTAAGGGTTATTTTTAAACTCGTTATGCGCTGTTCCTCTTTAGTGAGTTTCAGTCTATTGTACCGTACAGTGTATCAGCACTGCACGGTTTTTTATTATATGTTTTCTTAATTTATATTATACCCTATATTGCAAAAAATACAACATTATAAATTACCCTCTGAAGACTGGTATGTATAAAGTTGAACCGTTAAAGTTCCATGATTTTTATCATTGATGTTATTCTATAATATAATAAGAAACAATATAGATTATGGGATTAACACCAAAATCATTGGTTGCAACATGTAAATATGATATTAGCAACTAACTAGCATAGTGTTTTTCCGTAGCAGTCGCTATTTATTAAATTTAATGTGCCAACCTTAGTTTTAGTGAAGGAACAGATTATAATCATTATAATAGTGTTATCTTACATAGATGGAATAACTTTTAGGAGCAATGAAAATGATACTTGGAATAGGCATTGATATCGTTGAATTAAAAAGAATTAGGCGCCTTCTTGAAAAAAATAATCGTTTTCTGAAGCGTGTGTTAACCGAGGCAGAACAAGAAAAGGCGATGACGTTAACCGCCCATCGCCGTACGGAATATGTGGCAGGCCGATTTGCTGCAAAAGAAGCCTTTTCAAAAGCGAATAAAACGGGAATAGGTAAACTAGGGTTTCAGCAAATCGAAATCATCAATTGTGCTAATGGAGCGCCGCAAATGCAAGTAGAAGGGATGGAGGATATTTATATTCACCTATCTATTTCACATAGTGGCGAACTTGCTATTGCACAGGTCTTATTAGAGAAAAGGTAAGTTTAAAGTGAACATAAATGCAAATAGGTAATGCATAAACCCATAGTTTGTCTCATATATTTTATTGCGGTAGGAGGGAACGAATTGTATATTGTCACCGCGGAAGAAATGTACAAGGTTGACCGAGAAACAATCAGCACTGTTGGACTTGTTGGAAAAATCCTCATGGAGAATGCAGGTAGAGAAGCAAGCAGGGAAATACAGAAGCGAATATCAAAAGACGATAAGATTGTTGTCTTGATTGGAAGTGGGAATAATGGCGGAGACGGATTTGTTATTGCCCGGGTCCTTTCAGAGGCAGGATATGATTTAAGGGTAATTCAGGTTGCGCGTAATGAAAAAATAACAGGGGATGCAGCTTATCATAAAAATATCTATCGCCAATTTGGCTATCAAGTGGAGCCCTATCATGAAAAAACAGCGGAGACAGCATTAGGAGAAGCGGATGTTATTATCGATGCAATGCTTGGAATTGGTGTACGCGGCGAACTAAGAGGCGATGTATTAACGGTTACCAGACAAGTGAATCATCAAAATGCTTATGTGATATCCATTGATATACCAAGCGGCTTGCCGGCAGAGGAAGGGTTGACTGATTTTCAAGCAATCCAAGCGGATGCAACTATTATGATTGGTGCCATAAAACAATCTGCTGTCTGTCAACGTACTGCCTCGTATTACGGAGAATGGATGGTAGCAGATATCGGTTTTCCCACATATCTCTTTGAAGCGCATACGAAGAAACGTTTATGGACGAGATTCTATTTTCGCGAATCTTTTCCCAAACGAAAAATAAATTCACATAAAGGAGATCATGGGAGAGGGCTGATTATCGGCGGTAATCAAAGAATGCCAGGATCCGTCCTAATGACAACGAAGGCTGCATTACGAACCGGAGCAGGCTTATTAACCACCGCATCTGTCAAAGACGTTATTCCAATTATTGCTGGGAATAGCCCGGAAGCAATGAATGTCACCATATCCGAAAAAAATGGCTATATCACTGGAATAGAGCATATCGACTTATCTGGGTTTGATGCCATTGCTGTTGGGATAGGATTAGGCAGGGAGGAAGAAACTGCGAAAGGAATTTTTCCTGCATTGCTCGAATTTGATGGACCAATTGTAATCGACGCTGATGGACTTTACCACTTGAAATCATATTTAGCAGATTTCGGGTCAAGACAAGCTCCACTTATCTTAACGCCACATCCTGGCGAGCTTGCTGCATTAATGGATATGTCTGTCTCTGATTTATTGGCGGAACCCTTTCGACATAGCTTTGATTTTGCAACAAAATATAATTGCTATCTCGTGTTAAAGGGGAAGTACACGATTATTACTGCCCCGAATGGAGACCAAACAGTGGAAATAAGCGGGAATCCAGGTCTCGCCAAAGGCGGAAGCGGGGACGTGTTAACCGGGATGGTATTAGCTATGATTATGCAAAGCAAATCGATTTTTTCAGGCATAAATAATGCTTGCTTCCTGCACGGAAAATCTGCAGACTTACTTGTCCAAGAAAAACACTCGGAACAGGATTTGCTTGCTGGAGATGTCATCCAAGGTATCCCAAAAGCAATCCGTACATTTTCTTAAAACGGTGTTCTATTTATCATCAATGAATCGTTCCCTTTGTTAAATGAGACAAGGGAGATATGCTAATGACGAAGAGACGTTTTTTCGGTGTCGTTTTACTATTAGGTACATTTAGTTTGTTACTGGCAGCATGTGGTGAAAAATCACAGGAAGATGTTGTTGAGAAGTTGCAGGAGACAGTTGCAGACCTAGATGGTTATAAAGCGACTGCGAATATGACGATGAATACAAGTGATGAGGAGCAAAATTTTTTAATTGATGTATGGTTCCAAGCGGAGGAGCAATATCGCGTAAAACTTGAAAATGAGTCGGAGCAAAATGAAAGTCAAATCATTTTAAAAAATACGGACGGGGTCTTTGTATTGACGCCAGCTTTGGAGAAAAGTTTTAAATTTCAATCGGAGTGGCCAGAAAATAGCAGTCAGCCGTATTTATTTCAATCGCTGGTAAATGATGTGATTCAAGATCCAGAATCACAATTTGAAACGACAGAAGATCATTATATTTTCCGAACAAAAACAAACTATCAAAATAACAACAATCTGCCGGCTCAAGAGATATATTTTGATAAGTCCAGCTATACTCCTGTGATGGTTAACGTTTTAAATCAAGATGGAGAAACCTTAGTGAGTGTAGCTTTCCAAAGCTTTGAATTAGATGCTACTTTCAAAGAAGATGATTTTTCGATGGAGAAAAATATGAAACAAGAAGCAGATGGTGAAGCCGCAAACTTAGAAGAAGAAGGTGAAACAGCAGAAGCAGCAGCTCAGGAAATCCGTACATTATATCCTACGTTTACAGCTGGAGCAGAGATTGCCGAAAAGAAAGAAGTTCCTTTGGAGGATGGAGAACGAATAATTACAACCTTTGAAGGAGAGAAAAACTTTACACTTGTCCAGAAAATAAAAGAAACTGCACCAGTTAGTACAGCGCCGCAAGAAGTAGATGGAGATATTGTGAATCTTGGTGTTACAGTGGGGGCCTTAGAAGGTAACGCATTAAAATGGAGTTATCAGGGTGTTGATTATCAACTAGCAAGTACGGAACTGACAAAAGAAGAAATGATTGAAATAGCACAATCTGTTCAAGGACAATCCATAAAATGATAATTGTATTCATTAGCAGGTTTCGTATAAACGAGCCTGCTTTTTTATAGCTTATTACGGTTAACGAGGTATGATTTTTATATATTGGCATATAATTAACAGACAGGGAATTTTTTCGTATTAGTGCGTGTTCAAAAAGTAATCAAATTAGAAGCAAGAAGGTCAAGGCGACGTGGCTTTTACGAACGGAGCGTATGCTTTTAAATACGTGAGTAACGCTTTTGGTGGGGCGAGTAATCGCAGCCCCATCGGAAAAGAAACGTCAACGCAGAAATTCGCCGCTTATCATTGGGGGACTTTTTGAACGTCCTCAATAGAGAACAATTATCTTTGTTGGAGATACTCTCAAACAGAATGAAACTGCAAGGCTTACTGATTCCGTCGAAAATATGGAGGTTGTGGTAAATAATCAAGGAAGAAAATTGATTTTTTCTGATTTCTATCCTAATAGTGATAGATCCATTTTTTAAACCTCAATTAATATAAATACCACAAAAATTAAGGTTTAAAACGACAAATTTACATGATTTTTTTACAAATTCGCCATAACCCCTTTGCAAAAGTGTGCTCATAATGCTATTATGATATTAAATTTAATAATGAACGTTAACTTGTTGGCGGGGGTGCTTGGTTTTGGCTGAAAAGAAAGAAGAAATCTTGGTGAAAATACCGAAAAACTTATTGAGTGAGGTGGATGGGTTAATGAAATATGAGAATAGCTCTGACTTAAGTGAATTTATATGTGAAGCAACTCAGATTTATTTAAACCATAAAAAAGAAGAACACCTCCAACGTTTTCATGAATCTATGCAACGTGGGTATGAGGAAATGGCACGTATTAATTTAACGATTGCTTCAGAGGCTTTTCAAGCTGAAGAGGAGGCTGAAACAACTCTAGAGCGCTCTGTGATCGGGGTGTAACATTTGATCGTTCAAAGAGGCGAGGTTTATTTTGCTGACTTATCCCCTGTGGTCGGCTCGGAACAGGGTGGTGTGAGGCCAGTTCTCATCCTTCAAAATGATATTGGTAATCGATTTAGCCCCACTGTTATTGTGGCGGCTATTACTGCTCAAATTCAAAAGGCTAAATTACCAACTCATGTGGAGATTAATGCAAAACGGTATGGATTTGATCGGAATTCAGTCATTCTGTTAGAACAAATTCGAACACTAGATAAGCAGCGATTAACTGACAAAATTACAAAGCTGGATAAAGAAATGATGGAAAAAATTAATCAAGCATTAGAAATAAGCCTTGGCTTAAGAGATGTATACAGTAATAATTAATTTAAAAATAAATATATGTAAAAGACGGTTCTTTCATAGGAAAGCCGTTTTTTTTATGGATCAAAAACGGAGGTAATCACAATCCCGGAACACTTTCAGACCTTCGCCAACTGGTCCTTTTTACTCTACTTTTCGAACACGTACTTATAGTAAAATAAAAAATGGAGGGTGATAGTTGTGGATACGATAATTTTTGATATGGATGATACGTTATATGACCAGGCGGAGACATTTAGAAGAACATGTAAAAAAATGCTAGATGTATCTTTAACTGAACAAGAACTAAATAATCTTTATTTGATAAGTCGAAAGCATAGTGATGCATTATTTGACGATCAAGTAGCTGGAAGAATATCAATCGAAGAAATGCATATTCGGCGGATAAAAGATGCTTGTGCGGAGATTGGTATAGAGATAACAGCAGAACAAGCGCTGGAATTTCAGAGATTCTATGTTCAAGAGCAAGGAAAGATTGAGTTGTTTGATGAAGTAATTGAATTACTAGATTGTCTCGTGGCAAATAAAAAGCAGCTAGCAGTTTTGACAAATGGTCCGGAAGGGCATCAAGCCATGAAAATAGACCAACTAAAATTAAAAAAGTGGATTCCGGATGATCATTTATTTATTTCGGGAACCATTGGGCATGCAAAACCTGCTAAAGAAGCGTTTTGTTTTATAGAGAAAAAACTCGACTTATCGAAGGAAAACACCGTTTATATTGGAGATTCATTTGCAAATGACGTCGTTGGAGCAAAACAAGTCGGTTGGCGAACAGTTTGGATGAATCATCGTAAACGAGCAATGCCAGAATCTCCTGTCAAACCTGATAAGGTGGTATACAGTGCGAAAGAATTATTAGACCTTTTCTTAGAAATGTAAAGAATTTCATGTTTTTAGGTTTTCTTTATAAGGATTCCGGGTAGAAATTGTAGAGCCATGCGAGAATTATTCTCTATATGTTACAATGAAGGAAATAAGTGTGAAACCTTTTTAACTGTACTGGCGGATGTAATTTTTAAAGCTAGAGTAATATAAAAAAAGAATGATAGAAAAGAAAACATGTGGAGGTAGCCAATTATGGAAGAACGATTTAAAGCGTTAATTATTGATAATAGCGATTCTATTGTTAATAAATGGATGGAAGAGGTGGACCGATTAAAATCAAATAATTATACAGCAAGTATATCGGATGAACTTTATGAAAATACGAACCGAGAATTTGTGAATGTTATTTTTACAAGTATTCAAGATCAGGGATTGTCAAAAGTAGTCGAGGAATTTACAGAGAAAATTATTAATCTAGGCTGGCCGCTTAGTTATATTACAGATGGATTACAGGTCTTTCGCCGTGTGACGATTGATTATTTATTGAGTCAGACAGAAAAAGTAGATTCAAATCATTTTTCTAATGTGCTGTCGAGTGTAGATGACTGGGTAGAACCATTGATCCGTCAGCTTGTTAATGAATACTCGGGCAGTTGGGAAAACATATTATCCTTACAACGTGTTGCACTCCAAGAATTATCTGCGCCTTTAATTCCTGTTACAGACGGGATTACGGTAATGCCGCTTATCGGTACGATAGATACAGATAGAGCGAAATTGATTATGGAAAATCTACTGGAAGGAACGATTAAGCATAATTCAGAAGTTGTATTAATTGATATTACGGGTGTTCCGGTAGTAGATACCATGGTTGCCCATCATATTATTCAAGCAGCTGAAGCAGTAAGGTTAATCGGTTCTACTTGTATTCTTGTCGGAATCCGCCCTGAGATTGCACAAACGATTATAAATATTGGTATTGATTTAAGTAAATTCCCAACAAGAAGTACGCTGAAAAAAGGATTTACAAAAGCGCTTGAGATTACCGGCAGAGAATTAGTTGATATGTCATCTAAGAATCAGGACATTGACGAGATTATGCGTTTACTTAAAGGAGACTAGATTCATATGCGAATACCTATTTTAAAGCTACATAATTATCTGCTTATTTCTATTCAGACAGAAATAGACGATAAAACAGCGATTCAATTTCAAGAAGATTTATTAGCAAAAATTCATAAAACAGGTGCATCAGGCGTCGTTATTGACTTGACTTCTGTTGATATTATTGATTCTTTTATTGCAAAAGTATTAGGTGATGTTGTTTCCATGTCAGATTTGATGGGGGCTCGGGTTGTATTAACGGGTATTCAGCCTGCTGTTGCGATGACGTTAATTGATTTAGGGATCCACTTGCAAAATGTCCCAACAGCTTTGAACCTAGAGCAGGGATTAATGAAATTGCATCAGGAATTGGGAGGTTAGCCTATGGACCCAAGATCCTGTGTCAACATTCAAAAAGAGTGGGATATTGTAGGAGCGAGACAGCTTGGTCGAGAAATGGCGAAAGAAATCGGTTTTGGAACGGTCGATCAGGCGAGGATTGCTACAGCGATATCTGAGTTAGCTCGTAATATTTATTTATACGCAGACCACGGACAAATTTGTTTTGAGTATATTAATACAAAGAGTAAAAAAGGAATTTTGATGACTGCTGTAGATGTTGGTCCAGGAATCAAAGATGTGAGCCGCGTCATGCAAGATGGTTATACTACCTCTGGAGGACTTGGAGCTGGCTTACCTGGAGTGAAACGTTTAATGGATGATTTTGATATCGAATCCACAGTAGGAGAAGGCACTAAAATTAAGGCGATTAAATGGGTGAAATAGTATACCCTTTAGCTTCAGTGGCTTTCCTTGTTTTCTACTAGATAATAAGCGCGCAGCCGGTACGTTAGATCCATTTATGGCATAACTGCAAGGCTAGAGAAATTATGTTCTGGAGCTATATGCACTCTTGTTCTTTTCATAAATCTCTGAGGAAACGGAGAAAGAGCAATAGGTTCTTTGGAATATAGGGGGAGTTTACGGAGTGGAAGAGACAATAAAAAAAAGCAGTAAAAAATATAAAGAGCTGTTAAGGAAATACATTGACACTCAAGACGAGAAAGCACTATATGACCTTGAATTAATTAGTAAGGCTTTTATCAGAAAGAAAATTTTACCTGAGGAATTAATTAATTTGCATATTCAAGCGATGGAGAATATTTATCCCCAATTGTTGAGCGAATATAAGCTTTCGATGGAATTCTTGCTGGAAGCAGCCGTTTTCTATGGCTTAGCTTTGCAAGAGGTTGATTATTTAAGACAGGAGAAAAATGTTCTGACGTCTGAAATCTCTGTTGCTGCAAATATGCAGAAAACACTATTGGGAACAGAGAAGCCAGAAGGTAGCGGGTTAGATATAGGAGTCGTTAGTGTTCCTGCCCATCAAATGAATGGAGACTATCATCATTTTACAAAAGGAAGCAATGGAACGATTGGTATCGCCATTGCTGACGTCATTGGGAAGGGAATCCCTGCGGCATTGTGCATGTCTATGATTAAGTACACGATGGATAGTTATCCAGAAGCTACCATGTCACCAAACAAAGTTTTAGAGAACTTAAACCGCGTTGTAGAGAGAAATATTGATTCTAGTATGTTTATTACAATGTGTTATGCACACTATCATCCAAAGGAAAGTAAATTAAGACTATCTTCCGCAGGGCATGAACCAGGATACATTTATCGTGCAGAAACGGGAGAATTCGAGGAAATTCGTACAAAAGGTATTGTTCTTGGTGTGATGCCAGATGCCCAGTATCGGGAATATGAATTAATGATTGATAAGGATGATTTGATTATTTTCCTGACAGATGGTGTTTCTGAGTGCAGGGATGGGGATCGTTTTATTGAAACAGAAGAACTCTTAGAAGTTATTCGGAAATATATTGATTTGCCTGCTCAAGAGTTAGTAGAGAGCGTATATCGGTATTTTGAGAGACTTCAGGATTTTCAATTACGAGATGATTTTACATTAATTGTTTTACGCAAAGATGTTTAAAGAAAAGAATACAGGGTAAAGTATATTAGTCTGCTATATTGCTAAACTTTTGGACAAGCTTTAAAATGAATTTTTATGTAGCAGGTTAGCAAGTCTAATTACTTTCTTGCTGAATAAGTGCCACGAAGGCATCCGCTTAATGGCTTGGCGGATGCCAAGTTTTCTTTCGTATATACAATGTAACTTCCTTTAAGGAGTTTTGCGGAAGGTTAAATCTCCGTGATAAAGTGAAATAAAAATGAAATTAGATTATAGTGTCATCTATTTTGTAGCTTGATGACAGGAGGGGGTCATTATGGATTTATCTATAAGTATGAACGAAAATCGTAATGTGAAAGTGTTAGAAGTAAGTGGAGAAATTGATGCATTTACAGCACCTGATCTGAAAGAATCTTTAATGCCTTTGGTTAAAGAAAGTGACAATCAAATTGTGGTAGATTTAGAGGATGTACAGTATATGGATAGTACCGGCTTAGGTGTGTTTGTCAGTGCTTTGAAAACTTCTAAAGAAAATGGAAGCCATTTTACTTTAAAAAATGTTCAAGAGCGTGTTCTACGTATTTTTGAGATTACTGGTCTTGACGAAATTATAGACATAAAAGCGGCGATTCGAGGTGGCAATGAGTGATGGAAGCATTTGATTATATAGAAATGAAAGTTCCGGCCAAAGCTGATTATATAGGAGTGACGCGCTTAACGCTATCAGGTATTGCTAGCCGGATGGGATTTTCCTACGATGCAATTGAAGATTTGAAAGTTGCTATATCTGAAGCTGTTACAAATGCAGTGGAGCATGCTTATGAAGAAAATGAATCGGGCGAAATCACGGTTGGCTTCGGCTTGTATGAAGATAGAGTAGAAATAATCGTAGCTGATCGTGGAGGAAGCTTTAATTTAGAAGAAGTAAAAAATGAAACTGGGCCATATAGCTCCGACGAACCAGTAGAGAAAATTCGTGAAGGAGGCTTTGGCTTATTCCTCATTGAAGCACTAATGGACGAAGTGAAAATTAATAATAAATACGGTGTAATGGTCATTATGACTAAATACAATCGAGAAGAAGAGGTGGACATGGATGACGACCAAATCTCAACCATTCAATAAAGGGGGAGATGAGGTTTACCAATGGATAAGCAATCTTCAGGAAGATCCAACAAACCAAGAGCTTCAGGAAAAGATTGTATTAACCTACCAGAACCTTGTCGGATCAATTGCTCGAAAGTATTCTAAAAATGGTGCCATTCATGAAGATCTTGTACAAGTTGGCATGATTGGTTTACTAGGAGCGATTAAGAGGTACGATCCATCTTATGGTAAGTCGTTTGAATCATTCGCAGTCCCAACAATAATTGGTGAAATAAAGCGATTCATACGGGATAAAACATGGAGCGTCCATGTCCCCCGACGTATTAAAGAATTGGGACCAAAAATTCGAAAAAGTGCTGATGAACTAACGACGAAAAATCAAAGATCTCCTACAATTAAAGAAATTGCAGAACATATCGGTGTACCAGAAGAAGACGTCCTAGAGACAATGGAAATGAGTAAAAGCTATAAGGCTCTGTCTGTCGATCATAAAATTGAAGCAGATTCAGATGGCAGTACAGTAGCTATTTTAGATTTGATTGGTAATGAGGATGACGACATTAAGAACCTTGAACAAAAAATGATGCTTGAAAAAATACTCCCAGTCCTATCAGAGCGTGAACAATTAATTCTTGACTGTACTTATTTTAAAAATATGAGCCAGAAAGAAACTGGAGAAAAATTAGGTATCTCGCAAATGCATGTTTCTAGGCTGCAACGAAGAGCTCTCCGAAAACTGCGAGAAACGATGCAATCGGAAAGTGCAGAGGTATTCGATTGAATTCCGGCAAGTATGTAGATGTTTCCGTTTTTCAAAAATCAAAAAAAGGTAACCATTTATGCGGAGATAGTTACTTTTTTATCGAAGAAGAGCAGATGTTTTTAGCAGTACTTGCGGATGGTCTCGGAAGCGGGGAAATTGCAAAAGAGTCTTCCCAAATCGTTGTAGACATTGTAGAGCAGCATACGGATAAAACAGTGGAGGAAATCGTTAAAATATGTAACAAGCAATTAATTGGAATGCGCGGGGCGGTTATAGGCATTTTGAAGCTAGACTTCATGGATCAAACTTTTACATTTTCTACAATTGGAAATATAGGAATCATTGTTTTGGAAAATGGAGTTCCTAAAAAAAGGAATATTCCAAGCTCTGGATATTTGGGTTCTCTATATCGAAGTGTGAAAGTAATGACGCAAAAATTAACCAAAGGAACAAATTTTATTATGTTTTCCGATGGAGTTATGGATAAAGAACTATCGAAGTATTTCTTCAAAGATGATAATGTAGAGAGAATTACGGAAACTTATGCGCAGTATAGTGATCGTACAAGGCATGATGATACCACGTTAATGGCAATTAGATATAGAGGAGAAAAAGGTTGATTTGTATGAAAATGGCATGAACATTGGTTCAGCTGTTATTGATTACAAATCAACCTTTTTTTGTGTAATCGTACTTATGCCCGTGGGGCAAGTGTCTGCATTCTTAAACAGGAGTTCTGTGCTTTTGGGCCAAGCATTCCTGCATGTAATTTGATACAATAAGGAGTAGAGTAAGGAGGAGAATTCGTCGTGAGTTTAGATGAAAAATTAATTGCAATCGTATCAAAAGACACCAAAGTACAGGACAAAATAGTATCTAAAGTAATTTCTCTTTTAGATGAAGGTAACACCGTTCCATTTATTGCAAGGTATCGGAAAGAGGCAACAGGTGGACTGGATGAAGTGAAAATAAAAGAAATCCAGGATAGATGGACATACGTGCTTCACTTATCTGAACGAAAACAAGAAGTAATTCGTATTATTGATGAACAAGGTAAATTAACAGATGAATTAAGAAATGACATTGAAAAAGCGACGCAGCTTCAAAAAGTAGAAGATCTGTATCGTCCTTATAAACAAAAACGTCGAACAAGAGCGACAATTGCGAAGGAAAAAGGGCTAGAGCCACTGGCGCAACTTATTTGGAAGCAAAGTGAACCAGTTGATTTAGAACAAGCAGCGGCACAATATTTCTCTGAAGAACACGAATTAAACACAGTAGAAGAAGTGCTTCAGGGAGTAAATGATATTCTTGCAGAGTGGATTTCAGATGATCCAGGTTATCGCGAGTTTATTCGGGATGCAACGATGAAGCAGGGGATCATTCGATCACAGGATAAGAAGAAAGAAAACGATGAAAAGCAAATTTTCGAAATGTATTATGAATATAGTGAATCGATTCGTTCGCTTGTCTCTCACCGCATTCTTGCGCTTAACCGTGGTGAAAAAGAAGGGGTTTTAAAAGTACAAATAGAGCCCCCAGTGGATAAAATACAATCCTATTTAGAAAAAAGAGTTATCAAGAAAGCATGTCCACAAAATATCAAGGAATTGTTAACCGAAGCAGTGGAAGATAGTTATAAACGGTTAATTGAACCATCGATTGAAAGAGAAATACGGACTGCTCTTACAGAAAAAGCAGAGGCACAGGCAATTGATGTTTTCTCTGTTAACTTACGAAATTTATTGCTTCAGCCGCCATTAAAGGGGAAGGTTATTCTGGGTGTGGATCCTGCATTCCGTACAGGTTGTAAGCTAGCTGTTGTTGATGAGACTGGAAAACTCCATCAAATAAGTGTCATTTACCCGACCGCGCCAAAGAAAGATGTGAAAGGTGCAGAGAAAGTTGTTATTAGCTTAATGAACAAATTTAATATTGAACTGATTGCAATTGGAAATGGGACAGCATCTAGAGAAACGGAACAATTTATTTCAGATGTTTTAACAAATAATAAGCTCGATATTCCATATATTATCGTGAATGAAGCAGGAGCAAGTGTTTACTCTGCTTCCCCCTTAGCAAGGGAAGAGTTTCCTGATTTACAAGTAGAAGAAAGAAGTGCTGTTTCCATCGCAAGAAGAGTACAGGATCCACTGGCGGAACTTGTGAAAATTGATCCGAAATCCATTGGCGTTGGTCAATATCAGCATGATGTCAGTCAAAAAGAGTTATCCAATTCATTAACTTTTGTTGTTGAAACAGCTGTTAACCAGGTTGGTGTAAATGTAAATACCGCCTCTTCTTCCCTTTTGCAATATGTATCTGGTTTAAGTAAAACAGTTGCCAACAACGTGATTAAGCGTCGGGAAGAAGAAGGGAAATTTACGAATCGGAAGCAGTTAAAGAAGATTCCTCGACTTGGTGCAAAAACCTATGAGCAAGCTATTGGATTTTTAAGAATTGTGGATGGGGATACGCCGCTTGATCGCACACCAATCCATCCAGAAAGCTATCCACATGTAAAAGCTTTACTTGAAAAGTTTGGGTTTGATGAGCAAGATTTAGGTACAGAACCGCTAAAGCAAAAAATTGAAACAATAGATAAACAAGCAGTAGCTGAAGAGTTAGAGATCGGTTTGCCAACCTTAGAAGATATTTTAGAGGCATTGAGTAAACCGGAGCGTGACTTACGTGATGATTTCCCGCAGCCACTTCTAAAACAAAATGTAATGAATATGGAAGATTTAAAACCTGGTATGGAACTTCAAGGAACCGTTCGTAATGTGGTCGATTTCGGTGTTTTTGTCGATATAGGTGTCAAACAAGATGGACTTGTCCACATTTCCAAAATGTCGAAGCAGTTCGTTAAGCATCCGATGGATATCTCTTCGGTCGGTGACGTGGTTACTGTCTGGGTAGATGATGTAAATGTGCAAAAAGGAAGAATCGCACTTTCTATGGTTCAGTAAAAATAATAATAAATAAGAAAAAGGAACTTCTAAACTGGGAAGTTCCTTTTTCTATATAGATATAAAAAGAAGATCTCCCCTTATACTGCTATAAGGGGAGACCTTCTTTATGATGAACTGTTATTGCTTAACAGTTGTTTCGTTTGCAGCTTCGATTTCATCAAGAGAAATACCCATTGCTGCTGCCACGCCTTTACCGTAATCTGGGTCAGCTTTGTAGCAATTGTTGATATGACGAAGTTTCACTGTTTTGGAAACTGGAGCCATATCATTTGCTGTGTTTTGGAAAAGCAACTCTTTCTGTTTATCAGACATTAAGCGGAATAGCTTACCAGGTTGTTCGTAGTAAAGACTATCATCCTCATCAAAGTCATAATAATCAACATCAGCACCTAGCTGTAATGCAGGCTCTTGATGCTCTTTGCTATCTTCCCACTCGCCGTATTGGTTCGGGCTATAGCTAACTTGTCCACCTGTGTAAGGGATAACGCGCATTGCTCCGTCACGATGGTATGGATGGAAGTTTTTCGCGTTTTTCGGATAGTTAACAGGGATTTGCCAATGGTTAACACCTAGACGATAACGCTGTGCATCCCCATAAGAGAATAGACGACCTTGTAACATTTTATCTGGAGAGAAACCAATTCCAGGAACGATGTTAGTTGGAGCGAATGCTGCCTGTTCTACCTCTTCATGATAGTTTTCAGGGTTTTTATTAAGCTCTAATTCACCAACTTCAATAAGCGGGAATTGATCTTTATACCATACTTTTGTTAAGTCAAATGGGTTGTAAGGCATGTTTTTAGCTTCTTCTTCTGTCATCACTTGAATGTACATTTTCCATTTAGGGAAATTGCCTGATTCAATGGCTTCATATAGATCACGTTGATGACTATCTCGATCTGAGCCGACAATTTTTTCAGCTTCTTCATTTGTAAGGTTTTGAATTCCTTGTTCCGTTTTGAAATGGAATTTTACCCACACGCGTTCGTTGTCTGCGTTATATAAGCTGTACGCATGACTACCGAATAGATGCATATGACGGTATGTTTTTGGAATCCCGCGGTCTGACATAACAACGGTAACTTGGTGAAGTGCTTCTGGTAAGTTAGTCCAGAAATCCCAATTTGCTTCAGGGCTGTGCATGTTTGTTTTTGGATCACGTTTTACAACATGGTTTAAGTCAGGGAAGCGTTTTGGATCCCTCATGAAGAATACAGGAGTATTATTACCAACTAAATCCCAGTTACCTTCTTCTGTATAGAATTTCATCGCTGTTCCGCGAATATCACGTTCAGCATCAGCTGCACCGCGTTCTCCAGCTACTGTAGAAAAACGAATAAACATGTCTGTTTTCTTCCCGACTTCAGAGAAGATTTTTGCTTTTGTATATTTCGTAATATCATTTGTAATGGTTAATGTTCCATAAGCTCCAGAACCTTTTGCATGCATGCGGCGTTCAGGAATTACTTCACGGTCAAAATGTGCAAGTTTTTCAAGGAACCAAAAGTCTTCCATTAAAAGTGGTCCGCGTTTACCAGCCGT
Organism: Oceanobacillus sp. J11TS1; assembly: GCF_018333215.1. GTDB lineage: Bacteria > Bacillota > Bacilli > Bacillales > Amphibacillaceae > Oceanobacillus. Next base: position 21,923 of record NZ_BORO01000020.1, on the reverse strand, counting down.
TTTGACATCATCATCATTTGGAACAGGAGCACCAAATGCAGTAGTCATTTTTCTTTTATCGCTCATATATTGTTTACCCCCTAAATATATTAAATACAATCATTATAATAACATAATAAATAGTAGATTGCTATTTTTATTGTGTGTTATTTATATGACATTTCTTTGAAACAGATTAAAAGGCTATAATAGCCGTAATAATAGTATTTATAAGCAATAAATAAAAGTGCATTATCCTCTTTTATAAGGAAATGTATTCCTATATTAACTATTCTATGTATTATCAATTAGATAATTTAAATGAGAATTTGAATTTTAGTATGGTTCCTATTAAAATAGAATAAAGTTCTCCTGAGTTAACTATTCTTTTTTTGCTGGGAGCAATAACCCGAAAAGGAAAAAGTGATTTTGAGTGTAATGCGAGATACAAGAAGTAAGCCTTTTTAAACACACAAGGGAGTTATATTTTTATTTTCTTTGAGGTGATATATATGAACCCAATGCTCGAAAAAGATTTGTATCAATTAGTAAATCAGTTGTCAGAGACTTATTTCAATAAGCCATTTATTGATAAAGTTTGTTTTAATTCTCGTTTGCGGACAACTGGCGGAAGATACATTCCTAGTAAACGTTTAATTGAACTCAATCCGAAATATGCTTTGGAATTTGAAAAGGAAGAGCTGATCGGAATCATTAAACATGAACTCTGTCATTACCACTTGCATATTGAAGGGAAAGGATACCAGCACCGGGATAAAGATTTTAGAGAGCTGTTAGCGAAAACAGGATCCCCACGTCATTGTAAACCACTTCCTTCACAACAGAAACGGTATCGCTATACCTATGAATGTCAAAAGTGTAAAACTGTCTACAAACGAATGAGAAGGGTAGATATAACCAGGTATCGATGCGGGAAGTGCAAAGGAAAGTTAAGACTAATTTAATTTTTTTTTGAAAAAAGTATTGACGATTAATAATATCCATGATAAATTAATGGAGTTGATACGAAATGACAGCTTTCTTAATTGAAACAGGCTTGTTGATCAACATTGTCGAATTGCTTTGAATTTTGATTGATTTTCTAAGCAGAAAAAAACTTTTTAAGAAATTTAAAAGTTTTTGTTGACAAAAAACAAGATATATTGTATGATGATTCTTGTTGTTGCGTAATCAATATATTACATAGAAAGTAACTGATTACTTTTTTATTCCACAGTAGCTCAGTGGTAGAGCAATCGGCTGTTAACCGATCGGTCGTAGGTTCGAATCCTACCTGTGGAGCCATTATTGGAGAAGTACTCAAGTGGCTGAAGAGGCGCCCCTGCTAAGGGTGTAGGTCGTGTAAGCGGCGCGAGGGTTCAAATCCCTCCTTCTCCGCCATTTTTATTTACATAATGGCCCGTTGGTCAAGCGGTTAAGACACCGCCCTTTCACGGCGGTAACACGGGTTCGAATCCCGTACGGGTCATCTTCCTTTGAAAATTAAAATAAATAATTGGTCCGGTAGTTCAGCTGGTTAGAATGCCTGCCTGTCACGCAGGAGGTCGCGGGTTCGAGTCCCGTCCGGACCGCCATTATAGTTGGGCCATAGCCAAGCGGTAAGGCATCGGGTTTTGATCCCGTGTACCCCAGGTTCGAATCCTGGTGGCCCAGCCATTTTTCTTTTAAGAAGGATTACATGATAATACTATTAATCATAATAGTATTTTTTTATTGATAGGACATCAAAGATGGTTTATCAACTATAAGAGCCATTAGCTCAGTCGGTAGAGCATCTGACTTTTAATCAGAGGGTCGAAGGTTCGAATCCTTCATGGCTCATCATTATATTTTGCGGATGTGGCGGAATTGGCAGACGCGCTAGAATCAGGCTCTAGTGTCCATTATGGACGTGGGGGTTCAGTCCCTTTATCCGCACCATTTAGCATTATAGCACGCGGTCGTGGCGGAATGGCAGACGCGCCAGGTTGAGGGCCTGGTGGGTGAATAACCCGTGTGGGTTCAAATCCCACCGACCGCATCATATGTAAAAACCACTCATATCAAGGGTTACAGACCTTTGATATTTTTTTATGCGCTTATTCTATTATAAGAGCCGAGCGACCTTAGAAGAAGTATTGCACGGCTTTGTTATGTAATTTACTTACTATATTTATTGCTTTTGGTTGTTGAATAAAGTTTTTAATATAATTACTAGAAGAAATAAAATGGTTAAATTTAAAGCACTTTGTAAGTCATCCAATATGTTTGCTAAATTAGGAACAATATATATTAAAGCGACAGCTGCAAACATGCAGAAGAAAACAGTCAAATACATCTTTCATAATTTTATAGACTCCTTTTTTAATTTAAGCTGATTCACTTCATGTTGCAATATTACACATATATTTAAATAAATTGCAATGTTAAATTTGAGAGGAATTTACTTTAAGAAAAAAACAATTATCGGTTACTAGTACTATGCTACCGTTTCGTATTGTGAGGGTTAGATGTTTAATTAAAATATTAAAGAAATCATTTTACAATAGACTTCGTGGAGAACAGGAACAAGTAAATTTTAAATAGTCTTAATTAACTAGAGGGTATCATGTTCAATGTATGAGCATGGTATCCTCATTTTTTGTTTAAATGGGTATTCAGTTTATTGTTTCGAATAAAATTTCGCTGTGTATGTTAAAATAGATTAAGAGATTAACTAAACAGAGTTTTCGTTCAATTAACGGACCTATGGAATATATATAGAAGTAGGAGGGGACGAAATGAATGCATTAATGTTAGAAGGATGGACACCTATATTGCTTATGGGGATTGCTGCTGCTATTATCCTCTTTTTTATATCCCGTAAAGTTTCAAAAAAAGCTTTGTTATTAATCTCTACTGTATTAAGTTTAATCTGTATTGGAATAATTATTTACAGTAAAGAAGTCGTTCGCGGCTGGGATGGTGTGGGAATATTATTTGTTACGATTACTGTTTTTTTGGGAATATGGATAGGTACTCTAATTGGAACTGTTAGTAAGAAAAAAGGACTTAGACTATAAACACGATTCAACAATCCGGCTAGCTAATTAGATATCACACTTTGTGAAAATAACAGAGACTTGAATAATTGTTATTAGGTTAATGTAGCACTAATGTAATAGTAGTTTTTTTATTAAAGAAATGGAGGAGATTTTATGAAAAGGAAATCGGGTTTGGTTTTTGGTTTTATAGGAGTTCTTGCGATATCAATTGGTTTTACAGATGTATCAGCAAAAGGACAAGTTGATAGTGATGGGGATAAAATTAAAATTTTAACAGTAGAAGAACAAGAATCACGTGAAAGTAAGGTCGTTGAAGATAAAGATGTTAAAACAGTTATAACAGCTGAAGAACAAGATAGGGTGGAGGGTTCATCAGTTTTATCAGGATTTGTACCGCAAGAAAATGGACAAGGGTTTTATTTTATAAAAGAGAAATAAACTTAAAAATAATTATTTAAGTATCGGGCGCGATTATTGAATATTACATCCGAAAGTGATCAATCTTTTTTATCGACCCGTACTCCATAGAGAAAGAATCCATTTTGATCAATCTATTCCAAATGGATTCTTTCTGTTTATGGTAATACGGAATGTGTGAGATATTTTGATCGAACTTTATTTTAAGGCTACACTTCATTCGGTGGTTACTAACTATGTTATAATTGAATTTAACAATAGGCTGATATAATTCATATGAGGGGCAGAGTTCCGGTTCTTACCTTCTATAAAGAAAGGGTTGTATTCTAACCCCTCCTTTTAGAAGGGAGGTGACGCTGTACGGATATAGGTACTGCTTTATTACTGATGGTCTCTTTCGGATCATTAGTGGCATTCATTATGTCCGAAAAAAAATGATAAAAAATAACCCTCATATGCTTGGACGGCGATAGGGTTATTTTTATAACTGAATTTACGCTGTTCCTCGTATGCGAGATACAGTCTATTGTACCGTGCGGTGCTGATACACCGTGCGGTTTTTTTATTATATGCTTTCTTATTTATATTATACCCGAAAATGGCAAAAATATAACATTATAATATACCTTGTAACTTCAATAAATACATGCCAATAAAATACAATATTATAATATGTGCTGGATAAAAAATATAGAAAAAGTATTTCAATCCAATTCCTTTTTTACCGTTGTAAAGCAATATCAAAGGTAATGCTGCTATCATGAACCATTGATACCCAGCAAATTGAATTAGGTAAAATGCAAAGAATTCCGGTATGTGTCCCCAACTAGCAAAAACCACATAATAGATTATAGAGAATAAGATAAACACTACGCTTATACCGATCTTGGATTTTCTACTCACATAAAGAAGCAAACCAAATAGTATAAAAGAAGGACCACCTTCTACAAAGAAAACACTGCCAATATAGAACCGAAAAATTGATAAATAGCTGGAGCGTCACTAATAATAGTCCATTTTATTCCCTCTTATAAGAACATACTGATTAGAAAAGCTAGTATTTGCCATATGACAAGGAATACAATAAATCTCAGCTGTTTTTTTTCAAAAATGTAGATGAACATTAAAATTAAAAAAGAGGAGCAAAAAAATTATTTGTTATATATATTCCGGTATTATCAAAAAGAATATTGATAATTAGATTTAATACTGCCATACCCAAAGTAAACAGGTATAAACGGGTGATGTACTTTGTTTTGTCAGAAGTGTATTGATAACCGATAATTCAAGAGTAAATAAATAACGGAATTGCAATTCTGCCTATCCATTGAAACCATTCCGGAGTGTTAGGTATAAATTGACCGTGTACACTTAAATGATGGGAGCTTATTAAAGTAAAGCACCCATTTGTTAGTTGAGAAATTATATAAAGAAACATCTTTTACTTATCAATCTCAGTTCTCAATTGCTTGAACTCAGGCGTCCTCATTACCCTGCTAAAGAAATGATTTTTTGCTTCTCTATAGGCTTCCATCTCCAATCCTTCAAAGTTCCTCTTTAATTCATCATACTCTACTCTGTACTTATCATTTTGAAGTAAGACATCCCGAAACTTCCAAAAGAAGTCAAACTCTGATCCTTTAACAGTCAGTTGTATACCTAAAGGAGGGATAGTTGCATCGTCTTTAAATGCCCTAAATTCATTTGTTTTTACACTTCCCTCATTAGAATCGTACACAGCAGAGAGTGCTTGAACCGCTTGTGTAAATTGTTCTTGATTCACACGCACCTGGATATCTATATCTCCCTTAGTCAGACTGTTTGGTATAGAAGTGCTACCGACGTGTTGAATATCTGCGTTTGGAACGAGGTGTAGTATTCGTTCTTTTTGAGCGAAGTATAATTTCTCTACGTCAGCTTTAAATTTACTTTGATTATAAAAATTCACTGTTTCCATTAACCTGTCCCCCTTTATATTACTCTCCCTGTGTCTTTAGTTATAATTAGATGCATAGGCGGTATCAATCATTTAAAAATTTTCGTTCATTATTGATTACATTATGGTAATCAATTTCTAAAAAGTATACAGATCTGCTTAAAATATCATAGAAAAAGGGCTCGAATTCCAGGTCTTTAAAATAATATACTTCAATTTGTTTTTCGTTATTTCTATAAGCCTCATAAATTCTGTGATTACCATTAATACAATAGGGTTTATTGTCCGTTAAAAACTTACTTTGAATTACCATTACTGGGTTCTTGTGGTTAGTTTTAATATTGCTTGTGTCAGTATTTATATTACCTATATCTACAGAAGCTATAATATTAGACGGTTCAAAAACAGCAGGTTTAATATTTTCTTTATTTATAAGCGAAGTAGCACCGTCTATATCTAAAGCACACTCAAACACGCCTGTCGGGAATTCTACGTATAACGAAAATGTCTCTTGCCCAATTGGATGCACTACTGGATAAACTTCGTCCCTAAGAGATTGGTTAACAATTTCGCTCCACTTAGAAGCAACTTTCGCTCCATAGTCTGATATATTTTTCATTTCTTCAATACGTGCATAAAAGTGTTCAAAAGGTTTAAAATGCAAAAATTCCTTTTCATAATAATCAATTTTACTTTCTATCACAATCTCATCTCCCACCATAACTTAAAATTACAGTTAATCAATATTCTTTTACTAGCCTGTATCGTTAGGTGAACAAGCTTTGAGAATCTTGTAGAATAAAATCCTCAACGTGCAATGATTATATATCCATATAATACATTACGGTTACATAGTTTGCCCCTAATTCTATAAACTTTTTTATGAAATGTTCCGGATTATCATTAGGTGTACATCTTTTAGTAAATCAGAGTATGTATTAATGGCCTTCATAACAGGCATATCCAGACTAATATTTGCGTCCATTATATCGATGTTTATTAAATCATCCTCCGCATACTCACCCCTCTTATTGAGTAACTATATTCAATTAAACTGTACTATAACCCATAATTAGAAAGAATACGTATCCTTATTTAAGAAAAGCAGTTACTTAAGTACGTTTGTATTAAATTTTCTTAAATAATGCCGTCTTAATGAATAAAGGTCTACCTTTATACCCCTGGTAAGAGGTTGAGATTAGAAAATTTCTAGAATATATACAAGAAATTCATATAATTGATTTAAACTTTAAACTTTAAATTTTATGCAACGCTAGTGTAAATATACATAAATGCAAAAATTGCGTGCAGGGGTGCCTAAGTTTTAAATAAATAATCATATCGGTCTACAACATCCGCTACTATTGTAGAAATTTAGTCAAGAGATGGCTGTTTATGAAAATTTCAACATTTCTATCAAAGATTATGATAAAATTACCTTTGGATTTTATGCATGGGGGGCGACAGGATACATAGAAAGATGAATAATAGGTGATAGAACAGCAACAGAATAGGAAGGGCAATGAAGTTCGTATTTTCGGAAATGGAAATTCAGTCTATCTTTCATTTGGGTATGCGGTTGATAGAATAGAAAAAACTTTCCGGATGGCGGTACTTCGATAAAAGAAATAGAAATAAAATTTAATTACGGTGGGGGAATTTTTATATGAAAAAGATACTAATCGTCTCAATAATTATACTTATTGTTGCGATTGGAGCTGGCATAGCATTTTTTATGAATTCGATGGATGCAGCAGAGGAACAGTTAAGTCCAGAAGAATATATGGAAACTGGTGGCTCAGAAGAGAATGCTGAAGAAGTAACAGAAGAAGAGAAAACGGAACTAGAAGAAGTTTTAGATGGAATTGAAAAAGAAAAGTTAAAACTAAACATTCATGAAGACTCCACGCAAGAAGAAGCTGTTAAAGTAATGCATGAAATGGTCCACCAAAAAGTAAGAGCCGAAGAAAAATGGGGTAGAGTTCCAATGCACCCTGAAACAATAGACCAGGTTTACAATGTTATCTCCAATAGCAATTTTGACAATAAACATGAATTATTGCTGATTGCTGAAAGTTGGAAAGATGGTAACTTTGATGCTGCGCATTTTGATCATAACTACCTCTGGTCGCTACAGGGAGGAACTATTGGTAAAGCTTACGAAAACTTACCTATTAATGAAGAAATTCAATATATTAAAGATAGTTTTTACGAGAAATAACTCTAGGTAATTTTCAGCTGCATATAAACGATATATCCTTGTTTTTATTACATATATCCTATTTTTTAGAATTGATTATGATGATTTACATATGCAATGCCTTAAGGGTATAGGTATGTTCGGTGGTATGTTTACAGAATGTAGTCATATTTAAATGGAAAAATATTTTATATAGGAAGCGCCGGGAGTACATAAGTGATTCATTTGGTGTTAAAAACGATAGAAGTGAACCTCAAATAAAAAGACAAGCAATTTACCAAATCCAATAGGTATTTCGTAAATTGCTTGTCTATTTTGTTAACACAGGTTAGCCTGCAAGCAATCGACTGCTTCCAACCCACCAAAGCTTCATCTGAGAGAAGTTCGTTTTATACGAGGCTTGTTTCTTTTCTTACCGATTTAAGCGCATTTGACCAAGCGACAACATCATCAATCAACTCACCAAATCTTGGTTTATGCACTTCCATTGGTTTGAAAGTTGTCATGTTTTCAAAGTCATTAAATAAGCTGAATGCACCTTGTGGTTCAACAGTGGCTATTTTTAGGTTTGACAATGTTGTGCGCAGTGCAAGAGAAGCTGCTATACCTAAAGTAGAACCGTAGCTTACGATTCCTGCGGCTTTATGATGCCACTCTGATCCTAAATAGTCTAAATGGTCTTTTAAGGCTGAAGGGAAATTCTTATTGTATTCAGGTGTCACAAAAATAAAACCATCCATTTCGTCAATTTTCTTTGACCAAGCATTTTGTGCTTCTGTTGCGTATTTTTTATTTGCCATAAGTGGTGGAGTTGCTTCATTGAAACGTCCAAGACCACTTTCTTTTATATCAAGGATTTCAAATTCTGCATCCACATCTTTATTATCTGCAAAATCTTTAACCCATTCTGCAACTTGTAAATTAACACGTACGTCACGCGTGCTGCCTGTAATAATACCGATTTTTGTCATTCTTTAACCCTCCGTGTGAAATTATAATAAACGTATCAAATAATAAGTTTGTATTCATTTGACCACTATAGTTATAATAAATCTAAAGTTTCTTTTTGGGAAGTAGGCACTTTAATTAAACATAGTTACTTTTAGTAAACCATGTATTATAAAAGGGGTTTACGGACATTTTTGAAAAGGAGATTAAAAAAATGACGAATGAATCTTCAAGTGAAAATTGTGGAGAACTTCAAGTTGCATTAGATATTATTGTTGGTAAATGGAAGCCGGTTATACTATTTCACCTTATGGGAAACGAAAAATTACGTTTTAGTGAACTGCAGCGAGCTATTCCGGAAATTACTAGAAAAATGTTAACTTCGCAATTAAGAGAGTTAGAATATAATGACATTGTTCATCGGGAAGTCTATCAGCAAGTACCTCCTAAAGTTGAATATTCTATGACTGAATATGGACGTGGGTTAATCCCATTATTAGAGTCGATGAGAAGCTGGGGAATGGAGCATCTAGAGCATTTGGAGACATTATATGGAAAAGATAAGAAAGAACAGAATGACAAGGTAATCTCAGATTAGGTGTGAAGCTAGGCAGAGCATCATTTTTCCGTGTGATTACTTTCAATGAGGAGGAATATTGATGGAAAACCAATATTTTATAGGTTGTGGTACACTAGCGTGGATAAATGCTGCACTTGCACAAGGAAAGAATAGGACCGATTCAATTGGTTTTTATTGTCCCTTTTGTTGGGGCCATTGGCAACATTTATTTTGCTATTTGTTGAAAAGAGAAATTAATGGTGCGTAATATTTTATATACGAAGCGCGGGGAACGCATAAGTGGTTCATTTAGAAATACCTATAACCTCATCCTAAATTTACACAAGAAGTAAATAGGGGAATACATATTAAGCACGTTAATACGTATCCCTCTATGTTTTTTATGACTTTTTAGGAGGAGATCTGAACGGCTTATTATTCTCCATTTTGTGGATTGCCATACTGGTAAGCTTCATACTCAACAGGCTTCCAGTCTTCGTTTGGAGTATAGAATCGTAATAAATCGCCATTTAATAATTCGTCAGAAAGCTTCAACTCATAGAGAGCTTGTTCTTTTTGTTTCTCCATGTTTTTTGTTGGTTCTATTTCCTCCCCGGTTTCATTATTATAATAAACACCATTAATGTAACTGTATTCTTTTGTTATAAAGCTGCCATTACGGAATGATACAAAATCCTTGTGTTGCTCAGAAAATAAATCCGTACCGAATTGAATGTAATCTTGAGCAGGAATACCTAGAAGATGTAGTAATGTTGGCATAACATCGATTTGTCCAGCGAATTCATGATTTGTTCCTTGACCTTCCATTCCAGGAATACGAATTAGAAATGGTACACGCTGTAAATGAGCATTTTTTAATGGTGTAATCTCTTCACCGATAATTTCACTCATTGCTTTATTATGGTTATCGGAAATCCCATAATGGTCTCCATAAATCATGATGACCGAATCCTCATATAAATCGGCTGCCTTCAGGTCTGTAAAGAATTGTTCAAGTGATTCATCCAAATAACGAGCAGTTTGGAAATAAGTATCAACTGAATTATCGCCAGTTTCCGCTGGCTCAATCGTTGCATCCTTACTATCAATCAAATATGGATGATGGTTTGTTAATGTTATCAGATGGGCATAAAAAGGCTGCTTCAAATCTTCTAATAAAGGTATTGATTCTTTAAAGAATGGTTTATCCTTTAAACCGTAATTTATAACATCTTCCTCATTCATATCGTAATAACTCGCATCATAGAATTTATCGATTCCAAAGCGTTTGTATATCACCTCACGATTCCAGAATGATTTATCATCGCCATGAAAAACCGCAGTTGTATATCCCTGTTGTTGATTCATAATCGCTGGCAGTGATTGGTAGGTATTATTCCCTTTTGTTACAAATGCCGCACCTTCTGGTAATCCGTATAAAGAGTTATCCATCGTTAATTCTGAATCCGCTGTTTTTCCTTGTCCAGTTTGATGAAAGAAGTTATCAAAATACGTAAATTCATGACGCGAATCATTTACTAAAGAATTTAAGAATGGCGTAACTTCCTCTCCATGCAGTTCATAGTCGATTAAAAATGATTGAAAGGACTCAAGGTGTATTTTAATTACATTTTTGCCTTTTGCTGATCCAAAGTAAGCCGGATTTGGTTCTGCATATTTATTTTTGGTATAACTTTCTACTCTCGTTATGTCGTTTTCATCCACTGCTAAGCGCTTCGTTGATGTTTCGCCGCTTTGGATTATATCATGAATTATAAAGTTATAAATGCCAAGATATTTCACTACATATTTGTTGTCAAAAGTACGGCTTAATAGTTGCGGGCGATCAATTTCGGCTAAACTTAAATTAACTGCGAAGACGATAACGCCAGTGATTAATACGAACAACGGTTTACGGTATTTCATACGTTCTTCAGACCAATTTTTTCGCAGTATAACATACAATACAATAATTACAATTAAATCAAGTAAATAAAGCACATCATATATTTCAATTAAATCTGCAATACTTCCGCCTAAACTTCTAAAATTGCTCGTTTGCATGAGAGTTGGTATCGTAATAAAGTCACTGTTGAAACGATAATAAACCACGTTTGCATATAAGATAAACGACAGGATGAAATCAATGATAATAATCCATATACCCATTCTTCTTCCTTTCGCAAATAGTGCCAGTCCAAGGAAAATTAGTCCCGAGCTCAGTGGATTAAAAAATAAGAGGAACTCCTGTATTCCATTACTTATACCTAAATCAAATTCTGTAGAATATATGATAAATGTTTTAATCCAAAAAAGAACGACAGTAATGGTAAAGAACCCCATTTTTGTAGATAAAAAATTCTTCACGTCTTCACCTCACAAAGTTTGTGCAATAATGGTAGGAACAATGAATGTTACCCCAACAGAAATACTTGAAATCTTGCCTATTTTAACGTTGCATTGCCGCATCCTTCAAACGGACAATGCAGCAATGCTTTACTTTATTTAGACTGTGTTTGATTGGTTTAATCAATAATATAAAATTTTAAAATGTTTAATTTTAATTAGGCATCCTCGATCGTGCTGATGGGACTAAATAATTCATACGTGCGCCGCTCTTTTGGTACGCCCCATTTCTGAAGTGCATGGTTTATCGCTTTTAAAAATGGGAAGGGACCACAAAAGTAAAAATCTTTCTGATTATCAGATAGCACCGTTTGTAGCCAATCGAGATCAATAAAACCTTCTTTATCATAACGATGCTTGGAGCGGTCTTCTTCGGTAGGATTTGCATAGCATACAAAGGAAGTGACATTTTGATTTTCTTCCGCTAAATTCTCGACATGTTCCCTCATTGCATGAACAGTACTATTCTCAGCCGCGTGAATAAACGTGATCTCACGTTCAGAATGGTTTTCGACCAAGGTATTGAACATGCTCATCATTGGTGTTATTCCTACACCTCCACTAAGCAAAACGATCGGTAATTCTTCTGTTTTGACTGTGAAATCTCCAGCAGGAGCTGCAATAGCTAGTGTATCCCCTTCTGAAATTTCATTATGAAGATAATTCGATACAATTCCAGCTGGTGCCATACCTTGAGCATCTTCTTGTTTTACGCTAATTCGGAAATAATCCTTATTAGGGGCATCTGACAAGCTATAATGTCTCATATGAAAGTACTTTTCACCGTCAATATCTGCCTGTATGGTAAGATATTGACCAGGTTGATAGGAAGGAATAGGTTTCCCGTCTTTAGGTTTTAAATAAAATGACGTAATAACATCGCTTTCCTTTACTTTTTTCTCTACATAAAAAGGACGAATTCCTATCCATCCGCCGGGTTGTTTTTCTGTCTCTTGGTAAAGCTTAGCTTCTCTATCCATAAAAATATCTGCAATGGCCTTGTAGGCTTTCCCCCAGGCATCTATCACTTCGTCTGTTGCTGCTTCACCGAGTACATCTTTCACGGCTTCGAGTAACGTTTCACCGACAATCGGATATTGTTCAGGCTGAACACCTAAAGCCCGGTGCTTTTCAGTTACTCTTTCCACCATTGATTCGATTGCTTGTAAGTTGTCAATATTAGCTCCAGCTAAATAAACGCCATATGCCAAGGCACCTTGCTGAAAACCACGTTTTTGATTCGTTTGATTAAACATGTTGTATAAATCCGGAACGCGTGAGAATAACAATTCATAAAATCTTTCACCAATTTCCTGACTGTGCTCCTGCAATACTGGAGCAGTTGATTTGACAATTTTAATTGTATTTTCGTCAAGCATTCGATTACCCCTTTGCTATTTTAATGCTGGAGACGTTTTTAGTATGTACTTGTTCATTTTCTTCATTCTTCAAATGGAATGGACAAAGATGAAGGTAAGAACACTTCTGAAATAAATGGAAATGATAAATTTGACGATGTCGAATCTTTGTTTGCTCTGCTAAAATAAGCATATCAAATAGCCTTATTTTTTGATTTTACTAATGAAAATAAACGAACTGCCACGAATATACAGTAATAAAAGTCGTTTTTATTAAGATGAATCTTTTGTGGTTCCTATGATAATATATAAATAACGAAACGAGACTTTATATTAATGAAAGGAGGGGTGTTCATAATGCCATTTGAAGAACAGGTATTAAAACTTCTTGGGGAACTAAATCAACGTCAGAAAGATTTTCAAACAGAAATGCAAAATGTGAAGCTGGATGTCAAAGAAATTAGGACAGATGTAGACAAGATGAAGCTGGATGTCAAAGAAATTAGGACAGATGTAGACAAGATGAAGCTGGATGTCAAAGAAATTAGGACAGATGTAGACAAGATGAAGCTGGATGTCAAAGAAATTAGGACAGATGTAGACAGGATGAAGCTGGATGTCAAAGAAATTAGGACAGATGTAGACAGCGTAAAATGGAATTTAGAAGAAGTTAAATCAGACGTAAAAGGATTAAAAGAAGAGAATCATTTAATTAAGCAGGCTGTTTTAGATCCTAACAAAAAAGCAGAAAAAATTATGGATGAACAGCAGATAATTTATCGAATTTTAGGGGAGCATGAAGTATCTATACGTATGTTAAAAGAAAAAAATGGCTGATTTCATATGTTTTAAATAGAACTGCTGTATTCTCTCAACCAGTACCAAAAAACGGTAGTGGTCTTTTTTTAATATGCAAACAGGCCTTGGGTTCCGAGCACTGAATACAATATTGCATGCTTTCCAAATATGGAAATACGTTTAACTTAAATGGATAGGTGTAATAATTAGTATATAAGTATATTCTAAGCGGGATAGTGAATCTTTAGGAGGAGAAAATATGCAGCTAAATGTAGCCCAGAAATTAATTCAAGACCACTTGCTGTCAGGAGAAATGAAAGCTGGAGAAGAAATTGGATTACGGATTGATCAAACTTTGACACAGGATGCTACAGGTACGATGGTGATGCTGGAGTTGGAGGCAATGGGTATAGATAAAGTAAAGACAGAGGCTTCGGCACAATATGTGGATCATAATTTGATTCAGGAAGATTTTCGTAATGCGGATGATCATTTGTTTTTAAGAAGTGCGGCACAAAAATTCGGTATTTATTACAGCAGACCTGGGAATGGGGTCAGTCACCCGGTTCATATGCAGCAATTGGCACGGCCTGGAAAGACGTTATTAGGCTCGGATAGTCATACTTGTGCAAATGGTTGCATGGGCATGTTAGCCATGGGCGCTGGCGGGATTGATGTTACGATGGCGATGGCCGGCGAACCGTATTATATAAAAATGCCAAGTATATTGGGCGTAGAGTTGCTGGGCAAACTTCCTGACTGGGTAAGCGCCAAAGACGTGATATTAGAAATGCTGCGCCGCCATGGGGTAAAAGGAGGCGTTGGCAGAATAATTGAATATTATGGACCGGGTGTCAAAGAATTATCTGCAATGGACCGACATGTGATTGCTAATATGGGCGCTGAATTGGGCGCTACTGCAACCGTTTTCCCATCAGATGAGGAAGTAAAACGTTTCCTGAAACAACAGGGCCGTAAAGAAGAGTGGATGGAATTAAAAGCGGATGATGGAGCTACCTATGATGAGCACGACAAGATTGATTTATCTACGCTGGAACCGCTGATTGTGAAACCGTCCAGTCCGGGGAATGTGGTTCCTGTTACGGAGGTAGCTGGAGAGAATATTTATCAATCCTATATCGGTTCTTCTGCAAATCCTGGTTATCGTGATTTTGCGATTGCCAGTGAAATCGTCAAAGGAAAACAAGTTGCCCCGGGAATTTCATTTGATATTAATCCGACTTCTCGTCAATTGCTGGAGCAGCTTGTTGAGAATGGGCATATCGCTAATCTATTATCCGCTGGTGCGCGGATGCATCAGGCAGGCTGTAATGGCTGTATTGGAATGGGTCAAGCACCAGCAACGGGCCGGAATAGTTTACGGACGACACCAAGAAACTTTCCAGGGCGGTCTGGAACCAGAGAAGATAGCGTATTCCTCTGCAGTCCGGAAACAGCAGCTGCCTCAGCATTAACGGGCGCTATCACGGACCCGAGAACATTAGATATCCCTTATCCGGACATAACCGAACCAAAGACCTTTTCAACAAAGGGGATGTTGGAAGCCCCGCCGAAAGATAACAGTCAGATCGAATTGGAAAAAGGTCCAAATATCACTACCATTCCAGATTTCCAGCCGATTGAGGATAACTTTGATTTGCCTGTTTTATTAAAGATGAAGGACAACATTTCAACAGATGAGATTCTTGCCGGCGGGTCACGTGTTTTACCATATCGCAGTAATATTCAGCGAATCAGTACATTTGCTTTTGAAATTATCGATGATGAGTATTACGAAAAGGCAATGAAAAAGCGTGACAATGGCGGTCATATGGTTATAGCCGGCTTTAATTACGGACAAGGGTCAAGTCGGGAACATGCGGCGCTTGCACCTCGGTATTTGGGATTAAAGGTTGTACTTGTAAAGGATTTTGCACGTATTCATTTACAGAATTTGATTAACTTTGGTATTTTGCCGTTAACGTTTGTAAATGAGGAAGATTATGAGTTAATCAATCGGGAAGATATACTTGAATTTCGCGATATTCATCAAACGATTCAAAACCAGCGTACATTTGATATTAAACTAAAAGAAGCAGGCCTCCCTATTAAGGTACAGCATGACCTGACTAAAAGACATCTAGAGATTCTCCTGGCAGGCGGAATTATTAATTGGATTAAACAAAAACAATAATAGAAAGGAAGTTGGCAATGGGGTCCCAGGAATTTGCTTGTAAAGCTTGTGACGGTTCAGGACTATTAATGGATGATGAGCAGTGGCAGTATACATGTACGATTTGTCACGGCGATGGGTTTGTCGCTGCTGTGGAAAAGACGGAAAAGCTGCAGGTAGATGAGAACAATCGGGTAATTGATTAAATGTAAACAGGAGAAGCGGTGTTCTACATTATTAGACAGCGTCTGCTTCGCCTGTTTTTGATCATGAGAGTAAGTTAACTCAGCTCTTAGCAAAGGCAAGAAAAAGCAGTCTGATTTAAAATTTAATCAGACTGCTTATTATAGGTTTATTTTTCTAGCCATTGGTTAACAAGGTCATTGTTTTCATTGACCCATTTTTCAGCACCTTCAATGGCTTTTTTTCCTTCATTTTCGGCTTCCCCCACGTAACTCATTAATTCGCCGATTTGTTCATCATTCATTTTCCAATTTTTAAACCATTGATCTATTTCAGGATAATCCTCATGAAACCCTTGTCGAGTCGCATGGTAAATTTTTTCTGAATCACCAAATATATTTTTAGGATCATTTAAGTATTTTAAGTCCATCTCTGCAAATACACGATGCGGATTCCATAACGGTATAACAATTTCATCTTTCTTATTAATTGCTTCTTGCAAAGCGGTTAGCATTGCTGGTTCAGAGCTGGAAATTAATTCATAATCTAACTCATAATCTTCAATGACATCTTCCACAACAAGCATAGTTCCTGCTCCCGCATCGAATCCGGTAATTTCTGCATTTAAATTTTCCTTATTAGCATGGAGGTCTTCAATGCTATTAATATTATCCATATAACTTGGTACGACTAAGCCGACTTTTGCGTTATCATACCAAGTCTCCTCCGAGAAGTCGACCGTATCTTCATATTGTTTTACATATTCGGCATCTTGCACAGGTAACCAAATTTCAGGGCTGATATCCAGTTCATCATTCTCAAGTGCAGCCATCTGTGTTCCGATATCGAGTAGATGTAAGTTCACTTCATAGCCTTCTTCTTCTAAAATAATCTTCCACATATTTGTGATAGCTATATTTTCTTCCCAGCTGGTTTGACCAAGGTCAATGGTTTTACTACCTTTTTCTGTAGAGGATTCATCGGATGAATCGCTGCCACATGCGCTTAATAAAAGAATCAAAATAGTTGTGATTATGAACATTACTTCTCTTTGTTTCTGAAACATAGAATGACATCTCTCCTCTTAATTTTTTAGGGTTTCATCTTTAGGTAAAAACTCAAAAATTTCTTCGGATCGAATACTGTGTACTAATTTATCTAACCAATGGTAATACACTTTTGATTGATTTAATAATTGATAATGATTTTCTGCTTCTTCTCTCAATTCCTCAGAAACCTCGTTATCTTGAATAATTGCGCTTAGCTGATTTTCTGCAATGTGAATAGCGTCCATGTTCGTTTTTACTTCCCGCTCCCACATTTGACAAAAATAAGCCATAAATGAATGAAAGAAATTCTTTTCTGCAATATAAGTGTGCTTTCTAGAGCCGCGTTGGAATTTCTTTTTTACCATTTCAATTTGTTGAAGTTTACGTACATTTGTACTCATGCTGGGTTTGCTCATTCCTAGTTCTTCCCGCATTTCATCTAAATTCATTTGATTTTCGAAATACATTGTTGCATATATTTTTCCGGCAGCCGGGGTTACTCCGTATAAATCCATTGTTTCAGATATTGCTTGGATAACTTGATCCTTTGCCTCTTCAATTTGTTCTCTTGCCCTCTCATCATGGGGATTTGTCAATATTACTACCTCCTACATAGCTATGTTCATTTAATTAAATTTTTTCTTAACAAAGTTAATGATAAAGAAATAAATTTTATTGTCAAATTCCCGCTCCCTGGAAATAATCTGATTAGATCAATTCTTAAAACAATACAAAAAAAGATTATTTGGTTGTTTGACAAGATGAAAAATCTTCGATAATATTAACTTTGTTCAGAACGTTAAATTTTTTCTTAACAAAGTTAATATGGTGGTTAGGGGGTTACGATTTGGATACAAAAAAACAATACATTAATGGGGAATGGGTGCTTGCCCTCTCTGGGAAAACAAGAGAAATTATCAATCCATTTAACCAAGAACGAATCGCTATCGTAGCTGAGGGTAATGAAGATGATGCACGATTAGCAATTAAAGCTGCAAGACATGCCTTTGATCATGGAGATTGGGCAATGACCTCAGCAACAGATCGAGGAAATATGATTCGTAAAATTGCAGAATTCATAGAAAGAGATAAGGAAGAATTAGCAGAATTAGAATCTCTTGATACTGGTAAAACCGTAGAAGAGAGTAGAGGAGATATGGATGATATTGCTGGAGTATTCCGTTATTACGCAGATTTAGCTGATAAAGACGGCGGCGAAATCATTGACTCTCCAATTCCGAATACGATTAGTAAGGTAGTAAAAGAACCAGTAGGAGTATGCGGCCAAATAACACCTTGGAATTATCCTTTATTACAAGCTTCATGGAAATTAGCTCCCGCACTTGCTGCTGGAAATACATTAATTATGAAGCCCAGTGAAATAACACCATTAACAACAGTGAAAGTATTTGAATTAATGGAAGAAGCGGGTATCCCTAAAGGTGTAGCTAACCTGGTATTGGGAGCTGGAGCAACAGTTGGGGAAGAATTATCTATCAATGAAGATGTTGACTTGATCTCCTTTACTGGCGGTATTGAAACAGGAAAACGTATTATGAGGTCTGCAAGCACCAATGTAAAAAAATTAGCATTGGAGCTGGGCGGTAAAAACCCAAATGTGATTTTTGCAGATGCTGATCTTGAGACAGCAGTAGATCAAGCGTTAAATGCTGTATTCTTCCATGCGGGGCAAATTTGTTCTGCAGGGACAAGGATTATTGTGGAGGAAAGTATTCATGATACATTTGTCCAAAAGTTAGTACAACGTGTTAAAAATATCCGATTAGGGAGCGGCTTTGATAAGGAAACACAAATGGGACCACTAATTTCAAAAGAACATTTGCAAAAAGTAATGAAGTATGTGGATAACGGTGTTCGAGAAGGTGCTCAAATTGCGGTAGGAGGAGCACAGCCTGCGGATAGTCGATTACAAGATGGGTTCTTTTATCTCCCTACCGTTTTAACAGGATGTACAACAGAGATGGATGTTGTGCAGCATGAAGGATTTGGGCCGGTAATTACAGTGGAAACGTTTAAAAGTGAAGAAGAGGCAGTTCGTTTAGCGAATGATTCTATTTATGGTTTAGCCGGCGGCGTCTGGACAAAGGATATTGCAAAGGCAGAACGTTGTGTAGCTAAAATGCGAATGGGCACTGTATGGATTAATGAATTTAACGTATATTTCCCGCATGCACCATGGGGCGGATTCAAACAATCCGGAATTGGTAGAGAGTTAGGAAGATTAGGGCTGGAGGAATATCAAGAATCAAAGCATGTTTTTCATAATATCGATCCTCAGCCAATCCATTGGTTTTAATAGAGTAGATAAATAGAATTTATAGAAATTAGATATTTTGAGGAGGAATAGGACATGAGTCTTCATATGAAAGTAGAACATATGCATCATTTTCACCAATTTGAATTACCAACAGCAATCAAGCACGGTATTGGTGCGATTAAACATGTTGGGGAAGAGGTTAAGAACCTGGGAGTTACGAAAGCTTTATTGGTAACGGATCCAGGAATCTATAACGCAGGAGTAACCAACCCAATTGAAAAGTCATTGGAAGAAGCAGGCGTAGAAGTGGTGCTGTTTAATAAAGTAGAACCAAACCCTCCAGTACGATTAATTGCTGAAGGATCCCACTTATACTCAGCCGAAAACTGTGACGGTCTTGTAGCTGTGGGTGGAGGCAGTTCCATGGATACAGCAAAAGGTATTGGTGTGGAAGCGATACATGAAGGAAGTGTCCTCGATTACGAAGCGGCAGATGGTAAAAAACCATTAGAAAATCGAATTCCGCCACTAACTACGATTCCTACAACTGCGGGTACTGGATCTGAAGTAACACAGTGGGCTGTAATTACAGATGAAGAAAGAGAATTCAAATTTAATACAGGTGGACCATTAATTGCTGCGCATCAAACGATTATTGATCCGGAACTTCATGTATCGATGCCTCCGCATGTAACGGCTATGACGGGAATTGATGCCTTGGCGCATGCCATTGAGTGCTACACCATGCATTATGCACAGCCGGTTACAGATGCAGTAGCTTTACTAGCAATAGAGTATGTGGGAAAATATATCCGCCGTGCTTATGCTGACGGTGGGGATATCGAGGCTCGTTATGGGATGGCTCAAGCTGCCATGTTAGCCGGGTTATCCTATGGAAGTGAGTCGGCTGGGGCTGCACACGCAATGTCCCAAACACTGGGCGGTATCATTCCTGTAGCACATGGACAATGTGTAGCGGCAATGATGGGACCGGTAATGGAATATAATTGGAAAGGTCACCCTGCTAAGTTCGCGCGTATCGCCGAAGCTTTAGGTGTTAATACATTCGATATGACAGAAGAAGAAGCAGCCAAAGCAGCAGTTAATGAAGTATACCAACTTGTAGAAGATTTAGAAGTTCCTAGTTTAGAAGAACAAGGTGTATCTCCAGATATGACAGAGCGTCTTGCAAAAGAAGCAATGAAAGACCCACAAACAATAGGGAATCCAAGAGACCTTAATGAAGAAGGTTATAAATGGATTTATGGACGCTGCTTTAACCAGATAGCAAAAACATTATAGTTTATTGAAAAAGAACCTCCAATAGCAATATGATTGCGTTGGGGGTTCTTCATTTCTACGTTAGTTCCTTTTTTAGAGGTGCTTTTCATAAAATGAAGCAGCTTGATAATTTAGTGATAACCTTCCACATAACTCGATAATGATAACTTTAAACATTGGTTCCTAGAGTAAGTCCTCCATCCACCACAATTTCAGCACCATTACAATAAGCACTTTCTTCAGAGGCAAGAAAAGCGGCTACTTGTGCTATATCATGAGGCTGTCCAGCTCTTCTTAATGGTATAGCCGAAGCTTCCTCATTTACATTCAGGTTGCCGTCACTTACCATATTTGTTTGAATAACGCCGGGATGAATGGAGTTAACTCTAATACCTTTAGGGCCTAATTCGATTGCAGCAGATTTAGAGAGATTGGTAACGGCTGCTTTGGAAGCTGCATAAGCCGCTGCATGATTGATTGGCGCAAATGAAGAGATCGAAACATTATTAATTATGGAGCCCTTCTGCTGTTTTTTCATGTAAGGTGCGACTGCTTTTATCCCCATGAAAACGCTAAGTTGGTTTACATTAATTAATTGTTGATAATCTTCCACGGTAGTTTCTAGCAGAGGCTTTTTAATGAAAATCCCAGCATTATTAATAAGAACATCAATCTTTTTATAAGTTTGAATAATAGAATTCATGGCTGCTGTCCAATCTGCTTCTTTTGTTACATCTAATTGGACAGGAAGGCTTTTATCCTCTCCGATTTCTAATGAGAGAACTTCTGCATTTTCAAAGTTTCTTGCTCCTACTGCAACTTTCGCGCCAAGTGAAGCGAAATGTTTGGCGATGCTTTTTCCTTGTCCGCGATTTGCTCCGGTTACTAGTACTACTTGATCTTTTAGATTTGGCATAATTTCTCCTTTAACTTTGAATGTTATCAATTAGAATTTACCACAGTATAGCTGTCTGTCAAAATCTCCGATACTTAATAAGGCTCTTCACCAAAAAACATGGTTGACAAACTAATTTTAATTTGATAAACGCAACCGCTGTGATCCGCTCCAAATTGGTCCAAATCCGCTCGGGAATTGGATAACCCGCTTCAAATTGTTCCGAAACCGCTCGAAAATCAGCCTAACCCGCTCCGACCCAACCAGAACGCGCTCCAAAACCATCAAAAACCGATGACGTACAATAGTCTGTGTAAGATGAATAAATAGGAAAGGTAAGGTTATCCTACCCTTTAGTTAATCACGACAAAAACTAAGAAGAGGAGACCTTACCCATGTCTACTAGTATAACTGATAAT
>NZ_BORO01000019.1 GCF_018333215.1 Oceanobacillus sp. J11TS1 | reverse complement strand
ACCCCGCGCCACGCGAAAATTTTATTTGTTAGGAAGGGGTACCCCTTCCTAACAAATAAAATTCAAACAGTACTTAATGTAGGTTGAAAACATATAATCAATTTTACACATAAATAAGGACTTGACTTCGAACCCGCTCGAAAAAGAGGAAAACGCTCCATCCCAAGCTGAACCCGCTCGAAAAAGAGAAAAAGCGCTCCACCCCAATCCGAATGCGCTCGAAAAAGAGGAAAGGCGCTCCACCCCAATCCGAATGCGCTCGAAAAAGAGAAAAAGCGCTCCACCCCAATCCGAATGCGCTCGAAAAAGAAGAAAAGCGCTCCACCCCAATTAGAATGCGCTCGAAAAAGAAGAAAAGCGCTCCACCCCAATTAGAATGCGCTCGAAAAAAGAAGAAAAGCGCTCCAACTCAACGCGAATGCGCTCCAAAAAAAGCACCCGCTCCATCCTCAACCTATAATAACCGCCTAAATTACGCATCCTATGAAGTAGCTTTTTTCTTTTTAGCAGTAGTTGTTCTTTTCTTTGGCTGTTTCGGGTTTTCTTTTTTCGCACGATTTAAGGATTCCTGCAAGGCATCCATTAAATTCAATACATTGTCTGGCTTTGTTTTTGTTTCTCCACCGACTTCAACTTCCTCATTATTTTTCTTCGCTTCAATTAAGTCCATGACAGCGATACGATAATTATCTTTATACTTCTCAGGTTCAAATTCGGTTGTTAACTGTTCGATGAGGAGTTTAGCGGTATCCAACTCTTTTTTCCCTATTTCTGCTTGTTCGGGAATATTCGGTACATCTGATACAGCACGAACTTCGTCAGGATAATGTATCGTTTCGACCACAATGGCCTTTTCATAAACGCGTATAACTGCAAGCTGTTCCTTCGACCGAATCATCATTTTTGCTATGCCTATTTTGCCAGAGTCTGTTAGAGCTTCTCTTAATAAAGCATAGGCTTTGGATCCTCCTTCATTGGGAGATAAGTAATAGCTCTTTTCAAAATATATTGGATCGATATCTTCCAATTGAACAAAGTCAATAATTTCAACTGCTTTATCCTCTTGCTCTTTCTTTAAAGCTTTTAATTCATCATCATCTAAAATGACAAACTTGTTCTTTGAGTATTCATACGCTTTTACAATATCCTCATTGGATACATCTTCTTCACAATTGGGACAAACCTTTTCATATTTAATTGGAGTTTTACATTTTTTATGAAGCTGCCGCAGTTGAATATCCTTGTTCTCAGTTGCAGCATGCATTTTTACAGGTATATTAACTAAACCAAAACTGATGGTTCCTTTCCACATTGTGTGCATTCCGTTCCCTCCTTACAAATAGTTTGTAGGTTTACATCCTTTTTATACGAAAGGAATAGTAAATTATCCAAAATGAGATATCCTATTTTAGAGGTGAATACATATGGACTGGATGAAACCAATAGCAAAGACAGAAATTCCAGAGGGAAATGAATGGTTATATGAAGTAAAATATGATGGGTTTCGCTGTAAATTAAAATGGGTGGATAAGGACGATATTACTTTAATGAGTAAAAATAATTATGATATCTTAAAAAAGTTTCCAGAGATTAACCATTGGTGTAAAGAAAATTATGAGCACTTCCAGAGTAAATTACCACTGGAATTAGATGGAGAACTTGTTATCTTAAATCATTTCTATCAAGCAAATTTTGAGCAAATCCAAATGCGCGGAAGATTGCAAAACGTGGATCGTATTGAAAAACAAGCAAATCAAAGACCTGCAACCTTTATGGTATTTGATATAACGGAGATAAATGGTAATAAACTACATCAAGAAAACCTGTCTTTACGAAAACAACATCTTCACCAGCTGATGGAATCTATTCCCGGCGATGTTTTAAAATGCGTGGAAACTTTTACATCCATTTCAGCGATTCAGGAGGTAGTATTTTCATCTAAAAGTGAAGGTATTGTTGCCAAAAGGGAAAAAAGCACGTACCAAAAAGGAAAAAAACATGCTGACTGGTTCAAAATTAAGAATTGGAGGGTGATTCAAGGGATTTTAACAGAATACAATCCGAGTAATGAATACTTTACAGTAAATGTACTTAAAGAGGATGGATTAATGAATATTGGAAGTTGTAAACATGGATTATCCAAAGATTCGATTCAAATGCTAAAAAAGCTTTTTAAAGAGCAAGGGGATTATATGGATGGAATATACCATCTTCCTCCTGCCATAACAAGTATGATTAATACGTTAGATTTATATGATCAAAAGTTGAGAGAACCTGAATTTAAAAAAATCGATCCTTCCATCTCTTATACAGAATGTACGTTGGATAAATTACAATTAGATATAGCGCAGTTACCTGGTTCCATTGAAGTATCTCATACAGAAAAATACCTTTGGCCCAATGTATTTACCAAAAAAGATCTTCTGGTTTATCTAAGAGAAATCTCACCTTGGATGTTGCCCTTTTTAAGAAATAGAGCCTTAACCATTATTCGCTGTCCAGATGGGATTTCTAAGGAATCGTTTTTTCAGAAAAACCTTCCAGATTATGCGCCAAGCTATTTATCTTCTCATGCCTCCCACGAGGATGAAATCGTATGTAACCACGTAGAAGGAATTGTTTGGCTGGCGAATCACGGTTCCATTGAATATCATCTTCCTTTTCAACGGATTGGACACGTGACCCCGTTAGAAATTGTCTTTGATCTAGATCCGCCAGACCGAGAGCACTTTGCATTAGCAGTGCGGGCAGCAAAATTATTAAAGGAAATATTAGATAATTTAGAGCTGGTGTCTTATGTGAAAACCTCTGGGAACAAAGGGCTGCAAGTATATATTCCCATTCGAGAAGGCAGCATGACATATGAAGAAACATCTCTATTTACAGAAGCAATTGCAAAAACAATAGAACGGGCATATCCCGATGATTTTACAACTGAACGTATGAAAAAGAAACGGAATAACCGGCTATATCTTGATTATGTCCAGCACGGTAAAGATAAAACATTGATTGCACCTTATTCTCCGAGAAGGACAGAAGAAGGAACTGTTTCTACACCTCTTTATTGGTACGAATTGAATGAAGACTTAGACCCTGCTGCATTTACAATTGGAAATGTATTACATCGTCTTCAACAGTCGGGGTGTCCATTTGAAGGGTACCAAGCCATGCATGAACAGCAACATATGGGGAAGATATTGCAGCTTGTGCGCTCTCGCTAAAAGGGAGCGCCTAAGCATAATGTCCACCAATCTTTTTGCTTCTGTCTAATGTAATTCCTGCGTCCGTATAACTCGATGCACGCAAAATAGCTGTGGAACCAAACTTGTCACATATTTTGTCCATAACGGTACCTATATCATATTGTTTGGTGCGGTCGTTAAATAAATCCAGCTGCAGATCCGTCTCATCATATAATTTCGTCAAAGTGACATAGACACGTCGGATAGGCGGGTTCCCTACATAAAATTCATCAAATAACTCCATACACATATCATACATTTCCATGGTTATGTTGGTAGGTGTATCGATAGATCTGGATCTGGAAAATCCTCCGTGGTTTTCCTTGGTATAACCGATGGATAGGTGAATCGTCTTGCCAACTTTTCTGTCTCTTCTTGCACGCCGGCATACTTCCTCACAAAGTTCCAGAATGCAGGTTCTTACCTCTTTGGCGGTATAATCTCTAAGCAAAGTGATGCCATGGCCGTATCCTTTATTAGCGGGCTTATTAAAATCACCAATTACCGCACTTAAGTCAATTCCCCAAGCATGCCAATACATCTGCTCTCCCATAATTCCAAAATTTTTACGTAAAATTCGTAAATCATAGTTGGCTATATGTCCTAATGTTCTGATGGCTAATTTATTTAATCGATGTTCTAATCTGCTGCCGATCCCCCAGATTTTTTCGACAGGAGCAGGCCATAATTTTGTCTCTACATCCTCATACCTGCATTCTTCAATGCCGGATTTTTTAGCGTGGAGATCCATTACAACCTTTGCTAAAAATTTATTATCGCCAATGCCTATGGAGCAGGGCAATCCGAAATGATCCATAATTCCTTTCTTTATGGTTCGAGCTACTTGCCACCGATCGCCAAATAACTTTTCTGTACCATTTGTTGTAATCCAGGTTTCGTCTATGGAGTAAGGGTGAATAGCTTCTGGTGGTGCAAAATTGCCCAAGTATCGCGTAATTTCTACTGATTTTTGGACATACATTTCCATACGAGCAGGTGCAATAATGACGTCTTTATTGCGTGGAATCTCAAAAAAACGGCTTACATTGCTGATTCCGTATCTTTCCTTCAAAGCAGGAGATGCAGCAAGTACTATACTTCCCTCGCGTTTCGTATCACCTACGACAGCTAGCATCGTTGTCATCGGGTCCAATCCTCTGTCTACACATTCAACGCTTGCGTAAAAGGACCTCATATCTATACAAAGCACGTTATTGCGCGGGTAAAGTGAGTAATCCATGATATAACCCTCCATTATCAAGAACATTTGTTCCTATTATATGAAGGAAATCCGAAAATAACAATGGTAATATTTGTTTAAGAGAAAAAGTAATCACTTCCTTGTTGCTGTGTATAAATAAAAGACTTCCTTTAACAGGCAGACTAGTTCGTTATAAATGTATTCTAATGGCAAAACAGGAGTATTGTTTTCCGTTATATCTTTGTTTAAAATAAATACATTACGTTTTTTTGAAAGAAGGTTTCTTTTGTGTACATATTAATTGTTCTGGGAATGATTGCAGGAATGATGATTCCGATGCAGACGGCAGTAAATAATCGGCTGACCTTTTTTACCAAAGCGATCTTGCCCACGTCCTTTTACTCCTTCTTAACAGGGAGTGTGATGTTATTCATCATTAATTTCATCATGGATCCGGGAAAATTTACGATCTCGTTCTTTGAAACTCAATCTTTCTCCTACGTTTGGTTTGGCGGCGGTATACTTGGTGTTATTTTTCTTACAGGCAATATTATTTTATTACCTAGAATTGGAGCAGCCTTAACGGTCATTGCTGCAGTTACCGGGCAAATGGTAATTGGTATATTAATCGACACATTTGGCTGGTTTGGTGCGGAAGTAAAACCATTGCACTTTATGCATATTGTCGGTGTTATCCTGTTAATTGCCGGAATTATATATATGAATATGAAAAAAAGTTCCACTATTTCTCAAAGTTATTCTCGGTTATGGATATTATTTGGATTATGTACAGGAATGATGCCGCCAATACAAACAGCTATTAATAGTGAGCTGCGGTATGAAGTAGATTCGTTTATATATGCAGCTTTCATATCATTTCTAGTAGGTACCATTGTGTTATTTATTTTAGCAATGTGTGTGAATAAAGGAATAAAGTTAACACGTACTTCTGGTGATTATAAATTGAAGCCTTGGCATTTTGCCGGGGGGATACTCGGTGCAGCGTACATTGCATCAAATATTAGTTTAATGCCTTATCTGGGGGTTACATTGACAATGATGTCTACCATTTCCGGGCAAATTATAATGGGGTTGATAATTGATCATTTTGGTATGTTTAACTTACCAAAATATCCAATCGACCAAAGAAGAATTGTTGCTGTCATCATGATTATTGGCGGGATTGCGCTATTGAATTTCTTTTAGATGTATTTGACTTTGTTCGTTTGCTAATACTTCTCTTCAAGATATTAGCAAACGAACAAAGTCTAGTTTTTTAATCCACTTAATAATTAAAATAACAAAAAGTAACATAATAATTTAAAAAGTGTATCCGCTATTAGCATGCCAGATAGGAGGCAGTTGCTTCATGCAGAGAAAATTGCTTATTCCGATACATTTCCAGCCGATGAAGGGCAAAGGAGAAATCAACTGGAAAATGGTATAAGATATCATAAACGCTCTCGATATGAAGCTGATTAAGCATAAAAGTGGGAACACAGAAATGATAAGCAAAATGATTGGCTTGATTTTCTTGCAGGTCAATAAATAGGGAATTCATAAAACGCTGATCCCCTTCATGGAAAAAATAATGGCAAAGTTCATGGCCAAAGTATTGCCATTTATTTTGAGGAGAAGAAGCAGGCAGCACAATATAGTTATCTATTCGCATGCCAATTGTCTCTGAATAGATAATTTCAATTTGTAAAGCTTCTGCAATCGCAGAGATGGAAAGCTGCATTGGTGTAAGAATTTCGAGTTGTTTATATAGGTTTTCGACAAACTTTTCTACATCCGTATAATACATCTTATCACTCCTTCGAGGGAATATACGTTCTGTATCTGTGCTAAAAATAAGGTGTAGCAAGTACACCTGTTTTCTTTATTCCTTCTTAAAAAATGATAAAAATATTAATCTTGATCTTCTTTATTATTTAATTTCTTTTTATATAGAATGTATTGTATCACATTTAAAGCTTCTTGCTTTTCTTCTTCTGTCATACGTTTCCAGTTATGAAACATTAACGAATCTTGCTCTGACATAGGCTCAGGCTGCAAAGTGTCTTTTGTTGAGGGATACATAGATTTACCTAGTAGCCAATCTACAGAAACTCCATATAAATCAGCCATTTTATGTAACGTATCTGTATCAGGATCACGATATTCTCTTTCATAGCCAGATAAAGTACCATTGGAAATTCCAAGAAGTTTAGAAGCTTCAATTTGTTTTAATCCAGCTTGTTCTCTTGCTTCTCTTAATCGTTGCGAAAGAATTTTCATAGTATCCACCTCAATATAGAGATAATACCATTTTTAATAAAAACAGAAAGATTTTTAAGCGATTTGCAGATTTTATTTGACCATTATATTGACTTGCGCAAAACGCTTAATTATAATTTAAGTAAATCATATTAATTTTAGAAAGGAGTGATTTAGTGCAAATCCATGAGAAAATTGAATTTATTAGACAACAAAAAAAGATTACAAAGACGCAAATTGCAGAAATATGCTCGAAAACGCCTGCATGGTACACAAATATCTCAAATGGAAAGACGAAAATTGATGTAGACACCTTAGAAAAAATAGCAGACGCATTGGACATTGATGTAAAGATGTTATTTGATAAGGAGTTGAATGATGCATTAAATAAATGCAAAGAATTTTTATGGAATAATTAAGTTATAAAAGATTGGTAAATGAAGAGATTTTATACATCTAGATTCATCACCTCCATGAGCTTAAATGAAAAAGCACCGCATATCTATTTCCTCATAGAAAATCTCTCAATTAGAATGGAATTCATTATCATATATATCATTTAATTTAAACTATCTTCTTTGGTCAGGAGGTAGTTTTTTGTTTGATATAGATATTATGGGGGAATATTCACGGTAAGTCTGTGAGTAGATACAGGGAAGGGAGAAAGACTCTGTAAAAAAATAGCACTATTCAACACCATATATATTGTGGTAGAATTTAACTTGCCCACTCTTTAACTAGAATAATCCCTGTACGAAACGTAGTCTCCTCAACTACAAAAGAAAAAATCCAATAAATCTATGTTTGATATCCAATTGAAAATGAAAAGTTTATCAAGAGTAAGAATTATTCAGCTGAAATAAAAATGAGTTTTAGTAGAATAAAAAAACTAACTGAATTTTCATTACTCTTATAGTGGATATGTTTACGCCCAGAAACATAGTGAAAGGACGAAGACAATATGGATTCTAAAAAATTAACGAAAAGGATATTAATTGCTTTAATTGTTGGTGCAGTTGTTGGTATGGCTCTGACATTTGCCCCTGAAAGTTTTTATAACCCATTAAATAAATACGTGTTAGACCCAATTGGCCAAATATTTATTAATCTTATTATGATGTTAGTCGTTCCGCTTGTATTTGTATCTATTGTATTAGGAACAGCAGGACTTGGCGACCCGGCAAAACTAGGGAAAATTGGTGTTTTTACGGTTACTTTCTTCTTAGTAACGACGTCAATCGCTATTAGTTTAGGTTTAGCGTTGGCCTCTTTGGTTAAGCCTGGAAAAGCAGGTGTTTTTGATACATCCAATCTGGATGGCTATACGCCAGGGGAAGCGCCACCTATTATGGAAACGCTCATTAACATCATACCTGAGAATCCTATAGCGGCAATGTCATCTGGAGATATGCTGCAAATTATTGCATTTGCTGTATTCATAGGAATTGCACTGGCTTATTTAAGTGATAAGACAAAAGGTATTCATCATTTATTTGAACAAGCAAATGAAATTTTAAATTGGCTAATTATGACGATTATGCGATTTGCCCCATACGGTGCTTTTGCGTTAATTGCATCAGCAATTGGTGGGGCTGGACTGGATGCAGTTGGTTCGATGTTAAGTTATATGTTAACTGTTATTGCAGGACTTATTTTACATGCTTTACTCGTCTACTCTCTTGCTATTTGGTTGCTGGGACGCGGGAATTCATTTAAATTCTTTAAAGGTTTCTTTCCAGCCATGGTAGTTGGATTTAGTACATCTAGCACCAATGCAGCACTTCCTGTAGCAATGAAAACGGCTCAAGAAAATCTTGGTGTCAAAAAAGAGATCAGCAGCTTTGTACAGCCGCTTGGAGCTACCATTAATATGGATGGGACAGCTATAATGCAAGCTGTTGCGACTGTATTTATCTCGCAAGTATATGATTTACCACTTACCATGACAGATTTATTGATGGTTGTACTTGTTGCCACATTAGCAAGCGTAGGTACAGCAGGTGTACCTGGTGTTGGATTAATCATGCTGGCAATGGTGTTGGGTCAAATTGGTCTGCCCGTAGAAGGTATCGCGTTAATTATTGGTATTGACCGTATTCTCGATATGCTAAGAACCTCTCTAAACATGTCTGGGGATGCCGCATGTGCTTATATTTTATCTGAACGAGAAAAACGAAAAGAAAGAAAAACAAAAAAAGCATAATCTATTATAAAAAGAGCTTTGATTATGTCTTCTCTGTCATAAATTAGAGAAAAATCCGGACGAAATTACATTCTAACAATAGAATTTAATCATCGTTCGGATTTTTCTTTCTCTTCCTTGTGGATGAAAAGTAAGTGAGTTAACCCTAGATTTTATTGCTGTAAACCTAATTTGGCAAGCTATTTTATGAGTAGTATCCTTCCTTTTATCTGAAAACTTAAAAACAAACTCTTTAAATATGTCACAAAATGTTCTAAAATAGAATTAGTTACCAAAATATTTAAATCTTTTTTAATTCTATTTGTAATCGGTTTCAATAAGGAAGGATGAGGTGATTAGATGGATATGCAAGCTATACCAGCACGTGAAGGGAATCATAATTTAAAAAACTATGAGCAGTTCAAAGAGAATTTTTCTTGGGATGATGTAAAAAAGAACTTTTCTTGGAATAAAACAGGGAAAGTAAATATGGCATATGAAGCAATTGATAAGCACGCAGAAAATCCGGATAAGAAGGATAAGGTTGCATTACTATATTCCGATCCCAATCGTGAAGAGAAAGTTACTTTTGATGAACTTCGTTTAAAGAGTAATCAATTTGCTAATGTACTTAAAAAATATGATGTGCAAAAAGGAGACCGTGTCTTTCTTTTTATGCCGAGAAGCCCGGAATTCTATCAAGCATTTTTTGGCATTTTAAAAGTAGGAGCGATTGCAGGACCATTGTTTGAGGCGTTTATGGAGCAAGCTGTTGGTGATAGATTAGAAAACAGTGAAGCGCGCATGTTAATTACAACGCCTGAATTGCTGTACCGTGTGCCGCAAGATCAATTACCGAACTTAGAGAAGATTGTGTTGGTTGGTGAGCATAAAGAAGAAGGAGAACAGTATATTGATTTCCATCAAGAAATGAAGAATGCGCAAGCAGATTTTGATATTGTATGGGTGGATAGAGAAGACGGCATGCTGCTCCATTATACATCTGGTTCAACGGGAAAACCAAAAGGAATTTTACATGTGCACAATGCGATGATTCAACATTATGCGACGGGAGAGTGGGTATTAGACTTAAAAGAGGATGATATTTACTGGTGTACAGCAGACCCGGGCTGGGTAACGGGAACAAGCTATGGTATTTTTGCGCCTTGGTTACATGGAGTGACAAATGTGATCCGCGGCGGTCGTTTTTCCCCAGACGATTGGTATAAGACGTTACAGGATAATCACGTTACAGTATGGTACACCGCACCAACAGCTTTACGTATGCTTGTAAGTCATGGCGAGGAGAAGGTCAGGGAATATGACTTATCTTCGTTGCGCCATATCCTAAGTGTTGGAGAACCATTGAATCCAGAAGTGATCACCTGGGGATTAAAGGCATTTGATTTGCGCATCCATGATACTTGGTGGATGACGGAGACAGGGGCACAGGTTATTGTAAACCTCCCAACACTAGAAATCAGACCTGGTTCTATGGGTAAACCAATCCCTGGGATAGAGGCATCTATCGTCGATAATGAAGGAAATGAAATCCCTCCAAATCAAATGGGCAATTTAGCAATTAAGGCTGGCTGGCCATCTATGATGCGAGAGGTCTGGAATAATAAAGGAAAGTATGAGAGTTATTTTGTGAATGGCTGGTATGTATCTGGAGACAGTGCCTACAGAGATGAGGACGGCTATTTCTGGTTCCAAGGACGTTTAGATGATGTTATTAATACATCTGGCGAGCGTGTCGGTCCATTTGAAGTAGAGAGCAAACTTATTGAGCATCCAGCTGTTGCAGAGGCAGGAGTAATTGGAAAACCAGATCCAGAGCGTGGAGAAATTATTAAAGCATTTATTACGTTGAACATAGGTTATGAAAAAAGCGATGAGCTTTTAGAAGAAATTCGTCAATTTGTTAAAAAGGAATTAAGTGCACACGCAGCGCCAAGAGAAATAGAAGTAAAAGACTCAATCCCTAAAACACGCAGTGGTAAAATCATGCGCCGACTATTAAAATCATGGGAATTAGGACTTCCTACAGGGGATACCTCAACGTTAGAAGATTAATGGAAAGAGAAAAAAGGAGGATGGAATAGGATATTATATTCCATCCTCCTTTTGGTGAAAAAATGACCTTTCAACTCAAAAATATTTTAGGGAGAAACACAAATCTGCTATGTTTGAAATACCTTTTACTTGGGAAGATAATATATGTACCATGAATAGAAGGAGGAATTAAAAATGGGTAAAAAAATCGCAACAGTTATTACAGACATGTTTGAAGATGTGGAATATACAAGCCCCAAAAAAGCATTTGA
Organism: Oceanobacillus sp. J11TS1; assembly: GCF_018333215.1. Taxonomy (GTDB): domain Bacteria; phylum Bacillota; class Bacilli; order Bacillales; family Amphibacillaceae; genus Oceanobacillus. The sequence continues at coordinate 59,462 of NZ_BORO01000019.1, read as the reverse complement.
AGAAGCTGGACATGAGGTAGTTACAATTGAAAAAGAACAAGGTAACACCGTAACGGGGAAATCAGACGGTACCAAAGTAACGATTGATAAAGGTATTGACGATGTAAATCCAGAAGACTTCGATGCATTGTTTATTCCTGGTGGATTCTCTCCGGATATTTTACGTGCAAATGATCGTTTTGTAACTTTTGTAAAGCATTTTATGGATGAGAAAAAGCCAGTTTTTGCAATTTGTCATGGACCACAGTTGCTCATTACAGCAAAAACATTAGAAGGCCGCGGAGTAACAGGCTTTAAATCTATCCAAGTCGATTTGGAAAATGCAGGTGCAAAATTCCAAGACAAAGAAGTTGTTGTTTGTCAAAATCAATTAGTAACAAGTCGTACCCCAGATGACCTTCCAGCATTTAATCGTGAATCTGTGAAAGTGCTAGGTTAATTAAATAAATAGCATAAAAGAGCGCTTCGAGGCGCTCTTTTTTACATATAAAATAGGAACAACCTCCCGTGTATCCCTCTATTATCCATCCTCTTCTTACTCTTCTTCCTCTAATTTTCGTATGTTGAATTGATCATTTAAAAGTAACCAATTTTGTGGGAACGCAAGCCCTAATTTCCAATAAGAAATACCTAAAAGCTGAAATTCACGGATTAAGTCAAATTTTGCTTGGATAGAACGTGCATCTTCAAACCAAACCTCATGCTCTTGTCCGGATGTATCTGTATACGTAAAGTAAGGTGCTTGAGCTTGATTGTCATACTGGATAGCCACATTATTCTCCCAAGCAATCTGTATAGCTTGTTGCGGACTGACCGCTCTTGCAGCCTCTCCACCTTGCACAAAAGGAAGTGTCCAATCATACCCATATAGGTTTTGACCAAGTAAGATTTTTTCTGGTGGAATTTCAGAGACAGCGTATTCGACAACCTCTCGGACGGAATTTACTGGAGAAACAGCCATTGGCGGGCCGTAACTATAACCCCATTCATAGGTCATTATCACAACCATATCGACAATTTCTCCATGGGCTTGATAATCATGTGCTTCATACAATTGCCCAGATTGTTCCGCACTTGTTTTTGGGGCCAATGCAGTGGAGATAAGCAATCCTGCTTGTGAGAGACGATCTTTTGCTGTCCGTAAAAAGCGATTATAAGCCTCACGATCTTCTGGAGGTAAAAATTCAAGGTCAAAATGTACATCACGGAATCCCTGCTCTGTAGCGATATTAATAATTTCATCTAATAATCTATTTTGCACAGCTTGCACGGTTAAAATAATATGACCGACCTCCGTACTAAATTCTCCTCCCTCTAAATTGGTAACAGACATCATAATGGAGGCTCCATTCTCCCTAGCTGTTTGAATCAAGTTTCCTGTTGGGGGAGCGGTTAGTGTACCATCCCGGTTGATGCGGTAACTAAATAAACCCAGATAAGTTAAGAAAGGTGTATAGTTCCTTGCTGCTGTTTCTAACGTTTGAGAAACTTCCTCTCCCATTGGTTCGATATAAGCATTAGAGGTAATTGGCTCTTTAGGGCCTGGCGGTATGTACAAACGGAATCCAGGATAAATAATCTGATTTGCATTCATACCGTTAACTGTTGCCAATTCCTCCACGCTGATATTAAATCGAGCTGCAACGGAAGAAAGTGTATCGCCGGGCTGGACAAAGTAAAACTCACCGATAATTGGGATTACAAGTGCTTGCCCAATTACTAATTGATTAGGTGCATTTAATTCATTCGCGTTAATAATATCTTGGACAGAGGAACCATATGTAGCCGCAATTTGATCCAGCGTATCGCCCTGTTGAACAACGTATATTTGCAAAATAATAACCCCCTTCTAGTGCTTCTTCCTCACTATATGAAGGGGGACCCTATTATATGCTAAATTGCTGTAATATCTGCATCCATAACAGATTCCATTAAATAAAGCGCATAATTATTCATTTGTATTTCCTCTGAAGCAAGACAATTTTTTGGAATGGAAAGACTGAATTTATACATATAGGCATCCTTTGCAGTGAATAGGATGCAAATATCACCAGCAATTCCTGCTAAAATCAAATGTGTTCGCTTTAATTCTGTAAGAAGCGATTGTAAGGGTGTTTGAAAAAGTGCAGAGTGTTGTGGTTTAATTAAAAAATAATCATCGTCATCTGGTTTGATTTTTTCAATAACTTTCTCGCTTTTTTTATTTTTACAATGATCAATAACTTTACGGAAATCCGCTTGCCATAAACCGTAATGGTCATTAACATAGATAATAGGAATGGATTTTTCTTTAGCAAAGCGACGAAGCTTTACTAAGTTTGGAAGAATAGCTTCTGTGTGAGAGAAAAGATCTTCACCTCCATTAAATTTAAAATCATTAATTAAATCGACAAAAATAAGTGCTGTATTTTCAGGTGTAATATTCATAGGCGGCTCCTTTTATAAAGAATTGAGTTAATTTAGTATTCCCGCTTAGATCGATAATTAAAACGAGAATAAAGTGAAGTGATAAAATGACAGAAGAAGTCTCAGTAAGTCAAGATGAAATATATATGGCAGCTGCTATTCAAGAGGCGCGCCGGGCACAGATATTAAACGAAGTACCGATCGGTGCTGTGATTGTCAAAGACGGGGAAATTATCGGGAAAGGATTTAATCTGCGCGAATCGATGCAAGCAACCATGACACATGCAGAGCTGCTTGCTATTCAAGAAGCAAATCAAGCAGTTGGGAGCTGGAGATTAGAGGATTGTACATTGTATGTTACGTTAGAACCATGCCCTATGTGTGCAGGAGCGATTGTACAGTCGAGAATGAAGCGGGTGGTTTACGGAGCAAGTGATTTGAAGGCGGGCTGTGCTGGGACATTAATGAATTTATTAGAAGAGCCACGATTTAATCATCAAGTAGACGTAACATCTGGAATCCTTGAACAGCAATGCAGTACCATCTTAAAAAATTTCTTCAAAGCATTGCGTCAGAAAAAGTCTGGTAAGGGTTCAACAACGGAAGACACGTAAAAAAGGTGCAAATATCATTGCAATTTTTGCATGAGGAAGCTATAATAATAATTACGTGCTAAGCGGGGAGGTAGCGGTGCCCTGTACTCGCAATCCGCTATAGCGAGGCCGAATTCCTGCTCGAGGTGGGATGACTGTATGGTCTGACGTAAGGGATTGGTGTTGACGTCCGGGTCCTGCGCAACAGGAACCCATGAACCCTGTCAGGTCCGGAAGGAAGCAGCAGTAAGTGGCTACTCTTGTGTGCCGCAGGGAAGCCTGGGCTGAGCCATGAACTTACGTAGCGCATATGGTCATTCCATCGAAAGCAGGTGCACGCTACATATTGAAAAAAGCGGAGAGCGCCAATATCCGGGTTTTTGGCGCTTCAAGCTAGATATATTAAAAAACGAACTGTGTATGCAGTTCGTTTTTTTATGGATAAAAAGTTAAAATGTTGCCATAGGTCCGGGGGTATAAAATTTTTGTTTTTTTCTTCATTAAAATGATTTCTAGCATAACTGTGTTTCGTATAAATTCTTTTAGGGGTCAAAACCAAAATCTATGGTTAATATTAAAGAATAAATATGTTAATTACGTCTAGCTAGCGGAGGAAAAACACGGAGACTCCTATGGGAAAGCGCAATGGTCTTCGGTGGGGCGAGTAATCGCAGTCCCAGTGGGAAGACCCCGCAGAAAAAAGTGGTCTTCTTTTTTCGAGGAGGCTGAGCGCAAGCCCATGGAAAGTGTAGTGTTTTTCCGTAGCGGTTGCTCAGAACAAAGTCATTATAATTTGTCATCCATAAATTTTGGTGAAGAGCCTCTTTTAGATAAATAAAATACATGAGCATTGCTTTATTTAGTTAAACAGATTATTTGCACTAAATAATAAGAAAGCATATGCTATAAATTACTTAGAAATTTATGAGTGAGGGGTGCTAGAATGGCTCAATTAACACAACCTTTTACATTAAAAAGTTTAACCTTGAAAAATAAAGTTGTCATGGCACCAATGTGTCAATATTCCGTTGATGCCAAAGATGGAATTCCAAACGAATGGCATTTTGTACATTATACATCCCGTGCAGTGGGCGGGACTGGTTTAATCATCGTTGAGATGACAGATGTAGATCCCGACGGTCGTATTACAGATAATGATCTTGGCCTATGGTCAGACGAACAAATTCCAGCTTACAAAAAAATCGTTGATGCTGTTCATCAGCAAGGTGCGAAGATCGGTATTCAAATTGCACATGCCGGCAGAAAGGCGGAAGATGCGAATCCGCCAGTTGCTCCATCAGCAATTCCTGTTACAGAAAACAGTAAAATGCCTCGTGCTTTAACCACAGAAGAAGTTCGAGAAACCATTCAACAGTTTCAGGATGCAGCAAGAAGAGCAGTTGAGGCTGGGTTTGATACGATTGAATTGCATGGTGCACACGGCTATTTGATCCATCAATTTCATTCTCCAGGAATCAATCAACGAGAAGACGAATATGGTCAAGACCTATCCTTATTTGGTGTACAGATTATTCGAGCTGTTAAAGCGGTTATTCCAGAGGACATGCCATTATTAATGCGCATCTCCGCTGTCGAGTATATGGATGGCGGTTATGATATCAACCATTCCATAGAAATTGCGAAAAAATATAAATTAGCTGGTGTCGATATGATGCATATTTCCAGCGGGGGGGGAGCTGCTCCAGGAAAACAAAAACCAGCAACTCATCCAGGTTATCAAGTGCCATTTGCACGCAGATTTAAAGAAGAGCTAAATATTCCTGTGATTGCAGTAGGCATCTTGGAAGATCCTTTATTAGCAGAATCTGTGATTGGAAATGGAGATGCCGATTTAGTTGCAATTGGCCGCGGAATGTTAAAGGATCCTTATTGGACCATACGAGCAAGTGAACAGCTGGGGGATACGATGGAACCAGCAGAACAATATAAGCGTGCTTACCCGAAAAAGTAGCCGTAAATATAGGCCCTTATAACTTTCGTTGATTATACGCTTTTTTAAGAAGCAAAATTGTACTAAAAACAAGGCATATGATATAATTTTTATAGAAAAACATAGTATATAATATATAAAGAAGGGCAGTATGCATCCACATACTACCCTGACAATACACACAGTTATTCTCTCATCGCGAGGGAAGGCTGCTTTAAAGTGACGAATGAAGCCACCCTATTTGCCGGCAAGCTAAGGGTGGTTTTACTTTTGGCCTTTATCATGAAATGACAAAATGGCTATAATAAGCAAACCAAAACTTATCATCAGAGAAAGAGCTTCAAAAGTACCCACAGGCATCACCCCCTTTCGTTGAGGAGATGGTACCTTCCACCGGTTAACTTCATACTGTGCGTATCTCTATTTATTATAGCATAAAGGGAACATTAGTTCTACATTTTCGGTAAGCCTTAAATATTTCATTTAAAACTTCTATAATAATTTAATTTATATAAGTTTTAGGCTGTTTTAAAAAATATAAAGAATTCAAGGAAGAAAGACTGCTATTAAAGATCCTAGTAATTGCAGTTCTTAGCAATTTTCTTTAAATGATGAATTACTTCTAGACAATCTATTTCTAAGGTTTTCATCCAAGCCTTTAATCGGTTATAATAGAAACAAGATTAGAAACGACAAACATTTGTGACCAGCGTCTATACTAGGACATCGCGTCCGTTGTGCAAATAGAAAGTTTTATACTTTCCCATTTGACAAATAAGGGGAATCGAAATCATGAGTTATCAAGCTTTATACCGCGTCTGGCGACCAAGAACATTTGAAGATGTTGTAGGACAAAAACATATCACGCGAACATTACAAAATGCCATTACCGAAGATAAATTCTCACATGCCTACTTATTCTCTGGTCCAAGAGGGACAGGGAAAACCAGTGCTGCCAAGATTTTTGCGCAAACCATAAACTGTGAGCATGCGCCTGTAAAAGAGCCATGTAATGAGTGCGCGGCATGCAGAGGAATACAAGATGGCTCCATTTCGGATGTCATTGAAATTGATGCGGCCTCTAACACAAGTGTTGATGATATCCGTGATATTCGAGATAAAGTAAAATATGCACCGAGTTCCGTACCTTATAAAGTGTACATCATTGATGAGGTACATATGATATCGGTGAATGCTTTTAATGCGCTTTTAAAAACATTAGAAGAACCGCCAAAGCATGTTGTGTTTATCCTTGCCACGACAGAACCACATAAAATCCCACTAACAATTATCTCTCGTTGCCAACGCTTTGATTTTAAACCGATTTCGAACCAGGCGATTGTGGATAGAATGCAAAAAATCATGCATGCGGAGAACATTTCTGTTACTGGGGAAGCCTTAGAGGCAGTAGCTTTAGCAGCTGAGGGTGGTATGCGTGATGCGCTAAGTATTTTGGATCAAGCTATTTCGTATAGTGAGGATCAAGTAAATTTAGAAGATGTGCTTGCGGTAACGGGCGGTGTATCTCAAGAAGTTCTCACCAATATTGTTCGTGCAATGCTTCAGCAAGATGTGCCGACCGTACTCAATGGATTAGATCAGATGATTCAAACAGGAAAAGACCCAGGAAAATTTGTGCAGGATTTAATTTACTTTATGCGTGATTTACTTTTATATAAGACTTCATCAGGTCTGGGTGAGTTATTAGAGAGAGCGGTCGTTAATGAAGCTTTTGAAGCACTATCTAAGCAGGTTTCGAATCATTGGATACAGCATTCGATTATTGAATTAAATCAATGTCAACAAGAAATGAAGTGGTCCAACAGTCCGAAAATTTTTATTGAAGTAGCATTGCTATCTATTACAGATCAATTTGGAAAATCAGAAACACCACAGATACAAGCAGACGCTGTGGATCAATCAGCAACTGTGCAGCAACTTCAACAAAAAATACAAGCGATGGAGCGCGATATAGCAAAATTAAAAGAAGCTCCGCCGCAGCATTCTGAGTCTGGAAATGCAAATACTACTCCTGAAAGACGTCGACCTAGTGCCAGAAATTCTCGTAACACATATAAGATTCCATATGATCGAATTCGTGATACACTAGGAAAAGCAGAAAAGAAAGAATTAAAAGATGTGCATGCACATTGGGCAAATTTCTTAAACCAATTAAAAACGACGAATGCACCGGCGCATGCGACCATTCAGGATAGTAAACCTGCTGCAGCATCAGCAGATACACTTATTGTGGCGTTTAAATATGAGATTCATTGTTCCTTATTCCTTGATCATCGAGAAATGGTAGAATCGATATTAGGGAATTTAGATAAACACCGCACGATTATTCCAATTCCTGAAAAAGAATGGAATAACTTGCGCAGTGAATATATTCAAAATCAAGAAAAACCTAAAGATCAAAAGGAGTCGGAAGGAGACCCCATTGTTGATGAGGCACGGAAGCTCTTTGGTGATGATCTTTTAGAAATCCATGATTAACACATCTATTTAAAGGAGGTATTTTCCATGAAGGGAAATATGAATAACATGATGAAGCAAATGCAGAAAATGCAAAAGAAAATGATGAAAGCACAGGATGAATTACATGAAATGTCCTTTGAAGCTACAGCTGGCGGCGGTATGGTAACTGTTCGCGCAAACGGCAAAAAAGAAATTGTTGATGTAGAGATTAAAGAAGAAGTGGTTGACCCCGATGATATTGAAATGCTGCAAGATCTTATTTTAGCAGCAACAAATGATGTGCTAAATCAAATTGATGAAAAAACTAATGCAACAATGGGGCAATTTACAAAAGGATTGAATATGCCAGGAATGTTCTAATTCCTTTCTAATTATGAAATAAGACGTCTGGCTTTTTTGCCAAGGCGTCTTATTTTCGCCAAGGGATAATGTTTTCCATGAGGAGGTAAAAACATATATGTATTATCCAGAGCCGATAACTAAGTTAATGGATAGCTTCTCTAAATTACCAGGAATCGGTCCGAAGACAGCAGCACGTCTAGCATTCTTTGTATTAAATATGAAAGACGATGATGTCATGAATTTCGCCAATGCATTGGTTAACGCGAAACGAGAGCTGACGCATTGTTCCGTTTGCGGACATATTACGGATCAAGACCCATGTGCTATTTGTCAGGATACAAGCCGGGATGGATCCATTATTTGTGTCGTCCAAGATCCAAAAGACGTCATAGCGATGGAAAAAATGAAGGAATTTCATGGGAGATATCATGTGCTTCATGGCGCTATCTCACCGATGGATGGAGTGGGACCTGAAGATATTAATGTACCGGATTTGCTTCATCGCTTGAAGGATGAAGAAGTAGAAGAGCTTATTTTAGCAACCAATCCAAATATTGAAGGGGAAGCAACTGCAATGTATATTTCTCGATTAGTAAAGCCTTCAGGAATTCGTACTACACGTATTGCACATGGTTTACCTGTTGGCGGCGATTTAGAGTATGCCGATGAAGTTACATTGTCCAAAGCATTAGAAGGAAGAAGAGATGTCTAATTTTTTGGATCATCTGTGGAGAGCTAAACCTCCATGGTATGAAATTTCATTTTAAAACGAGGTTTGGTGAAATATGGGGAAGAAATTAAAGAAAAAAGATATGGACAAAGAGCTTCTAAATGCTTTATATCAAGTAGAAGGTGAGTGGAGGCAGCTTCAAGACTTTGTACGAAAAAGTATTGACCCTTCACAAAATGGTATGAAAGAGGAGTTATTAGCAAAATCGAAATATATGATGCTTTTAAGAGAAGCACGCATTCGTAATGTAAAGGCTACACGTTTTTAAAAAATAAAAATACGTTTCCCGAAAGAATCATGTATGTTTCCAGATACTTGGTTCTTTTTTATTCAATCTTATCAAAAGGAATTTGCCAATCCATCTTAGATAACCAAAAGTTAGCTTATATGCGCTTGCAATTTGTTCTAATCGTTGTCACTAAATCATAGAAATAAGGTAAAGCGATAGAAGGAAAGTGGGGAGAGGTATGAGTTCGACACTCGTTATTGGATTTATTATTGGATTAATTATTATTTTATTTATTGTAGGCGCTCCAGTAAAACCAATGAAATATATTGGTAAAGCAACGATAAGGCTAGGCATAGGTGCACTATTGCTTTTCTTTTTAAATGTTTTTGGGGGAGTTATTGGCTTACATATTCCCATTAATCTATTTACTGTTTTGGTATCTGGATTTCTTGGTGTATTTGGTGTCGGTTCCCTTGCAGCTATTCATCTATTTATTCTTTGAGATAATGTTTATGATTGTCTGTTTTCACCAAGAATTTCACTTTAAAGATAGAATGATCAATAGAGATGTGAATGAGCATCTGCTGCTCCAGCAATTTTCGATGGGACGAGTAATCACAATCCCCAATACATTCCGCTGAAAGATCATTTATTTTTAGGGTATTATAGTCACTCGACAAAAGTTCCGTTACCAAAATGGAAAGAAATAAAATTATATCCTCCTGACAAGAACACATTTTTTTAGAATGATTAAACTATAAAATAATATTATCCATGTATATCATCCGTTAGATTAGGAGATACTAGTTTTAACGGAGGTGGGAGAATGAAACAAGAAAAGCTTCATAAACATGAGTATTGTGGAATTTGCGAGGAACCAAAGGAAAGCGGTATTCACTTATATGCGATGTTCCTCTGTACAGAGTGTGAGCATAATATGATTCACACGGAGCCTCGAGAAGAAAAGTATCAATATTATCTGTCAAAATTAAAAAATATAAAACAATCAACATTACATTCCTAAGTTTAATCCCCCTTGTTATAAAGTCTTTGCATGCAAAGGCTTTTTTGTTGCTGTAAATATAAAGGAGGACGCGCTTTTGATAAGTGTGAGGAGATAAATAAGAGTAAAATAGCAGCAAATGGAGATTGCTGTTTTTTAGTACTTGCTTCTATGAATATTAGTAGACGCAGCTTGTAGTTCTATGCTGTCTATACTAACTTTAAGCGATTGCCGCTTTTTGTTACTGCATCATTGCTTGTTATAATAGAGAGCAAAGACACGATAAACCAATCAATTTTTATATTTAGAAGAAATGAGGCAGGTAAATGAACCAGCAACGAATGCCGTTAGTAGAACATTTGGAAACATTTGCAAATAGTAATCCAATCTCTTTTCATGTTCCAGGACATAAACATGGAGAGATTCTCCCATCCGCATATAAAGCATATTTTCAGGAAATGCTCAAATGGGATGTGACAGAGATCACGGGAATGGATGATTTACATGCACCGACAGAAGTTATTGCGGAAGCGGAAAATGTAGCGAGGGATTTTTTTCAAACACAGCATACTTTTTTCCTTGTTGGCGGCTCAACAGTTGGGAATCTTGCAATGATTCTTGCGGTATGTAAGCGGGGAGATAAGGTTCTCATTCAACGTAATTGCCATAAATCTGTGATGAATGGTGTGGAGTTAGCTGGTGCGAATCCTATTTTTCTGGCACCTGAATGGGATGATACTGTCAGACGATTTACAAGCCCAAGCTATGAAACTGTACGAACTGCAATCGAGCAGCATCCAGATGCACAGGCACTTATTCTTACGTATCCGGACTACTTTGGAAATACTTATCATATTAAAGCAATGATTGATAAGGCGCATCAATTTGATATCCCAGTTTTGGTAGATGAAGCGCATGGGGTGCATTTTGCATTAGGAGATCCTTTTCCTATATCAGCCATTCAATTAGGAGCTGATGCAGTCGTTCACTCAGCCCATAAGATGGCTCCAGCAATGACGATGGCCTCCTATTTACACGTTGTCACGTCTCGTATCGACAAGTCTGAGCTTGCTCATTATTTACAAATGCTTCAATCGAGCAGCCCATCCTATTTACTGATGGCGTCTTTAGATATGGCAAGGTATTTTTTAGCGAATTTTTCGGAAAACAATCGAATAAACACATTAAAGAGTACAGCGTATATAAAGGATTTATTTGCAAGTCTCCCCTTTCTGGAATTTATCCCTGCTGCAGACCCATTAAAGCTAACGTTCCACGTGAAACATCCTTTTTCGACAAAATCGGTTGCGAACTTGCTCGAAAAACAAAATATTTTTCCGGAGCTTACGACCGACGAACAAATTTTATTTGTGCATGGGCTTGCACCGTTTGAACAAATCGAATCGTTAGAAAAAAGGTTGAAAACAATAGGGCATCCATTAAAAAAATCAGTAAATCGTGCTACAATAGAGAAGACAAATATTTTTCCAAAGCGGATTCAAGAATTGGATTTGTCGTATTACGAAATGAAAAATTATACCACGTATCTCGTCCCATTGGAGAAAAGTGTAGGAGAAATTGCTGCAGAAGCGATTATTCCTTACCCACCTGGTATTCCACTTTTATTAAAAGGAGAAAGAATCAAAGAGGTTCATATCGCACACGTGGAAAAATTACAGGAGCAGGGTGTTCGAATTCAGCATAGGGATGAAGGCATACGCATATATAGGAATAAAGGGGAACGATGATGACAACTGGTTTGTTTATAACATTTGAAGGTGGAGAGGGAGCAGGCAAGACCACAATTCTAGATCAGGTCTATAAAGAACTCTCAGAAAGCGGAATGGAGATTATCAAGACAAGAGAGCCGGGGGGTATTCGCATTTCTGAGAAAATTAGAGATATCATCCATGACCCCCTCCATCTTGAAATGGAAGAAAGAACAGAAGCATTATTATATGCAGCAGCAAGAAGGCAGCATCTTGTAGAAAAGGTTTTTCCAGCATTAGAAGAGGGGAAAATTGTACTTTGTGATCGATTTATTGATAGCAGCCTTGCCTATCAGGGATATGCGCGAGGTTTAGGAGTCGATGAGGTGTATGCGATCAATCAATTTGTGATTCAGGACTGTATGCCAGATCTAACGCTCTTTTTTGATATTGCTCCGAAAAAAGGATTAGAGCGTATTGCAGCAAATGAAGAAAGAGAGAAAAATCGATTAGATCTAGAAACGATTGAATTTCATGAGAAAGTCTATGAAGGCTACCAGTTAATTCAATCTCGTTTTCCAGAACGTTTTCAAACTGTAAATGCGGACCGCTCACCAGAAGCAGTGTATCAAGATGTGTTCGAAAAAATCACTAATTATATACAGGTTGGGAAAGAATAAAACCTTCGTAACGGTATTAGTAGACCGAGTAATCGCAAAGGGTGCCGGCAGCCCAGAGAAGCATTTGAATTCGTTCAAAATTTCAAGGTACCAATTTCAAGGAAAACGATCTATTCACTAAATGAATAAGCGTTTTTCTAAAATAAGTTAAAAGGGGCCATTTATCATGAAATTAATTATAACTGTCATTCAAGATAAAGATTCGAATCGTTTGGTTAATGCATTAGGTGAAAATAAATTTCAAACGACAAAATTAGCCACCACAGGCGGATTTTTGAAAGAAGGTAACACAACTTTAATGATTGGTTGCGAAGATGAGTATGTGAATGATGCACTTGAAATCATTCGCGATAACTGCTCGCATCGTGAACAGATGGTTGCACCTATTTCACCAATGGGGGGAAATGCCGATTCTTATATTCCAAAACCTGTTAAGGTGGAAGTCGGCGGAGCTACTGTGTTTATCTTGCCAATAGAGTCCTTTTACCAATTTTAAGAGAATGATCATAAAGTAAAAACATATTATGATAGACGAGAGGGGGAGAACAAATGAAGATTTCAAGTGATATATTAACGCCAAGGGATGGCAATTTTAAGCGCCCGCCGCAAACGAATAATCCATCTTTTCAAAATCTTGTTCAATCCCACTCGGAACAGCTTAAAACACAGGAATTCACACAACTGGTAAAGCAAATTACAGAGCAAGGTGATAAGCTCAGCCGATATCGTTCTTTTCGTGAATTAGTAAAATTTAAACGAATGGTGAAGAATTTTCTCGAAAAAGCAACTTCAGAAGGTTATCTTTTAGAGAAAAAACAGAGCTTTGGAATGCAAGGAAGCAGACAATTGTCTACAGTAAAGGCGATTGATGAAAAAATTGTTCAATTAACTGAAGATCTTATGGATGAAGAAAAGAAAACCATTGATATTCTTGGATTAATTGGAGAAATTAAAGGCTTATTAATCAATATTTATACATGAGTTAAACTCCTAGAAAAATTAGCATTTATAAAGTTGACAGGATAAGCGTTAAATGAGCTTATTATCTATCACGAAGCTCTTTTTAAAGATAAAAAAGACAAGGCCGACGAATGACGGATCGCCCTCAACAAACGGGGCGCAGTTTCTACGTTTTAAGCAGGCGCGGCTTGAGCTTTTCAATAAAAGGTGGTAGTAATTATGAAGACTTGGGCAGAGCTCGAAAAAATACAACCTGTGGCAAGCCGAACCATCATCAACAGTATTAAAAAAGGCCGTATCTCCCACGCCTATTTATTTCAAGGAGATAGAGGGACTGGTAAAAAAGAAATGGCTCTTCTGTTAGCAAAATATTTATTTTGTATGAATCGGCAAGGAACAGATCCGTGTAATAATTGTATCAACTGTCAGCGGATTGATTCTGGAAATCATCCAGATATGCATTGGATTGAGCCAGACGGAGCTTCTATTAAAATAGAACAGGTGCGTAATTTACAGAAGGAATTCACTTATTCGGGACTAGAATCGAATCAAAAAGTCTATATTATTCAGGATGCGGATACCTTAACCGTAAATGCTGCCAACCGTCTATTAAAATTTTTAGAGGAACCGAGTGTAGAAACGACCGCCATGATGCTGACAGAGAATGGTCATGCGATGCTGTCTACCATTCGATCACGCTGTCAGATTATTGATTTACAAGCGCTTCCGCCAGATGTTTTACAAGAGAGATTACAGCAGGAAGGTTTACGTGAAGCCGATACTAAACTTTTAAGTGTACTGACAAATAGCCTAACGGAAGCGCTTGAACTTTCTCAGGATGATTGGTTTGCAGGTGCACGAAAAATAGTGATACAATGGGTAGAAATGTATACTATACAACCTGAGGAGATTTATACATTTATTCATCAAAACTGGATGCCTCATTTTAAAGATAGAGAAGAACATGAACGAGGTTTGGACTTATTAATACTAGGATTTAAAGATATTTTACATCAACATATATATGTAGACGCCAATACGATACTATTATCCAATGACCAAAGCAAACTAGAAAAGATGGTCATCACTTTTTCTCAAGCTCAACTGTTGACGATCTTAAATCAGATTTTAATGGCGAAAAGAAAATTAAAGGCAAATGTTCAGCCAACATTGGTTATTGAACAACTAGCGCTTCAAATACAGAGGTGAAAAAATGTTAGAAGTTATTGGCGTACGTTTTAAGAAAGCCGGTAAAATTTACTACTTCGATCCAGATTCCTATCCGATTACTCCCGATAGTTATGTTATTGTGGAAACAGTAAGAGGGATTGAATTTGGAAAAGTCGTTATCACGGAAAAGCAAGTCGATGAAGAAGATGTAGTTTTACCTTTAAAGAAAGTAATTCGGGTCGCCGGTGAAAAGGATAAGCGAACCGTCGTAGAAAATCAAGAACAGGCAAAAAAAGCCTTTGACATATGTACAACGAAAATTAATCAACATAAGCTAGATATGAATCTAGTAGATGTAGAATATACGTTTGATCGAAATAAAATTATTTTCTATTTCACAGCAGATGGAAGAGTTGATTTCAGAAACCTTGTAAAGGATCTTGCATCTATGTTCAAGACGCGTATTGAACTCAGACAAATAGGTGTCAGAGATGAAGCGAAAATGCTAGGCGGAATTGGACCATGCGGACGTATGCTCTGCTGTTCAACCTTCTTAGGAGACTTTGAGCCAGTGTCCATTAAAATGGCAAAGGATCAAAATCTTTCTTTAAATCCAGCCAAAATATCTGGGCTATGCGGAAGGTTAATGTGCTGTTTGAAATATGAAAATGATGCTTATGAAACTGCAAAGAGAGAGTTACCTGACATTGGACAAACCATGCCAACACCACATGGGAAAGGGAAGGTTGTTGGTTTAAATATATTAGAAAAAATGATTCAAATTGAGCTCTTAGACAAAGAACGTGTTGTAGAGTATACATTAGATGAATTAATTGAAGAAGGAATTGTAGCACAAGCGACAGAATAGAGGTGATCGATCATGGGAAACAGAGAAATCTTTGATCAAGTTTCCGATATGGAGAAGCAAATTGGTGAATTATATGAGCAATTAGGTGATTTAAAGGGGAAGCTAAGTGATTTACTTGAAGAAAATCATCGGTTAGCTCATGAAAATCATCATTTGCGCAATCACCTAGATAATCTAACGGAAGATGCTACAGAGAACGAGCAGAAGAAAAAGGATTCTAAGCAGCAAAAAGGCCTTCTTCCAGGAGAAGGGTATGATAATTTAGCTCGCTTGTATGAAGAGGGTTTTCATATTTGTAGTTTGGAGTTTGGCAGTCCGAGAAGAAATGAAGATTGTATCTTTTGCTTGGATTTCTTTGATAAAACGAAACTTTAATTATTGGGACTTCTTTTCCCAATAATTATTAGTTGAGTGAATCAGGAGATGAAGTGACCGTTTTCCCCCAAGGATATTAAAATAATTTTTCTATCGGAAGCAGGGGGAATTACGGACACACATGCTGTGATAAAACGAAACTTTAATTATTGGGACTTCTTTTCCCAATAATTATTAGTTGAGTGAATCAGGAGATGAAGTGACCGTTATCCCCAAGGATATTAAAATAATTTTTCTATCGGAAGCAGGGGGAATTACGGACACTCATGCTGTGGTAAAACGAAATAAATGAACGATAAATGAATGTATCGTATTGGATGGCTGTCTTCCTATGGAGACAGCTATTTTTCTGATAAAGGATGTGATTACTTATGGTACAGTTATATGATGATGAACGTTTAGATTACTTATTAGCAGATGAAACGATGAAAATTATTCAAAGCCCAACAGCATTTGCTTTTTCTTTAGATGCTGTATTGTTAGCTCATTTTAGTTCAATCCCTAAAAAAAGAGGAAAGATTCTTGATTTATGTACAGGAAATGGCGTCATTCCTCTTTTGCTTTCTAAAAAGACAAATGCTGAAATTATTGGTGTGGAGATTCAAGAACGCATTTTTCAGATGGCTGAAAGAAATGTCACTTTAAATGGTCTAGAGAATCAATTACGGATTATTCATGGAGATTTGAAGGAAATGCATACAACACTAGATCAAAGTTCCTTTGATATGATTACTTGCAATCCGCCATATTTTAAAACACCATCCGCTACAGAACACAATCAAAATGAGTATCTTACAATCGCTAGACATGAACTCTATTGTACCTTAGAAGATGTGGTGAAAGCTTGTAAACGGTATGTCAGACCAGGTGGAAAAGTAGCCATGGTACATCGGCCAGGACGCTTAGTTGATATTATGGAGCAATTTAGGCGCTATCGTATCGAACCTAAACGTGTGCAATTTGTTTACCCAAAACAGGGGAAGGAAGCGAATATGCTCTTGATTGAAGGGATTCGTGATGGAAAACCGGATGTTAAAATCCTGCCGCCATTCTATATTTATGAACAGGATGGTACTTACACAAAACAGGCAGAGGAAGTTATATATGGCTAAAGGAAGGCATTTGGTATATATTTTAAAATGCCAGGACGGAACGTTATATACTGGATATACAAATAATTTAGACCATAGAATCCGTATGCATGAAGAGGGAAAAGGGGCAAAATATACAAGAGGAAGAGGCCCATTTGAAATTATCTATACATGTGAATTTGAAAATAAATCAGAAGCCTTGCGTGAGGAATACAGAATTAAGAAATTATCTCGCAAAGAGAAATTAAAATTGATCGGGGTTTATGAGAAAGGAACGTGCGATGAATGAATATCCAAAATAGTTATCAGCCTGAAGAGCACGCTGCATTATACGTTGTCCCAACACCTATTGGAAATTTAGAGGATATGACTTTTCGAGCCATTCGAATTTTAAAAGAATGTGCGTTGATTGCTGCAGAAGATACAAGAAACACGAAAAAGCTGCTCCATTATTTTGAGATTAGTACACCTCTCATAAGTTATCACGAACATAACCACCGGGATAGGGAGAAGCAGCTTTTAGATAAAATCCGTGCTGGTGAATCGATTGCTGTAGTCAGTGATGCCGGAATGCCTGCGATTTCTGATCCAGGAGTGGAACTTGTACAAGCGGCTATCAGGGAAGAAATAGATGTCATTGTTTTACCAGGTGCGAATGCTGCGCTTGTAGCGTTGGTTGGTTCTGGTTTAACGGCACAGCCATTTACATTTTACGGTTTTCTTCCGAGAAAGAAAAAAGAGAAGAAAGAAACGCTTGGAAAATTAAAATATTTTAATTCTACTTTAATTTTTTATGAGTCTCCTTATCGTATGAAGGACACATTAGAGGCCATGGAAGCTGTTTTTGGTGACAGACAAGCAGCTATCGGAAGAGAAATCTCTAAGAAATTTGAAGAATTTGTTAGAGGTTCCATTCCAGAACTTTTTTCATGGAGTAAGAAAAATGACATGCGAGGAGAATTTGTCATTGTTATAGAAGGACAAGGTGAGGCGACGATGGAAGATTATCAACAGGAATCGACCTGGTGGGAAGCTCTATCGGTGAAAGAACATGTAGAGGCTATAATGAAGAATGACAATTTATCGAGTAAGGAAGCAATTAAGCAGGTAGCAGTGGATCGAAAAATGCCGAAAAGAGAAGTTTATCAAAGTTATCATGTTGAATAGAAAGGGAAAGGTATTCTTGTCACCAGGATGATTCTTTTGCTTACCAAAAGGGATAACCTCTGTCAATAGAAGAGGTTATCCCTTTTTATTTATGTATGTTAGGAATACAAGAATCTTCTCAATAGATAAGGTTCTTGTATCCCTAACATGTATTCGGTTGTTTTTTAATTATTATTTGAAACGATTTTGAATTTCTTCTAGCAAAATTTTAGCACCCTCTGGGCTTAAAATAAGATTTCCATCTGCTAAAGTTTGGTTTTCGTCTGTTAACTCACCAGTAATTTGACAAGTCATGTTTGGACGATATTTCTTCAATACGATACGATCGTTATCCACGTAGATTTCCATTGTATCCTTTTCTTTAATATCAAGTGTACGACGCAGTTCAATAGGAATAACCACGCGTCCAAGTTCGTCAACTTTACGTACAATACCAGTAGATTTCATTTCCCCATTCCTCCGATGTCAGATTTAATAGATTTTTCCGAAAAAAGCAACCGCACGTTTTTCAAGGATAAAGTGCAAAAAATGTCGTTGTTAATAACATTAGAATAGCAACAATATTTGGTATTGTCAATACAATTTTACTATAAAAGGAAAAGTTTCACTTGTTCATTTGTTAATATTCAGGTTTTTGTTAAATTTCCGCTACTGGTAAGTAAATAGCTTCTCAAATTGCGAGACGTCGCTATATAAATAGAGTGAAATGGGGCCGTGAAGTAAGGGAATCTTTCACTTTTTCTTCATTAACTGATCATCCATTGATGTAGTGTTTCTATGAATGATGAGAATTCAATATTATTCTACATTTTTCGCAAAGTGAAAGGGAATAGGTACACAATTTGGCAAATTACGTTATAATAGCTACAATAGAAAGTATATATTTTCTTAAAATATTGTATTATATAGGTTTTTTATTAACAAAGAAGATAATAATTTTGAATCTTTTTCGGATGAGATGGCAATGCTTGTTTCATAGCATGTATCATTTTTACAGGTAGATGGGAGAAGCTCCCTGGCACTTGTGTATCCCGGACAAGATTTTTTAAATAGGAAGAAATCTAGGAGGAATAAAACGGATGGGAAGCAAAAATACTTTTTACATTACAACACCAATATATTATCCGAGCGGGAAATTACATATTGGTAGTGCGTATACAACAATAGCTTGTGATATGATGGCGCGATATAAGCGTTTATTAGGGTATGATGTGTTTTATTTAACAGGTAGTGACGAGCATGGTCAGAAAATTGAGCAGAAAGCCGCTGAACAGAATATCTCCCCGCAAGAATATGTGGATGGCATGGCTGCTGGTATGAAAGACTTATGGAAGAAACTTGAAATAAGCAATGATAAATTTATTCGCACGACGGATGAGCAGCACCAAAAAGTTGTGGCGGATATTTTTGAGCGTTTCTTAGCTCAAGGAGACATTTACCTGGATGAATATGAAGGCTGGTATTCTGTCCCTGACGAAACTTTTTATACAGAAACACAGCTAGTAGATATAGAAAAAGATGAAAATGGAAATATTATTGGCGGGAAATCTCCTGATAGCGGACATCCTGTTGAATTAATTAAAGAGGAATCCTATTTCTTCCGCATGAGTAAATATGCAGATCGATTATTGAAATACTACGAAGACCATCCGGATTTTATACAGCCGGAATCTCGTAAAAATGAAATGATCAATAACTTCATTAAACCAGGTTTGGAAGATTTAGCTGTATCTCGTACAACCTTCAGTTGGGGAGTAAAGGTTCCAAGTAATCCAAAGCATGTTGTCTATGTATGGATTGATGCATTGGCTAACTATATCACGGCATTAGGTTATGGTACAGATAATGATGAAAACTTCCAAAAATATTGGCCAGCAGACGTGCACATGGTTGGGAAAGAAATTGTTCGTTTCCATACAATTTACTGGCCGATTATGTTGATGGCATTAGACTTGCCGCTTCCGAAAAAAGTATTTGGCCATGGCTGGTTATTGATGAAAGACGGAAAAATGTCGAAATCAAAAGGGAACGTGGTTTATCCGGAAATGCTTGTGGAGCGTTATGGCCTAGATGCTTTACGTTACTACTTAATGAGAGAAGTTGCTTTTGGCAGTGATGGTGTCTTTGCACCGGAAGACTTTGTTTCTAGAGTAAATTATGATTTGGCGAATGATTTAGGTAACTTATTGAATCGTACGGTAGCGATGATTAACAAATATTTTGATGGAAAAGTTCCTACTGTGAATGGGGTAGTTAATAAAGAAGACGCCGATTTACAAGAGACAGCAGCATCCGTTACCCAAGAATATCAAGAAGCAATGGAGCAAATGGAATTTAGTAATGCATTGAAAAAAGTATGGGCATTGATTTCCCGTGCGAATAAATATATTGATGAAACACAGCCTTGGATCCTTGCGAAAGACGAAGAAAAACGTACCGAACTAGCAAGTGTCATGGCACATTTAGCAGAAACCTTACGTGTAGTTGCCACCATGCTTCAACCTTGTCTGACACATGCGCCAAAGAAAATCATTGAACAGCTTGGTTTAGACGAGAGTGATGGTTTATCTTGGGAAAACGTCCAGTTTGGCAATTTCCCAGATGGCATTACAGTCGTGAAAAAAGGAAAACCAATCTTCCCGCGTTTGGATACGGAGGAAGAAGTAGCATATATTCGCTCACAAATGGGTGGAACTGCCGCGTCTAATGAGGAAGCAGAAAAAGATTGGGATCCGAATGAAACAGAGCTTGTCTCTACGAAAGAAAAACAAATTAAGTATGATGTATTTGATAAAGTCGAGCTAAAAGTAGCAGAAGTGAAGGATTGCAGTAAAGTAGAAGGTGCAGATAAACTATTGAAGTTTCGCCTGGATGCTGGGGATGAAGCAGACCGACAAATTCTATCCGGAATTGCTGAATATTATCCAGAGCCAGAAAAATTAATCGGTAAAAAAGTTGTCATTGTGGCTAACCTTAAACCACGTAAAATGCGTGGAGAAATTAGTCAAGGAATGATTCTCTCGGCAGAAAAAGACGGGAAATTAGAAATCGTTCCAGCACCAGAAAGTGTACCAAACGGAGCCCCGATTTCATAAGAAAAGCGGAAAGCGCCCGTTTAACAAACGATAAAACAAATGAGGTTGGGACAAAAGGAAAGTATATCCACTAGAAGTCGAACAATATGCAAATAGAGCAGAGTATATTTCTGAAGCGGGTAGTTGCACTGATTATGTTCGGAATTTGTTGGATAAAAAAACTTTTGTCCCAGCCTCTTCCTTTTCGATAAGGTATAAAAATGCAAGACAAAGGATGATTGAAAATGTTGTTTGATACACATGTTCATTTAAATGCGAGACAATTTGCTGAAGATAGGGAAGAGACTATCCAGCGTGCGAAAGATGCAGGTGTGGAGTACATGGTTGTTGTTGGATTTGACCATGAGACTATTCCACTTGCAATTGAAATTGCGGAACAAAACGAGAATATTTACGCAGCTGTTGGATGGCATCCCGTCGATGCGATTGATATGACGGAAAAAGAATTAGAATGGCTTGAAGCGTTGAGTGCACATCCTAAAGTGGTAGCGCTTGGCGAAATGGGTTTAGATTATCATTGGGATAAATCACCGAAAGATGTGCAGAAGAAGGTCTTCCGCCAGCAAATAGCACTTGCTAAAAAAGTGAATATGCCTATTATTATTCATAATCGGGAAGCGACAGAAGATATTATTGCGATCTTGCAAGAGGAAAATGCACAGGAAATTGGCGGTATTATGCATTGTTACAATGATTCTGCGCGCTATGTTCAAACATGTCTCGATATGAATTTTTACATTTCACTAGGTGGACCAGTAACGTTTAAAAATGCGCCATTGCCAAAAGAAGTGGCGAAACAAGTACCACTAGATCGTTTGCTTATTGAAACAGATGCACCGTATTTAGCGCCTCACCCATTCCGGGGAAAACGAAATGAACCAGCTTATGTTGCGCGCGTAGCAGAAGATATTGCTGATTTACGCGGAATGGATGTTGCCCAGATTGGAAAAATTACGACAGAAAACGCAAAACGATTTTTTAAGATTAATTAATTCCTTATGATTGTGGAATAAAGTGGAGGAAATCGATTGAAAATAAAAGAAATGATTGTAGTAGAAGGGCGAGATGACACGACGCGTATCAGGCTCGCTGTCGATGCTGATACCATTGAGACAAATGGTTCAGCGATTAATAAAGCGACACTAGATAAAATCCGTCATGCAAAGGAAAAACGCGGAGTGATTATTTTTACAGATCCTGATTATCCAGGCGAGCGAATCAGACACCTTATTAATCAGGCTGTACCTGGCTGTAAGCATGCTTTTTTAAGAAGAGACCAGGCCAAAGCAAAGCATTCCCAAAATAAGAGCTTAGGGATTGAACACGCCTCTGTGGAGGATATCCAAAAAGCGCTTGAGGACGTCTATGAGTTAGCGGATTTTTTGGATAGTGACATTACAAAAGAGGATCTTATCCATTATGGATTAATTGGAGGAGAGAAAGCTGCTGAACGCCGAAAACGTGTTGGGGAGCTTTTGCATATCGGTCATACCAACGGGAAGCAGCTATTAAAGCGACTTACCCAATTCCAAATTTCCAAGGAACAGTTAGAAGAAGTGATGAAAGTGTTAGAGCAGGAGGAACAGGATGTCTAAAAAATATATTGCAACGCCTTCGAGAACAAAAGAATTGTTGAATAAATATGGTTTTGCATTTAAGAAAAGTTTAGGACAAAATTTCTTAATTGATGTCAATGTTTTAGAAAAAATAATCCATCAAGCAGGAATTACGGAAAAAACGGGAGCCATTGAAATTGGTCCTGGAATGGGGGCTTTAACAGAGCAATTAGCCATTCATGCAGATAAAGTAGTCGCTTTTGAAATAGATCAACGTCTATTACCTATTTTAGAAGAGACATTGGGAGACTATAACAATGTGGAGGTAATTCATCAGGATATCTTAAAGGCGGACGTAAATGAAGTGATTAAAACACATTTTAAAGAAGATCAAGATATCCATGTTGTTGCAAACCTTCCTTATTACATTACAACCCCTATCCTCATGAAGCTTGTCCATGATCGGCTTCCTGTTACAAGCCTGACTGTAATGATTCAAAAAGAGGTAGCTGAGAGAATGGCTGCTGTTCCCAATACAAAGAGCTATGGTTCTCTTAGTATTGCTGTTCAGTATTATACCGAAGCTCGGATTGTTTTGAATGTACCGAAACAAGTATTTATGCCGCAGCCTAATGTAGATTCTAGTGTTCTCAAACTTGTTATGCGCAAAGAAGCACCTGTTCAAGTAGACAATGAGGATTTCTTCTTTGAACTTATTCAAGCAAGTTTTGCCTTGAGAAGAAAAACGCTCCGTAATAACTTAAATAAATTTTTAAACAATAAACTTGAAAAGCAGCAAATAGAAGCACTTCTTGAAGAAGCTGCTATTGATGGAAGCAGACGCGGGGAAACCTTAACGATGGACGAATTTGCAAACCTAGCCAATATTATTTATCGGGAGCTCCCAAAAAGCTAATCAAAAGCTAATCTCTTTTGGTTAGCTTTTTTGTATGGTTTCCTCCATTTCTTCATGCGCTTTTTGCACGAACTAAAAAGGAACAGAGCTGGACTTTTATTCATACAATGAGAAAGAGATAAAATGTGAGAGGTGCAGTGATGGATATACAGATTGGGGCCTTAGTGACAAGAAAATCATACAATCATGATTTATTATTTCGTGTGGCGGAGATAAAAAAAAGAGATGCCATACTCCACGGTAAAGAATTAAGGTTAAAAGCAGATGCAGCTTTATCTGATTTAACTTTAGTAGATCAGCGAGAACATAAGAAAAGAAAAGCAAAAGATAAGGAAAAGCAAGAGTCTTCCTTTCGTTTATTTCGCCAGGACTATCAAATGATGAAAGAAAAAAGAAATTTTGAAGCAACGGAAGGTTATACAGATTCTGCAAGTTATTTTCAATTACCAGCAAAAGTGCTTCATATTGATGGAGATCCATCTTATTTAAGAAAATGTATTCAATTATATCAGCGTATCGGGTTGCAAGTGCATGGAGTCCATTTGGCAGAGACAGAGATGTCATTTCAAATTAAGGACCTTTTGGAAAAAATTCAGCCGGATATCATGGTAATAACAGGACATGATGCTTACTCGCAAAATAAGGGGATGAAGAATGATTTAAGTGCATATCGCCATTCAAAATACTTTGTAGAAGCTGTGCGGGAAGCGCGAAACATGTATCCTAACTTAGATCAGCTTGTTATTTTTGCGGGAGCGTGTCAATCACATTTTGAATCATTAATTCGTGCTGGTGCAAATTTCGCAAGTTCCCCCTCCAGGGTCAATATTCATGCGCTAGATCCGGTTTATATTGTTGCAAAAGTAGCATATACCTCCTTTATGGAAAGTGTTTCTGTATGGGAGGCGCTCCGTAATACATTAACCGGTGAAAAAGGGTTAGGCGGCATACAGACACGAGGTTTATTGCGAACAGGGATGCCATACTTAGCTATTGAAGGTGATATCGAAAGCGATAATTAATTATTTGTAGGATGGAAGTCGACGGTGCTGGGAACGAACGAGGAATGGGAAGGGTTAAATGGTGTGACATGAAGTCCTTTAAAAATTAAAGAGCTATAGACGTGGGATGCATACTTTTATTCCTTCTCCTTTTTAATGTTATAAGAACAGAAGTGGTGTAGAAGGATTCCAATTATTCTTAATGAGCGCTAATTACGTCCAGATGGAGTCAGTAAACGTTAGGGCTAAAGTCGATCCAGCAAGTGAAAGTCATCATTCATGCCAAGCCCCCAAGGAACGAGGTCTCAACTCTCTCTATTTTTATTCTAACTTTTTATAATAACAGATATTTACATTTGTTTTTGTGACAAATTATGTATAAAAATAAAGATCTTACAAATAATATCAGAAATAGACATAATTAATAGTTGACAAGCAAAAACATATGCTGATATAATTATAACTTTTATTTGACTTTTCATCGGCATATATGTTAGAATAAATATATGTGAGGTGGAGTGTAGTGGGCAAAACGTTAATCGAAATTAAGCAAGGTCTTGACGGTCAAGTAGGGAAACGGTTAAAGCTCAGAGCGAATGGTGGAAGACGGAAAACCGTTGAAAGATGCGGTATTCTAGCGGAGACATATCCCTCTGTTTTCATTGTTGAGCTTGACCAGGAAGAAAATGCGTTCGAACGAGTTTCATACAGCTATACAGACATATTAACAGAAACGGTAGAGCTGAATTTTGATGAAGGAAATTCAGCAATAATCTTTGAGCAGTAGACAAGCAACAGTCTTCTGCTTTTTTTTTGCGCTTTAGACATCAGAAAACTAGAAATGAAGCAGCATTAATTTCAATGAATGAATTGGGTTAATGTACGAAGCATTAGAAAAAAGGAACAGGAAATGGTTTTCTTGGTTAATTCTTGCGAGAGTGAAAAAAAGAAAAATACATAAGCTATGATTGCCTATCGAGAACTACATTCATTCGTAAAGGGGAGCTTTTACATGGGTAGACGTGGAATTATGTCAACGCAGATGAAAGAAGAAATAGCGAAAGAATTAGGATTTTACGATACGGTACAGCAGGAAGGCTGGGGAGGAATAAAAGCCCGTGATGCCGGTAATATGGTTAAGCGTGCGATAGAGATAGCACAGGAAAACATGAAGGAGAGCGAGTCCTAAATACAGGGCTTGCTTTTTTTGCGTAAAAGCAATAATGTATTCATCCCAAATTATTTTTTGATTAAGGGATAATCACTTTTTATACAAAATTAGCCTCTATGTTTTGATTATGATACAATAAAATATATTTTTAGGGACGTATGTATGATGATTTCATATAGGTGAACGAATTTCCAACGCTTTGAGGATGTGATTGAAGATGCTTGTAATGGAGAAAGCACCTGCTAAGATAAATTTGTCACTAGATGTGTTAAGCAAGCGAGAAGATGGCTATCATGATGTTGAAATGGTAATGACGACGATAGACTTAGCAGATCGTTTGGAATTACGGGAATTACCTACAGACGAAATTCAATTATCGTTGGAAAGCCGTTATGTTCCGTGCGATGAAAGAAATTTAGCATATCAAGCAGCAGTATTATTTAAAGAAACATACCAAATAAAAAAAGGTGTTCACATCCGAGTGGATAAATCGATCCCTGTATCAGCAGGACTAGCTGGAGGAAGTGCTGATGCTGCAGCGGTTTTACGAGGACTAAATCGATTATGGAAATTAGATATTCCATTAGCTGAATTGGCCGGATTAGGATCTCAATTAGGAGCGGACATTGCTTTTTGTGTTTACAGTAAGACAGCCATAGCAAAAGGATATGGAGAATGCATTGAACTTTTACCTCCACCCCCTACATGCTGGGTTGTTCTTGCTAGACCGGATATTGGTATATCTTCCTACACTATTTTTAATAAAATTAATATTCCTGCCTTACAGCACCCAAATACCAAGCAAGTATTAGAAGCCTTACATGAAGGAAACTTTTCAAAGTTATGCAATCATCTAGGTAATGCGTTAGAACCGATTACTTTTTCCATGCACCCTGAGGTTGCGAGGCTCAAGGAAGCAATGGAGCTGGCGGGCGCAGAAGGTGTGATGATGAGCGGCAGCGGGCCGACCGTGTTTGGGTTATTAAAACATCATCGTAAGGCAATTCGAATATATAACAGTATGCGCGGCTTTTGTAATGACGTACAATTAATCCGGATTCTTGGATAAGCATTGATAAAATTCATATGATAATGCTATATTATATAAAGAACATTCGGATTTGAGGTGTGATTTTTTGAAAAGAAGTAACCGATTGGTTGTGTTAACAGAGTACTTTTTAGAAAACCCAAGAAAACATATTCAATTGCCTTTCTTCGTAGAGCTTTGTGATACAACAAAGTCATCAATAAGTGAGGATTTAGATATTATACATGAAGTATTTCAATTAAAAGGACTAGGGCAGTTAGAACGAACTACTGGGGCAGGTGGCGGTGTAAAATATATCCCGACAAGTTCTGCTCAAGCTAGTGAGGATTTTATAACAACCCTGCAGAAAAAATTAGAGGACCCTTCCCGTATTCTTCCTGGAGGATACCTATATATGAGTGATATTCTTGGTGATCCTACTACAGTTCGGGAAATAGGACGTGTTTTTGCTTCTTGTTTTTCCAACTTAAAGATAGATGCAATTGTGACGGTTGCAACAAAAGGAATTCCCTTGGCATATGCCACAGCATCATTCCTAAACGTTCCAGTTATTATAGCGCGCAGAGATCCGAAGGTAACGGAGGGGTCGTCTGTAAGTATTAACTATGTTTCTGGATCATCTCGGAAAATTCAAACCATGGTGCTGCCAAAGCGCAGCTTACCGGATGGGGCAAATGTTTGTATTATAGATGATTTCATGAAAGCGGGAGGGACGATTACAGGTATAAAGAGTCTCTTAGAAGAGTTTTCTGCAACTGTACAAGCTGTTGGTGTATTAGCAGAAGCGGATGATGAGGAAGACGAAAGAGTGATTACAGACTATATTTCCCTGTTAAAAATTGCTCCAGTGGATATACAGAATCACCGTGTTTCGGTCCAGCCGGGTAACTATCAGATAAAGTCTTTAGACAAATAATACTTTAAATTAACTGCAACATGATAAAGCAGATCTTGGTCTCATATATAGATTAAGATCTGTTTTTTTAGTCTCTTTCTAAAAGCTAAGTCTGCTAGGTAGTCCACTTTTCTGCGGAGTCTCCCATTACACTTTCCGACACAATTCATTCCCGTATTTAACCAATGCCAATTGATAGCCTGTAAAAGTTAGATAGAACGTGGAGTAATTTATTCCTGAAATGGATTTTTACTGTATTTATAAGAAAAATATGGATAAAAATGACTAGAATTGTCGAATACATATCCTGATTTAGGTATTCAGATGAATAAATTTAAAATATTTTATTTTTTTGGTATTACTAAGAAGGATTTTTGTAAATTGTGTTGAAGTAGTTAATAATAATAGAGATATTTGATTAGGAAAAAGGTGGTGAAACATCATGGAAGTAACTGACGTAAGATTACGCCGTGTAAAAACGGATGGAAGAATGCAGGCAATTGCCTCTATCACATTAGACCATGAGTTTGTAGTCCATGATATTCGCGTTATTGACGGGAATAATGGGTTATTTGTGGCTATGCCATCCAAGCGGACACCAGATGGAGAATTTAGAGATATTGCCCATCCAATTAATTCCGGAACACGCTCAAAAATTCAAGAGGCTGTTTTAGGAGAGTATCATCGTGAACGCGAAAAAGCAGAAGGGCTAGATTATAAAGAAGAAGCGGGTGTTTCCTAAGCCGCGTTAAGGGTGAGTAGACGAGAAGGTGGAATTCTAAATGATGGATTTGCCTTCTTTTTGTTTTGTGCGTTTTTAATAAGGTAACGCTTTCTTACAGAAAATATTACATGATAACATAGATTGTAGAGAGATTGTAGAAATCAAATCTTCAATTTTATTGAAATCAAGGCTTTTTTACGATATATTTTTAAATGGAGAATTAGAGATAATGGAGGTTTCCTAATGACGAATCGATTTGCTGTTATTTTGGCAGCAGGACAAGGAACAAGGATGAAATCAAAGTTATATAAAGTACTTCATCCTGTAGTTGGAAAACCAATGGTACAGCATGTTGTAGATCACTTACAAGAAACAAATTTAGATAAATTAGTTACCATTGTTGGATTTGGAGCAGAGCAGGTAAAAACGCAGCTTGGAGAATCTAGTGACTTTGTAGTGCAAGAAGAACAACTAGGTACGGGACATGCCGTTATGCAGGCTGAAGGATTGTTACAGGATAAAGAAGGTGTAACGATTGTTGCTTGTGGTGATACCCCTTTGATTCGTGCAGAAACATTCCAAAAATTGTTTGAACACCATGAACAAACGGGTTCCAAGGCAAGTATATTGACAGCTCTCGCAGATGATCCAACTGGATACGGCCGGGTTGTGCGAAATGCTGCTGGTGAAGTTGAAAAAATTGTCGAACATAAAGATGCTTCAGCGGATGAATTATCTATTAATGAAATCAATACAGGAACTTATTGTTTTGATAATAAAGCATTGTTTGAAGCGCTAAAATTGGTTTCGAATGACAATGCACAAGGCGAGTATTATTTACCAGATGTGGTCAAAATTTTGCGTGATCAAGGTGAGCGCATTAGTGCTTATGTGACAGCGGATTTCAATGAGACTATAGGTGTTAATGATCGTGTTGCACTGAGTGAAGCAGAAAAAATCATGAAAAGACGTATTAATGAGCTACATATGCGTAATGGTGTGACAATCTTAGACCCGGATAATACGTATATCGGTCCAGATGTGAAGATTGCTGCAGATGTTTGTCTTCATCCAGGAACAATTTTAAAAGGAAAAACATCTATTGCTGCTGGTTCAGAGATTGGTCCGCATACAGAAATTAAAGACTGTGAAATTGGGGAAGATACAAATATTCGGTTTAGTGTCGCTGTAGACAGTCGCATTGGAAATCGTGTGAATATCGGGCCATATGCGCACATTCGTCCAGCATCCAATGTTGGAAATAATACTAAAGTTGGTAATTTTGTAGAACTTAAGAAAACCAACCTCGGTGATAATAGCAAAGTTTCTCATCTTAGCTATATCGGAGATGCTAACGTTGGGGAGCGTGTCAATGTCGGGTGTGGTACAATTACAGTAAATTATGATGGGAAAAATAAATACCTGACAACTATTGAAGATGATTCATTTATTGGTTGCAACTCAAACTTAATTGCACCAGTTACAGTTGGAAAAGGGGCTTATGTTGCAGCAGGATCTACGATTACGAAAGATGTGCCAAATGACGCATTATCGATTGCGAGATCAAAGCAGGCAAATAAAGAAGGATATGCAAAAAAGCTTAAAAAATAGACTACAAAGTCATGGAGGTTAGGGTAATGTCATCCAACTATAAGGATTCGTCGTTGAAAGTATTTTCGTTAAACTCTAGTTTAGCGTTAGCAGAAAAAATCGCAGATCAGATCGGAACGAAATTAGGAAAGTGTACAGTAACACAGTTCAGTGATGGAGAAATACAAATCAATATAGAAGAGAGTGTACGTGGATCTGACGTTTATGTTATTCAGTCCACTTCTGCTCCAGTAAACCAACACATTATGGAACTGCTTATTATGATTGATGCATTGAAACGTGCTTCTGCAAAATCAATCAATATTGTGATGCCGTATTACGGTTATGCACGTCAAGACCGAAAAGCAAGGGCACGTGAGCCAATTACAGCAAAATTAGTAGCAGATTTAATCGAAAAAGCAGGAGCAAATCGAATGATTACACTTGATTTGCACGCCCCGCAAATTCAAGGCTTCTTTGATATTCCAATTGACCACTTACAAGGTGTACCAATTTTATCCACTTATTTTGAACAAAAAAACTTAGAGGATGTCATTGTGGTTTCTCCTGACCACGGCGGTGTTATTCGCGCAAGAAAAATGGCTGACCGCTTAAAGGCTCCAATTGGTATTATCGACAAACGTCGTCCAAAACCAAATGTTGCGGAAGTAATGAATATTATTGGTAATATTGAAGGAAAAACAGCAATCTTAATTGATGATTTAATTGATACTGCTGGTACAATTACATTGGCGGCAAATGCATTAATTGAAAGTGGCGCAAAAGAAGTATATGCTTGTTGTACACATCCAGTACTTTCAGGGCCAGCAATTGAGCGCATTGATAATTCAAAAATTAAAGAACTTGTGGTAACAGATACAATTCCTTTACCAGAAGAAAAATGTATCGATAAAATTACCGAGTTATCCGTTTCTTCTCTTATCGGAGAAGCAATCATCCGTGTTCATGAAATGCAATCTGTAAGTATTCTTTTTGACTAATACACGGAAGCATCATTTTAACATGAATTATTTCTTTTCTGAATTGAAGGTTTAACTTGTTCCATTTTAGGGTATTTAATATACTGACCGTTTTTTTATTGAGAAAAAAGAAATGAACTTTCACAAGGTGTAATGACTTCTAACCCGCCACAAGAAGTGAGCGGTTTTCATAGAAGATTCTATTCACAGTAACGATGTTTCATATTATTTTTTTAAATAAACTTGGAGGGTGATACGAATGGCAGTAAAATTAAACGCACAAAAAAGAGAAGACCTTGCAAAGTCAGCAACAAATGAAATTAGAAATAGCGGTAGAATTCCAGCGGTTGTGTATGGGAAAGACAAGGAAGCCAAAACGGTTTCTGTCGATAGTATTGATTTAATCAAAACCGTTCGCGACGAAGGAAGAAATGCGATTATTTCGCTTCAAGTCGAAGGTGGCGACGCTGTAGATGTGATGCTGCATGATTATCAAATTGACCCAATAAAAGATAATTTACTACATGCTGATTTTTATATCGTGAATATGTCTGAAGAAATGGACGTTGAGGTTTCTGTTCGCCTTGAAGGTCAAGCAAAAGGTGAAAAAGAAGGTGGCGTGCTGCAACAGCCATTTTATGAAATCCAAGTCCGTGCAAAACCAAGCGATATCCCAGAGGAAATCGTGGTCGATGTCTCTGACCTAGAGGTGAATGATAGCCTATCTATTTCTGATCTGACACCAACTGGAAACTATGAATTTTTAGATTCTCCAGATACGGTTATCGCTTCTGTTGTACCTCCAACTACAGAAGAAGAGATAGAAACAGATGCAGATGAGGGCGCTGAACCAGAAGTCATTAAAGAAAAAGATGAATAAGATTCATTCATTCTTCTAATTCAAAATAGAATGTATAAGTAGTACCTCCCTTCTTTACTTACATCGTACAGGTTTGAGTAAAGAAGGGTTGTTGTGTTTAAAGAAAATGTGGTTTTGATGAACCTCTTATAAGAAGTGAGGGCAAGGTGATGAAGTTAATCGTAGGGCTAGGTAATCCTGGCAGAAAGTATAAGGAGACGCGTCATAATATTGGATTTTGCACCATTGACGAATTACTGCGTCGACATGACTGGAAACTAAATAATTCTAAATTTCGTGGGGATTATGCAATAGAACACTTCAATGGTGAAAAAATTATATTATTACAACCGCAAACTTATATGAATTTATCAGGAGAGTCTATTCGACCATTGATGGATTATTATGATATAGATATAGATGACGTTGTGCTTATTTATGATGATTTGGATTTACCTACCGGAAAAATTAGATTACGGCAAAAGGGTGGCCATGGCGGTCATAATGGTGTCAGGTCGACTATTGAACATTTAGGTACGAAAGAGTTTAAGCGCGTACGTCTTGGCGTAGGAAGGCCGGTAAATGCAACACCTGTTGTAGATTATGTATTAGGGAAGTTTCCAAAAGAAGAAAAAGAAGCTGTCAGCCAAAGTATTCAACAAGCAGCTGATGCGATTGAATCATGGATAAATCGAAAGCCGTTTATAGATGTAATGAATGAATTTAATCAATAGAGCATACTTTTTTTAAGACAAAGTATATTCTCATTCCCCTCGGTTAAAACTAGAAAGAATAGTACAGAACATCCTCTTAAAACAAAGGATAAACTGTACTCTAAATCTTTGTGTTTTAATCGAGGTGAATGAGATGATTATCTATTATGGTTGTCGCCATTGCGGGAAAGAATTAGGTATATTGGAGTATAAAGAAATTGACTTATCCTTTCGTTTTCTTGAATTAATAGATGAACAAGATATGATGGAGATGGTAGTCTCTGAAAAAGACGGCAATTTTCGATTAAATGTAATTTGTGAATACTGTCAACAGACTCTTGAAGCGAACCCTAATTATCATGAATTAGATCATTTCTTACAATAGCGGGATAACCGTGATTTGGTAATCACTTTGGTTTAATAGACATTTGCCATATAAATATATACCATTGTCTGATAAGGTGGTTTATCATGCTGTAATTATTTACTCGAGCCCAAGTAGCTCTTTTTCTTAATATTTTAACTTAGCAGTTTAGAGGGGAAATACGAATGAAAGCAATTCAAAATTATTTAAATTCGCAGGAAGATATACAGTCGATTATGGATGGGTTGCTAACTGGCATGAAAGAGCAAATGGTTGCCGGTTTAAGCGGCTCCGCCAGAAGCCTGCTCTTATCCACCATACATCAATCAATGAATCGACCGTTTTTAATTGTTACGCATCAATTAGCTCAGGCACAGCAACTATATGATGACCTGACAGAGTTGACAAACAATGAAGGCGTTTATCTTTATCCGGTTAACGAGCTGATAGCTTCTGAAATGGCTGTAGCTAGCCCAGAATTACGCTCACAGCGCATTGAAGCCTTGACGGCGTGGACCGAGAAGGATAAAGGGATTTTAATAGCACCTGTTGCAGCATTAAAACGGATGCTGCCACCAAAAGCATATTGGAATAAGTATCAGCTTCTGTTTCAGGTTGGCAAAGACATTGAAATGGAGGTTTACTTGCGTTCTCTTGTGGAGATGGGATATGAAAATGCTCCCATGGTTACGGCCCCTGGAGAATTTAGTCAGCGTGGAGGAATTATTGACATTTATCCGATTACGGAAGAACACCCGATTCGTATCGAGTTATTTGATGAAGAGGTAGATTCTATCCGTTTCTTTGATGCGGAGTCACAACGTTCTATGGATAAATTAGAAGAGATAACCATTCATCCTGCAACGGAATTATTAATTGACGAACAAGAAATGATCAAAGTAGCAGAACGAATTGAAGACGCACTTGCAGATACGTTGAAAAAAGTAAAAAAACCTGAAGATAAAGAAGATCTTGTCGAAGTAATCGAGCAGGATATTGAGCAGTTTAAACAACTTAATCGTTTTCAAGGCATGTATAAGTATATTGGCTATTTATATGATGAGCCCGCTAGTTTATTAGACTATTTGCCGAGAAATGGTGTTATCTTTTTTGATGAAATGAGTCGAATTCATGAAACAGCGACAAATCTAGATCATGAGGAATTAGAATGGTACACAGGGCTGTTAGAAGCAAATAAAATGGTTCAGGGCAGTCAATTCTCTTTTGGGTGGAATAAGCTAATAGATGAAATTTCACATCCTCGTGTATATATGTCTGTATTTATGCGACATATTCCAAATACCAACCCGCAAAATGTTATTAATCTATCGACACGGACCATGCAGGAATTTCATGGCCAAATGCCTTTATTTAAAAATGAATTAAAGCGTTGGGAAAAAGGGGATTATTCAGTTGTTATTCTTACGCCAAATGAACAACGCGCAGAAAAAGTACACTCTATTTTAGAAGATTATGATATCGAAACAAATGTGGAAAAAGATTTAAAGTTACCTTTACAAAAGCCGACAATTGTTGTTGGTTATCTACATGCCGGTATTGAATTTCCAATGCATAGGTTGGCAATTATTACGGAAAACGAGTTATTTAAAAAACGTATGAAGCGTCCTAGAAAACAGCCGAAGATTTCCAATGCAGAACGAATTAAAAGTTATCAAGAGTTAAAGATAGGCGACTATGTTGTGCATGCGAATCATGGTGTTGGGAAATATTTAGGGATTGAAACGTTAGAAGTCAATAAACTGCATAAAGATTATATGCTGATTCGCTATTCCGGAGATGATAAGCTATTTGTACCGATTGAACAAATTGATTTAGTGCAAAAATTTGTTGGTTCAGAGGGGAAAGAGCCGAAACTATATAAATTAGGCGGCACGGAATGGACAAAGGTAAAACGAAAAGTACAAAGTTCTGTTGAAGATATTGCCGATGATTTAATCAAGCTGTACTCAGAACGTGAATCTCGGAAAGGATATGCCTTTTCGCCAGATTCCGATTTACAGCGGGAATTTGAGGACTCATTTGCTTATCAAGAAACAGAAGACCAGCTCAGGTGTATCGCTGAAATTAAAGCAGATATGGAAAAAGAAAGA
This sequence comes from Oceanobacillus sp. J11TS1, assembly GCF_018333215.1. GTDB lineage: Bacteria > Bacillota > Bacilli > Bacillales > Amphibacillaceae > Oceanobacillus. The sequence goes on along the minus strand of NZ_BORO01000019.1, from coordinate 24,684 downwards.
CCAATGGACCGCTTGCTTTGTGGCGATGTAGGTTATGGAAAAACAGAGGTAGCTATTCGTGCAGCTTTCAAAGCAGTAGCAGATGGAAAACAAGTAGCGATTCTTGTTCCAACGACAATTCTTGCGCAGCAGCATTATGAGACATTTCGTGAAAGATTTCAGGACTATCCAATAAATATTGGTCTATTAAGTCGTTTTCGTACGCGCAAACAATCCAATGATACCGTAAAAGGGCTTGCGGATGGAAACATGGATATTGTCGTGGGGACGCATCGCCTGTTATCGAAAGATGTCCATTATAAGGATTTGGGATTACTGGTTGTCGATGAGGAACAACGATTTGGTGTAAAACATAAAGAAAAAATTAAACAGCTGAAAACCAATGTCGACGTTTTAACATTGACAGCAACACCAATTCCAAGAACATTGCATATGTCTATGCTTGGCGTAAGAGATTTATCTGTTATTGAGACACCACCAGAAAATAGATTCCCGATTCAAACGTATGTGATGGAGTATAACCCCTCTTTTATACGTGAGGCTATTGATCGAGAAATGTCTAGAGGCGGGCAAGTTTTCTTCTTGCACAATCGGGTAGAAAACATTGAAAAAGTCGCTCGTGATATTGGAATGCTCGTACCAAATGCAAAAGTAGCAATTGCTCATGGGCAGATGAACGAATCCGAACTGGAGAACGTTATATTTGGTTTTATTGAAGGTGAATTCGACATTCTAGTTAGTACGACAATCATTGAGACTGGTGTAGATATTCCAAATGTAAATACGTTGATTGTTAACCACGCTGACCGTATGGGACTTAGCCAGCTTTATCAGTTAAGAGGACGGGTTGGCCGTTCTAATCGTGTAGCATATGCTTATTTCACCTATCAGCGTGACAAAGTTTTAACAGAGGTTGCGGAGAAAAGGTTGCAAGCAATTAAAGAATTCACAGAACTCGGTTCCGGCTTTAAGATAGCTATGCGGGATTTATCCATTCGCGGTGCTGGAAATCTTCTAGGTGCACAGCAGCATGGATTTATCGACTCTGTAGGGTTTGATATGTACTCTCAAATGCTGAAAGACGCCATCGATGCTCGTAAAGAAGGTAAAGAGGTCGAGGATATCAAGCCTTTTGAACCTGAGATTTCCTTGAAAATTGATGCTTATATTCCGGATGAATATTTGAAGGATGAAAAGCAAAAAATTGAAATGTATAAGCAGTTCCAAACCTTGGATAGCCCAGAAGATGTCCAGGATTTAAGAGATGAATTAATTGATCGTTTTGGAGATTATCCTGCCGAAGTAAATAATCTATTTACGGTAAGTATTATGAGAATGCATGCTAAGAAGCAACGTGTTCAATCAATTACTGAGGCGCCAAAGAAAATTACCATGCTGATTGATGAAGGAAGAAGCCGAGAAATTGATGGCTCTAAATTGTTTGAAGTAGCAAATCAATTTGATCGTCAAGTCAGTCTAGGCACAGAAAATCAAAACTTAAAAGTCGGTATCAAATGGAGTAATGACAAAGCCTACAAACGTCACGATACCGTGATAGAATTTATAAAAAAATTAAGTGATGTAAATCGTTAAATAAATAGTAAGGAACGACAAGCAACTTTCTTCTATAAGAGAGAAGCTTGTCGTTTTTTTGCTGTCTAAAATAAAATCGTCTAAATTTCAATTGGAATGTATAGTTATTCTTGGTTGATTTATACTAAAACAACAGCCAGTGATGATGAAGCAAAGGATAGACTTTTCATCCAGGCCAGAATTGTCAGTTGAAAGGGAGGATACTTAGATGAAAGCAACAGGAATTGTGCGACGTATTGATGACTTAGGAAGAGTAGTGGTACCGAAAGAAATTCGAAGAACACTGCGAATTCGTGAAGGAGACCCGCTTGAAATCTTCGTTGATCGCGAAGGTGAAGTCATTTTAAAAAAATATTCGCCAATTAGTGAATTAGGTCATTTTGCCAAAGAATATGCAGAGGCATTATTTCAATCTTTACAAGCACCAGTTCTTATTACAGACCGGGACGAAATTATTGCAGTAGCAGGAGAATCCAAAAAAGAGTATCTAAATAAATCGGTAAGTAATCATATTACAACTATTATTGAAGGGCGTTCACCTGTTTATGAAGGAGATAAGACACAAGTTGAGATTATAGACGGGATTGAAGAGGAGCTGCACTCTTATTCTATTCAACCTATTATTGCGAATGGTGATCCAATCGGCTGTGTCATGATTTTTTCAAAAGAAGAAAAACTGAGTAAGGTAGAACAAAAAGGAATAGAAACTGCATCTGTTTTTCTGGCGAAACAGATGGAATAGCCAATTATTATTGATACTTGTCCAGAAAGAAGCTTTCTCTAGGTTACCCTCCAATCTAGAGCATAGGCTTCTTTTTTATGGATAAAGAAAGTATTAAAGTTTTGGCTCTTCACCTGAAACCATGGTTGACAAACTGAATTTAAATTGATAAAGGCAACCGCTGCAGAAAAACACTACGCTTTCCGTGGGCTTGTCCTCAGCCTCCTCGAAAAAGAAGTTCGCTTTTTCTGCGGGGTCTTCACACTGCGCATTCCCACAGGAGTCTCCGTGTTTTTCCTCCGCTAGCTAGTTTTCACTACCATATTTATTCATATATTTCAACCATTAATTTAGGTGTTGACTCAAAGTTTTGCGTGAATTAATTTTGGCTCTTCACCAAAATCTATGGATGCAAATTATATTGAATTTGTTAGGAGCAGTCGCCATGGAAAGCGGAGTGTATTTCCGAAGCGGGTAATTGCGCTCATTATGTTCGAAATTTGCTGGATAAATGAACACTTTTGTCTCAGCCTTCACCCCCCCAAAGAACGGGGCGCAATCTCTACGTTTTTAAACGGGCGCTCTGCGCTTTTGGTTTTTGATATGGTATACTGAGGGAAATTCATTTTGAAAAGGAAATATTCGTGATGTCAGACAATGAAACAAGTCGGTTAGTTAAAGGCGCACTCTTACTTAGTATTGCTGGTTTGATAAGTAAAGGGCTCAGCGCCGTTTATCGTATTGTATTGCAAAATTTAACAGGGGATCTGGGATTTTATATGTACCAACAGCTTTATCCGTTGTTAGGAATTGCAACAATGCTTGCGTTATACGGATTTCCCTCAGCGATTTCTTCATTGACAGCAACAGAACTAGAAAAAGGGAAACTGCTGTCATGGAAAACTTTTTACCGGCCAATCTTATTAATCCTTTCGGGCTTTCATATTGTATGGATAGCTATCATTTATTTTACCGCTCCAATTCTAGCTAGACTAGCTGGTGATGAGCGTTTTATTGTTCTATACCAATTTGCAGCTATTGTGTTTCTAATTGTTCCTATCTTGGCTTTGTTTCGGGGGGTAGCGCAAGGTAGATTTGAAATGGCCCCAACTGCAATTTCTCAAATTGGAGAGCAGATTATACGTGTAGGAACCATTATTTTAGGGGCGTTGTTTGTAAGTCAGGGTATTTTTTCTCTATATACCATTGGAACGACTGCAGTGATTGCATCTATACTGGGAGGCTTCAGCGCACTTTTTATTCTATTTGTTTTCCATTACAAAAGCCGCTACTATCCAAGCGCAGCAGCTAAAACATCTACTTTTGAAGAAGCGATTCCATGGAAAACTTATCTGAAAACCTTGCTGTTATTTGGGATTGCTGCTGCAATGAACCATATGACGCTTTTATTCATGCAATTAGCGGATGCATTTACATTTGTACCGAAACTAATGGCAAGCGGCGTGGAAGAACTCGATGCCAAAGAGATGAAGGGTGTATTTGATCGCGGGCAGCCACTTATCCAGATGGTAACCATCGTCGGCTCTTCTATTGCATTAGCAATTATACCGGCAATTAGCCATCAAAAATTAAAAGAGCAGAGAAAACAGGTGACGAATTACATTCAAACAGCAATCCATGTCGGCATTTTTATCGCAGTAGGTGCTGTGTTAGGTTTATTTATTCTTTTTCCAGAGGTCAATCAATTGCTTTATAAAAACACAGAAGGGACAAATGAATTAAGGTTATTAATTGTGTCCATTTTGATGTCAACCATTTCTATCATTGGTGCATCGATCCTGCAAAGTCTGGGAATGATTGTGCGGACGGCAGTATTTATTGGGATTTCTTTTGTAATAAAAGTGTGCAGTAATCTTATTCTCATAGCCCTTTATGGCGTGTATGGAGCGAGCATAGCAACTGTCTTAAGCCTTAGTGTGTTATTATTGCTTGTAGTTATCGAATTACACCGGAAACTGCCAAATATGGCGTTATACCGCTCCATTTCTTGGAAAAGTTTATTAGCAGCAAGTTTATCAATGGTTATATACCTTTTCATCATGCAAGGAATTTTTTCAGCATTTGTGATGAATGGGAGACTGTTGCTGCTTGGCTATGTTGTCTTTATTTCCATCTCAGGAGCAGTTGTATTTCTCTTTGTATTGCTTCGGACCGGTGGATTAACGGAAGCACAAATTCGCATTTTACCAAAATCAGAGTACTTGTTACGTATTTATAAAGGGAGGAATCATCCTTGAAAAAAATAGAGGTGATCGGACTGGGCGCAGGAGATTTGAATCAGCTTCCGCTCGGTATATATCGAAAATTAACCGCAACACAGCAAACCATTTATGTAAGGACATTAGATCATCCGGTTATAGAAGCACTAGAAAGTGAAGGAGTGACCTTTACTTCATTTGACCAGCTTTATCAAGAGGAAGAGCAGTTTGAAGCAGTGTATGAACGCATTGCTGCGACATTAGTGGAAGCTGCCAAGATAAGCGAGAACACGGTTCTCTACGCTGTTCCAGGTCATCCCATGCTAGCAGAAAAAACCGTTCAGCTTCTTTTGAATCAAAAAGAAGTAGAGATGGCGATTGTTGGCGGCCAAAGTTATTTGGATGACTTGTTCACGGCGATGCAGATCGATCCTATTGAAGGTTTTCAATTCGTAGATGGAACAGATTTTAGGCGCAATCAGCTTAACCTGCGCAATCATCTGTTTATTTGCCAAGTATACGACATGTTTATCGCCTCTGAAGTCAAATTAACTTTATTAGAGGACTTACCGCCTGAGTATGAAATTTATATTGTCGAAGCAGCAGGGAGCAGTGCAGAAAAAATCGAAAAAGTTCCTTTAGAGGAATTAGATCACCGGATGGAAATTAGCAATTTAACAACGTTATATATTCCGCCGGTTCCAGAAGAATATCTTCACCATACTTTCCCGTTTTTCCGAGAGGTGATGGCTGTTTTACGCGGACCAAACGGCTGTCCTTGGGATAAAAAGCAAACACATGAATCTTTGCGTTATCATACCATTGAAGAAGTCTATGAGTTGATTGAAGCGATTGATGAGGGAGACGATGATCATATTGTTGAGGAGCTTGGCGATTTGCTGATGCATGTTTTATTGCATAGTCAGATTGGTGAGGATAATGGTTATTTTTCAATAAATGATGTGATTAAATCTATATCCGATAAAATGATTTATCGTCATCCGCATGTGTTTTCTACAACGGTCGCGGATACAGAAGAAGCTGTTCTACAGAACTGGGAAGAGTTAAAGCAACAGGAAAAAGGAAAAGAAAGAGAATCCATTCTTGATGGCATCCCGTCCCACCTGCCTTCCTTGGCCAAAGCATATAAATTAACCTCCAAGGCTGGAAAAGCCGGTTTTGAATGGGAACATGTCGAGGAAGTTTGGGAGAAGCTGAAGGAAGAAATCGATGAAGTTATAGAAGCGGTCCAGGAAAAAGAATTTACAGATGTGGAAGAAGAACTTGGAGATGTATTATTTGTTTTAGCAAATATTTCTAGATATTATAGAGTAAATCCGGAGGTTGCGTTAGAACGTGCTAATCGGAAATTTATGTATCGATTTCATTATATAGAGAAAAAGCTTCAAGAGAAGAATCAAACAGTTCAGGAAGCTTCGCTACAAGAAATGGATGCTTACTGGGAAGAAGCGAAGAAAAAACAATGATTGTTAGAGGAGAATGAAGATGAGACTAGATAAATTCTTAAAAATATCTCGTATTATTAAACGCCGTACTTTGGCAAAAGAAGTAGCAGAACAAGGAAGAATTACGGTCAATGGCAATCCAGCGAAAGCTTCTACGATCCTTTCTGAGGAAGACGAGCTTGTGATTCGCTTTGGCCAAAAGCTTGTAACAATAAAAGTAAAAGCTTTACGGGAAAATGTCCGTAAAGACGAAGCGGATTCGCTGTACACCATTGTCAAAGAAGAGAAATTAGAGCAGTAGAAGATATTGAACAGGCACTGCTAGAAATATAGTTCTATCCTTGTCCCTCCCATCATAAGCTATTAACGATAGGGAGGGTTTTTATATGAATTATTATGAGAATAGGGATGTAAGAAATAATGTTGAACTAGAGCATACGGTAAAAATAGACAAACGAAAAAACCTTGAAATCACAGGTGTCAAAGAAGTGGATAGCTTTGATAATGAAGCTTTCCTTTTAGAAACGGTGATGGGATACTTAATTATTCGTGGGCAGAACTTGCAATTAAAGAATCTGGATGTGACAGAAGGGGTTGTCACAATTAAAGGGAAAATTTATGAGCTTTCCTATGTAGATGAGCAGCAGCAGGAGAAAGCTAAAGGATTCTTTAGCAAGTTATTCCGATGACGTTATCTACGCAATTTATAACACTAATCACAATGATTATCAGCGGGTTTTATTTAGGGATTGTCCAGGAAACCTTCCGTCGCTTCACAATTTATTGGAAGGGGCGGTTGTTTTTAACCTATTCTTTAGAAATATTATTCTGGGTGACGCAGGCTGGTATATTATTTTATATCTTATATCGGGTAAATCAAGGAGAGCTCAGACTTTATATCGTGTTAGCATGTCTCTTTGGTTTTTCTATTTATCAGGCATTGGTGAAACAAGCATACAAAAGGTTATTAGAACATGTGATTCAAATTTTGAGAGCGATCTATCAGGGAATAGAGAAATTGATAAAAATCTTGTTGATTTCTCCTTTGCGGTGGATAATTTTAACATTATATCGTATGATAAAAGCAATTCTCATTGGAATTTTGAAAATAGTTATGTGGATATTCCGTTTCGTATTTACTCCATTCCGATGGGTAGGGACGGGGATTTTTCGCCTTTTACCAAAACCAATCCAAAAATTATTTCTGCAAATAGCAGGATTTTATAGTAAAATACAGAATATAGTTAATAAGTGGCTTCAGTCTTATCGAAGGAGGTAAAAGCTGTGGAAGAAAGAAAGAAGGTAACAAAGCTTCATTCTAAATCCGCACATCAGTACGATGCATATCTAGAGCGGCAGAAAAGAAAAAAGCAGCGGCTTACCAGACGGTTGGTACTGTATGCAATCATTGTTGCGGTTATCGTAGGAAGTATGTCCGTGTATCATTTTAATCAGCGCGCCATTAAAGCAGAAAAAATGGACGAGTATGAAAGTTTGGAGCAGCAGCTTGCGGATTTAAAGAAGGAAGAATCGGATTTAAATCATGAAATTGGACTCCTGCAAGATGAAGATTATGTACTTGAAATTGCTAGAACAAATTATTTCTTCTCTAATGAGGGAGAATTAATATTTAAATTACCAGATGAAGACCCGTCATATTGACACTTTTTATTTTCGTTAATATACTATACATTGAAGAACATTTAATCTTTTAAGGAGGAGCATTTCTTTTATGTCAATTGAAGTAGGCAGCAAGCTGCAAGGAAAAGTAACCGGGATCACTAATTTTGGGGCTTTTGTGGAGTTAGAAGAAGGAAAAACAGGTCTTGTTCATATTAGTGAGGTTGCTGACAACTATGTAAAAGATATTAATGAGCATTTAACAGTCGGCGATGAAGTGAAGGTTAAAGTCATTAATGTTGAAAAGGATGGCAAAATCGGCCTGTCCATAAGAAAGGCAAAAGATCGCCCACAAGTACGTCAAAAGAGTCAAAAAGAACGCACAGAGAACTTCGAGTCCAAAATGAGTCGTTTCCTAAAGGATTCCGAGGATCGCTTAGCCTCTTTGAAAAAGCACACCGAATCCAAACGTGGTGGTCGTGGTGCAAGAAGAGGATAGTAGTTGCTGTCTATAAATAATGCTCTATGAATAAATAAAACAGGTGCTTAAATGAAAGCATCTGTTTTTTGTATGGAAAGAGAGTATAAAAGTTTTGTAAATGGTTTCGGTAGGGCGAGTAATCGCAACAATGTTGTCAGGTTAATGCAACCGCTACGGAAAAACACTACGCTTTGAAAGAGGATAATGAATGTTTGTATGAACAAAAAAAAGCTTATTTCCTTTATGTGAGGAAATAAGCTTTTTTATTTGATAGCGGCGGAGGGGATCGAACCCACGACCTCACGGGTATGAACCGTACGCTCTCGCCAGCTGAGCTACGCCGCCATAGAAAACCAACAAGAAGAATCATACAATAGACAATACAAAGTGTCAATAGTTTCTTGTTATATTTTTTAAATTAATTTTATAGATAAGCCTGCATGACCTTAAGCCCCCTTCTGTTTTCATTGTCTGTTTTCTTGTCGAGCAAATAAAAAAGAATAAGATTCCCCCCACTTTTTTCTACAAATGATGAAGGGATATCTAAAAACCTGCGACAATCCTTCCCTCATATATAGGTAGAAATAGATAGCAAAAGATCCTTTTTTCGCTGTTTTAAATAAAAATCTCTCATCATCCGTATCCAATCCATTTTGTAAAACAATGTTACCTTCCTAAAATTACGTCGAACGATTTTTAGAAATTACCATGTTTTTTTGACAAAAAAAGAATGCATACTGTGGTTTACTAGTTGGAAAGATGGGAGTGGATAAAATGATAGGTTCAATTCCAAGGGTGGAATCGGGAAGCATTACAATTGAGAAGGCAAGTAAAAAGAGAAAATGGAGAGAGCGAATTACAGCAAAGATTAATCACATATTAATTGCACAGGGGTGGCTTTTTTACATTACTGGGTTCTTATTAGGACGAGCTGTCATCTTGCAGACAGTTTCTCCATTTGCTGTTGCGTTCATTGCTAGTATGTGGCTTATTCATCGGGATAAATCATTTCGTTCCATGATTGCTGTTGTTTTAGGAGCGCTAACGTATTCCGTGCACCATGCGATATTCATCTTTCTAGCTTTTATACTATTTATCTTTCTATCGGCAGCAACAAAATCTATTCCAAATAAGCAATGGTTGTTACCAATTGTTGTGTTCTTTTCTACTAGTCTGCCGAGAATGTTTTTATATTCTATTCAAGATACAATTTCGTCTTTCGGGTGGATGATGTTAGCCATTGAGGGGGTGCTCGGAGCAATCCTTGTACTTATATTTATGCAAAGTATTCCGCTATTATCACCAAAACGGTATAAACCAGCCTTAAAAAGTGAAGAAATTGTCTGTTTGATTATTCTCATTGCCTCTGTATTAACCGGGTTTATTGGCTGGGAGGTATATGGAGCATCATTAGAGCAGGTCTTTTCAAGATACTTTGTACTATTATTTGCATTTATTGGCGGAGCGGCTATAGGATCAACGGTTGGTGTGGTGGCGGGGATGATCCTAGCTTTGGCTAACGTAGCCAACCTTTATCAAATGAGTTTGCTCGCATTTTCAGGGGTGCTTGGAGGACTATTGAAGGAGGGGAAGAAACCAGGGACGGCACTAGGGCTTTTAATTGGGACAGGCCTCATTGGTGTCTACGGTGAAAATGTTGCCTTGTTGCCGTCATTAATAGAATCACTTATTGCTGTTATGCTATTTCTATTAACTCCGGCATCTTGGTTTGAACAAATCGCTCGCTATATTCCAGGGACAGAGGCATATACGAATGAACAAGAACAGTATTCGCAAAAGGTGAGAAATGTCACTGCCAAACGGGTAGAGCAATTTTCCGATGTATTCCATGCTTTATCAAAGAGTTTTGCTGTAACGGATCGGACGTTAAGCGATGAAAAGAGAGATGAGAAACGGGATACAGATTACTTTTTAAGCCAAGTGACTGAAAAAACCTGCCAAGGATGTTTCCTTAAGAGTAAATGCTGGCAAAAGGAATTTGATAAAACCTATTCTCTGATGGAGGAAATGAAGCAAGATGTGACTTCAGGGCAAGAACCAAATCGGACAGTGATGAGAGAATTTGAAAATCATTGTGTCAAATCACGCCAAGTTGTGGAGGTCATGCGGTCGGAAATGAGCTTTTACGAAGCGAATCAACAACTAAGGCAACAAGTGACAGAAAGTAAACGCTTAGTCTCCGATCAGCTCCAAGGTGTTTCAGAAGTGATGAATGATTTCGCAAAAGAAATACTTAAAGAGCGACAACATCACGAGTTGCAAGAATCTCAAATTATTCAAGCTTTAAAGCAAATGGGCATTGAATTAGTGCGTCTAGATATTTATCACTTGGAGAAAGGAAATGTAGATATAGAATTGACGACAAGCTTTTATGAATATCATGGAGAAGGAGAAAAATTAATTGCTCCGATTCTTTCGGAATTACTTGATGAGATGATTGTAGTAAAGGAAGCAGATATTTCCTCCTTCCCGCATGGCTATAGTCATTTCGTCTTCGGCTCAGCAAGGGAATTTGCAATTGAGACGGGAGCTGCCAATGCGGCAAAAGGAGGTGGGCTTGTTTCAGGGGACAGCTTTACGACGATCGAACTCGGCGCAGGGAAATTTGCAATGGCAATCAGTGATGGCATGGGGAATGGAAAACGCGCAATGGAAGAGAGTACGGAAACATTGCGCTTACTGCAGCAAATCTTACAAACAGGGATACGGGAAAAAGTCGCCATCAAAACCATTAACTCTATTCTTGCTTTGCGGACAACAGATGAAATGTTTGCAACGCTCGATCTAGCAGTAATTGATTTGCATAATGCATCCGCTCAATTTTTAAAAATTGGTTCGACACCAAGTTTTATACGGAGAGGGAACGCGATGATTAAAGTGGAAGCTAGTAATCTGCCAATGGGGATTATTAAAGAATTTGATGTCGATATTGTAAGCGAACAGTTAAAACCGAATGATTTATTAATTATGATGAGTGATGGAATATTTGATGGACCTAAGGACGTGGAGAATATCGATATTTGGATAAAACGAAAAATAAAAGAAATGGATACAGAAGATCCACAAGAAATTGCTGATCTACTATTAGAAGAGGTGATTCGAACAAGGTCAGGAGATATTAATGATGATATGACCGTACTGGTTGCCAAAGTGCAGAAAAACACTCCAAAATGGGCAAACGTTCCAGTTTATCAGGGGAAGGTTCTTTCTGGATAAAGAAATACTCTCTTATTCTTCTAGCAAAACGTATATAGAAATCAATATTTGGTGATGATGGTAATGGAAGAAGAGGGAGGTTTACATGAAATGAAGGCAGGTACATTAAAACAAATTTTGCTATTAACAGATGGTTGTTCTAACAAAGGGGAGGACCCCGCTGTGGTTGCTGGATTGGCGAATCAGCAAGGAATCACCGTGAATGTAATTGGCATTTTAGATGATGATCAAACGGAGGAGCCAGAAGGTCTTCGGGAAGTGGAGGACATTGCTGTTTCAGGTGGTGGAGTTAGTCAAATTGTTTATAGCGAACGATTATCACAGACGGTGCAGATGGTCACAAGACAGGCAATGACACAAACCTTGCAAGGATTTGTAAATAAAGAGCTGCGCAGTATTTTAGGGAAAAATCAATCGATGGAGGAGTTGGAACCTGAAAAACGTGGTGAAATTATGGAAGTCGTTGAGGATCTGGGTGAAACAAGTGATTTAGAAGTCGTTGTCCTAGTTGATAGCAGTGCAAGTATGCGTGATAAATTAGAAACGGTCAAAGAAGCACTCGTTGATTTATCAATTAGCTTGAACGCACGTATCGGAAAAAACCGCTTTTGTATTTATCGATTTCCAGGGCGTCGTAATGATATAGAGCTTGTACTTGATTGGTCGCCAAAGTTAGATGCGATTTCGCAAGTCTTTCCAAAGCTGACAAGCGGTGGAATCACTCCAACTGGTCCAGCATTACGTGCAGCAATGTATCAATTTAGTAAGAAGCAGCTACGGAGGAAGTGGGATGAAGAACCATTCGACATTGAAGAAACCGGCTATTAAATTACATGCTGGGCAGAACGTAATTGGAAAATGGCATCATCAATCCTATACCGTAGTAAGAAAGATTGGCGAGGGTGCAATTGGCGCAGTATACCTCTGCACGCAGCGTGGGCGACCTGTTGCTTTAAAAATTAGTGAACAAGATGCTGCTGTAACCGTAGAAGTAAATGTACTTAAAGCGCTAAAAAAGGTTCAAGGATACCGCCTTGGACCTTCTTTGTTGGATGTGGACGATTGGACAGCACCGAATGGAAGGGTGTATTCGTTCTATGTGATGGAATACATGAAAGGAGACAGATTAGGAGCATTTATTCAGGCGGAAGGGAAGAAGTGGCTTGGTGTGTTGATGATTCAATTATTAGACGATTTAGAGCAGCTTCATCAGGCAGGTTGGACTTTCGGCGATTTAAAAACCGATAATATTCTTGTTGAATCAAATCCGCCGAGAATTCGATTAGTGGATGTGGGCGGCACAACAAGGATGGGACGTTCGATTAAAGAGTATACAGAGTTTTTTGATAGAGGCTACTGGGGACTGGGTACTCGAAAAGCAGAGCCTAGCTATGATTTATTTGCTGTTGCTATGGTGTTTCTCCATATTTATTATCCAAGACGATTTGACCGTGTCGCGGGGGAGGCTTCTGGTAAACTACTGGAAAAAAAGCTGTACCGTGCAAAAGATTTAGACTTATTGCATCCCATTTTAAAGCGAGCGTTAAAAGGAAAGTACCTTACTGCAAGTGAGATGAAAAAAGATGTCATCGATAAAATGAAACAATTACAGCGCCGCAGTCATTATCATAAAAAGACGCGTCAAAAAAAGAATTATCCGGTGCTGGAATCGTTTAGTATATCTATCGTTGCTTCAATTTATTGGATTATTTCTTTGCTATTACCTTAGTTGAAAGTAACGTGATAATGGCATCTTCTTTTTTGGCATACTCTTTTTTGAACCGATTCTTAAAAAAGAGTATGATAGAAGTATAGCCAAAAAACTGGGTTTTCTTCTTTGAATCCTGGTTATACTGGATAGAAATTTTGAGCTGGGAGGAAAGCGATGGAACAGGAAGTGTTTGCGTTTTTGAATAGGCACCAATTAATTCCAAAGCATACAACCGTCCTTGTGGGTGTTTCAGGAGGACCAGATTCTATTGCATTATTACACTTTCTTAAAAATCTCCAATTCAATTGGGATTTAACCATCATAGCGGTAACGGTAGATCATCAACTACGCAACGCAGCATCTGCGGAGGATTGTCGGTTTGTGGAAGAAATTTGTCAGAGTTGGGGAATTCCCTGTGTGGCGAGAAAAGTAAATGTGCGTCAATATCAAAAAGAAAAAGGTGTCAGTGAAGAGGTTGCTGCGCGTGAATTACGTTACAGTGTTTATAAAGAGATAATGCGTGAAAAAAATGCGCATATTCTTGCGCTTGGTCACCATGCAGATGATCAAATTGAAACCATGGTCATGCGTCTGGCGAGAATTGCGACATCGAATGCGTTAAAAGGAATTCCTGTACGGCGTAAATTTGCTGGCGGTGAAATTATCAGGCCGCTATTAGGTGTGACTAAGAATAACATCCTTGACTATTTGGGAAAATATCGACTGCATTATCGAACGGATAAAACAAATGAAGATGACACGTATACGAGGAATTATTACCGGATGAATGTAGTCCCTTTGCTGAAGAAGAAAAATCCAAATCTTCAAGAGACGATACAAACCCTTAGTGAGACGTTATCTCAGGATGAGCAATATATGCAAGCAGAGACAAAAGAAAGGTTGGAAAAGGTGGTAGAATTTCGTGAGAATAAGCAGGAAATTTGTTTTGCCGCAGATGCTTTTTTAGAGCTTCCTCAGGCTTTACAAAGACGGGGGTTTCATCTAATATTAAACTATCTATATGGAACCTTACCTAAAGACCTATCTTATATCCACGAAGTAAACTTTTTTGACCTATTAAGGCGTCGGAATGGCAGTTCTAGTCTGGATTTTCCTTCGCGGCTTCGTATCACAAATGAATATGGACAAATTCATCTGCAATTTGGTCATCAAGTATCCGCGAAGCCAGCTCATTCCTCCTTATTGACAGTTCCGGGCGAAGTGCTGCTCTCAGACGGAACAAGGATTGAGTCAACAATGGTTAAAGAAGCTCCGGCTGAGAATGAAGCTACTTTTGTTTTTCCGTTAGATTCTGTTTCATTACCACTACATATCCGAGCAAGAAAAGCGGGAGATCGTATGTCTGTAAGAGGACTAAATGGTTCAAAAAAGCTGAAGGATATTTTTATAGATGCTAAAATACCAAAAAATCTGCGGGATAATTGGCCAATTATAGCGGATGATAAAGGAGTCATCCTTTGGGTCGTCGGTCTAAAAAAATCTGAGACTGTACAAAATGGTAAAGGAATGAATATTAAACTAAAGCTTCATCGAGACGATAATTAGGAGGAAAAAACATGGCACAAGGGACAATTCATGACGAGATTGAGAAGATTTTAGTAAGCGAAGAAGAAATTCAAGAAAAATGTAAAGAGCTGGGTGCTGTATTATCAGAAGAATACAAAGACAAGTTCCCATTGGCTATCGGTGTATTAAAGGGTGCATTGCCATTTATGTCAGATATCCTTCGTTATACAGAAATACATTTAGAAATGGACTTTATGGATGTATCTAGCTACGATGGCGGAACGTCTTCCACAGGTGAAGTGAAAATTGTAAAGGATTTGAATACAAAAGTAGAAGGCCGCGACATTATCATTGTAGAAGATATTATTGATAGCGGACTTACATTAAGTTACTTAGTAGATTTATTTAAATATCGTAAAGCAAATTCCATCAAGATTGTGACGCTTCTTGATAAACCTGCCGGAAGAACAGCAAATATCAAAGCAGACCTAATTGGTTTTGAAATTCCTGATGAATTTGTTGTTGGTTATGGATTGGATTATGCGGAAAAATATCGAAACCTTTCCTACATTGGTGTTTTAAAACCAGAAATTTATGGTGGCTGATAAAAGAAAGTTGACGGCAGGAAAGAAAAGGCTCTATCAAGAAAGATTGCAAATGTGCTTGCTAAAAAAACATAGATATGATTAAGGGCAGGCATGACATAACTTATCGATTTCAAAGCGTAACCTTAGCCGATATAATCAGGAATTTTGCAATATTTCTTTTCATAAACATATACGTTTAAAAAGGTCTAGAAATTCGATATGTCATTTTTATCGGACTTTTTGAACTTTATCTAAAAATAATTCGTCAAAAATGGTTAAATTATTTGTATAAAGCGTTTTTCCTGTGATACGATTTACTATAGTTTTTCCCCATTTGGGAGGAGGTTGGCAATGAATCAGATATTTCGTAAGGTCTTCGTTTGGATGCTCTTATTTATTATCATCATTGGTGTAATTGGGGTATTCAATGGACAAGGTGAAGATCAAGAAAAGTATGATGTACAGCAATTTATGAATGCTTTAAATAGTGGTGAAATTAAGGAACTGACCTTTCAGCCATCACACGGTATCATTCGTTTGACGGGTACGTTAAAGGATGGCGAAACGGAATTCGTTGCTCAAGTGCCGGACAATGAAGAAATTGTTTCGCAAATAACAGAACAAGCAACCAGTCAAAGTGAATTGACTGTGGAAGAAGAAGAGCAGCCAAGTCCTTGGCTCACATTCTTAACTGGAATTATTCCATTCTTATTGATTGGTTTATTCTTATTATTCATCCTAAGTCAGGCACAAGGTGGCGGCGGTGGCGGTCGCGTTATGAATTTCGGTAAGAGTAAGGCAAAAATGTACTCTGAAGATAAGAAAAAAGTCCGCTTTAAAGATGTCGCTGGTGCTGATGAGGAGAAACAAGAGCTTGTTGAAGTGGTGGAATTCTTAAAGGATCCGCGTAAATTCTCTCAAGTAGGCGCACGAATTCCAAAAGGTGTTCTTCTAGTAGGGCCTCCAGGTACCGGTAAAACATTATTAGCGAGAGCAGTTGCTGGGGAAGCAGGAACTCCATTCTTCTCCATCAGTGGTTCAGATTTCGTGGAAATGTTTGTTGGTGTCGGAGCATCCCGTGTACGAGATCTATTTGAAAATGCGAAGAAAAATGCACCATGTATCATCTTTATTGATGAGATTGATGCAGTTGGTCGTCAACGTGGAGCTGGTCTTGGTGGCGGACACGATGAACGTGAACAGACACTAAACCAATTACTTGTTGAAATGGACGGGTTTGGAGCGAATGAAGGGATTATCATTATCGCTGCAACGAACCGTGCGGATATTCTTGACCCAGCCTTATTACGTCCAGGACGTTTTGACAGACAAATTATGGTAGATCGTCCAGATGTGAAAGGCCGTGAAGCGGTTCTAGGTGTTCATGCAAGAAATAAACCGCTTGATGAAACAGTCGATTTAAAAACAATTGCGATGCGTACTCCAGGATTCTCTGGCGCAGATTTAGAGAACTTGCTAAATGAAGCAGCTTTAATCGCTGCTAGAGATGATCGTAATACAATAGGTCAACTGGATATTGATGAAGCAATTGACCGTGTTATTGCGGGACCTGCGAAGAAAAGCAGAGTTATTTCCGAAAAAGAAAGAAATATTGTCGCTTACCATGAAAGTGGGCATACCGTCATTGGTATGGTACTAGATGATGCGGACGTCGTTCATAAAGTAACCATTGTACCTCGTGGTCAAGCCGGCGGATATGCGGTGATGCTTCCGAGAGAAGATCGTTATTTCATGACGAAACCAGAACTGTTTGATAAAATTACAGGCTTATTAGGCGGCCGTGTTGCGGAGGAAGTTTTCTTTGGTGAAGTAAGTACCGGTGCTTCCAATGACTTTGAACGTGCAACAGGTATTGCTCATAAGATGATTACCGAATTTGGTATGAGTGATAAGATAGGACCACTTCAATTCAGTAATGGCAGTGGAGGAAATGTTTTCCTTGGCCGTGATATCCAAAATGAACAAACATATTCTGATGCCATTGCACATGAAATTGATCAGGAAATGCAGAATTTCATTAATTACTGTTATGACCGTGCAAAACGTATTATTACAGAGCATAAAGAACAATTAGAACTCATTGCACAGACATTGCTAGAAGTGGAAACACTTGATGCTAAACAAATTAAATCCCTTTTTGAAGATGGAAAGTTACCGGAAGAAAGTTCAGATGATGTGAAGGTAAGTATTCAGTCGAAAGAAGAAAAAGCGGATAACGATGTAAAAACCGGTCTCTCTTTTGAAGAGGCAAAAGAAAAAGCAGAGAAGAAATCCGAAGCTTATATAAACGATCCAATTATGCGTGATGATTCTAAGGCAAAAGAAAAGCCTACCTCTGACGAAAGCACAGAGGATAATTCAGACCATAAAAATTAAGAAATTGGATAGGATATATAGAGAGAAGCAGCCTAAACATGAGGGCTGCTTCTTTTTTTGAATCGTTGCTTTAAGGTATTTATAAAGGGTGGGTGTTTCGTGCGGATGCTTTTTTCGTTTTTCCTTAAAAAAAGTATGTTATATTAAATTTTATAGAAATAAGGGAAGGTATGATGATAGATGTTATTTGTTCTTGATGTGGGGAATACCAATACTGTACTGGGTGTTTTTGATAATGACGAATTAATTCATCATTGGCGTATAAAGACAGACCGTTATAAAACGGAAGATGAGTTTGGAATGCTCATTCATTCTTTATTTGAATTCAAAGGACTAAGCTTTAAAGAAATTACTGGGGTGATTATTTCTTCTGTTGTACCGCCTATTATGTTTGCGTTGGAGAAAATGAGCCGAGATTATTTTGATATAGAAGCTGTTGTTATTGGGAAAACTTCTTATGAAAAGATGATTAAGATGAATTACCCGAATCCTTCTGAAATTGGAGCGGATCGAATTGTCAATGCGATAGCGGCTATTGAAAAATATGGAGCACCATTAATCATTATTGATTTCGGAACAGCTACAACCTACTGTTACGTGGATGAAGAAGCAAGATATGCAGGTGGAATTATTACCCCTGGTGTTAATATTTCCATGGAGGCTTTAAATACCAGAGCCTCAAAGCTCCCGAAAATCGAAATTCAAAAACCACAACATGTTATTGGTTCTTCTACTGTCGAGGCGATGACATCTGGTGTATTTTACGGGTATATTGGTCAAGTCGACGGGCTTGTGAAACGTATTAAACAAGAAAAAGGAAAAAATCCAACCGTTGTTGCAACAGGCGGCCTTTCTAAACTGATGGCATTTGAATCAGAAACAATTGATGCTGTAGAACCTTATTTAACGTTGAATGGGCTGTATCAAATTTATAAAAAGTATTATCAATAAAGTGAAGGAATGATGATTGTGAAAGATTATTTAATTAAAGCAACGACATTTAATGGTCAAATTCGTGCGTATGCGATAGATTCAACAGAAACCGTGGAAGAGGCGCGCAGAAGACAAGATACATGGGCAACTACTTCCGCTGCACTTGGCCGTACAATTACAATTACAGCGATGATGGGTGCAATGCTAAAAGGAGAAGACTCCGTTACCGTTAAAGTGATGGGGAACGGACCTATTGGCGGTATTATTGCGGATGGAAATGCAAAAGGCCATGTACGTGGATATGTTACAAATCCCCATGTTGATTTTGACTTAAATGAGATCGGAAAGTTGGACGTGGCCCGAGCAGTGGGGACAGAAGGAAATATCAGTGTCATCAAGGATCTTGGGATGAAGGACTATTTCACGGGGGAAACACCTATTGTTTCTGGAGAAATTAGTGAGGACTTCACCTATTATTTTGCGACCTCTGAACAAGTTCCATCTGCAGTTGGGGCAGGGGTTTTGGTTAATCCGGATCTCAGTATTTTAGCTGCAGGCGGTTTTATCGTACAAGTCATGCCAGGTGCAGAGGAATCGATTATTGAGCAATTAGAAGATCGTATTCAATCTTTTCCTGCCATTTCGACACTTATCCGTGAAGGAAAAACACCTGAAGAGATTTTATATACTCTGTTTGATAAGGACAACGTAAATATATTGGAGAAAATGCCAATAGAATTTCAATGTAAATGTTCCAAAGAGCGACTTGCTAACGCTATTATTGGACTAGGTGACGAAGAGATCCAACAAATGATTAATGAAGATCATGGAGCAGAAGCAACGTGTCATTTCTGCAATGAACGCTATACCTTTACAGAAGAAGAATTAGAAGAGCTTAAACAGTCGTAAGAAGTAATGGATATAAAGCGTAGTTTGTCAACTATGGGTTTTAGTAAAGAGCCAAAAATGAAAATGTTTATTTTAAAGCTTGTATTTCTTTTAGATTAGAAAACAGGCTTTTTTTTACCATTAGGATTGACATTTTTTCAAAAAAGAAATACATTATATATAAATCAGATAAAAACACTTGGTTTTAGGAGGGGTTAAATGACAGTCGCAAATAATATTACAGGTTTAATTGGCGGAACACCGATTGTAAAGCTTCACAATGTTACAGAATCAGGTAGTGCAGATGTATATGTGAAATTAGAATTCATGAACCCGGGCAGCTCAGTAAAAGACCGTATCGCCGCAGCAATGGTAGAGGCTGCTGAGAAGTCAGGAGAATTAAAGCCTGGTGATACAATTATCGAACCAACTAGTGGCAATACAGGGATTGGCTTAGCAATGGTTGCTACTGCAAAGGGATACCAAGCAATTCTTGTTATGCCTGATACGATGAGTCAGGAGCGTCGCAACTTATTGAAAGCTTATGGAGCGAAATTAGTATTAACTCCAGGAGCTGAAGGAATGAAGGGCGCAATTGCTAAAGCGAAAGAATTGCAAGAGGAGAAGGGTTACTTTATGCCTCAGCAATTCAATAACCCTGCTAATCCAGAAATTCATGCAAAAACAACTGGTAAGGAAATTGTGGAACAGATGTCTGATGGCTTAGATGCTTTTGTTTCCGGGATTGGAACAGGCGGAACCATCACAGGCGCAGGTAAAGTACTTAAAGATCATTTCGATGGCATAAAAATATATGCTGTAGAGCCGAAAGATTCAGCAGTACTTTCAGGAGGAAATCCTGGTCCGCATAAAATTCAAGGAATTGGCGCAGGGTTTAAGCCAGAGGTTCTAGATACATCTGTTTATGATAAGGTTCTTCCAATTTCGAACGAAGAATCTTTCGAAGCAGCACGTAAAGTGGCTACTACCAACGGAATTCTTGGAGGTATTTCTTCTGGGGCGGCAGTAGCGGCTGCATTGAAAGTAGCAAAAGAATTAGGAGAAGGCAAGAAGGTTCTTGCAATCCTTCCTGATAACGGAGAACGTTACCTTTCTACACCTCTTTATCAATTTGAGGAAGACAAATAAAATAGAAAAGGAATCAGCGGGAAAAACAGCTGGTTCTTTTTTTATGTCAAAGAAATGATTGAATCCTGCGTGACAGTCCAGACCCGGAAATCAACGACGCTTTCCGCTTTTTTTCTTTACCTTCTTAGGGTAGGATATAGAATAGACACAATTCATTTGGTATGATGCGATATAGAATTAGACTTATGCTCAGATGGAAAAGAGGTATGGAAACCGGATGATACAGGCAAAAGAATTTCAATTAGATATAAATAAACGAACGCATATTATGGGGATATTAAATGTCACACCGGATTCTTTCTCGGATGGCGGAAACTATTATGATATTGAGAAAGCTGTTGCAAGAGCAAAGAAGATGGAAGCAGAGGGCGCGGATATTATTGATATTGGGGGAGAGTCCACCCGACCTGGGCACACGCCTATAAGTGGCGAAGAAGAAGCGAGGAGAATTATCCCTGTTATTGAAGCTTTAAAAGAAACCTTGCAAATACCAATTTCAGTGGACACCTACAAAGCAACGGTAGCGGAACAAGCTGTAAAAGCTGGTGCTTCTATCATCAATGATATTTGGGGAGCAAAGCGTGAACCAAAAATTGCAGAGGTTGCTGCTCGTTATGATGTACCAATTATTCTAATGCATAATCGTATGGATATGGATTACAAGGACTTTATGATGGATGTGAAAGCAGATTTACAGGAGAGCATTTCAATTGCTAAGCAAGCTGGTGTAAAGGACAGCCAAATTATACTCGATCCGGGCATTGGGTTTGCGAAGACAATGGAACAGAACCAATATATGATTAAAGAGCTCCAAGAGCTAATAACACTTGGTTATCCGCTTCTTCTTGCGGCATCGCGAAAGAAATTCATAGGCGAAGTTTTACATGTCCCTGCAGACCAGAGAGATGTCGGAACAGCAGCTACAACAGTGATAGGAATTGGAAAAGGTGCACGTATTGTTCGTGTTCATGATGTGAAGATTAATCGAGAAGCGGCAAGAGTTGCAGACGCCATTTACCAAACTACTATATAATTGATTTTGTGTAGGAAGGTGTTAGAGAAGGGAGGGAAGATGATGGACAAAATTACTTTGAAACGAATGCAATTCTATGGATATCACGGGCTATTGCCTGAAGAAAACACCCTGGGACAACGGTTTTATGTCGACGCTGACCTGTATCTATCACTGAAGAAGGCAGGAAAATCAGATGCGATGGAGGATTCCATTCACTACGGCGAAGCATATGAAAGAATCAAATATGTCGTTGAGGAAAAGCAATTTAATTTAATTGAAGCAGTGGCTGAAGCGATCGCAGACGAACTATTTGCTTCTTTTGAACAATTAGAGGCATGTACTATTCATGTAACGAAGCCAGATCCGCCGATTCCAGGTCATTATGATTCGGTAGCTGTAGAAATTTATAGGGAGAGAACAAAATGAACCAAGCATTTATCGCACTGGGCACAAATATTGAACCAAGAGAAGAATACCTTATCCAAGCAATAGACATACTGAGAGCAAACCCGAATATTACTATCTCAAAAAAATCCTCTATATATGAAACTGCCCCAGTCGGATATCAGAACCAAGCGGATTTTTTAAATATGGTATTGGATCTAAAAACAAGTTTATCTTCCATGGATTTGCTTCGCGTCTGTCAGCACATCGAAACGGAACTCGGAAGAAAAAGAGATATACGATTTGGCCCCCGAACCATAGACCTTGACATTTTGACTTTTAATCATGAAAATAGTACAGTAGAAAGATTGATTATACCGCACCCTCGCATGCATGAACGTGCTTTTGTGTTAATTCCGTTAGCAGAAATCGCACCTGGATTTGTTATCCCTGTATATGAGAAATCGGTTGAATCCTACTTAGGAGAACTACCGGAGTCAGATAAAGCGGATGTCAGACTATGGAAGACAGAGGTCTAAAGAAGAGCAATAAAGGTGAAGATGGCTATGGGATATAGATGAAAATCTATCGCATAGTCAAATCAGTGTTGAAAAAATGGAATTGGAACATCAACTTTCGCAGTGTAATTAAAATCTGCTCGTATTATTATCTGAGCAGATTGTTGCGTTTAATGTAGGTGTTTAGAAGATATATTACATTAACTATTATAGAAGCGGAGTGGTCGAAGTGTCAGAAGAATTAAATGAACATATGCAGGTAAGACGCGATAAGCTTACGGGATACATTGAAAAAGGATTAGATCCATTCGGCGGGAAGTTCGAGCGTACTCATTTAGCAAAAGAGCTCGTTGAAAAATACGATCAATATTCCAAAGAAGAGTTAGAAGATATTACGGATGAAGTGACTATTGCTGGACGTTTAATGACAAAGCGTGGAAAAGGAAAAGCTGGATTCGCGCATATGCAGGATTTAAGCGGACAAATCCAACTCTATGTACGTAAAGATGAAATTGGCGAAGAAGCATATGAAGTATTTAAATCCATGGACTTAGGTGACATTGTCGGTGTTACAGGTGGAATGTTTAAAACAAAGGTTGGAGAGCTATCTGTTAAAGTAAAAGAATTTCATTTATTAACGAAATCGTTACGCCCTTTACCAGAAAAATATCATGGATTAAAGGATATTGAGCAACGCTACCGTCAGCGTTATTTAGATTTAATCACCAACCCAGAAAGCAGAGAAACTTTTGTATCTCGCAGTAAAATTATTCAATCCATGCGTGAATATTTAAATGGACAAGGTTACTTAGAGGTAGAAACACCAATGATGCACAGCATTCCAGGTGGAGCATCTGCACGTCCTTTTGTTACACATCACAATGCATTGGATATTCCTTTATATATGCGTATAGCAATTGAGTTGCATTTAAAACGTCTTATTGTCGGTGGTTTAGAGAAAGTATATGAAATTGGTCGTGTATTCCGTAATGAAGGTGTATCAACAAGACATAACCCTGAGTTTACAATGATTGAATTATATGAAGCATATGCAGACTATCATGATATTATGGAACTTACTGAAAATCTCATTGCACATATTGCAAAAGAAGTGTATGGAAAAACAACAATTCAATACGGTGATTATGAAGTAAATCTTGAGCCAAAGTGGACAAGATTGCACATGGTAGATGCTATTAAAAAGGCGACAGGTGTAGACTTCTGGCAGCACCTATCAGATGAGGAAGCACGTTCATTAGCAAAAGAACACAATGTGGAAATCACAGAATCGATGACATTTGGACATATTGTTAATGAATTCTTTGAGCAAAAGGTAGAAGAGACATTAATACAGCCTACTTTTATCTTTGGGCATCCTGTAGAGATTTCACCGCTTGCTAAAAAGAATAAAGAAGATGAACGTTTTACAGATCGTTTTGAGCTATTTATTGTTGGAAGAGAACATGCCAATGCATTTAGTGAATTGAATGATCCAATTGACCAACGTCAACGGTTTGAAGCGCAGGTAAAAGAGAGAGCAGAAGGCAACGATGAGGCACATTATATGGATGAGGACTTTTTAGAAGCATTAGAATACGGTATGCCGCCGACTGGAGGATTAGGAATCGGTGTGGACCGTTTGGTAATGTTATTAACAAATTCTCCTTCCATACGTGATGTATTGTTATTCCCGCAAATGAAAAACCGTTAATGGAATTATTATTCCATGCGTATATAAAGGACCTAATGGGAGGTGATATCCATTAGGTCCTTTGCGGTTTAATGAAGGTAGATAAGCAGGTAAAATGCTGATAAATTACGGTTTATAAAGGGTTTAACAAAATGCTTCAATAAGGAGAATTATAGAAATATTTTTCTTGTGTAAATTTCTTTTAAAAAAGACTTGCTTTCGCTTAAAAATCATGATAAATTAATTAACGTTGCATGACGCAATACGCATCACACAAACGATTCGACATAATAACAACAAAATAATTTAAAAAAGTTGTTGACAAGGAATTGCGGATGTGATATATTAATAAAGTCGCTGATTTGAAATGGCGACAACGAAATTGCTCTTTGAAAACTGAACAAAACAACCAGTACGAAAAAAGAAAGACAACCTCGTTTTTCTTATTAAATAAGTCAGAAGTTGACTTCTGAAAGCTAAGAAACAAAAAACTTTTATAGAGAGTTTGATCTTGGCTCAGGACGAACGCTGGCGGCGTGCCTAATACA
>NZ_BORO01000018.1 GCF_018333215.1 Oceanobacillus sp. J11TS1 | reverse complement strand
CATTATCAGTTATACTAGTAGACATGGGTAAGGTCTCCTCTTCTTAGTTTTTGTCGTGATTAACTAAAGGGTAGGATAACCTTACCTTTCCTATTTATTCATCTTACACAGACTATTGTACGTCATCGCTGAGTTGAATCGGTTAGCGGGTTGTGCCTGTAATCCGGGATGAGCGATAAGCTTTATTAGTCAATCCGAAAATCAACATTCCTGCTCCTTCCCTCTTCTAAAGTATCTAGGGGAAATCTTTTTCAAAACGTCAAAAGGCAAGCAACATTTTACCTGCTCACCTTTTCCATGCAAATATATCCGAATCATTCTTTTATCAATAGCGATAGTAACCGTATGGCGGGTATGGATAGTATGGTGGATAAGGATAATATGGTGGCGGCCCCCCAATGCCGTCAAGTAACAATCCTGTTGCCAATCCTCCTAAAAATGGGATTCCAAATCCAAACACTGGATTTCCATAAAACGGGCCATGGTGATAAGGGCGTCTGAATTCATGGTTATAGCCTTGGCTACTATATCCTGCATCATTATAAAATGTGTATGGATG
Organism: Oceanobacillus sp. J11TS1; assembly: GCF_018333215.1. Taxonomy (GTDB): domain Bacteria; phylum Bacillota; class Bacilli; order Bacillales; family Amphibacillaceae; genus Oceanobacillus. The sequence continues at coordinate 70,526 of NZ_BORO01000018.1, read as the reverse complement.
CATGCCTAGCTGATTTTCTGAATACAAATTTATTTCATTCATTCCATTGCTCTCCTCTCTGAATCATTCCTTACCAAGATATGCATTCGTCTAGAAAAATGATAATTTCATTACTTTTCTATATGGAAAGAAGTTATGCAGGTCTTTCTCTAAAAAACATTCTATCTCCATATCTCTTGGCAGTACTCACTAACAGAAAAACCTCATCCTATAGAGTTGAAGCAACAATTACAAAATTAAATCAAGAGCGCAAAGCTCCCCCTGTAGAGGCTCGAGCTTCCTGTTTAGGCGGACATGGGCTGAACTTCCTTTTCACTCCAAAACAAAAAATCAAAGGCTGCTATCCGGCCTTTGATTTTTTAATTAAGTGTTTCATAATCCATATACATTTTTGATAGCTTGGCTTAAAATATCAACTCCATGTATCAGTGCATCTTCATTAAACTTCATATTAGGATGATGGAGGCCAGGTCCGAGGTCACAGCCAAGCCCCAACATCGTCGCTTTTAATTCTGGTTTTTTAATCGTGTAGAAATGGAAATCATCTCCGCCCGGCGTGACTAAGTCTTCTTTCAAATTTGCTTCTCCTAAAACTTCTCCTATCGCTTCTTTCATTATTTGAATCGCTGTATCATTTGTCTCAGCGGCAACAATAGATGACTCTTTCGTGTATTCGATATCCACCCCATGTAAATCCTTAGCCGTTTCTAAAATTTGAATTACTTTTTTCTCCAGTTCGTTCATTACCTGATTTGTCTGGGCACGTAAATCTAAACTAAAACTTGCATTTCCAGGGATAATATTAGAACTTTTTCCTCCCGCTTGGAACTTAGTCATTTTTACAGAATGCGGTACTCTCGGATCTAAATGAACCTGAGAGAGCATCTGAACAATATGTGCACCGACTTCAATCGCATTGGCGTTTAAATGTGGACGTGCACCATGCGCATCCTCGCCTTTTATCGCTGCTTCAAAAGAGATTGCTGCTCCATGTACAATAACAGGTGCTGCTTTTCCCATGGCCACTTCTTGTTTCGGCCTTAGGTGAACGCCAAACAAATAATCGACGTCCTCTACAACACCTTGCTCTATCATTTTTAATGCGCCATTACCGTGTTCTTCCGCAGGCTGAAAAATAAATTTTACAGCCACCTGCTCTTTTAAATTTGGAATTTGGGTCAGTTTCCATAGTACCCCAAGTACCATCGACATATGCGCATCATGACCGCAAGAATGATTCGCTTGAAATGTCCCATTCACTTCCTGCCATAATGCATCCATATCGGCGCGAATTCCTACAACAGGGAGCCCTTTGCTAAAATCACCAAATTTACCGATTACACCAGTATGCTCTTTAAAAACTTCTACCTTACAACCTGCTTCTTCTAGCTTTCTTTTTATAAATTTGGTGGTTTCTACTTCTTCCCAGCTGATTTCCGCATGATTGTGTAAATAATGAAAATGGTCTTTTACTTGTTTTTCAATCGAACTTGTCATGATTTTCGCCATCCTTTATTACGCTTTATTTAGAAATTAATTCAAAAAAGTTGTAGAATTCCCTTTCCCGTTGCGTCACTTTTATTGGTCTTTTTGAACATCCTTTATAAAGTAATTAAATGTCGGTGCCTTATTTTCTTTGTCTGTAACCTTTCGAATTATTTCATCTACAATTGCATTTACGAGAGAAATACTGATCGGTCCTTTTTGTAAAAGGGAATCTCCAGAATGTGCTGAATGAATAGGAAGGGTCATATCTGCAAACGGTACAGTTGGCGCAGCTAAAGAATCAGTAATCACAATCACTTTGATTCCTTTTTGCTGTGCATCTTTAGCTAATTGAATCGTATCTACCGCATAGCGATAAAATGAAAATACAATTAATGCTGATTTTGCAGGTAAAAAGTCGAGCACCCCAGCATCACTCTCCGGTCGAAACAGACTGACATTGCCGATAATATAGTTTAAGTTGAAATACAGCCAATGTGCATAACTAAAGGAATGATAAAATCCCGCGACGACAATTCGTTCACTTTGCAATATCGTATTTACTACTTTTTCTAATTGCTCCGTATCAAGGTGTTTTTGCAGCCTCCGGAGATTCTCAATATCTGCTTCAATCGAATCATGAAAGGTACTAAAAGGCTTTTCGTCTGCTGATTGAGACAGATTCAACAGATTATTCCTTACTTCCTTCTGCAGTTCTGCATAGCCTCTATAACCAATTGCATGACAAAAACGATGCACCATCGTCTCACTGACACCAATCATTTTCCCTACTGTTTTGGCAGGATGTGTGGCAAATGCAATCGGTTCATTTAAAAGATGATCCGCAACTTTTTGCAGCCCCTTCGTTAATATCGGCAAATTTGCTTTTATGCGCTCCTGATATGAAGTGTCCATTCTATTCATCCCTTTTTTGAAGTGTAAACAATTATTTTTAATTGATTTAAAGTATAGACTTCATTATAATAGAATGCAATGTTTAGTCAATAACAAAGGAGCCCTTTTTTATGAAAATTACAGAAATAACAATGCATCGTTTGAACATGCGAATGAAAAATCCATTTACAACAAGTTTTGGAACAGAGCAAGACCGTGAATTTATTATTTTAGAAGCAAAAGACGAAGACGGAACAATCGGTTGGGGTGAGTGCGTCACTTCTGAATCTCCACTGTATATTGAAGAATTTACGAAAGCTGCATGGGTGATGCTGGAAGAATACTTAATTCCACTTACATTAGGCCGTGAAATCAATCATCCGGATGAACTAACTGATTTGTTTGAACCATTCAAACGCAATAATTTAGCAAAAGCAGCCATTGATGCAGCTGCTTGGGATATCTACGCAAAGCAACAAGGCATCTCCTTAGCTGAAGCCATTGGCGGGGACAGAACAGAAATTGAAGTTGGCGTCAGTCTAGGCATTGAAGATGATATAGAACGCCTTCTTCAAAATATAAGCGAGAAAACAGAGGAAGGCTATAAACGGATTAAAGTAAAAATTAAACCTGGAAAAGACGTCGAAGTAGTGAAAGAAATTCGTAACCATTTTCCTGACATTCCATTAATGGTGGATGCAAACTCTGCTTATACGCTAGATGATATTGAAACGCTTAAACAATTAGACCCATTTAATTTAATGATGATTGAACAACCCTTAACAGCCGGAGATCTAATAGATCACGCCGAATTGCAAAAACATATTCAAACACCTATCTGCCTTGATGAAAGCATTCATTCCTATGACGATGCCAGACAAGCTATTCAGATTGGCAGCGGGAAGATCATTAATATGAAGGTAGGTCGTGTTGGCGGTATAACCACCATGAAACGAATTCATGAATTATGTAAAGAAGCGGACATCCCAATGTGGTGTGGCGGCATGCTCGAATCCGGTGTAGGCCGTGCCCATAATATTGCTATCACTTCCCTTTCTGCATTTACTTTACCTGGAGATACAGCCGCTTCCTCACGCTATTGGGATGAAGATATTATTGATCCTGAAGTAACTGTAACCGACGGATTTGTGCAAGTTCCAACTTCCCCAGGAATCGGTTATGCAGTAAATCGAGATAAATTAGCGAAATATACCGTTCAAAAACAGACATTTAAAATGTAGAATCAAAATTGGAGAAGAGTCAAAAAGGTGCTTAGCCTATTTGCAAAAGGGCTATCCACCTAGAATGACTCTTCTTTTTCTATTATAAATATATCATGTTATTTCTTAGATAGTACATACTATAAAAAACAGCATTTTTATAATAAAAAGGGATATTCCAGCTTTATTAGAGCGAAATGAACAAAACTTGATTCGAGCACTTTTCCCAGATTTGGAGCGGATTCTGACTTGATTCGAGCGCTCTTCCCGGATTTGGAGCGGGTTCTGGCTTGGTTCGAGCGCTTTCCCCAGATTTGGAGCGCCTTATACCTTGGTTCGAGCGCTTTCCCCAGATTTGGAGCGAGTTCTGACTTGGTTCGAGCGCTTTTCCCGGATTTGGAGCGGGGTCTCATCTGGTTCGAATGCTTCCTCTTGATTTGGAGCGGGTTCTGACTTGGTTCGAGCGCTTCCTCAGGTTTTGGAGCGCCTTATACCTTGGTTCGAGCGCTTCCTCAGGTTTTGGAGCGGATTCTGGCTTGGTTCGAGCGCTTTCCTAGAATTTCGAGCGGCTTCCCAATATCTTGACACGGATATAATTATGCAAAATAAGTATAGCGTTTTGAAGCAACTCTCTTGAAATAATAAAGAAATCGTTGTATAGTTTAATCCGTACTATTTTCATTGGAATTATTAGGAACATCTAAAAGGAGGATAATACCAAATGGATACTTGGTTTATTGTATTAAATATTATTGTTTTATTAGCATTAATTGGTTTACTTATTTATATGCAGAAAAAACATGTTTCTTTTGCCAAGCGCGTATTTACAGGAATGGGGCTTGGAATTGTTTTAGGAGTTCTTTTCCAGGTTATTTATGGACAAGAATCAGATGTTGTTGCTGGAACATTGGATTGGTACAGCATTGTCGGCAGCGGATATATTCGCTTCTTGATGCTAATTGTTGTTCCGCTTGTAATGGTTTCTATTATTCGTGCCATTATTAATCTGAATGAAACGAAACAACTTGGAAAAATGGCTGGCTGGGTAATTGGTGTTCTTATTTCTACAACGCTTGTTGCAGCAGCTGTCGGTATTGGGACCTCTCTCCTCTTTGATTTGAATGCAGAGCAAATTGAAGCAGGGCATGAAGAGACGGAACGTGGCGCTTCGTTGGAGGAAAGTTTTGACTCGATGGCAGAACAAACAACACCGCAGCGTATCATTAACTTTATTCCAAGTAATATCTTCTTAGATATGACTGGAGAACGTTCAACTTCGGTTATTGCAATTGTTATCTTCTCTCTTCTTGTAGGAATTGCCACGCTTGGAGTGAGCAGAAAACAACCGGAGCAGGCAGAAATATTTACGAAAATCGTCAACTCTGTCTTCACCATTGTGATGCGTCTTGTAACATTAATTTTACGTCTAACTCCTTTTGGGGTATTAGCTTTAATGACAAACATGGTTGCTACGACAAACTTTGCAGGTATTGTTCAGCTAGGTAAATTCGTCATTGCTTCTTATGTAGCAATGATTGTGATGCTTCTTATCCATATGTTAATTATTAGTGGATTTAAATTAAACCCAGTTACGTTTATGAAAAAAGTATTCCCAGTACTCGGATTTGCCTTCACTTCCCGTTCAAGCGCAGGTTCAATCCCATTAAACGTCTATGCACAGAAAAGTGCACTTGGTGTAGATGACGGAGCTGCAAATATGTCTGCATCGTTCGGAGCAACAATGGGGCAAAATGCTTGTGCAGGTATTTATCCAGCAATGCTCGCGGTGATGATTGCGCCGACTGTGGGTATCGATCCATTGTCTATCGAATTTATTATTCAACTCGTATTAATTACAGCTATCAGTTCCTTTGGTGTTGCTGGTGTTGGCGGTGGAGCAACATTTGCTGCGATTATCGTCCTCTCTTCTATGGGATTGCCAATTGCCCTAGCTGGATTGCTTATTACAGTTGAACCGCTCATCGATATGGGCCGTACAGCAGTCAATGTAAATGGAAGCATGGTATCAGGTACGGTAACTTCCAAAGTACTTGGTAACTTAGATGAATCGACATTTAATAATAAAGAAGCTGTTGTAGAAAGTACAGGAATTTAACGAAACGGGGCATACGCCAAACCTTTATGCATATCCCTTCGTTGTATTGTTAAAGTAGAAAGTAGTTATTAAAGAAAAAGCAGCTATCTCTAGATTTCTTGGAGATAGCTGCTTTTTTAGTATATGTTCTATGTTCGATCTACCATCAAGCTCTTATTTCAGTAAAACAAACGAACAATATGTATACCAGCCCACGCTGTTAAGATACTTAGCAAGACAGAAGTCGCCATATACCAGAAAGCTGTCTGCCACTGCTTATCCAAAAGTAAATCAATTACTTCCTTTCCAAAGGTAGAAAAAGTGGTGTATCCGCCACAAAAACCAATGCCTAAAAGAAGCCAAAGCAGCAATGATAATTCACCTTGTGCATAAAGTCCATATAGAATCCCTAATAAGAATGAACCTGAAATATTGATGAAGCCTGTTCCAATTGGAAAATATATCCCTTTCCTCTCCTTTAGCGGTTTCATATATTCGCTGATTATATAACGCAGCAATGCGCCAACTGCACCGCCCATACCTACGAAAATCACAGGAATTATGCCTCCTTCTGCTTTTTCATGTGTATAGTAAAACATTTTGCTGTCCAGACACCTAATCCAGCACATGCGATTCCAGCAGCTAAACTCATTCCGACATAAAGAAGAGCCACTGGCAAATGAAGAAGCAGCACGTCTAGTGCGAAGGAAGAAAACGTTGTGAATGCTCCGAGAAAGCCAGTACCGAAAGTCAATGCCCATACTTGCCGAACACGCTTAGAAAGCGAAACAAGCGTTAATAAGAAGCCTAGAAAAAAACAACCTATGATGTTTACCGTAATCGTTGCAATTGGGAATTCCTGCTCTCCAAACCAAAGACTCGTTCCATACCGTGCCATCGCACCAAGGAATGCTCCTACCATCACGAATAGATAATTCATTCCATCACCCGACCTTTATCGTCAATTATCTATGTTCTTATGTGTGTATTTAAAATGTAATCCGAAGCCTCAAAGAAAGCAAGTAAAGTATAGTGGTCTGAAGATTCATTACCTGCCATCCATTTATTTCATTTATCCCCAGCTTCAAAATCATTTTTTCCTCCCTTCATGAAACTTTCTTCGAATTCAGCCGTATGATTATAGTGTACATATGATGCGCGGGGTGATTCGATGGAATTCTTATATGTTATTCAAATATTTTTAATTATCATGTTTTTCTTTTTTGCCTATTTAATTTTAATTCGCAAAAACTATCATTTAATTAGCGGATTTAATACAAGTACGCACGAGGAACAGCAGCAAATGATTCAAGCAGGTTATCCGCGTGCTGTCGGAAAGATGACGCTGCATATAGGCATTATTTTAACAATCGGGTTCCTATTGCAGCTTTTACATGTTCCATACGCCATTGAAGGCTCTTACCTTGTTATGATGATTGTCTTGTTTGTAGAATCATTATGGATGGCAAAAAAAGATAAAAGGAAATCAAAAAAGGTAAATAAAGTGGTTTTAGCGCTTTCTCTCGTTTTAGTTATTGTGATTTTTGCACTCCCTTTTATGCCTAATTCATTGAAGATAGAGGAAGATTCTTTTAAAGTGACGGGGTTGTATGGAGAGGAATGGGCATTTTCCGATATTGAAGAAATCTCCTTATATGACGAACTCCCTCAGATTAAGTTACGCACAAACGGCATTTCTATGTTCGGAAAGCACATTGGGCGATTTCTCATAGAAGATTTTGGATCTGGAAAGCTATATATCGATTCCAATGAGGCTCCATTTATTGTTGTTCGTACCAAAGATAGCTTTGTTATTATGAATACCAATAATGCTGATCAAACAATGGAACGCTATAACCAGCTTCAGCAGGCTTCCCAATTGGATACGAATCATTAAAAAAAGCTGCCCGATCACAGGTCGGACAGCTTTTTAATCATTTCATTTATTTCAAGAAGTCCGGATCTTCAAATGCTGGGTTAGGATATTTGTAGAATCCTTCTCCAGATTCAATACCAAATTTTCCTTTATCCAGATACTCTTCTTTTAACAGCTTCGCAAATTTCTCTGCTTCTTTATTACCAGCTTTGGCTTTTCCGACTGCTAAGTTATAAGGTGTTCTCAAGCCAATCCAATCCAAGGTTCCAAATGGCCCTTTTGGCGCTCCCATTGCTACCATCCATGTTTTATCAATGGTCTCTGGATCTGCAACACCATTTACTAACAAATCTTCTCCTGCATTTAAAAATGGAACAAGCAATGAATTCAAGATATAACCTGGTTGTTCCTTGTAAATTGGAAGTGCAACCATGCCGATTTGTTTAGCAAATTCCACAACATCGTCGAAAACCTTCATATCTGTGCCTTCATGTTTCATGATTTCTGCTGTATTGTTTTTCCAAATCTCATTCGCAAAATGGAGCATCAAGAATTTACTTGGACGACCAGTTGTTTCCGCAAATTGACTTGGCAACATAGTAGATGAGTTAGATGCAAAAACAGTTTTTTCTGGAGCTACTTCCGCTAATTTTTTATAGAAATCTAATTTGATTTCCTCATTTTCCGGCACCGCTTCAACCACTAAATCAGCATCCGCTACGGCGTCTTTCAAATCAGTAGAAAAGCTTATGCTTTCAAATGCCTCTTTTACTTCTGCATCTGTTGCATTTAAATCCTCTTTATAGCGCTCTTGTCATCTTTCCATTCGAGTTTTTGCTGCATCGACAGCTTCGTCATTAATGTCGTACACGGTGACGTTAAAGCCTTTATAAGAAATTTGATATGCAATCTGGCTTCCTAAAACACCACTACCCGCTACGGTTACATTTTTAAATTTCATAAATAATCCTTCTTTCTCCTAATTTACATATATAGCATACGCCTTTTTCAATAAAATATAAATAAAATTGCTTTCCTGAAGTAAATTTTTTCCTATTTATTCGTAAAGTATCATTATAGTGTTCCCAGACTGCGTCTTTTAATTCCTTCATACGAAACTTTTTTAAGCAGGAAAAGCCCCCTGCTTCTTCTTTGTTTCCTTGACAATTAGAAGAGCGGGGAGCAGGCTTGCTTGTTCCATTATTAAGTTATTGCTTATTACAAGTAAGTTAAACGCTTTAGGCTTTTACATCTATGGAATGTCCTAAGTCTGGATGAATCGGTTGATCCAACATTTTTATCAACTCTGCATTTTGCACTTCAGCCTGGTCCATAACTTTTCCCATTACACCAAAAGACACTTGCGTCTGCAGATTCGCTTGACGCATTACCATGGATAATTTTCCAACATCCACTTGTACATTCACCTCGTTTCAGAAACTTTATTACCTAACCCAATTTTAACATAAGATAGATACCTATAGCTTATCGATAACGAATGTCGGGGGAGAAATATAAGCACAGACCTCAACATGTCATACCACCAAAAAAACTTGTATCAAAAAACAGATAGGAACACTTGGTGATATAAAAGATTCATGGTAAAATTTATAGTTAGAATATGGAACTATTTCCAAAGAAGCAGATAAAAAGAACTAGACACTTATTCTTTAGAGGCGTTTTTTTCCTGTAGCGTAAAAGAATTATCAGATATAGATATTTATTATATAAGTTATTTGACTGTTCCAATAAAGATAAGGGAACCATCGTTTGGCAATGGTGATGCTTTGATAAGTAGAAAACAAAGTTCCACCCACTAAGACCAATGTTGTCGTAAAAGGAGGGGAAACAGTTTGGGGAACGGAAATCTATTATTCTATTTTTTGGATGATTTTTTTATTAGCCTTTGCGTCATCATCACGTTAATTGTTATTTATCTACCGTTAAGAACAAAGCTGAAATTAGACGACAAACCGTTTTGGCATAAAGGCATCATTGATGGCTTCGTATGCGGCTTATTTGGTATTATTTTAATGTTATTTTCTACCGATGTTCCAGGCCATTTAGTAGATTTGCGTTTTATACCGATTATGTTGCTTATTTTATTTGAAGCGGCATTCCCTGCTGCTATTGGCAGTGTCGTCATTATGATTGGCAGGTTTATTTTAGACAATGGTACAGACTTTGCAATGACAACCCCCATCTTAATGACGATGTTGTTTATAGGATTCCTATTTATTGATAAGCTGTATCATCCAAAGCAACCAAGCTATAGAAAAAGTTTGGTAATGATTCTATTTTCCAATATTACGTTTATTATCATAATGGTGTCTGATTTTCGGGATTTTCTGCAACAGATGCGTTTTATGCCCGCCTATTTTCTATTATCAATTATTGGTGGATTGACCGCTGTATTTTTCATCAAATATCTAAGCAAGACAGAGGTTCTTATATCAAAATATCAAGAGGAAGTAGCAACGGATTTCCTGACAGGTTTACAGAATATGCGCTCATTTGAAAAGAACTGGGGGAAATTAGTTCAGACCGCCATCACAAAAAAAGAGAAGCTGACCTTGTTAACGATTGATATTGACTATTTCAAACAGATTAATGACACGTATGGACATCCAGCGGGAAACCATATTTTAACAGGGTTCAGTGATATTTTAACAAAAAATATACGCTCATGTGATGTGGCCTTTCGCAATGGTGGAGATGAGTTTTCGGTGGCTTTACCAGGGTGTGCCCTTTCGGATGCATTAGAGGTGGCAGAGAGAATCCGGAAAGAAGTGGAGGCATGCCCATTCAAGATTTCCAGGGACCAGGCCGTTCCCGTGACAGTTTCTATTAGTGTAGCGACTTATCCAGATACATGCACCAGTCACGATCAAATCGTCCAGGCAGCTGATAAATGTTTATATAAAGCAAAGCTATTAGGTAAAAATAGAGTGTATCCTTCTGAAACTCCATTCCGGAAAGAAGTAGAATAATCTTTCGGAAATGGGGTTTTTTGATTTTCTAATCATCCTAATGCTGTTATGGCCTTCGTTTATTTCTCGACATCATGAAAAACAAACATATTTATATTTAGTCAAGCCTCTTGGTTTTTAGTATAGGATGCATATCACTCACACCAAGGGGTTTGCTATAATAATAGCCTTGAATCTCATCAATACCGTGATTCCTTAAGATATCTAACTCTTCTTCCGTCTCCACTCCCTCTGCAACCACCTCCATACCAAGACTCTTTCCTAGCCGTATAATCGTTATTGCGATTTCTTTTTGGTTTGAGGTATCGTTAATTCCGCTGATTAGCGAGCGATCAATTTTCAATATATCCAAATCAAGTTTGCGTAAATAAGCTAAAGAAGAATAACCCGTCCCAAAATCATCCAGTGCTATTTTGATACCCTTCGCTTTGATCTTTTCTAAAATTTGTTGCACATATTTTACATTATCAATAAAAAGACTCTCCGTAATCTCCATTTGAATCCATGATGGATCAATTTGATACGTATCAAGATGAGAAAAGAATGTTTCTACAAAGTTTGCTTGCAAAAACTGACGAGCTGATACATTCACCGAGACAGGAATAGGATGATACCCTTCCAATGCCCAACTTTGCAGCTGTTTACAGACAGCTTGGATAACCCAATCACCGATTTCGTTAATCATTCCTATTTCCTCCGCTAAGGGAATAAATTCAAAAGGGGATAGTTCACCAAATTCTTGATGCTTCCATCGAATTAATGCTTCAACACTGGTTACACTATCATCTTTCGGAGAAACTTTAGGCTGATACACGATATAAAATTGGTCTTGATCTAACCCTTTTCTTAAATCATTTTTTATTTGAAATGATCGATGGTTAGAAAATTTCATATCACTATCAAAAAATCTATAATCATTCTTACTTGAACCTTTCACACGATACATTGCTAAAGCTGCATGTTTCGTAATCGTTGCGGCGTCTCGTCCAGCCTCTGGATAAGTTGCTATCCCAATACTTCCTGTTAGATTTAATTCGTATCCTCCAACAAAAAAGGGATCTTTAAAATCAGCCATCATGGACGCTGCAAAGACTTGCATTTCTTCCGCATCCGTAATCGAATCAATCACAATCACAAATTCATCTTCACCAATCCGCGCAATCATCCCTCTATCACCAACGATCTTTTTAAAACGACGAGCAGCTTCTATAAGCAATTGATCCCCTATTAAATATCCCAATGTATCATTCAAATAGTTAAAGCCATCCAAATCAATAAACATGATGCCAAATTTCTCTTTATTCTTTCCAGCAATTTCTGTTCTTCTTTTTAAATATTCATCAAATTTCCGACGATTGGCCAGTCCGGTTACATAATCAAAGTACGCCATATGACGAATCTTCTCTTCATTCTCTTTTTTATCTGTTATATCAAAACGGATTGCGATATATTGCGTTGGCTCCCCTTTTTCATTTATCATTGGAACAATGGTTGTGTCCACCCAATAAAGCGAACCATCTTTCGCACGGTTTCTGATTTCACCTTTCCAAACATTCCCCTGTCCAATGGTTCTCCACATATTTTTAAAGAATGCTCTAGAGTGATAACCAGAGTTGATAAGTTGGTGGGTGTTTCCAATTAGCTCGTCTCTCGAGTAACCGGATACATCACAGAAATGGTCGTTTGCATGTGTAATTTTTCCTTGCCGATTGGTAATTGCTAATATCACAGATTGATCTAAAGCATACTTCATATCTGATAATTCCTTTAGTGCCAATGTTAATTGTTCATCCGATTGTTTCATATCCGAAATCTCTCCAGAAATTTCTGCACCATCTTCAGACTCAAACCGTTGGCCGGAGATCCTGAAGACCAAAGTTTCTCCTTCTTTTGTTTCAAACGTTGTATGGAAGTGAAGTTGTTCTTGTTTACCTGTAACAAGCTGTGAAAATTTCTTGGCAACGTAAGGACTAACATAAGAGGAGAGCGCATATTCATAATTTTTTCCTGAAATGCTAGCTATCGGCTCATTTAATACATCATCAGATAACTGTTCTTTAAAATAGATCTTTTCATTTTTTATTTTAAACTCTACTTGATTCAACGCTATCCCTCCCTGCATCACTCTCACAGAAGTTTCCTTCTATCAATATATCATGTATAAATTGTTAGCAACATCATTATTTCGACTAAATAAAACATTTTCTGCTAAATTAATTTTTAAATATTTTAATTGGGTTTTTTGACGAAATTTAGGGAAGCGTGGAGTGAGGGAAAAGAACTCTAGAGCGGACGGAAATGGCCCTGTATTCTAAAAAAGAGGCACCTACAGGAGTCTAAGTATATTTCCTACGCTCTATTAGCATATTGTTGGCTTCTAGACGATACACTTTCTTTTTTGTTCCACCCTCTAAAAAGGAGGAAAATTATTTCAAATAAACCTGTAAGGAAATCTTGTTATTTGCATTTGACCACACGGTGTTCTCTATTTTTAGGTTGGCGCTAAATTTTTCAATCCATACTTGTTTAGCGTGCAGCAACGCCGTTAATTCAGCTGATGTAAGTAGGATTTCTTCTGTTTGTTCTTTTTTTGGGAACACAAATACAACGGTTACCAAATCTGCTTGATTGGTTGAAGTACGCATTTTATAGCCTCCTTTTTTAGAAGATAAAAATATAACTACTTTCTCTGCATACGTGCCACAAAAACATACCCTAAAGGTTTGGCGTATGCCACGTTTTCTAATATGATATGGAATACGAAAAGCAGTTTAAAAAAGTTTCAATTTATTTCTGTCATTATTTTTATCACGAAACATGGGAAACATTTGTCTAAAAAAGCCAAGGCTGGGAGTTCTGGTTAGTGAACTCCCCTATATTCAAGAGTCTTTAGGGCATGCCCTTCAATTACAACCCGCAGTCAGTCTAAGGAAGAAGCACAAAAACCGCTTAGGCGAAATCCCATTTTACAAAACCATTGCTGCAATAACTCCAAAAATAAATAACGGAATATTATAATGTAAAAATGAAGGTACACAAGTTTCCCATATATGATCATGCTTCCCATCTGCATTTAACCCGGCTGTAGGTCCAAGGGTGCTATCAGAAGCAGGAGAACCTGCATCACCTAATGCTCCTGCTGTTCCAATAAGCGCCGCAGTTGCAAGTGGAGACAAGCCGGCAGCAACACAAATTGGCACATATAGCGCTGCTAAAACGGGTATAGTACCAAACGAAGTTCCAATACCCATCGTGACAAATAATCCGACAAGCAACATACTAACAGCAACAACGAATGGCGATGTGCCAATAATGGACGTTGTCTGTTCAACAAGCTGTTCAATATCTCCTGTTTCCTTTAACACAGAGGCATAACCAGAAGCAACAAGCATCACAAAAGCAATCATCCCCATCATTCCAACCCCATCTTGGACAACCTTTTCACTCTTATTTATTTTCACCACTCTAGTAGCAAAGAGTACAATAATCCCAGCTAGCGCTCCAAGTACAAGCGATTCCGTAATAAGTTGCGTCGTCAACGCTGCGATAATTCCTACGATTGTCATCCACTGGTAGAACCCCCATCTTACTTCTTCTCTCTTTTCATCTTGTGTGGCAGCAACTTCCTTATCAGCCTCATCCGATCCCCTGCCCTGGGAAACACGGTCTTTACGATAAGTGATAAAAATAGCAATAAGCAAACCAGTAATCATTCCCAGGCCTGGTATCAGCATCGATATTGTCACTTGATTTAAACTGATCGGCATATTATTGGCAATCATTTCATCACGAATGATTCCTTGGAAGATTAAGCCGAAACCTATCGGAATTGTCATATATGGTGCTTTAAGTCCGAAAGTCAATGCAGTTGCCACTGCTCTCCTGTCTAATTTAAGCTTATGAAATAGACTTAATAATGGTGGAATTAAAATTGGTATAAACGCAATGTGTACAGGTATCGCATTTTGTGATAAACAAGCAATGCCTGCAATCGACAACACGAGTGCTCTTTTTTTACCTTTAAAAATGGACAGCATCTTATTGACGAGTGTCGTTGTAATCCCTGACAAACCAATCATCACTGCAAATATACCGAGCAAGATATAACTTAACGCTGTATTCGCCTGCCCACCCATCCCGGATATCATCACTTCCACCGCTTCCACCAGTCCCATCCCAGACACTAAACCGGCTGTTAATGCAGCAAGAATAATTGCGAACAAGACATTAACACGCAATAAACTTACAACGACCATAACAATTACACTAATTAAAACTGCATTTGTAAGCATCTCCCAACCTCCCCCCTTTGTTTCCCACTATTTTATTGGGCTATCCTCTTGTTTATGCCTCGTACGAATGAATATTGATAAACCTAATGATAACGCTAACATTTTTTATACTAACCTGAGGGACAACGCTCTTATTCTTAGCTAAACGTTGAGTGCTGTCCCCCTTCCCTCTAGGAAACATAAAACGCTTTCGCAAAGCTACCTGCACTATTTAATGGATTTAACGCTTGATTCACCTTCTCAATATCCTCTGAAAAGATTCTGTCTTTCGTGATACTCGGAACGACATTTCGCATTTCCATCCATTTTTCTCTTAATTTTGGGGATATTTTATCCACTCCTTGATATTCCGCAGCCTGCAAAGCACAAATACATTCAATTGCCAACACGCGCCTTGCATTTTGAATAATCATACTTGCATGCCGTGATGCAGTTGTACCCATACTTACATGGTCCTCTTGGTTTGCAGAAGAAGGGATGGAATCCACACTGGCTGGATGTGCTAATGTTTTATTTTCTGAAACAAGGGATGCTGCTGCATATTGCATAATCATGGCACCAGATTGTAAACCAGGCTCAGGGCTTAAAAAGGCTGGCAATTCATTTAATTGCGGATTCACTAAGCGTTCAATACGGCGTTCTGAGATATTCGCTAGTTCTGCGACGGCAATTTTCATAAAGTCCATAGCAAATGCAATTGGCTGGCCATGAAAGTTCCCACCAGAGATAACTAAATTACCGCCATCAAAAATAAGTGGATTATCTGTTGCTGCATTCATTTCTATCTCCAGTTTTTCTTTCACATAATCAAGTGCTTGCCAGGATGCACCATGTACCTGTGGAATACAACGTAAGGAATAAGCATCTTGTACCCGCTTTTCACCTTGTTGTGTAACCAGCCTGCTACCCTCCAACCATTCACGCATTCTTTCTGCAACATCCATCTGTTGCGGATAGCCCCTTGCTTCATGTACTGCTGGATGAAAAGCATCGATGATTCCTTCCAAACCTTCCATCGTCATGGCAGCTATCCATTCACTATCAAAGGCGAGCTGTTCTGCCTCCATATAATTCACTACTCCTTGTGCAACCATAGCCTGGGTCCCATTTATAAGGGCAAGCCCTTCCTTCGCTTGCAGGACAATTGGATGAATATCTTTAGCCGCCAAAACAAGAGCGGAATCAACCGCATTCCCTGACTCATCAAAAACTTTTCCCTCTCCAATTAACACAAGTGCCAGATGAGCCAGCGGCGCCAAGTCTCCAGACGCACCCAAGGAACCTTGTTGCGGGATAACTGGATGGACCCTTTTATTGATCAGCTCTGCCAATAATTCAACTAAAACGACGCGTACACCTGAAAATCCTTTCAGTAAAGCGTTTAAGCGCAGAACCATCATCGCACGTGAAACAATCTCTGGAAAAGGCTCTCCAATACCACAGGCATGAGAACGGATTAAATTCAACTGCAAGTTTTCTACATTCGCTTGATCAATGATAACGTCACTAAATTTCCCGAAACCTGTATTAATCCCATATACTGTTTCTTTATCTGCTACAATTTGATCGACCGCACATCTGCTGTCATGAACCTTTTGCATACTTTCTCCTGAAATCATAATTTTTTCATTATCCACAAGAATTCTCTTTAATTGATCCATTGTTAAAGAATGACCAGTTAACTCAATCATGGACGATTCCTCCTTTTATAAATAAAAAGGAGGCGATAACGGCATACTTAAGTAAGCCATCATCACCTCCTAACAACTCGTTACTATAGGTCATGAATTTATCACGGAGAAGTGCCCGTAAAACTCCCCTCAAAAAGAGTGAAAATATATTTATTTAGGCCTTAACTCCCTGAATCACTCAACTAATCATTCAGAGGGAGAAAGCCAAAAACCCCCACTGAATGAAGTTTCGTTTTATATTTAATTATTAAATGTGGTTAATACCAAGACCAATCGCTTCATGCTCCAGTCCTTTTATAGGCGCTCCAATTGTCCCGTAAAAAGCGACAGCAATCCACTCTCCTTCCTTTTCTTCTGTATATGGTTTACCGCGCACAACGGCAAAACGAAGGCCTACTGTCCGCATTGTCTCTCCAATTGCCAACTGCCCTCTCGTTACCCCCTCAAGCGCCTCCACAATCGTGTGATATAATGCATGTGTTTCTCGATATATGCCCTCTTCAATTAATTCGCTTCGTTTAACTGCCGTTTCCACTGCGGATATAACCTTTTGCATGTTCATGGAACCTACTTTTCCAAGACATGTATCTACTTCATTAAATAAAGATTCAAAGGAGCTGTATTCACTTTCATCTAACATAGCAAGTAACGTTGCAATTTTTCCAATTCTAATTTTCTGCGACATGTAAGCGCTCCCTTTTTATTTCAAAAATAACCCTAGCCACTACTAACTACCTACAATTATAATCTGAATAGTGGTAATAGTCAATTACTTTTTTCAATTTTAACGACCAGACTTCATTAATGTTTTCTGGCATCCTATTCTAAATTTCCATTTAACCTTCAACTATTCTACAATAATAGATATGCAATTGGTGTTACGATAATAATCGTTAATATGGTACGCTCCATCCAAATGACAATTAGTTTTGGAATACTAATAGGTATTTCAGTAGATAAGATACATGGAATCAAAGCTGAAAAGAAAAGAATCGCTGATACAGACAAGACGGCAATTACAAATTTCGAAATTAATGGCGCATCCGTAATAAGCAATGACGGTAAAAACATTTCGGCAATTTCAGAAGCTGCAGCCTTTGCAGCTAGTAATGGTTCTGGAACTTGCATCATCCATGTAAATGGGTAAAAGATATAACCTACGATATCAAATACAGGGGTATACTCCGCTAGAACTAGCCCTAGCAGACCGACCGACATAATTGACGGTAAAATTGCCATCGTCATGATTAATCCGTCCTTAAAATTAACCCCTATATTTTTTAATATTGCCGGTGATTTATCAGCTACTTCCATCGCTAGTGACCATGCAACTTTTATTCGGTTCTTTTTAATAATTTCTTCTGGCTGTCCTTCTTCAACATAATATGCATGACTCATTTTGTTCAGAGGCCATATCCTTACCGTTATTGCGGTCACAGTGAACGTAACGAATAATGTAACCCAAAAATACGTATTCCACACTTCCATTAAATCAAGGGTATTCGCTATTACCACCATAAAGGTAACAGAAACAGTTGAAAAACCAGTTGCAATAATAGTAGCTTCTTTTATCGTGTACTTCCCTTCTTTAAAAACCCGATTTGTAATTAATAGGCCAATAGAATAGCTTCCAACAAACGAAGCCACTGCATCAATAGCAGATCTTCCTGGTATTTTCCAAATCGGACGCATAACAGGCTGAAGGAGAACCCCAATAAACTCTAATAATCCGTAACTTACAAGCAAAGCAAGAAATACCGCTCCAATCGGCACCAGCACTCCAACCGGAATAACTAACTTTTCAAAAAGATACGGCCCGATATTTGGATCAAATAACCAATTAGGTCCAAAATCAAAAATTAACATCGTTGTAGCCACTGCACCTAGAATCTTAAATAAAGATAAAATGATGTTCACCATATCTTTATTCCAAGTCCGACTTATAAATGGATAGACCGCACCGAAAACAATAATAATAAGAGCATAATAGGGAATAGCAGCGGAAAAAGTAGTCCGTACATAGGTTACAATATGATCAAGCGGAATAGACGACACACCATTTATTGTAACCGGAATAAAAAAAGTGAAAATCCCAATCAAACTAAACACAAAAAACTTCAGCAAGTTATTACTGCGAGATGGTTCAGCCTCCTTAACCGTTACATCTTGTGGAGCATGGTTCACTTTATTCACCTCTTTTATTATTTTTAGACACTGCTTCAAGATGACTATCCCATCATCTTCCCCTTTTACAATATCCCGTTAAAAAGGACAGCATCGTATGGACGGCATTTTTCACCGTTATTTGCCCCACATCTTTTCTCGGGTCTAGACAAACGATATCCATCGCTTTTACTTTCGGATGTTCTCCAGCAATCTGCACAGCATCAAATAATTCTTCTGTATACATGCCGCCTGGCGCTGCAGCTGGTGTCCCAGGACCGTGGACGATATCTAATACATCCATATCCACGGTTAAATAAATGGTGTCTACTTGCTGATTCAACTCTTCTAATGCGCCTTCTATAACTTGTTCTATCCCCTTTTTACGCGCTTGTTTCATGGTCGTATAATGTACGCCTTCTTGATCTGCATAGTCTTTTAATTCCTTTGCGTTGAAGAAGCCATGCAGACCAATGGTTTGTACATGGTCTCCTTTCACCGTACCGCTCTCAATGATATTTCGTATGGGGGTGCCATTGGCAGGACCAAATGTCTCCAAATCGCGCAAATCAAAATGGGAATCGATTTGTAAAATACCAATCGTCTCGTCCGGGTGCGCATCTTTCCAACCCTTTACCAGCATGGCAGTGATGGAATGGTCCCCGCCAACAGTAATCGGTAATGTATGCGGGTGATGACTGCGCATGGCAGCCATCGCCCCTCTTATTTGCCGGTGTGTATATTCGATATCGGTGACATGTTGTTTCACATCCCCTAAATCAATTACCTTTAACGATGCCAAATCCAAATCTTCATCCAAATTATACGTTCCAAACGACTTCCACGCTTGCCGCATCGCATCAGGGTTATCACTGGCTGCTGATGTGCTGATGGAAGATTTGGAAAGGGGAACACCAAGGATTGTTACATCATAATCCGACCAGTTCACCTTTGTATCTCCAACCGTTTCAATCCATTCATGCACTTTTATATCATGCGCTTGATCGGTTTGTTTTGTCCATATCATACTTGGTCTATTTAACATCGGGTATGGATAGTTACTCATTGCAGCTGTCCCCCCGCTACAAGCTGTTTTCCAGATTTTATAACCGTATCGACATGATTCATGCCATATTGATAAGATAACGTTAAATAATTTGGCACATCAAAAATGGTTATATCTGCCTTCTTCCCCGCTTCTAAACTACCTATTTTATCCGCACATCCGATTGCATGGGCTGCATTGATGGTTGTTGCCGTTAAAACTTCTTCCGGTGTCATTTCCATCTTCAGGCAACCTAAATTCATTATAAACGGCAAGGAAATCGTAGGAGACGATCCTGGATTTTGATCCGTTGATAAGGCGACAGCGACCCCTGCATCAATCATTTTCCTGCCCCGAGCAAATTCTGCCATTAAGAAGAATGCGGTACCAGGCAATAAAACACCCACAACTCCCTTCTCCGCCATCGCTTTTATTCCTGCATCGGATGCTTTCAGCAAATGGTCGGCTGAAATAGCCCCAACCTCCGCTGCTAATTCCGCACCAGCATACGGTTCAATCTCATCCGCATGAATCTTTGGAATAAGCCCATGTTCTTTACCAGCTTCAAGTATTCTCTTTGATTGTTCCGGTGTGAAAACGCCGCGCTCACAAAATACATCATTAAATGTAGCTAAGTTTCGTTTTGCCACCTCTGGAATCATTTCTTCAATCACACGTGTTACAAAATTTTCAGGATTCTCTTTTTCGTCCATTGGTACAGCATGTGCACCCATAAAAGTAGAAACGATGTCTACGGCATGATTTTTTTGCAGTTGTTCTGCCACTTCCAGCTGCTTTAATTCATGCTCTAACGTTAATCCATAGCCACTTTTCGCTTCCACAGTTGTCACACCATGTAATAAAAACTTATCTAAACGTTTTTTAGATTCTTCATATAACGCTTCGTGACTTGCTTCTTGTGTGGCACGCGTGGTGGCATGAATTCCTCCGCCTGCCTCCATAATTTCCATATATGTTTTTCCTTGAAGGCGCATGGCATATTCATTCTCACGCGTACCAGCATGGACAAGGTGCGTATGCGGATCAACCAGTCCAGGGGTTACAATTTTTCCAGTCGCGTCAACTTGGGTCGCTGCATTGAGCTGTACTTTATACTTTTCCCGAATTTCCGCATCCGTACCTATATCCACAATCTTCCCGTCTTCAATCCAAATACTTCCGTTTTCAATGACCGTTATTTCCGACATTCGCTCTTTGGTAGCGGGCTTATCAGAGTGTCCAGCCATGGTAATTACTTGATTCGCATTTGAAATATACATCCTTTGTGTCAATGTTTCTGCCTCCCAGTATCAAAAATTTCGTCTGCTGTTTGAATCACTCGACTATAAAACGCCGGTCCCCCGGAAAAGAACTCCCTTTCCTGGGGGATGGGCGATTGATCAAGCTTTATTTGTTTTCTAACATTGGAATATTCACATTCTTTTTACTTGCTGTTTCCTGCGCCAGCTCATAACCTGCATCCGCATGGCGAGCAATTCCCATGCCAGGGTCTGTCGTCAATACACGTTCTAGACGTTTTTCAGCATCCTTCGTACCGTCCGCGACAATGACCATACCGGCATGAAGGGAATACCCCATTCCGACACCGCCTCCATGGTGAACACTGACCCAGCTTGCTCCACCGACACTATTAATTAACGCATTTAATATCGGCCAGTCGGCAACTGCATCACTGCCGTCTTTCATGGATTCTGTTTCCCGGTTAGGAGAAGCGACTGAACCGGAATCAAGATGGTCACGGCCAATAACAATGGGAGCACTTAATTCTCCGCTGGCCACCATATCATTAATGATTTTCCCGAATCTCGCACGCTCTCCGTAGCCAAGCCAGCAAATCCGTGACGGCAGCCCTTGGAAACTCACTTTGTCGCGTGCCATGCGAATCCAATTACATAAATGCGTATTATCGCTAAACTCACGTAAAATAACTTCATCTGTTTTATAGATATCTTCCGGGTCTCCGGATAACGCTACCCAACGGAATGGTCCCTTCCCTTCACAAAATTGCGGGCGGATATAGGCTGGAACGAAACCAGGGAAGTTAAAGGCATTTTCTACTCCTTCGTCTTTTGCTACCTGACGGATGTTATTTCCATAATCAAATGTAACAGCACCCTGCTTTTGCATCTCCAGCATGGCTTCTACATGTTTAGCAATACTTGCTTTGGATAGAATGGTATATTCTTCGCCATCCTTTTCCCGTAAATCCGCAGCTTTTTCAAGCGTAAACCCTTCAGGAACATACCCATTCAGCGGGTCATGTGCCGATGTTTGATCGGTTAACACATCTGGGATAAATCCTTTTTCAATCATTTTTGGTAACATTTCTGCTGCATTTCCTAATAGACCAATAGATAGTGCTTCTTTCTTATCACGCGCTTCGTAAGCAAGACAAATAGCTTCATCAACGTTATCTGTATACGTATCTAAATAGTTCGTTTCGATTCGTCGATTAATTCGATGCAGGTCCACTTCCATCGCAATGCAAACACCGCCATTCAACGTTACAGCGAGCGGTTGCGCACCACCCATCCCCCCAAGTCCAGCAGTTACGGAAATCGTACCAGCTAAATCACCGCCGAAATGCTGTTTTGCACATTCGGCAAACGTTTCATAAGTGCCTTGCAGAATCCCCTGACTCCCAATATAAATCCAGCTCCCCGCCGTCATTTGTCCATACATCATTAACCCTTTTCGGTCCAGCTCCTGAAAATGATCCCAATTGGCCCAAGCCGGTACAAAATTGGAATTCGCAATCAAAACCTTTGGTGCATCTTTATGAGATGGAAAGACAGCTACTGGTTTACCAGATTGAATTAATAACGTCTCGTCCTCTTCCAATGCTTTTAAGGCTTCCACAATCGCATCATAACAATCCCAGTTTCTTGCTGCCCTACCAATGCCGCCATAAACCACTAAATCATCTGGATTTTCTGCTACATCAGGATGAAGGTTATTATTTAACATGCGTAATGCCGCTTCTTGAATCCAGCCCTTCGTGTTTAATTCCGTACCTCTATATTGTTTGACTGCTCTCGATTTCGTCTCTGACATCCTTTATTCACTCCCTGTTTATCTCTTCTGATAATTCTTATTTTATCAACAAGGGCCCGCGGAATATAGATAACCCGCTTTCGAAAAGTGATAAAAATGACAGATTAGGATAACGCAACATGTAAAACGCTTACATTTTATAGTAATAATATTTGATTATGATAAAAATAAACGGTTATTCCCGTTTTTCTTCCTATCTATGAATAGTCCTAGCATTTATTGCCCCCTCCATCCGCGTGGAGTCACTCCCGTATGCGATTTAAACACCCGGCTGAAATAATTCGGATTGCGAAAACCAACAGCGACGGCAATATTTTGAATGGGCTCATCTGTTGACCCAAGCAATTCTTTCGCTTTTTGCAATCGAATATAAGTCAACATATCCCGAAATGATTGATGATACCTTTTGGCTAGAATATGACTCAGGTGCGACGGGCTGCGGCCAACATGTGCAGCTACTTCTGTCAGCGATAGATTTGTATCGTTATAGTGATTTTCCATATAATTAATTGCCGCTTCAATGACATCTGCCTTCGCATATATGTTTTGCTCTTTAACCAATTGAAATAAATAACGAATAAACAAAATAAGTTCTTGAACGATCCGGTAAAGAACAGGACTATATAATATACTTTCAAATATTCGTTTATAATAAGCTTCACTATCTTTATTTTTCAGCCCTTTTCGAAACATAAACCGGCGTATCTGCGCAAGAATACTTGTTAAGCGCGTACGGAGCAGGCCCGGCTCAGGATATGGCGATTGCAGATCAAAAAATTCCTCATACAACCACGTTTTCAGCTTGTCCCCTTGCCCTTCATCTAGCATATAGACCCAATTTCTTTGCTCTTCCACTGTCAAGAAAGGATCGATATCTATCCAATCCTGTATATCTTCTGCATTCAACACTTGCTTGTAACCTGTAAAAAAAGTTGTTTCCATCATCCGAAGCAATTTCATATAAATTTGATGAAGCGAATCGGCACTCCCTGTATGTACAACCATCGCAATAGAATTTCCTTCCGCATGCCCCCATTCTCTTAAAAACCGCTGTGCTTGTTTTAAAGGGGAGGGGAAATCATGTTGAAACACGAGAACAAAGCAATCAGGAGTTGGAAATACCAATGGCTTATAATCAAAATCAAATTGATCGATAAAAGCCCGTAAATCGTCCAGAGTTTCCCGCTGTTCAGCCTCCACTAAATATACCGGGTAAGAAAAAGGAGCATCATCATGCCTAAATAAAGCCTCATATCGAATATCATGTCCGGATTCTGTGTCAGCACCTCGCTCACTAACCGCTGATAGATTTCCAATAGCCTGTTGTAAGGAATGCTTCACACGCGAAGGAGAAATCGGCTTCACCCACAAATCCACAGCCTTCATAGACATCGCCTGCATTGCCCGCTCAAATGTAGCCTCTGCAGTAATTGCGATAACCTGCCCCGCATAACGGTGAATAAATGATTTAACCATCTCCCACTTCTCCGCGGGTACCATGTCTAATTCCATACACAAAATATCAGGAAGTTCATTTTCAAGGGTTGTTAGAACTTCAGTTACTTGATCAGCCAAGCTAATATCCGTTATTGGAAATGAATATTTGGACAGTAACCAACGAATGCCCTCAAGTTCCTCTCGATCGCGATCAGCTATGAATAGTTTATAGATGATAAAGACCTCCCTTAGATAGACTTGTCTGTTTATATATTCTTATTGTATTATAAGCGTCTATTGTTTGATATGATTTTTGATTCTTTGGAGAATAGATTAAATTATTCTGGAAGGTTGAAGAAGGGGGCTCTGAGGTAAGTATCCTAGTATTACGTGGAATTTTGTAAATGAATGAAATAACCTTCTGCAAGATAAAAAATTAATTCATGGCAGTACATAAGCACTTCTGTTGGGCTCAGGTATTAAAAATGTGCACAAGAAAAAACTGCTAAGAGTATTAAAGAAACAATTGTTATAACTGTTTTATAGTTGTTCTGATTGATGAGCAATCCAAATCTCTAAAGAGAGCGTACTAGGTTCATGATTACTCCCGACAGCAAATATGAAAATAGGATTCGGTTTATGAACCAAATCAGTTGAACATCATTTTTCCTCAGCCATTTGAAGCTTTTGTGGTTTTGAACCTTCCATACGTTTGATTATACCCCTTGCCTCTAAATCCAACTTAACCGCAGTACAGTACCAGGATGGAGAACCATCAAAACTAGTGGATAGTTGATGTGCCACTTCACCCATTAATTCCTTAAAAGCAATTGTACCCCTTTCGTCGATAATGTTTAATATGGTTTCTTTTACTATTTCATACTTATAATGATCTATTACTGCACCTTTTTTGGAAGGGTCAGGATTTAATAGTTGAATTTTATTCTCCATCTCTAACACCCCGTTATTGTTTAATACGATTATTTATTAAAAGCAGCCCCTGCCTCTGCAATCACTGCAAGGATGAGAGCTGCTTCTTTAGCCAATCTACCCGTGTATTTTTTGCACACATTCACTTCACAGTATAAATGTAAAATTTTTCTTAACAAAATGCTATCCCATCTCCAGTTTTTTATATATTCATTTAAAATATCTTATCCACACCCAGCTTTAATCCCTTAAAACAAATTGATTCCAGCGTATCTTCCCCTGAATAGAAAAGTGGCTTTCTATATAGGTCATGATTATCTAAAGAATAAACTTCAATAAGTTCATTTTGCGGATCGACTATCCAATATTCCTTTACAAGCGCCTTCTCATATAAATTACGTTTCATCATTTTATCCATTTTTGCACTAGAAGGTGATAGAATTTCGACGATCAAGTCAGGTAAACCGGCACAGCCTTTATCATCTAGTTTATTTTTATCACAAATCACAGAAAGATCTGGCTGGACAACATTAAAAACGTCATTGGCATCTTTCCCTTCAGAGAAAAGCCGAACATCGAATGGCGCTGCAAATACCTGGCATTCTTTTGCTTTAAAAAAGTCCATCAGCTGATAAGATAAGTTCATTGATACTTGTTGATGTTTCGTTGATGGTGCAAGAGACATGCTATATGGAATTCCATCGATAATTTCTATTGGTTCATCATTAGACCAACCTAAATAATCTGAATAGGAAAGTTTCTTATCATATGGTGGAATGCTCATAAGTTTAGCCACCTTTAACCTTTTAGTAAATTATTCCAGATACTTACATTTGATCAAATATTTCATTGGTCCTGCTCAAAGTCCTTAAGCTGAAGTGTATTCAAAATAGGACTGAACTCATTTTTCAATTTTGAATATATCCTCTTTGTTTTCATTGAATTGATTAGCTATATAATTTCTTATTATCTCTTCCGTTACTGTTCCAACTGTGGAGCAGAAGTAACCTCTTTCCCATAAATGCTGTCCCCAATATCTTTTTAGTTCTGGAAATTCATCCTGTAATAACCTTGATGATCTTCCTTTTAGATATTGCATGATTTTACTCGGGGCGATGCTTAGGGAAGCGGATACCGTCTAAAGACGGTGAAGTTAGACCACGCATTTGTAAATTAAATTATTCTGGAAGGTTTAAGAAGGAAGGGGCTCTATGGGAGGTAAGTATCCTAGTATTAAGTGGAATTTTAAAAATGAATGAAATAATGGTAATAACAGTCTGCAGGATAATAGATTAATTCGTGGCAGTGTATGAAAACTTATGTTGGACTCAAGTATTCAAAACGTGCAAAAGAAAAAACTGCTCTTACTCAAACATTAAGAGTTACAATGATCAATTACCGCACCTTTTTTGGAAGGGGCAGGATTTAATAATTGAATTTTATTTCCCATCTCCAACACCCCATTATTGTTTAATATGATTATTTGTTTGAACGAATTAAATGAGCAACAATTAGCCTTAATTGGCTAGACATTATATAAAATTTTATCATAAGCCGTGCTGCATAGCATCTTTTTATAGACATCAGCAGCCACCTGTGAATCTTATTGTGTAAAACTCATAATAATTCGCTTTCACAGAAATACACTGAAAAGAGCACCCTCTCACTATTTAAATTGAATATACTTGTTTGGGTGGATTGGCTGATTTAGTAAGGATATAGAGCCGTTGAAAAAGGTTTTTGATTTTTATTATTTTTTGATAAGGTATAAGGAGTACTGAAAAATCATCACCGACCCGTATCAGCAATGAAACATCTTAGAAAGCAACTCCCGTCTACGAAACGTTTTAAGAATGAGAGTTACTTCTTAAGTTGATTCATGTTTATGTCTTCTTTTTCTGTATCTCGAAAGCCTCTCCCGGAATACTATCGACAAGTTCATTGATCGCAAAGGCAGTGTCGTTTTCTTCCATCTAATTTCTAAATCTAGCGGCAAAACTACTTGATTAATGGTGCAATGTTTAAACATAAGCACACCTCCTAAATTATTGTTTGGTCACTTTAGTTTTATCAAAAGGTGTCCTTTTTGTTTACTAAAATAATGTCAAAAAGGCGTGGGGTCTACACTTTATTAGTATAAGCTCCAACGCCTTCATTTTTATTTACCGGAGTTTTGTCCCAGCCTCTATTTATTTTTACTCACACCTGCTAAAATCGTTAAATTACTTACTCAATATCTGTCGATACATCTGACTCTATAATAGCCATTCTTTCCAGTTTATCAAACTCAGCTAAATAAACACTATATGGAATCGCATGTTTAGCTACCTCAAATTCATAATAAATAATACCAGGCTTATTAACATTGACCTCGATTAAATAAACAAAAGTATTTTTATCTATTGCTAAATCCAGAGCTAACTCACTTAATTCATTATTATATAACATTTCGAAACTTGTAGCAATATTTAGGGATATTTCCTCTATTCTTTGCTTTATTTTTACTTTTTTATCATTGAAATTCCTATTTAAAAATCCCTCTAATCCACCAATATATCCGCCATTTCCAGTACTTGAAATGGTGGCATAATTAACACCAATTCTGGGATAACAATTAACAAAAGACCACTCTCCATGTCCATCCTTCATCAAATGAACTCTTATATCAAATGGATTTCCTTCTTTCGTTCTTGTTTCTATATATCGTTGAACAACAAAAGTTCCTTTTTTAATCATGCTTCTTAAATAATCTGATAAAGAAAATTCACTATGATAGGTTTCTTTATCTCCATCTACTACAAAGTACTCGTTCATTCTAACCTTTTGAATAAAATGTACTCCTTTAGCAAAAGATCCCACCTCCGGTTTAACAATAACTGTTCCATATCTTTCAATAAAACGAAATACATCTCGTGGTTTAGTAACTTTTTGATAGGGAATAATCACATCGTCAACTGATTTAGTTTCTGTTAACTTATCATAAACCTCTAACTTACTGATTGAATTCCCGTAAAATTCATTGGTAAAAGGAATCCCTTCTAATTCTTCATATACGGTATTATGACCTTTTACCCCTCTTAATCTGAGACGATCATAAATGACGTCTGGATAGCCGACTACTTTAGGAATCCATTCTTTATCTTCATAAAAATATCCTTTGATAAACATTTCATCGTAATCTATATCCTTCGGTGAAAAGTAAAAGAAGTCAACATTCTCATATTTTGCTACATAAGCACAAGCAATAGCTAACTCATCTTCCCCTTGTTCCGGTACAAGCATGCCAACACTTGTTTTTTTACTTAGCTCAATCCAAGGTAATTTCGTATTCCTAGCATTAAATTGCCCTTTATTAGTTAATCGTTGCGAGCTATTGGTTAAGTAAATTCCATTTTCTGCAATATACTTTGCATACCCAATAGTATTCACTGCACGTTCTTTCTCATGATAAGTAGATTGTGGTCCCATATTCACTTCATGCAGCCAGAAACGTCCTGTTTTATCAATGGTTATATCTAATCCTAGTTCATCGAGTACTAATCCATATATTTTATCTAAATGCTGTGTTAAATCTAATGATAGTTGTTTCAAATCTTTATTGTACTGTTTTCCTTTTTCTCCAAATTCATTGATTAAAAACGGCTCTAAATCACCTGTTTTACCCCCACGGCTAATATTACTTAGTATACTCTTTTTATTTCCAATACGTGGATATATTTTTGTGATTTGCCATTTTCCTTCTGCATTTTTTTGGACATGGGATCGAATATCAAATGGCTCTCCATTTTTTGTACGAGTTTCAACGTATTGTTGAATCATGTAATGGCGCCCTTTATACAAAGCAATTTCATATACCCAGTTTTTTAATTCCGATTGATTAAATCTAAGTTCCTTTGTATCATCTTGAACAATAAAATGGTTTTTATTTTTTATAATAAAATAAATGTTTAACCCTCGTCTTCCTACAACAGGTTTTAATACGGCTCTTCCATTCTTATTTACAAAGTCCAATACAATGGATTCATCTGTAACCATTTTAAAAGGGACCAATAAATCGGCAAACTTCAAATATTGAAGCATCTTCTTAGGTAGATGCAATTTATTTTCGACACCGAAACTCGTAAAAGGCAATTTTCGTCTTAATTTTCTTTCTGTTAACGTTTGTCTTACCCTCGGAGTAATACCAATATTATGAATAACATTAGGAAAAGAGCTCAAGACAGTTTCCCATGAATTATTTATGTACATATCACCTTTTATTTGTTCTGTTTCAAAGTTTACATCTTCCGAAGAAAAAAATAACAAGTTTGCTTCTTGTTTTTTCGCCTCTTCTACAAGTGCCTTAATTCTAGCTTCAGGGTAGCTTTTTCTTGGATTGTTCTGGTCAAGATAAACACCAATTGTTATTTTCTGATTAGAATGGTCGCCATTACTTTCCTGAAAAATCCTTTTCAGTTTTCTTAATTGTGGCTGTAAAGAAAAACGGGTTATTTCAGATACCTTTGAAAAATTGCTTTTTTCCATTTCCCGAGCAATGAATAATAATGGCTTATTAATTTTTTCTGTTTTTATATCGTCTATTTTTATTTCCGCTCTATTAAGCAAATTATCAATAGTTGTTACTCCTTCTACAATAGAATTAAATATAAATATACTTTGATGGAGCTCTTTTTCCTTAATCAATTTAGAAAAATGATCTGTAGCTTCTAATAGTGTATCAATAATATTATTCAGTTGAAATATTTGTTTTTCTTCTAATTTACGCATTATGAAAACTCCTTTACTATCTACATAGCATACAAAATAGCTATTTATAATATCGGACAAAAAGTCTACTTTATGAAGTTAATCATAAAACAAAAAAAGACCCCGGCAGGGATCTTTTTTAATAATTTTTTCTTATTGAAGCAACTGAAGTACACCTTGAGGAACCTGGTTTGCTTGTGCCAGCATGCTCTGAGCCGCTTGTGAAAGGATATTGTTCTTAGTGAACTCCATCATTTCTTTTGCCATATCAACGTCGCGAATACGAGATTCTGCTGCTGTTAAGTTTTCGGCAGATGTACCTAAGTTATTGATTGTGTGCTCAAGACGGTTTTGCACAGCACCTAATGCAGAACGCTGTCCAGAAACAGTCTCAATTGCACTTTGAATAGTTGTAATGGCTGAATTTGCGCCTTCTTGTGTGCTAAGATCGATATCCTTTATACCTAGTGCTTCTGCACCCATAGCTTCAATTGATAATTGAATGTTTTGTCCTTCATTCGCACCAATATGGAACGTTACTTCTAACTCTCCACCCAAAAGGTTTTGTGTGTTAAATTCAGTTTGATTCGCAATTCTGTCAACTTCGTCTAATAACGCTGTTACTTCTTTTTGAATTTCTGCACGATCTTCATTAGTATTTGTATCGTTAGAAGACTTAACAGCTAGTTCACGAACACGTTGTAAAATATCATGCGTTTCGTTCAAAGCGCCTTCAGCAGTTTGAATTAAAGAAATCAAATTTGTTATCGTAATGGCATTTAATCCACTACTTCTTTATGTTTCCATAAAGTTCAGATCATATCTTCATCCCTGTAGGATGCCCCGCGCTCGTGGGTAGATTATTGGTTATGTATCCTCACTACCTGATCGTTACACCTTCCTAGCTACAGCTTGCTTACAATTCACTAGGCTTGGCTCGGTATTGCCCACCATCCACAACTGCTAGTTTGGTTTGGGGTTCCACCGAGTTCACGGAGTTTTCATCTAAGCATTACTACTTAGAGCGGCATTTCTAGTTTACCGTCTTGTGCGTTTGTAGAAGCTTGCTCTAATCCACGAATTTGTCCACGCATTTTTTCAGAGATTGCTAGACCTGCAGCGTCATCTCCAGCACGGTTGATTTGAAGTCCTGAAGAAAGCTTTTCAAGAGATCCTTGAACTCCGTTTTGGTTTGCTCCCAATTGACGATGTGCATTAAGAGCGGAAATATTGTGATTGATAATCATAATTTCTTACCTCCATGTGTTTGTATTTTTTGAGCCACATCCATGTGATCTCATTTATATTAACCAAATAGGTCAATATCGAAATAAATATTACGCGTTAAGGCCTTAACAAATCATCCCTTAATGATGACTTATTTATTATATCGGCAAGGGGGACAAATTGTTTAAGCTTTTTATAAAGTTTTTTTGATTCTTTTTATGTTTAATTTCTTCTTCCTTCGTTCAATGATAGAGATTTAAATGCCTACCTCTGTTAGCCAATAATGATATTTAGCAGAATAACTACGCACATCACTTCATTATTTGACGGATTTCCCCCGCCAATTTATTCAAACACACATTCCACTACTTCCCCCACTCACAAATTTTATTTCCTCCTCCATTCCTGTTAGAATCGTTCTAAGAGCCTTATGATATCTTTTTATGCCATAACCAACTTCTGTTTGATAATTGGAGAGGGCGTGAGAGTATGTCAGAACTTAATACACTAAACAAGCAGATTGAAGCAAAGCTGAAAGAAATGTATGCCGTATATGAGAGAGATCCAAATGATCCAACTCTACTAAAACTATCACAGTCACTAGATAAATTGCTAAATCAATTAGATCGCTTCTCAAATAAAACGCTTATTCAACGTAATAATAGATAGCTTGAAAATGAATCTACCTGGTAATTGCTACAAATTATGTGTTAACTGCCAAGTTTCCCTATACGTTGGAATAGTAAATACCTATAAATGATATGTATAGAAAGATAAGGCTACAAAACCGATTTAGTTGGTTTGTTGATAACTGAATATGAATTGAGTTTTTGCTAGATGATAAAACGCAGACTTCATAAGAAAAAGAAGGATTTCCCACGGACGGCGGAAACCCTTCTTTTTTCTTTTCTAATACTTATACGTTGCAATTTTCGAGGTTAAATCCTCCGCCATCGCTGATAGAGATTTTGCGGCAGCAGAGATTTCTTCCATCGAAGCTAATTGTTCTTCGGTTGAAGCTGCTACTTCCTCAGAAGATGCAGCATTGTTCCGGGCGATGGAAGCCAGGTCATTTGCTGTTGCGGTGACTTGTTGTACAGCTGCTGACATTTGCTCAGATATGGCCATCACTTCTTCCATTTGTGGTTTGATATCTCCGCTTGAACGGAGGATTTCGCCAAATTTATCGATGGCATCATAAGAAATCTCTAAACCGTTATCTACATCCGTTGTTACTTGAGACATTTTTTCAACGGCATCTTGCACATCGGTTTGAATGCCATGAACAATCGCGCTAATCTCGTTTGCGGATGTTTTCGATTCCTCGGCAAGTTTGCGAACTTCATCAGCAACTACTGCAAACCCTTTTCCATGTTCTCCTGCACGTGCTGCTTCAATCGCTGCATTTAAGGCTAACAAATTGGTTTGCTCCGAAATATCGGTAATTGCCTTCAGAATCGTGTTGACCTCTTTCGAACGTTCCATTAAAGAAGAAATATTTCCATTCGTATTTTCAACCGAAGACTGGATGGATGTCATCTGGTTTAATGTGTCACTTACTGCTTTCCCGCCAACTTCTGCTTGACTGCTCATTTTATTCACAAGCTCCGATACATTTGTCGCGCTATCAACGATTCTTCCAACTCCTGTGGATACTTCTTCTAAAGAGTTTGCACTTTCTTCGGTTCCATTCAGCTGTGTCTCTGAACTTGTGGATACTTCTTGAATAGCTAAAGATACCTGTTCAGATGAACTTGTCATTTGATCCGCATTGGCATTTAATTCCTCTGCAGACGCTGCAACTTGTTGTGCATTGGACTCGACATCACGGATGAGCCTTTTCAAGCTTTGCCGCATTTCATTAAAGGCTGCTCCCAGATCGCCAATTTCATCTTTTGTTTTGACTTCAATAGAACGTGTTAAGTCCCCTGTACTAATAACCTTGGCATTTTCTTTTAATTCCTTAATTGGACGAGTGATGGAACGAATCAAGAATAGGATAATTGCGCTACCGACTAAAAGTGTTGCCACAATAACAATCATTAATGTTGTCCACGTAGATGCTGCTTCCTTTTGAATTTCGCTATAATCAATCGTTCCTGCTAACTTCCACTCTGTTGAACCATTGGTATCAAACACCATAATTTTGGAATTACCATCATACTTATAATTAAAAGTACCTGCATCTGCTTCATATAAATTTTGGTAAAAATCTTCCGTTGCAGCTTCCCCTGCAGTTTGTGTCGGATGATAAATAAAGTTTTGACTATTATCTAATAAAATCGCATACCCATTTTCACCAATGGTTATATTGCCTGCTGTCTGTTGAACAAAATCAATTGATAAATCGATTCCAATGACGCCAGAACCATCCTCTAATGTTCTGGAAAGAGTAACAACCTGTCCTTCTCCAGTTTTACTTGGGTATGGATCAGAGATAATAATTTCTCCTGGAGCTGCCAGTGCCTCCTTGAACCACGGACGCTCATTCAGCTCAAAGCTGGCATCCAATTCTAAAGATGGCTGTGTCACGAGACTTCCATCCTCTGAACCTAGATAGACTTGGACAACCTCTTGATGGAGCCCCTCATATTGGTTTAAAGCGTCTTTTAACGCATTCGCTTCCTCTTCTATCTGCTTAGATTGAAACTGTCCTGATAAAACTTGAAGGTCATATTCCTTTAGAGCAAGAGCACTATCAATGGTTTGATTCATTACTCCAATCGTTTCTTTCACCTGCGCTTTTTGCTGGGTTTCTAGTGTATTCAATGAGCTGTTATATGTAATCATTCCAATGATAATTCCTGGTATGAGTAAAAAGAGAAACAAAGACAGTATTAATTTAAATCGGATTCCTTTGGGTTGAAATAATTTTTTCAAAATAGAAAACTCCTTTTCCACGATGGTAAATTTTTCATATTTCTATTCTTTTATACAGCAAATGTGGTAAGTACGATTCGCTTACCACATTTGCCTTTTTCCATATCTATATATGAAAATTCTCACACGTTCTCTTTATGCTTTAATATTTATATCCATCAATCTTTTTAGCCAAATCCTCCGCCATAACGGACAAAGATTTTGAGGCTGCAGAGATTTCTTCCATTGATGCCAGCTGTTCTTCGGTGGAAGCTGCTACCTCCTCAGAAGATGATGCATTGTTTCGAGCAATCGACGCTAAATCATTGGCTGTCGTGATAACTTGCTCGACAGCTGCTGCCATTTGTTCCGAAATAGCTGTAACTTCTTCCATCTGCGGTTTAATACTTTCACTTGTTCGTAAAATTTCTCCAAACTTATCAATCGCATCATAAGATACATCCAATCCATCGTTTACCGTAGATGTTACGCGTCCCATTTTTTCCACGGCATTTTGTACATCTTCTTGGATTCCTTGAACAATGGTACTGATTTCACCTGCAGATGCTTTCGACTGCTCCGCTAATTTGCGAACCTCATCCGCAACAACAGCAAATCCTTTCCCGTGTTCTCCTGCACGAGCAGCTTCAATTGCTGCATTTAATGCTAGTAGATTTGTCTGTTCGGAAATATTGGTAATCGCACTTAAAATCGTGCTTACTTCTTTAGAACGTTCCAATAAGGAAGTAATATCCCGATTCGTATCTTCTACAGAGGATTGAATCGATGTCATTTGGTTCAATGTATCGCTTACCGCTTGTCCACCAACATTTGCCTGCTCATTCATCTGGTTAACATATTCAGAAACGGTTGTGGAACTCTCCACAATTCTTCCAACTCCTGTAGAAACCTCTTCTAAGGACTGTACGCTATTCTCCGTTCCATTTAATTGATGCTCCGCACTGGATGATACTTCTTGAATAGCTAAAGATACCTGTTCAGATGAACTCGTCATTTGTTCCGCATTTGCATTTAATTCCCCCGCAGATGATGCAACTTGCTCTGCATTCAATTCCACATCACGAATTAGCTGCCTCAGGCTGTTTTGCATCTCGTTAAAGGAGTTTCCTAACTGACCAATCTCATCATTTTTGGTAACTTCAATAGACCCTGTTAAGTCTCCCTTACTAATAACTTGCGCGCTTCTTTTCAGTCTATTAATCGGACGAAGAATCGAACGTATTAAATAATAGTTACACATGCCGCCAATAACAATAGCTGCCAACGTGACAATAATAACTGTTCTCACTACCGAAGCTGCACTTCCTTGAATTTCGCTATAATCGATGGTCCCTGCCAGTTTCCATCCTGTTAACTCATTTGTATCGTATACCATCACTTTAGAGGTATTGTCATATTTATAATTAAAATGCCCAGATGGCTGTTGATATAATTGATGATAGAAATCTTCATCCACCGTATCTCCTGCTTGATTCTCCGGATGATAAATAAAGTTACTGTCCCTATCCAACAAAATCGGATACCCATTTTCTCCAAATTTAATCGAAGCGGCCATCTCTTGAATAAAATCGACCGATAAATCGATTCCAACCACACCGGAGCCATCCGCTAATGATTTAGAGAGTGTTACAACCATCTCTCCATCTAGTGCTTCCGTTTCATAAGGATTTGAGATAATTAATTCACCTGGATTCTCCATGGCTTCTATGTACCAAGAACGATCTCGCGGATCAAAACCATCGGGCAGTTCGGTCTCTGGATGAATGACCAATGTTCCTTCCCCTGAACCAAAATAAACTTTCTCCACTTCTTCATGGAAATGTAAATAGTTACGAACAACGTTGACTAATTCATCATCATCTTGTTCAATCTGATCCCCGCTTGTATTTTCAGCAAATACATCAATATCCCGGCTTTTCAGATCTAATGTATCATCAATTGTCTGATTCATGAACGCGACAATTTCATTTACCTGATGCTGTTGCTGGTCTTCCATCGAATGAACAGAACTATTGTAAGATAAAAAGCCAACTACAATCATCGGGATGACCAATATAGCTGTAAAGGCTACAATCAGCTTTACTCTCACACCGTTTGTTTCTTTTTTATTCTTTTTCATGCTACCCCTCCGTAACTGCCCCTTTTTTAAAATTATCATCTCTCCTTTTATCGGCTCATTTTTTAGAAAATGAATCCTTTTTCCTTATTTCGTAGACTCCCTTCTATTAATTAAGAATCAGATTATAACGAAACGTCTATTTTATCAGGGAAATTTCCCTATACTTATGCCATTCAAAAAATCCGAAGAACCTATTCCATACTTACAAAACGTTTGAATGGGGCTTCGGATTTGTCTTTAACCAATATTTTTTTCTTCATTATGGACAAAGCCTTTGGCAAATAGCTAGTTTATAGACCTTCCTTTTATAATCCAGTTAGCTTACCTGGGTTATACACGCAAAATTCTCTCTAAACCAAAATAAGGTCCTAAGAAATCCATCTTGCAGGAATTCCTAGGGCCATATTCATAAAATAATTACCTCATCAAACAGTGACAGGCTGTTTTTCACTTGGATAGAGTTTAATATCATATCCTTTTTCAATATATACTTTATGCCAAACCATAAAGACAAGCACAGTCCAGATTTTACGGCTGTAATCGCCTTTATTCTGACAATGTTTCTCTAATAAATCGAGCACAAAATCTTTCTTAATATATTGTTCTGTATTACTTTCATGGATTAAATTCACTGCCCAGTCATGCAGCTCGTTTTTCAACCAATGACGCATCGGTACAGGGAATCCCAGTTTTTTACGATTTAATACGTGATCTGGAACGATTCCTTTTGCAGCTTCACGAAGGATGTATTTTGTTGTTCCATTTGCAATTTTTAAATCGACCGGTAGTTCACTTGCCACACGGAAGACCTCTTTATCCAAGAATGGTACGCGAAGCTCTAACGCATTCGCCATGGTCATGCGGTCTGCTTTCAATAAAATGTCGCCGCGCATCCAGGTATGAATATCCACATATTGCATTTGATTAACTAAAGGATATTCATTCGCTTCTTTAAATAAATTGGATGTCACATCTCGGTAAGATAAGGACGGATTATAATGTTGCATCAACTCTTTTAATTGCTCGTCTTCAAACATTTTTGCATTACCGATATAACGCTCGGATAATGGTGTGGTTCCACGTTCTAAGAAGCTTTTCCCGCGTACTCCCTCAGGCAATACATGCGCCACTTTCGCTAACATATGTTTTACTGGCTTTGGAATAGACTGGAATACTTTTAATGATTCCGGTTCGCGATAAATGTTGTATCCGCCAAATAATTCATCTGCGCCTTCACCAGATAGAACGACCTTCACTTGTTTTTTCGCTTCTCTCGCAACAAAGTACAATGGAACACAGGAAGGATCTGCTAACGGATCATCCATATGCCAAATAATTTGTGGAAGATTTTCAATATACTCCTCTGGTGTAACAATATAGGACGTATTATTTACGCCTAATTTCTCCGCAGTCTCCTTGGCCACATCGATTTCAGAATAGCCATCACGTTCAAAGCCCACAGAGAAAGTTTGGATATTTGGATTCATTTGTTTCGCAATGGATGCAATAATAGAGGAATCAATTCCGCCAGAAAGGAAAGATCCTACAGGCACATCACTGCGCATATGTTTTTCTACAGAATCAAAAAGTACATTCTGGATACGTTCGATCCATTGATTTTTTTCCATGATTACCGGTGCAAACGCAGCTTTCCAGAAGCGTTTTATCTGCATTGGCTCGCCATGTTTTTTTGTGAAATAATGACCAGGCTCTAATTTTTTTATGCCGTTTGTTAAAGTATCTGGCTCTGGCACAAATTGGAAACTGAAATACCGTTGAAGTGCTTCTTCATTAATCGCTTCTTCATCACGGAATAAGGTAATACTCTTCCGCTCTGATGCGCAGATAAGCTTGTCTTCTTTCTCTTCATAATAAAATGGTTTTATACCAAATGGATCACGTGCGCCATATAACGTTTCTGTCGTCTTATCCCATACCATAATTCCAAACATACCGCGTAGGTGAGAGAAAGCTTCTTCCTTATATTTTGCAAAAAGCGCTGCAATTACTTCTGTATCAGATTCGGTTTTGAAGGTATATCCCTCTTCCATAAGATCTGCACGTAATTCTTTATAATTATAAATTTCCCCATTAAAAACCAACCAGATTTGGTCATCTTGATAACTTAATGGCTGACTTCCTGCTTCAATATCTATAATACTTAAACGTCGAAAACCAAAGAATACGCCATCCTCTGCGAAGTATCCTTCATCATCCGGTCCACGATGTGTAATTAAGTCATTTCGTTCTTTAAATAATTCTACTTCTTCGTTAGAAAAAGCTAAATGCTGATTAGAAAATAATCCAACAAACCCACACATATATATATTCCCCTTTAATGTATTAAATTAATGTATTAAATAATTCGTTTAGTTAGAAAAACATGCGTATGTAGTTCATCTAAATACCAATCTAATTATATCCTTAACTTTACAATTAATCATCCCATAATTCTTTTTTTTATATTTATTTTTTTCTCAACAGGAAATTTTTCCGAACGCTTCTCCTAAATCTGTGGTTGACAACGCGGATGCAGCTATGCTAGTGACCGCTGATTTTGAATGTTAGTCCATAAAAATGACTAAAATCACCAATAACGGGCAACCTTAAATTAATTATTATTGTTTTGTTTAAAGTCATGGAAACTTGGAAATATATAAATAAGCAAATAAAGAAAGGAATGATATTATGCTAAGTTTTATTTGGAGTTTAATTATTGGAGGAATTATCGGTTGGATAGCTGGCCTTATTGTAAGTAAAGACTTACCAGGTGGAATTATCGGAAATATCCTAGCTGGTTTCATTGGAGCTTGGATTGGCTCTTCTTTATTCGGACAATGGGGACCTGAAATGGGAGGATTCTTTATTATCCCTGCTTTAATTGGTGCCATCATCCTTATTATCATTGTCAGCTTTATTATGCGTATGTTCCGTAAATAGAGCTGCTGCTTATGATACGTAAATGATGAACAAAATGGCGATATTCGCATAGGTTAGGTATATAGCTCATATAGAAAAGAGGAATGCTAATGCAACCTAACCCATATCATGAGTATTCGCATGCAGATGA
Source organism: Oceanobacillus sp. J11TS1 (assembly GCF_018333215.1). Classification (GTDB taxonomy): domain Bacteria; phylum Bacillota; class Bacilli; order Bacillales; family Amphibacillaceae; genus Oceanobacillus. Next base: position 31,291 of record NZ_BORO01000018.1, on the reverse strand, counting down.
ATATCAAGTGATGGATAATCATCATCCAGAGCAGTCATTTGATATGCCTGCTTCACCATATGGTCCATACCCGAATCAACCGTTTGGCCAGCATGAAGCCCATCAAACCGGTCAGCGCGGATTCTTTTTTCCGTTTATCGGTGGCTTAGCTGGCGGTTTATTGGGAAGTGCGTTCGGACCTAGGCCTGGTTTTTATGGCCCCCCTGGACCACCAGGACCGCCTGGCCCTATGGGACCCATGGGATATTATGGTCCGCCTGGCCCTCCCGGACCGCCGGGACCACCAGGACCACCAGGGTATTATCACAACTACCCATACTCAAATTATTATTAAGAATTTATTTTAAGGGAGACAACGATATAAACCGTATGTCTCCCTTCTCTCTATTATTCTTCTACAAAATCATCACGCAGTGCTTTTATTTCTTCCTCGGTAAGTCCGATTGTTTTTAAGAAACCAGCTGTATCCCCATACTTCTTATATAAAAAGTCCAAAAACTCTTCCATATAAGCAGGCTCACAGCCTAATAAAGTTTTAAATTGATTACGTGTCATGAGCGGTGGACGATGATCAAGTTCCTCATCCGTTATCTTCTTATATTGAGCTGTTAAAGCATAATCTTTCACAATGATATCTCTTGGCACACCTGCTAAATCTAATAACATAGCCGCAAGTACACCCGTCCGATCCTTACCAACTCGGCAATGGAAAAGAACAGGATCCCCTTTATGCTCCAGAAAAATATCCATTATTTCTTTAAATTTCGCCTTACTGCTATCCAACATTACAATATACATTTCCACCAGACTTTTAGGAATTTTTGTGGTGAACGTAGCCGGATCCAGCAAGGGAATGTTATGAAAATCATAAAGTTCTTTATCTTCTTTTTTATATTTTCCTTCCATACTAAAGCGCAAATCAATAATGGTATGAATCCCTTTTTCTTTTTGTAGAAAGGCATGCCCCTCTGGCGTTACATTGTGTAAGGAGTCTGCTCGAAAGTATTTTCCCCACTTTGTTTGCTTGCCATCCTTCGTTGGATAGCCTCCTAAATCACGAAGATTTTGTGTACCTTCTAATTCAAAATATCTTTCTTGGTTAAATAATAATGATTCTATTGTCAATCTTTCGTCTCTCCTCTATTCACAACGCTTTTTCTTACCCTTCTATGATTTTAACATAAATTTTCCTTGTTCTTGGTCCGTCAAACTCACAAAAGTAAACACTCTGCCATGTTCCAAGAATGAGCTGCCCATCTGAAATAATTAATGTTTCACTTGCTCCGACGACTGAGGATTTCATATGGCCATCTGAATTTCCTTCCATGTGAACATACGCTGCTTTATTTGGAAAGGTTTCGTTTAGACCAAGAGATAAGTCACGCCGTACATCTGGATCCGCATTTTCGTTGATTGTAATGGCGCCTGTGGTATGCGGACAATACACAATCATGATTCCATCTTGCACACCGCTTTTTGCTAAAATTTCTTCCAGCTGTTTATCTAAAAAAACAAAGGTCTGCTTCTCATTGGTTTGGATTTGAAATACTTCTGTTTTTGTAGGCATCTTTTTCAACCCTCTTTCCTAGAGATATCCTATAGATTAGCTTAACGGATGAACACCCCATTAACAAACAATTTGGTTTTGTTTGAAACATTATTTGTTTTAAAACGTATGTGATAGAAGAGGATGGAACTTACTTCTACCCAAAAAGGAGGTGACTGTGTTGCGAAAAAGATGTGTGTTTCTCTTCAGCCTTACGCTCCTTATCCTCTCTGCTTGCATGAGCCAAGAGGATACCGTAAAAGAGAAAACGGAAGAAGTCATTTACCAATTGCACGAGGAAGCGTACCAGCAAATAGAACAAGATTTCTTTTCAGAAGCATTGAGAGACAAATACCCTGCCGCTGATCTACAACAATCCTGGGAAGCAAATCGAGGAGATACACCCGAGGAAATAAGCGAAGTTAAGGTTGCTACAAAAGAGGAAGTGACTGTTGCTTCCAGTGAAGTCATTTTTAACGATGCAACCGTTGAAGTTGAAATGCGTTGGGTTGAAGAAAAAGAAGAAACAAAACTAAATAGCTTACGAATTCAGCGGCCGCCTCAAGAATTAACGTTGCCTGATTCCGTAACAGAAGAAGAGATGATCATCGAGGCAGAAGAAGGCTATCCTTTAAAGGCAAAATTAACACTGCCTGCTGATAAAGAAGGGCCTTTTCCAGCAGTCGTCCTTGTTCATGGGTCCGGCCCTAGCAATATGGATGAAGAAATTTTTGCTTACAAACCATTCAAAGATATTGCTTACGGATTAGGAGAAGAAGGTATTGCTGTTCTGCGGTATGATAAGCGCACCTATGCGCATGTAGAAAAAATGATGGAGGATTTCGGAGCTGAACAAACTGTCAATGAAGAAACAATTGATGATGCCGTCGAAGCAGCAACATTGTTGCAAGCAGATGAACGGATTCAAGCCGACCACGTATATATCGGCGGGCACTCCCTCGGTGGAATGCTTGCGCCACGCATTGATGACCAAGCAGGTACAGCAGGGATGATTATTTTAGCCGGACCGCCCCGCCCATTTTGGGAAATCATCTACGACCAACAAGTAAATGCAATCCCTGAAAATCTTAGCGACGAAGCAAAAGAAAAACAAATCGATCAAGCCGATGCATTAAAAGAACTCCTCGCAAGCCTTCAAGATATGCCTAAAGAAGAAGCGATGCGCTATCATTTTGCAGGTATGAGCGGCTACTATTTTCACGAAATGGCTCAATACGACGTCGGCCAACTTGCTCTTGACTCCAAGAAACCGATGTTAATTCTTCAAGGAGAGGCGGATTTTCAAATAAGTGCGGAAAAGGATTTTGCTGCATGGCAAAGCTTGTTTGATAATGAACCGCAAGCAGTATTAAAAAGCTATCCAAATCTTAATCATAGCTTCATTTTGTCACAAGGAGAAAACAAAGGCACCGCTCAAGAATACGAGATTCCCGGCCATGTTGATAAACAAGTGATTTCAGACATAAGTGACTGGATTCACGAGCAAGGAAGGAATAAAGAGAAAGGGGAATAACCATGAAATTAAAAAAGTTAATTATTTTATGTACAACTATTTTATCGATTACTGTCTTAGTAGCTTGCGGAAATTCAGATTCATCCTCTGAAACAGATAATGCAAATAACGAAGAGGATACAACAACCAAGGAAGAAAACAAAGCGCAAGAGGAAAACGCCGATGAGGAAGATACTGTTTCCATAACGCCAGAAGAAGCCTCTAAAACAGCGGAAGAATTTTTAACACTTGTAGCGGATGAAGAATTTGCGCAGGCAGAAGCGCTATTTGATGATAGGATGGCATCTGAAATAACTGCCCAAGATCTAGAAGCGCTTTGGAGTCAGCTTGTTACCGATTTTGGGGAATTTAATGGGTTTGATTATGTGGAGGAACAAGAAATAGATGGCTACCATTCCTTTATTTATGAAAGTTCATTTGGCGAACAGCCGTTTATTTTAAATGTATCCATTAATGGCAAGAATGAAGTAGGCGGATTTTATATTCAATAAGAATACAGACTTCTTGTGTGTTGCGGAAGCTCCTATGAAGAGCTTCCGCACGGTTTGGGAGCTCTTATCAAGCCGTTCTTTTCTCGAACAAGTGTGACTGATTTTTTGAACATCTAATATTCCAAAATGATGCTTCGCTGCAGCGGGGAGAGCAGCTCACCTGGTCTCATACTTTATTTCACGCAGTAGTTTTACGGACGGTGATTCCGTGATAAAATAATATTATGTGAATTTATCGTCTTATCGGCAGGGGGAAAGCTTTTGTTAAATCAATCATTACTTAAGAAAATTATTATCGGTATTTTTATCGTAGCATTAGCCATATTCTTATATTTTTATTTTTCCGTATTTGTTCCAGTCTTATTAGCTTTATTGACAGCCATTATCTTTGAACCACTCGTGAAGCTGTTAGGAAGCGCCTTGAAAACAGAAAAACGGATTTGGCCGGTAACCATTGTTTTTACGACATTCGTTGCAGCAGCATGCGCATTGATTTACATCATGCTTACAAGCACGATCAGCCGCATTATAGAGTGGAGTTATAATGTTCCCAGATATGGAAGTGAGATTCAATCCATTATCAATGAGATTATTTATAAATTTAATGACCTCATTGCAGATTTACCGCAGCGTGATGCGATTATTAGTGAGCTGGAACGTCAATCAGAACGCCTGTTAAATACGGGATATGACCTGGTGGAAGGCATCATCGGCATGCTCGGTTCATGGGTGCAATCTATCCCTAACCTGCTCTTTATTTCTCTTGTCTATTTAATTACTTTCTTCTTATTTAGCCTTGATTTACCGAAACTATTTCAAGCATTTTTCTCTCTTTTCCCAGAAAAAACAGCTACAAAGTTAAAAACTTTCTTCCAACGTTTACGAACGGTTTTCTGGGGATATTGGAAAGCCCAATTTTTATTAAGTGTTATGATTTTTGTGCTTACGTATTTGAGCCTATTATATATCTCCCCTCGATTTGCGCTGTTAATGACCTTTATTATCTGGATTGTGGACATTATTCCGCTCTACGTCGGTCCTGCCCTAATCCTTGTTCCATGGGGCGGACTCATGATGCTGATTGGAGATATTCCAACAGGTATGCAGTTAATGGTACTCGCATTGTTCTTACTCATTATCAGACGGATTACCGAACCAAAAGTACTCGGTGATCAGATGGGACTAGCTGCATTACCAACTGTCTTATCCATGTATTTTGGTTTTGTCTTCTTCGGTGTCCTTGGATTAATTTTTGGACCGTTCGTTGTCAGTGCATTTCAAGCAGCAAATGAGGTTGGCTTATTCCAATTTGTGAAGAAGAAATCGATTGAAAAAGTAGAAGAATAGTGCATTTTAAAGCGAAATGTTACACTTAAAAATCCGAACAGGGTTTCACGCTTTCTTATTTGAAAACGGGAATCCAGTTCGGATTTTTTTACGAGGTTAATCCAATTTTAATCGATCAGTTCATTAAGTGCATAGCCAACGCCATCTTCATCATTGTTTTTCGTCACATGATTTGCGTATTCCTTTACTTTTGGTTCCGCATTCTTCATAGCGATCGCGGTTCCTGCATATTGGAACATCGACACATCATTAAAATTATCTCCAATGGCAACTGTATTTTCCTGTGGAACGTTATAATACGCTGCTAATTCAGCGAATGCATTCCCTTTACTAGCATCCGGATGGGAAATTTCTAATTTTTGATAGCCTGAAGTTGTTAAAGCAATATCCTCCCTGTCCCTCCATTTTTCCTCCAGCTTTTCTAATTCTTCGCGGCGGAAGGTCAGGATAAATAATTTATAAGGCTCTAATTCTGTAACGCCTGCTTCTAAGTAATCATCTACCTCCACGATGCCATACTGGCTATTCTGTATTTGGATAATCTCATTCGCTCTTTCTTTTTCCTCCGGCGTATCAAAGAGGCTTTCCTTTTCTTCTTCAAGGATTTGCTTTTTATTCTTTTCAATATATACGCCGTTATTGGTATAAATTTCATAATATAACTTAGCTTCCGAGACTTTTTCCATTAATTCCACTAACTTGTCCCCAACAAGGATCTGACTGCGGATAATTTCTCCATTTACTTCGGTTAATGCTCCGTTTGCACATATCAACGGAACCTCTAAATCCGACTCAGCCGCAATCGCGCGCATATCATGCAGGGATCTGCCCGAACAAAAGGTCACCATATCTCCATTTGCTTGTCTCTTACGGATAGCCTCTTGATTGGCTTCACTAATTTTGCCATCTTCCCCTAATAATGTACCGTCTAAATCAATTGCAATTAACTTCATCAGCTTCACTTCCTTCCAAGCCCTATTTTATCATATCCCGATACCCCTATAGTTCTTGGAGGGTTCTGCGCCTTTCTTTTTTACGTAACAAAAATGATGGGACCGCACTTGCATGTCCCACCATAAGGGTCAGAAAATATTATAGACCGAATAATGTCGCTACAATCCAGCTGGAGCCGTAGAAAATCATAAATTGAACACCTACTCCTACCCCGAGGAATCGATTCAACAGTCCGCCAACCATCGCCATGGAAAAAGTAACGGCAACACTGATAAGGCCGCCCTCATAAAACGCAAGCAACGTAACGATTCCAATAAACATGGCGATAATCGCTTCTTGGTTGATGTATTTTAAAACGAGCACCGTTGCTTTTCGGGCGAAGTTCATTGAAAATGGATAAGCAAGAACTGCCGCAATAATAATTCCAATAAATCCATACAGAAGAAAGTCCATTGGTTCCATTAATGTATGCAAATTATGAACTGGTTCTGTTGTAAATACAGGCGGTGCATTAAATAATCCTTGTGCCGGCCCAATCGCTACAGGGCTGAGCGGAATTCCGAACGCAACTAGCGGAATAATCGTCTCCGCAATATAAGTGGATTCAGTCACACCATTCATTGTGGAAAGGCTTGTGGTTGATTTCTTATATTGCCCTTTTACACGAGAGCCGATAACTTCTCCCATAAGTGCAGTCATTCCAACAGGACTTAAAGCAAAAGTTAAAGAAGACAAGAAAGACGTTCCGCCGACTGCTGCGGATTGTTTTTTCGTTAACACTTTAAAAGGATTCGGAAAATAGCCAGACCAAGATTTCTTTTCCGGAGCTAATTTATACTCATTTGGCTCATGACGTTGAATCATCAAACGCCCACTCTTGGAGGATGCTAATAAAATATCCGTAAACATCGGCCCAATTGCAATCCCCAGAAAGAAGCTAGTCGATAAACCCGATCCTAAAATGGTTGTGCTGACTAAGTTAAGTCCCTGAACCACCAGCGCAAATGGAATAATTAAAATAATACTTGCCCAGCGTCCTTTGGAAAAATAACCAATAAGAACAGCTGCTAATGTGAAGATAATTCCAGCGTTCTTTTGAAAAAACTCCCCAAACTGACTCAAGAAAACAGCAAATGCTAATGACACAGGAAGAGCAATAAAGGCACCAATAATCCCTCCTGAAATCATTTTTCGTAATGCAATATGCGGCAAGCCGATTCGCCGCATAAAATTGGCATGATCCAACATTGGTGTCGCTGTTGTATCTCCAGGCACTCCCATTAACGCAGTAGGGATTGCATGCGTCAGATGCTTGGAAAGGACTGCCGACATAAAAAATGCGAATACAGCCTCTGGAGGTGCTCCCAATAAAACAACAATTAATGTTGCCGGAACAAGAACAGCAGTCTCATCTGAACCGGAAATCAAACCAATACCGGTAAATATAATCCCCGCAACAACCGCTAATACGATTGATATCAGTAATACATCCATTTTTGTTCATTCTCCTCTTTTCTAGGTTGATAAATGCTTTACATTATTTCTTCTCTTTCGAACGATCCTGCTCCCCCTCATCCGGAATAAACATTTCATAAAATCCTTGTTCTTTCATCTCTTGGATAGTTACCGGATCATTTAAAATGGATTCACGTTCCTCTTCCATATCTAATTGCAGATCCTTATATATTTCGGTTAATTCATTATTGGTAGATGCTGTTTCATTTAATGTTCTTTTTGGCTTAAATAAAAACGTATTAATCACCAAACCTGTCACACTGCCAGCTATACCCAATAGCAGTGAATAAGACTGCACCATTTCTTCTGGAGCAATTCGCGGAAAAATAAGTTCTCTGCCAATAAAAAAGCCAATGAAACTAAACACTACACTAATGAGAATTGTAAAGATTAAATGCTTCCCAACCACAGTATCGCCAATAATTTCAACGTAAGTCTGGGAACTCTTCTGTTCATGTTCCGTCATCTTTTTCAAACACCTTTCTCTATAAAAGTATCGTCTGAATTCATTTGATTGCAGGATGAAATAACCTGATTATACTACACACAAGCTAATTATACTAAATTCTATTACCAGATACTAATTATTTTAATTATGATGGGAATCTGCTTATTTGCTGATACTGCCCGTTTAATATATAGTATAGATTTTAATCAGGTGAGTGGGGGGCTTGGATGGAGCGGTTTTCCTCTGATTTGGAGCGGGTTCTGGCTTGGATGGAGCGCTTTTACCTGATGTTGGAGCGGATTGGTGCTTGGGTGGAGCGCTTTCCCCTGATCTCGAGCGGATCCTGAGTGGAGCGCTTTCCCCTGATTTCGAGCGGATCCTGCCTTGGGTGGAGCGCTTTCCTCTGATTTGGAGCGGATCCGAGCTTGGTTGGAGCGCCTTTCTAGATTTTGGAGCGGGTTCTGGCTTGAGCGGAGCGCCTTCCTTCAAATTGGAGCGGGTCCTGGCTTGAACGGGGGCTTCCCATGGAGCGAGGACTGATCAATCTCAAATTAAAAGCAATACAGATTTCATTTCTAAAATCTGTATTGCTAGAATTCTACTTAGCTACCAACATCACACTATTGCATTACTTTTTCTTTTTGAAAAAATTGAGGGAGATGCTCTTTATGCGCTTCCATCATTTCATCCACAATTTGTTTTGCAATCGCATCACTCGGTGTTAAAGGATTAATCGTTAAAGCAAGGACCGCTTTATTATAATCGCCTGTTACCGCTGCTTCTGCCGCAATACGTTCAAATGACTTAATTTGTTGGACAAGGCCACGGGCAGCAACCGGCAGATCTCCTATAGTTAACGGGATTGGGCCGTCTTTTGTAATAACACAACTGATTTCAACTGCTGATTCATCAGGAATACTGGCAATTGCCCCGCGATTCATTGTGTTTACTGGTTGAATGTCACGTTTGTCGTTGTAAATAGATGTAATCAAGCGAACCGCTGCATCCGAGTAATACGCCCCGCCGCGTTCTTCTAATTGAGGTGGTTTGATATCAAGGTTTTCATCTTTATAGAGCTCGAATAATTCTTTTTCTAATTGTTGAACGACCTCAGCACGCGTACCTTCTGCTTTGGAGCTTTCAAAAGCTTTATCCAACATTTCCTTCGATTTGTAGTAATACATATGGTATGGGCATGTCAAAGCATCTAATGATTGGATAAACGCAGGCTCCCACCCCATTCCATCGATATTCTTAACGAAGCTGCTATTTTCTGGGTCAGATAGTTTTTGGATAACCTCTTCCTTTACACTCTCTCCATCAACATAGACGTCCAGCCCGTAAACCATGTGATTTAGACCGGCAAAATCAATACGGATTCGCGAATGATCGACATCTAATAAATTGGCAATGCCCATTTCCATTCCGATTGGCACATTGCACAATCCTACCACTTTTTTGATATTCGAATAGCGTAGTACGGCTTCAGTTACCATACCAGCCGGATTCGTAAAGTTGATTAACCAAGCATCCGGACACAATTCTTCCATATCCTTACAAATATCTAAAATTACCGGGATGGTTCGTAATCCTTTAAATAATCCGCCAGGCCCATTTGTCTCTTGTCCGAGAACACCATATTTTAATGGAATACTTTCATCTTTTGCACGAGCATCTAGTAATCCTACTCGAAATTGGGTTGTAACAAAATCAGCATCCTTTAAAGCAGCTCTTCTATCGAGTGTTAAATGAACTTCGATTGGAAGGCCTGCTTTTTCAATCATTCTTTTTGCAAGGTTCCCAACGATTTCCAATTTTTCTTTTCCTGCTTCCACATCTACTAACCATAACTCTTGAACCGGGAACTCATCATATCGTTTTATAAATCCTTCTACTAATTCAGGAGTATAACTTGATCCCCCGCCAATTGTTGCAATTTTAATACCTTTTGTCATATGCGTTGCACCCCCAGGTAATTTGTAATTTAACAATCTAAATTTCATAACGAATACATCCATTGTATCCGCATTCAGTATTGGGGTAAATAAACTGCAGTCATCTAGTTTCGAGTAACGTCAGAAGTCATTTGTTTCATAATTGTAACGACATGTATCTTATTACATGGTAATATGAAGCTATAAAACTTTTTAATAAAAGGAGAATTCTACGTAAATGTTTACACAAGATATGATTGCTTCATTTAATGAGCTAGAAACTTCTTTATACAACTATATTAGTCAAAACGCTGATAAAGTCGCTTACATGCGAATCCGCGAACTGGCAGATGAAACCCATGTGTCGACAGCTACAATTTTACGTTTTTGCAGAAAGATAAATTGTGAGGGTTTCTCCGAATTTAAAGTAAAACTTAAAATGCATTTAGAAGGAAATAAAAAGACAGTCTTAAAAGGCTCCCAGCATTCCATTATAGAATTTTTTGAGCGCACGTTAAAAGGGGATATAGAAGAAAATATAAGGAAAGCTGCAAGTCTCGTTACCAAGGCAGATAGTGTCATTTTTATTGGAATAGGAAGCTCCGGGGTGCTTGCTGAATATGGCGCAAGATATTTTTCAAGCTTAGGTAAATTTTCAATGTATATAAAAGATCCGCTCTTCCCCATTCACTCCAAATTACGTTATAACAGCGCAACAATTGCTTTATCCGTTTCAGGAGAAAATAACTTTTCAGTCACGCATCTGAACCAGTTAAAACAAGAAGGAAGCAAGATTATTAGTATCACAAACAATAAACACTCTACCATAGCAAAAATCTCAGATATAAATATTCCCTATTATGTGACGGAGGAATGGTATGAGGGAGCTAACATTACAACACAAGTGCCTGTTCTTTATATTTTAGAGTCGATGGCGCATGAGATGTATAAACTAAATAAATAAGGATTGTTTCTATTAGAAAATGAACAAGGGACAGGTTTCCCCGTCCCTTGTCTTAATTATTACAATTCTTCCCCATTTGATGCAATCACATTTTTATACCAGTCGAAGCTTTTCTTTTTTATACGCTTTAATGTTCCATTTCCTTCATTATCTCGATCAACATAAATAAATCCGTAACGCTTTTTCATTTCACCAGTAGATGCGCTAACGATATCAATTGGTCCCCAGCTTGTATAACCAAGGATGTCGACTCCATCCTCAATAGATTCACTCATTTCGGCAATATGCTGTCTCAGGTAATCAATGCGGTAGTCATCGTTAATTGTTCCATCAGCACTGATTTCATCCTTCGCACCAAGACCATTTTCGACAACAAATAGCGGTTTTTGGTAGCGATCATATAATTGATTTGCTGTAATACGGAAACCTTTGGGGTCAATGGGCCAGCCCCATTCAGATGTTTTCAAATAAGGATTCGTAACTGAACCAAATACATTTCCACTTGTTATATCTTTTAAAACTTCAGGGTCTGTACTTGTTGTTCTACTAGAATAATAGCTGAATCCAATATAATCGACAGTATGGTCTTTTAGTATTTTTTCATCTTCCGGTTCCATCTCTATTGTTAGGTTGTTGTCCTTAAAGAAGCGTTTCGCATAGCCCGGATATTCTCCTCGTGATTGTACATCAATAAAGAAGAACGATTCACGGTCTTTTTCCATTGCGCGATAGATATCATCTGGATTACACGTGTACGGATACGTTTGGCCTGCAGCAAGCATACAGCCGATTTTTGCATCTGGAATAATTTCATGGCATGCTTTAACAGCACGTGCACTTGCTACAAGCTGATGATGCGCAGCTTGATATTTAATCTGTGTTTCATTCTCCCCTTCTGTAAATGCTAATCCAGCTCCAACAAATGGCATATGTAATAACATATTAATTTCATTGAATGTCATCCAGTATTTCACTTTGTTCTTATATCTTGTGAAAATTGTTTTAGCATAGTTTTCGAAAAAGCCAATAAGCTCTCTGTTTCTCCAGCTTCCATACGCTTCAACTAAGTGAACTGGCACATCAAAGTGAGCCATGGTAACGACTGGTTCAATTTGATGTTTTAATAACTCATCAAATAAATCATCGTAAAATTGTAATCCAGCCTCGTTTGGCGTTTCATCATTGCCATTTGGAAAAATACGCGCCCAAGAAATAGAGACACGTAATGCTTTAAAGCCCATTTCCGCAAACAAGGCAATATCCTCTTTATATTGATGGTAAAAGTCAATAGCCTTATGAGACGGATAAAATTCGCCTTCATCCGGTGTAAACGAATCAACTTTGCCAAGTGCAACCTGCCACCGTTTTTCTCCAGTTGGCATTAAATCTACCGTCGTTAAACCTTTCCCATCTTCTAAATATGCACCTTCTACTTGATTGGCAGCTAAAGCGCCACCCCATAAAAATCCTTTTGGAAATCTAGTAACCATCATTTATTCCTCCTAGCTTAATTTGGACATAAGGGCCAATTCCACTTTTTAAGAAAAGCAGAATCGATCCCCATATACCATTACTTTACTTTTAATTCGAATAATAGATCTTGCGCCTTAACTTCTTGTTCGCTAAGTGTTATTAGCTCATAGTTATCCTGATTTGTAACAACAACCGGCGTCGTCAATAAGTATCCTGCTTCCTTAATTGCCTGGGCATCAAATTCAATTAATAATTGCCCTCTTTCGACCCGGCTTCCTTGCTCTGTATGATTCGTAAAATATTTCCCATCTAGTTGTACTGTATCCATACCGATATGAATTAAAATTTCTGCACCCTCTTCTGAGGTAATGCCAATGGCATGATTCGTTGGAAATAGCGCCGAAATCGTGCCAGATACAGGTGAAAATAGTTTGCCTTCAGCAGGTTCCATTGCTACGCCCTGCCCTAATGCTCCTGATGAAAAAGCTGAATCTGCAATATCTGTTAACTTCTTTACAGTTCCATTGAAAGGGCTGCAAATCACTTCATTTTTTACGATTGGAGCAGTAGTGGCTGCTACTGACTGGGTAGCTTCCTCATTTGTTCTGCTTTCGTTTTTGTTTATACCACCGAAGAAGTAAGTTAATACAAAAGCTAAAACAGTACCAACTAAAGCTGCTAAAATTGCGCCGATAACTGACATATCGATGCCCTCTGGTGGAATAAAACTTGGAGTTTGGAATATTCCCAGTCCACCCATTACATGTGCAACACTACCAAAGTACCCTAGCATCGCACCACCGATTGCTGATGAAATAATTGTATAAATAAACGGTGTTTTAAGCGGTAAAGCAATCCCGTACATACCAGGCTCAGTAACACCAAATAATGCCGATATTAAAGCAGGTGCGCTAAGACCCTTGGTTTTTTTATTTCTTGTTTTAATCCATACTGCTGCGATAGCTCCGACCAGTGCAAAGGAATGAACGAAAATTAATGCTAATATCGGATCCCAGCCTTGGGTTACTACGTTGTTAATACCAATCGGCACAATTCCCCAATGGAGGCCAAACATAACAAATACTAACCAAAAACCTCCAACAAACGCGCCAGCAATAATAGGACTTAATTCATAAACCCATAACGTAGTTGTTCCGATTAGCTGACTAGCCCATGTTGCAATCGGTCCAATTACAATAAACGTTAACGGAACAATAATAAGCAACGTAAACATCGGAACAAAAAATGTTTTTATTACAGAAGGAATTACTTTTGCTAAAAAGTTTTCCAATTTTGCTGCAACAAATGTCGATAAAATAATCGGAATAACTGACATCGAGTAAGTCATTAAAATAACTGGGATACCAAAGAATTCGATATATACAGGTGATTCAAACAGCGTCCCTGTAAACAGTGTGTATAAAGGTTCTGCTGAAGCTGGTATTCCTTCTAGTGCCGGATAAACCAAAGCCATCGCAATAACCATACCTAAGAACGGTGTTCCACCAAACTTCTTCATTGCTGTATATCCTAAAAGAATAGGCAGGAAATAGAAAAGTCCATCACCAATGGCATTTAAAATTTGATAGGTTCCACCTTCCGTATCAAGCCATCCGATTGCAACAAATAGTGCGTTAAAACCTTTAATCATACCTGATGCTGCTAATACTCCCAGAATTGGGGTAAAGATGCCGGCAATCATATCAATAAAACGATTTAATAGATTTTCTTTTTCTCCGCCATCTTCTACTGAACCGTTTCCTTCAAAACTACCTTCTGCTACTACTGCTTTATATACATCTGGTACATGGTTGCCAATAACGACTTGATATTGGCCGCCACTTTGTCTAACCGTCACAACACCATCCATATTTTTTAATACCTCTGTATTCGCTTTACTTTCATCTTTCAACTTAAAGCGAAGACGAGTAATACAATGGACAACACTGTGAACGTTTTCTTTTCCGCCGACGTTTTCTATTATGTCTTTAGCTAGTTGTTCATATTTCATTTTTTTCCCTCCAATTTTAATTTATTTTGAACTAGTGCTATTCTTTTCCTTTTTCCACGTAGCTCATATCATCAATGGACTCTAATGTAAATTCTCCATTTTGATACTTCACAATAGAAACACTTGCATTTTGTAGCCCGCCTGTCGGAATTTCAAAATCATCGAAATACGTATCGAGTAAGGCCGATATACTTAATCCATGAGAAACTAGTAAAATATTCCCTGATCCTGTTTGTCCTTTTTCGTTTTCTATCAACTCATCAAAACCAGCTTTTAATCGATCTGTGATTTCCTGATAATCCTCTGCTGGCCAATTAAGTCCTTCTTCATCTCTTCCTTCATCAAGTGCCGCTACACTATTCGCAAATAATTCTGGAGTAAGCGTCTCCATAAATTCCTCTAAGGTAATCCCTTGAGAATCTGCGATATCCTCCCACATTGTATGATTGAGGTCTCCTTCATACGTACCGAAATTAAATTCACGGAACCGTTCATCCGTTTTTAAAGTGAGATCAGAAGATGTTTCATTCTCTTCAATAATAATTTCAGCCGTTTGAATAGCTCGTCCGCTATCACTGCTATAAGCATTTTGGAATTCAATATCCTTTAAGCCGATAGCTGCTTGCGTTACTATTTCTTCGCCAGCCGGTGTTAATACAGCATCTGACCAGCCCTGCACACGATCTGTTGTATTTAACATCGTTTTCCCGTGGCGAACAATATAAATCGTAAGTTCTTCATTTGCGTCATCTTCTGCAGCCTCTGCCCCATTGGCTTTTGTATCTTTATCTGCATCCATGCTTCCTTCTGCTTCTGTACTGCTATTACAAGCAGAAGCGATTATTAATATGAATAATACGGTTAAAATACCCCAAAGCTTTTTCATATCATTTCCCCCTTCAATCTATTTAACAACGCTTTCTATTATTACCGAAGTTTTCATTTATTTTTCTTTCAACACCGTTTCACACAAGCAGTCAAATTTCCTCCTATATCATTATTTTCAAATAAAAAACCTGAACCAATTTGCAGCACATAAAATTATATGTCCTTCAAATCAGTTCAGGTTATGCCCAAAATAGGTAACATTCCTAAGTTTGAATATAAAATTTTTGTTGTTCATTCATTTACAACTATAATCTACCATGCCTTTTATACTAAGTCAATCTTTTTTCTTATTTTTGTTAATTATTAATAAACTATACTTTTACAATTTAATCCTTCTCTACAAAGTGCGCTGTTCTTTCATCGTCAATAACGCCGTCATAATCTAAACCGTAACCATAATCATAACGATTCTCTTCACTGTCCACATATGGCTCCATATCTCGGGAAACGTCTTCAAACTGCGCTTCAACCGTGTCCATATTTTTAGGGAATTGCATTGGCAACAAACCTTTTGGTTCTTGTTTCCCTAAGATAATATCGAATAAGGCATTATCGGATACTTGAAATCCTACAACTATTGCATCCACTTTATCTTCAAATTCAGACATGACGACTGGATTTTTAGCCTTCATAGCAACCACTATCGGAATATCTTTATCTGATTTCTCTACCAATTCTACCGTATTTAATAAGGCATCTAAATCGTACGCATTAGATATTTTTGAAGTATTTCCATAGTAACTTCTATTTTGTTTCGTATCATCATCTAATTGATCCCCGGCAATAGATTCTTGACGAACATTCTCACCGTCTGCTGTATAAGGTCTGTATTGTAGAGACAACGGATAGTAAGTTTCACTATCTTGTTCTATACCTGCAAAAGTAAAGTTACCGCCGTTATCTGGACTCGTCATCCCAACGATTACGAGGTCAACATTATCTAAATTTTCGGGTTGCTCAAAGCCAATAACATTACCTTCTTCATCTAGTACTTCTTCATCCGTGATTACTTCTTTAAAATATTCTTCAGCTGCTTCAACACTCATCGTTGGACCATTAAAGGGTTCACCTGGCCCAAACACACTATCAAAAGGTGTTCTCTTTGTTGAAGGGATATACACCACTTTATCTTTATATTCGCTTAAGTCAGCAGAAGGTTTAATCGTATTTGCTTTATTCTTCAGCATAACAACAGAATCAAGCTGAGCTTGGTAACCTGCTTCGACTTTATCTTCACTTGCTACCTGTTCTTTTGATTGCTCCAGATTTAAGTACGGATCTTCAAATATACCTACTTGAAAGAAGTTACGTACAATTCGTTTTGCACTTGTACGGAATCTTTCATCAGCTGAAATTTCTAGCTCCCCATTTTTATATGCAGCATCCCACATCTCGTACGCAGCTAATACAGGTGCTTTGTCATTATTACCGCCAAACATATCAATACCTGATTTAATCGCTTGAAAATGACGTTCTTCTACCGTTTTATCTTCCATTCCATAAGAAGGTCCCATATAAGAAGTGTCATACCCCACTTCATCAGGATTGTCACTGGTAACACCCCAGTCAGTTACTAGGACGCCATCGTAACCATTATCTTGACGTAAAATATCAACTACTTCAGAGTTGTAAGCTGACGCTAAATATTCATCTCCGTGTAAAGGATTGCCTTCACCGTCTACTTGAATCGAATAGGAGGTCATCATGGATGCTACTTCGCTAGTTTCTCCTGTTAGGTTTAAACCGCCGTCAGTGAAAACATGGACATGTTCTTCATAATTATCACCTGGGAATACAGCATATTTACCTTGGAACAAATGTGATTCACGGCCACCTTCTCCTGCACCATCTCCTGGAAAGTGTTTCAACATAATAGATATAGAATCCTCACCCCAGCCTAAATCATTTCCATCTTCGTCAAAAGTAGATTGGGAATAATTTGTATATGCTTCAGCAAATTCAGTTGCTAACTTACTTCCTTCACCAAACGTCCCATCTACTCGTAACCAGCGGGGTTCAGTTGCTAAATCAATTTGTGACCCTAATGCCATCGTAATCCCTAAACCGCGATATTCTTCCGATGACATCGATGCGAATTGACGCATCACATCAGGATTAAAAGTTGCTGCTAATCCTAAATTTGACGGCCAGCGGGAAATATCATTACCTTCCGCATTGTAAGCTGCATCACTGCCTGCAGTACTTCGTGGGTCAGAACTAAAGTTTACCGGTACGATTGGTTCATCCTCCGAACCCAGATCTTCTACAAAAGCCTGCATTTGGTTAGCCCATTTCACACTCGCCTCAACGTCATTAGGTCCAGCATGCAATATATTACGAAGATCATCATTTTCTAAATATGCTCTTTGGTCGTCCGTTAAACCAGGGGATTGATCAAATTCATGGCTACTAAATAGCATGAGTCCAGCAATTTGATCAATCGATAATGCTTCAGATAATTCTTTTGCACGTGTGTCAGCATCTTCACGCCAGTCTTCAAAGATATCTAAATCACCATTGTTGTTTAAGTCTTTGAAGTACAATGTCTCTCCATCAACTTCTTTCGTTAAAATAGGAATATCACTAGATAATGAAAAACTAATTTTCGGACCATCCTTAGGATTTTCTACTACACCAAACGTCGTTACACCATCTGAAAACTCCTGATAGTCAATTTCGGAAATCTCATGGTGCTCCGAATCCTGATTCGTTTGACTTGGTTCAGCCGACGAATCACTTTTTGTAGTGCTTACACATGCACTTAACAGTAATGGAATGGATAATAACGATAGCGTCTTTTTTAACATCTTCTATTCCCCCTTTTTATTTTTTAGCTCTTCTTCTACAATTCCTTATACGTATTGTTTTTCATTCATCGCTTTCCCACCTTCCTATTCGTTTATTAGAAATAAAAAACCTGAATTAATTTGAAATGCACTTCATATGCATTTCAAATTAATTCAGGTTATGCCCAAAATAGGTAACATTCCTTTTTAGCATTATTAATCTATCTGGTATTAATTCTCTAATTAGATGACAGCGTTTTCTAATAAGTCCAATCAATCCATAGCTTGACCACCAAGAAACCCCAGTCACATCATGATAATTGATTATTCAATTCAAGTCGGTTGGTAATCCTGTGTATATGCAATGTTAAATAGACCTTCTCATCATTAGAAATTTCCCAATTATAATCTGTAGTAATAAAGGTTGCTATTCTTTCTGTACATTCGAATGCCTTCGTGTATTTCTTTTTCACTTGTTCATATAGAAAATCATCATACGTATCATCTGACGCTTCTCTTCGAATAAAACGTATCGCAAAGAAACGAAGATGTGTCAAAAAACGTTCATAGCTAATCGAATTTTCATCTATTTCTATTTTGAAATGGTATTTTATTATATTCAGGATCGCATTAACCATTCTTGTCACTTGTACGGCCGACGCCATATTTTCACCAGAAAGCTGACTATTAACTAAATGCAATGCAATAGATGCCGCTTCATCCTCCGCCAATCTGGCACCTGTTTCTTTTTCAATAATGTCCAGTGCTTTTAAGGCAATTTGAAATTCTTGTTTATAGTACCTGCGAATCTCCCAAAGCAAAGGGTTTTTTAGATCAATTCCATTTTCATGCCTGGAAATGGCAAAGCTCAAATGATCGGTTAATGCGACATATAAATAATCATCCAATTTATACGTTAAATGCGATTTAGCTAATTCAAGAATTTTATAGGATAAATCTAAATAAACTCCAGAAACATCTTTCATTAATTCAGCTAGTTTATTAGCAATTCCTGTATCTTCAAGTATAAACGTTTTTTCTATTTTAGTAGAATCGACAGTATCTCCAGGCTTTTTCTTAAAAGCAAGCCCCTTACCCATAACGACTACTTCCTGATTTTTTTTATTCGTAGTTAATAGAACATTATTATTTAAAACCTGTTTAATTACCATTTAGCTTCCCACCTAAATATAATACTTACGGAGAGTATCGGAAATTAAAAACCTGAATTAGTTAAAATTGCAGAGTAATCCCCTCTACAAGTTTAATTAATTCAGGTTTTGCCTGCCGAACAGTAACAATCCTTAATTCAATTTTATTATATATGATTGCGGTTTCAATTGCAATCTTTCTTTGAATAAATTTTTTGACAAATCAATCAACTAAATGGTACGTCTACTATTCTCTTGATATGTAAAAACAAACCAATAAGGCAGCCCTTTTAAACAGACTGCCTTATTCTTTATAATTTCTTATAGGTATTAACTATATTTTCTATGGTGTAACCATATCTTTCAATCACTTCATCACCAGGAGCAGATGTACCGAATGTATCAATGCTCATTACAATGCCGCTGTCTCCAACATATTCTCTCCACCCAACCTTAGAACCCATTTCCACAGAAACACGTTTTTTAATATTCTTCGGCAGCACACTTTCTTTATAAGCTTCTGATTGTTTTTCAAAACGGTCCCAGGATGGCATACTGATAACATTCACAAAGATACCTTGTTTTTCTAGTTCTTTTTGAGCTTCTACTGCTAAATTGACTTCCGATCCAGCAGCAATTAAAATACCTTCTGCTTCTTGAGCTGCTTTAGAAATAATGTACGCTCCTTTTCTTACCCCTTCCTTAGCAAGCACCGCTGAATTTGGAAGCGTAGGCAAGCCTTGTCTACCAAGCACGAGCATGGTCGGTTGAGATGCGCTTTCTATAGCAAGTTTCCATGCTTCTTTCGTTTCATTTGCATCTGCAGGTCGAATGACAGATAATCTCGGCATTGCTCGGAAAGATGCTAACTGCTCAATTGGCTGATGCGTAGGACCATCTTGGCCAACTGCCACAGAATCATGAGTAAACACATATGTTACCGGAAGCCCCATTAAAGATGCTAAACGAATTGCTGGACGCAGATAATCGGAAAAAACAAAAAATGTACTTACAAACGGACGCAAATGATGAAGCGCTAACCCATTAGCAATTGCACCCATTGCAAATTCACGAACTCCAAAACGTACGTTTCTTCCTTGGTACTGCCTAGCTTTGAAATCTATTTCGTCTTTCAAGCGTGTCTTGGTAGAGGAATCTAAGTCAGCAGACCCGCCAATGAGTTCGGGAAGCCTTTGCGCTAATTTATTCAACGTTTCACCTGAAGCTACACGAGTTGCAAGAGTGTCTCCTGCAGAATATGTTGGAAGGTCTGTATCCCAGCCTTCAGCTAATTCTCCTTCTTTAATACGCTTTAGTTGTTCTGCAAGTTCTGGGTAGTCTGCTTGATAACTTTTAAATAGCTTATTCCAGTTCTTTTCAGCAGACTCTCCTTCCACTTGAATAGTTGCAAAGTCCTTATATACTTCGGCCGGTACATAAAAAGGTTCATATTCCCATCCGTACGCTTTTTTTGTACGTTTAATTTCTTCTTCTCCAAGCGGGTCGCTATGGGCATGATGCGTTCCTTGTAAGTTGGGGGACCCATAGCCGATAGTCGTTTTTATTTCAATGATAGTTGGTCTTTGTGTGTCTTGTTTTGCCTCTTCAATCGCTTTTGATATTTCATCCACGTTATTTCCATCCTCAACCCTAAGGTACTGCCAATGCACAGATTCGAATCGTTTTTGGATATCCTCGGAAAAAGAAATATCTAAATCGCCATCTAAGCTAATATCATTGGAATCATAAAGAATAATAAGTTTATCTAATTGTAGATGCCCAGCAAGAGAGATTGCTTCATAGGAAACACCTTCCATTAAATCGCCATCTCCACAAATTGTATACGTATAATGATCCACCATTTGATAGTTAGGTTTGTTATAAACTTCAGCTAAATGTTTTTCGGCCATGGCCATCCCAACGCTAACTGGAATTCCTTGACCTAAAGGACCTGTAGTTGCTTCCACTCCAGGCGTAATTCCGTATTCTGGATGTCCAGGTGTTTTACTTCCCCACTGCCTAGTCTTCTTCAAATCATCTAGCGTAATAGGAAACCCAGATAAATGTAATAAATTATAGAGGAGGTTAGAACCATGACCTGCTGAGAGCACGAATCTATCCCGGTTAAACCAATTTGGATTTTTCGGATTAATGCTTAGGTGTTTCTTCCACAGTGTATAAGCCATTGTTGCTGCTCCCATTGGCATTCCCGCATGTCCGTGCTTAGCTGCCTCAACACTATCAATTGTTAATGTTCTAATCGTATTAATGGATAATTCAGAAATAGTGAATTCTTTTGCTTTTGTCGTCATAAACATCTGCCTCCAATATGATATTGACTACGGAATAAAACAAATACTCTATCGGCTATATCCATTTGAATCTAGCCTTTTCTTCAACCTGCTTTTTGATTTTCTGTTTGGCTTTTATTTTTCTTTTTCCATGGAATCATCATAAGAAGCAGGATGACTGCCAAGCTAACCGAAATCGCAATTGGACCTGCATAATTTGCTAGACTTCCAAAGAAGATACCAGATACACCGAAGTCCGCATCAGAAAATGTTGTATTCGTAAATCCAAGGTCTCCAAGTACCGGCATGAGGAATATTGGCAAGAAGGAAATTATAATCCCGTTTACAAATGCTCCTGCAACGGAACCTTTAAACCCTCCAGTAGCATTTCCGAATACACCAGCTGCAGCTCCTGTAAAGAAGTGAGGGACAACACCAGGAAGAATAATCACACCTCCTAGGAAAATCATCACAACCATACTTGCAATCCCGCCTAGAAAACTAGCAAAGAATCCAATTAATACTGCATTGGGTGCATATGTGAAAATAATCGGCACATCCAACGCTGGTTTTGCGTTTGGAACAAGTTTTGTAGAGATACCTTTAAATGCTGGCACAATTTCAGCTAAAACAAGTCGTACACCTGAAAGAATTACGAATACCCCAGCAGCAAACGTACCTGCCTGAATTAAGGAGAATACGAAGAAGTTTGTACCGTCGCTTAACTCCGCTTCAATAAATGTCGGTCCAGCAAAGAAAGCTACAATTAAATACATCACTATCATGGTTAAAGCGATACTTACTGTACTATCACGTAAGAAACCTAAACCATTCGGAAACTTGATATTCTCCGTAGAAGTTTCTTTGCTTCCTTTGAATAACTTTCCAACTAAACCACTCGCAGCATAACCAACCGCACTAAAGTGACCTAATGCAACATTATCATTCCCTGTTAATTGACGCATAAAAGGCTGCAGAATTGCTGGGGACAATGTCATCACAATCCCTAATGCAACTGATCCAGTTGCAATTAATCCAACTGTATTGAAACCAGCAACTGCCATAATTACAGCCAGCATACACGCTAAGTAAAGTGTATGGTGTCCTGTTAGGAAAATATATTTAAATCTAGTAAAACGTGCAATTAAGATATTGACAATCATCCCAAAGAACATGATAAGTGCTGTTGTCGTTCCGTATTCTGTTAATGCCAAAGCAACAATCGCTTCGTTATTTGGTACAACCCCGGACACATTAAATGCTTCTTCAAACATTGCTCCAAATGGGGCTAGGGAGCCAGACAGAATCCCCGCACCCGCTGCAATAACTAGGAAACCGACAAAAGTTTTCGTGGTTCCCTTTACCGTATCCGCAATCTTTTTCTTCTGTGCAATCAAACCAATTAAAGCAATAAATGCTACAAGAATTGCCGGTTCACTTAAAATATCGATTAACGCAGTCATCGTAAAACCTCCCTTTTAATTGAGTTGTGTTTTGTTTTACAGATAGCCTTTTTCTCGTACAACCTGCTCAACTTTTTCACGAAGTTCATCCATGTCAATGATGCTTTCTAATACAACAACTTCTCCTAAATGACTGCCTCCATCGGCAATATCCTTTGCTAGGAAAAATACATCAGCATCCCCCGGTGTTGCAGAACTTAAATCAGAATGAGCAACCTCTACTCCGCTTACACCTAGCTCTTGAAGAATCTGATTAATGTTCATCTCTACCATAAAACTTGTACCTAACCCTGAACCGCAAACTGTTAAAATTTTCATAATACCTTCTCCCCTTCATTAATAATGGATACAATTTCGTCTACTGAATCTGTTTCTTTCAAACGTTTGATGAATGAAGCATTGCCTAATATTTTGGTTAATTGAGCTAGAGCCTTTAGGTGTGCTTCATTATCAACCGCGGCCAAACAGATAAATAAATCAATTTGATGATCTTTTTTTCCTAATAAAGCAGTTGGTTTTTTTAGCTTAAGCAGGGACATTCCCAACTTGTTCACACCGTTTTCTGGCCTGGCATGCGGGATACCTACGCCTTTTCCAACGTGAATATAAGTTCCTAATTCTTTTACGTTATTAATCATGGCGTCTACATAAGATTCTTGAATAACGTTTTGTTCCAGCAACGGAATAGATGCTTTACGAATCGCTTCATCCCACTCATATTCTTTGTCTGTCAATTGAATCATGTCCTCAGTTAATAACTCGGATAACATAGGTTTATACACCCCTTTCTGATTGCTTGTCGTATAAAATAATTGAACAAGATTACCATATAGCTTTTCTTCGTCATTCACTCTCGCATGTTTTTTGATAACCGTCATAATCTCGTCAATCATCAAATGCCTTGAATGACTCGACAAATTAGGGAACTGCTTATAAACCGATTGGAGTAAATGTTTTTTCTCCACTTGGGTCAACAAAGGCTTCACAACGAATGTCGGTTTAGAAGATTCCACGGCTATCGTTGAAAATACGAGATCATAATTTTCCTCTGATATATCAGCGAACTGATCACCATTAAACACATCTGAAAAATAAATTTCTGGAAATAATTCTTTCAGCTGAGAAGCGAGCATCATGGAAGAACTAATTCCATTTGCACAAACAATCAATCCAGTAACCCGGCCGATTTCCATTGTATTTTGACGGTCTATGATACTTCCAAAATGCATCGTAAAAAATCCGATTTCGTCATCACTAATTTCTTTTTTTGTCCAGCTCGCAAGTGGCGATAAGGAACGTTTCACGAATTGGAATAACTCGGGATACTCTGCTTGGATTGTAGTCGATAATGGATTATGAAAAGGAATTTCAAACAAAATCCGAAAAAATGCAGGCACCAGATGTTTAAATAAGCTTTCTTTCAAGAGCTGCTTATTTTTCACAGGTAGCAGGGTATTCCTTTCAAATTCCTCAATAATCTCTTCTGATAAGGTTAAGAGCTCCGGATTATCTACCCACTGAATTCGTTCGATTGCTGTTAATAGTAAAATCGTGACGAGATAAATTTCTTCAGGTGCTCTCCTCTTTCCATATAGCTGATTTGTTAGAAGTGTCGCCATTTGAAAGAGTGATTGTTTCTCCAATAGTTCCTTCTCTTTATCCGAAAAGAACAGCTCTTCTTTTTCCCCAGCCTGAAAGAATGTAAAATAATAAATCAATTCAATCTTTCTTGTTTTTACTAATTGCACTCCGCAACTTGCCAGCCAACCTTTCAATAAATCATTTGTCTGGTTTAGGAATTCTTCTTGATTCCATGACCTTAAAATATAAATAATAAATTCCTCGCCCATGGATTGACTTAGCAATTGATGAATACATGAAATCACCCTTCTTCGCTTCTCCATCGCATCACCTTCAATACAATAGCCTTCATTTCGACTGTACCTGAAGGTTAATCCCTTCTCCTGACAAAACTTCTTTAACCTGCGTACATCATTTAATGCGGTATTCTTACTTACATGAAACAGAGATTGTAAGTGGAAATTAGATACAGGCTCTTTCCGGATATAGACATAAAGATAAATCATGTAAAGTCGATTGTCCTCCGAAAAATTAAATCTTCTTATACTTCTGCCGGAATGTAATTTTTCCCTTAAAACTTCTTTGGCTTCATCCGAAATCCGAAATCGCTGATGACTGATTTTCAACTTTGGTATGTTAATTTCCTCCAAAATCCCGTTTACCTTCTCAAAATCATACATCAGCTGCCGTTCGGATAATTTTAACTGCTGCATTAATTCTTGCTTTGTGATTTGCTCATGTTTCATGATTTCTTCAATTAATCGAATTGAGCGCTGATCCAACAATTTTCACTCACCTCTTAACTTTATTTTAAAACGCTTACAACACTGATACAACACCATTTAGGCACAACTTATGAAGCGTTGTAATACATAGATTGTGCTTTCCTTTTTTCGCCAATAGGAAAGCACAATCTATACAACAAAAGCCAGGTTCGCATGCCCTAGCTTTTATCACTAAAATTATTAAATTAATCTCACTCGTCACTACGATAAACTACTAGTTAGCTATCATTTCCTCTACGTATGCGATACAATCATTTTTGCATTCCCTTTCAAAGAAAAATTCTTCACGCTATATGGCAGGATAAAATTTGCCCCCTTTTCAATCGAGAAGGCTTTTCCATTTACAATAATCTCCAGTTTCCCTTTTATCACGCTAACCTGTAAGAAATCTTTGTCTTGCTCCAACATTACATGGCCTCTTAAATCCCAATGGTATACAGTAAAATATGTATCCTCAATAAGTTTTCTGGCGGTTAGGTCTTCTGTGGTTTCCTGAAGTGTTCCTATGCTAGCGCCTTCATGCGGGACGGTCGTCACTTCAGCAGCTTGTCTAAGATGTAATTCTCTTGTATTTCCATCCGCATCTGTTCGGTCATAATCATAGACACGATAGGTAATGTCGGAGCTTTGCTGTGTCTCTAAAATAACAACTCCCGCCCCAATCGCATGAATCGTTCCACTTGGCACGTAAACAAAATCACCTGCTGTTACTGGTACACGTTTTAATAATGTATCCCACGCGCCATTTTCCATTGCATGCTTTAATTCTTCACGGCTCTTAGCATGATGACCTAGAACTAATTCAGCATCTTCCTCTGCATCTAGCACATACCAGCATTCTGTTTTCCCATAAGGGACTCCCTCTTTCTCTTTTGCGTAGATATCATCCGGGTGAACTTGCACAGAAAGATTTTCATTTGCATCTAAAATCTTTACAAGAAGCGGATACATTTCCGTTGTCTCTTCTGCTCTATTAAATAATTCTTTATGTTCATTCCATGCGTCTTCAAGCGTGCTGCCTTCCAACGGACCGTTCTTAATTTTACTTGGCCCATTTGGATGAGCAGAAATAACCCATGCTTCCCCCGTGCGTTCATAGGGTGTCGAATAATTAAAATCCGTACGAAGTTTATTTCCTCCCCAAATTCTTTCTTGAAAA
Source organism: Oceanobacillus sp. J11TS1 (assembly GCF_018333215.1). Classification (GTDB taxonomy): domain Bacteria; phylum Bacillota; class Bacilli; order Bacillales; family Amphibacillaceae; genus Oceanobacillus. The sequence goes on along the minus strand of NZ_BORO01000018.1, from coordinate 4,970 downwards.
ACAGGTTCTAAAAAAATAGGTTCGTTATACATGTGAATCCTCCTCGGAAAATTATTTTACGCTATCCTAAAATTAACTTTACTATATTGAAAAGGTCTCTGCATCTTAGGGATAAGAGATTCCTCTCCGGTTTTGAGCAAAACTCTCTCATGTTTCGTAGGAAAACAAATGCTACTGAAACAATACGAATTTGTTATCGCCACTCCATAAGCATCCCCGTCTTATCATCAGCATGCTTCAGCCGCGGATACTTTTGAAAATATTCATCTGTTTCCTCCTGTTCAACCACATGATGAAGTAAACTTTCCACACCATATTGAAAGGCAAAATCTGCAGTTTCCTTCCACACATCTTTATCGACTCTGTGCAGCTGCAATCCATCTGTAAGTAATAATACTTTCTTCACTTGATGCATCGGAATTCGCCCATAGGTTACATATTCGATCGCCTCTTTCGTACCGTCAATAATGCTATAACCATCTATCGTGTTCATTTTCATCCGGTTAGCTACAAGTGTAGGTATAATCTTCTCTTTCTCTTCTTGATAAATCTCTTGAAAAGCCTCCCCGCTGACTTTTTGATTGGTCCGCTCGGCAATCGAACCGTATAAATTAGAAATCGCCTTCTGATCCAGCCGCATAACATGGTCATAGGTGAGCATTTGCGTCTCTCCACTTTGATAAGCTACAAAAATCATACAGTCTCCAGACTGAATATACTCCATATAGGTTTCATGAAGTTGTACAGCTGCAATCCCGCATGTACTGCGTTTTTCTTTGGCAACTGCCCCTATTTCTTTTCCCGTTTCCCGCTTCGTTTTCTCTGCCAAATCTGCGTTTCCTTTACAAAGCGTATCCATTAAGCAGTCATCTGGATTTCCTAAATAAAACCGCTTCCGAATCGTTTCTGCAGCTACTTTCCCTGGCAGACCTCCCAAACCTGTTGCTCCATCAATAACCGCAAACCGTTTTTTATCCGAAATTTCTACATAAGCATCTTCATTTGTCGGATTACTCCCTTGCTTGTACACCTTTGAAACTTGGACCATTAAGGCTTCCCCGCTTTCTATTTTAAATAGCTGCTATCTATTTACTCGTATATTATTAGCATAACATGCGCTGGCGTCTTTCTATCGACTTGATTTATGTATAAAAAAACTACCATCCGATAATGAAATCAGATGATAGTTTTCCACTTACTTATTTTGCTTCTTTCGTTATTATTTTACCGTCTGTTCCTACTCTCTTAATAAACAGTGCTAGAATAAACGCTAAAGCAATAATTAACAAGGAAATAAAGAAAGAGAAATTGATTCCATGAAGCATTGCCTCATTCATTATTTCAGCTTGCATTTGTTCCGCCGCTGCACCTGTTGGCACTTGCGATGGGTCAATATTTTTCATGGCTTCCTCAGCCAGTGCTTCTGCCTTTGCATTTGTCCGGCTATTCATCACGGTAATCAATAATGCCGAACCAATTGCCCCGGATACTTGCTGTAATGTATTGCTCATCGCTGTTCCATGTGGATTTTGATCCATTGGCAATTGATTTAATCCATTCGTCATTACCGGCATCATAACCATCGACATTCCGAATGAGCGGATAGCAAAAATCACCATTAGCGATGTGATTGTAATTTTCATATCTAATTGTGTAAAGAAATAGGTGGTCACACCGGTAATAATAAGCCCGATAACAGTTAGCGTACGAGCTCCAAATTTATCAAATAACCGACCAGTAATTGGCGACATAATCCCCATCACCAGTGCACCAGGAAGCATTAATAATCCCGCTTCAAAAGGCGTAAAGCCTCGGATTGTCTGCACATACAATGGAATTAAAATCATTCCGGAAAAGAGCGCCATTGCTAATACAACGGAAATTGCAGACGATAAAGCAAACATTGGATAACGGAAAATACGGAACTCCAGCATTGGATCTTTCATACGTAATTGGCGAAGGATAAGTGCAACCACACCAATTACCCCGACAATTAAAGTAATATATACGGATGGATGATCCCATCCTTTATCTCCTGCTGAACTAAATCCATATAATAAACCGCCAAAACCAAAGCTGGATAAAATAATGGAAATGACATCGAGTTTAATCGCTCGCTGCGGCGTAACGTTTTTCAACTTGAAGATGCCTATTAATAAAGAAATAATGGAAATCGGGAAAACAATATAAAATAGCGTTCTCCAATCATAATGTTCTACAATCCATCCTGATAATGTCGGACCAATCGCCGGTGCTACAATCATGACCAGACCGAATGTCCCCATTGCCGTACCGCGTTTTTCAATTGGAAAAGCAGTCAGCATCACATTCATTAGGAGCGGCATCATTACCGCAGAACCAGCTGCCTGGATTAACCTTGCAGTTAATAGAATTGAAAAGGTTGGTGAAATAGCAGCTAATAAAGTACCTAATGTAAATAAAGTCATTGCGGTTAAAAATAGTTTTCTATTCGTAAATCGCTGAATTAAAAAAGCACTTGCCGGGATAAGAATCCCATTGACAAGCATATAACCATTTGTTAGCCATTGAACGGATGTCGGTTTGACCTCAAATTCTTCCATAATAGAAGGCAAGGCAACATTTAATAAAGTTTCATTTAAAATCGCTACAAATGCCCCAATAAATAAAATGACAATCATGCCATAAGGCGGTTGTTTATGCATATCTTGAATATCTGTTGTCATCGAGGACCCTCTCTTTCTTTCGTAAAATATATTATCTAAGCAGAGGCTAAAGAAACATTCTTATTTATAAAAACAAACATTCTCTCTTAGGACTTCATTATTTTATACCCCAAGTATAATAATTGCAACAAAAAACTTCTTATTATCTCAAAATGTTGATTTACCGGCAGATATGAACTACTATAAATATTGTACTTACATTCTATTTTCAGAAAATCCATAAAAAGGGACGGTCTTATGAACAAAAAAAAGAAACAAATTGTCGAAGCTGCACAAACACTTTTTATTAAAAAAGGTTTCCCTGCAACATCGATTCAAGATATTTTAGAAGCAGCCAATATATCCAAAGGCACCTTCTATAACTATTTTTCCTCAAAAACGGAATGTTTAATGGCCATTCTGACGTTTATTAAAGAGGAAGTAATCTATAATCGACAACAGTTGTCCCTGGGAAAAACTAGCTCTGACAGACATGTTTTTGTTCAACAGATTGCAGCTCGTTTTCATATTGATAAAAAACATAACTTAATGGCATTATTTGCTTCTCTAGCCAGTTCCGATACAGCACATCAAGAGTTAAAGGATTTTTTAAACCAACAATACTTGGAAGAAATCACTTGGATGGCAGAGCGTATTTGTGAGGTATTTGGAGAAGAAAGACGTCAACACGCCTATGATAATGCAGCAGTCTGCTTCGGCGCGATCCATTTGACCTCAAAAATATTAATGGATATTGGTAAAACGGAAATTCCAATCGAAGATACGATTTATTTTTCCCTCCGCCAAATCGAGCAAATGAATGCACATCCGCCATTTTTAAAAGCAGATTATTTCCTGCCTTATCATCATGAGAAGAATTATAAAGAAAAAGACGTCAAAACGTTATTACACCAAACACTAACAGATATTGACTCCAGTGTAAAAAAGCTTCAAAATGAAAAGCTATCCTATTACCAAGCATTTTTATTGGAGCAGCTGGAATCAAATGAGCCCAATCTATTTTTAATGGAGAGCGTCATTGCTTCCTATCAAAACGCCTTGCATGGCACTAAATTGGAGGATAAAGGAAAATATATTCAAATACTATTTACTCAATTAATAGCAGAAGTGTGAGAACATCTAAATCTCACGCTTCTTTTTTAATACACAAAGCCGAATCCACAGCTATCATCCCCACAAATAGAAATACTATTTCATATATTTCAATGTTGCATCTCATTTACAAAACCTTTACAGATGATATAGACTATTATAAGAGTGCATGATGGTCCTTTAGGGAAGGTGGTGAAAACGTGAAAAAAATATGCGCTTTACTTGCTATTTCTCTGCTTTTCTTCTTAATCGCATGTTCCGGAAAGGCAAGCGAAGAAGAAGTTATTGAAAATGTGTTGCATTCCCCGCGTGAAGTCAATCAGTATTCAGCAACGTTTGAAATTGATACAACCGACCTAGTAAAAACTGTGCGTGAAAATAGAGAAGTAATTTTGACAGAAGATCCTATTGCTAAGCACGAAATTTTAACAATGGAAGCAGATGGGAATAAAACAACGATGAACACCTACCGTGTAGATAATGAAATCTATACACAAGAGGCTGACGACAGCCCTTGGGTAAAAAGAGAAGCAGCAGAAGATGAATCGCTATTTGAACCTTCCTATAAAGACGTTGTTTCTGTTCTAGAAAGTGTAATCGACTATGCTGAATTTAATTCAGAGGGCGGAACTTATACCTTTCGTTTTGACGGCTTTGAACGTGAAATTTATGAAGCTTTTGAAGGTCCATTCAACATCCTGCTAGGCGGTGCAGATATCGCTGATGAGGATATGTCTTTGGACTTTACGTTTGAAGTGGACAAGTCCAATTACTATATTGAGAATTTAGAATACAACCTCTCTGTTGAAAATGAAACAGGCCAGGTAGATATAAATATTCGTGTAGCGTATGACAATATGAATGATATCGATGAAATAGAGGTGCCCGAGGAAGTAATAGAAGAAGCTTCTTAATGGCTGAATTTTATTTACCCGAATCGAATTAGGATTCTAAAGCCACGCCTTTCATAAATAAATAAACATGCAAAGAGGCTGGGACATAACTAGCCAAAAATAAAAAAGATGGATTTCACATTGAGTTCTGATGTGAAATCCATCTTTTTTGAAATCATTTATAAGTAGATACATAAAAAAGCGGCTAGAGGCAGTGTATCTTCTCAGATTCACTGCCATTAAGGCGAATCCCAATTCATTTTTCACTTTGGTTTTTCCT
>NZ_BORO01000017.1 GCF_018333215.1 Oceanobacillus sp. J11TS1 | reverse complement strand
CGGGGAGTAGGTAAGAAACGAGCTAATTTTCAGACACCTTCCCCGGGTACCCGGGGAAGGTGTCTGAAAATACATCCCAATAGAGAGGATACCCTATTAATTTACACAAACTTATTGACAGTACCATAAAAGGAAATTAACAAAGTATGTCGAATTTATATATATGGTACCAAATGTCAACAAGAATGGTGATTATTTTTAGCTTAATGACAAAAATGGAGGTGAATATATGGAATTTAAAAAGTAATGACTAGTAATAGGCTTAGCAGTTGTCAATTTTTCATTTGTAAATCTTTCAATCCACTACGAATCTATCAATTATCTTACATTTCTTTATCTTACAGTTTACATTGACTTAATAGATTATCTCTATAATAAAAAGTAAATACAGAAAAAGGGAGAGATTAAGATTATGACACGAAAAATTGCAATTTTATCGCTAATCGTAATGATATCCACTTCTATGTTCACCGTTCCTGCATTCGCATCCATTAGTGATGCTCAGACAGTTCAGCAACAGAAAAAAATGGTTAATATTGCACATCGGGGCGCATCAGGGCATGCTCCAGAAAATACAATGGCTGCTTTTGAAAAGGCTTTTGTGATGAAAGCAGATTATATTGAGATTGATGTACAAATGACCAAGGATGGAGAGCTAATCGCCATTCATGATACAACTGTCGATCGTACAACAAATGGGACAGGGTCTGTTGGGGATTACACTCTTGAAGAGATCCAACAATTGGACGCTGGGGGCTGGTTCGGTCCAGAATTTGCCGGGGAACGAATTCCTACTTTTGAAGAGGTAATCGATACATATCGAGGGAAGATTGGGTTATTAATCGAACTAAAATCTGCTGAATTATACCCGGGTGTGGAAGAAAAGGTCGCTGAAGCCTTAATGAAACGCAATATGCATAAGCCTAATAATAAAAAAATTATTATTCAGTCGTTTAATCATGCATCTGTCCAACAATCCAAGGCACTTCTGCCGAATATCCCTCACGGTGTCCTTGCCGGTACATCTTGGGCAAATGTTACAGATGAGCAGCTGGCACAATTTGCAACATATGCTGATTTCTTCAATCCGAATATGAATATCGTTACAGATGAACTTGTTGACCGCGTTCATCATGCTGGGATGAAGATGTACCCTTATACAGTACGAACACAGGAACAAGCAAATAACCTATTTGAACGCAATGTGGACGGTATCATTACCGACTTTCCAGAATACGTTTATAAACATCCAGTGAAAAACTGAGAACTTTAGAAAAGAGTATCCTAGGTTAGGTGTTCAAAATTTAAATAGTAGTAAGTAGAAAATGCACCCAACTCCTAATGGAGAGGGTGCTTTCTTCTGCCCCGTGAGGTTCACTTTGTAAAAAAGAGAGGAGCCAATTACGACTTACGGCCCCTTTCTTTTTTAGTTCCTCTATAACCTTTTAACAGAAATTGCTTGGGAATAACTCACTGCTCTACAGCTCTCCAAGTCTTCTTCCTTAAGCAGTCCTAGCTCGATTGCTGCTTTCACTTTCGCATCATCAGGCTTTTTAACAACTTGGATGAGATCATCCATTTGTAATTGCTCTAGTCGTTCAACGGTATCCTTCTCTTTAAATTTTTCCGTTTTCCGAACTTGACGTAAAATCTTATAATTTCCTTCGACAAGCTCTCCCTTTTTATCCGGACCGCTGTATTTATCCATGTATTTATGGAAAGAGGCTTTCAATTGATTCATTTCTGCTTCAATTTCTTTTTTCTTCTTATTAAGCTCATAATAACGGGCAAGCATGTCCTCGGTTAACACCAGATTATTAGCGCTCATCGTACCCCTCCAAAAAATATTGTTTATAGAGTTTATTGATGAGGTAGATGAATTATTCCCATTTCGTGCATGCTGATATTTTCGTGTATTAAGGTGAAAACGAAGTAATGTACAAATATAGAATTTATCTTGAAAACAACCTAAAAGAATACAAAAAAGTATGTTATTATGTGGATAATGCTGAAGATTTGGAAGAATCGTTCTCAAAAGAATTGATAAATTATTTACTTTCTAATGATTAGTGAAAACGTGAAACATAACATAATTTTTTTGGTAGAAGGAAAGGAGGAAGAGCTTCATTGATTTTTGAAAAGCATTATTTGCCAGTAGGAAGTGTCGTTGGTTTAAAAAATGATTCCAGGAGATTACTTATTATCGGGAGGCAGTTATATTCCGAAACTAATAACGTGATTAGAGATTTTGCAGCTTTAGAATATCCTAATGGATTTGTGAGCCGCAAAAGAAAAATTTATTCTTTTTGATCGAGAGGACATTGATGTTCTTTATCATTATGGATATGTTGATGAGAAAGAGTTGGAATTAAATCAATTACTTGTAGCGGCGGAACGTAATGGAGAAGAAAGAGAGGGCTTAAGATGAATCTAGCGTCTGATGGAGGCGGAGGGAACGGTTTTAAATTTAATAAAAGTCTTCCAGATAATGTAGGAAAAACAATAAATGAACTAGAGGAGAGTTTTCATCAGGTTTTTGGGTATATTACCTATTTTCAAGAGAAGTTGGATCAGCAGAGTGGAAAAGCTGCGTCTTCATTAAAAACCAATTTAAATAAACACCTTGAGTTGATGGGAAAAAGTGCTCCAGTGTTATTAAATTTTGTAGACGTTATGAAGCATTTTATGCTGGCAATGGAGGCTGCGGATGAAGGTAATTCGGTTATTAATTCATCTACAGCTAGGGCTGAGTGGCAATATTCGTTATCCTCGGAACGGATTGAAGATGAAGTTAAAGTAGATGAGGATATAATGAGAGAAGCTGCTCTTTCTTTTAAGTTTAATGTAACAAATATTGAGGAGTTATTTTTATCTTTTAAAACGATGATTAATGAAGTTATTTCAGAAACGAATTTGCCTTGGGATGATTTTACAAGTATTTGGTTTGAAGCGGAAGTTAAAATAGAATCCATTGTTGAAAAAACAAAAGAGCATATTGAACAATTATTAAAAGAAGTAGAAGCATTTGTTCAAGAAATAGTACGATTGGATACGATGGCAAGTAGAATAGAGTTTACCGTTTAAAAGGGGGGAGACGGACGGTGAGTCAACGTATTGAACAGCTGCTAAATGCACATAAATTAGAAGCAGAGGAGATTGTTGAATCGACTTCTTCTAAATTAGTTAAAGAAGCTTTTACTACGGCATGGAATAACTTGAACAAAGGAAGCATTAATGCCTCTGCTTCAGGAGAAACCATCATGTTTAACTATGAACAAATTAATTCAGTCATAAAGAAGTGGATTTACGATCTTGAAATATGTCTAGATGAAGAATCACGTAAATTTAATCGAATAGAAGATCCTACAGGGGAAGAAGAATGGGAAAATTTTATATTAAAGACCAAAATTAATGATTTTGTTCTTCCTGAATACGAAAGTTTAAAACAAAAAATAGAAGAAATAGATACAGCGTTTGCGAATGCTTCTCTTGCATATCGATCCCCATTGCAACAAGCTTTAAATGATATCAACTTATTGTATAACGAAATAAATGATATAACTGGAAGTTTTACGGGATTTGAAAATGTTTCGGTGTATATCCATGGGATTGAGGATACAGGGAAGAGTTTTTTTAATACTGCGGTAAAAGCTTCGAGTCATGGTGATATAATCATCCATGAATATAGAAATGGTGATGTGGAATATTATGAAGTTAAAAGAGTTAATGGTGAAAATAAAGAAATGAAAATAGATTTAGATGAATTAGAAAGTAAGGATACAAACAATCGACTTCATTTGGTTTATGAAACAGAATATGAAAATGAGCATCGTCAAAAAACAAGTGATGATTTAGCTGAAAAGTTTATTGAAATGGGTTTATTAAACGATGAAACCCAAATAGATATGTTTGCACATAGTTATGGAGGAAGACGGTCTTTTCAATTTGCCATGGATTATCCAGATAACGTGAGAAGTATAACAACAATTGGTACACCATACGATGAAAACTTACTTGGAGGACTTGCAAATACATTTCCAAAACCTGCAGAAAGCTTAAAGAAAAATTCCACTGAATATAGTAATTACCTAGATTTTAATGAAGAAAATCAAAGAGTAGATAACCAGTTTCAACACAGCAATGCTTATACAGATATGAACAGTGAAGCTATGGTGGACGATGTGGAGGAGTTAAAATTAGCCAATCCCGAAACTCATGAGAAATTACTGGAGATGGAAATTACAGCAGTAGCTGGACGCGATCATACAACCTATACTGTCAAAGGGTACGGAGGCTATGATGGTACATATAAGGTTTATGATACGAGCGATGGAGCAGTTTCTGTAAAGAGTCAGCATGGAGAATCATTAGAAGCGATAATAGACAATCGATTCTCTTATGATGTTAAAGGAGAAGGTATTAGTAAGCCAGCTCATTCTTTTGAAATTATAAGTGAAGATTTTATTCAATTAATACGACAAGTAAATACTGACAATAAAGAATAGGAGCTGGATAGACGTGAAAAAAATAATGTTAATAACACTGACTTGCGCATTACTATTATTTGCGTGTGAAAAGGATGAGGATAAAGTGACCTATCAACAAGGATTCCCTCCCGAAAATAGTCCAGCCCTAACTGACTTTTTGCAAAGTCATATTTTAGGTTATGGGTCTATTTTTCTATTTGAAGAAGGAGACAATTTTACGTATGCTATTAGGAATATGAATGAAAATGAAAATACAATTAAATATTTTCAATATACGTCCTCAGAATTCAATGAATATACGAAACGGATCTTTTCCACAGAAAATTATGCAAGTGTTCTTAATGAATTATTTAACGGAAAAAAAGGCCTTCGGGAAGCAATCAGTCATGAAGAAGATGAACGGTTACCTGTTGTGACGTTGGAAGAAGGAAATGTGTTATCAATAAAAACAAGTCAGAATGAATCGAGCTTCTCTATACCTGATAACTTGGAAAAAGAAATCGAAGGCAAACTATTAATGAATATATATCGGACAAATGAAGAAGGGTTTATTTTAGAGTTAGAAAATGAGAATACAGGGGAGCGTTATTACTTCTTTGCTTTACATGATTTATCAGAAATGGATGTTTTTCAAGATACAGAGCTTGCTGATGCCGCTGGGCAAGAGCAGTTAGTACCTTATTATCCTTTATTAGAAAAGATAAATGATTCACTAAGCGTTATTGATTATCAGGTAATTAATACGAAGACAAATGAATTATTTATAACAAAAGATGATGATGTCTTTAGTGAGGACTACAAATATGTTTATATAAATGGAAAAACGGAACCAATAAAAGAGGGAACTCAAAAAATCCAAAAAGTAGAAGATTATATAAGTGGAAATAAAGAAATCAATGCTGAATTTGAGTTGAATTATGACGAAATTGATAAAGAACTCAATTTAGAATCCGCTGGAATTAGGCTGGCAGATATTGCGTACTTTAATGAAAATTGTATTATTTTAAGTCTGGAATTTGCAGAGGCAATCACAGGATCAGCAGGTTCAACGAATGTGATTATCGATTTGCAAGAAGATAAAAACAACCCAACTTATTATTTAGTGGATTTAGGATTGTAATGACCACTTATCACGTGAAAGGAAAATAATAGGAAACCATGACAAATATCGTATCGCTACCTGAGTAAGGATAAATCCCACCTGCTAATGAAGGTGGGATTTTTTACACTTATGGTTAATGACAACTCACGGCCCCTTTCTCTTTTTTAATTCCTCTATAAGCGTTTAACAGAAACCTGAGAATAACTCACTGCTCTGCAATTCTCTATTGGATATCACTTGTTTTAGAACGAATAGATTCAGAAGAAGTTTATAACTTCATTAAGCAAAGCTTTAATTTAACCAAGTAAAACGTGAAATTATCCTCCACACAAGGGCGCACTTCTTAAGCATGAAGGCGTTCTTTTTGTGTTTTACAAAAGATTAATACAAAATTTAAATCCCTTTTACATCGGAATGATAAATTAGTTGATGTAGAAAAAGATTTATGGGGGGATAATGGCCAATCTTCGTACAATGAAAATCGATGCGTTTTTAGTTGAAGAATGAAGAAAAAGCAAACACCGAAGTTATAAAAAATGAAAAAAGGGAGAAACAAATGAAAAAACGTTTATTACAATTGGTTGTCGCAGTATTTAGTATAATTTTTATTGTTGGGTGCAGTAGTACTTCCGCTTTGGAGAAAAAAGAGGAAGAATCGGTCGAAGATGGAGAAGTCACTCTGTATATTGTACGTCATGGGAAAACCATGCTAAACACAACAGACCGGGTTCAAGGATGGTCTGATGCGGTGCTCACTGCTGAGGGGGAAAAAACGGTACGCTATGCCGGAAAAGGCTTAAAAGATATTGAGTTTACGGCAGCTTATAGTAGTGATAGTGGGAGAAGCGTTCAAACCTCTAATATTATATTAGATGAGAACAAGAAATCGGATGTAACCCTACAGACCGATAAACGTTTACGTGAATTCAATTTTGGATCCTATGAAGGCGAACTAAATCATACGATGTGGACTGATATTGCAGAAAGCCAAGGGAAGACACTTGATGAATGGATGGATGAAGGGATCTCACCTAAAAATTTTGCGAATAGTGTCGCTGAATTAGATAAAGGCAGAGTAAAAGAAGGAGAAAATTGGCCAGCTGAAGACTATGAAACTATTGCAAAACGTTTGAAAGAGAGTATTGATGAAATTGCTGAAAAAGAAAGTGGAAAAGGTGACAGCAACGTATTAATTGTTTCTCACGGTTTAAGTATTGGTGTACTGGTAGATATTTTATCTGAAGGGTACGAGCTACCAGCCGGAGGATTGAAAAATGCAAGTGTAACCACTGTTAAATATAAAGATGGTAAATATAGCATAGATAAGGTGGGCGATCTAAGCTATATCGAAAAAGGTCAAGAATAAGAAGAAGGGTTGGGAAATTTGATAGATTCCGTAACTGAATAGTAAAGCAAAAAAGCATATGAAGTTTTCATCCATATGCTTTTAATTTACTCAGCCTTCCTCGTGTGACCAGCGAAAAAAAATCGGATAAATCTTAATAGATGAGAGGCTAGCGTAAAAATAGAATTATAAATCTTTCATTGCTTTTGAAATATGATGAACAGCGATTTCTAATTCATATAGCGAAGCAGTATAAGAAAACCTAATGTGTCCTTCTCCAGATTTACCAAAACTGCTGCCAGCTACAGAAACTACATGCGCTTTTTCCAGCAAAAATTGGGACATTTCTTTTGAGCTCATCCCTGTTTCCTTAATAGAAGGGAATACGTAAAAGGCGCCATCCGGTCTTGGACACTGAAACCCTGGAATTTCATTTAAGCTCTTCACGAAAAAATTTCTTCGTTTTTCAAATTGCTTTACCATTTTAATGGAAGGCGTTTGATCTCCTGTTAATGCTTCTAATGCGCCCCACTGTGCAAAAGTGGTAGAGGCGCTATTGATATATTGATGCATTTTAAGCATAGGCTGAATATATTTTTCATTTCCTAACGCGTAACCAATTCTCCAGCCTGTCATCGAGTAAAATTTAGAGAAGCCATTTAGTATAATGGTTCTTTCTTTCATATCTTTCACGGTTGCAATACTGATATGTTTCTTGGAATCATAGATTATCTTTTCATAGATTTCATCGGATAGAACAATTAAATCATTCTCTTTGGCAAATGATGCAAGTTCATTGATTGCCTGGTGAGTAAGCATGGCACCGGTTGGGTTAGAGGGAGACAATAATACAAGCATCTTGGTATGGTTTGTCACCTTTTCCTTTAATTCGTTGATATCGGGTAAAAATGAATTATTAGAAGTTAATGTGTAGGAAACAGGGTGAATAAAATTCATGACTGGAACGTTATTATAATTTAGCCAAACAGGGTCAGGGATTAAAATTTCATCCCCTGGATTTAGAAGGGCACTAATGGCGAGATAAACTCCTTCTGCAACCCCATTCGTTACTAAAATATTTTTGTATGGATCGTATGAAAGCTGATGTTCCGTATCGTACTTGTCTGCGATTGCCTCGCGGAGAGGAAGTATCCCTGCGTTTGATGCATAATGGACCTCACCATTCCTTAAAGCTTTTACTGCTGCTTCGACAATATGAGCGGGCGTATCCATATCTGGTCTGCCGATTTCCATGTGAACCAACTTTTTACCTTCTGCTTCCAATTTTTTTGCGGCGTCGAACATGACTCTTATTTCCGAAGATGGGACTTTCTCCATTGCAAATGAACTCATGTGAACACCTCCATGTGTATTCTTTTATTCCATAGGAAACAATTCTCTTAGCGAAAGGCATAATCCCCCTAATCTTTTATATGTCACCAATATCTATTATATAAAAATAAGTTGATACAAATGTTTCTTTAAATGATTATTTGGAAAAATGGAAGTTTTCATTTTTTAATCTTGACTCTCCGCGCGCCTTCCATTAATGTTATCTAAAATAGGATGATGGGAAGGGGAAGGTTACGATGGAGGCAGAAAAACAAATCGTAGTTGAGGAAAAGGATATTGATGGACTGCATCATGTTAATAACAGTGTGTACTTGAATTATCTTGAGCATGGCAGAGAAGCGTGGTACATCAAGCATGCGGGTTATTCCTATGAAGATTTTCCCAAAGCTAATTTAGGCACCGTAGTCTTAAAAATTAGTATTTTGTACAAAAAAGAAGCACTGCTCCACGATGTCCTCCGGGTAATTACAAAACCAAATAATTTAGGGAATACGAGCTTTGTATTTGAACAGAAAATCTTGAATGATAAAGAGGAACTGGTCTGTGAAGCGATTGTCACTAAAGTGATGATTGATTTTACGACTAGAAAAAGCAGACCAGTTATCGAGGAAATTGCCGGTCCTTTCAGGGCGGCTCTAGACAAAAATTAAAGTATCGTATCAACCGTTGTGCCCTTTTGTTTTACTTCAATGATGCTGACTCTAAAATTCAAAATAACCCCCGATAGATTATATTAGCCGAATAAAAAACGAACATTGTAATTATACATGGAAATACGTACTGTTAGTGTTTAAACAGAGGGGAGAAGAAAACTTGAGAATTCTTGTCACAGAATTAATGTGGAATGACGGGATCGAAGCATTAAAACAAAAAGGCTATAGCGTGGATTATGATATGGAACTGAGCCGGAAACGAGAGGAATTATTGAGCTTGCTGCCAGAATATGATGCGGTGATTGTCAGAAATGAAACAAAGGTGGATACGGCGTTTCTGGATGCGGGCAAAAAAGCGCGAGTAATCGGACGGCTGGGTGTAGGCTTAGACAATATTGATTTGAAGGGTGCGAGAGAAAGAAACATCCCGGTAATCTCCGCACGGAATGCGAATGCAACGTCTGTGGCTGAGTATGTAATGGCGGTGATGCTTGATGCCTCACGTCCCTTACAAGCTGCCGATGCGGATGTACGGGAAGGAAATTGGGACCGGAAATTATTTACAGGCTATGAATTAAGCAAAAGAACCATAGGACTCATCGGAATGGGAGAGATTGCCCACCGTGTTGCCAAGCGGGCCAAAGCATTTGGAATGGATGTGATTGGTTATGATCCTTTTGTGGCGCCATTTGACCATGTCGTGCAGGAAACAGGAATCCGGCAAGTGGGTCTGAAGGAGCTGTTCCAAGCGTCCGATTTTATTTCTGTTCATGTACCTTTAACGAAAGCAACCAAGCATTTGATCAACCGTAATAATTTGCGGCTGATGAAGGAGCATGCCTATATCATTAATTCGGCTAGGGGCGGCATCGTCCATGAAGAAGCTCTCGTGGAAGCTGTAAAAGCTAAGGAAATAGCAGGTGCTTACCTGGATGTTTTGGAAAAAGAGCCAGTAGAAAAAGGTTCTCCAATTACGCAAGTAGAAGGAATCCGGCTGTCTCCGCATATTGCTGGTTTGACGGTAGAAGCCCAGTCCCGTACGGCTATGCTGATTGCAGAGGAAGTGGACAGAGTACTAAACGTTGGACAGTCCCTTTGCGTGGTGAATTAAAACCAATTTAAGAAGATAAAATTTACTAAGATAAATAGTGTGAAGTTACTTCCGATATCATCACGAAAATATACCTTCGTGCTTGTATCGGTTTTTTATTGAAAAAAGTTGTGTAGGTATAGGGAGGTAATTGGCTTTTAATAATATTTTAAATGAAACGTGAATAACATCATATAGAATGGCTATTCTGCAAAATGGAATGAAGGTTTAGTTTTCATTTTTAATATAGCTTAAGAACGCGTCCAGTTTTACATTTGCCAGTTTACTAGCATTACCTTTTGGAAGGATGAGGGGTGGGGGGATTTTGAGTAAATTAATAAAAAGAACAGAACTATCAAATTTAATAAAGGATGGGGATACTTTACTCGTGGGCGGATTTGGACTTTCGGGTACTCCGTTTACGCTAATTGACGAGTTAGCAAAACTTGATAAGAAAAAATTAACCGTAATAAGCAACAACCTTGGTGAAAAAGATAAGGGGCTGGGAATCCTGCTGCATACAGGATGTCTCAAAAAAGCGGTGGGTTCTTATTTTACATCAAATCGTGATGCAGTAAATGAGTGGTCCAAAGGTAACCTGGAAATTGAACTTGTGCCTCAGGGGACGCTGGCAGAACGAATTCGCTGTGGGGGAGCTGGAATTGCTGGTTTCTATACGAAGACAGCGGCTGGAACAAAACTTGCTGAAGGAAAAGAAGAGAGAGTATTTGATGGAGAAACATATATTTTGGAAAAGGCCATTAAAGGAGACGTTTCTTTGATTAAGGCATTGAAAGCAGATACGAAAGGAAATTTAGTTTACGATCACACCGGGCGTAATTTCAATCCTGTCATGGCTACCGCGGGAAAAATCGTGATTGCAGAGGTCCAGGAAATTGTAGAAGCTGGAGAACTAAGTCCGTATGAAATCACCACACCGCACGTCTATGTAGATTATCTGGTTATGAGTAATTATGTAAAGGTAGGGGGGCGATACGTTGACGCAGGGAAGCAGAATTAAGATTGCAAAAAGGGTTGCACAGGAATTGTCTGATGGAGATACGGTAAATCTTGGCGTTGGAATTCCAACGCTGATTCCTGATTACCTAGGTGATAAAAAAGTAGATTTGCAGTCGGAGAACGGTTTGCTTGGTATGGGGCCCACACCAGATGATGAGAATATCAACATGGATTTAATCAGTGCCAGTAAACATCCGATCACAATGGAAATTGGTGCATCGATTTTTGATAGTTCCGATTCCTTTGTGATGATTCGGGGCGGGCATATTGATGTTGCCGTCTTGGGGGCTCTTCAAGTTGACCAATTCGGGGAAATTGCCAACTGGGCGATTCCGGGAAAAGACATTTTAGGTGTGGGAGGTGCCATGGATCTTGTTGCTGGGGCAAGGAGAATCATTATTGCATCCACACACCAGGCGAAAGACGGGAAACCCAAACTAGTGGAAAAGCTGACCTTCCCGACAAGCGGTAATGGAAGAGCAGATATGCTAGTTACGGAACATGCTGTATTTCAGTTTTCAGCGAAAGGTACGGAACTCATCGAGAAGTTGTCCGATTTGAGTTTAGAAGAATTACAGAAAATAACTGGGGCGACATTTACTTGCAGATTCATAGATAAATAAACAAAAGGAATGATGTCATGAGTAAAGTTACTGTTGTCGGTTCGGGTGTCATGGGAAAAGGGATTGCTTATGCTTTTGCAATCAGTGGCTATAAAGTGCATGTCCATGATATAAACCATGCGATTTTGGAGAGTGCAAAAAAGGAAATTCATGCTTTACTTGGAGGAAGTTTTGAAAAAGGCTTTTTAACAGAAGAAATCTATCAATCTGCTAAAGATAATCTTGTGTTTGAACCTGATCTACAAACGGCAGCAGCGGGAGCGGAACTGGTTGTGGAAGCTGTCTTGGAAAGAATGGATGTAAAGTTGGAGGTATTCAAGCAGTTGGATCAGATCTGCCCACCTGAAACAGTGCTTGCAACAAATACATCCACGATGAGCCCGACGGAAATTGGTGCCCAGACTTCGCGGCCGGAAAAAGTGATCGCCATGCATTTCTTCAACCCTGTTCATAAAATGAAGCTGATTGAAGTGATTCGGGGGTTGGAAACGTCGGAGGAGACAGTGAATTTTATTCATAAAACCGCTGCAAAAATTAATAAAAAGACGGTAGAAGTGAATGAATTTCCCGGTTTCGTTACTTCCCGGATGAATTGCCTGATTGGTAATGAAGCGATGAATCTTCTTATGGAGGGAGTGGCTTCTGCGAAAGACATCGATCATGCGATGAAGCTCGGGCTCAATCATCCAATGGGACCATTGGAGCTAGCTGATCTTGTCGGTCTGGATACGAGGCTTCGTAACATGGAATATTTGCATGCCGCCTTAGGGGAGAAATACCGCCCTTGTCCACTTCTGGTGAAATACGTCAAAGCAGGCCGTTTAGGCAAGAAGTCAGGCCGAGGCTTTTATGAATATAATTAGGGGGAGATGTGGTGAATAATTACCAAAGTGTCAAAGTAAAGATGGAAGACGGAATTTTTTGGCTGACGCTTGATCGTCCAGAATCACGAAATGCATTAGATGCAAACATGCTGCGTGAAATGGACGGAGCGATAACGGAAGCAGAAAGGAACGATAAAATCAAAGTTATTGTTATTCAGGGAGCAGGTGAAAAGTCGTTCGCCGCTGGTGCAGATATCCGTCAATTGAATGAAAGAAACCCACTGGAAGCACTCGTACCTGGAATGCAAGGATTATATAACAAAATAGAGAACTGCAGTAAAGTAACCATTGCAGCAATCCGCGGTTATGCGCTAGGAGGGGGATGTGAGCTCGCGATGGCCTGTGATATTCGCATAGCAACAAAGAATGCTAAATTTGGCCTGCCTGAGCTTCATCTTGGAATTATCCCCGGGGCAGGTGGTACCCAACGCCTTTCCCGTATGGTTGGAAAAGGCCGAGCACTGGATATGATCTTAACTGGAAAAATTATAGACGGAGAAGAAGCGGAACGAATTGGTTTGGTTTCTTATTTGGTGGAAGAGAAAAAACTGCAGGATAAGATTGATGAAATTGCTGCTGTTGTGCTGAAAAAAGGGCCGGTTGCTGTCATGCTTGCTAAGCGAGCTGTACATAAGGGCTATGACATTGATCATGATACAGCGATGTGGATGGAAAAGCTTTCTCAGGCAGTGGCGTTTGGCACAGAGGATAAACAAGAAGGAACGCTTGCCTTTCTAGAAAAAAGAAAAGCAGCATTTAAAAACAGATGAGGAGGGGATAACATGGACTTTTATTTTTCGGAAGATATTGAATTTCTAAGACAAAATGTCAGGAAATTTGTGCGGGAAGAAGTAGAACCCGTTGCGATGAGAATTGAGGAAAAAGACGAAATTCCAGCGCATATTGTGAAGCAATCCAAGCAAATGGGACTATTCAGCCTCGGGATTCCAGAAAAATATGGTGGACTCGGCCTGGATATGGTTGGGAAATGTGCAATCTACGAAGAACTTGGTAAAACGCATAATGGGTTCACTACACTGATCGGGGCTCATACGGGCATTGGCTCTGTAGGAATTGTAGAAATGGGAACAGAAGCACAAAAGCAAAAATACTTGCCCAAAATGGCTTCTGGTGAATGGATTGCTGCTTTTGCACTCACGGAACCGAGTGCTGGGTCAAATGCTGCAAATATGAAAACAACTGCGGTGAAAAAAGGCGACAAATATATTATTAACGGCTCGAAGCACTACATTACGAATGCCGTGGATGCCCATGTATTTACGGTCATGGCAGTGACAGACGCTTCTAAAGGTTCAAAGGGGATTACTTCTTTTATTGTAGAGAAGGACTTTCCTGGTTTCATTTTAGGGAATGTAGAAGATAAAATGGGGCTTCGCGGCTCCCATTCGGCAGAGCTTTTCTTTGAAGATATGGAAGTTCCTGCAGAGAATGTACTCGGTAAAGAAGGGAGCGGCTATGTGAACGCTTTGAAAATCCTGGCCAATGGCCGTGCAGGACTTGCTGCCCGAAATCTTGGTTCAAGCAAACGGCTCCTTGAACATTGCTTGGATTATGCCCAAAAGCGTGAACAATTTGGCCATCCAATCATTGAGATGCAGGCAATCCAACATATGCTGGCGGAAATCAGTAAAGAAATCGCAGCGCTCGAAGCTTTAACGTACAAAGTAGCCTGGATGACGGACCAAGGACAACGGGTTGTAAAAGATGCGGCAATTGCTAAATTATATGGTTCTGAAGTTTACAATAAAGTAGCGGACTTAGCTGTACAAATTCACGGCGGGATTGGGTATATGAGAGATTATCCAATTGAACGCTACTATCGGGATGCGCGTATCACGAAAATTTATGAGGGAACTTCGGAAATCCAGAAAAATATTATCGCTGCTGAATTAAAGCGTGAACAGAAAGGGGCGGCAAAGTGAATGAATCATACATTGTTGGCTCCGTAAGGACAGCTGTCGGTAAATTGGGAGGAGCATTAAGAGATGTGCCGGTTGACTTTTTGGCAGAAAAAGTAATACGCGGACTGATGAAGCGACAGGGTTCTGCGATTAAAGTGGATGAAGTCATTCTTGGTCAGGCGAAACAAAGTGCAGATACATCCAACCTTGCACGCCTGGCTGCATTACGTGCTGATTTGCCTGTAGATGTTAGTGCCTACACTGTCCATCGTCAATGTGGTTCCGGGCTGCAGGCGATCAACAATGCCGACATGCAAATTAAGCTCGGTTTGTCGGACGTGGTCATCGCTGGCGGGGCAGAAAGTATGAGTACGGCTCCCTATTATCTAAGAAATGCCCGGTTTGGCTATCGTGCGGGTAACGGCGTGTTGCTCGACCCGAATACAGAGAGTCAGCCATGTTCTCAACCGATAGAGAAATATGGAAATCTAACAATGGGTTTCACAGCTGAAAACCTCGCGGAAAAGTATACCATCTCCCGGGAAGAACAGGATGAATTTGCACATCGGAGTCAGTTGCTGGCAGCTGATGCCATCAAATCCGGCCGTTTTGAAAAAGAAATTGTGCCGGTTGATGTAAAAGAAAGGAAAAAGACTTTTACATTTGACACAGATGAACATCCTTTTTTAACTTCTCCAGAAAAACTGGCAACACTTCCAGCTGTTTTTAAAGAAAATGGAACAGTAACACCAGGGAATGCTAGTGGAAGAAACGATGGTGCCTCTGTTGTACTTATGATGAATAAAGCAAAGCTGGATGAATATGGCTTGAATCCGAAAGCAAAAATAATTGCCCAGGCAGCGAGCGGAGTTTCTCCAGAGATTATGGGAATCGGTCCTGTGGAATCGACGTATAAAGCGTTAAAGCAAGCGAATCTGTCGATGAATGACATTGGTCTCTTCGAACTTAATGAAGCATTCGCTGCACAGGCCCTTGCAGTAATCAGGGAAGCGAAAATGGATATACGTAAAGTGAATGTAAACGGCGGTGCGATTGCCTTAGGTCATCCCATTGGCGCTACTGGAGCCATTCTGATGACAAAACTGCTGCACGAAATGGAACGCAGAGGGGAAAAATACGGTCTGGTTACGCTTTGTATTGGCGGCGGACAGGGTATTTCTACGATTATTGAATACGTGGATAGATAAGAAGCTGGACAGGGCGGGATGAAGGTTCGTTTTGAACCATCGTCTATCTTTCCTTGTTTGCCTAATGGGATAAAAGGGGGCAAGAATCCAATGAAAGCATTACACATTCTGCAAATTCTCCCTATGTACCATAAGGATGGGGAGGCAGTGTTAGAAAAGAACGCAAAAGTCATTAAATTTGATGATTTTGAGGAAGAAAAGGTCATCGCTTTTTTACAAAATAATAAAGTCGATGGAATTATTCTGCGGGCCCCAGCTCGGATTACTCCGGCCATTTTGGATGCATGCGACCATGTAAAAGCAATTTCTGGAGCGGGTGTCGGTCTAGATAATATTGATGTGGAATATGCGACGAACAAAGGGATACGCGTCCTTCATGCCCCGAAAATTAATACGGTAGCCACGGCAGAACACACAGTTAGTCTGATGCTAGCAGTCATGAAAAACATTGTCACATTCCATACAGAAATGGAAAAAGGGAATTATTCCTATCGTGATGGAAGATTTACCCTTGAATTAAACGGGAAGAAACTGGGATTGGTTGGATTTGGATCCATTGCACAAGAGGTAGCGAAAATAATGAAGAATGGCTTCCATATGGACGTATCTGCCTATGTGCGAAGAATACCAGAGGAAAGACGGAAAATTGCTGCACCACTCGGTGTTACGCTCACAAAAGATATGAAAAAAATATTTCAAGAAAGCGACGTAATCAGCTTGCATATTCCGCTTAACAAGGAAACAAACGGAATGGTAGATAAATCCTTTTTCAATTTGATGAAGAAAGATGCAATACTTATTAATACAGCCCGCGGAGGTATCATTCATGAAGTGGATATGGTGGAAGCATTAAAGAATAAGACATTTCGCGCGGCAGGTGTAGACGTATTCTGTGAAGAACCAGCACCCGCAGACCACCCATTCCTTGGAATCGATGAAATAATTAAGACCCCACATATGGGTGGAATCAGCCTGGAAGCGGCAAGGCAGATGAGTACAACCGTAGCGATGAATCTGATTAAAGCGGTAGAAGGAGAAGACATAGACACCATTGTTAATTTAGATGCGCTTTCTACAGTGGATAGAGATTAGAATATCATCCAGTTTTAAAAGTTGATCGCAGTGTAACTGGCTGGGACTGGGACTGCGATTACTCGTCCCACCGAAAACCACTGCGATTACTCGTCCCATCGAAGGGCTTTTGTAAGACTCCCACTTCAAGAAATGAGTAAAAAATTATATTTCTTAAAATGATATAAAGCATATAACTGGATAGTTATCGATCTGGGTTATATGCTTTTATTATAGAATAAAGTTTATAATTATGAGAGTTTAGAGAATTCTAACCGAGGAATCTTAAATTAATAGGGAGAATAAAATCCATGGTAACTTATGTAATATGGGATTTGGGAGAAACATTAACAACTCCGCCAAATGGAAGAATGGACACAAAGCCGCTTACAGAATATCCGGAAATAGAATTAAGAGAACACGTATTAGAAGTGCTAGAATTGATAAGTCATATGGGGTTAAAGCATGCGATTCTCAGTAATACAGCAACAAGTGACAGTGACGTAGTCCGGGAGCTGTTAAAAAGGTTACAGATTCTGGACAAGTTTGACTATGTTTATGCCACAAAGTCTGAGTTAGATCTAGCTATTCCAGAAAAACCGGATAGCGTCGTATATCATCATGTGCTTGAAAAATTAGATATTAAAGCCGAAGAAGCTGTTATGATAGGGAATACGTGGGATACGGATATCATTGGGGCAAATAGAGTTGGAATGCATGCAATTTGGCTTCAAAACCCGGAAGTATCGGTCAGAGAGGATTTTAATGAAAAGGTTATCACCCCTCCGTGGATTTTGCCGGTGTGGGATGTTGCGTCTGTGCCACAAGCGATTGAGTTGATTGTTGGGTGCAGTGAAGAGGGAGATAGGGAGTAATTGGTATAGCATCAGTATTTGAAAAGAACCCTGGAGATGGAAATGGGTGTGAGTGATTTAATAGGTAATGAATTTATTTTCCAGCATCAATAAAAAAAGTTTATGTCGGGGAAAACGTTTCTTGCTGGAAGTATTAATAGGTGAAATCCCTTTAAGAAAAGCCTGTTGCTGTTGTACTATTGCAGCGGGCTTATTTTGTTATCACGAAAATTTTGAGCAATCAGGACAAGCTCTGGAGGATATAATAAAAAATCATCAGGAAATCGCTTGTTGCTTCTATTTAGCGTGAAGCAATCTAGGAGTATTTATATTTTTAAAATGTGAAGAAGCTGCCTTATAAGAGTATTCAGCCAACTTATAAAATTTATCCTTTTGTGAAGGATTGACGCTAATTGTGTCGAATAAAGATATATAATAATTTATAAAGGATGACTGTTATGGAACAAGAAAAATATAAGCTTTCAAAATTATTGATTATACCGATATCAGTCTTATTATTTGTTTACATATCAGTAAGTTACGGGAGCGGAATAATATCTTTTTTTCAATCTAATAAATGGACGTTACTCATTTGCTTTATTCTGGTTATTGTATTAATAAGCTGGTTATTTCCAAGTTATTTTAAGAATCATAAGCAAAATCTACGGCGTACTTGGTATTTCTTGTTTATTATAGGCATTGTTTTAATTATTAGTGGAATCGGTTTCGACCAAGAGCATTGGCAGAAATATGCTTTATTAGCAGGTATGTTTATCTTTGTTGATTTGACCATTTTTCTTACTCCTAATATAAAAAAGATAGGCGGTGCTGAAATTGAAAAGATTAATGAAGTTGAAAATATAAATGAAGAGATGAAAAAAACAATTATCCAAACAAAAAATAAAGGAAAACAGTTTACTAGTATTTTAAATAGAATAGATTATTCACTTTTTAAATCTCTTGAATGGGATATAGAAGAGTACTGCTCTTCTTTAACAGAATTTTTAAGTTCATATGGTGATATTTGTAACCAGAATATAATTGCACTAAACGTAGAAGAGAAAGATGAGAAACTATGGGATGAACTGGGGATAATGGGATTAGAGTTATCTAAAAGCAATAAAGAAAATCTAAATAAAAATAATGTAGTTCAATTGGATAATTATACTGCCTTAATTCCATTTAATGACCTTGTTTTTCCAGTAGTTATTTTAATAAAATCTAATAGAGATTCAATACTGCAGATTGACTTTGATCATGTAATTAATTTGGTACTTATCCATTCTTGGTACAAAAAGTCTGATAGTCTAACAGAAACTATAGAGGATTCTTTGTAAGTTTGATATAATGAAAGAAAAAGGAAGGGGTAGATAAAATGATAAAGACAGATACTGCCAAGCGTTCAATTAAGTCTTCTTTTTTTACTAAAAAATCAGGAACGTCTATTCCAAAAATTCCTAATGCTAAACACACTTCAGAGTTATTTAAAAAAAGTGACAGAGCTATAAAACATTTGAAGACAAAGGAAAAAGTAAGTAGCTAAATCAATAAGGCAGGTATATTCCTGTCTTTTTTTTGTTTAGAATAGGAATATATTGGCCATACAGATAGTATATTTAACATAAATTAAGCAACTTTTGCGGGAGGTAAGCATGTGAGGCAAAATAAAAGTCCACTAATTTTTGATAAACCTTCAGGAAATATACCGAATTATGATCAAAAAGCAGATAATCTGCTACAGTTAAACGCAAAGATAAAAAGTAAATTAAAAACAATTAAAAGAGATCATTTAGCTAAACGAAGCAGACAATGATTTACCATCATTATATATTATAGACGGAGCCCCTCCTTAAAGATTCTTGATTAAGACTACAGGTAAGTTGAAAGAAATATTAGGAATGGATAACAGAAGAATAGGGTAGTGAACCCCCTGAGATTCTTGCTGGTAATGTCAGGAGTTTTCGTATAGAAAAAGTATTAATGACGGTTCATCTCATATAAAGAAAGGAGCCTTATTACAAATCACGGCCCCTTTCTTTTTTAGTTCCTCTATAAACTTTAAAGTGAAATAGCCTGGAAATACCTTACTGATATAAAATCTTCCAAAGATCTTCTTCATCAAGTAGTCCAAGCTCGATTGCAGCTTTCACTTTCCTGTTACATTTCTGGTAAATAATTTAAAATAAGTTTAGTTAAGTGTCGTTTAATTAACTCGCTTTTTCCATTTCCATTTGGTTTGACTTGTTCTTTAGCAGAGAAACAGCCAAGATAGCAATAAGACTAGTGGCAATAAGGTAGATACTGATAGGAACAGTGCTATTAAATGTATTTAATAAATACACACATAGCAATGGTGATAATCCTTGGAGAGCAGCTGAGAGCTGATAGCCAAGGGATGTCCCACTATACCTAAGGTTGGCTGGAAAACACTCTGCAATTAATGCGGCGAGTGGTCCATATACTGTTCCAGCGCCAAGAATGGAGATGCACATGCCTAAAACAACCAATAATGGTATTTTAGTATCAATGATCCAAAAGAATGGGAATGCAACCAAAATAGTCAATAAACTACCAACGTAAAATACGATTTTTCTATTATATTTGTCTGATAAATGTGCCGCATAGAGGATTACAATGATTTCGACTATCGCTACCAACAAGATAGAATTAGTTAGAAATTGTTCCTCTAGTTGCAGTTGTTCTGTTCCATAGCTTATAGCAAAGGTAGTGAAGACATAAAAAGGTACCCCCTGTGCTAAGCCGGCAAAGATAACTAAAAAAATTGTTTTAGGAAATTTTTTAAAGACCTCTATAACTGGTTTATTTGCAAGGCGATTTTCTTTTTTCATCTTTTTAAATTGAGGCGAATCATCTACCCCGCGTCGAATAATAAAGCCGATTAGAACAAGTAAAATACTAATTAGAAAAGGAATTCTCCAACCCCAAGTATAAAAATGCTCTCCTGTTAAAAAGATAGTGAGGGAGACGACACCTGAAGACAGGAGTAGTGCAATGGGGGATGCGATTTGTGTCATGCTTCCCATGATTCCTCTTCTTTTCTTAGAACTCCATTCTACAGAGAGTACAACCGATCCTCCCCATTCCCCTCCAGCACCGAAACCTTGGCAAAAACGAAAGAAAACTAATAGAAAAGCTACAATAATCCCTGCGCTTTCGTATGTTGGCAATAATCCGATGAGTGTACTGCTTATCCCCATTAAAAGAAGCGTAGTTACTAATGTTGCTTTTCGTCCAATTCGATCACCAAAACTTCCGAAGAATGCTGCCCCGAGTGGACGAGCAAGGAATCCTATAAAAAGTGTTGAAAATGATAGAAGTAACCCAATGTATGGGTCTGATTCTGGAAAAAACAATTTTGGAAATACTAAAGCGGCCATCGTTCCATACAGGTAGAAATCGTACCATTCAATACTTGTTCCAACAACGCTGGCAAGGGCTGCTCTTTTAACTTGCTTTTTTCGCTGCTGCTCTTCCATATTGCCGTCGTAATTTTTTATTTTTGACATTTTTCTCACCATCACTTTTTTTAATTTTACAGGGAAGAACTCTATTACAGAAATTTTCTATAAAACCCCTAAGGTATAAAGCCATACGAAGTTATAAAAAATCGAGTTGAATTTAGTCCATCGGTTTTTTAATTCTTATCTTTCTTAATCATATAGTCACTATAACCGCACCACTTTAGTAGAAATGCAGCGTACGTTTTTGTTACCGTTTTGACACTGTCAAGATCAACCCACTCATTCGGTGCGTGGAGCCCCTCCCCTGTTGGGCCATAGCAAGTGGCAGGAATGTCATAGTACAGGTTATAAAACCTTGCATCAGTTGTTGCTGTAAAGGATCCAAATTCCAATGGTTTCTTCACGACATAAGTATGCGCTTCGTTTAAAACATCGAATAACGCTTGATTTGGATCAATTGAAAAACCTTCTGCATGAAAGCCGTAAAATTCAATTTCTGGCGGATTTCTTCTTAACCAGTCATCCTTTTCAGAAGCAGCTAACAAATAGGCCTTTAACTCGTTCTTTATATCTTCCGGCTTAACCCCCGGCGGGAATCCAACTCTTGCTTCCACCGTACATTCGGAAGGAACAGTTGAAGGCCAATCGCCTGAATGTATTTTTCCAATATTGATGTTATATGGATGTGGATGATTAGCAAAAGCTTTGTTTTTATTCTTCCTGTTCAATTCACATTCAAAATCTAAAAGTGCATTGATCATTTTATAACTCTCGATAATTGAATTTACAGCTTTGTCAGCTCTTTCTGTATGTGCACCTAACCCTTTAACTTTAATCCTGACCCATATTACGCCGACTTGAGCAATCAGTGCTCTTTGTCCAAGTACAGGTTCGGGAATAAGGACTGCATCTGCTTTAAAACCTTCTTCTATTGCGGCAAGTGCCCCATTTCCAGTACATTCCTCTTCTGTAACCGTTTTGATAATAACGTCCGATGAAAGCTTGATTCCAGCATCTTGAATAGCTTTTAATGCGTAAATCATAGCAGCAACACCTGATT
This sequence comes from Oceanobacillus sp. J11TS1, assembly GCF_018333215.1. Lineage (GTDB taxonomy): Bacteria > Bacillota > Bacilli > Bacillales > Amphibacillaceae > Oceanobacillus. The sequence goes on along the minus strand of NZ_BORO01000017.1, from coordinate 51,136 downwards.
TCATATCAGCTGTTCCGCGGCCATACAATTTGTTTCCGACAATTTCAGCGCCCCATGGATGATGTTCCCAAAAAGAAACTGGTTCTGGACTAACAACGTCTATATGCCCTTGAAAGATAACGCTTTTTCCTTTCTTTTTGCCCTCTGCGTGATATTCACCAATAACAACAGGCCTTTCATCATATGACCATTCTGGTTTCGAGTAGCCAGGATGTGAGGACAGCTTTTCGGGATTGGGAATCACTTTTGTTACAGATAAACCGACTTCATTCTCCAAAAAATCGGCAATAAATTGTTGAATGGATGCTTCATTGCCAAGTGTTGAGGGAAACTGGCAGAGCTTTTGTAAAAATTGGACTTCTCTTTCCCAGGAATTGTCTATCTGTTTAAACACGCTTTCCGTTACATCGATATCTGTTTTCATAAAATATCGCCTCCTGTTACTTATCCTGCAAAGTTCATGCCAAAAAAAGAGAGAAAAATGTAGCATTTACTAGTATTTTTTGAAAATAAACATAGAAAATTGTGAAAAATATAGATATAATAAACAAAAACCAACTCACATGATTTGATTTCAACTCATTTTTTATTGGCTCTACTCCGTTCTATTAAAAATTCGAATCGGAATAGATTCAAAAGATCCGAGAGGGGGAAATGATTTGGAAAAGTTGTTAGATTTGTTCCATCATAACCCAGATCTGTTTACCGATATTTTGGAGTCTATTAATGATGCAATCTATATTACAGATCAGGAAGGAACAACATTGTGGATAAATACTGTGAGTGAATCAATGTTTCGTCTTTCAAAGCATGAGATTATTGGAAGAAATGTGAAGGATCTCGAAAAGGAAGGCGTGTTTAAACCATCTGTCATCCGTAAAGCGCTGAAAGCAGGAAAAAATGTTAGTGCTGTGCAAGAGGTTGCGGTAGGAAGGCGGTATATTGCGACAGGTCATTTAGTTAAAGATAAAAATGAGAAAATAATTGCGGCTGTTGCTCATTGCCGAGATATTACGGAAGTGGTAAAAAATACAACGAAGCTTCAGGAGATTGAAGAGTTATTAGAAAAATATAGTACCTATATTCGAAAGCTTACAAATAACAAAGTTAAATATAACAATTTTTGGAAAAGCGATAGTCGAGTTGTGACCGAAAAGTTTATTGGAAAAATTGCTGAAGTAGATACAACGGCCTTAATCGTGGGTGAGACAGGTACAGGAAAAAGCTTGATGGCGAAAAAAATTCATATGTTTAGTAAGAGGAAATCTAGACCTTTTGTAGAGATTAACTGTGCGTCAATACCCGAGTCTTTGATGGAATCTGAATTATTCGGGTATGAAAAAGGATCCTTCACTGGGGCAACTTCGAAAGGGAAAGCAGGATTAATTCAATCCGCAGAGGGTGGAACTTTACTTTTGGATGAAGTAGGAGAATTGCCGTTACAATTACAGGCAAAAATATTGCATTTTCTTCAATCGAAAACATATTTTCCGATTGGTGCGAGGGTACCCCAAAAAGCAGATGTGCGAATTATTGCAGCAACTAACAGGGATTTGGAGAGTATGGTAAGTGAAGGCACTTTCCGTTCAGATTTGTTTTACAGAATGAATGTATTAACAGTCAAGATACCTGCTTTACGGGAAAGCCGTGAAGATATTGAGAGTCTGACCAAGTATTATTTAAATCTGTTTAATAATACACATCATAAAAGAAAGCGCATTGCCGACGGAGTTTTTAAGATATTTTTACAATATTCTTGGCCCGGTAATATACGTGAGTTAGAGAATTTAATTGAACGACTTGTGATTTTATCAGAAGAAGAGGTCATTGAAGAAAAAGACCTTCCTCAGAAAATGGTGAAACAAAATATCCATTTCGATGTATCAAATCATTTAAGGAATGCGACAATGCCAGAGATACTCGAAGAAACAGAAAGAAAGATGATTATAGATGCTCTGGAAAAGGAAAAATCAACAAGGAAAGCTGCAAAATTTTTAGGTGTTACCCAATCATTACTTATGAGAAGGATCAGAAAGTATAACATCCAGTTGGTGGTCGAGGAGAGTAAAACCTTTGTGAAGCAGGAGGTAAAATAAATGAATAATGAATTAGAACTTATCAATATAGAATTAGAAGGTATTTTAAACACTTCAAATGATAATATCGTTGTAACGGATAGCGATGGTATGGTTCTAAGAGCGAGTTCCAATTGTACAAGTATTTATGGGAAAGCGCGCGATGAATTAATTGGGCAAACGGTATATCAATTAGAACAGGAGAAAATTTTTTATCCTTCCGTCACAGCCGCGGTTTTGAAAGAAAAAAAGGAAGTTCAAGTAATGCAAAAGACGCCAACCGGAAAGGTTATTATGGCCACGGGCATCCCTATTTTTGATCGTACGGGAAAAATGGTTCGGATTATCAGCTTTTCTCATGACTTAACAGAAATCCAGCGTCTGAAAGAAGACTACGAGCAATTACAGAAAAAAATGATGAAATATGAGTCTGAAATTGAAGAATTACGAGAAAAAGAAACCACGGCGTATCAGATTCCAATAAAAAGTAAAATAATGCAGGAAATTTATGAATTGGTAAACCGGGTGGCGAGGTCTGATGCAAATGTCGTTTTCCTTGGAGAATCCGGTGTCGGGAAAAATGTATTTGCCCGTGCCTTACATGATGGAAGTGATAGACATGGCGGAAACTTTATTGAATTAAACTGTGGTGCGATCCCGGAGGCGCTGTTTGAATCAGAAATATTCGGCTATGAACCTGGTTCTTTCACAGGCGCAAGTAAAAAAGGGAAAGCAGGAATCATAGAACTTGCAGAGGGAGGAACATTATTTCTTGATGAAGTTGCTGAACTGCCAGTTTCCATCCAAGTAAAATTATTAAAAGTGCTGCAGGAGAAGAAAGTAACTCGAATCGGTGGTTCCAAGGCCAAAAAGGTCGACTTCCGGCTTATCACCGCGACCAATCAAGATTTGGAGGCAATGGTAAGGGAAAAGAGATTCAGAAAAGATTTATATTACCGATTAAATGTCATTCCTATTACTATCCCGCCGCTACGAGACCGGGTAGATGATATATACACGCTAGCACAACACTATTTATCTATTTTTAATAAAAAGTATAAAATGAATAAATCATTCCATCCATCTACTATTCAAGCGTTTCTTGAATACGATTGGCCTGGAAATGTCCGTGAGCTTGAAAACCTTATTGAGCGTATTGTTATCACGTCTCCTACAGCTGTCATTTATCCTTCAAGTATCCCATTTATCAAAAAAGTAATGGCGAAGGAACCAAATATAGAAGAATGGCCGTTAAAAACATTTGAACAAAGAAGGATGACACTTCATCAAGCGTTGGAAGAAGTAGAAAAAAGTTGGTTAACATATGCTTATCGGCAATATAAAACAACGTATGAAATGGCTGATTATCTTGGTCTTAGTCAGTCAACGGTAGTTCGCAGACTGAAGAAATACAGCATTAATTCAAAATGAATCAAATGATTCATAACTGACTTAAATTTAGCTTTTACTTAATTCATTATTGCATTATTTTTCTATTAAATCGTTGCCATATTCGTATTCGGTGAATTGGCATAAAAATTGCTACTATATTCATGAATACATATTAAGGGGGAATTTTAATGTACCGTCCAAAGGATTCATCAAGATCACCACGGTTTACAGGACCACGTACGTTTATGAGATTAGAACATGTACAAACAACAGAAGAGGTTGATTTTGTAGTAATGGGAGTTCCGTTTGATACAGCTGCCTCAAATCGAACAGGACAAAGGTACGGCCCGCAGCATATTCGAAATTTTTCTGTTTTGCTGAGACCATATAATCCAGATCAAGATATTCATATTTTTGATTATTGTTCAGGAGTTGACTACGGGGATGTTGATATCATTCCTGGTAACATACATGCAACTTACGATAATATTGTAAACGCTCTAGAACCAGTACTAGATAAAGAGATTGTCCCGGTTATCATGGGCGGCGACCATTCTATTTCATTAGGTCATTTACGTGCATTTGCTAAAAAATATGGTCCAATTTCACTCGTACATTTTGATTCGCATGGGGACACCTGGGATAACTACTTTGGAGAAAAATATATGCACGGTACGCCTTTCCGACGAGCAGTAGAAGAAGGTCTGGTGGATGTAGACCACTCCATCCAAATTGGAATGCGCGGTCCGCTCTATGGTCCTGAAGATATCGAAGACGCTCGAGAGTTAGGGTATGAAGTTATTCCAATGAAGGAAGTTAGAGAAATTGGTTATGAAAAGGTGATGGAAAGAATTCATAATCGGGTTGGCGATAAACCTGTATTTGTTTCCTATGACATTGATTTCCTTGATCCAGCATACGCCCCAGGAACGGGTACACCTGAAGTTGGAGGTCCAACAAGTTACGAAGGACTAGAATTTGTACGTGACTTAGATGGCCTGGATATTAAAGGCTTCGATTTAGTTGAGGTCCTGCCAACTTATGATAGTGGTGAGATTACTGCTGTGGCAGCATCTGCAATTATCTTTGAAATGATTTCTTTAGTTGCGATGAAAAAGCGGACACATCTCGAAAAAGAGAGAACGGAAAATATAGTACGCCATTAAAAGCAGGGAGGAACGCGAGATGTCGTTTCCTCCCCCAATTTATAAAACGTTGAAGGGTGGAAATAAATGTCTTCACTTGATTTTATTATTATTTTTATTTATTTTTCTGTACTTGTCGTTATCGGAATTATTGGAACAATAAAAGCTAAGACATCGGAAGTTTATCTATTAGCAGGTCGTAACCTGGGAGTGTTTATGGTATTCGGTTGTCTGACAGCTGTTTTTCTTGGCGGATCCTCAACCATAGGTTCCGCTCAGCTTGGTTATGAAAGTGGTTTCTCTGGCGTTTGGTTCGTATTTTCCATGGGTCTTGGAATTACGCTTTTTGGCTTACTTCTATTAAAACGAGTCATGGGTTTTAACTTAATGACCATAAGTGAATTACTTGGAAAACTTTTTAATGTAGAATCCAAACTAGTCGGTGCCGTTATTTCAGCAATTTATGCGTTAATGGTAAGCGTAACCCAGGTTATTGCCATTGGTGCTTTACTAAGCGCTATTTTTAACTGGGATCTCATATTATCTATGTTAATTGGTGGTGGAGTTGTCTTTTTCTATACCATCCTGGGTGGTATGTGGTCTGTCACAATGACCGATATTATTCAGTTTGTCATTATGACTGCTGGTATTTTTCTAATTATGCTTCCGAATAGTTTATCGGCAGTAGGCGGTTTTGGGGAACTAACGTCACAGTTACCGAGTTCCTATTTTGACTTTTCAGCAATTGGATTCAAGGAAATTATTAAATATGTATTAACTTTTACCTTGGGAATGATGGTTGGACAAGATATTTGGCAGCGATTCTTTACAGCTAAAAATTTAAAAACGGCACGAACTGGCGGTATCCTTGTTGGAATTTATAGCTTTTTATACTCCATGGCAATGGTTATCATTGGTATGTGTGCACTAGTTATTCTGCCAAATATCCAAGATACCCAAAATGTGTTTTCAAGTATGGCTTTTGAAACGTTACCTACAGGACTTCTTGGTATTGTTTTTGCCGCAGTGGCCGCAGCAATTATGTCAACCGCATCCGGAACATTGCTTGCTTCTTCCACTTTAATTGCAAAGGATATTTTAAAAGATCATTTCTTTAAAGGCATTACGGATCGTCAATTTTTACTTCTGTCACGTGGTACGACAATGATTATTAGTATAATAGCGATTATTATTGCATTATGGATACAAGAGTTGCTTGTAGCGATTGACGTTGCTTATGCATTGCTTGCGGGTGCTATTTTTATCCCGATCGTTTTCGGTCTATTCTGGAAAAGGGCAACAGCGAAGGCGGCATTTTACTCCATTTTGGTTAGTTCGGCCGTTGTCTTAGGCGGTCTTGCTATAGAAGGTTTATCTTCAAGTAATCCGATATTATATGGAATTGCTGCTAATATTGTTGTTATGATTCTTTTATCGTTAACGGATAAAACAAATAAAGGTAATCGAGAAGTTCGTGAAAAAATGGAAGCTAGCAGCTAGTTATATTTTATAGAATCATTAAATAGTAGTAGATATAGGTAGATTTTATTTTATATCACTGGTTTTTCTTCATGATTCTATTTTGTAACGGTTACATTTTAGGGGCGATAAAGGAGGTAGTAATAGTGGAAAGATTAATTGAATTGGACAAAAAGCATTTTATTCATCCGACAACTTCTATTCAACAGCAGCAGGAACACGGTGCAAAACTCATTATAGAAAAGGGGGATGGGATTTATTTAACTGATAAATCTGGAAGTGTTTTTATAGATGCGATGTCCTCTTTATGGAATGTAAATGTTGGACATGGGAGAGAGGAGCTTGCAGAAGCAGCAGCTGAGCAAATGAAACAGCTAGCTTTCAGTTCTGCTTTTTCGACGTTTAGCCATGAACCTGCCATAAAACTATCTGAAAAAATAGCATCCCTGGCTCCAGAGGGCTTGAATGCAGTATTTTTTACATCTGGAGGTTCTGAATCAAATGATACGGCAATTAAACTGGTTCGTCATTATTGGAGAATACAGGGTAAACCAGATCGTAATAAAGTCATTGGATTGAAACGCGGGTATCATGGTGTTGCTGCTGCTTCCACAAGTGCAACAGGTATCCCCGAGTTTTGGAATATGGCAGGAAATATGATGACGGATTTTAGACATGCTGATACACCATATGAGAATGGTACAGATAAAGCGATTGCTTCACTTCGTCAAATAATCGAAGCGGAGGGGCCAGAAACGATTGCTGCCTTTATTGCTGAACCTATACAAGGTGCAGGCGGCGTTTTAATTCCTCCATCCAATTTCTTTCAAGAGGTAAGAGACGTATGTAATGAATACGGAATTCTTCTTATTGCCGATGAGGTAATTACTGGATTCGGTCGAACGGGAAAGATGTTTGGTGTTGAAAATTGGGGTGTGATACCAGACTTAATATCATTTGCCAAAGGAGTTACAAGTGGCTATATACCTCTTGGCGGTGTCATCGTATCCGACCATATCCACGAAGTATTGAAAAAAGTCAACAGGTACCCTATTCCACGGTTACACATATAGTGGACATCCAACTGCAGCCGCTGTTGCCTTAAAGAATATTGAAATTATCGAGCGTGAAGGGTTAGTAGAGAACGCTAGAAAAATGGGAGAAGAATTGTTAAAGGGATTTAAACAGATTTAAGAGGAATGTAATATTGTAGGGGATGTTCGGGCTGTTGGCCTTTTAGGTGCGATCGAATTCGTACAAGACCCTATAACGAATAAACGTTTCCCTGCAGACTTACAAGTAGCGGCAAAAGTGATAGAGGCACTTCATAAGAGAAAAGTTATCTGTAGGGCGGTAACTTATGAAGGTACGGATATTATCTGTTTTGCTCCACCGCTGATTATCAATCAGTCGCAGGTTGATTCGTTGATTGAGCGTGTAAAAGGTGCGATTGAAGAAGTGAAAGAAGGGCTTAAGGTAGTTTGAGTATTTGAGGAATGTTGAAGAAATAGAAATATATAAGTAGACCGAAATAGGGAGTAGTTGTATCAAAAAAAAAGGATTCTAGCAGTTTATCGATTGGTATGTGATCTAGTTATTGGCTGAAGCGTTAAACAACTAAAAGGGCTACAGCATTTTTTCTGTAGTCCTCCTGTTCATACTAATTGGAATTTATTATTTTAACAGCAACTGTATCTTTTGAGATTACAAGCTTAATTTAAAATACCAGCTGAAATATATTTACCCCATATAGATACCTCTGCATGCTTTTGTTATCCCTAAACTAGTTTTATGGATAATAAGAATAAATATCCGTATCCCCCCAAAAGATAAAATATCACGTATATTTTGACTTCTCTAGTGGCGTCAATAGCTTCCTTTCATGCATTAATTCAATAAACAATTCTAATGCCTTTGTTTGGAATGGCGATTTGGTTATAATGGAAAATTGTCGTACGAACGGAAGTCCTTCTACCTTTATTATTTTTAAATCCCCGTTTCTTAATTCTTTTTGGATTGCCCATTCTGAGAGGATGCTAATTCCTAAACCGGCTTCTACTGCTTCCTTAACGGATTGTGTACTGCCAAACGTTATTTTTTTTAGAGGTGAAATTCCTATTTGCTCAAATATTTTTTCCGTAGCCTCACGAGTTCCTGAGCCAGTTTCCCGTACAACCCAGGTCTCTTGCTCCAGTTTCCTATTTTCAAGATTGTTTTCTTGTAACGTCAATTCATGGAGAGGGGAAGCGACAATTACCATGCGGTCCTCCGCCAATTCTTCTACGATTAATTGCTTATCTCGAAAATGACCTTCTACAATGCCTATATCCAATTGATTGCTAGTTACCAAACTAGCAATCTTCGTAGTATTATTTATCGTCAAGGTTGGTTGAATATTAGGATGAGCCTTTTGTAAGACGGCGATAATACGTGGCAATACATACTCACCAAATGTATAGCTTGCGCCAATGGAAATGGGGCCTTGAGCTTTATTAATCAGATCATCTATTAGTTTCTGCGTTTTTGTGTAGAGTCCCAAAATTTCTTGAGCGTGATGATATACGATTTCCCCGGCTTTAGTTAATCGTACATATTTATTCGTTCTTTCTAATAGCTTTGCTCCTAAATTTTCCTCCAGTGTGCGTATATACTGACTAACCGCAGGCTGAGACATATGCAGTTCCTTTGCTGCACGTGAGAAGTTTTTCTGTTCCACTACTGTTGTGAATACTTGTAGATATTGATCCATTTTGTATCACCAACCAGTCTTGTTTTATATTTATATTATATTATATTTTACTATCTAAATTATCACAATAATTTACCTCTTTTATTAAACTGGGGTTATGTTAGGTATTAGGGGGGATATTTCTATAAGAGCAATGAAAAATTTAGCGATAGATATAGAAACGGAAGGAAAACAGAGAGATAAACTTTTAAGCGTAGATGGGAAAACATATTGAAAATGCATGGAATGGAGTTTATGCTAATAGGAATATTTAAAAAGTTTAATTTGAAGGAGGGATAATGTGTCACTTGATTATAATAGTCCCATCCCGTTACACGTTCAATTGAAGGAGATTATAGAAAGGAAGGTTGCGGCTGGCGATTATACGGATCAAATCCCAACGGAGCGAAAGTTTACAGAAGACTATCACGTAAGCAGAAGTACAGTAAGGGAGGCAATTAATCTCCTGGTAAAAGAAGGTGTATTGGAAAAAAAGCATGGAAAAGGTACCTTTGTATCATTAAAACCGATTCAAGATTGGCTCGGTCATTTAAGCAGTACGACAGATACGATTTTAAGAATGGGGATGAAGCCTGGAGCAAGGCTAGTTTCTCATTATATTACAGAGCCTTCCGAAGAAATTAAGAAAATCACTGGATTTACGGAAGCTTATTTTATAAAGCGGATTCGTTATGCAGATGAGATTCCTATAGGTGTTGAGAGGCATTACTACCCAATTTCAATCGGGGAAAAATTGCTTTCTTATAATCTAAATGACGCTACTTTGTATGATTTGCTTGAAAATGAATTAGGTATCCAATTTGCCCATGCACGACAAACGATAAGCAATGGACAATTAATGAACGAAGATAAGGATTTATTAATGATACCTCCTGAATCCTACGTCCTTGTTGCAGAAAGGACGATAAAGAACCAATCCAATGAGATTATTGAATTTGAGGAGGCATATTACCGAAGCGATATGTATTCATTTACAATAAATCTGTCCCGTAAGAACGGATAATTTTCATCTATAATGATTCTTTATACACTGCATTGAAGATTTTAATAACTGAATTAATAAAAATAAGTTGATATTCTGAAAATTAATTTTATAATAGAGGAAACCCTTGCAATTAAATTGGTACGGACATCCCGATGTATTCTGCTCGAATGCATGCTAAAAATCTCTTAAAGAGAAGTGATTCAGATGCCGATGGGATATCCTATGATATAAAGGGGAAATAAGTAGCGAATTTTGTTTGTCTGGTTTTTAAACAATGATTGAATGGAGGTTTAATAATGGGGAGTGAAACAAAAGTGACTCATGTTGTGGAAAAGGATGTTTCCCAGTTATGGAACGCCATGCATCGGTATAATCCAGAGGCACAGCAGATGGTAGCAGTCTCAGGTGAAGGATCATGGTTTACAGATGATGCGGGCAATCGATATTTAGATGGTGTTTCTGGTTTATGGTGTTTAAATCTAGGTCATGGAAGACAGGAAATCGTTGATGCAGCAGCAGAGCAAATGAAAAATCTCACCTATTCCCCGCTGACAATGAACCATCCGCCTGCAATGAAGCTTGCAGGAAAGATAAGTGAATTGTTGGGAGATAACTATCAGACTTTCTTTTCCAATAGTGGATCGGAAGCAAATGAAACCGCATTCAAAATTGCTAGGCAATACCATAACCAAACAGGAAATCCCGGAAAATATAAAGTTATTTCTCGTTACCGTGGCTATCATGGATCGACTTTAGGTGCGCTAAGTGCTACTGCGCAAGCAAATCGCCGAGTGAAGTATGACCCTGGTGTGCCAGGTTTCTTGCATGTATATCCGCCATACAGCTACCGCTCCGTTTTTGGTGAAGATCAAGAAGAGTCCAATCTGAAAGCGGCCCAACTAGTTGAAGAAATGATTCATTGGGAAGGGGAAGAAACAGTAGCTGCTTTTATTATGGAGCCTTTTATTTCAGGTGGCGGTGTCATTATTCCATCGATGAAATATATTCAGCGTGTAGCAGAGATTTGTAAAGAGCACAATGTATTGTTAATTATGGATGAAGTGGTTTCTGGCTATGGAAGAACCGGGAAAATGTTCGGGTTTATGCATGCAGAAGGTGTTCAGCCTGATATTGTAACAATGGCAAAAGGGCTGACGAGTGGGTATCTGCCATTAGGAGCGACAGCTGTTAAATCAGATATTTACAACGTCTTTAAAGAAAAAGGCAAAGATAATCATCTTCGCCATGTATCCACCTATGGTGGGCATCCTGCATCGTGTGCTGTAGCACTAAAAAATATCGAAATTATTGAAAGAGAAAACATTGTGGAACGTGTAAGCAAATTAGGTGAATCAAAATTAGGGAAGCTTCATCAATTAACGGAATGTGAAAATGTTGGGGAAGTGCGACAAATTGGATTTTTAGTAGGGTTGGAAATGGTAACGGATAAAGTAAGCAAAGTGCCATTAGATGATGCCTCTATGAATGAAATTATTGGGGCTTGTAAGAAAAAGGGCTTAATTGTTGGTCGTAATGGGGATACCGTTCCAGGTTATAGTAACGTAATTATCGTTGCCCCTCCATTAACGAGTACAGAGGAAGACTTAGACTTTCTTGTAGATACATTAAGTTTCGTAATACGTAAGCTTTAAAATATGTATAAACTTCAATTCATATTAAAGGAGGAATTTTAAATGGCAAAGCAGCAAACTGAAGTGAAAAAAGCAATAACTAAAAAGGTGAAAATGACTCCAAGTGAGGCAATTGTAGAAACATTAGTTGCAGAAAATGTAAAGGAAGTCTATGGCATCGTTGGATCAGCGTTTATGGATATGCTGGATCTATTCCCGACTGCAGGAATTCGTTTCTTGCCAGTCCGTCATGAACAGAGTGCAGCGCATATGGCAGATGCTTATACACGTGTATCCGGCATAGCGGGAGTGGTGATAGGGCAAAACGGACCAGGAATTACAAATATGGTTACATCCGTTGCTGCTGCCAATCAGGCGCATACCCCTATGGTAGTTATTTCGCCATCGGCCGGTACACCTACAATCGGGTGGGATGGTTTTCAGGAGGCCAATCAGGTTTCTATTTTTGAATCAATTACAAAAGAAACAGTGAGAGTAACGCATAAAAGTCGTGTTGCAGATTGTTTACGGACAGCATTTAGAATTGCTTACGCAGAGCGCGGTCCAGTTCTATACGATATTCCGAGGGATTTATTTTACGGAGAATTGGAAGATCAAATTTTACAACCGCATCAATATCGGGTGGACTCAAGAGGAAGTGGGGATCCTGCATCCATTGAGAAGGCAGTAGAGCTATTAAAAGATGCGCAATATCCTGTCATCATTTCAGGTCGGGGCGCTGTTGATGCCAATGGTATTGACGCGGTAAGCAAAATTGCGGAGCACTTAACGATTCCGGTTGCCGTTTCCTATATGCATAACGATGCTTTCCCGGCAGATCATCCGCTGGCAGTTGGTCCGATAGGCTACATGGGTTCCAAAGCAGCTATGCGCACTTTGAAAAAGGCTGATGTGGTCTTAGCTATAGGTACACGTTTATCTGTCTTTGGTACATTGCCTTGTTATGATATTGATTATTTTCCGAAGAACGCTAAAATCATTCAAGTTGACCTGAACCCAAGAAATATTGCACGGACACACCCAGTTGAAGTAGGTATTATTGGCGATGCGAAGGCCACATCGGATGAAATATATAAGCAATTGAAAGCAGCTGTTCCAGAAGCAGTTAAAAAGACGGAAGTTCTAAGAGAATTAAGTAAAGTGAAACAGGATTGGGAACAGGAATTAGTCGACTTAGCCATGGAGGATGGCAGTCCAATTAACCCTCGTCGTGCATTGTTGGAACTAACGAAGGCTCTGCCTGAAAACACGATCATTTCCTCCGATATTGGAAATGTGTCTTCTACGGCGAATGCATATTTGAAATTTAATCAGTCACGTCGCCATATCGCCGCGTTAACTTTTGGAAACACAGGATTTGCATACCCTGCGGCTCTCGGTGCACAGCTTGCAGAACCGAACACACCAGTTGTTGCAATCATTGGGGACGGTGCATGGGGAATGAGTCTTCATGAAGTAAGTACAGCAGTAGAACAAAACATTCCTGTTATTGCATGTGTATTTAATAATAAATCGTGGGCAGCGGAGAAGAAAAACCAAGTCGATTATTATGACAATCGTTTCATCGGCTCGGATATTGAAGCTCCAGATTTTGCTGAAGTAGCTAAGTCAATGGGTGCGCTCGGTTATAGAATTGAAAAGCCTGAAGATATTGCACCGGTAGTTAAGGAGGTATTAGAAAAAAGACAGCCAGCAGTACTGAATATTTTTGTGGATGGTACGCAACTTGCGCCACCTTTCCGTAGAGATGCTTTACAGATGCCGACTAGATTGCTGGATAAATATAAACATTTGGATCATGAGGTTTGGGGAGATAAATAAGGCTTAGGATTGAAGAAAGTATTTTGTGCAATAAATCTCTGGATAGTCAGGGGATTTATTGCACATTCACCATAAACGAGTAAGTGTTTCTGTAAATAAATTTCCTTTATTCGCGTAAATTCCCTTCAATGCGTAAAATGCTCGCTTAAAAATGATTGTTTGAAAATCTTAATATAATAGGGGGAAGAGCATGGAAAGTAATTTAAAAGAAAACTCGAACATCGTTATGGAAGAAAGGAGTACACTCCAAAAAACATTAAAACCACACTGGGTATGGGCAATTACACTTGGATCCTCTATTGGCTGGGGAGCATTTGTACAACCAGTAAATTGGATGGGCACTGCTGGACCGATGGGGGCAATGATTGGCTTTGCGATTGGTGGTTTACTGATGATGCTGATTGCGATTAGCTATGGGTTTCTTATTAAGAGCTTCCCGGTCTCGGGCGGTGAATTTGCCTATGCTTATATTAGTCTTGGAAGAACGCATGCCTTTATTAGTGGGTGGTTTCTGACGTTAGGTTATATCTGTATTGTTGCTCTGAATGCTTCCGCGTTAGCGCTTATGTTTAAATTTGTATTTCCATCCATATTGGAAAACCTGTATATGTATCAAATTGCAGGTTGGGAGGTTTATGGGATGGAAATTGTCATCGCATCTGTAGCGCTGGCTATTTTCGGCTACTCCAATATCAGGGGCGGCGGGTTATCGGGAAGTATTCAGTTTATTTTTTGTATCATTATGGTTGTGGGGGTTGTAGTACTTACTTTTATGGCAGGGGCGGATCCTGCTGCAGGGCTATCAAATGTTCAACCTGCATTTCCGACCGATACTACTGCATTTGCTGCTATTATGACAATTGTCGCGATTGCACCTTGGGCTTTTGTCGGTTTTGATAATGTTCCACAGGCAGCTGAAGAATTTGACTTCTCCTCCAAAAAAGCATTTAATCTCATCATTATGGCTATCCTTGTAGCAACATTATTGTATTGTTTGATGATATTAACTACAGCAATGATTCAGCCATGGGAGGATTTGCATGCTGCAAACCATGTTTGGGGTACAGGCACTGCAGTCCAAGAGTTACTAGGTACAATGGGCGTAATCATCTTGGTTGTTGCACTAACAATGGGGATATTTACGGGATTAAATGGCTTTATCATTTCAACGAGCCGTCTTTTATTCGCCATGTCACGTGCCAAGATTATACCTGTGACCTTTTCAAAATTACATCCAAAGTATAAAACACCTCATATAAGTATTATTTTTGTCATATTGGTATCCATGATTGCACCTTGGTTTGGACGTCAAGCACTCACCTGGGTAGTGGATATGTCTGCAATTGGTGTGACGATTGCCTATTTTTATACCTGCTATACTGCCTTCACTTTATTTAAATGGAAGATAGATGCTAATTTTAATGAGGCTAAACATGTGGTTTCACCTGTAAAAAAGGCGTTTGCAGGGTTTGGAATCATTGCAAGCATTGTCTTTCTTGGGTTACTGCTGATACCAGGTTCACCAGCATTTCTCGGTATTCAGTCCAGAATCGCTCTTGCTGTCTGGGTTATTTTGGGGGTAATTTTCTATCTGATGAATCGGGGAAGTTTCAACAAATTGTCGGATAAGGAAATGAACTATCTCATTCTTGGTAAAGAAGAAATTTCGACGGATAACAAAGATTCGTAATAAGTGCGGGATAGAGGTTAGTAGAGATTATCACTGATTATGATGGATATATAATAGAATTAGATGGGAATTGTAACAATTGGGTAGGAAGACAGTCTGGATTGGAAGGAAAAGGGGTTCTAGTAAGGTATTAATGTAAGCGTTATCAGGTTGGACGAGAAGGAATATTATGGAAGGCTAAAGCGTCCTTATTGCTGAACGGAAAATTACAGATGTGGATGTAGATTTTGTTGAATTAAGCGGACTCATATTAGAGCAGATATGTGCTCGTTTAAGATATCATTGGCCACAAATACTAGATAAATATAGAACAGTCTATTATTAAATAGTCAGTACGAACATTCGGATATTTTCGGAAAGCTGTTACTCATAGTATAAATAAAAGGTATATTCAAAAAATAGACTGTTCTTTGGAGGAGGTCATAAATATGAGTTTTATGATTGCTTTTGGGATTGCTAGTATAATGCTTTGTGTCGGTATGATTATAAGATTAAAAGTCCCGTTTATAAGAAATATGCTAGTACCGGCAAGTGTCATCGCTGGTATTTTAGGCATGATTGTGATGAATACAAATCTCGTCCACGCAACCGATGCGGAGTTGTTCACTATCATCGTCACGCAGTTATTTACAATTACGTTTATCTCCATTGGTTTAACAAGCAATAACAAAAGGAGTAAAGAAAAATCCATCGGTAAATACATCGTTCAAGGAGCTGTCGGTTTAGGAATGCTTTGGAACATATTGTATGCCCTTACCCCTGCAGTAGGAGCTATCGTAATTCTCTTTATTGGCAGTTATTTTGGGATGGATACGTTATATGGATTACTAATTCCGTTTGCTTTTACGCAAGGGCCTGGACAGGCAGCTACATTCGGCTCCATTTTTGAACAACAGTATGGAATAGAAAATGCAGCCATGGTAGGCCTTACCTTTGCGGCTATAGGTTTTATTGTCTGTTTTCTAGTAGGAGTGCCTCTAGCGAAATATGGACTGAAACGAGGTTTAGCTAAGAAATTCGGAGAGGGCGAAGTGAAGGCGTATATGAAGCGAGGGTATTATAGCAAAAGTGATAAAAGAGATTCAATTGGACAGGAAACCGTCTTTAGCGGAAATATGGATACGATGACATTTCACTTCACGATGATTGGTATTTGTTATGTTCTAGCTTTGGGGATGGCGCATATTATTTCATTGATACCGGTGGCTGGACCCAGTCTTAGCGGTATGTTGTTTATTTACGGGATGCTGGCTGGCTATTTTGTAAAAATGGTATTAAAAAAGCTGCGGCTTGACCATTTGCTCGATAATACGTTTCAAACAAAAATTACCGGCTGGTCTACAGATTATCTGGTCGTCTGTTCCTTTATGGCTGTTCAATTTAGTATCATCGGGCAGTGGATCGTCCCTATTATTATTGAATCCATTGTTATCACTATTTTAACAGTCGCTGTGATTTTATATTTTGGGAAACGATTGGGAGGCGACAACGATTTTTCCCGAACGCTTGGCTTGCTAGGAACTTCTCTAGGTACAGTACCGAGCGGAATCGCGTTAGTAAGAATTATTGAACCTTCATTGCGCTCCACCACAGCTATTGAATTAGGCATGATGAATATCCCTATGATGCTCTCTTATGTAACAGTTGCAACAATTATGATGATCATGGCAGGAACCCTGTCTATCACAGTAGGTATTCTATGGTTATTAGTGCCTGTTCCCATCTATTTAGTTTTATTAAAAGTATTTAAGCTTTGGGGCAAGAGAACATATGACTTTAAAGAAAATTCCGGAACATTGAAAAGTAAAGAGAAATCATTAGCGTAATCTAAATATAGAAATAAGGAGTGAAGTATGATGAAGCAAAAATTATATTATGGCGGCGATATCATTACGATGACAGGAGAACATGATAACGCAGAGGCTATTTTAATAGAAGCTGGACTAATTAAAATGCAAGGAAGTTTAGAGGAAGTGAAGCAGGCAGCTGAGCATCATGCTGAAAAAATTGATTTGCAGGGTAAAACATTAATGCCAGCTTTTATCGATCCACATGGGCATATTTCCATGGTTGGTCAATTTTCATCAATGGCAGATTTAAGTGAATGCAATAACTTTAACGATATCATTCAAACATTGAAAGATTATATCCAAAACAAGGACTTGAATAAAGGGGATATTGTAGTCGGCTTCGGTTATGATAACAATTTTCTTGAGGAGAATAGACATCCCACCAAAGAAATTCTAAATCAAGTATCCACTGCGCATCCCATCTTTCTATTACACGCCTCTGCTCATTTGGGCTGTACCAATGATTTAGCATTACAATTAGTAGGAATTGATGAGCATACGCCAGATCCAGAAGGGGGAACAATAGGCCGGGTAGAAGGCAGCGATGAGCCTAATGGTTATTTAGAAGAAAATGCCATGATGGTATTACAGCAGAGGTTTTTTAAAGATATAAAACAAGACTATTTAAAGCTTACTGAGATAGCACAGGATACTTATATTAAATATGGAATTACTACCGCTCAAGACGGTGCATCTTCAAAAGATATCATTGAATTGTTAAAGGCACTAGCACAGCAACAGAAACTAAAAATTGATGTCGTTGCTTATCCAGTCTTTGATGCCGAACCCAAAAGGATTATGGAAGAAAACGAGACATATGCCAAAAAATATACAAATCGTTTCAAAATTGGCGGTTATAAAATGTTTTTGGACGGATCCCCTCAAGGGAAGACTGCTTGGCTGACAGAGCCATATGAGGGAGAGGAAAGTTATCGGGGGTATGCCTGGTATAAGGATGAGCAGGTGAAGCAATTTACGGATGCAGCCATTAATGATAACGTACAGCTGCTGACGCATTGTAATGGGGATGCTGCCTCCGATCAACTTTTACGTAATTATCAAGCTTCCTTAGAAGAATCAAATAACCCAAATAAAAACCATTTAAGACCCGTGATGATTCACTGCCAGACAGTACGAAATGACCAGCTTGATAAAATGGCTGAATTATCTATGATTCCATCTATCTTTTTAGCACATACGTATTATTGGGGGGATGTACATCTGAAAAATCTCGGTGAGGAACGAGGAAGACGTATAAGTCCTGTAAGATCCGCATATGACCGAGGTTTATGTGTCAATTTTCACCAAGACGCACCGGTTGTCAAACCAGACATGCTGCATACGATTTGGTGTGCGGTCAATAGACAAACAAGAAATGGTGTTAGTATTGGATCAGAGGAACGGGTCAGCGTCTATGAAGCGTTAAAAGCAGTAACCATTAATGCCGCATATCAATATTTTGAAGAAAAGAATAAAGGAAGTTTGGAAGAAGGTAAAGTAGCGGACCTAGTGATATTAGATAAGAATCCATTGAGAGTAGATAAAATGGATATTAAAGATATACAGGTTTTAGAGACAATTAAAGACGGAGAAACGATTTATAGGAAGGAAGTTTTGGTTAAATGATTGGATAGGGGGCCTGTTTGAATGTTCCCTGAATGTGACAGGATGTTGAAGCTTTTTAATATAGCAATTGTTCATGGAATAACTCTTGTTGTGATGGATGTAGCAAGAGTTATTTTGTGCGCCAGCAATGTGCACACTCTCAAGGGTTGAAGTCCCGAGCCATGAGGTCATTTTAGCTATTATGGAATAGCCGGTAACTTTTGGACAATAACATAAATTTATAAAATAAAGGAACGTTATTGGAAGAGAATGTTAAGTAGTAGGAGCCTGAAAAGTTATATAACATGGGAAAAGTTCAACGAAATAGAAATGATTTTTCCTTTAGGGCGTTCTAGGCTTTCAATTCTATTTGTGAAATTGAAGGTATACGTCAATACTTTGAAACGATTTCTGAAGAGCCCGGTGCGAGAAATTCGCACGCCGGGCTCTGTGGAGGGATCGCCGATTGGGCGACCCTTCTACCCGGAATCGGAGGTTAATCACCTCCCGACTATTGCTAAAGAAATAGCTCGTTTATTGAAACAACAAGTAAATTTAAGTCAGGTGGAAGCGCCATGTAATCATATGATAGGAGATATAGCAGATAAATTAAAAGGCGAGTTAATTGATGCAACATCTAAACCGGAGATAATTTTGGAGGAATTTGATGAAGAGCAGAGTAGCGCTGTAGCAAATGTATTGACTGCCTTAGATGTTTATTTTAATACGAGTGATTCGGATGAACTTGAAAACAGCTTCAAGAAGCTAATAAAGCTTTTGGTAATCAAAAAATAAGTGTACCTTTTTCTGCATTAATATTGTCAGGTATGGGAAAAGTTGGACTTGGTGGAGAGAGTGAAATTAGAGGACTGCCATTATTTGATTATCTTAGCCCTAATTTACAGCACCAGGGTGGATTTATTCGTTTTAGATTTAATGAAGAAGCGGTAGAAAAAGAATATACAATTAGAGTGGGAATGAAATCGCGTAGCATATTTTTTGCTACTCCTGCAACTGAACAAGTAATTGCGTATGCTCGATAAAACGTTATAATATAGATAGTAAAATTAGCAAATTAGGAGGGAAACGTATGGTTGCTCAGTATGAAATCAGGGATAAAGTTCTTGAATACATTGAAATGTTGGCCATGTCTCCCGTGAAGAGTTTATATCCAACTGCAGTAGCTAAATACGTCAATACTCCTGTAAAAGATATTTTTCCGCATCTCATTGACTTAGTAAAAGTAGATGAATTACATCTTAAATGGGAAATTCGATGCCTCAATTTTGATTGTCATCAAACGGTCTGTGAAGTTGATACGAGAAATCAACTTGAGAGTGAAGAACTAAGTTGTCCTAAATGTGGGCATGAATTTGGATTGAACGAAAGAGATATTTTCCCGCGGTTTGATTTAAATCCTTCTTATAAAGAATACATCAGAAGAAAAAAAGTTGAAAAAACTCTAATAGACAAACAAGCTTTATCCCTCCATCTATAAAACAAGAATCAGAACATTTTAAACCTGATTGGACTAGCAATTTTAGTGCAGAACAGTTAGAAATTCTTATAGTGAACTCTCTAAATATAGTGTTAAATTATTTTGAAGGAAGTGTTCATGTGGGAGATAAGGAGATTAGTAACAGCTTTAATCCCTCGAAATTAGAAAATGTAAACATTCAGAGCAAATTTATGGAAAAATATCCTATAACAAAATCAGACCTAGAAGAACTAAAGAGAGAGATTGAAATACATTCTAAAGATGAGATAAGCAAAGAACAAAACTTCGAATTTCTTGAAAAATTTCAAGAATCATTAATGAATAATAATAAGACTGAAGCAAACAAATATTTAAAATGGATAGAAAAAGGCTTGAACAGTACAGCTTCTATATTGACTATTCGTGCGGCTCTGGGTTTGTAAAATTATAGATAAATTTTACTTTAGTAAGAAGCTTTCTATTTGAAGGAAGAGTTAAAATTAACCAAAAACATAAGTGAAAAGCCTGCAAATCATTGATGATGCAGGCTTTTTAAGTTAGATATCAGATATCATAGCACAGCAATGGCTATAAAGGAGATATGACCCTGTAAATCTAAAATTTATGTACCCGACCTTTAATTCGCACATGCTTGCTCTTTTTTTACATCGGTCCCCAATTAATCAAAACTGCAATCACAATAAAGATAATACCGATAACATACCAAATTCCTACAAGTGGCATAGCGAATTTTAACCATTTTGTCCAAGGAATGCCGGCAATTGCTAAGTTAGCCATCAATACACCAGATAGCGGTGTGATAATATTGGTAAAACCATCTCCTAATGTATAGGCTTGAACCGCAACTTGTCTTGGTATATCCATTAGATCTGCTAGGGGTGTCATAATTGGCATAACGATTGCTGCTTGTCCACTTCCTGAAGAAACGATTAAATTGAATATTCCGTTTCCCACAAACATTGCTATGGCTCCTGTAATACTGGAAAATGGTTCTAAAACGGTTGCAATCCCATATACAACGGTGTCGAGTACATATCCATTTTCTAAGACAACAACAATGGAACGAGCCATACCAATAATGAGTGCACCATATAATACTCCTTTTGCACCATTCATAAACTCCTCCACCATCTTGTTTGCTCCCATTTTTGAAATAATAGCGGCAAGGATAGCAACTGCGATAAATATACCTGCCATTTCATCGATTGCCCAATCTAGTTGGAAAACGCCATAAACATAAGTGGCAATACCAGCTACAAGAATAAGTAATGTGAGCAGTTGGATTGGAGTTAATTTGCCATCTACATCATCCATAGACTTCTCGTGGAGCTTTGGAAAAGGATTATCACTAAGAATACTTTTTGTTGGGTCTTTTTTAACTCGATTTGCATACCAAATAATATAAGCGATTGTTGCACTAACTGTTGTTATATACATAATGATACGAAAACCGATCCCTGAAAATAACGGAATCTGTGCGATTTGTTGTGCAAACCCAGTTGTCATTGGATCTAAAAATCCAATTGCAAAACCAGCGTAAGCTCCTAAATAAATAATGGCAACGCCAACAATTGCATCCATCTTCATGGCTCTTGCAAGAATAATTCCTACAGGTATAAACGCTATTACTGCGTTTACGATAATCCCTAATGCGCCAAATATTGAAAATAATGCCGCCACAATGATAATTAACAGCCATTCTCGGTTTTGCGTACCTTTAATAGTTTTCATAATTAGGTTATCAATGGCTCCTGTTTTTTCGATAACAGCAAAAGCTCCCCCAATTGTCAATACAAGGAAGATCAGCCCAGCACCACCAATCATCCCATCTTGAATAGACTTAAATAACTCAATAACACTGACGGGTTGCTGCTCAATTTGGTTGTAGCTATTAGGAACAATGACATCAATTCCGTTTTCAGCTGTTTCTCTCTCATAACTGCCGGCTGGAATAATATACGTTAATATTGCAGCAAGTAATAAAAAAATAAATAAAATAACATATGCATCCGGAAGTGAAAATCTCTTTTTCTTAGCATTTTCTTGTTTTGACATAGAGTACCTCCTCGTCCTATTTAAAAATTTAGAATTGAGATTGATTATATTAAAGTTTATACTTTAAATCAATATGAAATAGTGGAAATACTTTAAAAAATAACTAACAAGAGCCTCTAATCCTTACAGTATTTCATTTAGTATTTAGGGACTATAAGACTTATACCTAGGATGAGGAATGGAAACCTCCCCGTTCCCTGTCAACTCTAATTCATATCAACTTACCACTTACTCATGTCAAAATTTATCAAAAATTTGTGAAAGAGTATTATATTGATATAAAATAGATAGATAGGTTGGGTCTATCTAACCGTCTGTTTATTCTATATTAGAGATAAATATTCCACCAGCTTAATACATCACAGAAATGGCAGGGAGTGAATGGGATGCTAACTAGTCGGATGATGCTGATTCTAAAAGAGCTAATGTCTGCTAAATCCCCAATAACGAGTAATGATTTAGCTAATCGTATTCAAGTAACATCGAGAACGATACGGAATGATATAAAGGAACTTAATGAAATCATATTACAGAATGGTGGGTGCATTAAGTCAACTAGAGGAATTGGATATGAACTAGAAATTCAAAGTAGTAAAACATTCAAGTTGTTTTTGCAAGAAATATTCCAAAACTCTGCAGTTTCAACAAGTAAATCACCGAATTCCCATGAAGAGCGTGTTAATTATATTGTTAGAAAACTCCTACTAGTGAATAGCTATATTAAATTAGAAGAAATTGCGGATGAACTATATATAAGCAAATCTACACTGAAAAATGATCTAGTAGAGGTAAGGAAGAGATTAAAAAGTTTTAAACTTGAAATAGAGAGTAAACCATATTATGGAATTAAAGTAAAAGGTAAAGAAATGAATTTACGGTTCTGCTTATCGGAATATCTATTTAATCGGAAAGAAATTTGGGTAGATATGCAAAATCAGCTGGATTTCATCTGTTCAAAAGAAGAAATCAATAAAATTAAAACGATTATTTTGGAAGAAGCGAAAACAAATGAAATTGAGATGTCTGATATTACGCTAAATAATTTAAGTATTCATTTCGCTATTGCTTGTAAACGGATAAAAGATAAAAATTATGTACTGCTTGCACCTAAAGATTTTGAAGGGATATACAACCAAAGAGAATACGACGTAGCTAAACAAATAGTAACGAAAATTGAAATTGCTTTGAATGTGTCCTTTCCAGAAACGGAAATAGCGTATATAGCCATTCATCTGTTAGGAACCAATAAAATAGCAAATACAAATTTAAATAAACAAGAGTTTGAATCATTTGTTAATAATACTTTAAAAGATATAATAAACGAAATCCTAATAAAAATTGATAACCGATTGAATTTACGCCTACAAGATGATGAGGAACTCTTCATTGCGTTAGGATTCCATTTAAAGCCTGCAATAAACCGCCTGCGATATGGAATGAATGTACGAAATCCAATGCTTGACGAAATGAAAACAAAATATCCCCTTGCATTTGATGCCGCCATTTTAGCAAGTAAAGTTTTAAGAGAAAGATTAGGAATTGAAATGGATGAGGATGAAATTGGATATATTGCACTGCATATCAGTGTAGCTATGTATAGGCAAAAAATGAATCAATGCGTTAAACGCTGCATCATCGTTTGTGCATCTGGTATGGGGAGCGCCATGTTACTAAAGTACAAACTGCAATCCATTTATTTTAACAGAATCGTAGTTGTGGATACCATCGATTATTATCGTTTAAATGAAACCTCCTTACAAAATATAGATTTTATTCTTACAACGATTCCTATTGAAATAGGATTGTCAGTTCCGATTATATATGTAAATACAATATTAGGGACAGAAGATATTGGCAAAATAGAGGATTATTTACAAAATCGGACCGAAAATAAAATTGACTATGTGAAAGAGGATCTTATTTTTCTTCAAAAGGACTTACAGACAAAAGAAGAGGTAATCAAGTTTCTAGTAAATGAGATAAAGGCAGCTGGATATGTAGATGGATCGTTTGGTGATTCTGTTTTGGAAAGAGAGCGACTGTCGCCAACCAGTTTTGGAAATTTAGTCGCCATTCCTCATCCAATGACACCTCTTACAAGTGAGACCCTCTGGGCGCTCTGTACGTTGAAAAGGCCCATTGATTGGGGTGGTAACCGGGTGCAATTTGTTTGTTTATTAAGTTTAGGAGAAAATAAAACACCTGATTTGCAGCGGATGTATGAATATTTAATTGAAATTGTTGAAAACGAACAAAAGGTAAAACAGCTCATATGTTGTAAAGAAAAAGAGGGATTTATTGAGGTATTAAACGCAACGTATTAGAGGCGTTGAAACCATTGATACGAAATCCAATTGGGAAAGAAAGAATAAAAACGAAATGCCTTCTAAAGAAAACATGCTGTTATATTAGCCGCGTATAAAATATTTAATTATTTTTATAGAGTTATAGGTAAGTGAAATCCTTACTTATAACTTTTATTTATTTTACCGCTGTTTTAAAACATATTAATTTGGTACAACGTTTTCCGTTAGCTTAAGGAAAAAGTATGGATTCAAGTGAAAACGCTTTCATGATAAGGTACATGTATAAGCAGGGAAGAAATAAATGAAATGATTAGAATCAGTTCATTAGACTGCTTTAAGTCAGACGGAAAATCAACTAAATTAATTAATCTAAATGTAGATCTTATCCAATCCATCCAAGGAGGGCATATGATGAGTGTAGAAGAAATTAGCTTCCAAATTATTTTGTATGGCGGGAATGCTCGAACTCTAGCAATGGAAGCAATGAAACATGCAAAAGCTAGTGAGTTCGAGTTAGCTGAACAAAAAATCGAAGAAGCAAACGAAGAAATGAGCAAAGCGCATCGGTACCAGACAGACCTTATTCAGGGGGAAATTCGTGGGGAAGAAGTAGAACTTCGTTTATTACTCATCCACGCACAGGATCATTTAATGAACGCAATTACAGTGATTGATTTAGCTCAAGAAGTAATTGAACTTCATAAAAAAATTAATTTATCGAAAGGGGATTATTATGTCAAATCATAAATTAAAGGTAGCTACTATTGGCGGTGGTTCAAGTTATACACCGGAATTAATTGAAGGTTTTATAAAACGGTACGATGAATTTCCACTTACAGAATTGTGGTTAGTTGATATCGAAGAAGGAAAAGAAAAACTTGAAATTGTGGGGAATCTTGCCAAACGAATGATTAATAACGCTGGTCTTCCGATTGATGTTCATTTAACACTAGATCGTAAAGCTGCATTAAAGGATGCTGACTTTGTAACTACCCAATTCCGTGTTGGTCGTCTTGAAGCGCGAGCTAAAGACGAACGTATCCCAATTAAATACGGAGTTCTTGGTCAAGAAACAAATGGACCTGGTGGATTATTTAAAGGGTTGCGTACCATTCCAGTCATTCTAGATATTTGTAAAGATATAGAGGAACTTTGTCCAGATGCATGGTTAATTAACTTTACAAATCCAGCAGGAATGGTCACAGAAGCTGTTCTTCGCTACTCTAACATTGATAAAGTAATCGGTTTATGTAATGTTCCTATTGGAATGGAGATGGGAATTGCTAAATTACTAGATGTTGAACATTCTCGGGTACGGATTGACTTTGCAGGCTTAAACCATATGGTCTATGGATTAGATGTATATGTTGATGGTGTTAGTGTCAAAAAAGAGGTTATTGAGAAATTATCCGATCCTAAGAATAGTAGTTTTGTTAAAAATATAGATGGTATGGGTTGGGAGCCTGAATTCATCCAAGCATTAAGTGCGCTTACATGTCCATATCATATGTATTACTACAAATCAAATGAAATGTTGGAAAAGGCAATTAAGAGCGCTGAAGAAGAAGGTACACGTGCAGAAGTCGTTCAAAGATTAGAAGAAGAATTATTCGAATTATATAAAGACGAAAATTTAAACATTAAACCCCCACAATTGGAGGAACGTGGAGGAGCATATTACTCCGATGCAGCTGTTCGTTTGATTACTTCCATTTATACAGATAAGCGTGATATACAGCCGGTTAACACAATGAACCGTGGTGCAATCGCAAGCATTCCAGCAGATTCAGCTGTTGAAGTGAGTAGTATTATTACAAAGGATGGTCCAGTACCTCTAGCGGTGGGTGATATTCCAGTAGCAACACGAGGATTAGTTCAACAAATTAAATCCTTCGAGCGGATATCAGCGGAAGCAGCTGTAACAGGGGATTATAATAAAGCTGTACTTGCTTTAGCGATTAATCCACTCACACCATCTGACACGATTGCTAAAAAAATTGTGGCTGAGATGATGGAGGCACATAAAGAATATCTGCCACAATTTTTTCAAACCGAAACAGTAAAATAATATAAACATATGAATCTGGGGATACGGTCCCTGGATTTATAGAAGTAAAATTGCTGAAACTTAAAGGAGTGAATAGAAAAGTTTTAACTAATTCGTAGAATATGTTAAAGCCCATTCACAGGTCTTTCAATCTAAATCTAAAAAGTATAAATATAATGGGGGAATTAAAATGAAAAAAGTACTAATTATTTGTGCAGGTGGTATGTCATCTTCATTAATGGCAAAAAAGACGACAGAGTACTTAAAAAACAAAGGAAATGATATTGAAATAGAGGCAACCGGTGCAACTGAAGGAAATAAAAAGATTGAAAAAGGTGACTTTGATTTGTTTTTGATAAGTCCTCAAACAAAAATGTATTATCAAAAGTTTAAAGAAGCTGGTGATCGTGTAGGAAAACCTGTTACGAATATCCCGCCACAAGCATACGTTCCTATTCCTATGGGCATTGAAAAATTAGGAGATGTTATTTTAAAAGAACTTCCAGATCAATGATTTTCAGAACTATGCATCATAAAGAAAGCACATTGAAATGTGGTTAGTTACCCAAATAAAATGGCTTCTTCACTGTATAAAATAAACGATACCTGCTGGTTTTATATTTTTACTATCAAATTATTTATAGCAGTGAAGAGCCTGGTAAGTAAATGAGGGATTTATATATGGGAAAAAATGAAGTGTCAATGATAGAGCAAAACAGAAAAAAGTTAAGCATTAAATCGATGTATTTTAACCGATATTTACTTGTAAGGTATGTTTCTGCTTTGTTCTTTTTTACGAATGTATACTGGCTACTTTCACTGTTAATGAGCGATTCATCATTGTATTTTATCCCATTAGTGTTAATTATCGTATTGTTATTCAGTGTTGTAGAGCAAGTAAAATTGTTCAGCAAGCATACGAATAATGCTAAATATACAAATTATAGTTTTAAAATTTTGCTTTTTACAAATGTTGCTCTAATACTACCGACTTGCTTTTCTTCGTCATTCACTCAATTATATCCTTTTCTCTTAAATCAAGAGAAGTCTAAGGTATTAGTCTTAATAATTTTGGCTATTGGGATATTGCTAAGTGCATTAATCCTCTACCGATTGTACCGGATTAAACATGATGAGGACAAACATTATGAACGTATTAAGCAGTATGAAGAAGCTATTAATTAATATTAGAAGAGAGGTATTTCTATGGAGTCAGAAAACAGCAAAGTATTTGCTTTCCTGGAAAAGTATCTAATGGGTCCCATGGGTAAAATAGCATCCTTACGAATTGTACGTGCAATCATGGCTGCAGGGATGGCTTCTATTCCATTTGTGATTGTAGGTTCGATGTTTTTAGTGTTAAACGTGTTACCACAGACACTTACATTTTTAGAAGGCTTTTTCGATAACACTTTCTTTAGAATTAGTGATTTGTATATGTTAGCAAATAAAGCAACGATGGGAATATTAGCAATCTATTTTGGTCTTGTTATTGGTTATGAGTATACAAAAATATATGCTGAAGAAGAAGAATTAAATCTAAGTCCTTTAAACGGTGCTTTACTATCGATGTTTGCGTTTTTCATGACTATTCCTGAATTGGTATTAAATAATGGTAAGATGTCCCTCGTGCATCATGTTGATGGTGACAATATAACTGCTCATGGTTGGGAAATGGTTGCAGACGGTGTTAGTCGTTTAGGAGCTATAGGGATTTTCGCGGCAATTATTATGTCTGTTTTGGCTGTGCAATTATATCGGATGTGTGTGAAGAAAAATTGGATTGTGAAAATGCCTGAAAGTGTCCCGGAAGGCGTATCTCGTTCATTCACAGCGCTTATTCCAGCATTTCTTGTTGCCTTCGTTGTTTTAGTAATTAACGGTATTTTAATCGCATTAGGTACTGATATATTTAAAATAGTAGCGATTCCTTTTGGCTTTGTGGTTAATATCACAAATAGCTGGTTAGGTATTCTAGTTATTTACTTTATCGTCCATGCTCTTTGGATTGTGGGTATCCACGGAGCTACGATTGTTTTTGGATTCCTTACTCCTATCTTTCTTTCGAATTTGCAATCTAATATGGCTGGAGCAAACATTCCATTTGCAGGTGAATTTAACAACGCATTCGTAACTGTTGGTGGCTCGGGAGGAACTTTAGGTTTATGTATATTTATAGCGTTTTTGGCTAGATCTAAACAATTAAGAGTATTAGGTAAAGCGTCTCTTGCGCCTGGTATTTTTAATATTAATGAGCCGTTAATATTTGGACTGCCAATCGTTTATAATCCATTCTTAGCAATTCCGTTTTTCCTAGCACCAATGGTTTCAGCATCAATTGGTTACTGGGCAATTAAACTAAATATAATTGAAGCGATAATTGCACATATGCCTTGGCCTACCCCTGTAGGTATTGGTGCTTTCATTAGTACAGGTGGGGATTATATGGCTTTAATTGTTGCCTTGATTTGTGCCTTTGTAGCATTTCTCATTTGGCTTCCTTTCATTAAAATGTATGATAATAAATTAGTTAAGCAGGAACAAGGTGAGGAATCATTAATTTAAACCAAGGCATTAGAAAATTAAATAATTTTAGTTAATAAAGTAAAAATAGGATCATTATGACACCATCTTAGTAATGATCCTATTTTTAAGTCTTTACAAAAGCAAACAGCATTAGTCCTTCACTACTTTAACGCAGTGGATAGGTGAGTGCCATAAAAAATGATATGAAAGGAAAATCCTAATGAATAACAAATTACCCACAAAAATGAAAGCAGCAGTAATGCACGATCCACGGAATATTACTATGGAAACATTGCCGGTACCGACAATTGATCACGATGAAGTTTTAATTAAGGTTATAGCAGTTGGAATCTGTGGTTCAGATTTACATTATTATACCCACGGCAGAATTGGAAAATATGTCGTGGAGAAACCATTTATCCTTGGTCATGAATGTTCTGGGGAAATTGCGGCTATCGGCTCATCTGTTCAGGAATTTAAAGTCGGCGACAGAGTTGCTGTAGAACCAGGCGTAACCTGTGGCCATTGCGAAGCGTGTAAAGAAGGGCGTTACAACCTCTGTCCTGAAGTACAATTTTTAGCAACACCGCCAGTGGATGGAGCGTTTGCTCAATATATTAAAATGCGAAAAGATTTTGTGTTTGCTATCCCAGACTCTCTTTCATATGAAGAAGCAGCTATGGTTGAGCCCTTTTCTGTTGGCATTCATGCTGCAATGAGAACAAAACTACAACCTGGATCGACCGTTGCAATTATGGGAATGGGCCCAGTTGGCCTCATGGCTGTCGTGGCAGCTAAAGCATTTGGGGCAACCACAATAATCGTGACTGATTTAGAACCGTTACGACTTGAAGCTGCAAAACAACAGGGAGCTACGCATGTCATCAATGTCAAGGAACAGAACTCTGATAAGGAAATAATGCATATTACGAATGGTAAGGGAGTTGACGTTGCTTGGGAAACAGCAGGGAATCCATTAGCTCTTCAATCCGCATTATCTTCCGTTCGTCGCGGTGGGAAACTTGCAATAGTGGGATTGCCGGCTCAGAGTGAAATTCCATTGAATGTGCCATTTATCGCAGACAATGAAATCGATATTCATGGGATTTTTCGCTACGCCAATACCTATCCAAAAGGAATAAAGTTTCTAGCCTCTGGTATAGCTGATATTAAAAAACTGGTGACAGATAAGTACTCGCTAGAAGATACACAAGAAGGCATGGAACGAGCATTAAATTATAAGCATGAGTGTTTGAAAGTCATCGTTTATCCCAATAGTTAATTAATCGATGGTTTAAGGTAGAATAATACAGAAGTGTGTTTTAAAAGAAGAAGCTGGAAGTTTAAATATAAAAATGGATAATAAGCTTAACAAATTGCTTGTCACGACTAAAAAAACGGAACGTATTTCAATTTGAATACGTTCCGTTTTTTACCGTCTAATCATGATTTTCCATGTGAGAGCATAACAGAAGTTTGCGTAAAACCAGCAGAGGAATATTGATTATTTTTGTTTCATCTGTTCTTTGGCCATGTTAATCATTTCTTTAATCATATTGCCACCAATTGGCCCGCCAACTTTTCCCGCCTGTCTTGAGGTAAGTTGTCCATTATCTCTTTTTTCCAGAGGAATGCCTAGTTCTTCAGCAACCTCATATTTCACATCATCAGGGTTATTTTTATCCACGTTATAGCCATTTGCTTTCATTACACGGCCCTTGAATTGACTGAGATCTTTGTTTGCCATTTAAAACACCTCCTTATGAGATAGAGTTTCCGAAAATATAAAGAAAACCCACACCTGAAAGATAAGTGTGGTTTATTTAACGGCGTCCAGTTTTTTATCAGGAAACAACAAACTAAATACAATACCGAATATTGCTGCGATGAAAAAGGTAGTGAATCGGGATGTGATGATGGTATCTAGTGGTGTGCTAATCCAAAGCACGGTGAATACAAAGCCAGAAATAATTGTCGCGATAATACCTGTATTGGAGTAGCGTTTCCAGAAAAAGGTCATTAAAATAGCAGGCGAGAGTGTACCACCGACTCCAGACCATGCCCAGCTTACGATAAGATAAACTAAAGATTCCGATGTAAGTGCAATTCCCATTCCTATAATACCTGAGATAATGATAGTGATCTTCGATGTCCAAACTAATTGACGATCAGTTAATTTCAGCCCTAGTGATTTATGGATTATATCCTCACTCACGGAACTTGTGACAACTAACAACTGGGAATTAGCTGTCGTAATGATAGCTGCGAGAATTCCTGCCAGCAGGGCACCTGCAATCCATGGTGGCATCAGATCCATAATCATTACTGGAAGTATCGTTTCAACATCGGAGAAAGAAGCTTGGCTGTAAATCGCAATTGCTGCAAGACCAATGAGGAAAGCTCCTGTATATGCCATGATGGTCCAGATAATAGCGACGATAGTAGCCTGCTTTGCTTCTTTTTCATTTTTTAATGCCATAAATCTTGTGCTTAGCTGCGGCTGGCCACCTAAATAGCCGAAAAACCAGGAGAAATTATTGAAGAATAGGACACCAAGTGCAAATCCTGTTGCACCCCCAAACCATGAATTAAAAGAACCTCCAGATGATACAAGTGAATGGCTGATGGATAAATCATTGTTATAAATGTAGAACAGTGCAACAATCGGTAAGGCGCACAAAGTTAATAACATCATAATACTTTGAACCATATCCGTCCAAACAACTGAAATAAATCCGCCAAAAAAAGCAATGGCTATGACGACAATAGTGGAAATAATGATTCCAAGGATAGGATTCATATCAAATGAAGTCAGAAATAACTTTCCTGCCCCAGCAAACTGAGCACCGACGTAGAACATGAAGAAACTCGCAACTAGAATGGTCGCAACCCAGCGGATTAAACTGGCCTTTTCCTTAAAGTTAGATGCCAAATAATCTGGGAGTGTCAATACTTTTCGTTTATCGGTTTCTTGCATAAACCGTTTCGCTAAAAACAACCAAGAAAAAATAATACCTAAACTAATCCCGGCAGCAACCCATATCCCGGATAATCCGGTGGTAAAAACAAATCCGGTAAAGCCAAGTAACAACCATGCTGATTCACCAGTGGCGCGTTCGGAAAAAGCCAAAGCCCAGCCAGGTAGTTTTTTTCCACCTAACAAAAAATCTTCATGACTTAATTTTCCTCTGCTCGTGATGTAACCGATTCCGATAATAATGACAAAATACAAAATGAAAACGATAAGAATGGTATTGTTCACAAACATCCCCCTTTGTCATTCCTTCTGAAGAAAGGGACATAGAGTGGATACACATGGAAAATTACATTATTATCTCCCCCAATCTTAGTTTGGAGTATTATATGTTTGAGGAGAGAGAAATATGAGGGGGTTGTCTTATTAGCTTGGTCAATAGATATACCCATGCGGGCAATGTGGGGACTGGGTGGGGATTTCTAATGAGGGCAACAGATTAATTTCATTTTTTTAGTGCGATTTTTGTATTACAAATGAATTTTGGGAAATCTCCACCCTTTATACAGTGACCGGAACCATCCTTTTGATTTCCTTCATCTTTTGAAGTTTTGGTCGATTATCAAGGTATATCTAGATTTTTCGCGCAATCGTCCCCTGCTAGGTAAATGCTCTAATTGATAAACTCGTTTTAAGACAGATGGCACACCTTTAACGCCTGCTCGAAAGTTGGATAATTCCTGGTGTCGTTCTGTTCCAATCTTGGTACGTATATAATCCATTTTTTTAGGGGATTATTTATTACGAATTTAAGGAGCATGATTGAGTAGAATTTGATGAATAGGTTATATTAAAAATCGCTTACGGTTGGATATGTATTTATAAGTGCTAATTTATCGAACGTAAGTTGCTATTTGATTGAGGGATATTGATAATTAGGTATGAGAGATTCGAAGATGAAGGAATATTTAATTGAAAAAACTAAATTATCAATTTTTGGAGTGTTTTAAAGATAAAAGGGTTCCTTTCTCATTGGAGATGAAGGAGCTTCATCTGTAACTAATCGATGAGCAGAATACAGACGGGTTATTTTAACGAGTACGTTGTTTAAACATAAATAAAGAGTACTGACATTCTTTGGGGGAATCACCGAAATGACCCATTTCAAAGAAGAGAAGTACTCATTTTCTCGAGTTTAATTTATAATCTAATAATAGCATTAACACGGGTGTTCGTCAAACGTTACTAATGAGTTTATTTTTGATTTTTGAATCTGGTGTAAATGATATGTGATTATTGTAGAAATGGGTTTAATTATTTATTATATGAGTAAAAACCCCCAATATAAGATTTCAGAGATATTAAATTCAATTGATTATACTTATGAGAAGTATCTTGAAGAGTTGAAAGAAGGAAGATTAAACGTAATAGAGGTTATCAAACCTAATTATCGTTTTATTAGTTTCTAGATAAATTGTCATCTTATAGCTGTATAGCATAGAAAATCAGGGAAAAAAATCTGCTTATCAAGGTCTGTAAACTGGGCGAATTCAGTTTTCATGTCAGGAAGAATGGTTTGGAAAAGTTGCTTTGTTTTCATGCCGATTTATGAAAACAAAGCAACTTATTCAGCAGATATACTTTTAGGGTTATGATTGATAGTTCCATCAATAACAAATGGTGTATTTAATGCTTTGAATATTTGTTATAGGGTATCTACTTTAGGGCTTGTTAAGCCTGCTTCTATTCTTCCAATTGTTGATTTAGGAATACCTGCTAAATCAGCAAGATGCTGCTGGGAGATTTTATATTGGTGGCGCGTGGTTTTTATTTGTGCGGCAATTTTTCCTTCGTATTGCAGTTTTTTTTCATTAGAAAAACCTGAACGTATTTAATTTACAAAATACGTTCAGGTTTTTAACAGTCTACTCAGATTTCTTCATTTGAGAAATATCATTAAACACGCCAACATACTGTATGATTTCACCAACATTATTTTTAACGGGACTAACGGAGAGCAGCTCCTTATATAAACTGCTTCTTCTTAGGAATAGCCAACTATAAGTGAAATTTAATATGCTTATTTCAATCCCTCTAGAAAATCCAGGCTGTTTTTAATTGTTTGCGCAATCAATTTATCAGATAAGCCAATGTTATATAAATAATTAGAGAGTAATAGATTAACAATCTCTTCTAATGAAATATTTAGTTCTCCTTTATGCCTTTTAAGGGTCAGTACCCATTCAGAACCCATCATCGCATTAAAAAAGATTTCATTTTCGGCCATGCTCACTTGTAAATTATGTTCGGAGATAATCTTGTAGGACATATCAGTGAATTCTTTACTGGGTGATTTTGCTGGTCCAGCTGACTCATAAAATTCATAGAAAAATCTTGAAAAATCTTCTTTTTTATCTAAGTAATGCCAAGAGAGAATGGTGGATATGTAAATCTTTTCAATTGCATTTAAATGGCTAAAATCAATATCGATAATTTGTTGTTTTACAGAGTCAGCGATGTGTTTATAGACGTAATTTGCCAGGTTTTCTTTTGATTTAAAGTAATACGGTATCAGCCCCAAATTCGAATTTGTCTGATTAGCGATATCCCTTAGTGTGACAGCATGGTATCCATTCTCCAAAAAAATATCAATCGAGGCATTTAATATTTTTTGTGCAGTAGGATTGGATAATATTTCTTTTTCTTTCTCATCAATATATCTCTCGTAACGCATAGAAAACCCTCTTTTCGATTTTATACATGTATAAAGGAATTGTTATGTATTGCTGAATATAAATTTACTGGGATGGTAGATAGCTTAGAAGGATTGAATATCTAAACTCAGCTCAAAAGCCATTTATAATAGATAGTTGCTTTTATAATTATTATAAAGGAAAGAAAGTGAAATATCATGGGAAAAGAGAATTATACACGGTGGGAAGCAATCAAGACATCATAGAAATGCCCCCTGCTAAAAGCATTGCTTTTAGCAGGGGCAAAAGATAGCATATTTAACGGATCCATTCTCCTGACTTTATAACATGGCTTGGAATATCATACATAACGCTGATATCTTCTACAGGATCTCCATCAACAATGATTAAATCGGCTTGCTTATTTGCTTTCACTGTTCCTATTTTATCGTCTAGCATGAGTAGCTTCGCGCTATTAATTGTAGCTTGTTTTAAGATTTCCTTGTTTTCATAACCAAGAAATTCTTTTCTCATTTTAAACTCTGAACATGGATTCTTTTTATAGGAATCATAGGATACGTCCGTTCCCCAGCCGATTAGAACATCGTAATTTGCTGCATTAGAAAGAGACGCTTGTACTTGTTTTTTTAGCTGGTTTACTTTATCCCTTGCATTTTCAAATTCAGCATAATCATTGCTGTAAATCAGGTCCTGGAGAATTGCCAGAGTAGGTACAATACCTTGGTCTGTCTTTCCCTCAAGATATTTCAATGTATCATCGGAAATAAAACTAGCATGTTCAATCGTGCGCACACCTGCTTTTACACCAACGTCAATTGCTTCTGTACCGTGAGCATGCATTGCAACATGAGAACCTCTTAAACTAGCAATCTTCACCGCTTCTTTGATTTCATCTTCCTCTAAAATACGAACTCCAGGTTCACTTTCAAAAGCCATCATTGAACCACTGCCGTAAAGCTTAATGAAATCAGCACCCTTCTGGAAATTCTGACGTACAAGTCGTCGCATTTCCATTGGGCCGGTAACATACTCAAGTAGGTTTTCCATGATATCAACCCCTGGTTCATGCGGACAAAGGGTAGATCCGGAAGCTATCACTCTCGGACCTTTCACAATCCCTTCATCAACAGCATTCCGTAATGCAACGGTTGGGAAAGACTTATCATCTCCTACATCTCGAGCAGTGGTGACACCAATGTTTAGTAGATGCTGCGCATATTTCAAACAGTCAAAAGCGAAGGAGGGTCCATCCAATATTAGTATTTCTGCTTGTGTTGGGCGAACGAATGATAGGTGTACATGCATATCAATAATTCCTGGCATTACTGTTTTGCCTTGGACGTCTATTTCTTGATAATGTTCATCGTGGAATACGTTTGGTTTTGTAATTTCTTTAATCGTGTCTCCCTCAATAATGATATCCCCTGTCTCAAAATCTATATCCTCAGTTAGGAAATTGATAAATTTACAGTTTCTTAGAATAAGCAATGGTAACATCCTTTCTAATTTTCAAGGTAAAATAATTATTCCGTTAAATGAAATAATTAAGATGATTTTTTATCTAATTCAATTGATAATGCTTCTGCTTGTTCGCTTTCTCGTAACTTCTTCCCTTCATAATTAAGCCAAAATACGCCTGAAAGCATAATGCACATTCCTGCAATCATAATGGCGAATACATAGTTAAATCCATTCACGCCATGCGCATCTAATAAATGACCGATTAAGGTAGGAAGGAATAAATCGGAGCTATAGCCCAACATTAATGCTAACCCAGTAATTGTACCAGCAAGTGCAATTGGCGCTTTTAATTCAGCTAGAGGCATATTCGCTGCCGTATAGCTTAAGCGGCTAAAGAAAATTGCTGCAAATGCAAGTACAATTGCTAAGACGAGGTAATCGGGATTTCTAGGGATAAAAGCAAGAACCAGAATAATGATAATTGCCGGCGTAACAGTGCTGTAAACCAGCGGAGCCGTTCTGCCGATTTTATCACGAATTAATCCCCCCGCTGGTGCAGCTACAATTTTAATACCGTAGCGGACAATTGCTGCAAATATAGCAGCCCAAGCAGCAGGCATTTCATAAGCTAGATTTAGATAAGGACTCATATAGCTGAGTGCAGTAGACTCGACATATACTCCAAACGAAATAATGGCAATAATCCAAGTAACTGGCATTTTTATTGCGGTTAAAAGGGATTTTAACGTTATCCTATCACTCAGCGCGTTAGGATCTTGTTTCGCACTATATTTTTTATAATCATAGAAAAAGTAAATACCTATTCCGATTATTGTAAAGAAAATACTGAAGGTCAGAATAATGATCCGAAATCCGGCTACCG
This sequence comes from Oceanobacillus sp. J11TS1, assembly GCF_018333215.1. Classification (GTDB taxonomy): domain Bacteria; phylum Bacillota; class Bacilli; order Bacillales; family Amphibacillaceae; genus Oceanobacillus. The sequence goes on along the minus strand of NZ_BORO01000017.1, from coordinate 14,229 downwards.
TTTCAATGCTGCCTCCAACTAAATAAGCCAGCCCAATACAAAGAATAACACTGATGGCTCCATCGATTGCCATGGAAAATCCAAATATTTTTCCTTGTTCTGAGTTATCTCCGAGCATTCTCAGACATTTAATCTGAGCACTCCATAGGAATAAACCTAATGTAATAGACATTAAGAAAAAGATAATTAATAATGTCTGATAACTTGGAATGGTAGCCATCCAAAAACCTAATATAGATGTACTTAGCACCGATGTAGTCACTAATGTTTTTCCAGAGAATTTATCACTCAACCAGCCGCCGACGACATAGCCAGGAACAGCTAAGCTTGCATAAGCGGCCAGTAATGTTCCCATTTGTTCATTCGTTAATTCAAAAACTTTCTGAAAAGGAACATAAAAAATAATTGGTAGAAAAAGAATATTTACAATCGATACCGCTGCAGATAAGAAAAAAAGTGGTGCGATACGATCCTTTAATCCTCTGATAGTTGAATTTGATTCCACAAGCTTCCCTCTTTTCTTTTTATACATGTATAAAACTAATATAGTTAAAATTTCCGAAAAGTCAAATCCCAAATTGTAGAAATTGTCTATTTTTAGTGTCGGAAATGTAGGTATACAAGGGGTTTATAGCATTATTATTTATTAAAAAATTTTTTGGGGATTTTTTTGACGGAGAAATTGAGCTGGTAAGTGGGGAGCAGACTGCATATTTTTACTTTAGAACTGTCCTATACTTAGATTCTGTAAATAAATTGGAGGTAGTCAGGTTGAAGGGATTTGTTTGTCTTCCATAGAAAAAATCCCTAAACAAAGGAACATTTGTTCTTGTTTTATAGGGGTGTAGGTTATATAATTAACTTATCAAGCGAAGTAATGAGAAAGAGCAGGGGATTATTAACAAAATAGCATTAAGAGCTGGATTACATTTAATTGCAAACACATAAAAGAGGAGAGGGGTACATGTCTAAAACATGGAAAATAACATTAAGCTATGTTATTGCTTTTTTATTAGTATGCATGATTTTTTTAACTATCAGTGAAACTTTTAATACTATTCACAAATGGATATATCCAGACAGTCAAATAAAAGTTAAAAGTATATTTCTAGTTATATGCAGTGCCATTACAATTATCTTTTCAACCATGGCCTTAGCCCGAGAAATTCGTTCTAACTCTGATGTTGTGTCGTTAGGTACAGCTAATATACCTAATTTTATGTATCATAAAGATTTTGAAAAGCATGACAGCAATGACTTGAAATTGATAAAAGAGAATGCAACTCTCCAATCTGAATTACAGCAACAAGAGGAATACAATGAGAAATTGTTAGATGAATTAGAACTGAAAGACAATGAATTAGTAGAAGTAGGTTATATAAGTGACATTTTTATAAGACATCATAAAAATGCAAGTCGATTGGTTCGATCGCTGTTGCAATTACTGCATGAAGGTAAGCCGTACTGGAAATGGGAGTTTTGTAATAATGTATTAGATGAATGCGTAACTATATTATTAGAGGATAGATCTGATAAGTCATCTACTATATATTTTATCAATGAGCAAAATGAATTAGAGATGTTTGCATATAACAGAATTGAATTTTCATCTTCTCGCAACAGAAAATTTAAAAAAGGGGAAGGTTTTGCAGGTCATATTTGGAAAACTGGTAAAACAGTACTGATATCTAATGTATCTGAAAGTATTTATTTTCAAGGTACACATGCACCAAGACATGAGTACGGTTCTATTTTGGGAGTGCCGATTAAAATAGGAAAAGACATTGTGGGAGTTCTTTGTATTCAAAGTGAGGATATAAATGAGTTTAAGGAAGATGATAAGCGAACGGTAATTTTTTACGCAGATATATGTGCGTTAGCGCATTTTTATGATAAAATAGCAAACAAAAGGGAAAGGGTGTAGTTATAATGACTATGACAGTAAACAAAAGGCATAGTTTGAACATGGAAAGAAAACAGAAAGCCATGTTAAAAGCATCTCGTAACAGAACGGATGAGTTGCTTAGAAAGGCATCTACTCTTGGTCTTGCAGAAATATATATTGATAATCATGGACGTATTAAAAGAAAAAAGTAATTAGTTGTACAAGCCATATGATTAAATTTTGTCATGCTCCAACATTCCAACCAATCATCTTCTGTACGGAAGCCGTCTTAAATTCTTGTTTATTCTTGGTGAGCGAAGAAAGGATAGTATCTGATACTAGTTTAGTTTGTTTTCACACGCTGAAGCCGTTTACGGGCGGAATTGTTTTGTGCCGCGATAGGGATGTGCTTTTTCGCATTTCCCATACCGAATAATGGCATTTTTCGATAGACAGTTTCATAACTACCAGCCTTTATTTGATAGGTTTCATGATAAATGCCGACAGCGTCATTTTCCCTAACCCTTTTGTTAAAATGCTGCCATGCCTTCAAATGTTTTTCCCCTTTTGCATAAGCGAGCAAATCTTCTGTAGAACGCCAGTATTGAACCATCATGGTGGTGCGCAGGCCAAAGTAACTTTCCATAGAAAGAAATCCTAACTCATCCTGATTTTCATGAAGTTCCCTAATCATCCCGGGCATTGCTGTAAACACCGGTCCCCATTTGTGAACCGCCAGTCTTTTATTGATGCGCATTCCAATAATGAAAACAACAACATCCTGATCATTCTCTGTGGTGTATCTACCAGTATATATTTTTTTACCCATGGATAATTCCTCCTTTTATAGGGATTTGGACCGAAAGATTTCAGTTTAATTTCACAGCCTTTTTGTTGTATTTAATTGAAAAGTAAATGATAAGCGGTACAAGGATAATGGTCGGTGCAAACCATAACAATATGGCGCTTTCATTTAATCCGAAAATACGAGGAGCTCCAAAAACAACAAAGGCAGTCACCGTTGAAATACCACAACTTAACATTCCTGTCAGATGCTCTATCAACCAGTTGTTTTTAAACCTGGGATTGCGCCACCAATAAAGCATGTAAGATATAGACAGAAAAATGCCTATCATAGGAAACCATGATAATAGAGGATCTCCAAGTAGAAATCCATATATGCTCATGACAGTTGCACTTGTAAAAAGAAGGATTGGAATAAACCAATCTAGAGCATGACGATGTTTTCCTGCATGTTTCTTAAATTGAAGTACACGTAATCCATATGTTGCAGTAGAAAAGCTAAGAATTGCAATAAAAATCAGGAAAATAGAGAAAGAAAATTGCGCTGTTGTCTGACTTTCATCCAAGCTAATTCTGTATAAGGACAAGTATATGGAAGTAGCACTGATAATAAACATGCTGTAAGTAAAAATCCAGCCTGTAATACGGTGATAAGTGCCGCCTTTTCTAAAAAATAGTGGCATCCACAAGGTAATTAGAGCGATAAATCCTGCGATAATATGGATAAAAATGAAGAAAGAAAACATCTAGTTTACCTCCTGTAAAAAGTTAAAGTTCTTTTATTGTTGCTTCACACCATGCAATAGCAGCCTCTGTCACTCGTTTTCCATAATCCAAGGTAAACATCCAATATTTTGCATCGCTATGATTATTACTATGGCAAGCAATTCCTTCTTCAATTGCTTCATAAGCCTGATATAGCTTCTCTAGTTTTTGCTTATAATCTTCTAACAGAAGGATGGATTGTTTTTTCGTCTGATGCCTGCCGAAAAACAGTTTCAACAATACTTCATTCCGTTCAACTGGTAATTGCTTTAACGGCTGTTCCAACCAACCTTTTAGAACTTCTTTCCCTTTCTCTGTTAGGAAGTATTCCTTACGATCTGGTTTCCCTTCCTGTGAGGATGTTTGAATGGTAGCCAAACCTTCTTCTTCCAGCCGCTTTAATGTCGGGTAAATCTGTCCATAGCTGATTTTCCAAAAATGATTCAGGCTATTATCAATGAATTGCTTTATCTCATAGCCTGAGTGGCAGTGTGTTGTCAAAATGCCGAGTATTGCATATGTGGTATCGTTATATTTTTGCATTTATCTCATCCTATATCATAATGATATGTATCTTTAAGATATATAGTACATGGTTTTATTTAGAAAGTAAAGGTGCTCTTAAAATAATTTGTCTATACGTAAATAGAGGTGAAGCCAGCTTAGTTATTGGTGGGATTGATCTGAAATAAAAACTAGCATTATTTTGTAATGATTGTTAAAATAAAGACAATTTAATGAAAGGAAGTGTTTATTTGTTCGCAGCACCTGTTATTTTAGAAGAAAAAGCAGACTACATGAAGCATGATCGGCTGTTTAAAAAGCTGATAAAAGAGTTTTTTGAAGAGTTCATCGAAGGATTTTTCCCTGATCTTCACCCCTACATTGATTTCTCCGAGGTCACGTTCCTAGAGCAAGAGGTGTATTGGGATTACATCAAGGGAACCAAGAAAGAAATAGACCTTCTGGCAGAGGTAAAGCTTAACCATGAGGACAAAATCCTGCATATTCATACGGAAGCCCAATCGTCTCATGAAGCTGATTTTCCCGAAAGAATGTTTTTATACTTCAGCTACCTTTATGCAAAACACCGCAAACCTATTCAACCCATTGCTGTTTTGAGTTATAATAGACAAAAAAGAAGAACCAACCCAATTCAGAATAAATACCCCTCATCAAAACGTACTTCAATTCAACTTTTTACAACTACACTTAAAAAAGAAAAACTGGAAAGAATATATTCAATCAGATAACCCGGCCGTAGCAGCATTACTCAGCCAGATGGGGTATAAAGAGCATGAACGTGTTCAGGTGAAGCTGGAATTCTTGCGCATGATTAGCCGTATGCAAATTGATCCTGCCAAAATGGAGTTCTTCGCAGTGTAACTGGCTGTAAGACTCCCACATCAAAAATAAGGAAACTCGTTATTTCCAAGTGGGAGGTCCAACAGCCAGTAACGGCCCGATTGGTTCAACTAACATTCAGAACCCCACTGAATGAAGTTTCACTTTATATACGGCTTTTTTGAGGCCTATTTGAAACTAAACGAAAAGGAGGAAGCTCAAATGATGGAGAAAATTGATAATTTGCCGGAAAGAGAAAAAGAAGTGGTGCTTCAGCTGCCCAATTCCTATTTTGAGAAGGGGCTAGAGAAAGGTAGACAGGAAATAGCCTTAGAATTGATTGCAAAAGGAATGCCGATCAGCCAAATAGCAGAAATTACAAAATTAAGCAAAGAGGAAATTGAGAAGCTTGCAAGCGAGTAGAAAAATAGAAAAGGTTATACGTTTTTAATAAGCAAAAAGAGTGAGCCGTTAGCATATAAACGAGCTCACTTTTTTGTGCTGAAATAAAGAGAAACATCATTTTGCGGCTAGTGCGACGGTTTCTGAATTGGTTCCATCCCTTCCAGAAAAACCGGATATTGTTGTAGCGAGTAGGCTTTGGAATGCATGCGAGTTAGCTTTGAGATATAGATACGGGGGTTTTGTAAGGTAATGTTTTGATGAAAAGGTTATAACACCTCCGGAATAATGAAAATGTATCGAAAGCCATTAGATTTTAGTTTACCAAACAAAGAAAAGGGAATGGAATATTGAAAGAGTAGGAAGGAGGTCAGATTATGCTTTGGACTATTTTAATTATCATACTCGTTTTATGGTTGCTAGGTTTCATTGGAGATATAGCGGGAAATCTTGTGCATATTTTGTTGGTTGTGGCTTTAGTGATATTGATTATTAAACTTTTAACTGGCCGGAAACCCTAGCTATAGTATGAAACGTGACAATATAGTTATGATTTTAATAACTTCTGACGTTTCAACCCCGTTCTGCGCAAGAATGGGGTTGAAATTCTTTTCGTCCCTCGTTGTGTAAGTACATTTTTCCGAAATGTGACCTTAAAAAGTTAGGCTAACTTCTCCTCTGCTTGCCAATCCAACTATGATATATTATGAATTATAAAGAAGGGAGCGATCAATGATGGATTTGAAATTAAAGGACAAGAAAGTATTAGTTTTAGCATCAAGCAGGGGTATTGGCAGAGAAATTGCGAATAAGTACGCTCAAGAAGGGGCATCTGTTATTATTACCGGCAGAAATGAAGATGTTCTAAAGAAAACTGCAGATGAGATTTCTGAGCAGACAGGCAGTGAAGTGATTCCTTTTGTTACAGATGTTTCGAAAAAGGAAGATATTAATCGTTTATTTGCTTTTGTGAAAGAACATTTTGGTGTACTTGATGTATTAGTAAGCAATGCAGGAGGACCTCCGATTATTGACTTTGAAACCAGTGATGAAGCGGATTGGTACGATGCCTTTGAATTGACATTGATGAGTTCCGTACGAGCAATCAAAGCAGCGATTCCCCTAATGAAGGAAAATGGGCAAGGCAGAATTTTATACGTTGCATCGACTTCGATTAAAGAACCGATCAGTGAACTGCTGCTTTCGAATATATTTAGAAGCGGTGTACAAGCTCTCTGTAAATCCCTTGCGAGCGATTATGCAAAAAATCAAATACTAATCAATATTGTCGGACTAGGTAAAATCGATACAGACAGATTGCGGAGTATTGATAAGAGAAATGCAGCGTTAAATCAAGTTGAGTTAGCGGATTGGCAAAATAGTGTCCAGGAGTCTATTCCGGTTGGCCGATATGGGACACCAGGGGAATTTGCAGAGGCTGCTGTCTTTTTAGGTTCTTATCGAAATACGTACATTACAGGGCAAACATTATTAATCGATGGCGGATTGGTAAAGGCTTATTGATTGTGCGGGCAATAATAAAAAGTTTTTTACAATTAAGAAAGTCAGTGGTATTAATAGGATTTTTTATTTTCTAAGCTTGGGAAAGCAGTGCAAGGCGTTATGAGGTAAAGATGAAATAGGCATAGCCGGCGGGAAGTCGCCCATCTCAATAGATGGTGCGATAACCCGCTTTTTGTATAGGCAAAGAATGCTTTTCGCGTTACATAGAATGAATAAGGAATGTAGCTATGGCATACCTATAAGGAGAGTCCGGTGATTTAACTGCAGGATAAAAGAATCAATATTTCCATAAATAAGCAGCAACTATTCCCGCTTTTTTTGTTTAAAAAGAAGCATTCTTTGATATAATAGGAACAGACGTTCCAATAAATTGATGAAGGGAGACGATAAATATGATCGGTTTCTTTACAAATGCTATGGAGCGGAAAGAAAGAATTATGATTTATTATATTGGTAAAGACAATCATGTCACGCAAAGGATAATTCGTGTGGTGCAAATAGAGGATACGAAAATTTTAGCTTATTGTTATTATAGGAAGCAGGTTCGTAACTTCAAAATGGATAATATTTTATCCTGGGGATACGTGAGAAGGAGCGTGGGAGCATGAGGAATATACATGATAGAGGAACGATGAAATGGACATCATTAATGCTGCCGGAACAAGTCGAATTACTCAAAGAACTGAGACAGCAAAGAGAGAGAAAAGAAAAGCCTATTTTGGATGAAGATCAGCTGGAATATAACGGATTTTCGTTAATGGAAGCAGCAAAAGAAGAAAAAATGGTATGGATAAAATACTTTAAGGATTATGATTTTCATGAGGTAACAGGATATGTAGAAACCTTAAAGCCAGGGGATGAGGTAATAAAATGTACAAATGATGATGGCGTCCAAAGGATCCATTATAGTAATTTAATCCATGTGGAAATAATATAGAGGTTATACACTCTTTTTTTATAATGTTAAATGGAACGTATATTCGTTTGAAGGTCTATCGGGTCCTTGATATCATATTATTCTGAAATTAATAAAGGTAAGTACTTCTAAAGGTGAAATTATAAGATGTATCCCAATGAAAACAAAGAAAGTCATTTAACTAAATACAAACAATTCACAGAACAAGAGCAATCAAACTTGAGAGTTGGATATGTCTCAGAAGAATGATCTTAGCAAGTGATTCTCTTGTCGTGAGATTGTCACAAGTGAGCACTTAATCAACTGGATCCGTAAGGGTTTTTAAGATACGAGCAATCAGGAATTCATCTGGCGCATCAGAAATATCGGAAACATCAGGAAGATTGTCAGGAACTGGTGATCTGCTTTCTTTGTTGTTTTTAATTAAATGATCTAATGCCTTACAACGTACAATTTGTTTTAAAAACCTCTCTCTAGAAAGAGATTGGAATAGTTCTGTCCCGTTTTTAAAAATGACAACACATCCACTGCCTCTTTCCTTGACGTCAAAGACATGACGATAAAAAATCCATGCACAATCCTTATGTGTGATCCCCATTGTTGGAAAAGCAATAATTCCCCTGTTAGAACTGATGGGTATTGGGGTTTTCTTTGCGAAATCTGTGTGATAAAGTACAGATTCTCTTCTTCCGGTATAGGAAGAAAAATGTCTCATGCAGTTTTGTTCGACAATTGTAAAAGGTTTTTCTTTGAAACTATGTATTAGGTCTTCCTTAAGTTCATAGACTTTTGACGCATGTTTCTTGGAATGCGAAGGTAATATAGCCATCGTATTCTCATTGATTATGTAACTTATTGCCATCATATCCTTTCATAGATTTATTATATTAACAATATATGTATTGTTAATATAATATTAGCATATTAAAAATAAGAAATAAAGCGAAAAAATTATTCTTTTTAGAAAATTTGTTAACTATGAAATAAGTATTAAAATAAAAGGGTTATCTAAGGGATTTGCCATACAGAGAAAGGCTTTTTGAGGGGTGGAAGTCCATTTATATAATTATATTTTACACATAACAATGTAGGTATAGGTATAGGTCTTTAGTCCTTATGTTGTCGGGGACAGATAAAAGTATAATTGCTTATTCAAAAGGTGCGGTATGGGAAGCTTAAAACGTCTCGAACTTTCGACGCTCAAATGGTTTCGCTAGGGCGGGTAATCGTAGTTCAAGGGCGCTGCGAATTTAGCCGGCTCCTCTTATTATCTGATGGATATGTAGAAAAAATAGCGATTTGAAATTTTTTCGTTTGAAAAAGAAGTAGGCTATGAAATGGTAAAAATAGGTGTGGTACCTTCACCATTGTATGATGGTGCGTACCACACTATTATTTTAAGTTACTAGGGTTTTGTCCCATTCGGTCACCATTGAAATTTACCTATTCCAGTGACGATGCTGACGGACAGCTTCGACAAACCGTTTTGCAAAATCGGGACCTCCTCCATCGGTAATAACACCTGGTTTATTGATAAAATGATTGACTTGTAACCATTGTATCCCTTGACCAGTAGCACCAATTGTCTTTTTGTGGCGATAAGCCTCATCAAGGAAATTTGCAACCTTTTGATTAAATTTCATATCCTCACTACTTCCCCGCACCATATAGACCGCATCGTACAACACCGAATCAGCAGTATAAACATTTTGTGCTGCTTCTAACTGTACGCCATTCGTACCCTGAACGATTCCTTGGTCCTCACTTATGATTTCCGGAACAAGCCCCTCCGCTTTCCAGTAGTTAAGCACTGATCTTACTAGAGGACCATTAAACCCTTCCGATAAAATCACCGCTACTTTACGAGTTTTGGCAGACATAGGCGTATTTAATTGGCTCAATGCTAGGGAAGATTTTGTTACGGTCGATCCTCCACTTGATGGTGGGGTAACTCCAATATTTCTAGCTATCGTTCTGGCTAATTCAAGGTTAACATTTGCAAATAAATCCACATTTTGCTGTCGTACCGATTTACTTTTTACCTTTCCTAGTTCAAAACTAAAGGCATCGATTATATGTCTCTTCTCGGGTTCACTCATACTGTTCCAAAACATGGTTGCTTGAGAAAAGAAATCGGTGAAACTTTTACTTCTTGCTCTTATCTTCCGACCATCAACCTTTTCTTCATAATGCTTATAACCTCCCTCTTCAGGCGGTGCAGGAGTTGGTGTATTTCCTGCTAAGGAATTACGATGATAGTTCACTTGACCAACATTGATTGTCATTCTATGATAACCTTCACGCTGGTTATTGTGGAAAGGACAAATTGGTCGGTTGATTGGTATTTCATGAAAGTTTGGTCCGCCTAAGCGTATTAATTGTGTGTCGATATAGGAGAATAATCTTGCTTGGAGCAGTGGATCATTCGTGAAATCTATTCCAGGAACAACATTCCCAGGATGGAATGCTACTTGCTCCGTCTCAGCAAAGAAGTTATCAACATTCTTTGTTAATGTCATCTTTCCGATGATTTTTACTGGAACTTCTTCCTCAGGTATTAGTTTTGTTGCGTCTAATAAATCAAAATCAAACTTAAATTCATCTTCCTCATTTACAATTTGCACACCTAACTCAAACGCTGGATAATCTCCTCGTTCAATCGCATTCCATAAGTCATTGCGATGAAAATCAGGGTCAACTCCCATGAGCTTTTGGGCTTCCTCCCAAACTAAGGAGTGTGCACCAAGCTTTGGCTTCCAGTGAAATTTAACAAAGAATGCTTTCCCTGAGGCGTTTACAAAACGAAATGTATTTACTCCGAACCCTTCCATCATTCGAAAACTTCTTGGAATCGCTCGGTCAGACATAATCCACATCACCATATGAGCATTCTCTGGATTATTGGCAACAAAGTCCCAAAAGTTATCATGAGCTGTAGATGCTTGAGGAACGTCATTGTTAGGTTCTGGTTTAAACGAGTGGACAACATCGGGAAATTTAATTCCATCCTGAATAAAGAAGACAGGAATATTATTGGCTACAAGGTCATAGTTTCCTTCTTCCGTATAAAATTTCGTTGCAAAACCACGCGCATCCCTTGCCGTATCTCCAGAGCCCCTTGCTCCATTTACAGTAGAAAATCGGACAAATACGGGTGTTTTTTTAGACGTATCCGTAAAAATTTTTGCTCTTGTATAACGCGAAAGGTCTTCGTATAACTCAAATTCACCGTGAGCAGCAAAGCCTCTAGCATGAACGACCCGCTCTGGTATTCGTTCATTATCAAAATGTGTCATTTTTTCCCGGAAGTGAAAATCCTCCATTATGGTTGGCCCGCGAACACCGGCAGTTAAGGAGAGTTCATCCTCGGAAACTTTCACACCTTGATTTGTTGTCATATACTTTCCTTTGTCATCCACACGAAAAAGCTCAAGTTGCTCCTCTTTTTTGTTGTCTTTTCGTTTATCGGTCATTTCACATACCTCCCCATTCATTGATATGAATTGAAAATGGAAATTATCCATGTGAATAGAATGGGGCAAATCCGTTTTCTGTTAATAACCCAGAAGGATTCGAATTAGCAGTTAAGCTCGCACAAAAAGCAGTGGAGGTTACACAGCCTTCTGAAGCAATCAGAAAAAAATTGCGTCCGAAATATTCTAGAGATGCGGATAGCTTAATAGCGGTATCGCAAGTTGTCGCTATTCATTACCAAACAGTAGCTGCTACAAACAACTACTGGAAAACAAAAATATAATTATCGTTATAGCGACCGCAAGTTAAATGAATGATTACCGAATTAAAATTGGGTAACCTTGTATAAATATAGATTTTTCCTCACAATCAAAAAAGAGCTGGGTTTTGTTAATGATAAAACCTCACAGCTCTTTTCATCCTGTTATTATTAATGGTCACTTGCCCATTAATACCTCCGCGATATTCCAATAGAACTTGTTTCTATATAACGAAAAATTAATTTTAGCTTCAGCCGTTTTTCTATTAATATTTAAGTTGGTCTACTCAGAACTGCCTAAATAAAATAAAATCCAATTCCCATAATCACATAAGCTGCCAACAGGGAAAGCCCGTCAAACCAATTGGAGTCCCCATCATTGGAGAGTGTAATCATTAATAATACGGCTGTCACCATGCTGATTAGTTCCGGCCATGTGAAGACAAGCGGCATAGGTGTTGGGAAAATGAGAGATAACAAAACAAGAATTGGCAGGACAAACATAGCCACTTGCAGCGTGGAGCCGACCGCAATTTCAACCGCGACATCCATTTTATTTTTATAAGCCATAATAACTGCTGATGCATGCTCTGCTGCATTACCAACAATCGCAACAATAATGATCCCGATAAATAACTCGGACCAGCCAAATGTTGTGCCCACGATATCGAAAGTGTCTACTAAGTGTTCGGAAACATAGGCAACAGCAACCGTGGAAAGTGCTAGGATGACAATTGCTTTTATTTTTCCCCATTCTGGTTCTTCTTCATGGGCGGCTTCCTGCTGTTTATCATCTACTTGGTAAACGCCTCGATGTGTAACAAATTTAAATAATAATGCCGCCAAATACAATACGATTAAAATAATAGAAATTCCCACACTTAAAACCATGGTTTCTTGCTCATTCATCGTATTTGTAAATACTTCCGGAATAACAAACGCGACAATAACTGCAAACATTAATAGACCTGCATTATGTCGTGCCTCATAAATATTAAAGGACTGTCGTTTATATTTCAGACCGCCAACAAAAAAGGAAAGCCCGCCGACAAGCAGTAAGTTACCTAATACGGAACCTGTTAACGAGGCGAGGACAATTCCAATAAGCCCGGCTTTTAATGCGAAGATGGAAATAATAAGTTCAACGGCATTTCCAAAGGTCGCATTTAGCAGGCCGCCAACCCTTGGCCCTAGAACAATTGCTAAGCTTTCGGTGGCACGACCAATAAAGCCGGCTAAAGCGATGATTGTCAGACAATAAATGATAAACATCATGATGGCAGGCCAATGAAAAATGGAGCCAATGACAGAGAGTGGTACTCCTATGAAAACGAACACCGTAAATAATTTGTTCATTACATATACCTCCATTTCTTTAACTAGATAATTATAGATTACCCGTATTTATTAGGAATTATCTCTATTAGAGATTATTTGGGTAAATAGAACTAAGTTAATATATTGTATAAATAATCAACCTTTTTAAAAATTTGATAAAACAATTCGTTCTTATAAATATAAAATGGTATACTTGAATAAGCAGAAAATAGTGAAATTTAGATGAGTACATATTGCATGGGAGGAAAATGGGATGAAAATTATTGTGGTAGGTGCAGGAATTGCAGGAGCAAGTGCAGCGTATTATTTGGTTAAACAAGGTGTAGAAGTTATTATGGTCGATCGTCCGGAAGATGGGAAAGCAACATCGGCAGGTGCCGGTATTATTTGCCCGTGGATTTCACATGTTGAAGATCCAGATTGGTATGCGATTGCTAAAAGAGGTGCACTTTTTTATCCGGAATTAATAGAGCAATTGAGACAAGATGGAGAAACAGATACAGGTTATAAGAAGGTTGGTGCAATAAGTGTCAGTAAGGATCCTTCTGAATTAGATGAGATTGAGCGTCAAGTTCGTGAAAAACAACGAGAGGCTCCGGAGCTTGGAGAGGTTGAAAGATTAGATCATCAGGAAGCGAAAAAGAGGTTCCCGGCATTATCAGATGATTTAGCGGGAGTTTATGTATCTGGAGCGGCTAGAATGGATGGCAGATTGTTGAGCGAGTCCATGAAGCGGGCTGCTATAAAAAATGGTGCGCATTTTGTGGAAGGAGAAGCTTCTCTTATTATCAACAATCAGGAAGTGACCGGAGTTCATGTGGATGGGGAAGATATCGAAGCGGATAATGTATTATTAGCAACTGGAGCATGGGCGCCAGAACTATTAAAACCATTAGGAATAGATTTAGCTATCGAACCGCAGCGTGGACAAATTGCCCATATCTCCCTGCCGGGTCAGGATACTGCTGATTGGCCAGTTGTTTTACCGCAGACTAGCCATTATATGCTGGCGTTTGATGATTCAAGAGTGGTAGCAGGTGCAACGAGAGAAACCGGTGCTGGCTTCGATTACCGTTTAACTGCTGGCGGGGTGCAGCATGTCTTGGAAGCAGCTTTAGATGTCGCATCAGGGCTTGGAGAAGGAACGTTAAAAGAAGTACGGATTGGATTTCGCCCAATGAGCCCAGATGGGTTGCCATTGATTGGACCGATTGATGGCGTGGAGAAACTCTATATTGCTAATGGCCTTGGTCGTTCTGGGTTAACGATGGGACCGTATGTCGGACAGTTAGCAGCAAAACAAATATTACAAGAAGATATTGAAATAGATATGTCTCGTTATAAGCCTGATCGAGCTATTTCTAAGTCTGCAATAAGTTGATTACTTATACAAAGAGGCTGGGACAAAACCCAGTAAAAACAGAAAAGTGACTTTCTACAAAGATAAGTAGGAAGTCACTTTTTTAATTTGATTAAAAAATAAAATAAATGTACAAAAAAAGGATACCTTCTGATAAA